>CAWKBH010000001.1:0-31736 GCA_963847795.1 uncultured Alphaproteobacteria bacterium
GGCTCGGGTGCTTGAGCTTCCGCAGCGCCTTCGCCTCGATCTGGCGGATGCGCTCGCGGGTGACGAGAACTGCTGGCCGACCTCCTCCAGCGTGTGGTCGGTGTTCATGCCGATGCCGAAGCGCATGCGCAGCACGCGCTCCTCGCGGGGGGTGAGGGAGGCGAGGACGCGGGTCGTGGTTTCCTTCAGGTTGAGCTGGATGGCGCATCTCCAGCGGCAGGATGGCGTTCTTGTCCTCGATGAAGTCGCCGAGCTGGCTATCCTCCTCGTCGCCGATCGGGGTCTCCAGGCAGATCGGCTCCTTGGCGATCTTCATCACCTTGCGGACCTTCTCGAGCGGCATCTGCAGCTTCTCGGCCAGCTCCTCGGGCGTCGGCTCGCGGCCGATCTCGTGCAGCATCTGGCGGCCGGTGCGGACCAGCTTGTTGATGGTCTCGATCATGTGCACCGGGATGCGGATGGTGCGGGCCTGGTCGGCGATCGAGCGGGTGATCGCCTGGCGGATCCACCAGGTGGCGTAGGTGGAGAACTTGTAGCCGCGGCGGTACTCGAACTTGTCGACCGCCTTCATCAGGCCGATGTTGCCCTCCTGGATCAGGTCGAGGAACTGCAGGCCGCGGTTGGTGTATTTCTTGGCGATGGAGATCACCAGGCGCAGGTTGGCCTCGACCATCTCCTTCTTGGCCTGGCGGGCCTCCTTCTCGCCCTTCTGCACCTGGTTGACGATGCGGCGGAACTCGGAGATGTCGACGCCGACGTACTGGCCGATCTCGGCCATCTCGTGGCGCAGTTCCTCGGCCTTGTCGCGGAAGCGCGAGGTCAGCTGGTCCCAGCCGCGGGTCCGGAGCGCGCCGACGCGGTCGAGCCAGCCGGGCTCGAGCTCGCAGCCGCGGTACTCGTCGACGAACTCCTGGCGGTTGATCCGGGCCTGGTCGGCGAGCTTCACCATCGAGCCGTCGAGCGTCATGATCTTGCGGTTGATGCCGTAGAGCTGGTCGACCAGCGCCTCGATGCGGTTGTTGTGCAGGTGCATCGAGTTGACCAGCTCGACGATCTCGCCGCGCAGCCGCTGGTAGTCGCGCTCCTGGCCGGAGGAGAAGCGACTCGTTGCGGTTCAGCGTGGCGGAGATGCGGTCGTCCTGCATCTCGGCGAGGCGCGACGTAGTCGTTGGCGATCCGCTCCAGCGTCTCCAGCACCTGGGGCTTGAGCGCGGCCTCCATGGCGGCGAGCGAGAGGTTGCCCTGGTCCTCGTCCTCGTCCTCGTCGGGGTCGGGGGCGGGCGGGGTCTCGTCCTCCTCGTCGTCGTCCGCGGCGTCGTCCTCGTCGTCGGCGGCGGCGCGGGGGGCGGGGTCGGGCCGGGGCTCGGGGCGCGCCGGCGGCGGCGTCGCTGCCGCCGGGGCCGCGGCGGGCGGCGCCACCGGGGCCTCGGGCGCGGTCTTCAGGCCCGAGAGCACGCTCTCGACCTCGTCGGTCTCCATCTGGCCGGAGAAGGTGGTCTCCAGGTCGATCACGTCGCGCAGCATGATCGCCTCGTCGAGCAACTCGTCGCGCCAGATGGTGATGGCCTGGAAGGTCAGCGGGCTCTCGCAGAGGCCGGCGATCATGGTGTTGCGGCCGGCCTCGATCCGCTTGGCGATGGCGATCTCGCCCTCGCGGCTGAGCAGCTCCACCGAGCCCATCTCGCGCAGGTACATCCGCACCGGGTCGTCGGTGCGGTCCAGCGCCTCGCCGCCGACCGAGGTCATGGTCAGCTCGCGCGAGCCGCTCTCGCCCTCGGCGATCGGCGGGGTTTCCTCGCGGCTGTCCTCGTCCTCGGCCTCGTCGTTGTCGATGACGTTGATGCCCATTTCGGAAAGCATTGCCATCACGTCCTCGATCTGTTCAGAGGTGACTTGCTCGGGGGGCAGGACTTCGTTCAGTTCGTCATAGGTGATGTAGCCACGGGTCTTGGCGGCGGCGATCATCTTCTTGACCGCCGCCTGGCTCATGTCGAGCATCGGGCCGCTGCCGTCGGGGGTGTCTTCCGGTTTCTTGGGCTCGGTGTCTTTTGCAGCCATGGATGACTCCATTTCTGCCCGGGCGGGCGGCGGCCCGGGGGATGGCGGGGTTTGTGTCCTACGAATCAGTGATTCGCAACGATTCGGTTCAGCGTTTTCGCGGTTTCTTCCATATCTCGCGGTCGATCAGCGCCTGCAGCCCGGCCGACAGCGCCGCCTCGGCCTCGGCCTCGGCCTCGCCGCCGGCGGCCAGCGCGCGGCTGACGGCGCTCTCGCTGGCCTCGGCCGCGGCGCGCAGGCGCCAGGTCAGCCCCTCGTCGGCCTCGCCGGCGAGCTCGACCTCGGCGTCGCGGACCTCGGCGGCCATGCCGGCGAGGGCGGCGTGGCGGGTGAGTTCCTCCTCGATGGCGCGGACGGCCTGCTCGGGATCGGCGGCCGGGCCGAGATGCGGGTTGGCGCGCAGCTGGCCGAGCGCGGCGAGATCGGGCAACGGGTTGCGGCCGAGGCGCAGGCTCACGGCCGCGGCGACGGCGGCTGCGGGGTCCGGCTGATCTAGGCAGCCGGCGAGCGCCGACAAGAGGGCGTCGCGAATCTCTTCGAGATCGCGGCAGCGGAAGCTCAGGCGCTCCAGCCGGTCCTCGACCGCCAGCGCCACCGCGGGGTGATTGAGGCAGCCCATCAGGATGGCGCTCTCGCGGATCCGCGCCTCGGGCGGCTGGCCGGAGGCCGGGCGGCCGAGCAGCGACACCCGGGTCGCCGGCGCGGGCGCGAGCAGCGCGGCGGCGGCGCGGGCGCGGCCCGGGGCGCGGGACGCGCGCTCCGGGCGCGGCGGCGGGGCGAAGAGGGCGGCGCGCCGGCTGCGGATCTCGCGCTCCCAGTGGGCGCGGAGCCCGGGGTCGGCGATGCGGGCGAGCTGGGCGCGCAGGCGGGCGTCGAGCGCGGCGCGCCGCTCGGGGCTGTCGAGCGCCGCGCCTTCGGTCTCGCGGGTCCAGACCAGCTCGACCATCGGCTGCGGAGGCGTCGATCAGCGCCTGCATGGCGCGGGCGCCGCCGTCGCGCACCACGTCGTCGGGATCCTGGCCGGGGGGCATCAGCGCGAAGCGCAGCGACCTGCCGGGGCCGAGCAGCGGCAGCGCGAGGTCGATCAGGCGCCGGGCGGCGGCGAGGCCGGCGGGGTCGCCGTCGAGCGCCACCACCGGCTCGGGCGCGAGCTTCCAGAGCATCTCGAGCTGGGCCTCGGTGACGGCGGTGCCGAGCGGGGCCACGGCGTGATCGAGCCCGGCCTGGGCCAGCCCGATCACGTCCATGTAGCCCTCGGTGACGATCACCGTGCCGGCCTTGTGGGCGGCGGCGCGGGCCGGGCCGACGTTGTAGAGGCTGCGGCCCTTGTCGAACAGCGGCGTGTCGGGGGAGTTGAGGTACTTCGGCTCCTGCCCGGCGGCGATGGCGCGGGCGCCGAAGGCGATGGCCCGGCCGCGGCCGTCGCGGATCGGGAAGGTGATGCGGCCGCGGAAGCGGTCGTAGGGGCTGCCGCCCTCGCGGGGCAGGATGACGAGGCCGGCCTCGAGCAGCCGGTCGCGGTCGAAGCCCTTGCCGGTCAGGTGCTCGAGGAGCGCGGTGCGGCTGTCCGGCGCGAAGCCGATCTCGAAGCGTTCGCGCGTGGCGGGAGCGAGGCCGCGGCGGTCGAGATAGGCGCGCGCCGCGGCGGCGCGGCCGGTATTGAGCTGCAGGCGGTAGAACTGCACGGCGGCTTCCAGCGCCTCGGAGAGCCCCTGATTCGCGGCGGCGCGGGCGGCGGCGGCCGGATCGCGCTCGGGCATGGCCATGCCGGCCTCGGCGGCGAGGCGTTCGACCGCCTCGATGAAGCCGAGATTTTCGGTCTCGCGCAGAAAGCTGACCGCGTCGCCCTTGGCGTGGCAGCCGAAACAATAGTAGTAGCCCTTCGCCTCATCCACATGGAAAGACGCGTTCTTTTCCTGATGGAACGGGCACGGCGCCCACCAGTCGCCGCGAGCGGCGTTGCTCTTGCGCGGATCCCAGCTCACCTTCCGGCCCACGACCTGGGCCAGTGAGATGCGGCCGCGCAGCTCGTCAACGAATCCCGGAGGGAGCGCCATCAACAGAATATCGTGTGGGTGCGGCAGCTTGGCAAGGGGTGATTCGACCCGAATCAGAAATGATTCGCGAATCAGGTCATGAGGTCGTCCGGCGGCACGATCTGGACATCGTCCGGGCCGAAGTGGTCGAGGTCGACATGGCGCAGC
Source organism: uncultured Alphaproteobacteria bacterium (assembly GCA_963847795.1). Lineage (GTDB taxonomy): Bacteria > Pseudomonadota > Alphaproteobacteria > Rhodobacterales > Rhodobacteraceae > Amaricoccus. The sequence goes on from CAWKBH010000001.1 coordinate 4,263, forward strand.
ACGATCACGCTGCCGTCGAAGCCGATGCGGGTGTTCTCGCCTCCGGGGCCGGTGCGCGACAGCGCCAGGTCGCCGAAGTCGTCGACCGCGGCGGAGCTGATGCGCAGCTGGTCGCTGCCGGGCGTGAAGTCAGCCACCCGGTCGTAGCCGCCGTGGTCGCGGAACTCGAAGACGTCCGGGCCGGGGCCGCCGGTCAGCCAGTCGTTGCCGCCGCCGCCGTCGAGCCGGTCCGGGCCGCCGCCGCCGTAGAGCCGGTCCCGACCGCCGCCGCCGTAGAGCCGGTCCCGGCCGGCGCCGCCCCAGAGGAAGTCGTCGCCGGCCGCGCCCCAGAGCGCGTCGTTGCCGCCCTGGCCGTGCAGCCGGTCGTCGCCGGCCTGGCCGCCGATCCGGTCGGCCCCGGCGCCGCCGAAGACCGCGTCGTCGCCGCGGCCGGCGCGGACGCTGTCGTTGCCGGCCCCGGCCACGATCACATCGGCGATCTGGATGCCGAAGAGCGTATCGGCGGCCGCCGTGCCGTAGATGGTGCCGTTCGGCGGCGGCGGCACGTCGGCGACGATGTTCGGCCAGCTGGTGAAGCCCACGGCCTCGCCGCGGTCGATGCCGACGGGCAGCATGTCCGCCGGCGTGCCCCCGGCGGCGTCGAGCATGGCGCCGACGAAGGCATTCGAGTTCTCCCGGAGCACGTTGTAGCCGTAGTCGACATCGTCGAGCATCCGGGCGTATTTCACCATGATCGCCCAGGCCTGGTCGGCGTCGGGGAAGCTCAGCACGCGTGCTGTGGCGGTCGGCGAGGGAATCGCCGTCGCGGGCATCGGCGGAGTGCGCGATCGGCACGTTGGCCTCGATCTTCATCTCGCCGCCGAAGAGCTGCTCGGGGTGCCGCGGCCCGGAGCGGATCACGTACTCGTCGCCGAGATCGCCCCGATAGACGAGATACAGGTGGACCGCGCCGGGCGGCACGCCAAGGAAACCAGCGGGATGCGCCTCGATGCTGATGCTCGGTGTCATCGCTGGTCTCCCGCACCCACCCCGGCCGCGCGCCGACCATAGCACGGCCGCGCCCGGCCGTAATCACGGCGCGGGGGCGATGTCGCTGACGCCGCGGGCCGCGCCGCTGGCCCGGTCGAAGACGCGGATGCGCTCGTGGCCGGCGGCGTCCGCCGTCACCACCGCCAGCCAGTCGCTGCCGAGGGTGACGGCGCGGGCGTGCTCGCCCGGGGGCAGGTGCAGCTCGGGCGGCAGCGCCAGCGGCGCCGGCACCGCGGCGAGGCGGATGACAAGCAGCACCACGATTGTTATGAAGCCGGCGATCAGCGTCGCGATCAGCGCCGTCACCAGCTGGCGGAGCCGACGCAGGCGCGGCGGTTCCGGAAATTCCTCGCTGCCAGGGGTCTCGCCCATGCCTGAGCCTCTCCGAGAGCTTCGCGTCACGCTGGGGCCCACGCCCGGCGAGCGCCTTGATAGGGCCTTGGCCGCGGCGGTGCCAGAGGCGCTGGCGCTCAGCCGCTCGCGGCTGCAGGCGCTGATCCTGGAAGGCGCGGTGGCGGCGGCGGACGGCACCGCGCTCGCCGACCCGCGGCGGCGACTGGCGCCCGGGACCGAGGTGGTGGTGCGGCTGCCCGGCGCCGCGGCCGGTGGCGGCGCTGGCCGAGGCGATCCCGCTCGACATCGTCTACGAGGACGCCGAGCTGATCGTGATCGACAAGCCGGCCGGGCTGGTGGTGCATCCGGCCCCCGGGGCGCCCGACGGCACGCTGGTGAACGCGCTGCTGCACCACTGCGGCGGCACGCTGTCGGGGATCGGCGGCCGGCTGCGGCCCGGGATCGTGCACCGGATCGACAAGGACACCTCGGGGCTCCTGGTGGTGGCCAAGACCGACGCGGCGCATCACGGGCTGGCGGCGCAGTTCGCCGCGCACGATCTGGAGCGGCGCTACCTGGCGGTGCTGCGCGGGGCGCCCGACCCGGCCGATCCGCGGCTGGCGCACCTGGAGGGCATCTCCTGGGAGCCGGGCGGGGTGCTGCGGGTCGAGGGGCGGATCGGCCGGCATCCCGGCGACCGCAAGCGGATGGCGGTGCTGAGCGCCACCGGCAAGCCGGCGGTGACCCGGGCGCGGGTGCTGGAGCGGTTCGGGCCCGGCGGCGGCGCCGGCGGCCTCGCTGCTCGAATGCCGGCTGGAGACCGGCCGCACCCACCAGATCCGGGTGCACATGGCCTTCGCCGGCCACCCGCTGGTCGGCGACGCGGTCTACGGGCGGCAGCGCGGGACCGGGCTGCTCGGCGCCTTCCCGCGGCAGGCGCTGCATGCGGCGAGCCTCGGCTTCGTGCACCCGGTGAGCGGGGAGGCGCTGCGCTTCGAGGCGCCCCTGCCGGCCGACCTCGCGGGGTTGCTGGACGCCTTGCGGCGATGTAACGACGGCGTAATGTCTAACGAAATGTAAATCGTCCTATAATAGGAAACGAACGGTCGCGGGGCGCGCGCGTGCGACGTGCCCCGCAAGGAGGTATCGATTTGGCGTATGACCGATTGCCGGCGCCATCCCCCGAACAGGGGCTGTCGCGCTACATGCAGGAGATCCGGCGGTTTCCGATGCTGGAGCCCGAGCAGGAATACATGCTGGCCAAGGCCTGGGTCGACCACGGCGACACCGAGGCGGCCCACCAGCTGGTGACCAGCCACCTGCGGCTGGCGGCGAAGATCGCCATGGGCTACCGCGGCTACGGCCTGCCGGTGGCCGAGGTGATCTCGGAGGCGAATGTCGGGCTGATGCAGGCGGTGAAGCGGTTCGACCCGGAGAAGGGGTTCCGGCTCGCCACCTACGCGATGTGGTGGATCCGGGCCTCGATCCAGGAATACATCCTGCGCTCGTGGAGCCTGGTGAAGATGGGCACCACCGCGGCGCAGAAGAAGCTGTTCTTCAACCTGCGCAAGGCCAAGAACAAGATCGGCGCCATCGAGGAGGGCGAGCTGCGCCCCGAGAACGTGGCCAAGATCGCCGAGCAGCTCAACGTCACCGCCGACGAGGTGATCTCGATGAACCGGCGGATGGCCGGCGGCGACGCCAGCCTCAACGCCCAGGTCCGCGGCGACGGCGACGGCACCGCCGAGTGGCAGGACTGGCTGGAGGACGAGGACGCCGACCAGGCGACCGCGCTGGCCGAGCGCGACGAGCTGGAGAACCGGCACGAGCTGCTGCTGGCGGCGATGGGCGGGCTGAACGAGCGCGAGCGGCACATCCTGACCGAGCGGCGGCTGAAGGACGAGCCGGTGACGCTGGAGGAGCTGAGCCGGGAATACGACGTCAGCCGCGAGCGGATCCGGCAGATCGAGGTCCGCGCCTTCGAGAAGCTGCAGAAGAAGATGCGCGAGCTCGCCGCCGACCGCGGCATGGTGCCGGCGGTGAACTGAACCGGGCCGGCATCCCGGACCCCTGAAGCGAGGTGCCACCCTGCAGGGCGGCACCTCGGCGCGGCGGCCGGGAGCGCGATCGGACGGGCTGCGTCTGTTCGAAACAGATCAATACAAATGCTACGAGTTATTGTTTGACTAACTCAGGTTACGCGCGAGTGTTGCTCCGCTGAGCCGCGTTGATCTATCCCGGACCTGCCTTTTGTTCGGGTGGGGTTGCGTATGGGTGTTCTCGGGGCGGTGGTGCGGAGCGGGGATGCCCGGGTGGACGGGCTGCTCTCCGGGTTCGCCTGGGGCGGCGCCACGGTCACCTACAGCGATCCCGACAGCCCGTTCGACTTCGGCCCTGACGGGCTTCCGGCGCAGGTCGAGGGCTTCGGGCGGGCCTCGGCCCAGGAGGTCGCGGCGGCGCGGGCGGCGCTAGACGCCGACGGGAGCGGGGCGGCGGCCGGTTTCAGCGTCGAGGGCCTCACCGGGCTGGATCTGCGCTATGCCGGCGCCGGCAGCGGGGCGGGCGACATCCGGCTGGCGACCTGCACCGACGCGCCGACCGCCTATGCCTACATGCCCGGCGACGGGGTCGGCGGTGACGTCTGGCTGGGCGGCTCGGGCCGTGCGCCGCGCGCGGGCAACTACGACAACATGACGATCCTGCACGAGCTCGGCCACGCCTTGGGACTGAAGCATCCGCACGAGGCGGGGAGCTTCGGCACGGTGCCGCTGGCCTTCGACACGCCCGAGTTCACGGTGATGACCTACCGGCCCTTCGAGGGGGGACCGACCAGCGGCTACCGGTTCGAGACCTGGGGGGCGCCGCAGAGCTACATGATGCTGGACATCGCGGCGCTGCAGCAGATGTACGGCGCCGATTTCTCGGTGAACGCCGGCGACACCGTCTATCGCTGGACGCCCGGCTCAGGGCAGACGCTGGTCAACGGCGGGGTCGGGATCGACCCCGGGGACAACCGGATCTTCGCGACGATCTGGGACGGCGGCGGCAAGGACACCTATGACCTCTCGGCCTACACCTGCGGCCTGCGCCTCGACCTGCGGCCGGGCTGCGCCTCGACCTTCTCGGCGCAGCAGCTCGCCGATCTCGGCGGCGGACCGCATAACGGGCACGCGCGGGGCAACATCTTCAACGCGCTGCAGTTCGAGGGCGATCGCCGCTCGCTGATCGAGAACGCCAGGGGCGGGGCCGGCAACGACCGGATCATCGGCAACGCGGCAAACAACTGCCTGGTCGGCAACGGCGGCAACGACCGCCTGCAGGGGGCCGGCGGCAGCGATACCCTGATCGGCGGCAAGGGGGCGGACGTGTTCGTCTTCACCCACAGCTGGGACTCGCACGGCGGCGTCCGCGACCGGCTCGCCGCCGGCGGCGGCGCCGCCGCCTTCGAGCATCCGGGCAGCGCTGCCGGCGACCTGATCGATCTGCACGGGATCGACGCCGACACGGTGCGCGCCGGCGACCAGGCGTTCATCTTCGGCGGGGCGCATACCCGCGGCCATCTCTGGCTGCACGACGTCGGCGGCGTCACCTTCGTCTACGGCAACACCGACGCCGATGCCACGGCCGAGTTCCAGCTGGCGATCCACGACGGCGGGGTCAGGCCGTGGGCGTACAGCGCCGACGATTTCCTGCTCTGACCGGTTCCGTGCCGGCCGCGCGCGGGTTTTCCTTTGCCTCGGAGGGAGGCCGCTTCTAGGCTGCCGGCGAGCGAAAAGCGCGGGGGCGGCGATGGCGGACAGACGGGTCAGGTGGGGCATCCTCGGCGCAGCGAAGATCGCGCGCGAGTGGGTGGTGCCGGCGATCCACATGAGCGATCGCGGCGAGGTGGCGGCGATCGCCAGCCGGACGCCGGGCAAGGCCGCGGCGATGGCGGCGCCCTATGGCGAGGTCACGCTGCACGACGACTACGAGGCGCTGCTGGCCGATCCGGGCGTCGACGCCGTCTATGTGCCGCTGCCGAACGGCGCGCACGTGGAATGGACGGCGAAATGCCTCGAGGCCGGCAAGCACGTGCTCTGCGAGAAGCCCATCGCGCTGAAGGCCGAAGAGATCGACCCGCTGATCGCGCTCCGCGACCGCACCGGGCTGCTGGCAGCCGAGGCCTTCATGGTGTCGCACCATCCGCAGTGGCTCAGGGCGCGCGAGCTGGTCGCCGACGGGGCGATCGGGCGGCTGCTGCAGGTGCAGGGCGCCTTCACATTCAACAATCCCGATCCGGACAACATCCGCAACCGGGCCGACCTCGGCGGCGGAGCGCTGCGCGACATCGGCGTCTATCCCTGCATCAGCACCCGGTTCGTCACCGGGGCCGAGCCGCTGGCCGTGCCCTACGCGGCGATCGAGTGGGACGCCGGGATCGACGCGACGGCGCGGGTGGAGGCGGCGTTCCCGGGCTTCGGGCATGGACTTCTACGTCTCGATGCGGATGGCGCCGCGGCAGCTGATGACCTTCCACGGCGACAAGGGCTGGCTGAGCCTGCATGCGCCCTACAACGCCGGCGCCTACGGCGATCCGGTGCTGGAGCTGCGTAACCACGACAGCCAGCTCATGCTCGAGCGGTTTCCGCTCTCGGACCACTACCGCAGCCAGATCGACGCCTTCAACGCCAGCGTGCTCGACGGCGCGGCCTACGCCTGCCCGCTGGAGTTCTCGCGCGGCAACCAGGTGATGATCGACATGATCTACGCCGCCGCCGCCCGCCGAGCCGATTGAGGCGGGGCCGCCGCCGCGGTACTATCCTCCGGCCGGAGGCGGGCGCGACAGCCCCCGGGCTCCGGCGCCAGGGAGGGATCGAAAATGGGCGCGATGAACATGGTGCGCATGCGGGTAAAGCCGGGGTTCGTCGACGACTTCATCAGGTACCACCGCGAGGAGGATCTCGGCGAGATGCCGGGGATGAAGTCGCTTCGGGTGGTCCGGACCGGCGACCGCGACTTCTGCTTCGTGGGCGAATGGTCCGGGATGGACGCGCTGTCCGCGGCGCGGCCGGCGATGATCGCAACCCTCGACAGGTTCCGCGACAAGCTCGAGGATCTCGGGGGCGGCCTCGGCGTGACCGATCCGGTCTCGGGCGAGGTCGTGGTCGACCGCACCGCCTGACCGCTCGGCGCCGCAGTCGCGGCGGTCTTCAGCAAGCGGCAATACTTGCGGACTAAGCAAGCCGAGCGCGGCAGGCAACTCGCCGGGCTCGGCGGCGCGAGTAACGCTTGCCTGTGGACGGTTTTTGCGTAACCTGTATTTGGAGTGGGTGCTGATCATGACGGCGAGAACTTGCGCCTCGCTTTTGTTCGGGGTGGTCCTGCTGGCGGGATGCGAGCCGGGCACGATGGGTCCGGTTGCCGGGATTCCGCCGGCGGTCGGAGTAGTGCCGGCCGCCGTAACGCGATCGGAAGCCACGCCGGAGCCGGTTGCCGAGCTCAAACCCGCGCCCGACCCGGCGCTGGTGGCGACCTACGCGGCCCGCGCCGACGGCGACCGCATGCTGCCGGCGATCGACGTCACCGCTTTCCACCGGGAGCTCCTGCGCAACGAGGTGGACTACGCCACGACCGAGGCGCCGGGCTCGATCATCATCGATCCCACGGGGCCGTTCCTCTATTTCATCGAGGGTGAGGGCAAGGCGACGCGTTACGGCATCGCCGTCGGCCGCGAGGGCTTCGGCTGGTCCGGCACCGGCACCATCGGCCGCTTCGCGCACTGGCCGACCTGGACGCCGCCGCCGGAAATGATCAAGCGCGACCCGCACCTGGAGAAGTGGCGCGACGGTCAGCCGGGTGGCGTGACCAACCCGTTGGGCGCGCGGGCGCTCTACATCTATTTCGGCGACCACGACTCGGGCTTCCGCATCCACGGCACCAACACGCCCAAGAGCATCGGCTGGGCCGCCTCCTCGGGCTGCTTCCGGATGCTGAACCAGGACGTGATCGACCTCTACGACCGGGTTCACAAGGGCGCGAAGGTCGTCGTGCTCTGAGACCGGCGGCGGCGCAGACCGGCCAGCGCCGCCAGCCCGCCGGCGAGCAGCAGGAGCGACGGCGGCAGCGGCACGGCGAGCGACCTCAACCCGATTGAAGGTGATCGACGGGTTCTCGAAGATCCTCGTCGAGCCCTTCCTCGGCACGGATCAGCCCGACCCCGGGAGCGTAGTACTTCGTCTCCCGGGCATCCGGTTCCACCGCCGTGGTCTCGAGCACCTTGAGGACGCTGAAGTACGTGTGGTCGCCAACCATCAGCGAACCGAGCACCGACAGCGTCTTCGCCTGGTCGACGGCGCCGTCCTTGGGCGAGAACTCCTGATAGTATTCGAACCCGGGAGTCAGATCGGCAGCCATGGCATATCCCGGCAGGGCGCCGTGGCGCCCCGCTCGCCACGATCCCGTGGTGTCCCGGCCGATGATCTTGCCGTTGTCGTCGAATTCATAGGCGACCGTATCCTCGCCCAGGTACCAGACGTTCCCGTGCTTGTCCTGGGCATAGTAGTCTCGGGTCTTCTCGCTCAGGACCCCGTCCTCGTAACCGTTGTCGCGCACCACCGTGGTGCGGACGCCTCCGATCTTCGGCCCGAGCCCGAGCACCTTCTGCACGTCGCGCTCCGTGAACGGCTGGCCGTCCTCGTCGACGCCGTGCCCGACCTGCGCGCTCCGCGCGCCGATCTCCCACGGCAGGTAGAGATTGTCGATCGCTGCCCCTTCGACGAAATCAGCCGGGTCAAACGACGGCAGAACCGGCGCGGCGTCGACGCGGGCGGCAGCGACGAGCAAAATGGGAAGCGCGAGGCTGCTGGTGGCGAGGCGGGGCCGGCGGGGCATGGGGCGGACCTCCTTCGGGACCGATCGAGAGGGAGCCAGGACGCGGCTGCCGTCCATCCGACATCGGCGGGACCGGCCCGGGACCGGCATCCTACAAACGTAGGATCGGCGCTGGACCACAGGCGTGCCCGCTATGCCGCCCGGGGCGACCGGGCTAAAGTGACGGCGAGGAGAGGCCGATGGGGCGGCGGCGTCTGATCCTGGTGGGTCTCGGCGCGGTGGCGCTGGTGGTGGGGCTGGCCAGCCTCGACACGGCGCTGGAGGGCGGGCCGTTCGATGCGGCGGACTTTGCCTTCGAGCTGCTGGACCGGGCGCTGACGGTGGGCGCGATGGCGGCGGTCGCATGGGTGACCTTCGCGCTCAGGGCAATGCAGGCCGAGCAGGCGCAGCTGCGGCAGGATCTGGCGCGGGCCGTTGCCCAGGGCGCGGACTGGCGCGCCGCGCACGAGGCGACGCTCGACGACCTGGCCGGCGCGATCCGCCGGCAGTTCGCGGCCTGGGCGCTGACGCCGGCGGAAGCGGACATCGCCGGACTGATGCTCAAGGGTGTCAGCCTGCACGACATCGCCGCACTCCGGCACACCTCGGACGCGACGATCCGCCAGCAGGCGCAGGCCATCTACCGCAAGTCGGGCCTCGGGGGCCGCGCCGAGCTGGCGGCCTACTTCCTCGAATCGCTCTTCGAGGAACGGCGGGCGGGGGACGCCTCGTCCTAGGGATGGTCGATCGGCGAGGCCTTCGGCAGCGGCTCGTCGGCGGTCCAGCGGGCAGGGCGGACGATCCGGCGCTGCACGTGCGGCAGGCCCGGGCCGCGGTGCAGCTCGTGGATGCGGTCGCCGACCGCGGCGTCGGCCTTGGTGCGGCGCTGGTTGTGGCGGACGTATTCCACCCAGGTCGGGGTCTGGTAGCTCTCGAGCCAGAGCATCGGGTTCTCCAGGTCGCGCATCAGTGACCAGTGGCGGGCGCCGTCGCGGATCCGGATGCGCTGGCGCTCGGCCATGGCGGCGAGGAACTCCGGCACCTCGGCCTCGTCGATCAGGTACTCGATCAGGATCGAGATCGGGCCGCTGCGCGGCTTGAGGTCGATGCCGACCTGCGGCTCGGACCAGCGGTTCAGCGGGTCGAGGTCGAGCTCGGCGCGGGCCGGCAGCGGCAGGCGCAGGCCGACCGCGCCGCCGGCGAGGCAGGCCGCCGCCGCCACCAGCAGCGCGGTCGGCGTGCCCTGCGCCTCGGCGACGCTGCCCCAGAGCCAGCTGCCGACCGCCATGCCGCCGAAGGCCGCGGTCTGGTAGAGCGCCAGCGCCCGGCCGACCACCCAGCGCGGGGTCGAGAGCTGGACCGTGACGTTGAAGAGCGCCAGCGCCAGCACCCAGCTGGCCCCGCCGATCATCACCCCGGCGCCGCTCAGCCAGGCGGTCGGGCTGAGCGCCAGGATGGTCGAGCAGGCGGCGAAGCCGGCGAAGGCCAGGCGCACGATGTTCTCGCTGGAGAGCCGCTCGCGCAGCCGGCTGCCGAGGAAGGCGCCGCCGACCGCGCCGATGCCGTAGGCGCCGAGCAGGGCGCCGTAGACCAGCGGGCCGCCCTGCACCTGGTGACGCGCGACCAGCGGCAAGAGCGCCAGCACCGCGACGCTGGTCAGCCCGAAGAGGAAGCTCCGCAGCAGCACCTTGGCGATGTTCGGCGACATCGCCACGTAGCGCAGCCCGGCGCCCATGGCGGCCCCGAGCCGCTCGCGCGGCAGGGTGCTGACCGGGAGCGCCGGCTTCCAGAAGTAGAGGACGCCGATCAGCCCGAGGTAGCTGAGGGCGTTGACGGCGAAGGCCGCGGCGGCGCCGGCGGTGGCGACGATCAGGCCGCCGATCGCCGGCCCGACGCTGCGGGTCAGATTGAACCCGACGCTGTTCAGCGCCACCGCCGCCGGCAGGTCGGCGCGCGGCACCATGTCGCCGACCGAGGCCTGCCAGGCCGGGTTGTTCAGCGCGGTGCCGCAGCCGATCAGGAAGGTGAAGCCGAGCAACGACCAGGGGTTCAGCAAGTCGAGCCAGGCCGTCAGGGCGAGGCCGGCCGAGACCACGACCATGAACAGCTGCGCGGCCAGCATCACCACGCGGCGGTCGAAGCTGTCGGCGACCGCGCCCGCCGCCAGCGAGAACAGCATGATCGGCAGGGTGGTCGAGGCCTGGACCAGCGCCACCATGTTCTCCGACCGGGTGATGCTCGTCATCATCCAGGCCGCGCCGACCGCCTGCACCAGGCCGCCGAAGTTCGAGGCGAGGCTGGCGAACCAGATCGCCCGGAACGTCCCGTAGCGCAGCGGCGCGAGAGCGGAGGCGCGAACGTCCTGCGGTTTGTCCATCTGCACTGCTCGAACTCGCCCCCCGTTCCGAGGATCTTGCCGATAACGCCCGGTATCACAACCTTCGGCGCGCGCTTGCCCGCTGCGGTCGCTCGTGACAGGTTGGCGGCGCGCCGGAACCCATCGGCGCAGACAGGGGGGAAGGATGAATATCCAGAGCGGCAACGGCGGCAAGCTGCGCCGGACCAAGGGGCGCGGCCGGCTCTACGAGAGCATCATCGACACCACCGGCGATACGCCCTGCGTGCGGGTCAACCGGCTGGCGCCGGAGCATGTCGAGCTCTACGTGAAATGCGAGTTCTTCAACCCTGCCGCCTCGGTCAAGGACCGGCTGGCGCTCAACATCATCGAGGCCGCCGAGCGCGAGGGCACGCTGAAGCCCGGCCAGACCGTGGTCGAGGCCACCAGCGGCAACACCGGCGTCGGGCTGGCGATGGTCTGCGCCGCCAAGGGCTACCCGCTGGTGGTGACCATGGCCGACAGCTTCTCGGTCGAGCGCCGGCAGCTGATGCGCTTCATGGGCGCCAAGGTGGTGCTGACGCCGCGGGCGCAGAAGGGCTACGGCATGTACATGAAGGCCAGGGAGCTCGCCGACACCCACGGCTGGTTCTATGCCCGGCAGTTCGAGACCAAGGCCAACGCCGACATCCACGAGAGCACGACCGCGGCGGAGATCGTCGGCGACTTCGCCGGTAAGAAGCTCGACTACTTCGTCAGCGGCTATGGCACCGGCGGCACGGTGGTAGGCGTCGGGCGGGTGCTGAAGAAGACCTGGCCCGAGGCGAAGATCATCCTGTCGGAGCCGACGAACGCGCAGCTGGTGGGCTCGGGCACGCCGCAGGCGCGCACCGAGGAGGGCGGGCCGGCCGGCAGCCACCCGGCCTTCGAGCCGCACCCGATCCAGGGCTGGACCCCGGACTTCATCCCGCTGGTGCTGCAGGAGGCGATCGACGGCCACTACTACGACGAGCTGATCCCGATCCCGGGGCCCGAGGGCATGAAGTGGGCGCGCGAGCTGGCGGCGAAGGAGGGGATCTGCACCGGCACCTCGGGTGGCTCGACCTTCGGGATCGCGATGCAGGTGGCGGAGAAGGCGGCGCCGGGCTCGGTGATCCTGGCGATGCTGCCCGACACCGGCGAGCGCTATCTCTCGACGCCGCTGTTCGAACCGTTCGGGGCGGAGATGAACGAGGCCGAGCTCGAGATCATGCGCTCGACGCCGGGATTCCACATGCCCTGAGCCCGCAGCCTCGGGGTAGGGCATGTGCGGGCGCTACATGATCACCTCGAGCTTCGAGGCGATGGCGCGGCTGTTCGAGGCGGGCCTCGCCGAGCTCGGGCCGGATCAGCCGCGGCTCAACGTCTCGCCGACCGAGCCGGTACCGGTCGTCGTCAGCCACGACGGCGACCGGACGATCGTGCCGATGCGCTGGGGCCTGCTGCCGCCCTGGTACCGCACCCCGAACGGCGGCCCGCTCCTGATCAACGCCCGCGCCGAGGGCATCGCCGGCAAACCCGCGTTCCGCGAGGCGGTGCGGGCGCGGCGCTGCCTGCTGCCCGCGGACGGCTTCTACGAGTGGCAGGGCGAGAAGGGCGCGAAGACGCCTTTCGCGATCCGGCCGCCGGCAGGCGGGCCGATCGCCTTCGCCGGGCTCTGGCAGGACTGGCGCGAGCCCGGCGGGCGTGATCGCCACCTGCGCCATCGTCACCTGCGCCGCCAACGCGATGCTGGCGCCGATCCACGACCGGATGCCGGTCATGATCGCGCCGCCGGACTTCGCGCTCTGGCTCGGCGAGGCCGGTCCCGGTGCCTCGCGGCTGATGCGCCCGGCGCCGGACGACGCCCTGGTCGCGACCCCGGCGGACCCGGCGACGCGCGCGATCCTGGCCCGGCGGAACTGACCTGCCGCCATGCCGCAGGACCGAAAACACCCATACGGGTTCCAGACGTATTCCAGACGCGTTCCATACCAGGAATATCACGCAATTTCAGCAAGTTGGCCCCGCCCATCATCGACCGGAAATTCAGAAGCGGTGGCAGTCGCCGAGGGCGCCGCGCACCGCCTTGGTCGAGCCGGCGAGCGACAGCTCGCCCTGGGCGGCGCCGTCGATGCTGACCGCCACCTTGCTGTCGCGCCCCGCGAGCCGGGCGGCCAGCGGGCCTTCCGCGAGCGGCACCACGTAGGCGCCGCCGGCGGTCGGCTCGTAGCCGGCGGAGGCCTCGAGCGATCCCTGGCTGAAGGCGAAGCCGAGCGAGACCGCGTCGGCGGCGGCCCGGTGGTGCAGCGTCACCGCCAGGAAAGGCTGGCCGCCGAGGCAGAAGGCGGCGAGCGAGGCGATCTCGCCGGTGCCGCCGCCGAGCGCCACCGGGCTGGCGCCGGGCACCCGGCGCAGCGTCCAGCCGGCGGGCACGGCTGGGGCGGGGCGTGCCGCCGGGACGGCGGGCGCCGCCGCCGCCGGCTCCGGGTCGACCGGCGGCTCCTTCGGGGCGTTGCTGGCGAAGGTCCAGGTCCGGGTGCAGTGCTCGGCGCCGCTCCGCTCGTCGTCGCAGTAGCTGACGTAGTAGTGCGCGACCAGCTGCGGCAGCTGGTCCGGCCGGTCGCGGATCTCGAAGCCGATCAGGTCGCCGAGGTCGAAGCGGGTATAGCCGTCGCCCGGCTCGGAGAGCCAGGCCGAGACCGGGCAGCCGCCGGTGGCGCAGAGCGCGCTCCAGGCGCCGCCGCATTGCAGGTTGGCGAGGTCGGTGAGGAAGTCCTCGCGCCCGTCGCCGTTGAGATCGCGCGCCGTCATGTAGCGATCGAGGATCTGCGGCTTGCCGCCCTGCGCCCGGCACTCGGCCGCGGCCTGCTCGGTCGCCTCGACCAGCGCCGGCGGCGGCTCGGTCGCCGCGACCGGACCCGCGGCGAAAAGCAGCAGCAGAGCGGCGAGGCCGAGGCCCGGACCGGAGCCGGCGGCCATCAGTAGTTCTGCCCGATCTGCAGGTAGGCGATCAGGCCGGCGACGACCAGCGCGATGGCGATGGCGATGGCGATCTTGACCGCCGAATAGGGCCGCTCGCCCTCGACCGCACCGGTGCGGCCGTTGACCACGAAGCGGAAGCTTTTGCCGCGGTAGCGGTAGGCCGCGAGCCAGACCGGCAGCAGCACGTGCTTGAAGGTCAGCGCCCCGACGCTGGTCTCGACCCGGCCGATCCGCTGCTGGTCGCCGCCGATGTCGCGGCGGACGTCCTGCTCGATCACCGCGTTCATGATGCTGCGCGCCTCGCCGTAGCCGTCCTCGACCGGCACGGTGTAGCCCTCGGCGCGGAACCCGGCCAGAAATTTCGGCTCGTAGGCCGAGAGCACCGACAGATCCCACGGCGCCAGCGCGTCGGTGAAACGCTTGGGCAGGCTGGTCGAGCCGAGCACCAGCACGTCGTCGAAGTTGCGCGCCACCCGGCCCCGCGCCGGCGACCAGCGGATGCGGGCGACCTGCTGCATCGCGGTCTGGCGCTGGCCGTTCACCACCACGGTGACCGGGCGGGTCTCGTAGTAGACGGTGCCGCGCTGGCCGCTGTACTCGGTGCGGGTCTCGGCGTCGTAGGTCCAGTACGGCACGTAGATGCCCTGCATCGCCCGGCCGGCGCGGGCGTACTGGCGCAGGTCGGAGGGGGCGAACCAGAGCCGGCCGAGCCAGCCGTTCATCGCCGCCCGGGCCTGGTCCTCGCCGAGCAGGAACGGCAGCTGCGCCTGCGGCTTGATCTGGCGCTGCACCCCGGTGTCGGTGACGATCGGCGAGGCGCAGAACGGGCACTCGCGGGCGTGCTCGTCGCTGCCGAGCTCGATCTGGGCGCCGCAGCTCGGGCACTGCGCGACGCCGGGTCTCCTGCATCGCCGCGGGGGGCAGGCTGTGCGCCTCGACCGCGCGCAGGTCGAGCTCGGGGATCGCGCCGCGGGCCTCCGGGATCGGCTCCTCGTGGCCGCAATGCTGGCACTTGAGCTGGCCGGACTCGCGGGTCGAAGCGCAGATCCGAGCCGCAGGTCGGGCAGGGGAAGCGGTGGTTCGCCGCAGGGGCCGCCGCGGCGGCCGGGCCGAGCTGCATTCGGGACCCCTCAGGCGGTCGGCGGCGGCGGCGGAGGCGCGCTGAAGAGGTCGGCGAGCTCGGTCACGTCCCGGCCGCGCGTCCAGTCGGGGCCGCCGGGCGTCCAGAGGTAGGTGTCCGGGGTGATCGAGCCTTCCGCCGCCATGCGGCCCAGCTCGTCACGGGTGTAGGGGCCCTTCGCCTGGCCGCCCTCGGCGACGTGCCAGCGCCGCTCGGGCGCGGGCGGCGCCGGCGGCGGCGGCGGGGTCGACCCGGCGGCCGCCGCGGGTGCCGAGCCCCAGGGTCCGCTGCGCGCCATCCGCTCGGCCATCGCCATGCCCATGCCGGCGCCGAGCCCGGCGCCGATGCCGCCCCCGCCGCCCGGGTTGGCCGCGGCCTTGGTCATCGCCTCGGCGGCGCTGAACTCGGTGTATTTCGAGAGATCGCCGGCGACCGAGGTGGCGGTGCGCTTGTCGAGCGCGGCCTCGACCTCGGCCGGCAGCGAGATGTTCTCGATGTAGAAGGCCGGCAGCTCCAGCCCGTACACCGCGACCATCGGCGCGATGCGGTCGGCGACGATCTTGGCCAGGTCGATGGTGTTGGCGGCCATGTCGAGCACCGGGATGCCGCTGGTGGCGATGATCTGGCTGAAATGGGTGACGATGATGTTGCGGATCTGGAACTCGATTTCCTCGGTGGTGAACTCGCCGTCGGTGCCGACGATCTCGGTGAGGAACTTCGCCGGGTCGGTGACCCGCATGGTGTAGGTGCCGTAGGCGCGCAGCCGCACCATGCCGAACTCCTTGTCGCGGCAGGTGATCGGGTTGCGGGTGCCCCACTTCAGGTCGGTGAAGCGGCGGGTGTTGACGAAGTAGACCTCGGAGAGGAACGGCGACTTGAAGCCGTGGTCCCAGTGCTGCAGCGTGGTCAGGACCGGCATGTTGTTGGTCTCGAGCATGTAGAGCCCGGGCTGGAAGACGTCGGCGATCTGGCCCTCGTGCACGAAGACCGCCGCCTGGCCCTCGCGCACCGTGAGCTTCGCGCCATACTTGATCGCGTGGCCCTCGCGCTCGAAGCGCCAGACGATGGTGTCGCGGGTGTCGTCGGTCCAGTGGATGACATCGATGAACTCGCCGCGCAGAAAGTCGAAGATCGACATGGGGCTTCCCTTTCAGTTTGCCGCGGCCACGGTCAGCCGCTCGTCGCGCTGCTGCGCCCGGCGCGCATCCTCGGCGATGGCCGGCAGCAGCGGCCGCACCTGCTCGGCGGTCATTCCGGGCCGGAGCCGCGGATCGTAGAGCATGCGCAAGAGCACCGCGTCGTGCTCGGTGAGCAGCGCGAACTCCAGGTCGTCGTTGAACAGCGACGGCCGCGACAGCGGGCTGTCGTTGGGCAGGCCCATCGCCTGGGCCATCTCCTCGTTGACGCAGGACAGCCGGGTGAACGGCGGATGCTCGGCCCGGATCAGCACGATCACCGCGGAATAGACCGACGGGTCTTGCGGATCGGAGAAGGCGTAGGTGACGCAGAAGGTGTCGAGCGGCGTGTCGTGCAGCGCCGACATCACCGCCGGGGCGAAGTCGGGATAGAGCGCCTTCACCTGGTCGGCGAAGGCGGTGCGCTCGGCGCTGTTCATGAACAGCACCAGGAAGTTCACGTCGCTGCCCTGGCCGAGGGCCATATCGAGGCCGGTCAGGTGCCCCAGCCGGCGGGTGAAGGCGGCGACGTTGGCGCGGTCGCGGGCGGCGTCCTCGGGCCGGGCCGAGCCGCCGGTCATCACCGCCACCCGCACCGGCTTGTCCCAGCGTCGCAGCAGCGCCGTGGTCTCGGTATGGACGAAGCGGCCGCTGACGTCGGCGTACTCGTCGTGCAGCGCCACGTTGATGAAGTCGCGGACCAGGTCGTCGGTGCTGTAGGGCACGTCGGCGGGGGCGATGTCGCGGCGCATCCGCCCGGTCGCGGTCAGGTCGTGCTCGATCTTGGCGTAGAATTCCGTCAGCGATTCGCCGCCCGGGACCTGGTCGCCCCTCGCCTGGCGAGGTGCCGGCGGTCCGGCGTGCAGGTCGCTCGCGGTGTCGGGCTGCGCGGCGCCGGGCAGCCCGAAGCCGGCGCAGCCGGCCAGCGCAGCCAGCCCGGCGACGGCCAGCGACGCGCGCAGCAGCGCCGCCGGGCCGACGCCGCGCCCGCCGCACCGTCGCGCCCTGCTTGCCACAACCCGCATCGGTCGCCTCAGACGCTGCCGCCGATGGTGTCGCCGGTGCCGGTCGCCTTCGACCTGGCGGCGGAGAGCGCCTGCTTCAGGTCGCCCTCCATCTTGATCAGGCTCTGCTCGGCCTCGGCGCGCCGGGCCTTGCCCTCGTCGGCGATCTTCAGCGAATCCTCGATGGTGGCGATCAGGTCGGCGTTGGCCTTCTCGATCGCGCCGATGTCGAAGATGCCGCGCTCCATCTCGGTGCGGATCTCGGCGTTCGCCGTGCGCAGGTTCTCGGCGTTCTTCTTCAGGAGCTCGTTGGTCAGGTCGCTCGCCTCCTTCACCACGCTCGCCGCCTCGCGGCCGCGGTGAATCGTCACCGCCTGGGCGAGCTGCGTCTCCCAGAGTGGCACGGTATTGACCAGGGTCGAATTGATCCTGGTCACGAGGCTCTTGTCATTTTCCTGCACCAGCCGGATCGACGGCAGCGACTGCATCGTCACCTGCCGCGTCAGCTTCAGGTCGTGCACCCGGCGCTCGAGGTCGTCGCGGGCGCTGCGGATGTCGCGCAGCTCCTGGGCCATCATCACGCCCTTCTCCTCGGGCGCGGCCTTGACCTCGGCTTCCTTGGCCGGGATCGCGGTGGCGTCGAGCTCGGCGATCTTGGCCTCTCCGGCGGCGATGTAGAGCGCCAGCTCGTCGTAGAAGTCCAGCGTCTTCTCGTAGAGCTTGTCGAGCGATTTCACGTCCTTGAGCAGCGTGTGCTCGTGGGTGAGCAGATCGCCGGTGATCTTGTCGATCTGGCCCTGCACCGTCTCGTAGCGGGCCATGAACTCGGCCATCGGCCCGGTCTTGCCGATCAGCTTTTCCCACCAGCTCTGCTTGCGGTTGGGGTCGAGCTCGCGCACCGAGAAGCCGCGCAAGCTGCTCACCATCTCGCGCAGGCTGTCGCCGGCCGGGCCGACGTCCTTGTTGCGCACCCCCGACAGCATCTCCTGGCTGATCGCCTGCAGCTCGGACTGGGCGGCCGAGCCGAAGCGGATGATCGACTGGGTGTTGGTCATGTCGATCTCGGCCTTGCGCTTCTCGATCTCGGCCTGCACCGCCGGATCGGCCGCGTCCACCTTGATCAGCTCGCCCTTGGGCTCGGGCAGGAGCTTGGCGGTGATCGCCTCGACGTCCTTGAGCGCGGCCTCGGCCTGCGCCCGGGTATCCTCTGCCATGGCAGCTCTCTCCTGTCGCTAGCGGGCGATCAGCCCGTCCTGTTGCAGCCGCTCGCGCAGCACCTCGATCTCGACGTCGAGATCGCTCCGGTCGTCCTCCAAGAGGTGGCTGCGCTGCGTCGCAAAGCTCTTCTCGAGGTCGCCGAGCAGCGCCTCGTAGCCGGCCCGCGCCCCGGCGTCGTGGCTGCGGTTCCAGACCTCGGCGAACTTGACCGTGGCGTCGCGCAGGCCGAGCAGATAGACGCTGAGGAAGGTCCGCGCCCGGTTCAGGTCGCGCGGGTCCTGCTCGACGACGCGGAACACCTCGCGCGCCTGGGCGCAGAGCCGCTCGATGCGGCCCTCGAGCCGGCGGTCGCCGATCGCCTTGCCCGCATCGAGGATCGCGCGCACCAGCGCCTCGGCCTGGTCGATGGCGCGGGCGACGCGCTCGCTGGCGAACTCGTCGACGCCTTCCAGGCCCTTCTTCTTCATCGGATCGAGCCCGAAGGCCGCCAGGTGCGCCACCGCGGCGACCACGCCGAAGGCCAGCGCGCCGAGCGGGTTCTGTCCCAGGCTCAGGATCCCGGCGAGAAAGACGCTCCCGCCGGTCAGGACGGCCGCGAAGAGCTTGCGCGGGATCGCCGGCGGCCGGGCCACGGCGCGGGCGGCATAGGCCTCCTCGGCCTTGCGGCCCTCGTTCAGGAGCCAGGCCGCCAGCATCAGTCCGGCGAAGGCGCCGAGCTCGCCCAGCATCTCCGGCGCGTTGCCGCGGCGGATCGCGCCGAGCCCGGCGAAGAGCAGCGGCAGCGGCAACAGGAACATCGCCCGGGCGCGCAGGCTGACCTTGCGGGCGCGGCGGTTGCGGAAAGCGGTGGGGGGCGGCGCCGCGGCCTCCGGCGCGGCACCGGCACGGCCGTCGGGCGAGTACTTGCCGCCGTAGCGCTCGGCGGCCATCAGAAGCCTCCGGTGACGACCAGCGGTGCGCCCATGGCGCCGAATCCGGTGGCGAGCAGGATCGTCGCCAGCACGATGAAGCCGACCAGCTGCACAATCGGTTGGTTCATCCGCGTCCGTATCCCTTGCCCGTTCGGCTGCCGGGCAACATAATGGCGCGCAAGCCCGGTTGCCAGAGCCGAAATCGGGCGTGCGTCAGGCCCCGCCGATCGTATCCCGCCGACAAGCGGCTTTTTTTGCGCGCCGATTCGCGGTAAAACAGAAGCCACGAGTTTTCGTGGCCTGATGCTGCTGCCCACCCAGACTGCGCGGTCGCGAAGGCGTGGTGACGCACTGGCCCGGGCGTGGTGACCGGGTACGACACCGAAGGGCATACCGGCATGGCCAAAGGCACCGTCAAGTGGTTCAACACCGAAAAGGGTTACGGGTTCATCCAGCCCGCTGACGGCGGCAAGGACATCTTCGTCCACATCACCGCCGTCCAGGCCGCCGGCCTGCAGTCGCTCAAGGACAACCAGCCGATCGAATACGAGCTGATCGACGGCCGCGACGGCCGCAAGAGCGCGGGCGAGCTGAAGGTCTGATCCGCCTCCGGTCCGGACAGGCAGCGGCCAGTGGCGGCGGCGCACCGGTCTACATGAGCCGCGTTGCCGCCCCAAGCGCGGTGCCCGCCTCCACGAGGCGCCGATCGAAACTTAGGATCGTGGCCCCGTGCTGCATGGCCACGGCGATATGCAGCGCGTCGCCGGCCCGCAGATTGAGCTCGTGCCGGTCGGTGAAACGCGCCGCCGTCATGAAGGCGGCCAATTCGACCTGCAGGATATCGAAAAAGTTGGCGACGAGCCGAGCGAAACCTGCCAGCACGCGGTTCCTTGTTGGCAGATCGATCTGACCGCCGCGGAGCTTGATCGACAATGCCGAGGAGAATTCGGTGACCACCCAGGCGCTGATGCAGAGCTCGTCCGGGTTCGCCTTCGCCAGTGCCAGCTGCGCGTGTTCCGTGGCCTCTTCCCGAGTGAGCGCCGCTACGAGCACCGACGTGTCGACATAGGTTTTCAATAGCGTGCGTCGTCACGCATCCCGCGGACCAGAATCTGCGCCGCACTCTCTCTGAAAGGGCACGCTCTCGGAGATGGCACGCAGGTCGTCGAGCCGCACCGGCTTCTTGGGTTCGCGATACGGGACGAGGCGCGCGACCCGCTTGCCCCTGCGGGTGATCGCCACGGCGTCGCCTCCGGCGGCGCGCGCCACGAGCTCGCTCAGGCGCGCCTTGGCTTCGGCGAGACTGACGTCCGACATGATGAGGTCCTGACCAACTAATACCAACGGCCCTACGGCTTGACCGTCGCCCAGTAGCGGGAAGTGGTTGATGCGACCGAGGCTGGGTCGTGGATGAAGAAGTTCCAGGCGTCGCAACAAGTCTCGACGATCTCGGGGTAGCCGTCGAAGACGGTATTGGAGAGCCTGTTGCCGCGGAGGTATTCCCAGACGTTCTCCACCGGATTGAGTTCGGGCGCGTAGGGCGGGAGCGTGAGCAACGAGATGTTGTCCGGGACCGCCAGGTCCTTGCCGCCGTGCCAGCCGGCGCCGTCGAGCACCAGCACCGCATGGGCGCCGGGGGCGACGGTGCGGGCGATCTCGGCGAGGTGCAGGTTCATCGCTTGCGTGTCGGCGACGGGCAGCACCAGGGCGGCGCCGGTGGCGCGCTCGGGGCAGACGGCGCCGAAGATGTAGGCCCATTCGTAGCGGGTGTCGCGCACGGCGCGCGGCCGGGTGCCGCGCTTCGCCCAGACCCGGGTCAGCGTGCCCTGCTGGCCGACGCGCGCCTCGTCCTGGAACCGAGATCTCGAGCGGTTTGGCCCGTGCGCTCGCGGGGATGGCCTCGGCTACCGCCTGCGGGAAGCTTTTTTAAAAGCCTCCTGAGCGGCCTCGTCGGCCTTCGGGTGGCGCGGGCGCACCGACAGCCGGCGATAGCCGAGCTCCCGCAGCTGCTTGCCCACCGTGCGCTCGTGCATCACCACCCCGAGCTCCGCCGCGATCCACCGCTTCAGGT
Organism: uncultured Alphaproteobacteria bacterium; assembly: GCA_963847795.1. Classification (GTDB taxonomy): domain Bacteria; phylum Pseudomonadota; class Alphaproteobacteria; order Rhodobacterales; family Rhodobacteraceae; genus Amaricoccus. Next base: position 25,311 of record CAWKBH010000001.1, read on the forward strand.
CGATGCGCCGCCACCGCACCACCCGGTCGAGCTTCGGGTCGGGACCCGCTTCCACCCGCGCCGCCAGCAGCGCCTTCTGCTCTGCAGAGAGCAGCCGCGGCGGGCCCGGCGAGCGGCGGTTCTCCAGCCCCGCGAGCCCCTCGGCGTTGGTGCGATGCACCCAGTCGCGCAAGCTCTGGCGATCCATGCCGCAGGTCTCCGCCGCGGTCTTGCGATCGACCCCCTCCAGCACGAGCGCGATCGCCAGCATCCGCCGCGCCGCCCGCGCCGACTTCGCCTTCCCGACGCCGCCCGCAGCTCCGCCGCCGTCATCTCCCGCCGCGTGATCGCGATCGCTCCTGCCATCCCTGCCTCCTCTGCCTCGCCGGCAGTGAGTCAGACTTCACCCGATTGGGAATCCCCACAGAGTTCAAACGGCAAGGCCGTTGGTATAACTGGTCCGTTCGTGCTACCACACGCGCATGCGCGCGACAAGCCGCGCCCTGTCCGCAAAACCCGGCCGAAAGCGAGGCGACGTCCACGGCCGAGCCCCAACAAATCCTGCGATCGGGCCGGATCAGGAGGTATTCGTTTGAGAACAATCGCTTGGCCGGTCTACGCCCGCGTGCGCCGCCGGCCGTCGGCGCCGCCGGGCCGGCGGCGGGCGGGGCTTGCCACGCCCAGCTGCTCGCGCAGCGTCTTGGGCCGCACCTCCTCGACCCCGCCCGGCTCGAGCTCGCCGAGCTGGAACGGCCCGTAGGAGACCCGGATCAGCCGGTTGACCGTCAGCCCCACCGCGTCGAGCGCCCGGCGCACCTCGCGGTTGCGGCCCTCGCGGATCGACACCGTCAGCCAGACGTTGGCGCCCTGCTGGCGGTCGATCACCACCCGCATCGGCTGGAAGCGCTCGCCCCCGACGCTGATGCCGCGGCGCAGCGGCTCGAGCGCGGCGTCGTCGGGGGTCCCCAGCGCCCGCACCCGGTACTTGCGCAGCCAGCCGGTCGCCGGCAGCTCCAGCCGCCGCTTCAGCGCGCCGTCGTTGGTCAGCAGCAGCAGGCCCTCGGAGTTCAGATCCAGCCGGCCGATCGAGACCACCCGCGGCAGCTCCGGCGGCAGATGGCCAAAGACGGTCTCGCGGCCCTTCTCGTCGCGCTCGGAGGTGACGAGGCCGAGCGGCTTGTAGTAGCGCCAGAGCCGCGCCGGCTCGGGTGCGGCCAGCGGCTTGCCGTCGACCGTGACCGCGTCGGCGCCGGTGACGTTCAGGGCCGGGCTGTCGATCACCTTCCCGTTCACCGCCACCCGGCCCGCCGCGATCATCGTCTCGGCGACGCGGCGCGAGGCGACGCCCGCGCGCGCAAGTCGCCTGGCGATCCGTTCCGGTGCATCCTCCTCGGTCATCGCCCGCTCCTAGTCCCGGCGCCGGTCCCGCGCAACGCGAAACGCCTTGCCGGGGCAGGCGGCGCGGGCCAGAAGGGAGCATGCCGCGCTTCGCCCCGCACATGCAGGCCGCGCTCGACGAGGCCCGCGCCGCCTTCGCCCGGGCCGAGACCCCGGTCGGCGCGGTGATCGTCGATCCCGAGGCCGGCCGGATCGTGGCCCGCGCCGGCAACCGCACCCGCGAGCTGCACGACCCCACCGCCCATGCCGAGATGCTGGCGATCCGCGCCGCCTGCGCCGCCACCGGCTCCGAGCGCCTCACCGGGCTCGACCTCTACGTCACGCTCGAGCCCTGCGCGATGTGCGCCGCGGCGATCGCCGCCGCCCGGCTCGCCCGGCTCTGCTACGGCGCCGCCGATCCGAAGTCGGGCGGGGTCGAGCACGGCGCGCGGGTCTTCATGCATCCCCAGGCGCACCACCGGCCCGAGGTCTTCGGCGGCATCTCCGAGCGCGAGTCCGCGGCGCTGCTCCGGGCGTTCTTCTCCGAACGGCGCTGACTCAGCCGCCCAGCGCGGCGACCTGGTGCGCCCACTCCGCCGCCGGGTCCTCGCCGCCGCGGCCGGCGCCGGCGCGACGGTACCAGTAGTCGGAGTTGCTGCGGTCGCCCTCGATCCAGTGCGCCAGCGCGTGAACCCGGTCGTAGGCCGGCGTGCCCTCGGCCTCCTGGCAGATCCCGTGGGCGTGCTCCCATTCCGGCCCGGTGGCGAGGCCGCCCTTCTTCAGCCACCACAGCGCCTGCAACGGCCGGCTGAGGCCGGCAGGGGGGTCGGTCGCATCGAGGGTCGTCGAGAGGTCCGGCATGGGATGTCTCCTGGCAGCGACTTCGGGGCAGCGCGCCCGCGGCCATTCGCGGTTCCCCGCAAATGCGCTAGAGCTCGATCGGTTCCAGCACCTCGGGCTCGATCACCCGGACCCCGGGCAGGGCCGCCTTCAGCTTCTCCGCGGACTGCTCGAGGATCGGGAAGGTGCGGTAGTGGCAGGGAATGACCGTCTTGAAATCGAAGAACTTCTTCGCCGCGTAGCCGGCGCGCGCCATGTCCATGGTGAAATGCCCGCCGGCGCAGAGGATGCCGATCTCGGGGTGGTGCAGATCCTGGAACACCGCCATGTCGGCCATGACGTCGGTGTCGCCGGACAGATAGATGGTCTTGCCCTCGCCGGCGATCATGTAGCCCGATTCGGTGCCGGCATAGACCGGCCCCTCGCTGCCCGAAAGCGAGGACGAGTGCGTCGCCGCGACCATGGTCAGCGCGACCTCGCCGAGCTTCACCGTGCCGCCCTTGTTGAAGCCGACGGTGGCGATGTCGTGCTTCTGTTCCCAGAAGCTCATCAGGTCGAAGATGCCGACCGCGGGCACGCCCAGCTCCCTGACGATGGCGACGGCGTCCTGGGTGTGGTCGCCGTGGCCGTGGGTGAGCACGACATGGGTGGCGCCGGCGATCGCCTCGCGCCGCCGCCCGGCATCGAACATCGGGTTGCCGCTGAGCCAGGGGTCGACGAGCAGCACCTGGTCCGCGATCTCGATACGGAACCCCGAGTGGCCGAGCCATATCACCTTCATGACGGATCCTCCCTGCGGTCGACTGGATTGAGCCCGCGCGCGGGCTGCCCGGTGCGCAAGTGCCGGCGCCGCATCCGCCGACGTCCGGCACCGGCCGCGCGGTCACTGGCTGGCGAGGTCGAGCGCGCCGGTGAGATCGCCGAGCGGCGGCTCGCCGTTGGCCGCGACCGCCCGGTCGCGCACCACGATCCCGCGCAGCGACGGCAGCTCGAACCGCTCGGTGATGAAGCGCAGGATCGAGGTGGTGTCGTAGGGCGTGTGGTCGACGACCCCCTTTTTCGCGAACGGCGAGATGATGATCGCCGGGATCCGCGTCCCCGGGCCCCAGCGGTCGCGCCTTCGGCGGCGCCACGTGGTCCCAGAGCCCGCCGTTCTCGTCGTAGGTGACCACGACCAGCATGTGGCCCCACTGCGGGCTCTGCTCCAGGTGGCTGACGACATCGGCGATGTGCTGGTCGCCGGCCAGGATATCGGCGTAGCCCGAGTGCTCGTTCAGGTTGCCCTGCGGCTTGTAGAACGCCACCTGCGGCAGCTTGCCGTCGTCGATCACCTTGAGGAAGCTGACGCCGTTCAGCCCGCCGTCGCGCAGGTGCTCGGCCCGCGCCGGCGTGCCCGGCGCGAAGCTCGCGTAGTAGTTGAGCGGCTGGTGGTGATACTGGAAGTTCGGCACCGGCTTCGAGTTGCCGTTGTCTAGCGTGTACTGCCAGCCGCCGCCGTACCAGGCCCAGGTGACGCCCTTGAGGCTCAGGAGATCGCCGATGGTCGGCTCGGTCTGCGGCGGCATCGTGGTGGCCTTGGCCGGGTCGGCATAGGCCGGATCGCCGCCTTCCGCCGGCGGGTTGCCGCTCGGCTGGTACGGGGGCATCATCGTGTTGACCGCGTAGAAGTCCGGCGTCAGGTTGCCGTCCGCGACGAACTTCGGGATCCCCTCCATCGCCGATTTCGGCGAATTGTCGGCCAGGGTCAGGGTGACGCCGTCGGGCTCGACCTGCGAGATCGAGGGCTTGGCCGCGCTGGTGTCGGCATCGGGATAGTAGGGCGCGCAGGCGCAGATCAGCCACTGGTGGTTGAGGAACGAGCCCCCGAACGCCCCCATGAAGAAATTGTCGGCCAGCGTGTACTTCTGCGCCACCTTCCACATCGCGGTCTGCGACCCGTCCCAGGTGCTCATCGGCATGGCGCCGGAATCGGCCCAGGCGACGAACATGTCGTTCTTGCCGCCGTTGATCTGCATCTGGTTCTGGTAATAGCGATGCCAGAGATCGTGGGTGATCGTCGGCCAGCGGCGCGTTGAAGCCCTTCGGGTCGTCGACCTCAAACAGGGCGTTGGCCAGGTGCTCGGTCTGCGCCTGGGTGATCGGCGGCGTCACGCCCTTGGCCGTCAGCCCGTCCCAGACCGGCGGCAGCTCGGCCAGCACGGAGCCGTCGCGGTCGCGCTGCGTGATGCTCTCGGGCTGGCCTGGTCGATGCCGTTGGCCCCCGGGAAATGCCCGTAGAGATTGTCGAACGAGCGGTTCTCGGCAAAGATCACCACCACGTTGTCGATCTGGCCGATGCCGGGCCCGGCGGCGTGGGCCGCGTGGACGAACCAGCCGCCCGGGACGGCCCCCAACAGGGCGAGCGCGGTGGAAGCGGCGAAATGCGATCGTGTCACGACGAAATCCCCCCAATTCTGCTGTCTTTTGAGCGGCGCGCCTTGGGCTGAGAGACGGTCCGAAGCGGGACGCCCTTCGTCACTACGCTTGCCCTCCGGTTCCGGCAAGGTCTAGTTTGGGCCTGCCCGGGGATGAGGCGCGAGGGTAGTTCGGGAGACCGGATCGCCGATGCCCGAGGCTCCTCGTCACGTTGTCGGGATGGCCATGGCCCGCCTGCGATCCCTGATTTTGCGGCATTTCTCTGCCTCACGATCGCGGCGGTGCCGGGAGCCGGCCCGGCGGAGCCGATGTCGCGCGCCGCGGTGGCGCAGCAGGTCGAGGCTCTGACCAGCCTCGGGCGCCGGCTCTTCGCCGATCCGCGGCTCTCGCCGTCCGGCCAGCTGGCCTGTGCCTCCTGCCACAGCCCCGAGCACGCCTTCGCTCCCCCCAACGCGCTGCCGGTGCAGTTCGGCGGCGGCGACCTGCGCCAGCCGGGCTGCGCGCCACGCCGTCGCTGCGGTACCTGCAGGCGGTGCCGCAGTTCACCGAGCATTTCCACGAATTCGAGGACGAGGCGGACGAGAGCATCGACAACGGCGCCACCGGCGGCCTGACCTGGGACGGCCGGGTCGATTTCGGTCACGACCAGGCCCGGATCCCGCTGCTCTCGGCGTTCGAGATGGCGAACGGCAGCCCCGACGAGGTGGTCGCCAACGTGCTTCGGGCCGGCTACGGCCCGGACTTGGCGGCGATCTGGCGCGACTCGGTGCTGGCCGACCGGGACCGGACCTTCGACGCGATCCTCAAGGCCTTCGAGGTCTACGAACAGGACTGGCGCGCATTCTACCCCTATTCCAGCAAGTACGACGCGTGGCTGGCCGGCAGGCCAGCCTGCTCCGGCCGAGGCGCGCGGCCTGGCGCTGTTCGAGGCCGAGGACAAGGGCAACTGCGCCTCCTGCCACTTCAGCCGGCCGGGCGACGACGGCTCGGCGCCGCAGTTCTCCGACTACGGCATGATCGCGCTCGGCCTGCCGCGCAATCCGGCAAACCCCGCCAACGCCGACCCCGACTACTTCGACCTCGGCCTCTGCGGCCCGCTGCGCCGCGATTATTCCGGGCGCGCCGAGTATTGCGGGCTGTTCCGCACCCCGACGCTCCGCAACGTCGCCACGCGGCAGAGCTTCTTCCACAACGGCGTCTTGCATTCGCCTGCGCGACGCGGTCGCCTTCTACGCCACTCGCGACACCGATCCCGGACGCTGGTATCCCCGGCACCCCGACGGGAGCGTCGACAAGTTCGACGACCTGCCGCCGCGCTATCGGGTCAACGTCGACATGGACCCGCCGTTCGGCGGCAGCCCGGCGGCCGGCCTGCGCTCAGCGACGCCGAGATCGACGACATCGTCGCCTTCCTCGGCACCCTCACCGACGGCTGGCAATGAGCCGCTGCCACGACCGAACAGGGTGGCTGATGCGGTTTCCGTCCACTCGCTGATCTACTCGCAGGACGGTTGTCCCGACGGAGGCCCCCGGCTTCGCACGCATCAGCGTGACCCGGCCTCACCGGCGCCCGCCCCCAACCGGGACAAGCGGGGCCCCGGTGGAGCCCCGCCCCGGACGGTCGCGAGAGGGATTCAGGCTTCCAGGACCTCGCCATCGGGGCGCGCCCGCCCGCCCGCAGGGGCGGGCGCATTCCGGCAGATAGGACATGCCGCTCCTACCCGAATACGGTCGCGACGTTGACGGCTATCCGTGCGGGCACAGGATTTCGTCTTCTCGTCAGACCTCGCACGAGGCCGCGGCAGAGGTCCGGAT
>CAWKBH010000002.1:0-28797 GCA_963847795.1 uncultured Alphaproteobacteria bacterium
GCAGGTCGTCGAGCCGCACCGGCTTCTTGGGTTCGCGATACGGGACGAGGCGCGCGACCCGCTTGCCCCTGCGGGTGATCGCCACGGCGTCGCCTCCGGCGGCGCGCGCTCCGCGCTCGCTCAGGCGCGCCTTGGCTTCGGCGAGACTGACGTCCGACATGATGAGGTCCTGACCAACTAATACCAACGGCCCTACGGATTGACCGTCGCCCAGTAACGGGAAGTGGTTGATGCGACCGAGGCTGGGTCGTGGATGAAGAAGTTCCAGGCGTCGCAACAAGTCTCGACGATCTCGGGGTAGCCGTCGAAGACGGTATTGGAGAGCCTGTTGCCGCGGAGGTATTCCCAGACGTTCTCCACCGGATTGAGTTCGGGCGCGTAGGGCGGGAGCGTGAGCAACGAGATGTTGTCCGGGACCGCCAGGTCCTTGCCGCCGTGCCAGCCGGCGCCGTCGAGCACCAGCACCGCATGGGCGCCGGGGGCGACGGTGCGGGCGATCTCGGCGAGGTGCAGGTTCATCGCTTGCGTGTCGGCGACGGGCAGCACCAGGGCGGCGCCGGTGGCGCGCTCGGGGCAGACGGCGCCGAAGATGTAGGCCCATTCGTAGCGGGTGTCGCGCACGGCGCGCGGCCGGGTGCCGCGCTTCGCCCAGACCCGGGTCAGCGTGCCCTGCTGGCCGACGCGCGCCTCGTCCTGGAACCGAATCTCGAGCGGTTTGGCCCGTGCGCTCGCGGGGATGGCCTCGGCTACCGCCTGCGGGAAGCTTTTTAAAAGCCTCCTGAGCGGCCTCGTCGGCCTTCGGGTGGCGCGGGCGCACCGACAGCCGGCGATAGCCGAGCTCCCGCAGCTGCTTGCCCACCGTGCGCTCGTGCATCACCACCCCGAGCTCCGCCGCGATCCACCGCTTCAGGTCGATGCGCCGCCACCGCACCACCCGGTCGAGCTTCGGGTCGGGACCCGCTTCCACCCGCGCCGCCAGCAGCGCCTTCTGCTCTGCAGAGAGCAGCCGCGGCGGGCCCGGCGACGGCGGTTCTCCAGCCCCGCGAGCCCCTCGGCGTTGGTGCGATGCACCCAGTCGCGCAAGCTCTGGCGATCCATGCCGCAGGTCTCCGCCGCGGTCTTGCGATCGACCCCCTCCAGCACCAGCGCGATCGCCAGCATCCGCCGCGCCGCCCGCGCCGACTTCGCCTTCCCCGACGCCGCCCGCAGCTCCGCCGCCGTCATCTCCCGCCGCGTGATCGCGATCGCTCCTGCCATCCCTGCCTCCTCTGCCTCGCCGGCAGTGAGTCAGACTTCACCCGATTTGGGAATCCCCACAGAGTCAAACGGCAAGGCCGTTGGTATAACTGGTCCGTTCGTGCTACCACACGCGCATGCGGGCGACAAGCCGCGCCCTGTCCGCAAAACCCGGCCGAAAGCGAGGCGACGTCCACGGCCGAGCCCCAACAAATCCTGCGATCGGGCCGGATCAGGAGGTATTCGTTTGAGAACAATCGCTTGGCCGGTCTACGCCCGCGTGCGCCGCCGGCCGTCGGCGCCGCCGGGCCGGCGGCGGGCGGGGCTTGCCACGCCCAGCTGCTCGCGCAGCGTCTTGGGCCGCACCTCCTCGACCCCGCCCGGCTCGAGCTCGCCGAGCTGGAACGGGCCGTAGGAGACCCGGATCAGCCGGTTGACCGTCAGGCCGACCGCGTCGAGCGCCCGGCGCACCTCGCGGTTGCGGCCCTCGCGGATCGACACCGTCAGCCAGACGTTGGCGCCCTGCTGGCGGTCGATATCGACCCGCATCGGCTGGAAGCGCTCGCCTCCGACGCTGATGCCGCGGCGCAGCGGCTCCAGCGCGGCGTCGTCGGGGGTCCCCAGCGCCCGCACCCGGTACTTGCGCAGCCAGCCGGTCGCCGGCAGCTCCAGCCGCCGCTTCAGCGCGCCGTCGTTGGTCAGAAGCAGCAGGCCCTCGGAGTTCAGATCCAGCCGGCCGATCGAGACCACCCGCGGCAGCTCCGGCGGCAGATGGCCGAAGACGGTCTCGCGGCCCTTCTCGTCGCGCTCGGAGGTGACGAGGCCGAGCGGCTTGTAGTAGCGCCAGAGCCGGGCCGGCTCGGGTGCGGCCAGCGGCTTGCCGTCGACCGTGACCGCGTCGGCGCCGGTGACGTTCAGGGCCGGGCTGTCGATCACCTTCCCGTTCACCGCTACCCGGCCCGCCGCGATCATCGTCTCAGCGACCCGGCGCGAGGCGACGCCCGCGCGCGCGAGCCGCCTGGCGATCCGTTCCGGTGCGTCCTCCTCGGTCATCGCCCGCTCCTAGTCCCGCGCGCCGGTCCCGCGCAACGCGAAACGCCTTGCCGGGGCAGGCGGCGCGGGCCAGAAGGGAGCATGCCGCGCTTCGCCCCGCACATGCAGGCCGCGCTCGACGAGGCCCGCGCCGCCTTCGCCCGGGCCGAGACCCCGGTCGGCGCGGTGATCGTCGATCCCGAGGCCGGCCGGATCGTGGCCCGCGCCGGCAACCGCACCCGCGAGCTGCACGACCCCACCGCCCATGCCGAGATGCTGGCGATCCGCGCCGCCTGCGCCGCAACCGGCTCCGAGCGCCTCACCGGGCTCGACCTTTATGTCACGCTTGAGCCCTGCGCGATGTGCGCCGCGGCGATCGCCGCGGCCCGGCTCGCCCGGCTCTGCTACGGCGCCGCCGATCCGAAGTCGGGCGGGGTCGAGCACGGCGCGCGGGTCTTCATGCATCCCCAGGCGCACCACCGGCCCGAGGTCTTCGGCGGCATCTCCGAGCGCGAGTCCGCGGCGCTGCTCCGGGCATTCTTCTCCGAACGGCGCTGACTCAGCCGCCCAGCGCGGCGACCTGGTGCGCCCACTCCGCCGCCGGGTCCTCGCCGCCGCGGCCGGCGCCGGCGCGACGGTACCAGTAGTCGGAGTTGCTGCGGTCGCCCTCGATCCAGTGCGCCAGCGCGTGAACCCGGTCGTAGGCCGGCGTGCCCTCGGCCTCCTGGCAAATCCCGTGGGCGTGCTCCCATTCCGGCCCGGTGGCGAGGCCGCCCTTCTTCAGCCACCACAGCGCCTGCAACGGCCGGCTGAGGCCGGCAGGGGGGTCGGTCGCATCGAGGGTCGTCGAGAGGTCCGGCATGGGATGTCTCCTGGCAGCGACTTCGGGGCAGCGCGCCCGCGGCTATTCGCGGTTCCCCGCAAATGCGTTAGAGCTCGATCGGTTCCAGCACCTCGGGCTCGATCACCCGGACCCCGGGCAGGGCCGCCTTCAGCTTCTCCGCGGACTGCTCGAGGATCGGGAAGGTGCGGTAGTGGCAGGGAATGACCGTCTTGAAATCGAAGAACTTCTTCGCCGCGTAGCCGGCGCGCTCCATGTCCATGGTGAAATGCCCGCCGGCGCAGAGGATGCCGATCTCGGGGTGGTGCAGGTCCTGGAACACCGCCATGTCGGCCATGACGTCGGTGTCGCCGGACAGATAGATGGTCTTGCCCTCGCCGGCGATCATGTAGCCCAATTCGGTGCCGGCATAGACCGGCCCCTCGCTGCCCGAAAGCGAGGACGAGTGCGTCGCCGCGACCATGGTCAGCGCGACCTCGCCGAGCTTCACCGTGCCGCCCTTGTTGAAGCCGACGGTAGCGATGTCGTGCTTCTGTTCCCAGAAGCTCATCAGGTCGAAGATGCCCACCGCCGGTACCCCCAGCTCCCTGACGATGGCGACGGCGTCCTGGGTGTGGTCGCCGTGGCCGTGGGTGAGCACGACGTGGGTGGCGCCGGCGATCGCCTCGCGCCGTCGCCCGGCATCGAACATCGGGTTGCCGCTGAGCCAGGGGTCGACGAGCAGCACCTGGTCCGCGATCTCGATACGGAACCCCGAGTGGCCGAGCCATATCACCTTCATGACGGATCCTCCCTGCGGTCGACGGATTGAGCCCGCGCGCGGGCTTCCCGTGCCAAGTGCCGGCGCCGCATCGCCGACGTCCGGTACCGGCCGCGCGGTCACTGGCCGGCGAGGTCGAGCGCGCCGGTGAGATCGCCCAGCGGCGGCTCGCCGTTGGCCGCCACCGCCCGGTCGCGCACCACGATGCCGCGCAGCGACGGCAGCTCGAACCGCTCGGTGATGAAGCGCAGGATCGAGGTGGTGTCGTAGGGCGTGTGGTCGACGACCCCCTTTTTCGCGAACGGCGAGATGATGATCGCCGGAATCCGCGTCCCCGGCCCCCAGCGGTCCGCCTTCGGCGGCGCCACCTGGTCCCAGAGCCCGCCGTTCTCGTCGTAGGTGACCACGACCAGCATGTGGCCCCACTGCGGGCTCTGCTCCAGGTGGCTGACGACATCGGCGATGTGCTGGTCGCCGGCCAGGATACCGGCGTAGCCCGAGTGCTGGTTCAGGTTGCCCTGCGGCTTGTAGAACGCCACCTGCGGCAGCTTGCCGTCGTCGATCACCTTGAGGAAGCTGACGCCGTTCAGCCCACCGTCGAGCAGGTGCTCGGCCCGCGCCGGCGTGCCGGGCGCAAAGCTCGCGTAGTAGTTCAATGGCTGGTGGTGATACTGGAAGTTCGGCACCGGCTTCGAGTTGCCGTTATCCAGCGTGTACTGCCAGCCGCCGCTGTACCAGGCCCAGGTGACGCCCTTGAGGCTCAGGAGATCGCCGATGGTCGGCTCGGTCTGCGGCGGCATCGTGTTGGCCTTGGCCGGGTCGGCGTAGGCCGGGTCGCCGCCTTCCGCCGGCGGGTTGCCGCTCGGCTGGTACGGGGGCATCATCGTGTTGACCGCGTAGAAGTCCGGCGTCAGGTTGCCGTCCGCGACGAACTTCGGGATCCCCTCCATCGCCGATTTCGGCGAATTGTCGGCCAGGGTCAGGGTGACGCCGTCAGGCGTCGACCTGCGAGATCGAGGGCTTGGCCGCACTGGTGTCGGCATCGGGATAGTAGGGCGCGCAGGCGCAGATCAGCCACTGGTGGTTGAGGAACGAGCCCCCGAACGCCCCCATGAAGAAATTGTCGGCCAGCGTATACTTCTGCGCCACCTTCCACATCGCGGTCTGCGACCCGTCCCAGGTGCTCATCGGCATCGCGCCGGAATCGCCCCAGGCCACGAACATGTCGTTCTTGCCGCCGTTGATCTGCATCTGGTTCTGGTAGAAGCGATGCCAGAGATCGTGGGTGATCGCGCCAAGCTGCACGTTGAAGCCCTTCGGGTCGTCTACCTCGAACAGGGCGTTGGCGAGGTGCTCGGTCTGCGCCTGGGTGACCGGCGGCGTCACGCCCTTGGCCGTCAGCCCGTCCCAGACCGGCGGCAGCTCGGCAAGCACGGAGCCGTCGCGGTCGCGCTGGGTGATGCTCTCCGGGGTTGCCTGGTCGATGCCGTTGGCTCCAGGAAAATGTCCGTAGAGATTGTCGAACGAGCGGTTCTCGGCAAAGATCACCACCAGGTTGTCGATCTGGTCGATGCCGGTGCCAGCGGCGTGGGCCGCGTGGACGAACCAGCCGCCCGGGACGGCCGCCAGCAGGGCGAGCGCGGTGGAACCGGCGAAATGCAATCGTGTCACGACGAAGACCCCCCAATTCTGCTGTTCGTTTGAGCGGCGCGCCTCTGGCTGAGAGATAATCCGAAGCGGGACGCCCTTCGTCACTACGCTTGCCCCCCGGTTCCGGCAAGGTCTAGTTTGGGCCCGCCCGGGGGTGAGGCGCGACGGTGGTTCGGAGACCGGATCGCCGATGCCGGAGGCTTCTCGTCACGTTGTCGGGATGGCCATGGCCCGCCTGCGATCCACTGATTTCGCGACAATTCTTTGCCTGACGATCGCGGCAGTGCCGGGAGCCGGACTGGCGGAGCCGATGTCGCGCGCCGCAGTGCAGCAGCGGGTCGACGCCCTCACCAGCCTCGGACGCCAGCTCTTCGCCGATCCGCGCCTGTCGCCGTCCGGCCAGCTGGCCTGTGCCTCCTGCCACAGCCCCGAGCACGCCTTCGGTCCCGCCAACGCCCTGCCGGTGCAGCTCGGCGGCGGCGACCTGCGCCAGCCGGGGCTGCGCGCCACGCCGTCGCTGCGCTACCTGCAGGCCGTGCCGCAGTTCACCGAGCATTTCCACGAATCCGAGGACGAGGCGGACGAGAGCATCGACAACGGCGCGACCGGCGGCCTGACCTGGGACGGCCGGGTCAATTCCGGCCACGACCAGGCCCGGATCCCGCTGCTGTCGGCGTTCGAGATGGCGAACGGCGGCCCGGACGAAGTGGTCGCCAATGTGCTCCGCGCCGGCTACGGCCCGGCGCTGGCGGCGATCTGGGGCGACGCGGTGCTGGCCGACCGCGATCGGACCTTCGATGCGATCCTCAAGGCCTTCGAGGTCTACGAACAGGACTGGCGCGTGTTCTACCCTTATTCCAGCAAGTACGACGCCTGGCTGGCCGGCCGCGCCACCCTGCTGCCGGCCGAGGCGCGCGGCCTGGCGTTGTTCGAGGCCGAGGACAAGGGCAACTGCGCCTCCTGCCACGTCAGCCGGCCGGGCGCCGACGGCTCGGCGCCGCAGTTCTCCGACTACGGCATGATCGCGCTCGGCCTGCCGCGCAATCCGGCAATCCCCGCCAACGCCGACCCCGACTACTTCGACCTCGGCCTCTGCGGCCCGTTGCGCCGCGACTTCGAGGGGCGCGCCGATTATTGCGGCCTGTTCCGCACCCCGACGCTCCGCAACGTCGCCACGCGCCAGAGCTTCTTCCACAACGGCGTCTTCCACTCCCTGCGCGACGCGGTCGCCTTCTACGCCACCCGCGACACCGATCCCGGCCACTGGTATCCGCAGCGCCCGGACGGCGGCGTCGACAAGTTCAACGACCTGCCGCCGCGGTACCGGGTCAACGTCAACATGGACCCGCCGTTCGGCGGCAGCCCGGGCGGGCAGCCCGCGCTCAGCGACGCCGAGATCGACGACATCGTCGCCTTCCTCGGCACCCTCACCGACGGCTTGCAATGAGCCGCTGCCACGATCGAACAGGGTGGCTGATCGGTTTCCGTCCACCCGCTGATCCGCTCGCATGACGGTTGTCCCGAGGGAGGCCCCCGGCTTCGCGCGCATCAGCGTGACCCGGCCTCACCGGCGCCCACCCCCAACCGGGACAAGCGGGGCCCCGGTGGAGCCCCGCCCCGGACGGTCGCGAGAGGGATCAGGCTTCCAGGACCTCGCCATCGGGGCGCGCCCGCCCGCAGGGGCGGGCGCATTCCGGCAGATAGGACATGCCGCTCCTACCCGAATACGGTCGCGACGTTGACGGCTATCCGTGCGGGCACAGGATCTCGTCTTCTCGTCAGACCTCGCACGAGGCCGCGGCAGAGGTCCGGATCCGGCCAAAAGCGGCTATTGCCGCGCCAGGCCGCGAACGACTGCACGGAGCCAAGACCGACGGCGCCGACGGCATGGCTCTCGCACCAGCAGCATGACCAGAGGCGACGCGAACGGCCTGTCCAGCCGTTCGGCTTCGGCGCGCTGAACGTCTGCTATGGCGAAACGATTGGCGGATCGAACCTTGCCAGGAAGGGCCGCGAGGATTCTCGACTCCGAAAAGTCCGATCTTAAGCTTCGTGGTTGCCATCGGACGCCGCTTCGATGCGGACGACACCGAGTTTCGCGAGCCTCTCGGTAACCGCGGCGAAGCTGTTGGTCACGCCGGAATTGCGGGACACGTCGTGCGTGTCATGCAATCCTCGTCCGAACCTGAAGGAGATTATCGGATGGCCGTCTCTCATGAAGCGCGCACGAATGCCCTCCTCACCCACGGGATGGGATGCCTGTGCTGCACCCCCTTCACACTCGGCTTCACCCGCCGGATCACGGCCGACCTGTCCCGACGCGCGATTGTTATGGGCCTGGGTGCATCGGCCTCGGCGGTCGGACTGGGGGTCTATCGGCAGGCGCGAGCGCAGGAAGAGCAGCCGAGTACTGGACCTCACCCGACGGTGTTCACGAACATCCGCCTCTTCGATGGAACGTCGGACGCCCTTCGCGACGGGCTCGCCGTGGTGGTCGAGGGTGACAAGGTCAGCGCGCTTCAGGATTCGTCCGCACCAACTCCCCAGAACGCCCGCGTCGTCGACGCAAGCAGCTTCAGGTGGCCGACGGCACCGCCCGCGCCTACGCGCTCGCGCGCAAGCATGGTATTTCCATCGCTTTCGGCACGGATGTCCTGTTTGATCCGTCGCTCGCCACGCGCCAGGGCAAGATGCTGGCCAAGCTGGGGCCCTACTTCTCCAACATTGACGTCCTGAAGCAGGCGACCTCCGTCGCCGGTCGCTACGTTGCCGAATGCGGGATGCGGAATCCTTATCCGGCGCCACTCGGCGTGATCGAGCGTGGCGCTTGGGCGGACATCCTCCTCGTCGACGGCGATCCGACGGCGGACCTGTCTCTCTTCGCCGCGCCCGAGCTGCATCTCGCGGCGATCATGAAGAATGGTGCATTCGTCCGCGCGCCCGGCTGAAGGAGCGTCTGTCGGCCGGAAGCGGACACTGATGAGGTTCACAGCGAGCTTCCGCTCCCGCCCATCCTTCGGCCGGCCACGCAGATCGTGCGTCCGCAGCGATTGGCAGAGAATCCGCATCTCAATCATCCTGCGGGCGAAGTCCAGATGACCGATTGTGGCGCAGAGCTGCCGGTCGGGCGAACCGGTCCCCGCGATCCCGCGCGCCCTCTCGCCCTCCGCTTGCGTACCGGGCGACCGTTCGGACCGACGAGCTTTCCGACCTCCGGCAGCTGCTGGCGGAAGGCCAGGAAACTCGATGGTCCGTCAATGTTCATGCACACGTGCTGTGCATGCCTTGTGCATGCGATGTGCATCGCCCGCGCAGCCCGCTCCGGCCCGGGCCTGACGCCTTCAGCGCTGCCCGAGCCTGGCCAGCCGCGCCGCCCGCAGCCGCTCGAAATCCGCCCCGGCATGGTAGCTGGAACGGGTCAGCGGCGTCGCCGAGACCATCAGGAATCCCTTGCCCAGGGCCGACTTCCGGTAGCCCTCGAACTCCTCGGGGGTCACGAACCGCGCCACCGCATGGTGCTTGGGCGTCGGCTGCAGATACTGCCCGATCGTCAGGAAATCCACGTCCGCCGCCCGCAGGTCGTCCATAACCTGGCCCACCGCCTGCCGCTCCTCGCCGAGGCCGACCATGATCCCCGACTTGGTGAACATCGCCGGGTCGAGCTCCTTGACCCGCTGCAAGAGCCGCAGGCTGTGGAAGTACCGCGCCCCCGGCCGCACCTCGGGATAGAGCCCGGGCACCGTCTCGAGGTTGTGGTTGAAGACGTCCGGCCTGGCCGCCACCACCGCCTCCAGCGCCGCAGCCGGGCACTTCAGGAAGTCCGGCACCAATACCTCGATCGTGGTCTCCGGGTTCTTGCGCCGCACCGCCCGGATCGTCTGCGCGATGTGCTCGGCCCCGCCGTCCTCGAGGTCGTCGCGATCGACCGAGGTGATGACCACGTGATTGAGCCCGAGCTTCTCGACCGCCACCGCCACCCGCCCCGGCTCGAACACGTCCAGCGCGTCCGGCCGCCCGGTCGCGACGTTGCAGAACGTGCATCCCCGCGTGCAGACCTCGCCCATGATCATCATGGTGGCGTGCCCCTGGCTCCAGCACTCGCCGACGTTGGGGCAGCCGGCCTCCTCGCAGACGGTCACCAGCCGGTTCTCGCGCAGGATGTCGCGGGTCCGCTTGTAGCCTTCCGAGGTCGGGGCCTTGACCCGGATCCAGTCCGGCTTGCGCATGAGCGGCGCATCGGCACGGTGCGCCTTCTCCGGGTGGCGCTGGGCGCGGTCGGTGATGTCGCGGGGGCTGGTCATGCGGATCCTCGTCCTGGCGGTTCCCCGGATAATAGGGTCGGCCCGGCGGAAAGTCAGCGGCCAAAACGAAACCCTTGCCTGCACCCGGCGCAAGCCCGATATGCCGGCGGACCGCCACGGGAGCCGCCGATGACCCTGACGCCGATCCTCGCCATCGCCGGCGGCCTCGCGCTGCTGGTCTGGAGCGCCGACCGCTTCGTCTCCGGCGCCTCGGGGCTGGCCCGGGCGGTCGGCATGCCGCCCTTGCTCATCGGCATGCTGATCGTCGGCTTCGGCACCTCGGCGCCCGAGATGCTGGTCTCGGTGCTGGCCGCGCTCGAGGGCCGCCCCGGCATCGCGCTCGGCAACGCCTACGGCTCGAACATCGCCAACATCGGCCTGATCCTGGGCCTGACCGCGCTGATCTCGCCGATCGCGGTGCATTCGACGGTGCTGAAGCGCGAGGTGCCGATCCTGCTCGCGGTCACGGCGCTCAGCGTCGTGCTGCTCCTCGACCTCGAGCTCACCCGCCTCGACGCCCTGATCCTGCTCGCCGTCTTCGCCGGCCTGGTCGCCTGGTCGATGCGCCAGGCCCGCTCGGGCGAAGCGGACAGCCTCGGCGAGCAGACCGAGCGCGAGGGCGCCGGCGGCCTGCCGCCCGGCCGCGCCGCCTTCTGGACCGCGGCCGGGCTGCTCCTGCTGGTGACGAGCTCGCGCGTTCTGGTCTGGGGCGCGGTCGAGACGGCGCAGGCGCTCGGCGTCAGCGACCTGGTGATCGGCCTGACCGTGGTCGCGGTCGGCACCTCGCTGCCCGAGCTCGCCTCCTCCCTGGTGGCGGTGCGGCGGGGCGAGCACGACATCGCGCTCGGCAACGTCATCGGCTCGAACCTCTTCAACACCCTGGCCGTCGTCGGCATCGCCGGGCTGGTCCGCGGCTTTGCCGTGCCCCGGGAGGTCCTGACCCGCGACCTGCCGATGGTGGCCGCGTTGACCCTGGCCCTGGTCTTCATCTGCGCCGGCTTCGGCCGCCAGGGCCGGGTGAACCGGGTCGAGGGCGGCCTGCTGCTCGCGGCCTTCCTGGGCTATACCGGCTACCTGGTCGCCACCGCCGGCTGACCCCGCACCGGCGTTTACGCTGCCGTCGACATCCCGGCACCTCTCGCGCGGAGCCGTGCTAGGGTCCCGGCGACGGAGCGGCACGACCGGCCCCAGCCGCAACGTTCGGATGCTCACCGAAAGGTGGTATTCGCCGCACCTGCCGGACGAGGTAGAGAGATCGCATGAAGATATTCCTGACCGGGGCCGACGGCTATATCGGCGTGATCATGGGCCCGAAGCTCATCGAGGCCGGCCACGAGGTGGTGGGCCTCGATACCGGTTTCTACCGCCGCGGCTGGCTGTTCGATGACCACCGCACCCATCCCAAGGTGATCTCCCGGGATCTGCGCCGGATCGACGTCGCCGACCTCGCGGGTTTCGACGCGGTCGTTCACCTCTCCGAGCTCTCGAACGATCCGATCGGCGAGAACGATCCCGGGCTGACCATGGAGATCAACCACAAGGGTTCGCTCGCCCTGGCCGAAAAGGCGCGGGCCGCGGGCGTCAAGCGCTTCATCTACGCCTCGTCCTGCTCGACCTATGGCGCCGGCGGCGACGAGATGCGCACCGAGACCAGCGAGCTCGCGCCGCAGACCGCCTATGCCAAATGCAAGATCCTGGTCGAACGCGACGTGGCGAAGCTGACCGACAAGACCTTCACCCCCGTCTTCATGCGCAACGCGACCGCCTACGGCGCCAGCCCGCGGCAGCGCTTCGACATCGTGCTGAACAACCTCGCCGGCTTCGCCCACACCATGCGCGAGATCCGCATGACCTCGGACGGCTCGCCCTGGCGGCCGATCACCCATATCGACGACATCTGCCAGGCGATGCTCTGCGCCCTGACCGCCGACCGCGAGGCGGTGGCGGGCGAAGCCTTCAATGTCGGGGCGGATTCGGAGAACTACCGTATCCGCGAGATCGCCGAGATCGTTGCCCGCACCTTCCCCGGCTGCGAGCTGACGGTGGGCGATTCCGGAGGCGACAACCGCAGCTACCGCGTGTCATTCGCGAAGATCCGTGACCGAATGCCGGAATTCCGCACCGCCTGGACTGCCGAGCGCGGCGCCCGCCAGCTGCGCGCCGTGTTCGAGCGCATCGGCCTGACCCGCGAGATGTTCGAGGCCCAGCCGTTCACCCGGCTCAAGGAGATCAAGCACCTCCGTGCCACCGGCCAGCTCGACGCCCGCCTGCACTGGTGCGCACCCGCGCCGGTCTGAATCCGGCTCGCCCGTCGACGATTCCCCGTCCGGCTGCCCCGGCCGCCGGACACCTTCAATCTGGTTCCGCTCTCTGCTACACGAGAACCATTCCAGATCGAATCCATCAGGGGGAGAGGTCGATGACCAAACGGCTCACGACAACCGCCGGCGCACCGGTGCCCGACAACCAGAACTCGCTGACCGCGGGTGCCCGCGGCCCGGTGCTGCTGCAGGACTACCAGCTGCTCGAGAAGCTCGCCCACCAGAACCGCGAGCGCATCCCCGAGCGGGTGGTCCACGCCAAGGGCTGGGGCGCCTTCGGCACCCTGACCATCACCGGCGACATCTCGAAATACACCCGCGCCAGGGCGCTGCAGCCGGGCGCCAAGACCCCGATGCTCGCCCGCTTCTCCACCGTCGCCGGCGAGCAGGGCGCGGCCGATGCCGAGCGCGACGTGCGCGGCTTCGCGCTCAAGTTCTACACCGAGGACGGCAACTGGGACCTCGTCGGCAACAACACGCCGGTGTTCTTCGTCCGCGACCCGATGAAGTTTCCCGACTTCATCCACACCCAGAAGCGCCACCCGGCGACCAACCTGCGCTCGCCGACCGCGATGTGGGACTTCTGGTCGCTCTCGCCGGAAAGCCTGCACCAGGTGACGATCCTGATGTCCGACCGCGGCATCCCGAAGTCGCCGATGCACATGAACGGCTATTCCAGCCACACCTATT
Source organism: uncultured Alphaproteobacteria bacterium (assembly GCA_963847795.1). Classification (GTDB taxonomy): domain Bacteria; phylum Pseudomonadota; class Alphaproteobacteria; order Rhodobacterales; family Rhodobacteraceae; genus Amaricoccus. The sequence goes on from CAWKBH010000002.1 coordinate 12,832, forward strand.
CGCTCTGGAACGACGCCGGCGAGCGGCACTGGGTCAAGTTCCACTTCAAGACCCAGCAGGGGTTCCGGCACCTGACCAACGCCGAGGCCGAAGGCATCATCGGCAAGACCCGCGAGAGCTACCAGGAGCAGCTCTACAACGCCGTCAAGGACGGCAACTTCCCGCGCTGGACCGTCCAGGTGCAGATCATGCCGGAGATGGAGGCGGAGCAGACCCCCTACAACCCGTTCGACCTGACCAAGGTCTGGCCGCACGGCGACTACCCGCCGATCGAGATCGGGGTGATGGAGCTCAACCGCAACGCCGAGAACTACTTCACCGACATCGAGTACGCCGCCTTCTCGCCGTCGAACGTGGTGCCGGGCATCTCTTGGTCGCCGGACAAGATGCTGCAGGCGCGGATCTTTTCCTACGCCGATGCCCACCGCTACCGCCTCGGCACCCACTACGAGGCGATGCCGGTGAACGCGCCCAAGGTCGAGGTGAACAACTACAACAAGGACGGCGTCATGCGGTTCTTCCGCAACGACAGCGGCAACCCGGACGCCTACTACGAGCCGAACAGCTTCGACGGCCCGAAGGAGGACAAGAGCGTCCAGGAGCCGCCGCTGCGCATCTCCGGCGACGCGACGCGCTACGACCACCGCATCGGCAACGACGACTTCGGCCAGCCGCGGGCGCTCTTCAACCTGTTCGACGACGGCCAGAAGGCGCGGCTGTTCTCGAACTACGCCGCGGCGATGGGCGGCGTGCCGGACGAGATCATCGAGCGGCAGTGCAGACTGCTCGATCAGGTCCACCCCGACTACGGCGCCGGCGTGCGCGCCGCCGTCGCGAAGGCAAAGGCGAGCGACCCCGCCAAGGCGATCTCGGTCACCGACGAGACGCCGCAGCACGCGGCCGAATAGCCGCGGTCCGGGTCGCCGTGCTCAGCGCGGCGACCCGACGCGCGGCGAAACGCGGCGATCCGCCGCCGGTCAGCTTGACGTGCGGCGGTCCCTGTCCAGTGCGCCGTGACCGTCGCTTCGGGCTACCGGGAACGGGCGTCAGCAAGACGTCAGCCTCGGCGGTGCAGCTTCGAGCCCATGCGATCGGTCCTCTTCCTCCTGCTCCTCGCGCTGCCCCTGACCGCGGCCGCCGACGACGACATCGACGACTACGAGCGCGCGCGCAGGGCTGTCGAGCAGGGTGCGGCGCGCCCGCTCGGGGAGATCCTGCCCGTCATCGAGCGCCGTCTGGGGGGCCGGGTGATCGAGGTCAGGTTCGAGCGCGAGGGTGCGACCCACGTCTACGAATTCGAGCTGATCACCGCCGACGGGCGGATCGTCGAGGCGACGGTCGACGCCGCGACCGGCAATCAGCTCAAGATAGAGCACGAGGGAGGCGACTGAGGTGCGCGCGCTCGCCGTCGAAGACGATCCGCGGATCGCGCGGGACCTGCGAGCCGCGCTCGAGGCAGCCGGGTTTCTCGTCGAGGTGAGCGGGGACGGCGAGGACGCCTGGTTCCGCGGCGATACCGAGGACTACGACCTGATCGTGCTCGACCTCGGGCTGCCGAAGCTCGACGGGCTCGCGGTCCTGAAGCGCTGGCGCGCCGGGGGGCGGAACGTACCGGTGCTGGTGCTGACCGCACGAGGAGCCTGGACCGAAAGGGTGGAAGGCATCGACGCCGGCGCGGACGACTACCTGACCAAGCCGTTCCGCATGGAGGAACTGGTGGCGCGCGCCCGGGCGCTGGTGCGCCGTGCCGCCGGCCACGGCGCAGCGATGCTGAAGATCGGCGACGTGACGGTCGACGCCAACCGCATGACGGCCTCGCTGAAGGGCGTCCCGCTTTCGCTCTCACCGCTGGAGTACCGGCTCGTCGCCTACCTCGCGCACCACCGCGGCCGGGTCGTCCCGCCGACCGAGTTGCTCGAGCATCTCTATGGCGACAGCGATGCGCGCGAGGCCAACACGCTGGAGGCGCTGGTTGCCCGCCTGCGGCGCAAGGCCGGCCCCGGCGTGATCGGCACCCGGCGCGGCTTCGGCTACTTCATCGAGGACGGGTCTGGGTGAACCCGGGATCGATCCGGCTCCGGCTGCTGGCCGCCGGCGCGGCTGCGGTGGTCATCGCCCTGGTGCTGGCGGCGCTCGGCCTTGCCGCGCTCTTCGAAGCTCATGTGGAGCGACGGGCGGTCGACGAACTTTCCGCCCGGCTGGACCAACTTGCCGCAGGGCTCGAGCGGGACCCAGGCGGCGACTTCGTCCTCGCCCGGCCGCCTGCGGACCCGCGCTATTCGCGGCCGCTCTCCGGAGCGTACTGGCAGATCGAGACCGCGACGGGGCAGCTGCGCTCGCGCTCGCTCTGGGATTCGCTGCTGCCGATCCCGGCCGAGGGACCGACCGACGGAGCACCACACGTCCACCTGCTTACCGGCCCCCTCGGCGAGTCGCTCCTGGCGCTGGACCGGCGGATCACGCTATCGCCCCGGCTTGGCCGCGGCCCGGTGCGGATCATCGTCGCGATGGACCGCGGCGAACTGCGCGCCGCGGCGCGCTCGTTCCTGGCTGACCTCGCGCCCTATCTCGCACTGCTCGCTTTGGCGCTGATCGCGGCGGGCTGGGCGCAGGTGGCGGTCGGGCTGCGCCCGCTCGCCGCGATCGGCGCGCGGGTGGCGGCGGTGCGCTCCGGCCAGGCCGCGCGGCTCGGCAGTGATTTCCCCATCGAGGTGCGCCCGCTCACGGCGGAGGTCGACGCGCTGCTCGCCGCGCGCGAGGCCGAGATCGCACGCGCGCGCCGACGGGCCGGTGACCTCGCCCACGGGCTGAAGACGCCGCTTCAGGCGCTGATGGGCGAGGCCGAGCGGCTGCGCACCGGCGGTGACCCGGTCGCCGCCGCCGGCGTCGAGGAGATTGCCAACTCGATGCGTCGCCTCGTCGACGACGAGTTGGTCCGCGCTCGCATCGTCGGCACGAGCCCCGCTGCGGCCGCTGACCCCGCTGCGGTCACCGCGCGCGTTCTGGCGGTCCTCCGGCGGACCCCCGACGGCGCACGGCTGGATTGGCGCGTCGAGGTGCCGCAAGGCCTTGTGGCCCGGATCGACCCGGCTGATCTGACCGAGGCGCTCGGCACCCTGCTCGAGAACGCCGCGCGGCACGCCACCGCCCGGGTCGAGATCGGCGCGACCGCTGGCGCCGGGAGCATGCTGATCACCGTGCGGGACGACGGGCCGGGCATTCCGCAGGAGGCGCTGACGAGCCTGACCGCGCGCGGCGCGCGCCTCGATACCCGTGGCGACGGCCTGGGGCTTGCGATCGCCAGCGACATCGCCGAGGCGGCCGGTGGACGGCTGACCCTGGCCAACGCGGCCCCGGGCCTGGCGGCGACCTTGGAGCTGCCGGTCGCACCGCCACGCTGACGCCGCGCTGACGGCCGGGGTCAGAGCGGCGTCAGCTGCGCCGGTGCAGTCTTGGGGCGATCGCCAGACACCGGCAGGAGCGACAATGACCATGCGCGATCCGTCCGGAGTCGCCGCGGACCAGGCCGACGCGACCCCGGCGCGCCTCGAACCGGTCTGGGACCCCTTCGTCCGCCTGTTCCACTGGAGCCTCGTCGTCGCGGTCACCGTGGCCGGGGTGACCGGCTTCCTGCTCGGTCCCACCTGGGTCCTGGTGCATGTCTGGGCGGCCACGTTCGCGTTCGCGTTGGCGGTCGCGCGCCTGGTCTGGGGCTTCCTCGGCCCGGCCCATGCTCGCTTCGCCGACTTCGTGCTGGGTCCCCGCGCCGTGTTGCGGCACGCCGCGGAGCTCGTTGGCGGCACCGCACGCCGGCACCTTGGCCACAACCCGCTGGGCGGCGCCAATGTGGTGGCGGTGCTCGCCATGATCGTCCTGCTGACGATCACCGGCGTGCTGGTGCTCGGCGGCTCGCTGAAATCCGGGCCGGCCGCCTTCGCAACGTCGTTCGCGGCCGGCGAGACGTTGCGCGGCGTGCATCAGCTGCTCGCGGTCGTCCTGCTCGGACTGATTGCCCTGCACCTCGCAGGGATCGTCTTCGAGAGCCGGCGCACCGACGAGAACCTCGCGCGCGCAATGATCGACGGCGCCAAGGCCCGCCGTCCCGGCGACGTCCCGGTCCGCCGGGTCAGGCCGCGGCCGGTGCTCGCCGCAACGCTCGTCCTGGCACTGCTCGGCGGCGGGGGTCTCGCCGCCGCCCGCCTGGCGCAGCTTCCGGGCCTGGGCGTCCCGACGGCGCCACCGGACCCGGCCTATGCCGAGGAATGCTCCGCCTGCCACCTGGCCTACCCACCGAGCCTGCTGCCCCGCGCTTCCTGGGCAGCCCTGATGGCCGGCCTCGACGACCACTTCGGCGAGAACGCCGCGCTCGACCCCAAGACCACCGCCGAGATCGCCGCATGGCTCGAAGCGAATGCCGCCGAGACCGCCGACACCAAGGCAGCGAACCGCTTCCGGACGGTCGATCCGGCGCACCCGTTCGAGATCACCGCGACGCCGTTCTGGATTCGCACCCACCGGCATCTGCCGAAGGCGCTGTTCACCTCGCCGGCCGTCGGCTCCGCCGCCCAGTGTGCCGCCTGCCACGAGGACGCCGCCACCGGCCGCTTCGATCCCGCCGCCATCTCGATCCCGGAGGAAGACTGATGACGACCCGCCTCGCCCTCGCGGCCATCATCCTCGTCGCCGGCGCCGCCGTTGCCGCCGAGACGCCGCAATCGCTGCTCGAGAGCTATGCCAGACAGGCCGGCAGCACCCCTTCGGTCGCCCAGGGCCGCGCCCTGTTCCTTGGCACGCATGCGGGCGGCAGGCCCGACACGCCCTCCTGCAGCACCTGCCACACCCAGGACCCGCGCGCGACCGGCCGTACCCGAGCCGGCAAGCTGATCCAGCCGATGGCCCCCTCGGCCAACCCCGCCCGCTTCACCGATGCCGCCAATGTCGAGAAGTGGTTCGGCCGCAATTGCGACACTGTGCTCGGCCGGGCCTGCACCGCCGCCGAGAAGGCCGACATCATCGCCTATCTCGCCAGCCTCTGACTTCGAGGAGACCATCATGCCGCACCCTGCATCCCTCGCCGCTGCACTCGCGGCCACCCTTGTCCTCGCCGGACCGGCCGGCGCCGAAGAGGGCGTGGCGATCCCGCCAGTCACCGACGCCGAGGCCCGAACCGAGTGCTCCGCCTGCCACATCGCCTATCCGCCCGGCCTGCTGCCCTCCCGATCCTGGCAGGCGATCATGGCCGATCTCACGAATCACTTCGGCGAGAACGCCTCGCTGTCGCCCGAGGCCGCCAGGCGGATCGAGGCCTACCTCGTGGCGAACTCGGCCGACACGCTCGGCTATACCGGCGTCCTGCGGGGCGTCGATCCCGCGAAGCCGCCGCTGCGCATCACCGAGATGCCATGGTGGCGCGCCGTACACGAGGGGGAGATCTCCCCCGCCACGTTTGCAGACCCTCGCGTGGGCTCCAAGGCCAACTGTGCCGCCTGCCATCGCGGCGCAGAACGGGGCCTCTTCGGGGAGGAGTAGCGGGGCGAAGCCTGGAGACGCGTCGTGCCGAGCACCGACCCGCACGCACAGCCGGCTGCCCCACGCGGCCGGTTGTCAGCGCGCTGACAGCTTGACCTTGCTAGGCAAGCATCGCGGCGACCTGCGGATCGTCGATCTGACTGAAACTGGCGCGCCTTAGCTCGCCGAGGAACCTGGAGACCGAAGTATGTTTCGTTTTCTCGCCATCGCCCTTGCGACGACCCTTCTGGCCGGCCCCAGCCTTGCGGAATCGGTCTGCAGCAAGGCCCCGGCGTCGAACTACCAGCCTCAGGACACGCTGAAGAAGCAGCTCGAGAGCCAAGGGATGAGCGTTCGCCAGATCAAGGTCGAAGGCGGCTGCTACGAGGTCTACGCGCTCGACCAGAAGGGCAACAAGGTGAATGTCGCCTTCAACGCGGAGACGCTGGCCCAGGTCAACAATGCCGAAGCCGGCGAGAACTGATCTCACGCCTGTGGCCGTCTCAGGCGCGCGCACGTCCTCCGGGACGGCGCGCGTATGGGATCCGCTGGTCCGTCTCCTCCACTGGAGCCTGGTCTTCAGCTTCGGCCTGGCCTGGCTGACCTCCCGCCGGTCGGACCAAATTCACCACTGGGCCGGCTACGCCGCCGCAGCCTTGGTGCTGGTCAGGCTGGTATGGGGCTTGCTCGGCCCCCGGTATGCCCGGTTCGACCACTTCGTGAGGCGGCCCGAGGTGGTCATCAGGTACCTTTCGGAGATTCGTCTCGGTTCGGAAGCGCGCCACGTCGGGCACAATCCGGCCGGCGGCGCGATGGTGGTCGTCCTGCTTGCGGGCATGCTGGCGACCGCGTTGACCGGCTGGATGGAAACGACCGACGCCTATTTCGGCGTGCGGTGGGTCGAAACCGTGCATTCGCTTTTCGCCCACGGGTTGCTGATCCTCGTCGGCCTGCATCTTTCGGGGGTCGCACTGGCGAGCTGGCGCCACAACGAGAACCTCGTGGCGGCCATGTTCACCGGGCGCAAACGCACGCCTGAAGAGAGCGACGTCAATTGAAGTCCGGAGCCGCGGCCGGCCGCTCTGCCCGATTGCCGACAGCATCGGCGCAGGCGCTCAAGTTGTAGTCCAGATCGCGGTACGGCGTTGATTTATTGGAAAAATGGTGCGGTCGAGAAGACTCGAACTTCCACGGGAGTTACCCCACAGCGACCTCAACGCTGCGCGTCTACCAGTTCCGCCACGACCGCACTGGCCGGGCTTCTAACAAAGGCTCCGGGCCATAACAAGGCCCGAACCACGGGGGCGAGCTAGCCTCAGTTCGACACCGGCTTCGGCACCGGCAGCACGAAACCGCTGCCCGCCGGCGCGGCGGCCGCGGCGTCCTGCAGCACCGGCGCCGCGGTGCCGCCCGACATCACCACCACCGCCTGGTGCAGGAGATCGGCATGCCCGCCGCTCGCGACCAGCGGGCTGGCGCCGGCCGCGAGGGCGTCGGAGGCCGAGGTCAGCCATTCCAGGCCGCGATCGGTCCGCTTCGGCGTGGCGAAGCCGTTCAGCAGGTGATCGCCCAGCAGCTCGCCGTAGGCGTCCTCGCCCAGCCCGACCAGCACCAGCGCCGAGGCCAGCGCCAGCTCGGCATTGTCGGTGCGGTAGCCGACGCCGAGACAGATCCGGGCGTTGGCGCTCAACTGCGCCGGCGGCGCGCCGGTCGAGACCACGAAATCCTGCAGCGCCGCCCGCACCTCGTCGGGGGACTGCGAGGCGAGCCGCGCCTCGTAGCCGGTCATCGACGGCGCGAAGGCGTCGCACTGCTCCTGGATCTCGGCCATGGAGAAGCCCTGCACGGTGCCGGCCAGGCTGTCGCCCTGTTCCACCGCGTAGGTGCGGGCGAGGCAGAACTGCTCGCCCAGCGCCTGCTGCGGATCGCTCATCGAGGCCAGTGTCACGAACCCGCCGTTGGAGTTGGTCGCGAGGTTGACCCGATTGCAGTAGCTGGCGATCGAAGCGCCCGCCGTGCCGGGCAGGAAACTCGGCATCTGGGCGTCGGCCGGCCCTTGCGCCGTCGCCGCGACCACCTCCGGCGCCCGCGCCGCCGCGGGCGGCGCGGCCGGAGCGTCCGGCGCGGGTGCCGCGGCCTCGACGACGGGCGGCGGCGCCACCTGCGGCACCACGACCACCTGGGGCGGCGCAACCGTGGGCAGCGGCACGCCCGCCTGCTCCTGGCGGTAGGCGAGCAGGAGGCCGCGCACCCCCTGGCCGTTCGAGGCCATGATCTGCGCCGCCTGCGGCCCGCCGACGATTGCGCGCTGGTAGGACGACGTCAGGAACACTTTCTCGTACTCGGTGAGAATGCCCGTCGGCGGAGTGCCCATGAACGCCTGGTACTGGCCGATCGCCGCCCGCGAATTGGCGCCCATCACCCCGTCGGGAATGCCGGCGTTGAAGCCGAAATAGTTGAGCGCGGTCTGGACCTGGCGATTGTCCTCGCGCTGGTAGCTGCTGACCACGGGCGCGCCCGGCGCGACGTAGTGCCTGCGCACGACGTAGGTCGGTTGCCGACGCTGCTGCACCGAGTTGGTAATGGCGCTTCCGATGGCGCTGCCCAGAAGTCCGCCGACGAAGGCACTGCCGCCGTCCCCCGCGACGGCCCCCTGTGCGGACGCCAGCACTACCGCCGACGAAAGAAGCCCAATGAGTTTATTTTGAGATGACATGGTTCCGAATCCCCCTCCAAGAACTACATTGCTACTGCTCCCTTCTTTTGGGAAAGAGTACCAGATTCCCGTTCCGCGACGAAGAGGTTATGCATGTCCGACCCGGCTCGCGCCGATTTTGCTGCCTCCGGTTGCGAGCCGGGGCTGGTCGAATGGCGCATAGCAGGTAGTCCGGTCCCCTACCCGACGGCGGTCGCGACGATGGAGGCGCGGGTCGAGGCGATGCTCGCCGGCAACGCGGGCGAGCTGGTCTGGCTGCTGGAGCATCCGCCGCTCTATTCCGCCGGCACCTCGGCCCGGCCCGAGGACCTGCTCTGGCCGGACCGGTTCCCGGTGTTTCCGACCCGCCGCGGCGGCGAGTTCACCTATCACGGGCCGGGCCAGCGCGTCGCCTATGCCATGCTCGACCTCAACCGGCGCGGCCGCGACGTGCGGGCCTACGTGCAGCGGCTGGAGGCCTGGGTGATCGGGGCGCTGGCCGAGTTCGGCGTTCGCGGCGAAATCCGCCCGGGGCGGGTCGGCGTCTGGGTAGTACGCCCGGACCGCCCGCCGCAGCCGGACGGCAGCCCGGCCGAGGACAAGATCGCCGCCATCGGCGTGCGGGTGCGGCGGTGGGTGGCGTTCCACGGCGTCGCGATCAACGTCGAGCCCGACCTCGGGCACTTCGCCGGCATCGTGCCCTGCGGCATCCGCGGCCACGGGGTGACGAGCCTGGTCGACCTCGGTCTGCCGGTGACGCTGGCCGATCTCGACCTGGCGCTGCGGCGGTCGTTCAACGAGGTCTTCGGCCCGGCCTAGGCCGAAACTGACGCCGCGGGGGCGCGGTGGAATTCTCTTGCGCGGTTTGGCGCGTCAGGCCTCGATCTCGACCCGACCCATCGGGTGCGAGCAGCAGGCGAGGATGTAGCCCGCCTCGATGTCGGCCTCGGAGATGCCGCCGTTATGGACCATGTGCACCTCGCCCGAGAGCTTCCGCGTCTTGCAGGTGCCGCAGACCCCGAAATTGCAGCCCGACGGGATGTTGAGCCCCGCCGTCCGGGACACCGCGAGGACGGTGTCGGCTTCGGTGCAGGGCACCGACTGGCCGCTCAGAGCGAACACCACCTCCGAGGCGACCTCGGCGCTCGGCACCACGTCGTCGAGCTCGGGCTCGTCGGCCGGCGTCAGCACCGGCGGCGCCGCGAAGGCCTCCTGGTGGTAATGTTCCATATCGAAGCCGAAGCCGATCAGCATGTCGCGGACCGTCTGCATGAACGGCTCGGGCCCGCAGCAGTAGATCTCGCGCTCGAGATAGTCGGGCGCCATCAGGCCGAGCATCAGCTGGTTGAAGCTGCCGCGATAGCCGGTCCAGGCGTCGTAGGGGTCGTCCTGGGTGACCACGTAGTGGAGCTTGATCGTCGGCACGCGGCGCGCCATGGCCTCGAGCTGCCGCCGGAAGACCAGCTCGGACGGGCGCCTGGCACACTGCACGAAGCAGATGTCCGGCTCGCCGCCGAGATCGTAGCGGTAGGTGGTCATCGACATCATCGGCGTCACGCCGGAGCCCGCCGAGATCAGCAGCAGCTTGCGGTCGGCCGGAACGTCGGGGACGAAGATGCCGCCCGGGCCGATCGCCTTGATCCGCATGCCCGGATGCAGATTGTCGAGCAGCCAGCGGGTGCCGACGCTCGCCCCCGCCGCCTTTGCCGTCAGGGTGACCGAGAGCGGCCGCGACGGGCTCGAGGACATCGTATAGGTGCGGTGGATCGGGCCGCCGGGGAGAGGCAGCTCCAGGGTCAGGAACTGACCGGGCTGGTAGTCGAACCAGGCTCCCGACGGCGAGCGGAACGAGAAGGAGACGGTGCCGGGGCCGTCGGGCACCACCGAGACGCACTCGAGCGGCTCGTCGTCCTTCCAGGTCCGCGCGCCGACGAGACGCGGTATCAGGTCGGAAGCCATCGCACCTACTCCGCCGCGCAGCCGCGCGCCGCCACCGATGCGGTCGCCGATGGTTCGGCAGTACCAGTCGACGAACTGGATCACCCCGTCCTCCTGGATCTTCGAGTACGGCCCCGGCACGAACGCCGGCGAGTTGATGCCGCGCTGGTTCTCCTCGACCACCTGCCGGTCCTCGTCGTTGGTGGCGATCCAGACCCGCGTCAGGTTCTTCAGGTCGTAGTCGACCCCCTCGACCGCGTCCTTGTGCACCAGCCACTTCGTCGTGACCTCGGTCTCGGTCGGGCCGATCGGCAGCACCCGGAAGACGATGGAATGATCGGCGAGGAAATGGTTCCAGCTGTTCGGATAGTGGAAGCCGAGCAGCGACCCGGCATCGGCGAAGGGCGAGGCCGCCAGCCGCTTGCTCGGCACCGCCGCCTTGCCGTCCATCGTGTAGCTCTCGCCCGCCCCGAGCAGCGGGATCCGGGCGAAGCGCCACTGGTGGCTCGGGTCGATCACGAACTTCGACGGCAGGCCGGCCGCCTCGCACTTCTGCCAGTGCGCGGTCACCGCCGGCTCCATGGCGCCGCTCTCGTCCATCGAGGTGAAGCCCGGCCGGTCGGGATAGGTCCGGCACAGCTCGGGATGGGCGCCGGCGCAGTGGTAGCACTCGCGGTTGTTCTCGAGGACGAGCTTCCAGTTGCCGTGCTCGACGATCGTGCTCTCGTGGGCGATCTTCGCCTCGGCCAGCCGGTGCGGCGCGAGATACCGCTTCGCCTTGTCGATGAACCCGTCGAACGACGGCGGGGTGTCGCTGAGACAGACGAAAACCATGCCCCCCGCGTTCTCGCAGGCGACCGGCTTCAGCCCGTAGTCGGCGGGCTTGAAGTCCGTCCCCATGTCGCGGGCATAGAGCAGCCGCCCGTCGAGCTCGTAGGTCCACTGGTGGTACGGGCAGACCAGCTTCGGCGCATTGCCCTTCAGCGCCGTGCAGACCCGGCTGCCGCGGTGGCGGCAGGAATTGTGGAAGGCGCGGATCTTGCCGTCGGCGCCGCGCACGATCACCACAGCGTAGGCGCCGACCTGCATGGTGACGAAGCTGCCGGTCTGCGGGACCTCGCAGGACGGGACCGCGAACAGCCAGTCGCGGTACCAGACGTTGCGCAGGTCGAGATCGAAGATCTCGGCGTCGGTATAGAAGGCGCGCGGAAGCGCGTGGTCGGGCTTGCGGGTCTGAAGCAGGCTCAGCTTGGTGACGTCGTCGACGATCATGGCTCTCTCTCATCGCGGCCGCTCGCCCGCGGTCGTCCGCGGGCAGGCGTGGCAGGGAAATCGACGGGACCCGGTCGGCACCCGTCGGAACGGGATGTCTCAGCTTCTCGGCTTGGCATTCTCCGGATCATACAGCGGCTTGTAGCCGATTCCCACGACCTCGACCGGATAGGTCTCGCCGAAATACTGCACCGCGAGCTTCCGCCCCTCCTGGCACCAGGCCCAGGGCAGGTAGGCAAGCGCGATGTTCTTGCCGATGCTCGGCCCGAAGGCGATCGAGGTGGTGTAGGACCGCCGGCCGAGCTCGTCGACCAGCGTCTCGCCGGTGTCGGGGTCCAGCACCGGCAGGGTGCCCACCGGATAGCGCGCGACGCCCCCGGCATCGACGTTGTCGGTCATCACCAGCGTGCAGAGCATCGCCGGCTGGTGCGCGCGAGCGCGATACTCGAGGTGCTTGGCCTTGCCGCGGAAGTCGGCCTCCTTGACCTTCGGCCGGGCCAGGTCGGCCTCCAGCAGGTTGTACTCGGTCAGAAGGTCGGCGTTCTGCAGCCGCAGGCTTTTCTCCAGCCGGCGGGAGTTGGCATAGGTCTCGACGCCCACCGCGATCACGCCGGTCGAGCGCAGCGCGTCCCAGACGGCGAGGCCGTCCTCATAGGCCATGTGCAGCTCCCAGCCCTGCTCGCCGACATAGGAGATGCGGAAGGCCGTGACGTCCTTGCCGGCGATCCGCACCGGCTTGATCGCCGCGAAGGGGAAGGTCTCGGGCGCGAGGCCGTCGGGATCCTCCACGATCTTCTGCAGGTTCACCCGCGCGTTCGGCCCCCAGATGCCGACGGTGACGTAGTTCTCGGCGACGTCGTTGACCGTCACGTCGAAGCCCTGGTCCTGCGCGACCCGCCGCATGTAGTGGAAGTCGCGCGGACCGGCGTCGGCGCCGTTCACCATCCGGATGCGGTCGGCCATCCGGAACACCGTGAAGTCGGCGCGCACCATCCCCTCGTCGTCAGGAAGTGCGTGTAGATGCCCTTGCCGATGTTGTGTCGCCGCCGATCTTCGCGGCGCAGAGCCACTCCATCATCGCGGCGTGGTCCGGCCCCGCGATGTCGGTCATGTGGAGTGCGACAGGTTGATGAGGCCGCAGTCCTCGCTCATCTGCAGCTCCTCGGCGTTCGACACCCCCAGAAGTGCCGCCGTCCCGACCTTCTCCCGCACCGGCGCCCGGTCGCCGAACTTTCGGTGCTCGTTCGCCGCGTAGCCGTGCGCGCTCCCAGCCGCCGAGCTCCTAAGTAGCCGCCGAGCTCTTCTCGCGCGCCCAGACGGCGAGCGGCGGATGCCCGCCGGCCGCCGCGCGGCTCGCGCGGAAATGCCCTGCACCGTGGAGACTTGCGGGAAGTCCTCGGCGGCGGCGGCATGTTGGCGAGCGGCTCGGCCGAGGCGGCCCGCACCCGCCGCCGCGCCGCGAATTGCGCGCGCCCGAAGGCATCATTCGGAGACGGTCGACTACATGGTCTCGACCGCGCGCCGGCCGCAGCCGCTGCTGTCGCTCGGGGCCAGGCCTCCACGCGCTGGGCGCGCTCATGGGGCGGAAGTACCGCACCGAGACCAACCTGCGCTCGAACCTCTATGTCGTCGGCATCGCCGACAGCGGCTCGGGCAAGAACCACGCCCGCGAGATCGTCAACGAGTTGTTCTTCGAAGCAGGGCTTGCGGCGCACCTCGGCGGCAACAAGATCGCCTCGGGCGCCGGGCTGCTGACCGCGCTGCACCGCCAGCCGGCGCTGCTGCTGCAGATCGACGAGTTCGGGATGTTCATGTCGGCCGCCGCCGACGGAAACGCTGCCCGCGGCCGCGCTGGTGAGACCCTGATTCGCCGCTCCGCATGGCTCGGCAGATGCCGTCGCCTCGCGAAGGACTGGGAGAAATCGCTGGAAAGCTCAACCGCCTGGACCTTGATCGCAAGCATCAGGCTCATGACCAGACGCCTCGCAAGATACTGCTACGTCGCATGAACTTTTGAATCAGGCTCTGAGCCGCACGGCCGTGACCAAACGCTGGCAGTTCGGACTGGCGGTGATCACCTGGCGGCTCAACGGGCGGGCGCCATCGGCCAGACGGTCGCGGGCCTTCGTGATCGAAAATGCGAACCGGCTGTCAAGAACAATCGTCGGTTAAGAAGACTTTCGAGTGTACATCGGAAGGGCCTACACATTTCGTCCAGGGGGTTAGAAAAGGGATATGCTCAGGAGAGGTGAGCGCGGGACGGTCCGCGCCGCCGGCTTCCGGGGTCCACCGAGGGTCCAGTCGGGGTTCAACCTGAAGAAACTCGGCTAACCGGTTGAGTTCCAGGCTCCTTCCTGGTGATATTCCTGTGCTGGCGGGCGAAGCGCGGCAGTTCGCTAGCGACAGCCGCGTTTCTTTGGGAAGCCACCGGAATCCAGTGGCCACACGCCCGCCCGAAATAGCTCAATAAAACAAGGCTCTGGCCGCCTTCGGGGCTTCCGCTGGACCCTGAAGGAGTCCACCGCCGCCCAGAGGAATCCAGCGCGGAGTCGACCCCCGAGGAATCCACCGCGCCACCCGACAGGATGATCCGAATGACCCTGAGCTTCGCTCCGGAGCGCATCGAGCAATGGTCGCTCGAGCCGCTGACGCCCTAGCCGCGGCCGCGCGGGAGGGTCATCAGGGGCGTGCCGCCGAGGAAGACCTCGAGCCGATCATCGTGCAGGCGCACCTTAAGCCGGTGGCCGATGAGGCGCGAGGGCACGGTGTAGAAGACCGGCGGAGCATGAAGCCGCCAGAGGACGTCACCGTGACCATCGCCTCCTCGCCGTCCTCGGCGCGACGGTTCGGCAGCGGCCGCAGCACGGCGCGCTCGGCGTCGATGCGCTTGCGGTTGCGGGCGTTGCGGCGGCCGACCAGCGCATCGATGAAGGCGCGGTACTCGGCGATCGTGTCGAAGTCACGCGAGCCGCGCAGCAGCAGCGCGTCCCTGATCGCGTTCTTGAGATGGCCGTGCGGCGCCTCGATGGCTCCGTTCTCGTGGGAGACCCCGCGATTGTTGCGGCTGGCGGCCATGCCGTAGTGGCCGCACAGCGCATCGTAACGGACGGTCCAGTCCTCCTCGACTTCCGGCCCCAGGTTGCGGAACGCCGCCGAGAGGCTGTCGGTGCGATGCTCTTCCGGCGCGCCGCCGAGGGTCCAGAGCGCATCCTACAGGCCCGCGGCAAGCGCGACGAAGCTCTCGCCCCGCAGCACGACATGGCCATGCTCGAAGCCGCTGAAGGCCAGCCGGAAATGGTAGAGCCGGTGCGGCAGTGGCGATCCGGCCCCCGTGACCCCGAGCCCGGACATGTCGGTGAAATCCGACAGGCCCATCCGGCCCGGCTCGTGGACCTGGCGGAACATCACCTCGCGCTCAGCGCCATGCAGGGCGCGCCTGTCTAGTGGTGCTGTGCTATGGTGATGGAGCGGGCGGCATCCTGTGGCGCGTCCGGAGGCTCTGACCCCGTCCAGTGGCCTGGGAGCCGCCCGCTTGCCGGCATTCAACCTGAACAGTTGACCGGGGCTGCACCACAGACCCCGCATTGACAGGAAGAGGAACTATCATGACACGCTTTCGTGATCGGCGTCGACGTTGCCAAGGACTGGATCGAGGTCGCCGAACCGGACCTGCCGTCCGCAGATCCCCGCCGAGCCGAAGGCGCTCCGCGCCTTCGCCCGCGCCGCCGCCAAGGCCGGGGCGCTGGTGGTCTTCGAGGCCTGCGGCGGCTACGACGCGCCGCTCCGGGCGGCGCTGGAAGCCGCCGGCGCGGCCCATGCCCGGGTGAACCCGGCCCGGGCAAGGGCCTTCGCGCGGGCCATGGGGCTCGCCGCCAAGACCGACCGCATAGACGCGGCCATGCTCGCCGAGATGGGCCGGCGGCTCGACCTCGCGCCCGCCGGGCCGCCCGAGCCGGGCGCCGCGCCCTTCAGGCGCTGGCGGCGCGCCGGCGTCAGCTCGTCGAGATGCGCAAGCAGGAGCGCACCCGCCTGCAACAGGCCGCCGCCGCGATCGTCAGGGCCGACATCGCCGCGTCGATCCGCGGCCTCGACCGGCGCATCGCCCGCTTCGAGGCGGAGATCGCCGCGCTCATCGCTGCCGATCCCGCCCTCGCGGCGACCGCGCGGCGCCTGCAGACCGCGCCCGGGATCGGGCCGACGGTCGCCGCCACGCTGCTTGCGGAAGCGGCGGAGCTCGGCAAACTCGACCGACGGGAAATCGCGGCGCTCGCCGGGCTCGCCCCGGTCGCCAATGACAGCGGCAGACGCCGGGGGCCGCGCACCATCCGCGGAGGACGGCCGGTCCTGCGGGCGATGCTCTACCTGGCCGCGCTGCAGGCCTCCCGCTACGCGCCACGGTTCAAGGCCTTCCGCGATCGCCTCGAAGCCGCCGGCAAGACCGCGAAGCAGGCGATCATCGCCACGGCGCGCAAGCTACTCGTCGTCCTCAACGCCATGGAGCGCTCAGCCCGCGACTTCGACGCCGCCCTCAACTGACCATCCGCGACTACAGT
>CAWKBH010000003.1:0-188877 GCA_963847795.1 uncultured Alphaproteobacteria bacterium
GCAAACTCGCGGACAATCCCGAGGACCAGGGGCGCAGCCGCTTCAACGACGGCCTGGTCGATCCCGCCGGCCGCCTGGTCGCCGGGACCATCGACGAGAGTCGCAGCCACGGCGACGCCTGCCTCTATCGCTGCGATCGCCGCGGCCTGACGACGCTGGCGGAGGGCCTGATGACCGCGAACGGCACCGCCTTCTCCCCCGACGGGCGCCGGCTCTACCACTCCGACACTCCGCGCTTCACCGTCTACGTCTCGGACTACGACCCCGCCACCGGCGCGGCCGGCAACACCCGCGTCTTCGTCCGGCTGGAGCTGCGAGGCGACGATCGCGGCCGACCGGACGGCGCCGCGATCGACGTCGAAGGCAACTACTGGGTCGCGCTCTACGAAGGCGGCCGCGTCCAGCGCTACGCCCCGGACGGCATCCTGCTCGGCGAATTCCCGGTCCCCGTCCGCTGCCCGACGATGGTCAGCTTCGGCGGACCCGACATGGCGACGCTCTACGTCACCTCGGCCCGTGCCGGACGCGGTCTCCGACGAACTGGAGCGGTATCCGCAGTCGGGCGGCCTCTTCGCCATGCGCCCCGGCGTCGCCGGGCTTCCTAAACCCCTGTTCGACCCCGAGATTCTGAGAGCCCTCATGCCCCCCGACTACCAGGCTGCAACCTATCCCTCGCTGGAGGGCCGCGGCGTACTGATTACCGGCGGCGCCTCCGGCATCGGCGGCGAGATGGTCGCCGCCTTCGCCGCCCAGGGCGCCCGGGTCGCCTTCCTCGACATCGACGCCGCCGCCGGCGCCGCAAAGGCCGCCGAGACCGGCGCCGCATTCCACACCTGCGACATCACCGACATCGCCGCGCTGCGCGCCACCATCTCCGCCGTCGCGGCCGACCTCGGCCCGATCCGCGTGCTGATAAACAACGCCGGCAAGGACGATCGCCAGGCGTTCGAGTCCATCGAGCCCGAGGCCTGGCACCGGATGCTGGCGCTGAACCTCGACCACCAGTTCTTCGCTACCCAGGCGGCCGCCCCGACGATGGCCGCGGCTGGCGGCGGCTCGGTGATCCTGATGGGCTCGATCTCCTGGATGCGTGGCCGCCCCGGCATGGCCGCCTATACGACCTCGAAGGCCGCGATCAACGGCCTCACCCGCACGCTTGCCCGCGAGCTCGGCCCCTCGGGCATCCGCGTCAACTGCCTCGTGCCCGGCGCGATCGTCACCGAGCGCCAGCTGAAGCTCTGGACCACCCCAGAGGCAAACCAGCAGTTCATCGACCTGCAGGCGCTCAAGTTTCGCCTCGATGCCAGCCACGTCGCCCGCATGGCGTTGTTCCTGGCCTCGGACGAAAGCGCCGGCGCCACCGGTGCCAACTTCATCGTCGACGCCGGCCTCACCCAGAACTGAGAGAACCATGCACCTCGAACCCACCGATGACGGCTTCCGCCTTCTGCTCGGCGACCGGGTGATCCTCGATCACAGCGTCGCCAGTCCCTGCCTCTTCGTCGGCAACGGCCGCGAGCGCATGCAGATGCATCGCGGCAACTTCGACGTCGAGGACTACATCGTCGAGCGCACGCCGCTCGCCTACGCCGAGATCGACGGCGACCGCATCCTGCTGTCGTTCTGGCCGGGCCAGAAGTCACGCCTGATCCTGATGGTCCAGGACGGCGCACTGTTCTTCGAATGCCCCGACCCCAACGTCAACCGCGTCTGGCTCCGCGTCGTGGCCGACCCTCGCGAGCACGTCTGGGGCGGTGGTGAGCAGATGTCATACTTCGACATGCGCGGTCGCCGCTTCCCGTTCTGGATCTCCGAGCCTGGGGTGGGGCGCGACAAGGACAGCGAGATCACCTTCCGCGCCGACGTCAGCGGCCGCGCCGGCGGCAACTACTACAACACCAACTATCCCCAGCCGACCTACTTGTCGTCCGAGCGCTACGCGCTGCATGTCGAGACCTCCGCCTACAGCGTCTTCGACTTCCGCAACGACGACTTCCACGAGATCGAAATCTGGGCCGCCCCCGAGAAGATCGAGCTTTTCGCCGCCGCCACCTTCATCGGACTGGTGGAAAAGCTCTCGCTGCGCTTCGGCCGCCAGCCCCGCCTGCCCGACTGGGTCTACAAGGGCGCGATCATCGGGCTCAAGGACGGTGAGAACTCCTTTCGGCGGCTGGAGAAAATCCGTGCTGCCGGCGCCCGGGTCTCCGCGCTCTGGTGCGAGGACTGGGTCGGCGTGCGCAACACCACCTTCGGCGCCCGGCTCTTCTGGGACTGGCAGGCCAACGAGACCCGCTATCCAAACCTCCGCCAGCGCATCGCCGAGCTGAACGACGAGGGCATCAAGTTTCTCGGCTACGTGAACCCCTACCTCTGCGTCGACGGTCCGCTGTTCCAGGTGGCCGAGACCGCCGGCTACTTCGCGCTCAACGACAAGGGCCATACCGCCATCGTCGACTTCGGCGAGTTCGACTGCGGCATCCTCGACTTCACCAACCCCGAGGCCGCCGCCTGGTTCGCCGAGGAGGTGATCGGGCGCAACATGCTCGACTACGGCCTCTCCGGCTGGATGGCCGACTTCGGCGAGTACCTGCCGATCGAGGTCCATCTCGCCAACGGCATCGACGCGCGGAAGATGCACAACCCCTGGCCCGTGCTCTGGGCCGAGGTCAACGCGCGGGCGATCGAGAGCCGCGGCATGACCGGCGAGGCGCTCTACTTCATGCGCGCCGGCTTCACCGGCGTGCAGAAGTACTGCCCGCTGATCTGGGCCGGCGACCAGTCGGTCGACTTCTCGCGCCACGACGGACTGGTGACGGTGATGTCCGGTGCGCTCTCGTCCGGCCTGCTCGGCAACGCCTATCATCACTCCGACATCGGCGGCTACACCTCGCTCTTCGGCAACCTGCGCTCCTCGGAGCTCCTGATGCGCTGGTCCGAGATGGCGGCCTTCACCCCGGTGATGCGCAGCCACGAGGGCAACCGCCCGAGCCAGAACCTGCAGCTCGACCAGGATCCGGAGGTGCTGGCGCATTTCGCCCGCATGACCCGGATCTACGTCCACCTCGCGCCCTACCTCCGGCTCTTGTCGGATGAAGCCTCGGAGCGCGGCACCCCGGTCCAGCGCCCGCTCTTCCTGCACGCCGAGCACGACCTCGCCACCTACGCGATCCAGGACCAGTATTTCTACGGCCCCGACCTGCTGGTCGCCCCGGTCTGGAAGAAGGGCGAGAACACCCGGCCGGTCTATCTGCCCTCCGGCGACTACTGGGTGCATGTATGGTCCGGCGACACGCTCGAGGGCGGCCGCGAGATGACCGCGCCGGCGCCGCTCGGCCAGCCGCCGGTCTTCTACCGCCGCGGCAGCCGGCACAAGGACCTCTTCGCCGGCCTCCGGGCCATCTGACATGGGCCTCGGCGCCCTCGTCGGGCTGCTCGCCCTGGCCGGCCTCGCCGCCTGGATGCAGACCCTGACCGGCTTCGCCTTCGGGCTGATCATGATGGGCGGCATCGGGCTCACCGGGCTGGTACCGCTGCCCGACGCCGCCGTGCTCGTCAGCATCCTGGTACTGGTCAACGCCGCCCAGGTTCTCGCCCGCGGCTGGCGCGACATCGCCTGGCCCGAGTTCCGCCTGGTGCTGGTCGCGAGCTTCGTGGCGCTGCCCCTGGGCTACTGGCTGCTGGCGGCGCTGGCCTCGAGCTCCCTCGGCGCGCTGCGCCTCGCCCTCGGCGTCGTCATCATGGCGTCGAGCCTCCAGCTTGCCCTCGCCCCTGCGGCTTTGGCCACGAAATCTTCCTCCGGCTCGTTCCTGTTCTTCGGCGCGGTCGCGGGTCTCATGGGCGGGCTCTTCTCCACGGCCGGCCCGCCGCTCGTCTACCATCTCTATCGCCAGCCCCTGCCGCTGGCGCGCATCCGCGAGACGCTGGTTGCGGTCTTCGGCCTCAATGCCGTGCTGCGGCTTGCCCTCGTCGCGGTCACTGCCGCGCTGCCACCGGCCAGCTTCGGCTGGAGCCTGCTTACCGTCCCGGTCGTAGTCGCCGGCACCCACGCCGCGCGGCGCTGGCCGCCGCCGCTGTCCCAGGCCGCGATCCGCCGCGTTGCCTTCGTGCTCCTTTTCCTCTCGGGCCTCTCGCTCGCCCTTCCCGGCCTTCTCAGCCTCCTCGGAGCCCGCTCATGACCGACCGCCGCACCCTCGATCTCAAGGATCCCTCGCTTCTTGCCGACCGCGCCTTCGTCGCGGGCCAGTGGATTGCCGCTCCCGACGGGCGACGCTTCCCGGTCACCGACCCGTTCGACGGCGCCCTGATCGCCGAGGTGCCCGACCTCGGCCCGGATACCGTGGCAAAAGCGATCGACGCGGCCGACGCCGCCTTCCCTGCCTGGGCGCGCCGACCCGCGAAGGAGCGGGCGCAGATCCTGCGCCGGTGGTTCGACCTGATCATCGCCAACGCCGACGACCTCGCGCTGATCCTGACCACCGAACAGGGCAAGCCGCTGGCCGAGGCGCGCGGCGAAGTCGTCTCGAACGCCGCCTACCTCGAATGGTTCGCCGAGGAGGCCAAGCGCATCGACGGCGACATCATCCCCGGCCCCAATTCCGGCCAGCGCATCCTGGTGCTGAAGCAGCCGATCGGCGTCTGCGCCGCGATCACCCCCTGGAACTTCCCGAACGGCATGATCACGCGCAAGGCGGGTCCCGCCCTCGCCGCCGGGTGCCCGATGATCCTGAAGCCGGCGTCCCAGACCCCGCTCTCCGCCCTCGCCCTCGCCGTACTCGCCGAACGCGCCGGCGTGCCCGCCGGGGTCTTCTCGGTGGTCACCGGCGAAGCGAGGCCGATCGGCGAGGAATTCTGCCGCAATCCCAGGATCGCCAAGATCACCTTCACCGGCTCGACCGGCGTCGGACGCTGGCTGATGCGTGAGGCGTCCGCTTCCATCAAGCGCCTGTCGCTGGAGCTGGGCGGCAACGCGCCCTTCGTGGTCTTCGACGACGCAGACCTCGACCTCGCCGTCGAAGGTGCGGCGGCGGGGGTGGAGGCCTGGCTGACGGCGGCCGAGGCGCGGGAAGCGGCCGAGGACGCCGAGCACGGCGCCGACCGGCGCGGCGACGAGACGCCGGCGTGGATGGCCGACAAGCTCCGTCGGCTGGAGCGCATCCGCCAGGCCAAGGCCGACCTGGAGGCCGAGGCGACGAAGAAGCCGGAGGACCTCGACCCGGACGGGCCCGGCCCGTCCTCGGGCATGCAGAAGAGCGGCCGGCTGAAGCGGGGCGAGGACGGCGGCCCGCCGGACGGGCCCGAGCCGCAACTTCACCGACCCCGACAGCCGCATCCAGCCCTCCAGGGACGGCTTCGTCGCCGGCTGCAACGGCCAGATCGCCGTCGACGACGCGTCGCAGGTGATCGTCGCTCAGAGGCTCGCGACCAACCCGGCCGACTACGCCGCCCTCGTGCCGCTGGTCGACCAGGCCCGGACCCTGCTCGGGCGCAAGCCTAGGGAGGTCTCCGGCGACACCGGCTTCGCCACCGAGGCCAACCTCTCCGCCCTGGCCGAGCGCAGGATCGCGGCCTACCTGCCTCCGGGCCGCAGCAAGCACGGCGATGCCGGCGCCGGCGGCGCGCGGCGGCTCACCGACAAGCCGCTGATGGCCGCCATGGCCAAGAAGCGAAGCGGGCCGGCCGCCGCTCCCGCTACCGCCTGCGAAAACAGACCGTCGAGCCCCTCTTCGGTCAAATCAAGCACGCCCGTGGCTTCCGTCAATTCCTGCTCAGAGGCCTCGACAAGGTCAGAGCCGAGTAGGCGATGATCTGCTCCGCCCACAACCTGCTGAAACTCGCCGCAGCGAGGGCGTGATCGCCCGGCGTCCGACCCGGCGCGGCTCCCCCGACGTTCGGCAAACCATCGACGCGGCGATTACCAGGACGAGCTCCTAGTCCTAGGTCTCGGCCAGGAGGTCGCGCAGGTTCAGCCGCTCGGTCACCATGGCGAGCCGGCCGTCGGCGTCGCGCGGCCATTCCGCCTCGGGCCGGTCCCAGTAGAGCTCGACGCCGTTGCCGTCCGGGTCGCGCAGGTAGAGCGCCTGCGACACCCCGTGGTCCGACGCGCCGTCGAGCTGGATCCCGGCCGCCATCAGCCGTCGCAGCGCATCGGCCAGGTCCCTGCGGGTCGGGTAGAGGATCGCGGTGTGGAAGAGGCCGGTATGGCCGGCCGGCGGCGGGGTGCCGCCGCGGCTCTCCCAGGTGTTGAGGCCGATATGATGGTGATAGCCGCCGGCCGACAGGAACGCGGCCTGATCGCCGTATTTCTGCTGCAGCTCGAAGCCGAGCACGCCGGAATAGAAGGCGATCGCCCGGTCCAGGTCGGCAACCTTCAGGTGCACGTGCCCGATCCGGGTGCCGGGCGCGACGGGAGTGGCCATGGCGGGCCTCCTTGCTTGTTGACGCTGCATATCTAATGCGCCAAGGCCGGGCGCGTAAGCAGGAATGCGGAAACGACCGGTTTCGCCGGGAGGGCGGCATGGAGGTGACGATCGAGCGCCTCGGGCGCGAGGGCGACGGCATCGCCGGTGCGCTGCGGCTGCCCTTCGCGCTGCCGGGCGAGCGCTGGCGGGTGGGAGAAGACGGCGGCGCCGCCGCGCTCCTGGAGGCGGCGCCCGAGCGGGTCGCGCCGCCCTGCCGGCATTTCGGCAGCTGCGGCGGCTGCGCGCTGCAGCACGCCTCGGACGGCTTCCTCGCGGCCTGGAAGGGCGAGACCATCTTGCGGGCGCTCGCCGCCCGCGGCATCGCGACCGAGCTGCGACCGATCCTGACCTCGCCGCCGCGCTCGCGTCGCCGCGCGGTCTTCGCCGCCCGGCGCACCCGCAAGACGGCGCTGGTCGGCTTTCATGGCCGGCGCTCCGAGGCGCTGGTCGAGGTGCCCGACTGCCGGGTGCTCCGGCCCGAGATCGTGGCGAGCCGGCCCGCGCTGGCCCGGCTGACCGGCCTCGGCGCCACCCGCTCGAGCGTGCTGCGGCTGAGCGTGACCAGCGGCCCGGCCGGCCTCGACGTGGACGTCGCCGGCGGCCGGCCGCTCGATCCCGAGCTCGGTGGCGAGCTGGCGGCGCTGGCGGCGGAGGCGGATCTCGCCCGGCTCTCCTGGGACGGCGAGACCGTGGCGCTGCGCCGCCCGCCGTTCCAGAACCTGGGCGCGGCGCGGGTGGTGCCGCCGCCCGGCGGCTTCCTGCAGGCGACCGCGGAGGGCGAACGGGCGCTGGTCGAAGCGGTCGGCGAGGCGACCGCGGGCGCGCACCGGGTCGCCGATCTCTTCGCCGGCTGCGGCACCTTCGCGCTGCCGCTGGCTGCGGTCGCGGAGGTGCACGCGGTCGAGGGCGACGCCGCGATGCTGGCGGCCCTGGCCGAAGGCTGGCGGCAGGCGCCCGGGATGCGCCGGGTGACGACCGAGGCGCGCGATCTGTTCCGGCGGCCGCTTTTGGCTCATGAACTCAAGGACTTCGACGCGGTGGTGGTCGATCCGCCCTGGGCGGGCGCGGAGGCGCAGAGCGTCGAGCTGGCGCGCTCGGGGGTGGGTCGGGTCGCGGCGGTGTCGTGCAATCCCGCGAGTTTCGCGCGCGACGCGCGGCTGCTGATCGACGGCGGCTTCCGGCTGGACTGGGTGCAGCCGGTCGATCAGTTCCGCTGGTCGGGGCACGTGGAGCTGGCGGCGGGGTTCAGCCGCTGAGCGCGCGTGATTTCAGGTGGTTGGCGAAAAGGCCTGATGCACGGAGCATGCACAGTTCATGCACAGCGCATATGCGTGTCCAGAGCCCGATCGTTGCGGAGGCGGCTCGGCGGGCATATCCTGTCGCGTCGGCGGTTGCCGGGCGGGGAGGGTTTCGCATGGCGCAGGGGGCGGATCTGAGGCCCAGGGACGGCTCGCACGTGATCGGGGCGACCGACGCGCCCCTGCTCGATGACACCATTCCGCAGCTCCTCGCCCGCACGGTCGCGGCCAGGGGCGGGCGCGAGGCGGCGGTCTTTGCCGACAAGGGCGTGCGGATGAGCTGGGACGACTTCGCGGCCCGGGTCGACCGGCTGGCGAGCGGGCTGGTCGGGCTCGGCATCGGCAAGGGCGACCGGGTCGGGATCTGGGCGCCGAACCGGCCGGAATGGCTGCTGACCCAGTTCGCCACCGCCCGGATCGGCGCGATCATGGTCAACGTGAATCCCGCCTACCGGCTGGGCGAGCTCGAATTCGCCCTTACGAAGGTCGGCTGCGTGGCGCTGATCCTCGCCGACCGCTTCAAGTCCTCGGACTACCTCGGCCTGATCGCGACGCTGGCGCCCGAGCTCGCCGCCGCCGAGCCCGGCCGGCTCCGGGCCGAGCGGCTGCCGGCGCTGCGCGCGGTGATCCGCATGGGCGCGGAACGCTCGCCGGGGATGCTGAACTTCGACGACCTAGCGGCGACCGCGGCCGCTCCGGAGGCGCTCGACCGCGCCACCGCGGCGCTGGCGCAGGACGACCCGATCAACATCCAGTTCACCTCGGGGACCACCGGGCTGCCCAAGGGCGCGACGCTGACCCACCGCAACCTGGTGAACAACGCGCATTTCGTCACCGCGGCGATGCGGCTGACCGCGGCTGACCGGCTCTGCATCCCGGTGCCGTTCTACCATTGCTTCGGCATGGGGATGGGCGCGCTCGGCTGTGTGACCAAGGGCGCGACCATGGTCTTCCCGGGCGAGGGCTTCGACCCGGCGGCGACGCTGGCCGCGGCGGCGGCCGAGCGCTGCACCGCGCTCTACGGAGTGCCGACGATGTTCGCGGCCATGCTCGATGCGCCCGGTTTCGCCGGGTTCGATCTCTCGAGCCTCAGGACCGGCATCATGGCCGGCTCGCCCTGCCCGATCGAGATCATGAAGAAGGTGGTGACCCGGATGCACATGTCGGAGGTCACCATCGCCTACGGCATGACCGAGACCAGCCCGGTGTCGTTCCAGAGCTCGACCGACGACCCGCTGGAGAAGCGCGTCTCCACCGTCGGCCGCGTCCACCCGCACGTCGAGGTCAAGCTGGTGGACGGCGCCGGCGCCACCGTGCCGGTGGGCAGCGTCGGCGAGCTCTGCACCCGCGGCTATTCTGTGATGCTGGGCTACTGGGAGGACCCCGAGCGGACCGCCGAGGCGGTCGACGCCGAGGGCTGGATGCACACCGGCGACCTCGGGGTGCTGGACGCGGAGGGCTACTGCAACATCGTCGGGCGGGCCAAGGACATGCTGATCCGCGGCGGCGAGAACATCTACCCGCGCGAGGTCGAGGAGTACCTGTTCCGCCATCCCGCGGTGGCGATGGTGCAGGTCTTCGGTGTCCCCGATCCGAAATACGGCGAGGAGGTCGCCGCCTGGATCGTGCTGCAGCAGGGCGCCAGCGCCAGCGAGGACGACATCCGCGGCTTCTGCCGCGAGCAGCTCGCGCACTACAAGGTGCCGCGCTACATCCGCTTCAGGGACGAGCTGCCGATGACGGTGACCGGCAAGGCACAGAAGTTCCTGATGCGCGCGGCGATGATCGAGGAGCTGGGGCTGAGCGAAGACGCGACCGCCTGACGGCGGACGGGTTATACGCGATCCGCTTGAATCCCTTCCGACCGTTGCCGGGCCGCTCAACCGCGCCGCATTCACTTGGCGGATTTGGCGAAGACAAATCCGCCCGCGCCTGCCTGCCCCCGGCAGGCGCGTTCCGCGCCGCCCAGGCAGGCGCGCGCGGATTGCAACGCGACGGTCCTGGCGGCGCGCCCCTCGGCCTGCGCGCTCACGCGCTCCGGCCGACGAACCCGCGCGAGGCAGTGCCTCGCTGTTGCGGGTTCGGGGAACGTGTCCTGCATCGTCGCGCTCGGCATCGAGGGATTACTGCTGGCGCAGCGCGGCCTGGCGCCGGCGATCCGGCAGGAGCTGCATCACGATCCCGGCAAAGAGCAGCCAGAGGCTGGCGAGCAGAAGCCCCAGCTTGACCGCCGGCGGCGGGTCGAAATGCGCCCAGGCCGACCAGCCGCCCAGCCCGAGCCAGACCACGCAGACCGCCAGGGTGACCGGCCGCCAGCGCTCGGTACGCACCGGATGGATGAACTTGAGCCAGGTGAACTGGCCCAGCCCCAGCAGCAGGATGATGCCGAGCGTCGCCCAGGCCGGCGGGTCGAAGGTCAGGAACACCAGGAGCGGCATCTGCCAGACCGCCGGGAAGCCCATGAAGCTGTTGTCCTCGGCCTTCATCCGCACGTCGGCGAAATAGACCACCCCGCTGAGCGCGATGAAGAGCGCCGCGATCAGGCCCCAGGGCGAGGGCAGCAGCGGCGAGTAGATCAGCGCGTAGGCCGGAATGAACACGTACGTCAGGTAGTCGACCACCAGGTCGAGCAACACCCCGTCCCAGTTGGCCGCGTTCTTCTTGGTGTCGACCTTGCGCGCGAGCGGCCCGTCGATACCGTCGACGATCAGCGCCAGCCCCAGCCAGCCGAACATCAGCCGCCAGTCCGCCCGGGTGGCCGCCACCAGCGCCATCAGCGCCAGCGCGGCGCCGGATCCGGTCAGCAGGTGCACCGAGAACGCGAGGGGCTTGGTTTTCATGCGACCCGCATTTAGGCGGAAACCCCGGCGACATAAAGCCTCATTCGCACCCCGGTGGCGGCGGGCGCGGGACGGCCCGCCCGGATCAGCATACCGAGCGAAACCGCTCGATGCAGGTGCGCAGCACCTCGTCGCCGTCCCGCTTCCACCAGTTCTCGCTGGAGAAGATCTCGACCTCCTGGGGCCCGTGGAACCCGGCCGCTTCGAACCAGCCGCGGATGCGCTTCAGGTCGACCACGCCGTCACCCATCATGCCGCGGTCGTTGAGCGGGTCGCGGGTCGGCACCAGCCAGTCGCAGATGTGGTGGGCCAGGATCTGCCCCGCGGCCCCTGCCCTGGCGAGCTGGCGCTCGAGCTCGGGATCCCACCAGACGTGGTAGACGTCGATGGCGGCGCCGGTGCCCTCCCCCAGCGCGTCGCAGAGGTCGAGCGCCTGCCCCAGCGTGTTCACGCAGGCGCGGTCGGCGGCGTACATCGGGTGCAGCGGCTCGATCGCCAGCGGCATACCCGCCTGCCGCGCGTAGGGCAGCAGCGCCGCCAGCCCGTCCCGGACCATCGCGCGGGCCGCGCCGATGTCGCGCGACCCCTCGGGCAGGCCGCCGACGACCAGCACCAGGCAGTCCGCGCCCAGCGCCACCGCCTCGTCGATCGCGCGCCGGTTCTCGTCCAGGGCCTTCGCCCGGCCCTCCGCGGTGGCGGCGGGAAAGAACCCGCCCCGGCAGAGGCCGGTGACGCGCAGCCCGTTGTCGCGGACCAGCCGGGCCGCCGCCTCCAGCCCGATCGCCGCCACCTGGTCGCGCCAGGGCGCGATCGCGGTGATCCCGTGCCGGAGGCAGGCCTCCACCGCCTGCGCCATGTCCCACTGCGCCCGCACCGTGGCGAGATTGATCGACAACCCGTCCAGATCGTTCATCGGCTACCCGCTTTCCCGAGTCCTGCTCTCGATGCCCCGTACGTAGCCGATGGCCCGGGCCGCGCAGGCGGGGCCGTCGGGGACGTAGACGAACGGCTCGACCCCGAGCCAGCCCGCGTAGCCGCCCATCCGCAGCGCGGCGAGGATCGGCGCGAAGTCGAGCCGGCCCTCGCCCGGCCCGCGCCGGTTGGGATCGTTGAGGTGAACGTGCCCCAGCAGCCCGGCCGGCAGCCAGCGGTCGATGAGCGCCGGCACGCTCTCGGCCTCGCTGCCCGCCGCGGCACAGCAGTCGATCATGGCGCGGAACGCCGGCGAACTCCGATCTCCGCCACCACCGCCGCCGCTTCGGCGAGCGAGGTCACGAAGTTGGTCTGCGCCGGCGACAGCGGCTCCAGGCAATAGCCGATCCCGGCCTGGCCCGCCGCGGCCGCCATCGCCGCGAGGAACTCCATGGCCTGGGCGCGGTCGGCGGCCTCGCGCCCCTCCGCCAGCCGGCGCTGCGCCGGCGAGCCATGCACGATGTAGTCGCCGCCCAGCGCGGCGCAGAGATCGATCAGCCTGAGCGCCACGTCGGTCGTCGCCGCCCGCGTCGGCCCATGCGCCGCGGTGATCGAGAGCCCCGCCGGCGCCAGCAACAGCCAGTGCAGCCCGGAGACCGCGATCCCCGCGTCGGCCGCCGCCGACCGCAGCGCCGCCACCCGCGCCGGCGGCAGGAGGTGCGGCTCGGGGCCGAGGGTGTAGGGCGCCACCTCGAGCCCGTCATAGCCCAGTTCCGCCGCGAACGCGCAGGCGCGAGCGAAGTCCGGCTCGCGCTAACACCTCGTTGCAGAGCGTCACCTTCATGCCCCGGCTCCCTTTCCAGTCAGCCGCCGCAGCAGCGCTCCGACGCCCCGCCGCAGCGGCGGGATCGAGGCCAGCAGCATCGCCAGGCAGGCCAGCGGCCAGCACCAGCGCGATCGGCTGGGCGAGAAATCCCAGGAAGTTGCCGTCGAAGAGCACCATGCCGCGGCGGAACGAGCTGTCGAGCAGCGGCCCGAGCACGATCCCGAGCACCAGCGGCGCCATCGGATAGTCCATCTCGCGCAGCGCGAAGCCGACGATGCCGAAGAACAGCATCACCTTGATGTCGAAGACCCGCCCGGCGATCGCGAACGAGCCGATGGTGCAGAGCACGAAGATGAGCGGCATCAGCTTCTCGCGCGGCACCGACAGCACCCGGAGCAGCGGCCGGGTCAGCAGCAGCCCCAGGACCAGCATCGCCAGCGTGGCCATGAACACCATCGCCACCACCTGGAAGACGAAGTCCGGGTTCTCGACCATGATCAGCGGCCCGGGCCGGATGCCGTGGATGAACATCGCCGCGAGCAGCACCGCCGCCGGCGCCGAGCCGGGCACCGCCAGGGTCAGGATCGGGATCATCGCCCCCGGCACGGCGGCGTTGTTGCCGGTTTCCGAGGCGATCAGACCCTCGGGCGAACCCTTGCCGAAGAGCGCCCGCTCGCGGCTGGCGCGCTTCGCCGCGGCGTAGGACATCCAGGCGCCCATGTCCTCGCCGACGCCGGGCAGCAGCCCCATCAGCGTGCCGATCAGCCCCGAGCGCACGATGGTGCGCCGGTAGCGCCAGAGCTCGGAGACCTCGGGCACCACCCGGTCGGTGGCGGTCTGCACCGTGACGTAGGCGCGCGCCTTCATCACCCCGATGATCTCGGCGAAGCCGAAGGCGCCGACCAGCGCCGGCAAGCAGCGAGATGCCGCCGGCGAGATCGGTCCAGCCGTAGCTGAAGCGCTGGTAGGCGTGGATGCCCTCCTGCCCGACCATCGCCACCAGGAGGCCGAGACCCCGGAGATCCAGCCCTTGAGCGCGTCGCCGGTGGTGGTGATCTGCCCCGAGATCAGCACGCCGAAGAGCGCCAGCCAGAAGAACTCCGGCGACTTGAAGGACAGCGCGATCTCGCCGAGCTTGGGCGCGATCAGCGCCAGCGCCAGCATGCCGATCAGGCTGCCGAGGAACGAGGCCGAGGTGGCCAGCCCCATCGCCCTTCCGGCATGCCCGGCGCGGGCCAGCGGGAAGCCGTCGAGCGAGGTCGCGGCACTCGCCGGGGTGCCGGGGATATTCAGCAGGATCGCCGAGCGCGAGCCGCCGTAGATCGCGCCCACGTACATGCAGACCAGCACCAGGATCGCGGTCTCGGCCGGCATGTGGAAGGTCAGCGTGGTCAGCAGCGCTACGCCCGAGGGTCGCGGTCAGCCCCGGCAGCGCCCCGACGGTGATCCCGAGCAGCGTCGCCCAGAGCACGTTGAAGAGCGTCAGCGGATGGATGCTGAAGTCGAGGACCGCGGCGAGGAAGGAATGGAGGCCCTGCACCGCGGATCCTCAGGGCAGACGGACGAGGAAGACGGTCTGGAACACGTAGGGGATCAGCGCGCTCGCCAGCGCCGCGACCACGAGGCCGACCAGGAGATGCCGGCGCCAGCGCGGGCGCTCCGCCGGATCGGCGAGGTCGAAGACCGCGATGAAGCCGAAGACGAAGAGGAAGGTGGCCAGCCAGAACGGCGCCCGGCCGACCAGCACGCCGGCGTAGAGGACGCAGAGCCCGACGACCAGGCCGACGCGTCCCCAGCCGCCCGGCTCGCCCCCGGCGCCGACCGCATCGCCGGCCCGCCGCGGCGGCGACCGAGCGCAGGCACAGGATCAGCCCCATGATCGCCAGCGCCACCCCGAGCATGCCCGGCACCACCCCGGGCGCCGACCAGGGTTCGGAGCCGACCTCGGCATAGCGCGGCATCCGCCACGATTCGGCGGCCGTGGCGAGGCCGAGCGCCATCAGGACGATCGAGGTGATGAGGTCGGCTCGGATCATCGGCGGTCCCGCAGCAATGGCGCCGGGCGCGCAGGCACCCGCCCGGCAGCCGGCCTCATTCCGGACGCGGAATGCCGACGGTGGAGGGATCGACCGCCGCCTTGCCGCCATCGAACATCAGCCAGGCGTTCTGCGCCACCGCCGGCGCCACCCGCTTCTGGGCCTCCTCGCCGTAATAGGGCGCAAACACCGCGCCGCGCTGGGTGGCGTAGTCCTGAAGCGCCTTGGAGTTCGCGATCTTGTCCTTCCAGACCTCGTCAAGCGTGGCGACCACCTCGGCCGGGGCGTCGCCCGGCACGAAGATGCCGAAATAGTTCGGCGCCGCCTTGAAGTCCTTGATCCAGTTCGTGATCGGCGGGATCGGCTCGGCCAGGCCCTCGATCTGCAGCGGCGCGTCGTTCAGCACCGCCAGCGCCCGCAACCGGCCGGCGCGGATCATCTCGGCCTGCTCGACCGCGAGCTGCGTCGTCACCTGGGTCTCGCCCGAGACCGTCGAGATCACCGCCGGGTTGCCGCCGTCATAGGTCACGTGCTTGTAGTCGACGCCGGTCAGCGCCTTGATCGTCTCCATCGCGGTGTGGCCTGACGAGGTGATCCCGCCGGTGGCGACGGTGATCGAGGGATCGGCCTTCATCGCCGCGATCAGCTCGCCGAAGTCCTGCCACGGCGCGTCGGCGTTCACCCCGACCACCGCGACGTTGGCGACGTCGAGGTAGAGGTGCCAGTCCTTGATCGAGGTGTCGAGCATGCCGGTGACCGCGTAGGTGCCGAGATCCTGCGCCGCGCCCGCGGTCCAGGTCATGCCGTCCGCGCCGGCCTCCATCGCGTTCTTGGTGCCGATCGATCCCGAGGCCCCCGGCTGGTTCTCGACCACCACGGTCGCGCCCAGCGCCGCCTCGATCTCGCTGGCGGCGATCCGGGTCACCTGGTCGGTCGAGCCGCCCGCGGCCCAGGGCACGATGAGGGTGATCGGCCGCTCCGGCTTCCAGTCCTGAGCCGACGCGAAGCCGGCGGTCACCAGGACCCCGGCGAGTGCCAGTGCGAGTTTCATCTTTGTCTCCTCCCTGTTTGCCGGACCGGGATTGGCCCCGAATCCTTGCTCCGCCTCAGGCGATGCCGTGCACCGCCAGCAATCCCCGCATCCGGTTCGCCGCCAGCTCGGGATCGCCGAGCACCCGCGCCTTGTCGGCCAGCCGGAACAGCTCGGCCAGATGCACCAGCGACCGGGCGCTCTCCTGCCCGCCGACCATGATGAAATGATCCTGCAGCCCGTTGAGCCAGGCCAGGAACACGACGCCGGTCTTGTAGAACCGGGTCGGCGCCTTGAAGATGTGCCGCGACAGCGGCACCGTCGGCGCCAGGATGTCGAAGAACTCGTTCTCCCCGCCGCGGGCCAGCGCCGACAGCGCCGCCGAGGCGGCCGGCGCGATGGCGTCGAAGATCCCGAGCAGCGCGTCGGAATGCCCCTCGGCGTCGCCGGCGATCAGCTCGGCATAGTTGAAGTCGTCGCCGGTATACATCCGCACGCCCGCCGGCAGCCGCCGGCGCATCGCGATCTCCTTCTCCTTGGAGAGCAGCGAGATCTTGACCCCGTCCACCTTCGCCGCGTGCGCCGCGATCACGTCGAGGCAGGTCTCCATCGCCTGCCAGTGGTCGCCCGACCCCCAGTAGCCCTCCAGCGCCGGGTCGAACATCTCGCCCAGCCAGTGGATGATCACCGGCTCGCGCCACCTGGCTCAGCACCCGGTCGTAGACCCGCACGTAGTCCGCCGGCCCGGTGGCCGCGGCCGCGAGCGCCCGGCTCGCCATGAGGATGATCCGCCCGCCGAGGCTCTCCACCGCCTCGATCTGCTCCTCGTAGGCGCGGATCACGTCGTCGACGCCCACCTCCGGCCCCGGCGCCAGTTGGTCCGTCCCCGCCCCGCTGGCGATCAGCGCCCCCGGCCGGCCCTTCGCCGCCTCCAGCGCCCGGGCGATCAGCTCCTTCGCCTCGGGCCAGCCGAGCCCCATGCCGCGCTGCGCGGTATCCATCGCCTCGGCCACCCCGAGCCCGAGGTCCCAGAGATGGTGCCGGTAACGGATCGTCGCCTCCCAGTCGATCGCCGGCGTCACCCAGGGATCGCCGTCCGCCAGCGGATCGGCCACCACGTGCGCCGCCGAATAGGCGACCCTGGTGAAGGCGAGGCCGTCGGGCCGCGCGAAGGCCAGCGGCGTTCGCCGGTCGCGTAGTCCTCGATCCGCCGGTCGGCGGTGGGAAGCCGGATCACCGCCATCTTCAGATCTCCAGCGCCGGCACGTCGAGCCAGCGGCGCTCTTTCCAGCTCTTCAGGCCCAGCTCGGCCAGCTGCACGCCCTTCGCCCCCTCGACCAGCCCGTACTTCCAGGGCGCGCCTTCGACGATGTGCCGCAGGAACATCTCCCACTGCACCTTGAAGCCGTTGTCGTAGTCCTGGTTGTCCGGCACCTCCTCCCAGCCCTCGAAGAAGTCGATGGTCTGCGGCGTGTCGGGGCTCCAGATCGGCTTCGGCGTGTTCACCCGGTGCTGCGTCCAGCACTTCATCAGCCCGGCCATCGCCGAGCCGTGGGTGCCGTCGACCAGGAAGGTCACCAGGTCGTCCCGCCGCACCCGCGTGGTCCAGGACGAGTTGATCTGCGCGATCACCCCGCCGTCGAGCTCGAAGGTGGCATAGGCGGCATCGTCGGCGTCCGCCGTCGTACGCCCGGCCCGCCTCGTCTACGCGCTTCGGAATATGCGTGGCGCCGAGGCAGCTTACCGCCTTCACCTCACCGAAGAGGTTATCGAGCACGTAGCGCCAGTGGCAGAGCATGTCGAGGATGATGCCGCCGCCGTCCTTGCTGCGGTAGTTCCACGACGGCCGCTGCGCCGGCTGCCAGTCGCCCTCGAACACCCAGTAGCCGAACTCGCCCCTGACCGACAGCATCCGCCCGAAGAAGCCGCTGTCGCGCAGCATGGCGAGCTTCCTCAGGCCCGGCAGGAACAGCTTGTCCTGCACCACGCCGTGCTTGATCCCCGCGTCCTGCGCCTTGCGCGCCAGGGCGATGGCCTCCTCCAGGCTGTCGGAGATCGGCTTCTCGCAGTAGACGTGCTTGCCGGCGTCGATCGCGCGGCTCAGCAGCCCGCAGCGCATCTGCGTGGTGCCGGCATCGAAGAACAGCGTGTCGTCCGGGTTGGCCAGCGCCGCGTCGAGGTCGTCGCTCCAGCGCTCGATGCCGTGGGCGCGGGCCACCTCCTCGACCTTGGCGGCGTTGCGCCCGACCAGGATCGGGTCCGGCATCAGCCGGTCACCGTTCCTGAGCTCGATCCCGCCCTCGCTGCGGATCGCCGCGATCGAGCGCACCAGGTGCTGGTTGTAGCCCATGCGCCCGGTGACCCCGTGCATGATGAGACCGAACTTGCGCAGGGTCATCTGTCGCCCTCCCTCCCCCGTCGATCGCGCAACGCCTGCGCATAACCATTTAGTTACATCCTGCGGTCGGCGGCGCGGCGCGTCAAGGGCCATCGCGCCGAGAGGGGCTCGCGCGCACCGCAGCCGGCTGGGGGCGGTCGCCGCAGGCGTCGCCAACACGATTCCAAGTGCAGATCTTGTGTGGCGGTGGTGGCGCCTTGTAAACTGCGGTCGGACGGTCCCGCCTCTCGCTCCAAGGCTGGTGCGCGGGGGCCCGAGACGCAGAATGTCTTTGCGGGGATTGCCGTCTTGGGATGTAAAGCCGTGCGCCTGCGCCTCCTCGTTCGAAGCCTCGCCATCGCCATCGCCGCCAGTGCCGTCGCGGCTCCCGTTGCTGCCCAGACTCTGGTCGGCGACGGATCCGTCACCTGCGGAAGGCCCTACCTCATCTCCAGCGGAGACACGCTGAGCGGGGTGTCCAAGCGCGCCTATGGCGATCCGATGCTCTATCGCATCCTCGCGGACGCGAACCGGGACGTGCTCGGCGGCAATGCGGAGAGCCTCGCTGTCGGCATGTCGATCATGGTCCCCTGCGTCGACGCCGGCGGCCGGGTCCTGACGCCGGAGGAGGCCGCGCAGGCGGCGTCCAGCATCGAAGCTGCAGTGGCCGCCGAGGGACCGCTCACGCCGGCGGAGCTCGACGCGCTGTTCGGCCCGGTGGCGCTTTTCCCCGACCAGGTGCTCACGCCGGTGCTGGTGGCCGCCACCTTCCCGCTCGACGTGGTGAAGGCGGGGCGCTTCGTGGCGGGGGCGGCGGAACTCTCGGACCAGGAGCGCGCGGCGCAGGCGGCGGATGAGAAGTGGGACGACAGCGTCCGCGAGCTCGCCGCCGGGTTCCCGGAGCTGGTGACCCGGATGAGCGACAACATCGACTGGACGGAACAGGCCGGCGAGGCCGTGGTCGCCCAGACCGACGAGGTGCTCGCCGCGATCCAGCGGCTGCGGGCCAAGGCGCAGGAGAACGGCTATCTCGTCGACAACGAGGCGCAGAACATCGAGAAGGTCAACGACAAGATCGTCATCTCCCCGGCCACTCCCGGCGTCGTCTACGTGCCCACCTACGACAGCCAGGTGGTCTACACGACCCCGGTCGTGGGTGCACCGGTCTACCACTACGGCTACGACTACAACCCCTACAACTGGGGCGACGCGCTGGTGACGGGAGGTATCATCCTCGGCGGCGCCATCATCCTCGACGAGATCTTCGACGACGACGACTGGCATGGCTGGGACAGCCACGACGACATCGACTGGGATCGCGGCGACATCACCATCGACCGCGGCGACATCAATATCGATCGCGGCGACATCAACATCGGTGGCGGCGACCGGGTAAACATCGGCGGCGGAGACCGGACGCAGATCGGCGGCGGCGGCGGCCGCGTCAGCATCGGCGACAGCAACCGACCGCAGGTCGATCGCGGGGAGCTCGCCGGCAGCGGCGATCGCGCCGGCGCGGGTAATCGGCCCGGTCTCGGCCAGCCGGTCGACCGGACCTCGATCTCCGATCCCGCCAGCCGCGAAGTTGCGCGCCAGAAGATCGAGACCCGCAAGGCCAGCGGGGCGGCTCCCGCGAACCTGATGCCGTCGACATTGGGCGCCGCCCCGCGGTCGAAGGCGAACAACTCGTTCGCCGTGAAGCAATCCGGGTCGACGAGCCGCTCGGAGCAGATATCGAGGCCGACCACCAGCCGGTCCCCGACGGCGCGGGCGCCGAGCCGCTCGAGCGCGTTTCAGCAGCCGACGCGCTCGCCGTCGGCGTCCGCCAGCCGCGGCCGGGCAAGCGCAGGCGGTGGCGGCCGGGGCGGCGGCGGTGGTCGGGGCGGCGGCGGTGGTGGTCGGAGACGGTGAACGGCCGGAGAGACCTGTCGGCATAGCATGAAGGGTCCGGTTCGCTGAGGTCGTCGCGGGCGGATGCCCCTGTCGCCGCCGCCGCACCGCCGATAGAGTGCCGCCCTGTCCGTCAACGGAGCCGGGGATGCCGCCGCACGATCCTCCCGCGCCGCTCGCCCCCGGAACGCCGTTCGGGCGCTGGCGGGTCTCGCGGGTCGCCGAAGAGCGCTACGACCTGCCGGATCGCCCCATGGCCGGCGCGATGGACTCCGCCTTCTTCCTGACCCGTGACCGGAACTTCATCCCGCACGAGTATCCCTGCCGCGAGCAGTTCGCCGCCGAGCACCGCGGGCGGCGGCCGGAGGTCCGCGGCCTGCCGGGAGCTCGGGCGCAACTGGCTGCCGTTCGGCTCGCCGCGGCTCGACCTCTCGGGCTTCTGGTTCCGGCCGACCCGCCTCGCGGCCTGGGCCAAGACCGGGCTGGAGGCCGCAACCGCGGGAACCGCGCGCTTCCGCCTCGCCACCTGCGGCGGCGCCGTGCTCTTCGTCAACGACGCCGAGGCTGGCCACCTATCGCCCTACACCCGCAACAAGGAGGCGAGCGCCGAATTCGTCGCCGCGCTGCGCGCGGGAGTGAACCGGCTGACCGTGTTCTTCGACGACCTGGCCGAGCGCGACACCCGCTTCTATATCCAGCTCGACTGGCTGGGCGGCCCGCCGGCGCGGGCGGCGCTGCGCCTTCGACGCCTCGCCCGAGGTGGTGGCCGAGGTCGAGGTGGCGCTCGCAGGCGATGCATTTCGACCGGCCCGCCTATGCCGGCGGCGAGGTACGCCTGGTCCTGCCGCGGCCGCTCTCCGGCCCGGCGCTGGCGCGCATCGACATCGAAGGCGAGGGCATGTTCGCCAGCCGCCTCTCGCTCCGCCGCGAGCTCGCCGCCGGCCAGGCGGACCTCGCGCTCGGCCGCGCCGAGGACCTGCCCGCCGACTTCCGCACCTTCCGGGTCACGCTCGAGCGCGAGGGCTTCGCCGCGGCGCGCAGCCTGGGGCTGGAGATCGCCCATGCGGAGGCGCAGGGAGCGCCGCCGCGGGACCCGGCGGCCCGCATCGACGAGGCGCTCGCCGCCGTCGCCGAGCACGGCGAGCCCGACCCCGTCACCGCGCTGGCGCGGCTCGCGACCGGCAGGACCGGGCCGGCAACCGAGGCGATGCTCGAGCGGGCGCTCGGGCCTATCGCCGACTGCTGGGACTGCGCCGACTTCGCGCTGGTGCCGCTGATCTGGGCGCGCCAGCGCCACGCCGCGGCGCTCGACCCCGCGCTGCGTGCGCGCATCGACGCCACCATCCTCGGCTACCGCTACTGGCTGGACGAGCCCGGCAACGACGTCCAGTGGTACTTCTCCGAGAACCACGCGCTCCTGTTCCACACCGCCGCCTACCTCGCCGGACACCTGCTGCCCTCCGGGCGCTTCGTCCGCTCCGGCCGCACCGGCGCCGAGCAGGCGGCGGTCGGCCGCGACCGGGTCCGCGGCTGGCTCGATCACTTCGAGCGCTGGGAGATGGCCGAGTTCAACTCCGCGCCGTATTTCCCGATCGACCTCAAGGGCCTGACCGCGCTCTTCGCGCTGGCGCCCGACCCGGAGATCCGCGACCGCGCCGGGCGGGGCATCGCCCGCCTCATCGAGATCGTCGCCAACTCGGCGCATCACGGCATGCTGACCGCGGCGCAGGGCCGCTCCTACGAGCACTCGCTGCGCTCCGGCTGGTCGCTGGAGCTCTCCGCCATCGCCCGGCTGCTCTGGGGCCGCGGCAGCACCGGCGCCCGCTTCCACGCCTTGCCGCAGCTGGCGCTCTGCCTGCGCGACCACGGCCTCCGTGCTGCCCGACCTCGGCGGACGCGCGGTCTGGCAGGGCCCGGGCGCGCAGGAATGGTGCTTCCGCCAGGGCCTGGACGGCTTCGCGGCGCTCTACCACTACAAGACCCGCGCCTTCGCCATGGGCTCCGCCGCCCGCTATCGCTGGTCGGAATGGGGCTACCAGGAGACGCTGATCCACGCCCGGATCGGCACCGAGCCGCAGGCGCAGATCTGGATCAACCATCCCGGCGAGGTCATCCACGGCGGCTTCGGCCGCCCGTCCTACTGGGGCGGCAGCGCCTCGATCCCGCGGGTGCAGCAATATCGCGGCCTCGCCGTCGTGGCCTTCGACGGCTCCCCGCCGCAGCCCGACTTCACCCACGCCTGGTTCCCGCGCGCCGCCTTCGACGCCAGCGCCGTCGCCGAGACCGCGGCCTTCGCCCGCTCCGGCGAAGGCCTCGCCGCGCTCCTCGCCGACGACCCGCTCGAAGCGATCGCGACCGGGCCGAGCGCCGGCTGCGAGCTGCGCCGCGCCGGCCGCCGCGGCCGCTGGCTGCTGCGGCTCGGCGACACCGGCCGGCATGGCGACCTCGCCGGCTTCCGCCGCCGCTTCGCCGGGCTCGCCGCCCGCTCGGCGCCCGACGGATGCATCGCCGTTGACGATCCCGACTATGGTATGGTCGAGTTCCGCCCGAACGGCAGCGTCGCCGCCGAGGGCCGCACGCTCGATCCCGCCGACTGGAGCCTGGCGGGCACCCGCACCGAGCTCGCCGGCTGAGCCGGAACCGAACGAACACAAGACCACGGCCGAACCGGCCGACCCAGGGGAGGAAAACCGATGAAACGCGCTTCGACACTCGCCGCAGCACTCCTGATGAGCGCCTCGGTCTCCGCCGCCTGGGCGGGCGACGTCCGGGTGATGTGGTACTCCGACGGCGTCGAGGGCGCGGTGATCGAGGACCTGCTCAACCGCTTCATGAAGGACAACCCCGGCATCAACGTCATCCTCGACAACGTCGCCTACCAGGTGATCCAGGAACAGCTGCCGATCCAGCTCGAGGCCGGCCAGGGACCCGACATCGCCCGGGTCACCAACCTCAAGGCGCTGGCCGACCACTGGCTCGACCTCACCCCCTACCTCAAGGACGCCGACTACTGGCGCGACAACTTCGCCGACACGCTGGACTGGATGCGCCCCGACGGCTCGCAGGCGATCACCGGCTTCATGACCCAGCTGACGCTGACCGGGGGCTTCGCCAACAAGACGCTGTTCGAGCAGGCCGGGGTGGAGATGCCCGGCGAGGGCGCCACCTGGGATGACTGGGTCGACGCCTCCGCCAAGGTCGCGACCGCGCTCGACCTGCCCGCGGCCTTCGCCATCGACCGCTCCG
The DNA here is from genome assembly GCA_963847795.1 of uncultured Alphaproteobacteria bacterium. Classification (GTDB taxonomy): domain Bacteria; phylum Pseudomonadota; class Alphaproteobacteria; order Rhodobacterales; family Rhodobacteraceae; genus Amaricoccus. Next base: position 22,914 of record CAWKBH010000003.1, read on the forward strand.
GCCACCGCATCTCCGGCCCCTGCGTCTCCTACGGCGCCAACTACATCGCGCCCGACGGCATGCCGGCGCCGGTCGACGAGGGCGTGCGCACCTTCGTGAGCAAGCTCGTCACCTGGACCGAGGAGGGCAAGAACCTCAAGGACGTCTGGGTCTCGGCCGCGGGTTCGACCTACCGCGCCGCCGCCGACGACTTCATCAACGCCCAGATCCCGTTCTACTACTCCGGCAGCTGGCAGGTGGCGAACCTGTCGACCAAGATCGGCGACGCCTTCGACTGGGTCGCCACCGGCTCGCCCTGCGGCAGCGTCGCCTGCTCCGGCATGCCCGGCGGCGCCGGTCTGGTGGCGATCAAGTACACAAAGAACCCCGAGGAGGTGGCCAAGGTGATGGACTATCTGGCGAGTGAGCCGGTGGTGAAGGAATTCACCGAACGCACGCTGTTCCTGCCGGCGCACAAGGGCATCATCGCCGCCGGCGGCCTCAAGTTCGACACCACGGACCCCCACGTCCAGGCCGCGCTCGACAAGTTCGTCGCCGCCTACGGCCAGGTCGCGCCCGCCGCCGCGGCACAGCCGCCGTGGCAATGGGCCAATGCCTACTACGCCGCGCTGGTCACCCGAACCAGCCAGGTGATGGCGGGCGAGCTGCCGCTCGACGAGGCCTTCACCCGCATGGACCAGGACATCGCCGACGCGGTCGCCCAGGCCAAGCAGTAGCGCGCCCTGCCCCCGGTGTCCCGCCTCGGCACCCGGCTCGGCGGCGCCGTCACCGCGCCTCTGGCGGCGCTGGCGGCCTTCTCGACCGCCCGCTGCGCGCGCTGCAGCGCGTCGGCGGGCAGAAGGGCATGATCGCCTTCTTCCTCGCGCCGAACATGGCGATCTTCGGCATCTTCGTGCTGTTTCCGCTGGTGATCAACTTCGCCTACTCGATGACCGGCGGCACCGCGCTGTTTCTCCCCGACCGCAGCTTCGTCGGCCTCGAGCACTTCGGGCGCCTGTTCGACTGCACCGACTTCACCGACCCCAACTCCTGCCGCGACGACCTGTTCTGGACCGCGGTGGGCAATACCGCCCGGTTCGTCGTCCTGCAGGTCACGCTGATGACGGTGGTGGCGATGGTCACCGCGCTGATCCTCAACCGCGACCTGCGCGCCCGCAGCTTCTGGCGCGCCGTCTTCTTCTTCCCGGTGCTGCTCTCGCCGGTGGTGGTCGGCCTGATCTGGCGCTGGATCCTGCAGCGCCAGGGCCTGCTCAACTACGTGGTCGACGCCCTGGGCGGCACCCCGGTCAACTGGCTGACCGACCGCAGCTTCGCCTTCACCGCGGCGATCGGCGTCTCGATCTGGGCCCATGTCGGCTTCTACGCGCTGATCCTGCTCGCGGGCCTTCAGGCGATCCCGCGCGACCTCTACGAAGCGGCCGAGATGGACGGCACCCGCCCGGCGCGGGTGTTCCGCCGCATCACCCTGCCGCTTTTGATGCCGACGCTGCTGGTGGTGATCGTGCTGGCGCTGATCCGCGCGGTGCAGATCTTCGATGAGGTCTACGTGCTGACCGGGGGCGGGCCAGGGACTTCCACGCTTTTCCTTACCCAGTACATCTACCAGATCGGCTTCGCCTCGCTCACCCGCAACCCGGGCCTGGCCGCCGCCGCCTCGATCCTGATGGGTGCGGTGCTGGTGGTGCTCACCCTGGCGCAGCTCGGCCTCGCCCGCCGCAACGAACGCCGGGGCCAGCGATGAACCCGTGGGCCTTCCTGACGCGCCGGCGCGGCGGCAGCGGCTGGCACTGGACCGACGTCGTCACCTGGGCCTGGCTCGCGGGCGGTTTCGTCCTGATCTTCGGCCCGGCGCTGTGGCTGGTCTCCTCGTCGTTCAAGTCGCCCGCCCAACTCGCGGAGTTTCCGCCGACGCTCTTGCCCTACGTGGCACGGACGGCCGAGATCGACGGCGAGGCGAAGCCGCTCTACCGCGTCAGATTCGAGGACGGCTCGACCCGCACCCTGGCCGAACTCCGTCGCGTCGGCATCGTCGCGCAGATGGTCGATCCGGCGAACCCCGCGGAGAAGCTGAAGGTGCCGATCAAGGACCGCAGGCCGGTCCGCTCCGTCGGTCTCGCGCTGGGCAACTACACCCAGCCGTTCCTGCACTTCGATTTCCTGACCTACCTCAGGAACTCGGTGTTCGTGACGGTGATGGCGACGCTGATCACGCTCCTCACCAACTCGATGGCCGCCTTCGCGCTGTCGAAATACGACTTCCGCGGCCGCCACGCGGTGATGCTCCTGATCGTGGCCACCCTGATGGTGCCGCTCTCGGTGATCCTGGTGCCGCTCTATTCGGTGATCAGCGCCATGGGCCTCTTCAACTCGCTCTGGGGGGTGATCCTGCCCACCGTCGCCACGCCCACCGGCGTCTTCCTGCTGCGCCAGTACATGCTGACCATCCCCGACGAGCTGCTCGACGCCGCCCGCATGGACAAGGCTTCCGAGTGGCAGATCTACTGGCGCATCGTGCTGCCGCTGACCGCCCCGGCGCTGGCGGTGCTGGCGATCTTCTCCGTGGTCTGGCGCTGGAACGACTTTCTCTGGCCGCTGATCGTGCTGTCGCGCAAGGAACTCTACACGCTGCAGGTCGGCCTCAACACCTACGCCGGCCAGCTCAACGTGCAGTGGCACTACATCCTGGCGATGACCGTGGTGACGATGATCCCGGTGGTCCTCGTCTTCGTCTTCCTGCAGCGCTTCATCACCACCGGCATCGCCTCCGCGGGGATCAAATGACCGTGCCATGCCCCTCCTTCAGCCTTCGCGCTTCCCGCCTTCCCCTATCGGGCAGGTTCCCCCGCCCCTGGGGGCGGGGGGAAGGGGGGTGGGGAGAAGGCGCGCCAACGGCAGCGCAGGCGCCCCGGCGCCAGCCGGGGAGAACAACTCCCGGAGCGCAACGGCGCTCCGCCCGCATGCTTCGCCGCTGATGGGCCGGATCGCGCTCCGCAGCATCCGCAAGTCCTTCGGCCCCACCGAGGTGATCCACGACGTCTCCCTCGACATCGCCGAGGGCGAGCTCGTGGTCTTCGTCGGTCCCTCCGGCTGCGGCAAGTCCACGCTGCTGCGCCTGATCTCCGGCCTCGACCGTCCCACGTCCGGCAGCATCGCCATCGACGGCCGCGACGTCACCGCCATCGGCGCCGCCGACCGCGGCCTCGCCATGGTCTTCCAGTCCTACGCCCTCTACCCGCATATGAGCGTCCGCCAGAACCTCGCATTCGGCCTCGAGAACACCCGCCTGCCCCGCGTCGAGATCGCCGCCCGCATCGCCGACGCCGCCCGCATGCTCGAGATCGACCAGCTCCTCGACCGCCGCCCCGGCCAGCTCTCCGGCGGCCAGCGCCAGCGCGTCGCCATCGGCCGCGCCATCGTCCGCAACCCCACCGCCTTCCTGCTCGATGAACCGCTCTCCAACCTCGACGCCGAGCTCCGCGTCTCGATGCGCGCCGAGCTCGCCGCGCTGCATGCCCGCCTCGGCATCACTATGATCTACGTCACCCACGACCAAGTCGAGGCGATGACGCTCGCCGACCGCATCGTCGTGCTGCGCGCGGGCCGCATCGAGCAGGCCGACACCCCGCTCGCGCTCTTCAACCGTCCGGCCAATCGCTTCGTCGCCGGCTTCATCGGCGCGCCGGCGATGAACTTCCTCCCCGCAGGCCCTGAGCAACCCGCCGCCGCCGTCGTCGGCATCCGTCCCCAGCACCTGCGCCTCGCCGACCCGGACACGCCCGGCGCCATCGCCGCGGAGGTGAAGCTGGTGGAGGCCCTCGGCACCGAGACCGTCGTCCACGCCGCCACCGTCGCCGGGGAGCGCATCCTCGCGGTGCTGCCGGGCCAGGCCTCGCTCAGGCCAGGCACCATCGTCACCCTCGACTGCGACCCGGCCGACCGGCACTTCTTCGCTTCCGACGGCCGGCGGGTCGAACCGCGGACCGCAGCCGACGCCGGCTGATCAGCGTCAGATCGCCAGGGGCGACGAAAAAGGCCGCGCCCCGGGGGCGCGGCCTTCGTTTGCCGTGGTGCGGCTCAGACGCTCTCTTCGATCCAGCCCTTGAGCGAGGCCTTGGGCGCCGCCCCGGTGCGGTTGGAAATCACCTCGCCGCCCTTGAACATGAAGAGCGCCGGGATCCCGCGCACACCGTATTTTGCGGGCACCCCGGGATTGTCGTCGACGTTGACCTTGGCGACGATCAGCTTGCCCTCGTATTCAGTGGCGAGCTCCTCCAGCGCCGGGCCGATCATCTTGCAGGGGCCGCACCATTCGGCCCAGAAATCCACCAGGACCGGCACGGCGGCATCGAGCACCTCGCCCTGGAAGGTCTTGTCCGTCACCTTGACCGTCGCCATTCGCTGGCCTCCACTGATCCGAAGTCGGAGCGTAACCTAGGTACGGGCGAGCGGGCGGTCAAGGACGCCCGCTCGGCCGAGAGCGGCGACGACGACGGGCGCGGGCAGCGGCATGAGCCGGGGGGCGCTGGTCCAGAGAATGGCGGTCTCGACCCTGCGACCGGGCCAGATCAGGCCGAGCGCGGCGCCGTAGGCGCCCATCTGGCGCAGGATGCCCTCGGGCACCGCGTCCGGCGTCCCGGGCACTGCCCGGTTGCTCTTGAAGTCGATCGCGAGGATCCGGTCGGGCTCGACGACGAGGCGGTCGATCCGGCCGAGGATGCGGGCGCCGCCGAGCTCGGGCAACGGTGCGGCGATCTCGACCTCGGCGAGGCTGTCGGGGCCGAAGACGAAGCCGAGCCCGGCCGCGTCCAGCACCGCCGTGGCCTCGGCCAGCAGCTCGGGCAGGTCGGCCGCGTCAGGCAGGAGCAGCGCCGCCAGCCGGGCGCGATCGGCGACGGGGCGGCCGTGCAGGTGCTCGAGCAGGCGGTGGATCGCGGTGCCGCGGGCCTTCGCCTCGGCCTCGGGCAGCGCCCCGGGCGCCTCGCCGGCCAGCACGTGCGCGCCCCCGAGAGCCGGAGGGCGGGACCGGCGGCGGGCCGGCGGCCGGCAGCCGGGCGCGCCGGCGGGTCCAGTCCGGCAGCGCGGCGGCGGCCGCGGGCGGCGCGGGCGCGGCGGCTGCCGGCGCGGCGGTCCAGTTGTGGGTCAGCGCCAGCACCTCGCCGTCCGGGCCCGGCTCGCGGACCGGGTCGAGCCCGGCCATCGCCTCGGCGACCAGGTCGTGCCAGCTCTCGCCGTTGACGGCCTGTGCGCCGGCGCCGCAGACGATCAGCCAGGATTTCGCGCGGGTCAGCGCGACGTAGAGCAGGCGGCGGTTCTCGGCGCGGACCAGGGCGCGGCGGGCCTCCTCGGCGTCCCTGAACGCCGGCGGGGCGAGCTCGGTGCGGACCTTCCAGACCGGCTGACCGTCGGCGAGGCGCAGGATCTGCGGCGGGTTGGCGCCATCGTGGCGCACTGCGGTGTCGGGCAGGATGACGATCGGCGCCTCGAGGCCCTTGGCGCCGTGCACGGTCATCACCCGGACCTGGTCGGCCTCCTCCTCGGTGCGGCGCTTCACCGCCACCTCGTCGCGGTCGAACCAGGCGAGAAAGCCGGTGAGGCTGGGGGCCTCGACGCTCTCGTAGGCCAGCGCCTGGTCGATCAGCGCGTCGATGCCGTCCTCGGCCTCCGGTCCGAGGCGGGCGATCAGTTTGCGCCGGCCGTCGTGGCGGACGAGGATGCGGGCGAGGAGCTCGAAGGGGCGCAGGTAGTCGGCCCGGTGGCGGATGTCGGCGAGCAGCGCGCGGACCTCGGGCCAGCGTACCGGCGGCTCGGCTCCGAGCGCGGCCCGGAGGCTGCCGGTGCGGCCGTGGGCGAGCTCGAACAGCTCGCGCTCGGTCAGGCCGCCGAGCGGGCTGCGCAGCAACGCCGCCAGCGAGAGGTCGTCGCCGGGGGTGGCGGCGAAGCGCAGAGCGGCGAGGAGGTCGTTAACCGCGAGCTCGCCGCCGATCCGCAGCAGATCGGCGCCGGCGACCGGGACGCGGGCGCGTTTCAGTTCGCGGATGATGGCGTCGAAGAGGTCGCTGCGGCGCTGCACCAGGATCATCACGTCGCCCGGGCGGATGGCGCGGCCGTCGGGCTCGCCCGGCAGCGCGCGTCGCGCGGCGAGCCAGCCGGCGATCTCGGCGGCGATGCGCCGGGCGAGGACCTCGACCGGATCGTCGGGGGCGCGGGCGTCGAGCGGCTGGTCCCAGGGAGTTTCGTCGGGCTTGTCGGGCTTGGGCAGGAAGGGCCAGAGCTCCACCCTGCCGGGCTTCTCGGGGTCGATGGCGTAATGGGTGACGTCAGCAAGGCCTTCGCCGGCAGCGCCGCGGAAGACCGCGTCCACCAGCCGCAGGATCGGCCGGGCGGAACGGAAGGAGTAGAGCAGGTCGCAGCGCTGCAACACGGCGCCGATCTCGGTCAGCACCCGTTCGTAGTGGGCGCCCTTGGCGCCGAACTCGGCCGGGTCGGCGCCCTGGAAGCTGTAGATCGACTGCTTCTCGTCGCCGACCACGAAGATGGTGCGCGCTACGTCGCGGGCGCTGCTGCCGGCGAAGAACTCCTCGGAGAGGGCCTCGATCAGCTGCCACTGCGCCGGGCTGGTGTCCTGGGCCTCGTCGACCAGGATGTGGTCGAGGCCGCCGTCGAGGCGCCAGAGCACCCAGGCAGCGGTGCCGGGCAGCGCCAGCAGCGCCTGGGCGCGGTCGATCAGGTCGTCGAAGTCGAGAAGGCCCGCGGCCTGCTTGCGGGCGGCCCAGGCCGCGAGCCAGCTGCGGGCGAAGTGGTTGAGCGAGGCCGAGCGGGCGAAAGCGGCGTTGGCGAGGCGCAGCGGCCGGGCGGCCTCGGCGCGGGCCATCAGCGCGTCGAGGCCGGGCATCAGCGCCGGGTGGGCGTCGCGCACCGCCCGGGTCGGGAACTGGCCGATCTTGGCCGCGAAGGGTGCGGCGGCGCCCGATCCGAAGAGCAGCACCGCGTCGAGCTTTTCCAGGCGGGCCGTCGGATCGTCGCTGGCGAGGGCCTCGGCGAGGCAGGCCGCGGCCCGGGCGTCGTTGCCGTTTCGCGCCGCGAGGATCGGGACGAGGGCGCGGAGCAGAGCCTCGGCATCGGGCGGCAGCACCCGGGCGGCGAGCTCGGCCGGGGTGTCGGCGGTGGCGCCGAGCGCCGCGGCCAGCGCCGCCGGGTCGAACGGGGCGGCGAAGGCGGCGCGGTGCCGGGCGATCTCCAGGAGCAGCGGGTCGGGGTCGTCGCCGGGGAGCTGGCGGGCGAGGCCGGCGAAGTCGGCGGGAACGGCGGCGGCCAGCGCGTCCAGCACCTCCTCGCGGAGGGCGCGGGCCTGGCGGTCCTCGAGCACGCCGAACTGCGGCGCGACGCCGGCCTCGAGCGGGAAGCGGCGCAGCAGCGCCTCGCAGAAGGCGTGGATCGTCTGGATCTTCAGCCCGCCGGGGGTCTCCAGCGCCCGCGCGAACAGGGTGCGGGCGCGGGCGAGCTGGCCGGCCGGGATGGTCTCGGCCGGCTCGCCGAGGCTGCCGAGGGCGTCGCGCAGCGGGGCGTCGTCGAGCATCGCCCAGGCGCCCAGGGTCTTGTAGAGGCGGTTCTGCATCTCGGCCGCGGCGGCCTTGGTGTAGGTGAGGCAGAGGATCTTCTGCGGCTCGGTGCCGGCCAGCAGCAGGCGGGCGACCCGGTCGGTGAGGACGCGGGTCTTGCCGGAGCCGGCGTTGGCGGAGACCCAGCTCGAGGCCGAGGGGGTGGCGGCGCGGACCTGGGCGGCGACGGCGTCGTTCACCAGGCCGACCTCCGGGTCGTCGCCGTCGGCCCACTCGCCCTTGCGCGAGAGGTGGTCGTAGTCGCTGGCCCAGGTGAGCCTCTGCGGGCGCAGGCGGGCGGGGAAGCCGTTCGCCGGGTCGAGGTAGTGGGCGATCAGCGCGGTGAACCGGGCCCAGGTGGCGGCGATGGCGGCGGGGTCGGCCGGCAGCGCCAGGGTTTCGCCCTGCTTGCCGAACTTCAGCAGTTCCAGATGCAGCGCCGGGCCGGGGCCGAGGCCCTCGAAGCCGCCGGCGGCGGCGATGGCGGCTTCGAGCGGCAGCTGGAGGTGGAAGGCGCGGGCTTCGGCGGCGGAAGGGCCGGAGCCGGATTTGTAGTCGTAGATGGCGTAGCCGCCGGGGACGCGGTCGATCCGGTCGGCGCGGGCGGTGACGGCGAAGGGCTGCGCCAGTCCGGGCACGTCGCGGCGGCCCTTGACCTCGCGGGCGGCGGGGGCGCCGCGGGCGCGACGCTCGGCCTCGCCGGCGAGGAACCAGCGGGCGGCGCGGTCGAGCCGGGCGGTCCAGATGGCGTTGACGGCCGGCCAGGGCGCCTCGCGGGCCAGGGCCGCTGCGCATGGTGGCCGCGAAGACCGCGGCGGCGTCTTCGGGGAGGCCGCCGCTGGTGGCGGTGACGAAGTCGTCGAGCGCGGCGTGGATCACGGTGCCGCGCACCAGCGCGTCGGGCCTTCGGCCCGGCGGATCGAGCTTGCGCAGGTGCAGGACCTTCTGCGCGTAGACGGCATAGGGGTCGCGGACCAGGCGCTCGACCTGGGTGACCGAGAGCTCGGCCGGGCGGGCCGCGGCGGGCGGACGCGGGGACGGCCGGCGGGCGGGCGGCACGTCGGCCGCGGGCAGGTCGAGGCGGGCGGCGTCGGCGACGAGGCGGGCGCCGCGGGCCCTGGCCGCGGCAAGCGCGGCTTCGCCGTCCGGGCCCAGGCCGAGGAGCAGGTTCTCGAGGCGGAGCAGCCAGCGGGAGGCGACGGTGGGGGCCTCGGCGTCGCGGGTGGCGCGGCTGAGCACGACCTCGGCCGCGCCCATCGCCTGCTGGAAATCGTGGGCGGAGAGGCCGATGCGGCGCTCGGGGCTCGGCAGGCCGATGGCGCGGCGGATGCCGCGACCGAGCCAGGGGTCGGCGCCGGGCAGGCGCGGCCAGGTGCCCTCGTTGAGGCCGCCGAGGATCACCAGGTCGGCGGACTGCACGCGGGCCTCGAGGGTGCCCCAGATGGCGATGCCGGGGTGGGTCACGACGGCCTCCTCGGGAACGTCGCGGGCGTTGAGCAGCGACTGCAGCAACGCGCGGTACTCGGCCGGGCCGAGCGGGGCGCAGGCGTCGGCTTCCGCAGCCAGGGTGTCGAGAAGAGCGCGGGCCTGGGTGCCGGCCTCCTTGTCCCAGAGACCGTGCGCCGCACCGCCGTTCGGCCCGGCGGCCAGCGTCTCGGCAGCGGCGCGGTGGCGAGCGACATGGGCGGCGAGCGGGGCCGGGCCGGCGGCGGCCAGCGGCGTCAGCGCGGCCTCGAGCCAGGCGATCCAGGCCGGAGCGGGGTCGCCCTGGGCTTCGGCCCAGGCGGCGAGGTCGGGCCAGTCGATCCAGGGCGCGCCGCCGCGCAGGCGGCTCCGCTCGAGACGGGCGGTCAGGCGCAGGTGCTCGCCGCGGGCACCGGGCGCGCTGTTGACCAGCGGGTGCTTGAGCAGGACCAGCAGAGCTTCGGGGGTGAGCGGGGCGCCGGGGAGCGCGGCAAGGCGGCGCAGCAGCACGCCGGGCGGGGTCAGGGCGAGCGGCCGGCCGGCGCTGTCGTCGGGGATCAGCGACCAGCGGCCGAGTTCGGCGGTGACGCGGCGTGCGAGCATGCGGTCGGGGGTGACGAGGGCGGCGCGGCGGCCGGTCTCGGCCGCCTCGCGCAGGCTCAGGGCGATGGCGAGGGCCTCGCCGCGCGGGTCCGGGGCCTCGACCCAGGTCAGCTCGGCGCAGGCCCGGCCGAGGCTTGCGGTCAGCGCCGCGCCCTCGGCGCGCCACTGGTCGGTGACCGGGGCCGGGCGCAGCGCGAGGGAGACGAGCGCGTTGCGGGCGGGCGCCGGCGGCGGGACCGGGTGCCAGGGGGGACGGCGGCGGGATCGAAGCCGAGGGCGTCGGCAAGGGACCGGAAGCCGTGCTGGGGATGGTCGGCCGCGCCGGCCTCGTCGGCGCCGAGGCGCTGCCAGACCGCGGCGGGAAGCCCGGCGTCGAAGCCGGGCAGCACCAGCGCGCCCTGCGGCAGGCGGGCGACGGCGGCCATGAAGGCGCGGGTGGCACCGCGCGAGCCGGTGGAGCCGGCGACGATGACCGGGTGGCCGGGCGGATCGGTCGCCCAGGCGGCGGCGAGCGCGTCGGCGGCGGCGCGCATCCGGCCCTGGCCTTCGGTCGGGCCGGCGGCGGCGAGGTAGCCGCCGATCAGTTCGAGGAAGCGCAGGCTGCGCTGCCAGTGCGCGGCGTGCTCGGCGGCATCGACCGTGGCGAGGGCGGCGGGGGCGACGCCTTCGCCCTGCATCTCGTCGAGAAGCTCAGCCAGGCTGTCGGCGAGGTCGAAGACCGCGCTGCCGGCGGCGAGGTGGGGCTCGGCGGCAGCAAGACCCGCCACCAGCTGCGCGAGCTCGAGCTTGCGGCGCAGCACCGGAACCGGCGGGGCGGGGTCGAGCGGGCCGAACGGGTCGGAGGCCAGCTCGGTCACCACCCGGATCCGGGGCAGCAGGCGGGCGGGTCCCTCGGCGAAGATCGCGGTCAGGGCGCGCCTGCTGCGGCGGGTGTTCACCCAAATCTCGATGCGGGCGACGGCCTCGGGGGGCTGGCCGGCCAGCCGGGCGTCGAGCCCGGCGACGAGCGCGCGGGAGAAGTCTACGCCGGGCGGCAAGGCGAACACCCGTGGCCCGTCCAGCGGCGCGAACAGCCGGGTCACCGCGCCAGCTCCGCCTCGGCGAGCCCGATGCCCTCGGGCCGGCCGACGTCGATCCAGCCGCCCTGATGCACGCGGCCACGCAGCCGACCCTGGGCGATCAGCGCGTCCCACACCGGGTTGAGCGAGAAGACTTCGGCGTCGAACCCATCCAGCGCCGCGGGGTCGATGACCTGCGCGCCGGCGTAGACGAAATCGGCGACGGGCGCCGATCCGCGGCGGGTCGGCCGGCCGGCGGCGTCGAGGAAGAAATCGCCCGGTCCGGTGTGGCCGAGCGCCGCGGATCGCGGGACGACGCAGAGGAGCCCGCCGAGGCCGGGCGTCCAGGCCGCGGCCAGCGCCGTCAACGGGTTCGGACCGGACCAGACCATGTCGGCGTTGAGCGTGAGGACCGGGCCCGGGCCGAGCAGCGGCAGGGCGCGCTTGAGGCCGCCGCCGGTCTCCAGCAGCAGCGGCTCGTGGGAGATCAGCGCATCGGGCGCGACGCGGGCGAGGTGGGCGCGCATCTGGTCGGCGTGGGCGTGGGTGTTGACCACGATGCGCGGGATGCCGGCGGCGCGGACCAGCGCCAGGGCATGGTCGATCAGCGGGCGGCCGGCCACCTCGATCAGCGGCTTCGGCCGGTCGCGGGTCAGGGCGCCCATGCGGGTACCGAGCCCGGCGGCGAAGATCATCACCGCTCGCGGCGTCATGCGCCGGCCTCGATCCGGGCGCGCACCTCCGGGTCGGGCGCCGGGAGGTGGCGCGCGACGAAGGCGGCGAGCGCGGCGAGGGCGGGGTCGGCGAGGTCGCCCGCGAGGTGGTCCCAGACCCGCGGCAGATAGCCGAGATACCGCGGCTTGCCGTCGCGGCGGCAGAGGCGGGTGAAGAGGCCGAGGATCTTCAGGTTGCGCTGGGCGGCGAGCGCGTGGGCGGCGGCCGTGAACGCCTCCGGGCAGGCGCCGCTGCGCTCGAGATACTGCGCCAGCATGGCCGCGCGCAGCGCCCCGCTGGTGTCGCGGCGGGCGTCCTCGAGCAGCGAGATCAGGTCGTAGGCCGGATGGCCGATCAGCATGTCCTGGTAGTCGAGCAACCCGACCCGGGCGTGGCCGTGGCGGCGGGGCAGCCAGATCAGGTTCTCGGCGTGGTAGTCGCGCAGCACCGGCACCGGGGTCCCTGCGGTCAGCGGCGCGAAGGCCTCGGCGGTCAGCGCCTCGAACTCGGCGGCGAGGTCGGGAGGGGCGGTCGAGCCGGTGGCGGCGGGCAGGTACCACTCGACGGTGAGCCGCGCTTCGCGCATCAGGAACGCCATGTCGTAGGGCGGCGGGGTCCAGCCGACGTCCGCGCCGGGCGGCGGTCGGTGCTGCAGGTCGGCGAGCAGATCCACCGCGGCGCGGTAGAGGCCGGGCTCGCGCGCGGGATGCTCGGCGCAGAGGCGGGCGAAGAGGTCGTCGCCGAGATCCTCGAGCAGGACGAGGCCGCGCCGGCAGTCGGCGCCGAGCACCTCCGGGGCGCTGAGGCGTGCGGCGCGGAGCCAGGCGGTGACCGCGAGGAACGGGCGGACGTCGAGCCCGCTGGCGGGTGGCACGTCCATCAGGATCGCCCGCGAGAAGCCCCGTCGCAGCCGCTCGTAGCGCCGGGCCGAGGCGTCGCCGGCCAGCGGCTCGCGCTCGGCCCAGCCCCAGCCCTCGTGGGCGAGGAACTCGCTGATCTCCGCCTCGCGCGTCATGCGGCGCGGGCCTCGGCGAGCCCGGCCGGCAGCCAGTCCCAGCCGGGTCCGTGGCAGGTGAGCCGGGCCAGGCGGGCATCCTCGGCGGGCAGGAAGTCGAGGTTCAGCATCAGCCGGCGGGCGGGCAGCGCCGGGCCGAGGCGGTCGGCCCACTCCACCACGCAGATCGCGGTGGCGAAGGCGTCCTCGAGGCCGAGCTCGGCGAGCTCGCCGGCACCGGAAAGGCGGTAGAGGTCGGCGTGCCAGAGCTCCAGCGGCTGCCCGGGCGAGCCGAGCTCGTAGGTCTGCACCAGGGTGTAGCTGGGCGAGGGAATGTCCTCGCTGCGGCCGAGAGCCGCCAGCCGGGCGCCGATCAGGGCGCGCGCGAAGAGGCTCTTGCCGGCACCGAGGCCGCCGGTCAGGCCCAGGAGGTCGCCGGGCCGGAGATGCGGGGCGAGGGCGCCGGCGAGCCGTTCGGTGGCCGCGGGGTCCGCGAGCGTCAGGGTTGAATCCAAGTCCGGTCCGTTCCGCGAGGCGAGATTGCCCGCCGTTCTACAGGGCCGGCGGGCGGGCGCAAGGGTGGCCGTCGGGTCAAGCGCGCCGGGCGGCCAGGTCCTCGGCGTCGTCGCGGCAGGCCGGCGGCAGCTCGGCGGCAAGCGTCGCGGTGCCGTCCCCGACCGCGAGCTTCAGACTGCCGCCGGCCGCCTCGATCACCCGGCGGGCGAGCGCCAGGCCGGCGCCTTCGGCGCGGGGCGGCCGGGCCTCGGCCGGGGCGGTGGCGGTCAGGCGGCGTCCGGTGTCTTCGACGGAGAGGCCCAGGGTGACGGTGGCGCCGCTCCGGGCGAGCTCGGCAGCAGCGAGGCCGAGCGCCAGGCCGGCGCGGCGCAGCTCGGGCGGCCAGGCGGCGGCGTCGGCGGGCGCGGCCAGCGTCAGGCGGCGCGCGGCCAGCGCCGCGGCGAGCTCGGGCAGCGGGCCTTCGGCGGCGGGCCCCTGCGCGAGCGCGCGCAGCTCGTGTGCGCGCGCCAGCCCGTCCTTGAGGCCTTGGACCACGGCGCCGAAGGTCTGGAACGCCTCCGGCGACTGCGCCGACGGGATCGCGGCGGTGAGCTTCTGCACCGCCGCCTCGACCGGCAGCCGCATCTGCTCGAAGGCCAGGTCGTCGAGCGCGGCGTCCCGGGCCGGCGCGACCGTCGCGGCCGCCTCGCTGCTGAGGTCGCGGAAGACGACGAGCGCCGAGGCGTCGGGCAGCGGCGCCACCAGCATGTGCAGGCTGGCGCCCTCGCGGGTCGCCACCGAGGCGGTCCAGCTGGCGCGATCCTGGTCGGCGGTGGTGAACTCGGCGAGCTGCGCCCATACCGGGCTGGGGACGCAGCGCTCGGCCCAGAGCGCGGTCACCTCGGCGACGCCGGGGCCGTCGAGGCGCTCCATCGGGTCGAGGCCCCACATCGTCTCGAAGGCGGAATTGACGAAGACCAGCATCCCGGAGGCGTCGAACACCGCCACCGCCTCGGACATGCGGTCGAGGGTGGCCTGGGAGAGCTCGAGCTCGGAGCGATACTTGCGCTCGAGGATGATCGAGGTCGAGATGTCCTCGAACAGGAACGCCAGCGCGCCCTGGGGGTGCGGGCGGCCGGTGACGCGGAAGATCTTGCCCGACGGCAGCTGCCAGTTCTCCTCGTAGGTGCCCTCGCGGGCGCCTTCCTCCAGTTCGCCCAGCTTGCGTCGGAACGAGGCGAAGTCCTTCTGCTCGGGCATCTGCCGGGTCTCGCGCAGGCGTTCGAGGAAGTCGCGCAGCGAGGGGCGGCCGGCGAGCCAGACCGCGTCGATCTTCACCAGGTCGGTCAGGGCCGGGTTGAACAGGCCGAGGCGGCGGTTCTTGTCGAAGACCGCGAGGCCGATCGGCAGGTGGGCGAAGGTCTCGGTCAGGGTCTCGACGAAGCGGCGCAGCGAGGCCTCGGCGGCGACCAGGTCGTCGGCGTCGAGCGCGAAGCCGACGGTCTCGCCCGAGGGGCCGGGGCTCTGGCTGACCTCGTACCAGCGCGGCTCGCCGTCCTCGCGGTCGGGCACCGAGACCCGGCGGCGGCTGCCCGGGCCGCGCGCGGTCAGCGGCACCTCCTCGAGCACGTGGCCGAAGGCGTTGGCGATGCGGTGGTCGGGCAGTTCGCCCGCCGGCGCGTCGAAGCGGTCGCGGTAGGCGGCGTTGGCCCAGGCGACCTGGCCGTCGGGGCCGTGGCTCCAGGCCATCACCGGGGCGCGGTCGAGCACGTCGCGCAGGAAGCGCAGCTCGGCGCCGCTGCGGGCCAGCGCGGCCTCGGCGTCCTTTAGCGCGCGGGCCTCCTCGCTGGCGGGGCGGATCGAGAGGTAGGCGGCGCCGCCGCGCGGCTCGCCGACGATCTCGAAGGCGGTGCCGTCGCCGCGCGGGCAGTGGTGGCGGAAGCCGGTGCCGTAGAGCACCAGCGCCTCCAGATCGGCCCGCAGGCCCGGGCAGTCGGCGGCGAGGTGCTCGGCGAGCGCCGCGAGCCGCGAGCCGCCGGAAGGGAGGCCATCGAGCAGCGCCCGCGCCGATTCGGTGAGCGCCTTGAGGCTGGCGCCGTTGATCAGGAAGTCGCAGGCCCCGAGGTCCCCGGCATCCGGCGCCGCCGGTTGACCGGCCCGAACGAAGGGCAGCCGCGGCGCGAAGCTGACGATCAGCGCCAGGGTGGCCACGGCGCTGACCAGCGCCGCGATCAGTCCCTCCGGGACCTGTCCCGCAAGGCCGAGCGACGGCCAGGCGGACAGGGAGAGGCGGGACAGATCCATATGCACGGACTCCACGGGAAACCATGCCATCTGGCGTAGCGAGATTTAAGGATGTCTTAATCGGCCGGCCGTGTAGGCGCACCCAGCCACAGGAGACGACCCGGTGACCAGAATCCCATTAGGCGGCCCGTCCCGCCGGAACGTTCTTCTCGGCGCCGCCACGGTTGTCGCTGCCCAGAATCTGTCCGAAGCCTCCGCCGCCGATCAGGGCAGTCAGCCTCGCGCGGCGCAGGGGCTGCGGATTTCCGAGTTCCTGACGTCTGACGATCAGGCCGCGGACCAGCGACCGGCTCTGTCCGCCGCGATCGACAGACTGGTTCAGGACGGTCGCTTCTCGGTCCTCGATCTGGAGGGGAGGAAACTGACACTCTCGCGGCCGATCGTTATCGACGACAGCGCCACCGAGGCATCCAGCAAGCCGCTCACCATCGCGAACGGGACCCTCGCCCCGACGGAGGACTGGCCCGCCGGCGACGTCCCGATGGTCCGCTTCTTCCGCAGTGGGGCCGGAAGTATCGCCCACTGGGGTATCGAGAGCGTGGCCTTCAAGTGCCACCGCCGCGCATCCGCGATCTTCGTCGACGGACCCTATGTCAACTTGCGGTTTCGCTGGCTGGACATCGATGATCCGCACAGCTTCGCGATCAGGACTCGAACCCACGGCGGGCCGGGCGGCAACCTGCGGGTGGAGTACTGCGATATCCTCGGCAGCTCAGCACCCGAGCTTGCGACCGAGCGGACGCTGATTGCCCTCGATCTCGACAATGAGAACGACGGCAAGATCTTCGGCAACCGGATCGCAAGGGCCCGGACGGCGCTCAAGGGAACGGTGGGGTCGTTTCTGATTTCGCAGAACCACTTCTGGCAGGGCTCTCGCGTCGGCCTGCCCCGCCGGAACCACACGCCGGTGATCCACCTGGGCGCTCGCTCGACAAATGTGATCAGCGTCAACTACCTCGACAACGGCTACATTCTCCTCGAGGAGGGCCTGGGCATCGAGGGGGAGAACCGCACGCTGGGGTACTGCCAGTGCACCAGCAACATCTTCACCCTGGGGAATGCCTATTCCGGCGCGAGCTTTGTCGTAGTGAAGCCGATGGCGCCGGACCGCAAGCTCGCAAACATGATCATCCGCGACAACCAGTTCCGCAACGTCGGCAAGTCGGCTGAGACGGTGCGTCCTTTCGTTGTCGATACTTCGGCGGGCGGCTCGCTTAGTCCCGGCGGAGGTCGAAACCTGGTGATTGATGGAAATTACTACTGGGGTCACGTCCAGCCGCAGGCCAGCAGTATCGAGAAGGTCATTCCACTCGACGGCCGGAAGAAATTTCCAATCGACGTCAGTGGCCGGACGCCCTTCGACCTTGACGCGGACGTGGCGACGAGCCTGGCGGTGCAGACGCATGGCCCGAGTCCCGGGGCCTGCTACTATCAACGGGTCAGCGGGAAGTCCGGCAACCTCGTCCTCGACAATGCCGTGAAGGGCCGGGCTTGTATTGTCCTGACCGTGAACGGATCAGATATTTTCGGGTAGTCCCGGTCGCCTGAAGGGCGTCGGCCGAACGATGCACAGGCCATGCACAACGCATGCACAACCCGTGTGCATGGATTTCGATCCTCCGGCCGCCGCGTCAGGCCTGGACCGGGGCGTTGGCGCCGAGCGGCGCCTGTGCGGAGCCGGATCTCGGGGAGACGCGGGCGCGTGGCCAGACCACGGTTACCACCGCCCCGCCGGGCCGGGCGAACTCGGGCGGACCGGCGACGGCCGGCGCCGCGGTCTCGGCGCCGTTCTGGAAGCTCAGGGCGGCGCCGCTGCGCTCGAGCAGGGTCTTGGCGATGAAGAGCCCGAGCCCCATGCCCTCGTAGCCGGGGCGGGCGTCCGGCAGCGGGCTGCGCTTGCGCACGAAGGGATCGCCGATGCGGCCGATCAGCTCGGGCGGGTAGCCGGGGCCGTCGTCGCCGATCACCACCCGGAGCTCGGCGTCGGTCCAGTCGAGATCGATCCAGACCGTCGAGCGGGCGAAGTCGACGGCGTTCTGGATCAGGTTGCGCAGCCCCTGGATGATCTCCGGCCGGCGGGCGACCGCGGGCTGGACCTCGGGGCCGTCCTCGACCGGGGCGCCCTCGATCCGGGTGATGATGCGGATGCCGCGGTCGGCATGGGGCGCCGCGGCCTCCTCGACCACGGTGGAGAACGGGGCGTGGCGGACCAGGGCGTCCTCCTTGCCGCGCGGCCCCATGGCTCGCAGGATGCGGGTGCAGCGGTCGGCCTGGGCGCGCACCAGCTGCGCGTCCTCCTGCAGGTGCGGCCGGTCGGCCAGCTCCTCGACCAGCTCGGTGGCGGCGAGCTTGATGGTGGCCAGCGGGGTGCCGAGCTCGTGGGCCGCGGCCGCGACCACGCCGCCGAGCGCGCTGAGCTGCTGCTCGCGCGCCAGCGCCATCTGGGTGGCGGCGAGCGCCTGCGACATCGAGAAGGTCTCGTCGGTCACCCGCCGGGCGTAGATCGCCAGGAAGGCGGTGCCGGTGAGCAGCGCGGTCCAGCTGCCGAGCGCCAGCACCTCGGGCAACGCGAGCTCCTCTCCCGACGCGAGCTCGAGCGGCACGTAGAACTGCGCGAGCAGCGTGATGATCGCCGCCGCCACCGCGGCGAGCAGGATCGTGGCCCGCAGCGACAGCACCGAGGCGCTGATCGTCACCGGCGCCATGATCAGGAGCGCGAAGGGATTGCCGAGCCCGCCGGTGAGGTAGAGCAGCGCCCCGAGCTGGCAGAGATCGAAGACCAGCGTCAGCACCGCCTCGCGCTCGCTCAGCCGGCGGTTCTCGGCCGCCACGGTCATCGCCACGGCATTGAAGGCGGCCGAGGCACCGATCACCACGGCGCAGGGCAGGTGGGCGATCTGGATGCCGAGGCCGAGGCTCGCCACCAGCACCGCCGCCGACTGGCCGCCGACCGCGAGCCAGCGCAGCAGGATCAGGGTGCGCAGGCGGACCCAGGCGCTGCGCGCGTCGATGGCCAGAATGGGCAGGCTCGGCTCGGTCATGGCTGGCGACTTAGCAGTCGGACCGGCCCGTTCAAAGGAATTTGACCGGGCTGCGACCTTGTGATGCGTGCGGCCGCATGCCACAAACCTGCGGCGTCCCGAATTCGGAGTTCGCCCGCCGATGACCCGCGTTTACGCGCTCTTCGCTGCCGCCGCGGTCCTGTTCGGCCTCGCCGCCGGCGGGTTCCTGGTGATGCGGCATGCGCGAGGCGGATCCGTTCGCCGGTTGCCGCCACGGTGCGGTGGCGGGCGGGACGGCGTCGATCGGCGGGCCGTTCACGCTGATCGACGGCAGCGGCCGCCAGGTGACCGACGCGGAGGTGATCACCGGGCCGACGCTGGTCTATTTCGGCTACAGCTTTTGCCCCGACGTCTGCCCGACGGATTTGTCGCGCAACGCCCTCGCCGCGCAGGCGCTGGCCGAGAAGGGAACGAACGTCGGCCAGGTCTTCATCTCGATCGACCCGGCGCGCGACACCCCGCCGGTGGTCAAGGACTTCACCACCGCCCTCGATCCCAAGCTGGTCGGACTGACCGGCACGCCGGAACAGGTGGCCACCGCCGCC
The DNA here is from genome assembly GCA_963847795.1 of uncultured Alphaproteobacteria bacterium. Classification (GTDB taxonomy): domain Bacteria; phylum Pseudomonadota; class Alphaproteobacteria; order Rhodobacterales; family Rhodobacteraceae; genus Amaricoccus. The sequence goes on from CAWKBH010000003.1 coordinate 41,751, forward strand.
AACGCCTACAAGGTCTACTATCACAAGAACGGCGACGACCCGCAGTACTACCTGATGGACCACTCGTCGTTCACCTACCTGATGGCCCCGAAGGTGGGGTTTCTCGAGTTCTACCCGTCCGACATGAGCCCTGACGACATGGCGAAGTCGGTGTCGTGCTTCGCCGCGAAGCTCTGAGCGCGGCGGATTGACGGCGGAGCCGGCCACGCTGGCCGATCTGCCGCAGCGAAGGGAGACCCTGCGCCATGGTGGCGTTGGCCAATGACGACCTCGGCGCCGACCGCTCGCTCTTGATCCTCGACGACGACGAGCCGTTCCTGCACCGGCTGAGCCGGGCGATGGAGAAGCGCGGCTTCGAGGTGACGGCGGTCGATTCGGTCGCAGCCGGGCGCGCGGTGGCCGACAGCCGACCGCCGGCCTACGCGGTGATCGACCTGCGGCTGGAGGACGGCAATGGGCTCGATCTGGTCGGCCTGCTGCGCGAGCGCCGTCCGGACATGCGCATCGTAGTGCTGACCGGCTATGGCGCGATCGCCTCGGCGGTGGCCGCGGTCAAGATCGGCGCGACCGACTATCTCGCGAAGCCGGCCGACGCCAACGACGTGACCTGCGCGCTGCTGGCGCGGGACCTCGCCCGGCCGGAGCCGCCGGAGAACCCGATGTCGGCGGACCGGGTGCGCTGGGAGCACATCCAGCGCATCTACGAGCTTTGCGATCGCAACGTCTCGGAAACGGCGCGCCGGTTGAACATGCACCGCCGCACGCTGCAGCGCATCCTGGCCAAGCGCAGCCCGAAATAGTTTCTCAACACCTGTCTGCAACGGTGGCGTGACGAGCTTCACGCCCGGCCGGTCTGTGCCTTTCCGGCCACGGTTCCAAAAAGGTTTGGTCTCAAACGACCAAGCCAGTTTACAGGTGAGCGGATTTCCGCCTATTGCAACTTATGATCGAGTCGTCCCCCCTTGTATACACGCCTGAGGCAAGGCTGCAGGCCGCAGGGGTGGTGATTCCCTATGATCCCGAAGTGATCACGCCGGCGATCCATGAAGCGATCATCGAGGGCCGGTTCGAGGCCGAGGAAGCGCGCCAGATCCCGGGCATCGTGCGCCCCGGCGACCACGTGCTGGAGATCGGCGCGGGGATCGGCTTCATCTCGACGCTGCTCTCGCGCGAGCGGCGGGTCAGCCGGATAGTGGCGGTCGAGGCCAACCCGTTCCTGATGGACTACATGACGCTGCTGCATTCCTGCAACCGGGTCCGCAAGGTGCGGCGGCTGAACGCGGTGCTGACCAACGAGGCGACCGAGAGCGCCACCTTCTACCTGCGGCGCGACTTCTGGATGGGATCGCTGTCGCCTGCGCCCAATCCCTATGTCGGGACCGTCGAGGTGCCGACGCTGAACCTCGACGCGCTGCTGCGCGAGGAGGGAATCGACCTGATCGTCTGTGACGTCGAGGGGGCGGAGACCATGCTGTTCCAGGGCGCGGATCTCTCGGGGGTCGACCGGATCTTTCTGGAGATGCACGACCATGTGACCGGGCTGTCCGGCGTGCGACGGCTCTTCGCCACCATGAACGAGCACGGCTTCGTCTACGATCCGCGCCACTCGCGGGGCAGTGTCGTGCTGTTCCAGCGGCTCGGCGCCAAGGACATCCTGCGGCCCTACACGGGCTGACGCGCCGCCGCGCCGGCGGCGACGAAAGGCGCTTGCATCGGCCGGGCGCCGGGCCTATATGGACGCCATCAGCGGCGGATCGGTCAGTGGTCGATCCTCCACCGGAGCTTCAAACGGGCCGCGCGCCCGTTTTTTTGTTTCTGCGCCCTGGAGTCACGTTTGGCAGACCTCATCGCCAAAGCCGCCATCGACCGCCGCCTCGCCGGGATCGTCGCCCCGACCGTCGAGGGGCTCGGGTTCGAGTTGGTGCGGCTGCGGCTGATGGGCGGCAGGCGCGCGGTGCTGCAGATCATGGCCGAGCGCCCGGACGGCGGCATCGAAGTCGACGACTGCGCCCGGATCAGCCGGGCGGTGTCGGCGGTGCTCGACGTCGAGGATCCGATCAGCGGCGAGTACACGCTCGAGGTCTCCAGCCCCGGCATCGACCGGCCGCTGACCCGGCTGAAGGACTTCGAGCGCTGGGAGGGCTACGAGGCCCGGATCGAGACCGAGGAGGCGATCGACGGCCGCCGGCGGTTCAAGGGTGAGCTGACCGGGGTGCAGGACGGGGAGGTGCTGATCGAGATCCCCGAGGGCACCATCGGGCTGGCCTTCGAGATGATCGCCGACGCCAAGCTGGTGCTGACCGACGCGCTGGTGGCCGAGAGCCTGGCGAACCGCAAGGCGCAGGGCTTCGATCCCGCAGAGTTCGATGACGTCGAAGAAGAGACCGAAGACGAGGATGCGTCCGATGTGGAAGACGAGGAAGTGAAATGAGCGTGACCTCTGCCAACCGGCTGGAGCTGTTGCAGATCGCCGACGCGGTCGCCCGCGAGAAGATGATCGACCCCTCGCTGGTGATCGAGGCGATGGAGGATTCGCTCGGCAAGGCGGCGCGTTCGCGCTATGGCGCCGAGTACGACATCCGCGCCCGGATCGACCGCAAGTCGGGCGAGCTGGAGATGACCCGCTACCGGCACGTGGTCGAGGAGCCGGAGAACCTGTTCACCGAGCTGACGCTGGAGGAGGCGCGGGCGATCAAGCCGGACGCCCAGCTCGACGACTACCTCACCGACCCGCTGCCGCCGATGGACTTCGGCCGGATCGCCGCGCAGTCGGCCAAGCAGGTGATCATGCAGAAGGTGCGCGAGGCCGAGCGGCTGCGCCAGTACGAGGAGTTCAAGGACCGGGCCGGCGAGATCATCAACGGCGTGGTCAAGCGAACCGAGTACGGCAACGTCATCGTCGACGTCGGCCGGGGCGAGGCGATCCTGCGCCGCGACCAGCTGATCCAGCGCGAGGCGTTCAGGAATGGCGATCGCGTGCGGGCGCTGATCCGCGAGGTGCGCCACGAGACCCGGGGTCCGCAGATCTTCCTGTCGCGGACCGCGCCGGAGTTCCTGGCCGAGCTCTTCAAGATGGAGGTGCCCGAGATTCTACGAGGGCGTCATCGAAATCAAGGCGGTGGCCCGCGATCCCGGCAGCCGGGCGAAGATGGGCGTCATCAGCTACGACAGCTCGATCGACCCGGTCGGCGCCTGCGTCGGCATGCGCGGCAGCCGGGTGCAGGCGGTGGTGAACGAGCTGCAGGGCGAAAAGATCGACATCATTCCCTGGAACCAGGATCCGGCGACCTTCCTGGTCAATGCGCTGCAGCCGGCCGAGGTCTCGAAGGTGGTGTTCGACGACGACAGCGAGCGCATCGAGGTGGTGGTGCCGGACGAGCAGCTGAGCCTGGCCATCGGCCGTCGCGGCCAGAACGTGCGGCTGGCGAGCCAGCTCACCGGCTTCGACATCGACATCATGACCGAGGCCCAGGAGAGCGAGCGCCGCCAGGCCGAGTTCGCCGAGCGCACCCAGCTGTTCATGGACACCATGAACGTCGACGAGATGGTGGCGCAGCTGCTGGTGGCCGAGGGGTTTGCAACGCTCGAGGAGGTCGCCTATGTGGATCTCGAGGAATTGACGTCGATCGACGGCTTCGACCAGAACACCGCCGACGAGCTGCAGGCCCGGGCGCGCGAGAGCCTGGAGGAGATCAACGCCAAGGCGCTGGAGCATGCGCGCGAGCTGGGCGTCGAGCAGAGCCTGTTCGACTTCGAGGGCCTGACGCCGCAGATGATCGAGGCGCTGGCAGAGGACGGGATCAAGACGCTGGAGGAGTTCGCGCGCTGCGCCGACTGGGAGCTCGCCGGCGGCTATACCACCGTCGACGGCAAGCGGGTGAAGGACACCGGGCTCTTGGAGAAGTTCGACATGAGCCTCGAGGAGGCGCAGACGCTGGTGATGGGCGCCCGCGTCCAGCTCGGCTGGGTCGATCCGGCCGATCTGGAGCCGAAGGAGCCCGACGAGGCGGCGGGCGACGCAGCGGAGGAAACGGCGGAGAATCAGGCCTGAGGTGACGCGCGGGGGTCGGGTGAAGGCGCGTACCGAGCCGGAGCGGCGCTGCATCGTCACCCGCGCCAGCGGCCCCAAGGCCGGCCTGATCCGGTTCGTGGCGGCGCCCGACGGAGAGATCGTGCCGGATCTGGCCGAGCGGCTGCCGGGGCGCGGAATGTGGGTCAGCGCCGATGCAAGGGCGCTGGCCAGCGCCGCCGGAAAGGGGTATTTCGCCCGCGCGGCGAAGCGGCAGGTCCGGGTGCCGGCCGATCTGGCGGCGCGGGTCGAGACGTTGCTGGTGCAGCGGCTGGTCGAGTTGGTGGCGCTGGCACGCAAGGCCGGACAGGCGGTGGCGGGGCTGGAGAAGACGAAGGCGGCGCTGGTCTCGGGCGAGGCGGCGCTGCTCCTGCAGGCGGCGGACGGGTCGGTGCGCGAACGCGGCCAACTGCGCCCGCCCGAAGGCCAAAACACCCTTGTTTCGTGCCTTTTGGGGCACGAATTGGGTTTGGCATTCGGGCGTGATCGTGTGATACATGCCGCCGTGCTGGCGGGGGGTCTGGGCGACCGGATCAGAGACGAGGCCCTGCGGCTGACAGGCATCAGGGATGCGACGAACCAGCCTCCGTCGGGGGACGGGGTTGGCGATGGATCGGCGGGGGAAGGCCCCCGCGGGAAAGGCTAGAACGGGAATGATGGATAACAAGGACACGGACCGCAAGGGCAAGGCGCTCGGGCTGCGCGGCGGCGGCACCGAGACCAGCCACGTGCGCCAGAGCTTCAGCCATGGCCGGACCAAGTCGGTCACGGTCGAGCACAAGCGCAAGCGGATTCTCGTCCCCAAGCCCGGCGCCCCCGCCAACGGCGCCGGCAATGCAGCCCGGGTCGGCACCACGCCCAGCCTGTCGGACGCCGAGTTCGAGCGGCGGCTGAAGGCGGTCGAGGCCGCCAAGGCGCAGGAATCGGATCGCCGCGAGAAGGAGCGCGAGGCCACCGAGGCCCGCGAGGCCGAGCTGGCGCGTCTCCGCGCCGAGAAGGAGGCCGCCGAGCGCGCCGAGAAGGAGCGCGAGATCCAGGAGCAGCGCGCCGCCGCGGCTGCCGCCGAGCAGGCCGAGGATGCGGCCAAGGCGGCGGCCCGGGCCAAGGCGCCGGCGTCTCCGCGCCAGGCCGCCGCCGAAGTGCTCGATCCCGCCGCCGCGCAGGCCCAGGCCGCGCGCGCCGAGGCCGGACGCCCGACCGGCCCGAAGTCGACCAAAGTCGCCGAGAAGGTCCCGGCGGTCGAGGAGAAGCGCGGCCGCGGCAAGGGCGAGGACGACCGCCGCCGCTCGGGCAAGCTGACGATCGCCAACGCCACCGACGAGGAAGGGCGCCAGCGCTCGATGGCGGCGATGAAGCGCCGCCAGGAGCGCGAGAAGCGCCGGGTGCAGAGCCACACCGGCGAGCGCGAGAAGGTGGTGCGCGAGGTGAACGTGCCCGACGCGATCACCGTGCAGGAGCTCGCCAACCGTATGGCCGAGCGCGTCGCCGCCGTGGTCAAGACCCTGATGCAGAACGGCATCATGGCCACCCAGAACCAGACTATCGATCCCGACACCGCGGCGCTGATCGTCGAGGAGTTCGGCCACAAGGTGGTGCGCGTCTCCGAGGCCGACGTCGAGGACGTGATCGTGCAGGCCTCCGGGGACGACGAGGGCAAGCAAAAGCCGCGGCCGCCGGTCGTCACCATCATGGGCCATGTCGACCACGGCAAGACCTCGCTGCTCGACGCCATCCGCAAGACCAACGTGGTCTCCGGCGAGGCCGGCGGCATCACCCAGCACATCGGCGCCTACCAGGTGAAGACCGAGAGCGGGGCGGTGATCACCTTCCTGGACACGCCGGGCCACGCCGCCTTCACCTCGATGCGCGCGCGCGGGGCGCAGGTCACCGACATCGTCATCCTGGTGGTGGCGGCCGACGACAGCGTGATGCCGCAGACCGTCGAGGCGATCAGCCACGCCAAGGCGGCCGGCGTGCCGATGATCGTGGCGATCAACAAGGTCGACAAGCCGGGCGCCGACCCGAACCGGGTCCGCACGCAGCTGCTCAGCCACGAGATCGTGGTCGAGGAAATGGGCGGCGAGGTGCTCGACGTCGAGGTCTCGGCCGTCACCGGCAAGGGGCTCGACACGCTGCTCGAGGACATCGCGCTGCAGGCCGAGCTTCTGAACCTCGAGGCCAACCCCGACCGCCAGGCCGAGGGCGCGGTGATCGAGGCCAAGCTCGACGTCGGCCGCGGCCCGGTGGCGACGGTGCTGGTGCAGAAGGGCACGCTGAAGCGCGGCGACATCTTCGTCGTCGGCGAGCAGTGGGGCCGGGTGCGGGCGCTGATCAACGACCAGGGCGAGCGCGTGGACGAGGCCGGGCCGTCGGTGCCGGTCGAGGTGCTCGGCCTCAGCGGCACGCCGGAGGCCGGCGACGTGCTGAACGTGGTCGACGACGAGGCGCGCGCCCGCGAGATAGCCAGCTACCGCGAACGGCTGTCGCGCGACAAGCGTGCGGCGGTGGGCTCGGCGACCACGCTCGACCAGCTCTTGGCCAAGGCCAAGGCCGACAAGGACCTCAAGGAGCTGCCTGTGGTGGTCAAGTCCGACGTCCAGGGCTCGGCGGAGGCGATCGTGCAGGCGCTGGAGAAGATCGGCACCGAGGAGGTCCGGATCCGGGTGCTGCACTCCGGCGTCGGCGCCATCACCGAATTGGACGTGACCCTGGCCGAGGCCTCCGGCGCGCCGATCATCGGCTTCAACGTCCGCGCCAACGCGCCGGCGCGCGAGGCGGCGAACCAGAAGGGCGTCGAGATCCGCTACTACTCGGTGATCTACGACCTGGTTGACGACGTGAAGCAGGCGGCCAGCGGGCTGCTGAGCCCGGAGATCCGCGAGAAGTTCATCGGCTACGCCGAGATCCTTCAGGTGTTCAAGATCACCGGCGTCGGCAAGGTGGCGGGCTGCAAGATCACCGAGGGCGTCGCCCGCCGCTCGGCCGGCGTGCGGCTGCTGCGCGACAACGTGGTGATCCACGAGGGCAAGCTGAAGACGCTGAAGCGCTTCAAGGACGAGGTGCGCGAGGTCCAGGTCGGCCAGGAATGCGGCATGGCCTTCGAGCACTACGACGACATGCGCGAAGGCGACGTCATCGAGATCTTCGAGACCGAAACGGTCGAGCGCACGCTCGCCTGAGTCCGTTCGATCGTGGGAGCGGCCCGCCGGGGTCCGGCGGGCCGCTTTCGATTCGGCGCTCCGCGGCGCTGCCTGCGCCGGTTGGCCGACGGGAGATGACGATGGACCTTGCGAGCGAGATCGAGGCGCGGCTGCGGGTGGCGCTGCCGATCGTCGAGGAGGCCGGGCGGCTGGCGCTCGGCTTCTTCCGCCGGCCGCTCGCCGTGGAGAACAAGCTGGGCGACGGGGCGTTCGATCCGGTCACCGAGGCCGACCGCGGCGTCGAGGCGCTGATCCGTGCCCGGCTGGGCGCGGCCTGGCCGGACAGCCCGATCATGGGCGAGGAGGAGGGCTTCACCCCGGGCTCCAGCGAATGGTCGTGGATCATCGACCCGATCGACGGCACCCGCGCCTTCATCTCGGGCGTTCCGGCCTGGGGGGTGCTGCTGGGGCTGCTGCGGGACGGCCGGCCGGTGGGCGGGATCATGCGCCAGCCGTATCTCGGCGAGACCTTCGTCGGCCGGCCGTCGGGGGCGTTCCTGCTGCGGCCGGGTTCCGAGCTCCGGCTGCGGACGTCGGGCAGGACCGAGCTCGCCGAGGCGATCCTCTACTGCACCCATCCCGAGATGTTCGGCGCCGCCGCCGAGCGCCGGGCCTTCGCGCGGGTCGCCGGGGCGGTGCGGATGAGCCGCTTCGGCGGCGACTGCTATTCCTACTGCCTGCTGGCGCACGGGCTGGTCGACCTGGTGATCGAGGGCTCGCTGCAGGCCTACGACATCGTGCCGCTGATCCCGATCGTCGAGGCGGCGGGGGGGATCGTCACCGACCTCGACGGCGAGCCGCCGCTGCAGGGCGGCACGGTCGTCGCGGCGGCGAACCGCGCGCTGCACGCGAGAGCGCTGGCGATCATGCGCGGCTGAGCCGCGGCGCCGCCGGGGCGCGGCGTCAGTCGCGCCCGGCCGAGAGCGGGTCGGGGAGCTGGCGGCCACCGTCGACCGCAAGCACCTGGCCGGTGATGTAGCTGGCTGCCGGCGAGGCCAGGAACACCGCCGCCTCGGCGCATTCCTGCGGCTCGCCCGTCCGGCCGAGCGGCGTCACCTCGGCCAGGGCATCGGGCAGGTCCTCGATCCCCGGGATCGCCTTGGCGAGCGACCGCCCCGGGATGCCGCCGACGGCGATGGCGTTGACCCGGATCTGGCTCGGGGCCAGCGACAGCGCCAGGATCCGGGTGAGCTGCTCGAGCGCGGCGCAGCCGACCGAATAGGCCATCAGCCCGGGGGTCGAGCGGTGGGCGTGGATCGAGCTCAGGTTCACGATCGCCCGGTCGGTGGCGGCGGGCTGGTCGGCGGCCAGCTCGATCATCCGCCGGGCCACGATCTGGCTGAGCCGCAGGTTGGCAACGACGTTCTGCGCCAGCGTCGCCTCGAGGCGGTCGGCCTCGGCGTCGAGCGGGTCGGAGGCGACCAGGAGGCGGCTGGCGTTCATCAGGATGTCGATGCCGTCGTAGGCGTCCATGGTCGCGGCCATCAGGTTGCTCATGCTCAGCTTCTCGCGCAGGTCGCCGTAGAAGGCGCTGGCCCGCCCGTCGTAGCCCTCGTCGCCCAGCACCGCGACCTCGTGCCCGAGCTGCTCCTCGTCCATGTCGGCCAGCATCACCGAGGCCCCTGCCCGCACCAGGCGCCGCGCGACCGCCAGGCCGATGCCGCGCGCCGCCCCGGTCACGATCGCCGATTTACCAGCCAGCCCGTTCGCCATGCCGCCCTCGCCTCCGCGCCCCGACCGGACGTTAGCCGATGCATCGGGGGGCAGCGAGCGGATTTAGTGCCGCAGCCTTGCCCCGGCCGGGCGCGCCGGCTAGCCTCGGCCGATGGGGCACGTGTTTCAGCGCGACAGCCGCCGGACGATGCCGGTCGCGGTCGGCGGCTCCGGCTGCTGGCTGGTCGATGCCGCGGGCCGGCGCTATCTCGACGCCTCCGGCGGCGCGGCGGTCAGCTGCCTCGGCCACGGCGATCCCGAGATCGTCGCGGCGGTGCGGCGGCAGCTCGAGCGGCTGGCCTTCGCCCATACCGGCTTCTTCACCTCCGAGCCGGCCGAGGCGCTGGCGGACCTGCTGATCGCGCAGGCGCCGGGGGCGCTCGACCGGGTCTGGTTCGCCTCCGGCGGGTCGGAAGCGGTCGAGGCGGCGATCAAGCTGGCGCGGCAGTATTTCGTCGAGATCGGCCAGCCGGCGCGGCGGCGGCTGATCGCGCGGCGCCAGAGCTACCACGGCAACACCCTGGGGGCGCTGGCCGCGGGCGGAAACGCGGCCCGGCGCGCGCTGTTCGATCCGCTGCTGATCGAGACCAGCCACATCGCGCCCTGCTACGAATACCGGCTGCGGCTGGAGGGCGAGAGCGCCGAGGCCTACGGCGCGCGGGCCGCGGCCGAGCTCGAAGCCGAGATCGAGCGGCTCGGGCCCGAGACAGTGATGGCCTTCATCGCCGAGCCGGTGGTCGGGGCGACGCTCGGCGCGGTGCCGGCGGTGCCGGGCTATTTCGCGGCGATCCGCGACATCTGCGACCGGCACGGCGTGCTCTTGATCCTCGACGAGGTGATGTGCGGCATGGGCCGGACCGGTGAGCTCTTCGCCTGCGAGCACGACGGCATCGACCCGGACATTCTCTGCATCGCCAAGGGTCTCGGCGCCGGCTACCAGCCGATCGGGGCGATGCTCTGCACCGGGGCCATCCACGACGCGATCGCGGCGGGGTCCGGGGCGTTCCAGCACGGCCATACCGCGATGGGCCATCCGGTCGGCGCGGCGGCCGGGCTGGCGGTGCTGCGCACGCTGATCGACCGCGGGCTGGTCGCGCGGGTCAGGGCGCGCGGCCCGGAGCTGGCCGCGGCGCTGAAGCAGAGGTTCGGCGATCATCCCCATGTCGGGGACATCCGCGGCCGTGGCTTCTTCCGGGGGCTGGAACTGGTAGCCGATCGCGCCTCCAAGACGCCGTTCGCGCCAGAGCGGCGGGTCGCCGCCGGGGTCAAGCAGGCGGCGCTCGACGAAGGGCTGATCTGCTACCCGATGGCGGGGACCATCGACGGCCGGCAGGGCGACCACGTGCTGCTCGCGCCGCCCTTCATTCTCGACGAGCCCGAGACCGGCGAGCTCGTCCTGCGGCTCGGGCGGGCGATCGACCGAGCGGTCGCGGCCTGAGCGCTTGCCGCGGCCGGGCGGCATTGCCTAGAACGGCGGGATGGAAGGCTTCGACTACATCGTCGTCGGGGCGGGCACCGCCGGCTGCCTGCTGGCCAACCGCCTGAGCGCCGACCCGGACGCCCGGGTGCTGCTCATCGAGGCGGGGGGGTCGGACAACTATCACTGGGTCCGGATCCCGGTCGGCTACCTCTACTGCATCGGCAACCCGCGCACCGACTGGATGTACCTCACCGAGCCCGACCCGGGGCTGAACGGCCGCCGGCTGCGCTATCCGCGCGGCAAGTTGCTCGGCGGCTGCTCGTCGATCAACGGCATGATCTACATGCGCGGCCAGGCGCGCGACTACGACGCCTGGGCCGAGCTGACCGGCGACGACGCCTGGTCCTGGGAGCACGCGCTGCCGGACTTCATCGCCCACGAGAGCCACTGGCGGATGGACGCCGGCGCCGACCCCGAGTTCGCGCGTTTCCACGGTGCGGGCGGCGAGTGGCGGGTCGAGCGGCAGCGGCTGAAGTGGGAGATCCTGGAGGCCTTCGCCGCAGCCTGCGCCGAGGCCGGGATCGCGCCGCGCGCCGATTTCAACGACGGCGACAACGAGGGCGTCGGCTATTTCGAGGTGAACCAGCGCCGGGGCTGGCGCTGGAACGCGGCGCGCGCCTTCCTGCGGCCGGCGGCGGCGCGGCGGAACCTGACGATTCGGACCCGCGCCGAGGTGGCGCGGCTGCTCCTCGGGCCGCGGGCCGACGGCAGGCTGGCCTGCACCGGCATCGCGATGGCGGACGGGACGGAGGTCGCGGCGCGCCGGGCGGTGATCCTCTGCGCCGGGGCGGTCAACAGCCCCAAGCTGCTGCAGCTCTCGGGCCTGGGCCCGGCCGGGCTGCTGCGCCGGCACGGGATCGAGGTCAGGGCCGACCTGCCCGGGGTCGGCGGCAACCTGCAGGACCACCTGCAGATCCGCAGCGTCTACAAGGTGAGCGGTGCCGTGACACTGAACGAGCTGGCGCGCGGGCCGGCGGGTAAGGCGCGGATCGCGCTGGAATACGCGCTCCGGCGCAGCGGGCCGATGAGCATGGCGCCGAGCCAGCTCGGCGCCTTCACCCGCTCCGACCCGGGCCGCAATCACGCCAACGTCGAGTTCCACGTCCAGCCGCTGAGCCTGGAGGCCTTCGGCGAGCCGCTGCACGGCTTTCCGGCGATCACCGCCAGCGTCTGCAACCTCAACCCGAGCAGCCGCGGGCGCATCGACATCGCCAGCGCCCGGCCCGCGGACGCTCCGCTGATCCGGCCGAACTATCTCGCCACCGACGCGGACCGCCGGGTCGCCGCCGACAGCCTGCGGCTGACCCGGCGCATCTGCAGCCAGCCGGCGCTGGCGCGCTATCGGCCGCAGGAGTGGAAGCCGGGGCTGGAGTACCAGAGCGACGAGGAGCTGGCCCGGCTGGCCGGAGACATCGCCACCACGATCTTCCACCCGGTCGGCACCACCGCCATGGGCCGCGACGGCGACCCCGACGCGGTGCTCGACCCGCAATTGCGGCTGCGCGACGGGCGGGGCGGACGGATCGCCGGGGTGCGGGTGGTGGACGCCGGGGCGATGCCGCTGATCACCAGCGGCAACACCAATGCGCCGGTGCTGATGATGGCCGAGAAGGCGGCTCGGTGGATCAGCGCCGAGCACTGACTTCCCGGAACGAGGGCAAAGGTTTACGGCGATCGGTGCGATCTGGAACCCGTATGGCCTGCGTCTGGAACGCATATTTATAGTAAAACAGTCGGGCTTAAATCGTTAAGGCGCGGGCTCATATGATATGATATGAGACGGCTTCCGCCCGATCGGTTCGGAATGACGCGATCCGGTTCCGCCGTCCCGCCGGATTTGACCAGCGGCAAATCCGGCCGCGACTGCCCTCCCAGGGGCAGTCGCGCAAGCGCGACCGCCAGGGCAGCCGCGCCCGGATCGGCACGGTCCGGGGACGCGGCACGCCTCTCGCCCTCCGCGCTGGCGCTCCGGGCGAGCGGATCGCGCGGCGCGCCACCGGCGCCCCGCTCAGAGCGATCCGCGGCGCCTCATCCTGCGGGGCCCCGAGGCGTGCAGTCCGGAAACAGGCTCAGTCGAGCGAAACGGCGGGGCGGGTCTGGGCCGCGTGGGTGGCGAAGGCGGGCTTGGGCAGCAGCCGGACCAGCGCCGCCACCAGCAGGAAGGCGAGGGTGTTGTAGATCAGCGCCCGGGTCATCGCCGCGGCGTAGGCGGCGTGCGGGTCCCCGCCGGCGAGCGCGCCGGCGGCGAGGCGGCTGAAGAAGAGCTCGCCCACGATCGCGACCCCGAAAGCGGCGCCGACCTGCTGCACGGCCTGCAGCGAGCCCGAGGCCGAGCCGGTGTCGCGCGGCGGCACCGTCGCCAGCACGGTCTGGAACAGCATCGCCACCGACAGGCCGAGCCCGAGGCCGCCGAGAAAGAGCGGCGGCGCGAACGCCGCGCGCAGCACGGCGTCGCCGGTGCCCGCGACCACCAGGCGCATCCAGAGCATCGACCCGGCCAGGAGCAGGCCGCCGGCGCTGATCCGCCGCCGCGGCCAGCGGGTGCCGAGGCGGCCGGAGATGAGCGAGGCGCAGAAGACGCCCACCGGGAACGGCAGCGTGGTCAGGCCCGAGGCGAGCGGGTTCAGGCCGTAGCCGTTCTGCAGGTAGAGCGCGAGCACCATGAAGTAGCCGGGGATCCCGGAGAAGAGCGTGGCGATCATCGCGGCGCCGGCGAGGAAGTTGCGGCTGCCGAGCAGCGCGATCGGCAGCAGTTCCGGCCGGCCGCGGCGGGCCTGCCGCCGCTCCCAGAGGACGAAGCCGGCGGCCATCGGCAGGGCCGCGGCCATCATCGCGAAGCTCCAGAGCGGCCAGCCGAGCTGGCGGCCCTCGATCAGCGGCACGATCAGCAGGAGCAGCGTCGCCGCGGCGATGGCGATGCCGACGAAGTCGTTGCCGAGCTCGCGCGAGCCGCGCGGCGACGGTACGAAGCGCAGAGCGGCGAACACCGCGGCGACGCCGATCGGGATGTTGACCAGGAAGATCGGTCGCCAGCCGAGGGCGAGGATGTCGGCGCGGATCAGGAGCCCGCCGACCACCGGCCCGGCCACCGAAGCGAGGCCGGCGGTCAGGCCGAACAGCGAGAAGGCGAAGCCGCGCTCGTGCGGAGGAAACAGCGCCGGGGTCAGCGCCAGCGTCTGCGGGATCATCATCGCGCCGCCGATGCCCTGCAGCACCCGGGCGGCGATGAGCGTGCCCATGCTCGGCGCGAGCCCGCAGAGCGCCGAGCCGAAGGTGAAGACGCAGAGCCCGGAGATGAACATGCGGCGGCGGCCGAAGATGTCGCCGGCGCGGCCGAGCGGCAGCAGCCCGAGCGCGAAGACCAGGATATAGGCGGCCACCACCCACTCGATCTCGCTGTCGCTGGCGGCGAAGGCGCGCTGCATGCTGGGGAGCGCGACGTTGACGATGGTGACGTCGATCAGGTTCATGAAGCCGGCGATCAGCAGCACCAGCATCGCGATCCAGCGCCCCGGGTGCGGTGGATCGGTGGGTCCGGTGGTCATGCGGGCATCCTCGGGTCGGGGCGGTCTCGGTGTAAGACGAAACTGTGCCGTTGCGAAGGTCCGGCAAGCCGCTCAGTCGTCGCCGCGGAACACCAGCTCGGTCGACCAGGCCTCGCGCGGCTGGCGGTGGAGCGTCCAGAACGCCTCGGCGATGCGATCGGGATCGAAGCGGCCGCCGGGTTTGATCGAGCCGTAGACGGTGACGGTCGCGAGGTGGATGCCGGCCTGGGCGAGCTCGGGCGCGATCGCCAGCGCCAGCGCCCGCAGCGCCGACTTGCCGGCGGCCAGGCCGGGCGAGCCGCCGCCGGTCTCCGGCGCCAGCGCCAGCTTGCTGCCGGTGAAGAGGATGCTGCCGCGTCCGGCGGCGCGCATCGCCGGGTAGACCGCCTGGGCGGCGACCAGCGCGCCGGTGACGTCTAGCGCCAGCTCGGCGGCGAAGCCCCCGGGGTCGCGGGCCATCGCCGGGCCGGCGACGAAGACGCTGGCGTTGTAGATCAGCACCTCGGGCGGACCCAGCTCCGTGGCGACCCGGCCGAGCGCGGCGCCGAGCGCGGGCGTGTCGGTCAGGTCGGCCGCGAAGCCGCGGGCGGTGCCGCCCTCGGCCTCGATCTCGGCCGCCAGCAGATCCAGCGCAACCTGCTGCCGCGCGATCAGCGCCACGGCGAAGCCGCCGCGCGCGAAGCGGCGGCCGAGCGCGCGTCCGAGGCCCGGCCCGACGCCGCAGACGACGCAGACCGGGGTCACGCCGCGAGGCGCTCGAGCGCCAGCGCGATGCCCTGGCCGCCGCCGATGCACATGGTGACGAGCGCCCGCCGGCCGCCGATGCGCTCGAGCTCGTAGAGCGCCTTGATGGCGAGGATCGCGCCGGTGGCGCCGACCGGATGGCCGAGGGCGATGGCGCCGCCGTTAGGGTTGACCCGGGCCGGCTCGAACCCGAGGCCCTTGCTGACCGCGAGCGCCTGGGCGGCGAAGGCCTCGTTCGAATTCGATCACCTCGAAGTCGTCGACGCCGAGGCCGAGGCTCTCCAGCAGCCGCCTCACCGCCGGCACCGGGCCGATGCCCATCACCTCGGGCCGCACCCCGGCGTGGGCGTAGCCGAGCACCCGGGCCTTGGGGGCGAGCCCGGCGGCCTCGGCGGCCTCGGCGGTGGCCAGCACCAGCGCGGCGGCGCCGTCGTTGATGCCGCTGGCGTTGCCGGCGGTCACCGTGCCCTCCTTGCGGAACACCGGCCGGAGCCCGGCCAGCGCCTCGGCCGTGGTGGCCTTGGGGTGCTCGTCGGTGGCGAAGGCGACGGTCTGGCGCCTGACCTGGACCTCGACCGGCACGATCTGGCTGGCGAAGCGGCCGGCGCCGATCGCCGCGGCGGCGCGCTTCTGGCTCTCCAGCGCGAAGGCGTCCTGCTCGGCGCGGCTGATCTGGTGCTCCTCGGCGACGTTCTCGGCGGTGACGCCCATGTGGCCGGTGCCGAAGGGGCAGGTCAGCGCCCCGGTCATCATGTCGATGGCCTTGGTGTCGCCCATCTTCTGGCCCCAGCGCGCCGCCGGCAGCGCGTAGGGCGCGCGCGACATGCACTCGGCGCCGCCCGCCAGCGCGAACTCGGCATCGCCGAGCGCCAGCGCCTGCACCGCCGAGACGATCGCCTGCACCCCCGAGCCGCAGAGCCGGTTGACGTTCATCGCCGGCACGGTGTCGGGCACTCCGGCATCCATGGCGGCGACGCGGCTGAGGTACATGTCGCGCGGCTCGGTGTTGATGACGTGGCCGAAGACGACGTGGCCGACCTGGCCGGCCTCGACCCCCGAGCGCGCCAGCGCCTCGCGCGCCGCGGTGGCGGCGAGGTCGATCGGCGGCGTGCCGGCGAGGCTGCCGCCGAAGGTTCCGATGGCGGTGCGGGCGCCGTCGAGAATCACGATGTCCTGCTGCATGGCGTCTTCCCCCGGGGTTCGTTCCGATCGCAGCCTTGCGCGGGCTGCCGCCGACGGCAAGCCCGTTTCGCGACGGAAGGCGGCGGGCGGCGCGTTCGAGCCTGTGCAGATCAATTGCCACCGGCGCCCCGCGGCCTACAACGTCGGGACGCGCGCATCACGTTGAGAGGATTTCATGGCATCCCGTAACCGGCCGACCGGCTATACTGCCGCCCAGATCACGCTGCACTGGATCATCGCCGCCCTGGTCGTCTTCCAGCTGCTGCTGGGGGACTTCATCCAGCCGGCCTACCACGCCTATCGTCGCGGCGCCGAGGTCACGGCCGCGAACGCGCTCTGGGCGGACATCCACGTCTATGTCGGCCTGTCGGTGCTGGTCCTCGCCGCGCTGCGGCTGGCGATCCGGCTGCGGCACGGCGTCCCGCCGGCGCCGGAGGGAGAAGGCGCGCTGCTGCGGCACCTGGCGACGGCGACCCACGTCGTGCTCTACGCCGCCATCTTCGGCCTGCCGGTCACCGGCGCGCTGGCCTGGTACTTCGGCCTGGGGTTCATGGGCGAGATCCACTCGCTCGCCAAGCCCCTGGTGATCATCGCCGTCGGCCTGCACGCCGCCGGGGCGCTGTGGCAGCATTTCGTCATCCGATCGAACGTGCTGGTGCGGATGATCCGGCCCCGCACCGGGCCGGTCTGAACCGACCCCGGCCGCGCCTCGAGCCTCAGGCGGCGGAGCGCCGCGCCCGGTCGTGCGGGCGCCAGCCAGTCGATGTCGGGACCGATCGGGACGATCCGGCTCGGGTTTATGCTCTCGTGGCTGCGGTAGTAGTGGGTGGTGATGTGGTCGAAGTGCACGGTCTCGGCCACGCCGGGGTGCTGGTAGAGCTCGCGCGCGTAGGCCCAGAGGTTGGGGTAGTCGACCAGCCGGCGGCGGTTGCATTTGAAGTGGCCGTGGTAGACCGGGTCGAAGCGGAAGAGCGTGGTGGCCAGCCGCCAGTCGGCCTCGGTCAGCCGCTCGCCCATCAGGTAGCGCCCGCGCCCCAGCCGTTCCTCGATCCAGTCTAGGGTTTCGAAGACCTCCGCGGCGGCCTCGTCGTAGGCCTCCTGGGTGCGGGCGAAGCCGGCGCGGTAGACGCCGTTGTTGAGCCCGGCGTAGACCCGCGCGTTCACCGCCTCGATCGCCGGGCGCAGCGGCTCGGGCCAGAAGTCGCGGCTGTTGCCGGTGATGTGGTCGAAGGCGGAATTGAACATCCGGATGATCTCGGCGGATTCGTTGGAGACCATGCTGCCCGAGGCCTTGTCCCAGAGCACCGGCACCGTCACCCGCCCGCTGGCGCGGGGGTCGGCGGCGAGGTAGACCTCGCGCAGATAGCTCTTGCCGAGCAGCCGGTCGCCGGTCGCCCCGGGGAAGTCGGTGGCGAAAGTCCAGCCGTCGGGACCGAGGACGGGATGCACCACGTCGACGCTGACGTGCTCGGCCAGGCCCTTGAGCGCGCGGAAGATCAGCGTGCGGTGCGCCCAGGGGCAGGCGTAGGAGACGTAGAGGTGGTAGCGGCCGCTCTCGGCGGGGAAGCCGCCGCAGCCGCTCGGTCCGGGCGCGCCGTCACGGGTCACCCAGTTGCGGCAGAGGCTGTCCTGGCGCACGAAACGTCCGTCCGGGTTCTTCGGGGCCTGCCCCCTGGTATGCCACTCGCCGTCCTGCAGGTATCCCATGCGCGCTTCCCTTTCGTGCTTGCGGACCACAACCTGACGCCGGGGCCGGAAAAATAAAGCCCCGATTCCTGCACAGCACTGTTTCACGAAGGGCGGCGTCGGCGGCCGAGGTCGCGGGCGACCGGATTTTGAGGCTTGTTTTAGCGTTGCCGAACAATATCCTGCAGGGGGGAGGGCAAAAGGGGGGCTGCGCCATGGAGGAACGTGCGATCGGTGTCGGCAGCGCTCGGCGCGAAGGCCGGCTGGTGATGGAATGCGGGCCGCGGCGCTACCCGATCGTCGCCATGGGGGCGGAGAGCTGCCTGATCGAGGCGACGGACGGCACCGGGCCGCGGGGTTTCGTCGACATCTTCGACGGCGAGCGCCACCTGGAGCAATGCCTGATCGTGCTCGCAGCACCCGAGGGCCCCTATCTGCGCTGCTGCTTCAAGCGGCGCACCCCCTCGCGGCTCGACCCGCCGCGGGACTTCGCCGGCTGAACCGGCCGGGGGGAAGACCGCGATGATCGAGCCGCCCTATCTGCTGTTTCTGGGCGATGCCCCCGACCCGCTGGCGGCCAAGGTCGCCCAGGGGATCCGGGACTGGCGGCCGGACGCGGCGATCGGCCAGTGCCGCCTGCCCGGCTGCCGGGCCGACCTGGGGTTGCCGGAGATGCGGCCGGCCGAGGCCGTCGCGGCCGGGGCGAAGACGTTGGTGATCGGCGTGGCCAACCGCGGCGGGGTGATCGCGCCGGCCTGGCTCGAGGTGCTGACCGAGGCGCTGGCGGCGGGGCTGGACCTGGCGTCGGGCCTGCACAACCTGCTCGGCGACGAGCCGGCGCTGGTGGCGGCGGCCGCCGCCCACGGCCGCCGCCTGCACGACGTGCGGGTGCCGAGCCGAGCGCTATCCGATCGCCAGCGGCAAGCGGCGGAGCGGCCGGCGCTGGCTCGCCGTCGGCACCGACTGCTCGGTCGGCAAGATGTACACCGCGCTGGCGATGGAGCGCGAGATGCGCGCGCGAGGGCATGCAGGCGACGTTCCGCGCCACCGGCCAGACCGGGATCCTGATCACCGGCGACGGCGTGCCGCTCGACGCGGTGGTGGCGGATTTCATGGCCGGCAGCATCGAATGGCTGACGCCCGACAACGAGCCCGAGCACTGGGACCTGATCGAAGGGCAGGGCAGCCTGTTTCACGCCTCCTATTCCGGCGTCACCCTGGCGCTGATCCACGGCGGCCAGCCCGACGCGCTGGTGCTCTGCCACGAGCCGACGCGGACGCATATGCGCGGGCTGCCGGACTACCGGCTGCCGACACTCGAGGCGCTGCGCGAGCTGTCCCTGACCATGGCGCGGATGGTCAATCCCGAGGTGCGGGTGACCGGCATCGCGATCAACACCGCGGCGATGCCCGAGGCGGCGGCGCTGGAGCATCTGACCGCGGTCGAGGCGCGGATGGGGCTGCCGACGGTCGACCCGTTCCGCCAGGGCGCCGGGCGGCTGGTGGACGCGCTGGCATGAAGCTGTCGGTGCGGGCGGAGACCTTTCCGCTGGCGCGCCCCTTCACCATCAGCCGCGGCTCGCGGACCGAGGCGCGGGTGCTGACGGTGAGCGTGGAAGCCGGCGGCGCGCGCGGACGGGGCGAATGCGTGCCCTACGCCCGCTATGGCGAGACGACCGAGAGCGTGGCGGCGCAGATCGCGGCCTTGCCGGAGGACTTCGATCGGGCGGCCTTGCAGGGCTTGCTGCCGCCGGGCGCGGCGCGCAACGCGGTGGACTGCGCGCTCTGGGACCTGGAGGCGCGGCGCAGCGGACGGCGGGTGTGGGAGCTCGCCGGCCTGGCGGCGCCGGGGCCCGAGATCACCGCCTTCACGCTGTCGCTCGACGCGCCGGAGGTGATGCGCGCCGAGGCGGCGAAGCACGCGCACCGGCCGCTGCTCAAGATCAAGCTGGGCGGCGCGGACGACCTCGCCCGGCTCGAGGCGGTGCGCGCCGGGGCGCCGCGGGCGCGGATCATCGTCGACGCCAACGAGGGCTGGAGCGCGGAGGCCTATGCCGAACTGGCGCCGGCGCTGCTGCGGCTCGGGGTGGCGATGGTGGAACAGCCGCTGCCGGCCGGGGCCGACGAGGCGCTGGCGGAGATGGCGCGGCCGCTGCCGGTCTGCGCCGACGAGAGCTGCCACGACCGGGCCAGCCTGCCCGCGCTGGCCGGCCGATACGACATGGTCAACGTCAAGCTGGACAAGACCGGCGGGCTGACCGAGGCACTGGCGCTGCGCGAGGCGGCGCGGGCGGCGGGCTTCGGCATTATGGTCGGCTGCATGGTGGGCTCGAGCCTGGGCATGGCGCCGGCGGTGCTGGTGGCGCAGGGCGCGGCGTTCACTGATCTCGACGGGCCGCTGCTGCTGGCGGGTGACCGCGCCCATCCGCTGGTCTACGACGAGCGGGGGGTGCATCCGTCGGCGCCCGAGTTATGGGGGTGAGATGAGCCGGATCGTCTACGTGAACGGCGCCTACGTGCCGGAGGAGGAGGCGAGGATCAGCGTCTTCGACCGCGGCTTCCTGTTCGCCGACGGGGTCTACGAAGTGACGAGCGTGCTCGACGGCAGGCTGGTCGACTTCGCCGGGCACCTCGCCCGCCTGCACCGCTCACTGGGCGAGCTCGAGATGCCGGCGCCGGTGGGCGACGCCGCGTTCGAGGCCATCCACCGCGAGCTGGTCGCGCGCAACGGGCTGGTCGAGGGCATGGTCTACCTGCAGGTCACCCGGGGTGCTGCCGACCGCGACTTCGCCTACCCCGCCGACCCGGTGCCGAGCCTGGTGATGTTCACCCAGGCGCGGCCGCTGGCCGACACCGCCGCGGCGCGGCAGGGGATCAGGGTGATCTCGGTGCCGGACATCCGCTGGGGCCGGCGCGACATCAAGACGGTGCAGCTGCTGGCGCCGTCGATGGGCAAGATGCTGGCGAAGAAGGCCGGCAAGGACGATGCCTGGATGGTCGAGGACGGCTTTGTCACCGAGGGCACCTCGAACAACGCCTGGATCGTCACCGCCGACAGCACGCTGGTCACCCGCGACCTTTCGCACGCCATCCTGCACGGCATTACCCGCGTCGCGGTGCTGGCCCATGCCCGGGAAGCGCAAATCCGGGTGGAGGAACGCGCCTTCACGATCGCGGAGGCGCAGGAGGCAGCGGAAGCCTTCATCACCGCCGCCTCGGCCTTCGTCACCCCGGTGGTCGAGATCGACGGCAGGCCGGTCGGCGACGGAAGATCCGGCCCGGTGACCCGGCAGGCTGCGCGAGATCTACCTCACGCAGGCCCGCGCCGCGGCGACCTAGCCCGGGCGGTGCTGCGGCTGCTGCACAAGTTCTGCGTCAGCCTGATCGTATCCCCGTCTCATCGATCTGAAATGGCGCGGGTGAGCCGGCTTCCGCCCGGTTCGCAATGACGCGATCCGGTTCCGCCGTCCCGCCGGATTTGGCCGTCGGCAAATCCGGCATGTGTTGCGGGGCGGATCAGGCGGGTTTGCGGAAGGGCTCGCCGGAGCGGAGGATGGCGTTGGCGATGGTGAGGAGCTTGCGGGCGACGGCCATCCGATGACCTTGAGCCGGGGTGGAGCTGGTCTGGTAGCGGCCATGTAGAGCCGCGGCGGATTGACGGCGGCCGTCGCCGAGGAAACGCTGCGCGGTATCGCCGGACGTGCGCGCGCGGTGCGAGGCGGCGAGCGAGGCGATGGCGCGGCGGTCGACTGGAGTCGCAGATGGGCGAGCGGACCTGGCGCGGACCGGGCCGATGGGACGAGCGCAGCGCGGTCGGCGGCGCGAGCTCGGGGTGCGCGCGGTTGCCGGCGACGCGCCGATGGCCCGCGGCGGCGAGGCTGGCGAGCTCGCGCGGATGCGGAGGACGACGGGTGCGGGCGCGGGCGGGCGGCCGCCATCGCGAGCTGGCGCGGCGCGGACGAGACGCGGAGCTCGCGCGCCGGCGAGGGCGCGCCGGCGCCGGCTGGCGCCGGCGCCGACGCGAGGGTCCGGCGCGAGGCGGTCGGTCTTGGCCGGTTGAGCGACCGGGCGAAGTGCCAGGCGTGGAGCGGATTGAGCCGCCGGGGGCCGGCCGGTCGAGCGCCAGGCGCAGCGCGTCGTCGCAGCGCTGGTGGCCTCGTAGACGACGAGGTCAGGCGTCGAGCCGGCGATCAGCGGCGATGGCCGGGGCGGTTGGGATGCGGGCCGCGCCGCGGCGCGGGTCGCGAGTCGAGGGCGCTTGGAGAGATCGACGCGATGTGGTTCCGTGGCATGTTGGCTCTGTCATGTCTTCGGGCTCGAGGGCCACGCAACTGTTCAGGCTTGGCAGGCGAACCGGTGGTGACCGTTCCGGATTGCGGGTTTCGAGAGGCCCAGGCCGCGGGCGGGTTCACCACCGGACGTCATACCACGAAATAAGACAGGCCGCGACTGCCCTCCCAGGGGCAGTCGCGCAAGCGCGACCGCCAGGGCAGCCGCGCCCGGATGGCACTGTCCGGGTGACGCGGCACGCCTCTCGCCCTCCGCGCTGGCGCTCCGGGCGAGCGGACCGCGCGGCGCGCCACCGGCGCCCCGCTCTTGCGGTCCGCGGCGCCTCATCTTGAGAGGCCCCGAGGCGAGCCGCCACCGGTCGCGGTGCAGGTGCGGGGAGCGCTCCTGGTGGCGGATCAGCCGCCCAGCTGCGTCCGCAGGGCGATGACGTCGCGGACGCGCTGGCCGGCGGCCATGCGGCCTTCCGGGGGCGATTCCGCGAGGTCGCGCTCGGCCTCGGTCACCAGCTGCGCCAGCAGCGCGGCGTCGGCCTCGGCGCGGACCATGGCCTGCTCGGCGAGGATGGTGGCGGCGGTGGGCGAGACCTCGGCGAACCCGCCGGTCACCACGTATTCGGTGGTCTCGGCACCGGCCTGAACCCGCACCACCCCGGGCCGCAGCGTGGTCAGGAACGGCGCGTGCTGGGGCATCGCGGTCAGATCGCCGTCCATGCCGGGGATCTGGACGCTGGTGGCCTCGAGCGAGGCGAGCTTGCGCTCGGGGCTGACCAGGTCGAAATGCAGGGTGTCGGCCACGGGCGTGCTCCTCAGGCGGCTTCGGC
Source organism: uncultured Alphaproteobacteria bacterium (assembly GCA_963847795.1). Lineage (GTDB taxonomy): Bacteria > Pseudomonadota > Alphaproteobacteria > Rhodobacterales > Rhodobacteraceae > Amaricoccus. Next base: position 64,480 of record CAWKBH010000003.1, read on the forward strand.
GGCCATCTTCTCGGCCTTCTTGATCACCTCGTCGATGCCGCCGACCATGTAGAAGGCGGACTCGGGCAGGTGGTCGAACTCGCCTTCGGTGACGCGCTTGAAGCTGTCGATGGTGACCTCGAGCGGCACCTGGACGCCGGGCGAGCCGGTGAAGACCTGGGCGACGTCGAAGGGCTGCGACAGGAAGCGCTGGATCTTGCGGGCGCGGGCGACGGTCAGCTTGTCCTCCTCGGAGAGCTCGTCCATGCCGAGGATGGCGATGATGTCCTGCAGGCTCTTGTAGCGCTGCAGGATGCCCTGGACGTCGCGGGCGACCTGGTAGTGCTCCTCGCCGATCACCATGGGGTCGAGCAGGCGCGAGGTGGAATCGAGCGGGTCGACCGCGGGGTAGATGCCGAGCTCGGAGATGGCGCGCGACAGCACGGTGGTGGCGTCGAGGTGGGCGAAGGAGGTGGCGGGCGCCGGGTCGGTCAGGTCGTCGGCGGGGACGTAGATCGCCTGGACCGAGGTGATCGAGCCGTTGCGGGTCGAGGTGATGCGCTCCTGCAGCTGCGCCCATGTCGGTGGCGAGCGTCGGCTGGTAGCCCACGGCCGAGGGGATGCGGCCGAGGAGCGCGGAGACCTCGGAGCCGGCCTGGGTGAAGCGGAAGATGTTGTCGATGAAGAAGAGCACGTCGGTGCCGGACTGGTCGCGGAACTGCTCGGCGATGGTCAGGCCGGAGAGGGCGACGCGGGCGCGGGCGCCCGGCGGCTCGTTCATCTGGCCGTAGACCAGCGCCACCTTGGACTTCGGTCAGATCCTCGATGTTGATGACGCCGGATTCGATGAACTCGTGGTAGAGGTCGTTGCCCTCGCGGGTGCGCTCGCCGACGCCGGCGAAGACCGAGTAGCCGGAGTGCACCTTGGCGATGTTGTTGATCAGCTCCTGGATCAGCACGGTCTTGCCGACGCCGGCGCCGCCGAAGAGGCCGATCTTGCCGCCCTTGGCGTAGGGGGCGAGGAGGTCGATCGACCTTGATGCCGGTGACCAGCACCTCGGATTCGGTCGACTGCGCGGCGAAGTCGGGGGCCGCGGCGTGGATCGGGCGGTACTCGGTGGCCTCGACCGGGCCCTTCTCGTCCACCGGCTCGCCGATGACGTTGAGGATGCGCCCCAGCGTCACGTCGCCGACCGGGACCTGGATCGCCTTGCCGGTGTCGGTGACCTTCTCGCCGCGGACCAGGCCTTCGGTGGAGTCCATGGCGATGGTGCGGACGGTGGATTCGCCGAGGTGCTGGGCGACCTCGAGCACCAGCCGCGCGCCGTTGTTGTCGGTCTCCAGCGCGTTCAGGATCTCGGGCAGGTGGTCCTCGAACTGGACGTCGACGACGGCGCCGATGACCTGGGTGATCTTGCCGACTGCTGCTTTGGTGGCCATTGCGTTCGTCCCCGTCCCTAGAGCGCCTCGGCGCCCGAAATGATCTCGATGAGCTCGCTGGTGATCGCCTGCTGCCGCGAGCGGTTGTACTGGATGGTCAGCCGGTCGATCATCTCGCCGGCGTTGCGGGTGGCGTTGTCCATGGCGCTCATCCGCGCGCCCTGCTCGGAGGCGGCGTTCTCCAGGAGCGCGGTGAAGATGTGGGTGGCGATGCCGCGCGGCAGCAGGTCGGCGAGGATCGCCTCCTCGTCGGGCTCGTATTCGTAGAGCGCCCCGGCGGCGCCTTCGGCGGCCTCGAACACCGCCGGGATCAGCTGCTGCGCGGTCGGGACCTGGCTGATCACCGACTGGAAGCGGTTGTAGAAGATGGTGCAGACGTCGAACTCGCCTTCGTTGAAGCGGTGCATGACGTCGTGGGCGATGGCGGAGGCGTCGGGGTAGGAGAGCTTCTTGACCGCCGAGAGGTCGACATGGCCGACCAGCAGGCTGCCGAGGTCGCGGCGCAGCTGCTCGCGGCCCTTCTTGCCGATGGTGAGGATCTTCACGGTCTTGCCGGCGGCGAGCAGTCCCGCGGCGTGGGCGCGGGCGAGCCGGACGATCGAGGAGTTGAAGCCGCCGCAGAGCCCGCGCTCGGCGGTGGCGACCACGAGCAGATGGGTCTGGTCGCTGCCGGTGCCGCCGAGCAGCCGCGGTGCCGAGGCGCTGGCGGCGACCCCGGCGGCGAGGTTGCCGAGCACCGCCTCCATGCGCTCGGCATAGGGGCGCGCGGCCTCGGCGGCCTCCTGGGCGCGGCGCAGCTTGGCGGCGGCGACCATCTGCATGGCCTTGGTGATCTTGCGCGTGGACTTCACGCTGGCGATGCGGATCTTCAGGTCCTTGAGGCTCGGCATGCTGTGCTCGACGTGTCTAGCCGCATCTGGCGATCTCGGACGGCCGGATCGCGCAAAAGTGCGGAGGTTCGCTCTTGCGGAAGCCCGCATGTCCCTCGGCGCTGTCCACTCGATCGAGATGCTCGACGGTCGTCGACCCGGCCTTCAGGCGAAGGTCTTGGCGAAGCCGTCGCCGGTATCGCGCGACGTGTCGAGTCTCGCTGCCTCAGATCGTCGCCGCCGCGATCTTCTCGATCCTCGGCTCGCGGATCTTGGCGAGGAGCCCGGAGTCGGACGAGCGCAGGTGGGTGAGCAGGCCCTTCTCGAAGCGGCTGACGTCGCTGACCGGCAGCTTGTCGAGATAGCCGTGGGTGCCGGCGTAGATCACCACCACCTGCTCGGCGTTGGTCAGCGGCGAGTACTGCGGCTGCTTCAGGAGCTCGGTCAGGCGGGCGCCGCGGTTCGAGCAGGCGCTGGGTGGCGGCGTCGAGGTCGGAGCCGAACTGGGCGAAGGCGGCCATCTCGCGGTACTGGGCGAGCTCGAGCTTGATCGAGCCCGCGACCGACTTCATCGCCTTGGTCTGGGCGGAGGAGCCGACGCGGGAAACCGAGAGGCCGACGTTCACCGCCGGGCGGATGCCCTGGTAGAAGAGCTCGGATTCCAGGAAGATCTGGCCGTCGGTGATCGAGATCACGTTGGTCGGGATGTAGGCCGAGACGTCGCCGGCCTGGGTCTCGACGATCGGCAGCGCGGTCAGCGAGCCGGCGCCGTGGTCCTCGTTGAGCTTGGCCGAGCGCTCGAGCAGGCGCGAGTGCAGGTAGAAGACGTCGCCGGGATAGGCCTCGCGGCCGGGCGGGCGGCGCAGCAGCAGCGACATCTGGCGGTAGGAGACGGCCTGCTTGGAGAGGTCGTCGTAGATGATCAGCGCGTGCATGCCGTTGTCGCGGAAGTACTCGGCCATCGCGCAGGCCGAATAGGGCGCGAGGTACTGCATCGGCGCCGGCTCGGAGGCCGTGGCGGCAACGATGGTGGTGTACTCGATCGCGCCGGTCTCCTCGAGCTTCTTGTAGAGCTGGGCGACGGTGGAGCGCTTCTGGCCGACGGCGACGTAGACGCAGTAGAGCTTCTTGCACTCGTCGTCGCCGGCGGCGTCGTTGTAGACCTTCTGGTTGAGGATGGCGTCGAGCGCCACGGCGGTCTTGCCGGTCTGGCGGTCGCCGATGATCAGCTCGCGCTGGCCGCGGCCGATCGGGATGAGGGCGTCGATGGCCTTGAGCCCGGTGGCCATCGGCTCGTGCACCGACTTGCGCGGGATGATGCCCGGGCGCCTTCACGTCGGCGACCCGGCGCTCCCGGGCCTTGATCGCGCCCTTGCCGTCGATGGGGTCGCCCAGCGCGTCGACCACGCGGCCGAGCAGTGCCTTGCCCACGGGGACGTCGACGATCGACTTGGTGCGCTTGACCACGTCGCCCTCGCCGATGTCGCGGTCGGAGCCGAAGATCACCACGCCGACGTTGTCGACCTCGAGGTTCAGCGTCATGCCGCGGATGCCGCCGGGAAACTCGACCATCTCGCCGGCCTGGACGTTGTCGAGGCCGTGCACGCGGGCGATGCCGTCGCCGACGGAGAGAACCCGCCCGACTTCCGCGACCTCGGCCTCCTGGCCGAAGTTCTTGATCTGCTCCTTCAGGATCGCGGAGATTTCTGCGGCTTGGATCGCCATTATCCGACCTCTTTCATGATATTCTGCAGATGCGCGAGTTTGGAGCGGATCGAGCTGTCGATCATCCGCGAGCCGACCCTGATCACCAGCCCGCCGATCAGGCTCTCGTCAACGGTGAGGTCGATCTTCACCTCCTTGCCGACGCTTGTCCTTGAGCGTCGCGGCGAGCGCCTCGGTCTGGGCCTTGGTCAGCGGCTTGGCCGAGGTGACCTCGGCGGTGACCTCGCCGCGCTCGTCGGCGATCAGCGCCTTGAGCTGGGAGATGAGGCCCGGGACGACGAACAGGCGGCGGTTCTGGGCCATCAGCCCGAGGGTGTTGGCGACCGCCGGCCCGAGGTTCATCTTCGCGGCGATCGCGGCGATCGCCCGGGCCTGATCCTCGCGGCTGAAGATCGGCGAGGCGATCATCTCCCGCAGCTCGGGGCTTTCGGCCAGCGCCGCCTCCAGCCCGAGGATATCGGCCTCGACCTTGTCGAGCGCCTTGGATTCCTTGGCGATTTCGAACAGCGCGGTCGCGTAGCGCCCCGCCACCCCCGATGTCAATGAAGCTGAGCTGGACACCGACACCCTTTCGTTGTTCTGGCCCCGGTCTCCCGAGGCGGACAGCGTGCGATCGTGGCGCGGAACGGCCCCCCGTCCCCATCGAAATCGGCCCGGTGATAGCAGAGGCTCGGGAGCGTGGCAACACGCTGATGCCTCGAACGCATCTCGCTCGCGGACCGCTGCGCGCCCGCGCCGCGGATCACACCCGCTCCGGCGAGCCACGACGCCCGCGGCCGTGGCCGCCGACCGGCTCGGGCTTCGGTCCGGTGAGGCCCTCGAGCACCTCGAGCGGACCGGGGACCGTGAGCTTCGAGCCGCGGGTCGGCGGGCGGGCGTAGACCTGCTTGGAGGCCTCCACCAGCAGCGCCCCGGCGAGAACCCGGGTGTCGAAGCGCCGCCCCAGCCCTTCCCAGAAATACGCCGCCTGCACCCAGAACCGGCGGTGCGAAGGCGGCGCGTAGAGCGCCGCGGCGTGGCGTTCCGGCGCGAAGCGGTGCTTGCGCAGCAAGCGTCTCGAGCTGGCCGAAGCTGTAGGGTCGCCCGAAGCCGAAGGGCGTCACGTCGCGCCGGGCCCAGAGCCCGGAGCGGTTGGGGACGATGAAGACGACGCGGCCGCCCGGCGCCAGCACCCGCCAGATCTCGGGCAAGAGCGCGTCAGGGCTGTCGCAGGTCTCCAGCCCGTGCGCCACGATCAGCCGGTCGACGGTGCCGGCCTCGATCGGCCAGCGGGTCTCCTCGACCAGCACGCAGAGGTTCGCGCCGCCGGGGGGCCAGGGCATGACGCCCTGCGGGCTCGGCATCAGCGCGATCACCCGCCGCGCCTCGGCGAGGATGCGGCCGCAGCATCGGCGCGGCGAACCCGAAGCCCACCACCGTGAGGTCGCGGGTCTCGGGCCAGAGCAGGCGCAGCGCATCCTGCAGCGCGCGCTGCGCCGACCGGCCGAGCGGCGTCCGGTAGTAGAAGGCGCGCAGATCGAGCACGTCCAGATGCATTGCACGATCCTAGCCGATCGGGGAGACTGCCGCCAAGGCCATCGCGCAGAAGGGGGAAACACCATGCCGCTCGAGATCGTCACCGTCCCTTGTCTCAGCGACAACTATGCCTATCTGCTGCGCGACGCGGCGACCGGCAAGGTGGGGCTGGTGGACGCGCCCGAGGTCGGCCCGATCGAGGCGGCGCTGAAGGCGCGCGGCTGGGGGCTCGACCTGATCCTGATCACCCACCACCACGGCGACCACATCGAGGGCGTGGAGGCGCTGCGCCAGGCGTACGGGGCAAAGGTCGCGGGCGCGACGGCGGACCGGCGGAGGCTGCCGGCGCTGGATCTGGCGCTGGCGGACGGCGACACGGTGGCGCTCGGGGAGAGCGAGGCCAGGGTGATCGACGTGCCGGGCCACACGGTCGGGCACATCGCCTACTACTTCGCCGAGGCCGGGGCGGTCTTCACCGCCGACAGCCTGATGGTGATGGGCTGCGGGCGGCTGTTCGAGGGAACCGCCGACCAGATGTGGAGGAGCCTCTCGACGCTGGCGGCGTTGCCGGACGAGACGCTGGTCTATTCCGGGCACGAGTACGCCCAGGCCAACACCCGGTTCGCGCTGTCGGTGGACAAGGACAACGCGGCCCTGCGCGAACGCGCCGCGGAGATCGCGGCGATGCGGCAGATGGGCGGCGCGACCGTGCCGGCGCGGCTGGATCTGGAACGGGCCACCAACCCGTTCCTGCGGGCCTCCGACCCGGCGTTCAAGGCGGCGCTGGGCCTGGAAAAGTTGCCCGATGCCCAAGTTTTCGCCGAGATCCGTCGGCGCAAGGACGCTTTCTGAGCAAGGCCCTCCGGGGCCCTGTTGACGGCCCCGGCACCACTGCATTTTTTTTGCGCTTTCGGAAGAGCGGCGTCATAATCGCCCTTGAAGCGTGAAGGATAAAACCGAAGTTTAACAGGTGACGGGTAACACTGAAGTCCCTTGCCCGCGTCGGCCCCCGAAAGCCGACGGGTTCAGACCGGAAGGACGCGGACTATGCCCTCTTTCTCGAGTACCCTGGAAGCGGCAATCCATAACGCTCTCGGGCAGGCCAATCAGCGCAAGCACGAGCTGGCTACCCTGGAGCACCTCCTTCTGGCGCTGGTCGACGAACCCGACGCCGCTCGGGTGATGAAGGCCTGCGGGGTCGACCTCGACAAGCTGCGCAAGACCATCATCGCCTTCCTCGACGAGGAGCTCGACGCGCTGATCTCCGACATCGAAGGCTCCGAGGCCGCGCCGACCACCGGTTTCCAGCGGGTGATCCAGCGCGCGGCGATCCACGTCCAGAGCTCCGGCCGTACCGAAGTGACCGGCGCCAACGTGCTGGTGGCGATCTTCGCGGAACGCGAGAGCCATGCCGCGTATTTCCTGCAGGAGCAGGACATGACCCGGTATGACGCGGTCAACTACATCAGCCACGGCGTCGCCAAGGACCCGTCCTATGGCGAGGCCCGACCGGTCAAGGGCGCCGAAGCCGCGCCCGAGGCCAAGGCACAGTCCCAGGGAGCCAAGGAAGCCGAGGAGACCGCGTTGCAGAAGTACTGCGTCGACCTGAACGAGAAGGCACGGCGGGGGGATGTCGATCCACTGATCGGCCGCGATCTCGAGGTCGAACGCTGCATCCAGGTGCTTTGCCGGCGGCGCAAGAACAACCCGCTGCTGGTCGGCGACCCGGGCGTCGGCAAGACCGCGATCGCCGAGGGGCTGGCGCGCAAGATCGTCGACGGCGAGACCCCGGGCGTGCTGGCCGACACCACGATCTTCTCGCTCGACATGGGAGCGCTGCTGGCCGGGACGCGCTATCGCGGCGACTTCGAGGAGCGGCTGAAGGCGGTGATGAAGGAGCTCGAGGCGCATCCCAACGCGATCCTGTTCATCGACGAGATCCACACGGTGATCGGCGCCGGGGCCACCTCGGGCGGGGCGATGGACGCCTCGAACCTGCTGAAGCCGGCGCTGCAGTCGGGGACGCTGCGCTGCATGGGCTCGACCACCTACAAGGAGTACCGGCAGCACTTCGAGAAGGACCGGGCCCTGGCGCGGCGGTTCCAGAAGATCGACGTCAACGAGCCGTCGATCGAGGACGCGTTCAAGATCCTGAAGGGTCTGAAGCCCTACTTCGAGGACCACCACGACATCCGCTACACCGCCGACGCGATCCGCTCGGCGGTGGATCTGAGCGCGCGCTACATCCACGACCGCAAGCTGCCCGACAAGGCGATCGACGTGATCGACGAGGCGGGCGCGGCGCAGCACCTCTTGCCCGAGAGCCGGCGGCGCAAGACCATCACCTCCAAGGAGATCGAGGCGGTGGTGGCCAAGATCGCCCGCATCCCGCCGAAGAGCGTCAGCAAGGACGACGCCGAGGTGCTGAAGGACCTGGAGAAGTCGCTGAAGCGGCGTGGTGTTCGGCCAGGACAAGGCGATCGAGGCGCTGGCCTCGGCGATCAAGCTGAGCCGGGCCGGCCTGCGCGAGCCGGAGAAGCCGATCGGCAACTACCTCTTCACCGGCCCCACCGGCGTCGGCAAGACCGAGGTGGCCAAGCGGCTGGCCGAGATGCTGGGGGTGGAGCTGCTGCGCTTCGACATGTCGGAGTACATGGAGAAGCACACCGTCAGCCGGCTGATCGGCGCGCCGCCGGGCTATGTCGGCTTCGACCAGGGCGGGCTGCTCACCGACGGCGTCGACCAGCATCCGCACTGCGTGCTGCTGCTCGACGAGATGGAGAAGGCGCATCCGGACGTCTACAACATCCTGCTGCAGGTGATGGACAACGGCAAGCTCACCGACCACAACGGCCGGACCGTCGATTTCCGCAACGTCGTGCTGATCATGACCTCGAACGCCGGGGCGCAGGAGCAGGCGTCGAACGCGCTCGGCTTCGGCCGCTCGCGGCGCGAGGGCGAGGACATGGTCGCGGTCGAGCGGATGTTCACGCCGGAGTTCCGCAACCGGCTCGACGCGGTGATCAGCTTCTCGGCGCTGCCGAAGCCGGTGATCCTGCAGGTGGTCGAGAAGTTCGTGCTCCAGCTCGAGGCGCAGCTGATGGACCGCAACGTCCAGATCGAGCTGTCGCCCGAGGCCGCCGAATGGCTGGCCGACAAGGGCTACGACGACAAGATGGGCGCGCGGCCGCTCGGCCGGGTGATCCAGGAGCACATCAAGAAGCCGCTGGCCGAGGAGCTCCTGTTCGGCAAGCTCGCCAAGGGCGGCATCGTGCAGGTGCTGGTGCAGGACGGCGAGATCGCGCTGAAGATCGAGCCGGCGGCGGTGCCGCGCATCGCCGCGAAGAAGCCGCCGCTGCTCACCGCGGAATAAGGCGCGCCGAAAGACTGGCGAAGGCCCGGACGCAGCGGCCGGGCCTTTCGCGTTTCAGCGTTCGCTGTCGAGCATCGCCATCTGCGCCTCGGCGTAGCGCGTGCCCGCCGCGGCGCCTTTCGGCACCGCGCGCTCGATCGCCGAGAGGTCGTCGGGTCCGAGCCGTGCATCGAGGGCGCCGAGCACCTCGGCCAGGCGATCGCGGCGCTTGGTGCCGATCAGCGGCACGATGTCGGGGCCTCGCGCAAGCACCCAGGCGAAGGCGGCCTGCGCGACGGTGAGGCCGCGGGCTTCGGCGACTGCGTGCAGGGCAGCGACGAGGCGCAGGTTGGCCTCGGCCTCGGGACCGTGGAAGCGCGGCATCCGGTGGCGGATGTCGTCCGGCGCCAGCGGCTCGTTGCGCCAGCCGCCGATGAGCCCGCGCGACAGCACTCCGTAGGCGGTGATGCCGATGCCGAGTTCGCGCGCCGTGGGCAGGATCGCCGCCTCGATGCCGCGCGAGAGCAGCGAGTATTCGATCTGCAGATCCGAGATCGGATGGACCGCGGCCGCCCGTCGCAGCGTCGCGGCGCCGACCTCGCTGAGGCCGATGTGGCGGATGTCGCCGGCCGCGACCAGCTCCGCCATCGCGCCGACAACCTCCTCGACCGGCACCTCCGGATCGAGCCGGGCCGGGCGGTAGATGTCGATGTGGTCGAGCCCGAGGCGCTGCAGCGAATAGGCCAGGAAGTTGCGGATGGCCTTCGGGCGCAGGTCGTAGCCGCCCCAGCCGCCGCGGCGGTCGCGGAGCGCCCCGAACTTCACGCTGATGAGGTAGCTGTCGCGCGGCACGCCGCGCAGCGCCTCGCCGATCAGCATCTCGTTGTGGCCCATGCCGTAGAAGTCGCCGGTGTCGATCAGGGTGATGCCGGCGTCGAGCGCGGCCCGGATCGTGGCGATGCTCTCGCTGCGGTCGGCCGGGCCATAGACCCCCGACATGCCCATGCAACCGAGGCCCAGGGCCGAAACCCGCGGGCCTGTCGCCCCCAGCTGCCTGATTTCCATTGAAGCCTCCCCGACAACCGCCGGGTCAGATAGCGCGGATCAGCTTGATCTCCAGCACCCGCAGCACGGCGCGCAGGTCCTGGCCGCGCTTGAGGATGCGGCCGTCCATGGCGATCACCGCGTACTGGCCCTGCCGGCCGGCGAGGCGCGGGCGCTTTTCGATCCGGTAGACCGGATGCTCGGCGGTGTGGCGGAAGACCGCGAAGACCGCGACGTCGCGCAGCATCGAGATGCCGTAGTCGCGCCAGAGGCCGGCCGCGACCATGCGGCCGTAGAGCGCGAGAATGATCGAGAGCTCGGTGCGGTGGAAACCGACCGTGTCGGGAAGGCTCGGGAACTGCGCGATCTCGGCACCACCGATCATGACCTTGAGCATGGCGAGGCGCGGCGGCTTTGGCAAGCGCGGCGAAGGGCATTGCCTAACCGCCGCCGAGACGGCTGTAATGTGCCGTCGGCGGGGAGGGCTGAGCGATGCGCGATTTCCAGAGGCCGGGCCGATCCCTGGTCTATGCCACGAACGGCCTCTGCGCCGCCTCGCACCCGCTGACGGCACAGGTGGCGGTGCGGATGCTGCAGGATGGCGGCAACGCGGTCGACGCGGCGATCGCGGCGGCGGTGCTGTCGGGGTTCACCGAGCCGCCGGCCTGCGGGCTGGGCGGCGATTGCTTCGTGCTCATGAAGCCGGCGGGCGGCGAGCGGCTGGTCGGGCTGAACGGCTCGGGCCGGGCGCCGGCCGGGCTCGACCCCGCGGCGTTGCGCGCGGCTGGCCACACGGCGATGCCGACCCTATGCGGCCGCGGCGGTGACCGTGCCGGGGGCGGTGGACGCCTTCGCGCGGCTCGCGGCCGACTGGGGTCGGCTCGGGCTCGCCGCCTGCCTCGCTCCGGCGATCGCCTATGCCGAGGCGGGGGTGCCGGTGGCGCCGCGCACCGCGCGCGACTGGCAGGTCGCGGGGACGCGGCTGACCGGGGCGGCGCGGCGGTTCTTCCTGCCGGGCGACGCGGCGCCGGCGCCCGGCCAGCTCTTCCGCGCCCCGGGCCAGGCCGAGGTGCTGCGGCGGGTCGCCCGCGACGGGCGCGATGCCTTCTACCTGGGCGAGGTGGCCGAGGACATGGTCGCCTCGCTGCGGGCGCTGGGCGGCACGCACACGCTGGAGGATTTCGCCGCCACCGCCTGCAGCTACGTCGAGCCGATCGCCGGAGACTACCGCGGCCACGAGCTGGTCGAGCTGCCGCCGAACGGCCAGGGCGCGACCGCGATCCTGATGGCCAAGATCCTCGGCCAGTTCGATCTCGGCCGCCTCGATCCCCTCGGCGCGGCCAGGGCGCATCTCGAGGCCGAGGCGTCCAAGCTCGCCTACGATGCGCGCAACCGCTTCGTCGCCGATCCCGGCGCCGGCCCGCTGCGGCTGGACCACATGCTGGCCGACGCCACCGCCGAGCGGTTGGCGGCGCTGATCGACCCTGGCCGGGTGATCGCGAAGCCGGCGGCGGCCAGCGAGGCGATCCACCGCGAGACCGTCTATCTCTGCGTCGTCGACCGCGACCGGATGGCGGTGTCGATGATCTATTCGACCTATCACGGCTTCGGCTCGGGGCTCGCCTCGACCCGCTTCGGGATCAACTTCCAGAACCGCGGCGCCGGGTTCAACCTGACGCCGGGCCACCCGAACGAGGCTGGCGGCGGCAAGCGGCCCCTGCATACCATCATCCCGGCGATGCTCCGGCGCGAAGGGCGGCTGGTGATGCCGTTCGGAGTGATGCGGCGGCGACTACCAGCCCACCGGCCACGTCCGGGTGATGACGAACCTGATCGACTTCGGCATGGATCCGCAGGAGGCGCTGGACGCGCCGCGCAGCTTCGCCTCGGAGGGCGAGCTGCAGCTCGAGACCGGCTATGCCGACCCGGTCGCGGGCGAGCTGGCCGCGCTCGGCCACCGGGTCAGCCGGTGCGCCGCGCCGCTGGGTGGGGCCCAGGCGATCGTGATCGGCGACGACGTGCTCACCGGCGCCAGCGATCCGCGCAAGGACGGCTGCGCCCTGGGATACTGACCTGCGCGGGGCGGTCAGGATTTCGGGAACAGGTGCGCCTTGTCCGGCTCGAAGCCGACCAGGATCTCCCCGCCGAGGTCGAAGGCGCTGTCGCCGCCCAGCGCCACCACGATGCTGCCGCCCGACGTCAGCTCGACGTTGAGCACGGTCTCGGTGCCCAGGCGCTCGACCAGCCGCACGTTGCCGTGCAGGTGGCCGCGGTCGGCGAACTGGCCGGGATGCAGGAACTGCGGGCGGACGCCGAGCACCGCCCGGGTTCCTGCGGCGATGTCGCCGGCGGCGTACGGGATCGCCACGGGGTCGAGCGCTGGCGAGGCCACGGTGACCATTCCCTCGGCGACCTCCCTCACCTCGACATCGAGGAAGTTCATCTTCGGCGAGCCGAGGAAACCGGCGACGAACAGGTTCGCCGGCCGGTGGTAGAGATCGAGCGGCGAGCCCACCTGCATCACCTCGCCGGCGCGCAGCACCACGATCTTGTCGGCGAGCGTCATCGCCTCGACCTGGTCGTGGGTGACGTAGATCATGGTAGCGTCGAGGTCCTTGTGCAGCTTGCCGATCTCCATGCGCATGTCGACGCGCAGGGCGGCGTCGAGGTTCGAGAGCGGCTCGTCGAACAGGAAGACCTTGGGATTGCGCACGATCGAGCGGCCGATGGCGACGCGCTGGCGCTGGCCGCCGGAGAGCTGGCTGGGCTTGCGGTCGAGCAGCGGCTCCATCTGCAGGATGCGGGCCGCTTCGGCGACGCGCTCGGCCTTCTCGGCCTTGGGGATGCCGGCGATGGTCAGGCCGAAGGCGATGTTCTCGCGCACCGTCATGTGCGGGAAGATCGCGTAGGACTGGAACACCATGGCGATGCCGCGCTCGCGCGGCTGTTCCTCGTTCACCATCTTGCCGTCGATGTAGAGCTCGCCCGCGGTGATCTCCTCGAGGCCGGCGATCATCCGGAGCAGCGTGGACTTGCCGCAGCCCGAGGGGCCGACGAAGACGACGAACTCGCCGTGCTTGATCTCGAGGTCCACGCCCTTGATGATATCGACCGAGCCGAAGCTCTTGCGCAGGTCGACGAGCCTTACATCCGCCATTCTCGTTTCCTCCAGAGGGTTCGCCGGGTGACGTTCAGCCCGCGACGTGCAGCCAGCCGTCGGCGTCGACGGTGACGGGTGAGGGATCGGTGATCTCGCCGACGAAGGGGCCGCCGTCGGGAGTGTGCAGGAAGCCGAGCAGCACCAGCCCGGCGCCGGTGTCGAGAAGGCGTGCGGCATAGCGTCGACAGGGGTCCTCGCCGTCGAGGAAGGGGCCTGGCGCCACGGTCCAGGGGCCGCGCGGGTCGTCGGCGGTCAGGTAGTGGGTGCCGGTGACCGGATCACCCGGATAGCCGGCGGCGTAGGCCTTCGACCAGTGCTCCCTGGCGGTGCAGAACAGGCAGTACCAGCGGTTGCCGATACGGAAGACCTGCGGCACCTCGAGCTGGCCGAAGCTGCCGACATAGACCGGGTCGCGCAGCGTCCAGGCGAAGAGGTCGGGCGAGGTGGCGAAGCCGATGGCGCCGGCGGCGTTGGCCTCGTCGATGCCCGTGGCCCGTCCGGTGAAGAACATGATCCAGCCGTCGCCGGCGGGGTCGCGCATCACCCAGGGGTCGCGCATCGCCTGGTCGTGCCAGCGGCCGGGCGCGTATTCCTCGTAGGCCGGTCCGGAGAGCTCGAGCGCCAGCCCGTCGCCGACGCGCCGCCAGGCGTGGGCGTCGTCGCTGGTGGCGTGGCCGATGCGCTGCTTCAGCCCGTCCTCGGCCCGGCAGCTGCCGGTGTAGAACAGGTGCCAGGGGCCGCCCGGACCCTGCAGCACCGAGCCGGTCCAGGTGGTGTAGTCGTCCCAGGCCGGCCCGGCGCTCGGCGCGAAGCAGGTGCCGAGATGCCGCCAGGTCCTGAGGTCCTGGCTGGTGGCGTGGCCCTGGGTCACGTGCCAGTGGCGCAGATCGGGGTCGCCGAGGGATTTGTCCGCCTGCAGGAAGTAGCCGTGCCAGAGATCGCCGTCGCGGGCGTACCAGCTGTCCCAGATCCACTTGTCGGCCAGTGCAATAACCATGGACGATCCCCCTCAGCCCTTGACGCCGGTCGAGGCGATCGAGGCGATGAAGGCGCGTTGCAGCGTCAGGTAGAAGACCAGCACCGGCACGGTGATCAGCGACAAGTAGGCCATGATCTCGCCCCAGGCGCGGTTGAGCTGGAAGAAGTACTGCAGGCCCACCATCACCGGGCGGTACTGCTCGGCCTGGGTCACCATCAGCGGCCAGAGGTACTGGTTGTACATGGCCAGGAACTTCAGGATCGCGGCCGTCGCCAGCACCGGTCCGGCCAGGGGCATCACCACCCGGCGATAGATCTGGAACCAGCTGGCGCCCTCGACGCGCGCCGCCTCGATCAGTTCGCGCGGCAGATCCTTGAAGTACTGCACGAACAGGAAGATCGTCAGCCCGTCGGCGATGAAGGGCACGATCTGCACCCGGTAGCTGTTCAGCCACCCCACCGTGAAGCCGCTGGTCCCGAGCCAGGGCAGGTTGTTGACGACCAAGAGCATCGGGATTGCGATGGTCTCGAACGGCACGATCAGCGTCGCCACGATGATCGCCAGCACGATGTCGCGGCCGCGCCACCTGAGGAACACGAAGGAGAAGGCCCCGAGCGAACAGATCGCCAGCGACAGCACCACCGTCACCGCGGTCACGAACACCGAATTGAAGATGAAGAGCCCGACCGGCGCCCGCCGGAAGGCCGCGACGTAGTTGTGCAGCGAGATGTCCCCCACCGGCAGGAACGCGCGCAGGCTGCCGGTGTCGGTCAGGAGCTGCTGGTCAGGCTTCAGCGACGACACCACCATGAAGACCAGCGGGAAGATGAAGATCACCGCCACCAGGATCAACAGCGCATAGCGCCAGGTCAGGTCGATCCCGCGGTTCTTGCCCTCGACGGTGGCCATCACTTGCTCTCCCGGGTCAGGTAGCGCTGCACGAGCGAGATCGTCAGCACGATCAGGAACAGGAGCACCGAGATCGCCGAGCCGGCGGCGATGTCCTGCTTGCGGTAGCCGCGCTCGACCGCCTGGAACACCAGCGTCTGGGTCGAGTCGAGCGGCCCGCCCTTGGTCATCACGTCGATCTGGGCGAAGAGCGCGAAGGCCTGCATGGTGATGACGATCAGCACCAGCACCGCGGTGTTCCGCAGGCCCGGCCAGGTGACGAAGCGGAACGCCTGCCAGCGGCTCGCGCCCTCGATGTTCGCGGCCTCGTAGAGCGTCGGCGGGATGGTCTGCAGGCCCGAGAGCCAGATCACCATGTGGAAGCCCACCGCCTGCCAGATCGACATCGCCATGATCGAGCCGAGCGCGGTCGAGGTGTTGCCCAGCCAGTCGATCGGCTTGAAGGCGCCGAAGGTCAGCCCCTGCAGCAGGCTGTTCAGCAGCCCGTTGTTGCCGTCGTAGATGAAGCGCCAGAGCAGCGAGACCACGACGATCGAGACCACCACCGGCATGAAGTAGATGGTGCGGAAGACGTTGATGCCCTTCAGCCTCTGATTGATCATCAGCGCCAGCAACAGCGCCAGCCCGCCCTGCACCGGCGCCACCACCAGCACGAACAGGAAGGTGTTGGTCAGCGCCTTCATGAACACCACGTCCTGCGCCAGCACCACGGTGCGGTTGTCGCCGTGCTGGAAGCCGAACCATTCCTGCATGCCCGACAGGCCGGGATAGTCGGGGTTGTTGCGGGTGAAGCTGCGCACGCGCGGATAGCTCGGGGTGCCGTCGGCCTCGCGCTTGATCTCGCCCGTCGCCTGGTCCTTCTCCGGCTCGAGCGTCAGCATCCCGAAGCCGAGCAGCTGGCGGAAGTTTGCCATGCCGACGTATTCGGTCGGGTTCGGCGAGAACAGCCGCTGGTTGGTGAAGCTCAGCCCGAAGGCGAAGAAGAACGGCAGGATGATGAACAGGAACATCAGCCCGAAGGCCGGCGCCGCCATCGCCCAGCCGGGTCCGTTCGCCTGCAGCAGTCCGGATCTGCGCTCCGCCATCGTCAGCTCCCGTCCCGAGGTGGAAGATCGGCGGCGCCCGCGGGCGCCGCCGCTGCCGGCTCAGCCCTGCTGGCCGTAGCCGTTGTTCTTCTGGATGTCGGCGTTGATCTCGTCGACGGCGCCGTCGAGCACGTCGGCCGGGTCGCCGCCGTTGGCGATGTCGCCCATCGCCTTGGTGAAGACCTGGCTCTCGACCACGTAGCCGGGCGTCACCGGCCGCAGCACGCCTTCCTTTTCGCTGTAGTCGAAGAAGACCGCCATCGGCGCGCCTTCCTTGTAGTTCTTGGTCATCGCCGCGGCGCTGCGGGTCGCCGGGATCAGGCCGATGCCGTCGGAGAACTGGGCCAGGTACTTGTCCTGGATGGCGAACTCGATGAACTTCGAGGCGCCGTCCTTGTGGTCGCTGGTGGCGGAGACGCCGAACTGCCAGGACGCCGCGCCGATCTTCGGCCCGTGGCCGAAATCGGGCGCCGGCAGGAACAGGAGGTCATCGCCGTACTTCTCCATCGCCGGGACCGCGACCCAGTTGCCGTTCCAGCTCAGCGCGTACTTGCCGTCGATAAAGCCCGAGGCGTGGTCGGCCGGGTCCTGCGACGGACCGGGGGCATAGCCGTTCTTGAACATGCTCTGCCACCACTCGCCGAACTTGACGGCGTCGTCGCCGTTCAGCACGCCCTCGGCGCTCTGGTAGTTGGTGCGGTCGACCAGGTCGCCGCCGAAGCTCTGCAGGAAGGGGCTGAAGGCGTAGGGGTACCATTCGCCGACGTCGGACATGCCGAGGTCGATCGGGAAGTCGAACTTGCCCGACGCCTTCAGCGTCTCGAGCGCGGCGTTGAACTCGTCGCCGGTCCAGGGCTTGTCCAGCGTCGGGATGCGGATGTTGTTCTCATCCAGCACCGACTTGCGGGCGTAGATGGCGATCGCGGCGTCCCAGAGCCCGATGGAATAGAGCTGGCCCTGCCACTTGCCGAGCGGCCCGGGCAGGAAGTTCTCGACCTTCGCGGGGTCGATGTCGAGCGGCGCCAGGTAGCCGGCCCAGGCCCAGTTCGGCATGTTCGGCCCGTCGACGTCGAGGATGTCCGGCAGCTCGCCCGCCAGCGCCGCGGCGATCACCGAGTCGTTGTAGGCGGCCTGCGGGAACTGCTGGATCGAGACCTTCCAGTCCGACTGCGAGGCGTTGAAGTCGTTGACGATCCCCTCGAGGATGCTGCGCTCCACCTCGTTCCCGGCGCCGTGGTACCACATCGTCAGGTCGGTCTGGGCCAGGGCCGGTCCCGAAAGGGCGGTGGTGGCCAGCATCAGGGCCCCGATCCGCGTTGCGATGGTCATATTCCGTTCCTCCGTCGTTGTGAAAGTCTCGTCGTTGCGGGTTCCTGCCGGACCACCGAATCGCGCCAGCGCAGGTCGCCGCGAATGCCGATCCGGCAGCCCTCCGGCCCGGTCCCGCCGCGCAGGTCGGCCAGCATGATCCGCGCCGCCGCCTCGCCCATGCGGGCATAGGCCAGCTCCATGGTGGTGAGCTGCGGGTAGAGCGTCTCCGAGATGATCCGGTAGTCGTCGTAGCCGGCCACCGACATCTCTTCGGGAACCGCGATCCCGCGAGCGCGCAGGATCCCGTAGACCGCGACCGCCAGCCGGTCGTTGGCGCAGCAGAGAACCGTGGGCGGCGCCGCGAGCGCCAGCAGCCGCCCGATCGCCGCCTGCAGCTCGGCGCGCTCGCCGGCCGCGCCGCCGCGGTCCGCCTCGATCACCAGCGTCGGGTCGAAGGCGATCCCCGCCTCCTCGAGCGCCCGCCGATGGCCTTGCAGCCGCAGCCCGTAGGCGACCAGCGACTGCGGCAGGCTCAGCCAG
This sequence comes from uncultured Alphaproteobacteria bacterium, assembly GCA_963847795.1. Taxonomy (GTDB): domain Bacteria; phylum Pseudomonadota; class Alphaproteobacteria; order Rhodobacterales; family Rhodobacteraceae; genus Amaricoccus. The sequence continues at coordinate 82,388 of CAWKBH010000003.1, forward strand.
CCGATCCGGCGATGGCCGTTCGCCAGCAGCGCCTCGGTCAGCGCGTGCTGGCCGTGCTCGTCGTCGGGCAGCACGCAGGGCGTGCCCTCCGCGTCGAAGGCGTTCACCAGCACCAGGCGGCCGGTCCGCGCCACGTCGGGCAGGGCGATCTCCAGGTGATGGTCCGCGACGTAGAACAGCCCCTCGATGCGATGCTCGCGCAGGGTGCGGATGAGCTGCGGGATGCGCGCCGCATCGCCGCCGGTATCCGAGATCAGGAGCGTGATGCCGGCCTCGGCCAGCACCCGCTGGATCCCCTGCACGATCTCCAGGTCCGGCAGGCCGCTCGCCCCGCGCTCGACCGGGTGGCCGCTGATCGCGCCGGTGACCAGGCCGACCAGGCCGGTGCGGTTCGAGCGCATCGCCCGCGCCGCGCTCGACGGCACGTAGGCGAGCCCGGCCATCGCATCCTCGATCGCCTGCCGCGTCTTGGCGTTGACCGGCGCGTCGCCGTTCAGGACCCGCGAGACGGTCTTGGTGGACACGCCCGCCGCGCGCGCAACGTCATAGATCGTCGCCAACGGTCTCCCCCCGTCATCCCGGCTTATGTCACCGGTATCATGACACCGGTGTCATTACCGAAGTCGAGCGATTCGGTCAACCGTGACGGGCCAGGACCAGCCTTCCCCGATTTCAATGGTCAGTTCTGTTCCGGTGTGGAACGCCGCTGCGGCGTCAGCGCGGCATGATCGCCCCCGGGTGGCCGATCACCGCCGCGGCCATGGCGTGGCCGGCAGCGAGGCAGTCGGCCTCCGCGGCCTCGCGCAGCACCGCCGCGAGGTAGGCCCCGTTGAAGCTGTCCCCCGCCGCGGTGGTGTCGACGACACGGGATGCGGGCGGGAAGCTCGGCAGCGCCGCGCAAGCGCCGAGCGGCAGCGGCCCGGCGGCGCCGCGCTTCAGCGCGCCGCGCCGCACGCCGGCGGCGGCGAGCCGCGCCAGCACCGCCGCCTCGCCGGCCTCGCCGTAGAGCGCCAGCTCGTCGTCGAGCGACGGCAGGCCGATGTCGGTCGCCGCCCAGAACGCGCCGATCTCGCGGCGCGCCGTGGCGACGTCCGGCCAGAGCCGCGGGCGATAGTTGGAATCGAACGCCACCCTGCCGCCTTCCGCCCGGTAGCCGGCCAGGAAGTCGCGCAGCGCCGCCCGGGCCTCCGGCGCAAGCACCGCCAGGGTGATGCCCGAGAGATAGATCAGCTCGAACCCGGCCAGCCGCTCCGGCGTCACCTCGGCCGGCGGCAGGAACAGCGTCCGCGCCGCCGAGCTGTCGCGCCAGTAGGTGAAGCTGCGCTCGCCCGCCGCATCGAGGCTGATGGCATAGAGGCCGGGCACCCGCTCGGTCCGGCGTTCGATCAGGTCGGTCGCCAGCCCCTCGCCGGCGAAGAAGCGCAGCATCCGCTCCGACAGCGGATCGGTGCCCAGCGCGGTGACATAGGCGACGTCGAGCTCCGGCGCCGAACGCTTGAGATAGATCGCGACGTTCGCCGTGTCGCCGGCGAAGCCCACCCGGCTGCCGGCGCCGTCGTCGCGCGGCAGGGTCAGCTCGACCATGCACTCACCGATGCAAGCGATCCGCATCGCAATCCTCCCCGTGCACCGATCACTCTTTGCGCCGACGTCACGGCGACGCTAGAGCGCGCCCGATGCCGTGTCGAGCCGTCAGCCGCGGTGCGCGAGTCCCAGCTGCCGCTCGCGGTAGAAGCTGAAGAGGCCGGTGCCGACCACCACGGCGCTGCCGGCCAGCATCCAGGCGTCCGGCCACTCGCCGAACATCGCGATCCCGAGCAGCATCGACCAGACCAGCAGCGCGTAGCGGAACGGCTGCACGAAGCCGATCTCGCCGAGCCGCATCGCCCGAAAGCTGAAGACGTAGCCGATGAGCAGGCAGCTCCCGGCCACCGTCAGCACCAGCAGCTGCCGGCCGGCGACCGGCTCCCAGTCGGTCACGGCCGCGGCGAGGCCGGCGGCCACGGTCAGCGCCAGCGACGTGAGGAACACCACCGCCAGCGCCGGCGCCTGCGGCGTCATTCGCCTGGTGCCGAGGTCGCGCGCCACGATGAAGACGATGGCGGCCAGCGCCCACAGCGCGTGGGCGTTGAACCCGTCCGAGCCCGGCCTGACGATCACCATCACCCCGGCGAAGCCGATGGCGATCGCGAGATAGCGCCGCCAGCCCACCGGCTCGCCGAGGAACAGCGCCGCGCCCAGCGTCACCGCCAGCGGCACGCTCTGCAGGATGGCGCTGGCGTTGGCGATCGGCATGTGGAAGAGCGCGGTCAGGAAGCAGACGGTGCCGCCGATCTCGGCGAGGCTGCGCAGGGTGATGAGCTGCCGGTCGTGGCGCCCGGGACGGAAGCGGAGCGATCCCTGCGCCCAGGCGAGAGCGCCGATCAGCAGCGTGGCGATCAGCCCGCGCAGAAACACCGCCTCGAACAGCGGCAGGTCGCCCGAGAGGCTCTTCATGAAGGCGTCGTTGGTCGCGAAGCCCATGCAGGAGGCCACCATGAAGCCCGCCGCCCGGGCGTTGTCCGACAGGGCGGGCGCGATGCTTGCGATCAGAGGGCCTCGTCGCCGGTCTCGCCGGTACGCACGCGGAGCGCCTGCTCGACGTCGAGCACGAAGACCTTGCCGTCGCCGATCTTGCCGGTCCGCGCGGTCACGCCCAGCGCCTCGACCACCGCGGCGACGATGCCGTCCGGCACCACGATTTCCAGCCGGATCTTCGGCACGAAGTTCACCACATACTCGGCGCCGCGGTAGATCTCGGTGTGCCCGGACTGGCGGCCGTAGCCCTTGACCTCGGACACCATCAGGCCCTGCACGCCGACGCCGGTCAGCGCCTGGCGGACCTCGTCGAGCTTGAAGGGCTTGATCACGGCTATGATCAGCTTCATCGGGGTCGTCCTTCTCCTGCCTCCGGCGGGCAGCAGGGGTCACCCCGACGAGAAGGCGTGCGCGCCCCCGGCGGGGGCGCGCGCCCGGCCCTTGTCAGTAATCGTACGCGCGCTCGCCGTGCTCCGCCAGATCCAGACCCTCGCGCTCGGTCTCCGGAGCGACGCGCAGGCCGACGATCATGTCGACCAGCTTGTAGAGGATGAACGACACCACGCCGCACCAGATGATCGTGGTCAGCACCGCCTCGAACTGCACCAGTTCCTGGCCGGTCATCGTCTGGCCCTCGGCATAGCCGACCCCGCCGAAGCCGGTCGAGGCGAGGATCCCGGTCGAAAGCGCGCCGACGATCCCGCCGACGCAGTGCACGCCGAACACGTCGAGGCTGTCGTCATAGCCGAACGAATTCTTCACCTTGGTCACGAAGAAATAGCAGATCGGCGACACGATCAGCCCCAGCAGGATCGCCCCCAGTGGCCCGACGAAGCCGCAGGCCGGGGTGACGGCGACGAGGCCCGCGACCATGCCCGAGGCCGCGCCGAGCATCGAGGCCTTGCCGCGCGCCATCCCCTCGACCGCCGACCACGACAGCACCGCGGCCGCGGTGGCGACGAAGGTATTGATCATCGCAAGGGCCGCCGTCCCGTTGGCGGCCAGGGCCGAACCCGCGTTGAAGCCGAACCAGCCGACCCACAGGATCGAGGCGCCGACCATGGTCAGCGTCATCGAATGCGGCGTCATGTTTTCCTTGCCGAAACCCACGCGCTTGCCGATCAGCAGGCAGCCGACGAAGGCCGCGATCCCGGCGTTGATATGCACCACGGTGCCACCGGCAAAATCCATCGCTCCCATCTGGAAGAACAGGCCCGTCGAATCCCAGACCATGTGCGCGATCGGGAAATAGACGAAGGTCACCCACAGCGCGATGAACAGAAGCAGCGCCGGGAACCGCATGCGTTCCGCGAAGGAGCCGATGATCAGCGCCGGGGTGATGACCGCGAAAGTCATCTGGAACACCACGAACACGTATTCCGGGATCGTCCCCGAGATCGAGTCCGGGCCGACACCGCTCAGGAAGATCTTGCCGAGCCCGCCCCAGAACGGGCTCGCGCCGCCGCCGAAGGCCATCGAATAGCCCCAGAGCACCCAGATGACCATCACCAGCCCGGTGATCAGCGTGCACTGCATCAGGACCGACAGCATGTTCTTGCTGCGCACGAGGCCGCCGTAGAACAGCGCGAGGCCCGGAAGGGTCATGAAGAGCACGAGGAGCGAGGAGGTCATCATCCAGGCGGTGTCGCCGCCGTCGATCTGCGCGACGACCTCGGCGACAGTGTCCGCCGGGGCGGCATCGGCGGCCACCTGGGCGAAAGCCGGGGCGGCGGCCACAAGGGCCAGGGCAAGCCACGGCAGCTTGTTGAGCAGTCTCATAGGTTCATTTCCTTGCATGAATGGGGATCTGCGGCCGCTCAGAGCGCTTCGTCGCCGGTCTCGCCGGTGCGCACGCGCAAGGCCTGCTCGACGGACAGCACGAAGATCTTCCCGTCGCCGATCTTGCCGGTCTTGGCGGTGGCGGCCAGGGTGTCGACGACCTGGGCTACTGCCGCGTCCGTCACCACCAGCTCGAGCTTCACCTTCGGCACGAAGTTCACCACGTACTCCGCGCCGCGGTAGATCTCGGTGTGCCCCGACTGCCGCCCGTAGCCCTTCACCTCCGATACCATCAGTCCCTGAACGCCGAGTGCGGTCAGGGCTTCGCGGACCTCTTCCAGCTTGAACGGCTTGATCACGGCAATGATCAATTTCATTAGGTGCCTCGTCCTTGTTTCCGGGTGACGCGGACCGCGCCAGTTCGAAAGAAGCACGTTTCGTGCCACCTCCGCGCAGGTCTCGCATCACACTGAGATGGCTTGCCTAATCTGCTGCCTGCTGCCCACTTGCATTGCGGTATGCCCTTTTTTTGGGCGGATATTGCCGAACCGTAAACTTTTGCCGCTGCGATGGGCAGAACACGATTGCGCCAGCGCGCCCTTCGCAGTCGCAACATGACTGGTGCTCCGGCGGATTTCCGCGTACCATGCCGGCAAAACAACGAGCAGATCGACCAGGGGCATGGCCCGGACAGGCAAGAAACGGACGAAGGCCAAGCCAAGGCTGGGCCTGATGGGGCGCATTATCCGCGGGGCGTTCTCGCGGGTGTTGCGGCTGACGTGGTGGATCGGCATCCGGGCCGCCGTCCTGGGGGCGGTGACGCTTGCGGTGGCCACCGCCTACTATGTGAACCAGCTTCCCGATCTCGATGCGCTGCTCGATCCGCGCGAGGGCGGGTCGGTTACCTTGCTCGACACTTCGGGCGAGGTTTTCGCCTGGCGGGGCCAGCAGCTCGGCCTGACTACGGCCCAGGACGTCTCGCCGCATCTGGTCAACGCGATCGTCGCGACCGAGGACCGCCGGTTCTACTGGCATTTCGGCGTGGATCTGCAGGGCACGGCTCGGGCGCTCCTGACCAATCTGCGCGCCGGCGAGACGGTGCAGGGCGGCTCGTCGATCACCCAGCAGGTGGCCAAGCTCGTCTTCTTCGACAACGCCCGGACGCTGGAGCGCAAGGTCAAGGAGATCCCGGCGGCGCTGGCGCTGGAGTGGAAGTTCTCCAAGAACGAGATCCTGTCGATCTACCTCAACCGGGCTTATCTCGGCGCCGGCACCACCGGCTTCGAGGCTGCCTCCGAGCGCTATTTCGGCAAGTCGGCGGCCGACGTCACCCCGGCGGAGGCGGCGATGCTGGCGGGGCTGCTGCGCGCGCCGTCACGCTTTGCGCCCACCAACGATCTCGCGCGGGCCCAGGAACGGGCCGGCACCATCATCGGGCTGATGCAGGAGCAGGGCTACCTGACTGCGGCGCAGGCCCGCGAGGCGCGGGCGCACCCGGCGCAGCTCTCGGCGGCGGCGGCGGCGCGGGCCGGCGGCGCCTTCGCCGACTGGGTGATGTCGTCGGGACCGGACTTCCTGACCCGCAAGACCACCGAGGATGTCGAGGTCGCGACCACCTTCGATCCGCGGATCCAGCGCGCCGCCGAGGCCGGGCTGGCGGCGGTGTTCGATGCCAAGCTCAAGGACGGCTCGAACGCCCAGGCAGCGATCGTGGTGATGTCGCCCGACGGTGCAGTGCGGGCGATGATCGGCGGGCGCGATTTCGGTGCCGGCGAGGGCCAGTTCAACCGCGCGACGATGGCGGAGCGCCAGACCGGCTCGCTGTTCAAGCCGTTCGTCTACGCCGCGGCGCTGCAGGCCGGTGCCAACCCCTACGACCCGGTGCTGGACGCGCCGCTGTCGATCTACGTGCCGGGTTCGGGCGAATGGTCGCCGCAGAACTATTCGCACAACTACCTCGGCCAGATCGACCTGACCGAGGCGCTGACGGAATCGGTGAATACCGCGGCGGTGCGGGTCTCCGAGGCCACCGGGCGCGCGCGGGTGCGCGCGGTCGCGCAGGACCTGGGCATCACCACGCCGATCGCCGACGGTCCGGCACTGGCGCTCGGCGTCTCCGAGGCGACGCTCCTGGAGATGACCGGGGCCTATGCCGGGTTCCTGAACCACGGGATGCGCGCGACGCCGTACGGGCTGACGGCGCTGCGGCGCAAGTCCGACGGCGCGCCGCTGATGCAGGGTGGCGGCGGGGCGCCGCTCCGGGTGCTCGACGACAAGGCGGCGGGCGAGCTGGTCTGGATGATGAGCCAGGTGGTCGACCACGGCACCGGGGCGCGGGCGAAGCTGCCCGACGGCCGGCCGGCGGCGGGCAAGACCGGCACCACCCAGGCCGCCCGCGACGCCTGGTTCATCGGCTTCACCGCCGACTACGTCTGCGGCGTCTGGATGGGCTACGACGACAACACCCCGCTCTCGGGCACCACCGGCGGCGGCCTGCCGGCCGAGATCTGGCGCGAGACCATGACCCGGGTCGAGGACGGCCTGCCGATCCGGCCCCTGCCCGAATGGGTGCCCGAGCGGCCGATCGTCCCGGCGCAGCTGCCGGCCCCGGTCGCCGGCGTCGAGACCGCGGTGCGCACGGTGGTCCAGAACGTGCTGAACGGCCTCTTCGGCCACAACTGAACCCGGCGTACCGCTGCACGCGCGGTGTTGCCGCAAGCCGAAAACGCCCATATGGAGTCCATACGCGTTCCATACGGAGTCCATACGCAGAAAATTGCGCTATTTCAGTGCCTTGAGCGCTTCTCGACCCGAACGGGGAGTCGATCATGATGAGCGAAGCCGTCAGCGGTCGGAGACCTGCCAGTTCGGGCTGACCCAGGGGGCGGCGTTCCAGGGCGGCAGCGGGGTTCGGCCGAGGATATGGTCGGCGGCCTTCTCGCCGACCATGATCGAGGGCGCGTTCAGGTTGCCGTTGGTGATGCGGGGAAAGACCGAGCTGTCGGCGACCCTGAGGCCTGCGACGCCGATGACGCGGCATTCGGGATCGACCACCGCCAGCGGATCGTCGGGGCGGCCGAGACGCGCGGTGCCGCAGGGGTGATAGGCGCTCTCCACCTCCGCGCGGACGAAGGCGTCGAGCTCGTCGTCGCTGTCGACCCCGGCGCCGGGCTGGATCTCGGGGCCGGCATAGGGGGCGAAGGCGGGCTGGGCGAAGATCTCGCGGGCGAGCCGGATGCAGCGGCGGAAATCGCGCCAGTCATCGGCGTGGCTCATGTAGTTGAAGCGGATGCGGGGCGCTGCCGCGGGATCGGCGCTCGCCAGCCGCACCGCGCCGCGCGAGGGCGAGCGCATCGGTCCGACATGCGCCTGGAAGCCGTGCCCGCGCACCGCCGCCTTGCCGTCGTAGCGCACGGCGAGCGGCAGGAAGTGGAACTGGATGTCGGGGTAGTCGACCCCCGGCGCCGAGCGCACGAAGGCCGCGGATTTCGAACTGGTTGGAGGCGCCGAGGCCGGACTTCAGCAGCAGCCAGCGCGCACCGATCGCCAGCCGCGACGGCCAGTTGTAGTGGCGGTAGAGCGTGATCGGCCGGCGGCTGCGCATCTGGACGTAGAGCTCGAGGTGGTCCTGCAGGTTGCCCCCTACCCCCGGCAGGTCGGCCACCACCGGGATGCCGTGCTCGGCCAGGTGCGCGGCAGGGCCGATCCCCGACAGCATCAGCAGTTTCGGGGTGTTGATCGCCGAGGCCGCGAGGATCACCTCGCGCCGGGCCGTCACCGTCTCGCGCGCAGCGCCGCGGGCGATCTCGACGCCGGTGGCGCGGCCGTCGCGGATCGCCACCCGCAGGGCCAGGCAGCGCAGCACCGCGACCTTGCCGCCGCGGAGCGCCGGCCGCAGGTAGGCGTTGGCGGCGGACCAGCGCCGGCCCTGCCAGACCGTCTGCTCCATCGGCCCGAAGCCCTCCTGCTGGGCGCCGTTGTAGTCTGCGGTGGTCTCGAAGCCGGCCTGGGCGCCGGCCGCGACGAAGGCGTCGTAGAGCGGGTTCGCCCGCGGCCCCCGGGTCACGTGCAGCGGTCCGTCGGTGCCGCGCCAGTCCGAGACGCCGCCATGCCAGTTCTCCAGCCGCTTGAAATAGGGCGCGACGTCGGCCCAGCCCCAGCCGTCGGCGCCCATCTCGGCCCAGGTGTCGAAGTCGCGCGGATGGCCGCGGACGTAGACCATGCCGTTGATCGAGGACGACCCGCCGAGCACCTTGCCGCGCGGGCAGGCCAGCCGGCGGCCGCCGAGATGGGGCTCGGGCTCGGTGACGAAGCCCCAGTCGTAGCGCGCCATGTTCATCGGGTAGGAGAGCGCCGCCGGCATCTGGATGAACGGACCCCAGTCGCTGCCGCCGTATTCCAGCACGAGCACCGAATGCCCGGCCTCGCCGAGCCGGTAGGCCAGCGCCGAACCGGCCGAGCCGGAGCCGACGATGACGTAGTCCGCTTCCAATCAGGCCTCCGGGTCGCGCAGGCTGTCGTAGGACACCATCACGTGCTCAGCGAAGGCCGGCCGGGCGCAGAGCCGGGCGTAGTATGCCGCGATGCCGGGCCGCTCGGCCCGCGGGATGTCGATGCGTGAAGTAGCGGTAGAGCTGGTGCCCCACCAGGATGTCCGCGACGGTGAAATCCTCGCCGAGCACGTAGGGCCCGGCGCCGATCTGCGCCTCCAGCACCGCGAGGTCGCGGTCGAACCGCGCCAGCGCCGCGGTCAGCGCGGCCTGGTCGCGGCGCGCGGCCGGCGTGCGCACCCGCGCCCAGAAGATCGGCCGGGTGAAATCCGTCCGCAGCGTGACCTTGCCCCACTCGGCCCACATGTCGACGCGGGCCCGCGCCGCCGGATCCTCCGGCCAGAACGGTCCAGAGCCGTAGCGCGCCGCCAGATAGCGCAGGATGGCGCAGCTTTCCCAGACCACCAGGTCGCCGTCGCGGATCACCGGCACCAGCCCGTGCGGGTTGAGGGCGCGGAACTCCGGGGTGTCGAGCCCGCCGTAGGCGTGGCCCCTTTCCAGGAAGCGGTAGGGCAGGCCCAGCTCGCCGATGCCCCACATCACCACCTGCACGTTGGAGGAGGGCGCGTAGCCGTAGACGTCGATCATCGGGCGCCGCCGGGGTACGGCGCGAGCTCGCGGTCGAGGTAGTCCTCGACGGCGGCGATGGCGGCCTCCGGCACGGTCGGGCGGTGGCGCAGCGCCTCGCGCAGGTAGACGCCGTCGATCAGCGCCCCGAGCCCGTCGGCGATCCTCGCCGCCTCGGCCGCCGGCACCAGGCTGCGGAGCGCGTGCACGAGGTTGCTGCGCAGCCGGCGCTGGTAGATGCCGAGCAGCCGCGCCGCGCCGGCCGAGCTGAGCGCCCAGGCGTAGAACGTCAGCCAGGCGCTGATCGTCGCGCGGTGGAACTGCTCGGGCCCGAAGCTGCCGCGGATGATCGCCGAGAGCCGGGCGCGGGGGCCGTGGGCCCGGCCGAGCCCGGCCACCACCACGCCGCGGAACTCGGCGAGCAGGTGGCGCATGGTGGCGAGGATCAGGTCGTCCTTGGCGCCGAAGTAGTGGTGCGCCAGCGCCGGCGAGACCCCGGCGCGGCTGGCGATCTGGGCCACGGTGACGTCGATCGAGCCGCGGTCGGAGATCTCGCGCAGCGCCGCGCCGATCAGCGCCCGGCGGCGGGTCTCGGCCATGCCGGTCCTCGGCGTCATCTCGCAGCCTCGAAACTTGTTGATTGACTGATCAGTCAATATCGGTTTCGCTTGCAAGCGTCAACGCTTTCAAGCGACGCTGGCGCCGGCACGGGCCGGCGAACGGGTCCGGCACACAGATGGAGGTTCCGCATGAAACGCCTGCTGACCGCGGCGGCCCTCGCCGCCTCGCTGGCCGCTCCCGGCTTCGCCGCCGAGCCCGACAGCTGCGCCAAGGTGCATTTCTCCGACGTCGGCTGGACCGACATCACCGCCACCACCGCGGTGACCACGACGGTGCTGCGCGCGCTCGGCTACGAGACCAACGTCAGCATCCTGTCGGTGCCGGTGACCTATGCCGGGCTGTCGAAGGGCGACATCGACGTCTTTCTCGGCAACTGGATGCCGACCATGGAGGCGGACCTCGCGCCGCATCGCGACGACGGCACGGTCGAGGTGCTGCGGCCGAACCTGACCGGGGCGAAATACACCCTGGCGGTCAACGACAGCCTGGCCGAGGCCGGGCTGAAGGACTTCGCCGACATCGCCAAGTTCTCCGACCAGCTCGGGAACAAGATCTACGGCATCGAGCCGGGGAACGACGGCAACCGGCTGATCCTGAAGATGATCGACAAGAACGCCTTCGGGCTCGGCAAGTTCGAGCTGAAGGAGAGCTCCGAGCAGGCGATGCTGGCCGAGGCCAAGCGCGCCGAGCGCACCGGCAAGGGCATCGTGTTCCTCGGCTGGGAGCCGCACCCGATGAACACCAACATCAAGATGACCTACCTGACCGGCGGCGACGACTGGTTCGGGCCGAATTTCGGCGGCGCGACGGTCTATACCAACACCCGGGCCGGGCTATGCCGAGCGAATGCCCCAACCTCGGCAAGCTGCTGGCCAACCTCGTCTTCACCCTGCCGATGGAGAACGAGATCATGGGCAAGATCCTCGATGACGGCGAGGAGCCGGACAAGGCGGCCGCGGAGTGGCTGAAGGCCAACCCGGGGGCGCTCGACCCCTGGCTCGACGGCGTGACCACCCGCGACGGCGGCGACGGCCTGAGCGCCGTGCGCGCCTCGCTCGGCGTCTGAGCGCGGCGCGGCGGGCCGGGCGGTGGACTGGATCACCGGCACCAAGATCCCGATCGGCCGCTGGGCCGGCGACGGGGTCGACTGGCTGACCGAGCACGCGGCCTGGTTCTTCGACGGCCTCGCCAACGTGGTGAATGCGCTGATCGCGGCGATCCTGTGGGTGCTGCAGACGCCGCATCCGCTGGTGATCGTCGCGGTCTTCGCAGCCATCGCCTGGTTCCTGCAGCGCTCGTGGTGGACCGTGGCGCTGGTGGTGCTGGGGTTCCTGTTCATCCTCAACCAGGGCTACTGGCAGGAGACCACCGAGACCCTGACGCTGGTGCTCTCGGCGGTGGTGGTCTGCATGGGCGTCGGGGTGCCGATCGGCATCGCCACCGCGCACCGGCCGCGGCTCTACGCGGCGCTGCGGCCGGTGCTGGACCTGATGCAGACGCTGCCGACCTTCGTCTACCTGATCCCGGCGATCGTCTTCTTCGGCATCGGCATGGTGCCGGGGCTGATCGCCACCGCGATCTTCGTGATCCCCGCCCCGATCCGGCTGACGCATCTCGGCATCGTCACCACGCCCAAGGAACTGAAGGAGGCCGGGCTCGCCTTCGGCGCCACGCCCGGGCAGCTATTGCGCAAGGTCGAGTTGCCCTGGGCGCTGCCGCAGATCATGGCGGGGCTGACCCAGACCATCATGCTGTCGCTCTCCATGGTGGTGATCGCGGCGCTGGTCGGCGCCGACGGGCTCGGCGTGCCGGTGGTGCGCGCGCTCAACACCGTCAACACCGCGCTCGGCTTCGAGGCCGGGCTGGTGATCGTCGTGGTCGCGATCCTGCTCGACCGCGTGTTCCGGCGGGGAGGCTGAAGCGATGAGCGCCATGATCGAGTTCGACCGGGTGTCGATCGTCTTCGGCTCGGCCCCGGCCCGGGCGCTGCCGCTGATGGACGAGGGCAGGACCCGGCCGGAGATCCAGAAGGCCACCGGCCAGATCCTCGGGGTGCACGACTGCACGCTGAGCGTCGAGCGCGGCGAGATCTCGGTGCTGATGGGGCTGTCGGGCTCCGGCAAGTCGACGCTGCTGCGCGCCGTCAACGGGCTGAACCCGGTGAGTCGCGGCCGGGTGCTGGTGCGCGGCGCGGGAGACGAGATGGTCGACGTCGTCACCTGCGACGCCGAGCACCTGCGGGCGCTGCGCCGCGGGGCGGTGTCGATGGTGTTCCAACAGTTCGCGCTGCTGCCCTGGCGCAGCGTGGTCGAGAACGTGGCGCTGGGGCTTGAGCTCGCGGGCGAGCCCAAGGACAAGCGGCTCGCCAAGGCGCGCGAGGTGCTGGCGACGGTGAACCTGCAGGACTGGGGCGAAAAGAAGGTCTCCGAGCTCTCCGGCGGCATGCAGCAGCGCGTGGGCCTGGCCCGCGCCTTCGCCACCGACGCCGAGATCCTGCTGATGGACGAGCCGTTCTCGGCGCTCGACCCGCTGATTCGCAACCGGCTGCAGGACGAGCTGCTGCAGCTTCAGGAAAAGATGCACTGCACCATCGTCTTCGTCAGCCACGACCTCGAGGAGGCGGTGAAGCTCGGCAACACCATCACCATCATGGAGGGCGGCCGGATCGTGCAGACCGGCAAGCCCGAGGACATCGTGCTGCGCCCCGCCAACGGCTACGTCGCCGATTTCGTCGCGCACCTGAACCCGCTGAGCGTGCTGACCGCGGCCGACGCGATGACCGCCGATTCCGGACCGGGCGACCCGGCGCGGATGATCGCGCCCGAGACGCCGCTGCGCGACGCGCTGCCGCTCTTCGCCACCTCGGATGCGCCGGTCTGGGTCGGCCGCGACGGCGCGGCCGCCGGCCGGATCAGCCCGCGCGCGATCTGCGCGATGCTGGCGCGGACCGGCGCGGCGGCCTGAGCCGCGGGCCGGCCGTCACTCCCAGCGAGGGCGCGCCGCGCTGGCCGGCGAGTCGCGGGTGACGCGCACCCGGACCGGCCGCGTTGCCGCGGCCCGCACCCAGAACGCTCCAGCCAAAAGCAGCGGAATGAATCCCGCCAGCACATACTCCAGATACCCGGCTGCCATCCCGTGCTCCTCTGGCCAACGCGACGCAGCTCAAACCTGCGCGCCAAAACTTAAGGCGGTGTTACCGGATTTCACCCTGGCCGATCGTTGCCGGAACGGCGACGGTCAATGCGACCCGGCAAGCTTTGTCGGTGTCGATCTGCACCCCATCTTGGCGGGGAACCAGGAACGGGAGCTTCCCCATGCTGAACCAGATCCAGGGCCTGCACCACGTCACCTCGATGGCGTCGGACGCCCGGGCCAACAACGCCTTCTTCACCGACACGCTCGGCCTGCGCCGGGTCAAGAAGACGGTGAACTTCGACGCGCCGAAGGTCTACCACCTCTACTACGGCGACGAGCACGGCACGCCTGGGACGGTGATGACCTACTTTCCCTTCCCCGACATCGGCGCGCGCGCCAAAGGCGCGGGCGAGGTCGGCCGCACGGTCTTCGCGGTGCCGCCCGGCGCGCTGCCGTTCTGGCGCGAGCGGCTGGCGGCGCAGGGGACCGCGGACCTCGCGGAGGACGTCAGCTTCGGCGCCAGGCGCCTCACCTTCACCGGGCCTGACGGCGACGAGCTGGCGCTGGTCGAAAGCGACGACGAGCGGACCCCGTGGACCGGCGGCGGGGTCGCCGACGACACGGCGATCCGCGGCTTCAACGGCGCCTCACTGCGGCTGCGCGATGCGGGCGCCACGGCGGAGCTCCTGCGCTTCATGGGCTACGAGGCGGACGAGACGGCGGGCGGGGTCACGCGCTACCGGCACCCGGACGGCAACGGCGCCGACGTGATCGACCTCGAGACCACGCCCGGCGCCCGCCGGGCCGACCTCGGCGCCGGGTCGGTGCATCACATCGCCTTCGCGGTGCCCGACCGGGCGGCCCAGCTCGAGGCACGCAAGGCGCTGGTCGAGACCGGCTATCAGGTGACGCCGGTGATCGACCGGGACTATTTCTGGTCGATCTATTTCCGCACCCCGGGCGGGGTGCTGTTCGAGGTGGCGACGAACGAGCCCGGGTTCGACCGCGACGAGGACACCGCGCACCTCGGCGAGGCCCTGAAGCTGCCCCGCCAGCATGCGCACCTGCGCGACTGGCTGGAGAGCCACCTGGAGAAGATCGAATGACCGGCGCCGCCGAATCCTACGCCTACCACGCCGAGGGCCGGGCCGAAGGCAAGCCGCTGGTCTTCGTCTTCCACGGCACCGGCGGCACCGAGAACCAGTTCGTGCCGCTGGTGCGCGAGCTGGTCCCGGGCGCGGCGATCGTGGCGCCGCGCGGCGACGTCAGCGAGCATGGGGCGCTGCGCTTCTTCCGCCGCAGCGGCCAGGGGGTCTACGACATGGCCGACCTCGCCAGGCGCACGGCGGCGATGACGAAGTTCATCGAGGCCCATGTCGGCATCGCCAGGCCGACGCGGGTGCTCGGCCTCGGCTATTCGAACGGTGCGAACATCCTGGCCAGCGTCATCTTCGGGCGGCCGGCGCTGTTCGACAAGGCGGTGCTGATGCATCCGCTGATCCCCTGGACGCCCGAGCCGGCGCCGGTGACGACCGAGGTGCTGATCACCGCCGGCGAGCACGACCCGATCGCCCCGGCCGAGGAGACCCGCAGGCTCGAGGCCTGGTTCCGCGACCAGGGGGCGGCGGCGGAGACCCGCTGGCACCCCGGCGGCCACGAGATCGGCCGGGAAGAAATCGCTGCCATCGCGCAGTTCCTGCGCTAGATCGGTTGCAGAGAGGCGAGGAGACCCGCATGAGCATCGACCCCGGCGACATCACCCTCGAGGATGGGACCAGCAAGGGCAGCTACCGCTACCGCCTCGGCGACGACGAGGCGTTCATGACCTTCTCCAGGGCCGGGGCTCACCTGATGATCATCGACCACACCGAGGTGCCCGACGCGTTCCGCGGCCAGGGCGTCGGGCCGGCGCTGGTGGCGCGCGCGGTCGCGGACGCGCGGGCGGCGGGCAAGCGCATCCTGCCGCTCTGCCCGTTCGCCGCCGCCCAGTTCCGGCGGCACCCGGAATGGGCCGACGTGCTGGAGGGCGGCAAGGTGGCGCAATCATGAGCTGGAACCCAGCCTTGGAGCCCGATTGCCCCAGCGGCGATGCGATCGACGCCATCGAGACGCTGATCATCCCACGGGCGCGCGATCTCGGCGATTTCGAGGTGCGCCGGGCGCTGCCGGCGCCGAAGCGGCAGATGGTCGGACCGTTCATCTTCTTCGACCAGGCCGGGCCGGCGGAGTTCGTCACCGGCCAGGGCGTCGACGTGCGGCCGCACCCGCATATCGGGCTGGCGACGGTGACCTACCTGTTCAAGGGCGAGTTCCAGCACCGCGACAGCCTCGGCAGCGACCAGATCATCCATCCCGGCGCGGTCAACTGGATGGTCGCCGGGCACGGCGTCACCCATTCCGAGCGGACCAGCGCGGCGACCCGCCAGCATCCGCATTCGCTCTTCGGCATCCAGACCTGGGTGGCGCTGCCCGAGGCGGCGGAGGACGGCGACGCCGGAGTTCGAGCACCAGGCCAAGGAGGCCCTGCCCTATCTGGAGGCCGAGGGGGCGAAGGCGCGGCTGGTCCTCGGCAGCGCCTGGGGCGAGCGGGCGCCGGTCGTCACCTTCAGCGAGATGTTCTACGCCGACGTCGAGCTGGCGCCCGGCGCCCGGGTGCCGCTGCCCGACGGTCACGAGGACCGGGGCCTCTACGTCGTCTCGGGCAGCATCGTGATCGGCGGGCAGAGCTTCGAGGCGGCGCGGATGATGACCTTCCGGCCCGGCGAGCGGCTGCACGTCACCGCCGGGCCGGAGGGGGCACGGCTGATGCTGCTCGGCGGCGAGACGCTGGGCGGGCCGCGCTACATCTGGTGGAACTTCGTGGCTTCCTCGAAGGAGCGGATCGAGGCTGCCAAGGAGGCCTGGCGGGCCGGCGACTGGGAGCACGGGCGGTTCCGGTTGCCTCCGGGCGACGAGGATGAGTTCATCCCGCTGCCGCCCTAGCGGGAGGTCCGGGGTCGGCTCCGGGCGGTGTCCCCGTGCGGACGCAGGGGCAAGTGATTGAACTTACTGAACAACGTGTTTAAATATTTACCGAATTTCAGGAATTGACCGCGCTTGGGCTCAGTCCACCACGGCGATGACGAAGCCGTCCCAGCCCTTGGCACCCACCGTCTGCAGCGCCGTCGCGGTCAGCCGCGGCTCGGCGGCGATCATGTCGAAGAGGCGGCGGGTGCCGATCACGTCCGCATCGGTGCTGTCGGGATCGGTGACCCGGCCGCTGCGCACCACGTTGTCGCAGACGATCACGCTGCCCGGGC
The DNA here is from genome assembly GCA_963847795.1 of uncultured Alphaproteobacteria bacterium. Lineage (GTDB taxonomy): Bacteria > Pseudomonadota > Alphaproteobacteria > Rhodobacterales > Rhodobacteraceae > Amaricoccus. The sequence goes on from CAWKBH010000003.1 coordinate 98,916, forward strand.
GGGTGAGCCGGAGCGCCCAGGCGAGGTAGTCGGGGTTGCCGCGCTTGTCGGCGTCGATGAACACCAGGTCGAACGGCGGCCCGGTGAGCGTCGGCAGGGTGTCGAGGGCGCGGCCGACGCGGATCTCCACCACCTCGGCGAGCCCCGCCCGGGCGATGTTGCGCTCGGCGACCGCGGCATGGGCCGGGTCGGCCTCGAGCGTGACCAGCCGGCCGCCGGGCGGCAGGGCGCGGGCCAGCCAGATGGTGCTGTAGCCGCCGAGGGTGCCGATCTCGAGGATGCGCCCGGCGCCGAGCATGCGGGCGAGGATGTGCAGGAGCTTGCCCTGGGCGGGCGACACGTCGATCGCGGGCAGGCCCGCCGTCGCGTTGGCGTGGAGCGCCGCCGCCAGCGCGGCATCCGCCGGCACCATGCGGTCGACGATGTAGTCGTCGACGCGCTGCCAGTCGTCCCGGGTCACCACGGCCAGGCCCGCCTGCGGAAAGGTGGGGGCGAATTCCATCGGCGCATGGTGCCAGCCGGCGCTTCGGTCGTCCACGCCCGGCGCGCGGGATTTTGCTTGGTTTGCATCACGACCGGTGCCACAGCTTGACGCGAGGCGCGGCAGAGGCCGCCCCGGGGGAGAACGCGCATGACACGCAGGGTCGCATCGGCCGAGGCGCGCCGGATCAGCGCGGAGGAAGCCGCAGCGCTCGTCACCTCCGGGATGTGGCTCGACTACGGCGCCATCCTCAACCAGCCCGACGTCTTCGACGCCGCGCTCGCGAAGCGCGCGCCGGAGCTCTTCCGGGTCAAGATCCGGGCCTGCCTGACGGTGCGGCCGCGGGCGGTACTGGAGGCCGATCCGGACGGCGAGCACTTCTTCTGGGTCAACCTGCACTTCTCGAGCTATGACCGCCGCAAGCACGACGCCGGGCTCGCCAACTACCTGCCGGTCAATCTCGGCGAGATCCCCGACTACTACCGGCGCTTCATCGATCCAGTCGACGTCGTCGTGCTCAAGACCTGCCCGATGGACGCCGACGGCTATTTCAACCTCAGCGCCGGCAATCTCTGGCATCGGGCGGTGATCGAGCGCGCCCGCACCGTCATCGTCGAGGAATGCGCGAGCCTGCCCTACGTGCTCGGCGTCGAGAACGCCCTGCACATCAGCGAGATCGACTTCATCATCGCGGGCGACGACGCGCCCCTGCCCGAGCTCCCCAATCCGGCGCCGAGCGATGTCGACCGCGCCGTCGCCCGCCTGATCACCGCCGAGATCGAGGACGGCGCCTGCCTGCAGATCGGCATCGGCGGCATGCCGAATGCGGTCTGCAGCCTGCTGCAGGACAGTGGCGCCCGGGATCTCGGCATCCACACCGAAATGCTGACCGACGGCATCATCGATCTCTACAAGGCCGGCCGCCTCACCGGCGCCCGCAAGAACCTCGACCCGGGCAAGATCGTCGCCACCTTCGCGCTCGGCTCGCGCCATCTCTACGACGCCATCGACCGCAACCCGGACTTCGAGTTCCATCCGGTCGACTACACCAACATGCCGCACGTCATCATGCAGAACGACCGCACCGTGGCGATCAACAACACCACGCAGATCGACCTGCAGGGGCAGGCGGCTTCGGAATCCGACGGCTACCGCCACATCAGCGGCACCGGCGGCCAGCTGCAGTTCGTCCGCGGCGCCTATGCGTCGAAGGGGGGCAAGTCCTTCATCTGCCTCGCGTCGACCTACGACAAGCGCGGCGAGCGGCGGAGCCGGATCGTGCCCTGCCTGACCAGCGGCAACATCGTCACCGCGCCGCGCTCGGACATGATGTACGTCGTCACCGAGTACGGCATCGCCAACCTCAAGGGCAAATGCGTCGCCGAGCGCGCCCACGCGCTGATCGCGCTCGCGCACCCGGACTTCCGCGAGGAGCTCGAGCGCGAGGCCTACGAGCGGCGGCTGATCCCGCGCGGATTTTTCTGATGCGCCTTCCGCTTGAACAGCTCGGTTCGTCGCTCCGCTCTCGGCGGCCGCAATCCCTGACTGATGGTTTGGCATACGTGTTGTGCATGCGTTGTGCATGCCTTGTGTATGAGTAAATCCCTCCATGTGGCCGTCGACGCACGCGGAATCCGTTTCGGGCGAGTCGATCCTGAAGGCGTATGACGCGTCAGTCCGGCGCCAGCATGTAGCCCGAGCCGCGCACGGTCTGCAGGTAGCGCGGCGCGCGCGGGTCCTCCTCGATCTTGCGCCGGAGGCGGGTGATCTGGACGTCGATCGCCCGCTCCTGCGCCTCGGCGATGCCGCCGCCGAGGTCCTCGACGAGCTGCTGGCGGGTCACCGGCTCGTGCGGGGTGGCGGCGAAGATCCGCATCAGCATCGATTCGGTGGCGGTGAGGCGGATGAGATCCCGGCCGCGCCAGAGCTCGCCCCGGCCCATGTCGTAGCGCACCCCGCCGAGCTGCAGGGTCTTCGGCGGCTCGGCGCGGGGCTGGGGCTTCGGCACCCGGCGCAGGATGGCGGTGATGCGCAGCAGGAGCTCGCGCGGCTCGAAGGGCTTGGGCAGGTAGTCGTCGGCGCCGGCTTCGAGCCCGAGGATGCGGTCGTCGGCGTCGCCGCGGGCGGTCAGCAGCAGGATCGGCGTGGTCATGGTCTCGCGCAGGCCCGCGGTCAGGGCCAGGCCGTCCTCGCCGGGCATCATCACGTCGAGCACGATCAGGTCGAACTCCAGGCCCGCGAGCAGGTTGCGGGCATGCGCGGCGTCGCGCGCCGGGGTCACCATGAAGCCGTTGCGGGTCAGGAACTTCTGCAAGCAGCGCCCGCAGCCGGGCATCGTCGTCGACGACGAGCACATGCGGCTGTTCCTCGCTCATGGGCGGGAGGTCTCCAGCCAGCCGAGCACCCGGTCGCGCAGCTCGGGGTCGATCATCTGCTCCAGCACCTTGCGGAAGCCGTGCACCGCGTCGGGGCCGGCGGTGGAGAAGGCGGCGCGCATCCGCCGCCGCTGCGCCGCCGACAGCTCCTGCTCCAGCGCCCGGCCCGCCGCGGTCAGGTGCAGGTTGCGGTGCCGTCGGTCCTCGACGCCGACGCGGCTCTCGACCAGGCCGTCGTCCACCAGCTGGCGCAGCACCCGGTTCAGGCTCTGCTTGGTGACGCCGAGGAAATCGAGCAGCTCGTTGACGGTCAGGCCCGGGCCGGCGGTTGATGAAATGGATGGCGCGGTGGTGGGCGCGGCCGTAGCTGCGCTGCTCCAGGATGCGGTCGGGATCGGCGGTGAAGCCGCGATAGGCGAAGAACATCAGCTCGATGCCCTGGCGCAGCTGGTCGTCGGTCAGGAACAGCAGCTGCTCGCTGCGGGTCGGATTGGTCGAGTAGCCGCCGCCCATCGGGATCCCCGTCTCGCTGTCTCCAGTCACAGTTTATGTCAGGCATGTTGACATTCCAAGCCCCGAATGTTAGTCCCTCCGCCATCCGGCGCAAGAAACTGTCGCCTGCCGCGACAGCGGCGCAAGTTTATGAAACGAGTGGGGAAATGGCCATGGCTGCCGCATACGACGATCGGGACGGGGTGATCTGGATGGATGGCGCCTTCGTGCCGTGGCGCGAGGCCAAGGTGCATGTGCTGACCCACGCGCTGCACTATGCCAGCGCGGTGTTCGAGGGCGAGCGGGCCTATGGCGGCACGATCTTCAAGAGCGCCGAGCACACCGCGCGGCTGCTGAAGTCCTGCGAATACATGGACATCCCGGCGCCCTACCCCGCGGAGGCGATCGAGGCGGCCAAGGCGGACGCGCTGGCCCGGAGCGGCCTGGCCGACGCCTATGTCCGGCCGATCGTCTGGCGCGGCTCGGGGCCGGACATGGGCGTGGCCTCGAAGCGCAACCCGGTGCACATGGCGGTCGCGGTCTGGGAATGGGGCGCCTATTACGGCGACGCCAAGATGAAGGGCGCGAAGCTCGACATCTCGAAGTGGAAGCGGCCGAGCCCGGAGACCATCCCCTGCTTCGCCAAGGCGGCGGGGCTCTACATGATCTGCACCATGTCCAAGCACGCGGCCGAGGCCAAGGGCTGCTCGGACGCGATCATGATGGACTACCGCGGCTATCGTCGCCGAGGCCACCGGCGCCAACGTCTTCTTCGTCAAGGACGGCGAGGTGCACACCCCCGAGCCCGACTGCTTCCTGAACGGCATCACCCGGCAGACGGTGATGCAGATGCTCAAGGAGCGTGGCGTGCGGGTGATCGAGCGGCACATCGAACCGCACGAGATGGCGGACTTCCAGCAGTGCTGGCTGACCGGCAGCGCCGCCGAGGTGACGCCGGTGGGACAGATCGGCGAGTACAGCTTCGAGGTCGGCGCGCTGACCCAGGCGATCGCGGGCGACTACGAGAAGCTGGTGCGCGGGCAGCTCAAGGCGGCCTGACCGCCCGCTTCCCTTTCGCCGGCCGCCGTGGTTTGGTCGGGCCCGACCACGGGCGGAGGGCGGCCATGCCGGCGCAGCGGAGACGGTTCGCGGCCCGGCTCGGGCCGCGCGACAGGCACGAGGCGCACCGCGTCGCGACGCCGCTGGAGCTGTTCTTCGACCTCGTCACCGTGCTGGCGGTCGCCGCTGCGGCGACGGGGTTGCACCATTCCCTGGCCCAGGGCCACCCGGCGCAGGGGATCGTCGGCTTCGTCTGCGCCTTCTTCGCGATCTGGTGGGCGTGGATGAACTACACTTGGTTCGCCTCCGCCTACGACAACGGCGACAGCCTGTTCCGCCTGCTGACCTTGCTGATCATGGGCGGTGCGCTGATCCTCGCCACCGGCATCCCGAACTTCTTCGGCGGCGGGCGCGACCTCGCGCTCGGGGTGGCGGGCTACGTCGTGATGCGCCTCGGGATGGTCACCCTCTGGCTGCGCGCGGCGGCGGGGCATCCGTCGCAGCGCGGGCAGGCGCGGCGCTACGCGCTCGGCATCGCGCTGGTGCAGGTCTACTGGACGCTCGCCCTGCTCGGCGGCCTCCTGAAAGGCCTCGCCTTCTACCCGGCCTTCCTTGTCGGCGCGGTGCTCGAACTCTCGGTCCCGCTCTGGGCGGAACGGCACGGCATGACCCCCTGGCATCGCCACCACATCGTCGAGCGCTACGGGCTGATGAACATCATCGTGCTCGGCGAGACGCTGCTGGCGGCGGTCATGGCCACGCGGGCGGCGATCGACGCCGGGGCGCTCCTGGGTGAGATCGCGGTCGTCGCGATCGCCGCCGTCGTGACCGCCTTCGCGATGTGGTGGCTCTACTTCACCGAGGACGAGGCGCAGCTGGCGACCGACCGCTTCGACCGCACCTTCGTCTGGGGCTACGGCCATGTCCTGATCTTCGCCGGCGGCGCGGCCGCCGGGGCGGGCTTCGCAACGCAGGTCGATGTGCTGACCGAGCACGCGCACCTCACCGGCGTGGTTGCGGACTTCGCGGTGGCGGTCCCGGTCGCGGTCTACCTCTTCGGCCTCTGGCTGGTGCGCGACCGCTACTGCCTGTCGGGCGCGGCGCGGCCGTCGCTGCTCGTCGGCGCCCTGCTGGCGCTCGCGACCCCGCTCGTTCCGAACTCGATGGCGGCGCTCGCGATCCTGACGGTCGCCTGCGTGATCGTCCGTGGCGAGCTCGCCTGCCGGAGTGTGGCGTGAGCCGGCGCCGGCGGCCGTTGCGAGCCTCGGCGGAGTCGGCCGGGTGCGTGGAGGAGAGGAGAAAGCCATGAAGTTCAGAATTCCTTGCGCTGGCGATCGTTGCCGCGGTGCCGTGGCCGACCCTCGCCCAGACTGCGACCGCGCCCGCGCCCGGCGCGCCGACCGGCCCGACGACCTGCGCCCAATTCAGCGCGATGCCTTCGACCGACCAGATCGCGGCGCTTTCGAGCATCGAGCCGCTGGGCGGCGAGCTGCAGTCGAGCGATCCGACGATCGCGGCGCAATGGGCCGCGGCGGTGACGTCGGCCTGCGACGGCCACCCGGATCGCGCGCTGAGCGACGCCGCCGCCGAGGCGCTGAGCGGCAACTAGCGGGTGGCCTGCGAGCTGTGCGATGCGCAGGCCAGAGGTAGTTGTCAGGACGTAACGGGGGCGCTACTGCGTTTCGGTCCGGCGTTCGCGGGCGTTCGAGTTTGGGAAGACCGGACATGAGCCAGGTGCTGCTCTTTTTCCATTTCGTGGGCCTGATGCTGGGCGCGACCGGAGGCTTCGACAGCGCGCTGGTGATGCGGCGGGCGCTGCCGGTGGGACCGGAGGCGGCGCGGCCGCTGCGCGACCTCGGGCCGATGCTGGCGAACGTCTCGGCGACCGGGCTGACGCTGATGTGGGCCAGCGGGCTGGCGATGGTGTGGAGCAAGTGGAACGGCCCGGGCAGCCTGCCGGAGCTGTTCTGGCTGAAGTTCCTGTTCGTCCTGACCCTGACCGCGGCGACGATCGCCATCCACCTGACCTTTGCCGAGGTCCGCCGCGGCGACCTGGCGGCGGCCGCCCGGCTGCCGAAGCTCGGACCGGCCGCGGGCGTCTCGGCGCTACTGGCGGTGCTGGTGGCGGTCTTCACCTTCTCCGGCTGAGTCCGGCCGGTCACGCAACAACCGGCCCCGGGTCAAGGGCGCGCTCGTAGAGGAAATGCGGACCGCGACGCCGCGGTCCGCACAGGCGAGACTACTGGTTGCCGATCTTTTCGATCATGACGCGCTTGGTGTTCATGTCGTCCGAGCCGCTGGCGACCGCCTGGATCTGCAGCATCTGGTTCGGCGTCAGGTCGTCAACGTTGAGGTCGGCGCCCACCATCTTGACGCATTGCTCGGCGTCGGCGCGCAGGTAGTCGGCTTGGGAGATCGGCTGCTTTTCGCCGAAGATTCGCCCGAGCTGCGCCCGCTTGGCCGCATTCGAACTCGGTGCTGTCGAGCACGGTCTTGATGACCACCAGCTCGGAGCCGGTGATATTGTCGTAGTTCTTGATCTCGATCCGATGCTCCTTGAGCTGGTTGGCGACGGACTGGCGGAGTTGCGGGTTGCCCTCGCAAGGGGCCTTCTCGGCGAGAAGGTTATCGACCATCGCCTGCTTCTGGGCGTCGTTGCCCTCGGTGGTGTTGAGCAGGAGCTGGATCTGCGCCAGCTCGGAGTTCGACATCGAAGCGAGGTTCGGGACCTCGATACTGTGCTCGTTGAGCTGGTTGGTAACGGTCTGGCGAAGCTGCTGCGGAAACGCCGGGGCGGCGAGGACGACGGAAAGGGCGGCCACGCTCGCCGCGGTCCAGAAGCGATCGATCATCTCAGTTCCTCCGGTGAAGCGGCGGCCCGGATGTCCGGATCCGCCGGCTCGAGTTTCAGTGATCAATACTGATCGAAATGAGCGTCGATCATCTGGGCGGACACGTCCTTGACTTAAATCAAATTTGAGTTGTTTCGAGGAAGATTTGTGATCGCCGACGCCGCGGCGCGGCGGGCCGCGATCCGCTCCTATGTCGGCTCAGTCAGCAGGCAAACGGGCGAGGGTCTCGGCCAGTGACTTCTTGCAGGCGGCAACCATGTAGTCGATGAAAAGCCGGCTCTTGGGGTCCTGCAGGCGCTTGTGCGGAAAGATGCAGGCGAGCGGGATGTCCTGCGGCGGGTTGTCCTCGGCGACCGGGACCAGCGCGCCGCTGGCGAGGTGCTCGGCGATCTCGAACACCGGCTTCAGCATGATGCCGCGGCCGGCCAGCGCCCAGCCGGTCAGCACGTCGCCGTCGTCGGATTCGAGCGGGCCTGCGACCTCGAAGCGGCGCGGGCCCTCGGCGGTGATCAGGGTCCAGACGAACTCGCGGGCGCCGGGGTAGCGGTGCAGCAGGCAGGCGTGGTGCTGGTCGAGGAGATCCTGGCCGGTGCGCGGCATCGGGTGGGTCTCGAGGTAGGCGGGCGCGGCGCAGAGCACGCGGCGGCAGTCGGCGATCGGGCGGACCCGCAGGTTCGAATCCTCGAGCACGCCGAGGACGAACACCATGTCGAGGCCCTCGGCGGTGATGTCGAGGCGACGGTCGGAGAGCCGCAGGCGGACGTCGATCTCGGGGTAGTCGTCGTTGAAGGCGGGGATCAGCGGGGCGATCAGCCGCTTGCCGATGCCGAGGGGCGCCGCGACGTGCAGCGAGCCGCGGGGATGCTGCGAGACGTCGGCGACCGCGGCCTCGGCCTCGGCGATGGCCTCGAGCACCTTCACCGCGCCCTGGTAGAAGATGCGGCCCTGCTCGGTCGGCTGCAGGCTGCGGGTGGTGCGGTTGAAGAGCCGCACCCCGAGGTGCTTTTCCAGCTCGCCGATCCGGGCGCTGGCGACGGCGGCGGAGACGCGCTGGTCGCGGCCGGCGGCGGACATGTTGCCGAGTTCGAACACCCGGACGAAGGTGCGCAGGTTGTTCACGTAGGACATGGCGCCAGCCTAGCATTTTCAGGCAAATCGGGAAACTGCTGGCGCATTTGCGGCATTTGCGCGGAAACGGATTTCTGCCACCCTGACGCGATCGGCAACGGGGGAGGCTCGGGCATGTACGAATTCGCCATCATCTGGGACTGGCTGGCCTTCGCGGTGCGCTGGCTGCACGTGATCACCGGCATCGCCTGGATCGGATCGTCGTTCTATTTCATCGCGCTCGACCTCGGCCTGAGGAAGGTGCCGCACCTGCCGCCGGGGGCCTACGGCGAGGAATGGCAGGTGCACGGCGGCGGCTTCTACCACATCCAGAAGTACCTGGTGGCGCCCGAGCACATGCCCGAGCACCTGACCTGGTTCAAGTGGGAGAGCTACGCCACCTGGCTCTCGGGCTTCGCGATGCTCTGCATCGTCTACTATGCCGGGGCCAACCTGTTCCTGGTCGACCGCTCGGTGCTGGACATCCCGGCCTGGGGGGCGATCCTGATCTCGCTCGGCTCGCTCGGGGTCGGCTGGGTGCTCTACGACAACCTCTGCAAGTCGCAAGCTCGCCGGGAGCCCGACGGTGCTGATGGTGCTGCTGTTCCTGATCCTGGTGGCGATGGCCTGGGGCTATACCCACGTCTTCAGCGGCCGGGCGGCGCTGCTGCATCTCGGCGCCTTCACCGCGACGATCATGTCGGCCAACGTCTTCCTGGTGATCATCCCGAACCAGGAGATCGTGGTCGCCGACCTCAAGGCCGGGCGCACGCCGGATCCGAAGTACGGGGCGATCGCCAAGCTGCGCTCGACCCACAACAACTACCTGACGCTGCCGGTGCTGTTCCTGATGCTGTCGAACCACTATCCGCTGGCGTTCGCGACCGAATACAACTGGATCATCGCCAGCCTGGTGTTCCTGATGGGGGTGACGATCCGGCACTACTTCAACACCGTGCACGCGCGCAAGGGCAACCCGACCTGGACCTGGTTGGCCACCGCGATCATCTTCATCATCATCATGTGGCTGTCGACTTCGCCGGGCAGCCAGCGCGAGGAGCTGGCGGGGATGACGCCGATCGAGCAGCGCTTCGCCTCGGCCGACGGCTTCGCCGAGGCGGCGGACGTCGTGATCACGCATTGCTCGATGTGCCACACCGCCGAGCCGGCCTGGCCCGGGCATCAACCGGGCGCCGAAGGGGGTGATGCTGGAAACCGACACCGCGATCGCCGCGCATGCCCGCGAGATCTACCTGCAGGCCGGCCGCAGCCATGCCATGCCGCCGGGCAACGTCACCGAGATCGAGCCGGCGCAGCGCCGGCAGATCGTGCAGTGGTATCGCGCCGCGACGTCGGGTTAAGCAAGCTCGCGCTGTCGTGGCGCCGCGGCGAATTTAGCCCTTTGGACCTGCAGGCGCTTTGACCTATCATGCCCCCGGGGCGCGCCCTGCCGCGGTGCGGCGGATGGCGCGGGAAATGGGTGGTAGCTAGTGGACGGGACGCGCGATCGGCCGCCCGGCAAGTCGGCAGAGAACTGGAGCCGCAAGGACGGCATCCGGGCCGGGTCGGTTTCCGGACCGTGGCGGAGCGGGCCGCGCGAGGCCGGCCCCGGGGTCGGGCGGCTGCCGGGCGCGACGGCCGGTGGCCATGCGCCACAGCTGCGGCACGCGTCCGCCGCGGCCGATCCGCTGGCGCAGTTCCGCCACGAGCCGATCATCGAGGAAACCCGGGGGCGGCGGAGGCTGGCCATGGGCATCTGGATCGGCTTCGGAGTGCTGGTGGCGGTCGGCATCGTCGTGGCGGCGTTCCTGTTCCGGCCCAGCCGGGGCGCCGGCGCGTCCCGACGGCGCGCCCGAGGCCGCGGCGGCGCCCGGCGCAGGAGGTGGCCACGCGGCGCCGTCGCGCCGGTCGCGGCGGCCGCGCCCGCCGCCGAGCCCGCGGTTGCGCCACGGGCGCCCAGCGATCCCGCGCTCGCCGGCGTCAGCACGGTCAGGCTGCGGATCGGACCCGATTTTCCGCCCGACCGCCAGGCCGCGATCCTCAAGGCGCTGTCGGACGACGGGATCCCCGCGGTCCGGGTCGAGCCGCTGCCGTTCAAGATCGCCACGTCGCGGGTCGGCTACTACCGCGCGGCCGACCTGGCCGCCGCCGAGGCACTGGGGCGGTTGATGACGCCGGTGATCGGCGAGGGTGCCGACATCGGGGTCCGCGACTACAGCCAGCTGCTGGCCGATCCGGAGCCGGGGCGCCTCGACCTCTGGGTCGGGGGCTGACCGGACATGCCGGCCCGGCGTCCGGCCCGGCCCGGGCCGGGGCGGGTCCTGGCGCTGATGCTCGCGCTGGCGGTCGGCGGCCCGGGCGGCGCCGCGGCGCAGGAGCAGCCGCAGGGCGAGGCGGCGTCGGGCTTCCAGGGCTCCGGCACCGAGTTCATCGCGATCATCCAGGCCGAGGTCGAGGAGCTGGAAAACCAGCGAACGGCGCTGGAGGCCCAGGCCAAGGCCGCCGCCGATCGCGCCGCCGCCGCGCGGAGCGAGCTCAGCAGGCTGCAGGCGCAGGTCGAGGCGACGCAGGCCCGGGGCAAGGAGGCAACGGCGTCGGTCGCCGCCGCGGAGACGCGGCTGGCCGAGCTGACTGCCGAGGTCGGGAAGCGCCAGGCTGCCCTCGATGCGCTGAAGGCCAGCGCGGAGGAGGCCCAGGCCGAGCGGGACAAGACCGAGGCCCGGGTCCGCGAGCTGAGCGATCAGGCCGCGAAGCTGGACCGGACGCTGCAGGATGCCGCCCGCAGCGCGGATGCGCGCCGCGAGGCGGCGGCCGCCACCGAGGCGCGGCGGGCCAAGGCCGAAGCCGCCGTCCAGGCCGCGGAGGCCCGGCTGGCGGCGCTGAACGGCGAGGTCGCGACCGCCGATGCCGCGCTGAAGACCGCGACCGCGGCGCGCGACGCCGGCCAGCAGGCCAGCGCGGCCGCAGCGCGGGACCAGGGCGAGGTCGAGGCGCGGCTGGAGGCGGCCCGCAAGGAGGAAACCGCGCTGGAGGCGAGGCTGGCCGCAGCCAGGACCGCGACCGAGGCCGCCGAGAAGCGGCTGGCCGAGCTGCAGAGCCGGATCGCGGCCGGGCAGGACCAGAGCGACCAGCTGGCGGCGCGGGTGACCGACGTGCGCAAGGCGCTGGCGAGCGAGACGGCGCGGCGGGACGAACTGGCGCGGGCCAACGCGGCGGCGGCCGAGGCGCCGGCGCCGACCGATGCCGACGCCGGCGCGCGCCAGGCCGAGGCCGAGCGCAGCCTGGCCGAGGTCGAGGCCAGGCTGCAGGCGGCGCGGGCCGAAGAGGCCCGGCTCGGCGCAGATCACCGCGGCGATCGGCGATGCCGAAGAGCGGCTGGCCGCGCTGCGGCAGGCCGTCGCGACCGAGACCGCCCGGCAGGAGGCGCTGGCAGCGAACGCGGCGCCCGCGGCCGACGCCGCGGCGCAGCGGCGCTCGCACGCGGCGGTGACCGCGGCGGTGAGCACGGCGCCGGGGCTCGGCGACGCGAGCCCGGCGGAGCGCGCGGGGCTGATCGCCGCGCTCGAGGGCGGCGCCTGCGTGACCGACGCGCTGAACGCGGCGCTGGGCGGGATCAACCGCCTGACCGCCGCCGCGCTGGTGCGCGGCCTCGGCGGATGCTGACCGGCGGCGGGCCGGAACCCGGAAGGAGCCAGGCATGATTCGCGCCGCCCTGTTCGCCCTGCTGCTCATGGTGATGCCGGCCGCGGCGCAGCAGGTGCAAGGCAACATCGTCACCGGGGCCGCCGGCGGCACCGACGTCCAGATCGGCCGCGACATCGCGGCGCTGGGGGCCGAGTGCGGGCTGACGCTCAACGTGCGCGAGAGCGCGGGCTCGGTCGAGAACATGCACGCGGTCCGCGATCGGCGCGTCACCCAGTTCGGCATCGTGCAGAGCGACGTCCTGGAATACTTCCAGACCTTCGAGGGCGACGACCCGGCGCTGCGCCGGGCGGCCGAGGGCATCCGCATCGCGTTTCCGCTCTACAACGAGGAGGTGCACGTGCTGGCCCGGCGCGACATCGCCGGGCTCGCGGACCTCGCCGGCAAGCGGGTGGCCGTCGGGGTCGCCGACAGCGGCACGCAGGTGACCGCGGACCTGATCCTCGACCTCGCCCAGGTCGAGCCGGCCGAGCGGCTGGCGATCGCGCCGGCCGCGGCGCTCGACGCGCTGATCGCCGGCGACATCGACGCCTTCTTCTACGTGGTCGGCGCGCCGGCGGAGCTCTTCGCCACCGATCGCATCGACGGCCGGGCCTTCCATCTGCTGCCGCTGACCGAGCCGGTGCTGACCGCGGTCTACACGCCCGTCGAGATCGCGGCGGGTACCTATCCCTTCGTCACCGAGCCGGTGAAGCTCGTGGCGGTGAAGGCGGTGCTGGTGACCTTCGACTTCGACCCCAGGCGCAACGCCTACCAGGCGGCGAGCTGCAAGATGGTGGCCGACGTCAGCCACCTGATCCTGAGCCGGTTCGACGAGCTGCGCGCGAACGGGCACCCGAAATGGCGCGCGGTCCACATGCAGGACCTGCCGCCGGGCTGGCAGGTGGGCGCCTGCGTGCTGCAGGGGCTCGATCCCGGCTATGCCTTCACCTGCCGCCACCCCGACGGCAGCGTGGTCGAGGAAGGCGCGGCGATCCCGCCCGGGAGCGATCCCAACCAGCTGTTCCTGCAGCGGGTCTGCAGCAAGCTCGGCTGCTGATGCGGCCGGCGTCAGGTCAGGCGCGCCACCACGAACTCGGCCAGCGCGGCCAGCATCGCCTTCAGCGGCCGCTCCGGCAGCGGCGCCAGCGCGGCGCGGGCGCGGGCCGCGTGCTCGAGCGCCGTGGCATGGCTGCTTTCCAGCGCCCCGTGCCGGGCCATCAGCGCCAGCGCCTCCTCGAGATCGCCGGCGTGCTGCTCGCCCTTGCCGATCACCCGCGCCCAGAACCGCCGTTCGGCCGGGCTGGCCGCCGCCAGCGCCCGGATCACCGGCAGGGTCATCTTGCGCTCGCGGAAGTCGTCGCCGGCGTTCTTGCCCAGCGCCGCGCTCAGCCCGCCGTAGTCGAGCACGTCATCGGTGATCTGGAAGCTCACCCCCAGGGCGTCGCCGTATTCGCTGAGCGCGAGCACCTGCGCCTCCGGCGCCCCGGCGATCACGCCGCCCACCTCGGTCGCCGCCGCGAACAGCGCCGCGGTCTTGCCGCGCACCACCTGCAGGTAGGTGGCCTCGGAGGTGGCGAGGTTCGAGGCCGCGGTCAGCTGCAGCACCTCGCCCTCGGCGATCACCGCCGAGGCGTTGGCCAGGATGTCCAGCACCCGGATCTCGTCAGTCTCCACCATCAGCTGGAAGGCGCGGGCGAACAGGTAGTCGCCGACCAGAACGCTGGATTTGTTGTCCCAGAGCAGGTTCGCGGTCGGCCGTCCGCGCCGCCGCGCGCTCTCGTCCACCACGTCGTCGTGCAAGAGCGTCGCGGTGTGGATGAACTCGACGGTCGCCGCCAGCCGGACGTGATGGTCGCCCTCGTAGCCGCAGAGCCGGGCCGCGGCCAGCGTCAAGAGCGGCCTGAGCCGCTTGCCGCCGGCTTCCACCAGATGCGCCGTCACCTCCGGGATCCGCGGCGCGTGCTCGCTCGCCATGCGGGTGCGGATCAGCGCGTTCACCCGCGCCATGTCCTCGGCCAGCGCCGCCTGCAGTTGCTCGAAGGCGGTGTCGGCCCGGGCGGGCTGATCCATCGCTTGGCTCTCGACCTTGGCGGATGCGGTCTCTAGGCTGCGCGTCATGCGGGAACTCCTGCGCACCAATGATCCGACCGTCATCGCCTTCAGCACCGCGCTGTTGCGGGGCGAGGATATAGACTGCTTCGTTCTGGACGTCCACATGAGCGTGCTCGAAGGCTCGATCGGCCTGCTGCCGAAGCGGCTGATGGTCGCCGAGCGCGACGTCTTCCGCGCCCGCGCCATCCTGCGCGACAACGACGTGCCCGACATCGTGGAATGAGCTTCGCGGCGGCGGAGCTGAGCCGCGACGGCTTTCTCGACGGCCGCGTCCGGCTCTGGCAGCCGCGCCACGGCTACCGCGCCGCCACCGATCCGGTGCTCTTGGCCGCCTTCGTGCCGGCGCGGCCGGGCCAGCGGGTGCTCGATCTCGGCTGCGGCGCCGGTGCGGCGGCGCTCTGCCTCGCCGCCCGAATCGACGGCATCGAACTGCACGGGCTCGAGCTGCAGCCCGACTATGCCGAGCTTGCCCGGCGCAACGCGGCCGAGAACGGCCTGCCGCTGGCGGTGCACGAAGGCGACCTGCGCCAACCGCCCGCGGCGTTGCGGCGGCTCGAGCTTCGATCATGTGCTGGCCAATCCGCCGTTCCATCTCGCCGGGGGCAGCCGCGCCGCCGATCCGGGCCGCGACCGCGCCCAGCGCGAAACCGATGCGACGCTCGAGGACTGGATCGCGGCCGCGCTGCGCCGGCTGGTCCCCGGCGGCCGGCTGGTCCTGGTGCACCGCACCGGCAGGCTGGGGGCGATTCTGGCGGCGCTGGCGGACCGGGCGGGCTCGGTCGAGGTCCTGCCGATCGCGCCGCGGGCCGGCCATCCGGCCACCCGGCTGCTGCTCAGGGCGCGCAAGGGCCGGGCCGGCCCGCTGACGCTCTGGCCGCCCTTAACCTTTCATTCCGGCAGTTCGCATACTGCGGACGGCGAGACCTATACTGCCGAGGTCCGGCGGCTTCTGCGCGACATGGCAGAACTGTTGCCGGATGCACGCTTAAGTGGTACGCAGGCTGACTGATCAACTAATTGGTGTCTTGGGCGAGACTTGGCCGGCGGACGCGCGGGAGAACGGAAAATGAATGTTGGCGTGTGTTTTCTGATCCTTGCCATGCTGCTGACCCCGGCCGTCGACGGGGTTGCCAAGACGCTCTCGGCCGAGCACACGCCGATGATGATCGCTTTCATCCGCTACCTGTCCGCCGGGCTGATCGCGCTGGCGGTGGCCCGGGGCACCGGGCGGCGCATCGTGGTGCCGAAGGGCGACCGCGCCGGCCAGCTGGTCCGCACCGCGCTGATCATGGGCGCGATGACCGCCCTGATCGCCGCGCTCGGGATGGTGCCGATGGCCAAGGCGGTGGGCGGCTTCCTGATCGCGCCGATCGTCTCGGGCCTGCTCGGGATCCTGGTCTGGCGCGAGCCGCCGACCGCGACCCGCCTCGCCGGCTCGGCGGTCAGCTTCCTGGGCGCGGCGATCCTGCTGCGCCCCGAGGCCGGGCTGGAGCCCGGCTGCGTCTTCGCGCTGATCGGCGGCGCGCTGCTCGGGACCTACCTCGCCGCCACCCGCGGCGCCAAGTCGCAGACCGACGCGCTGTCGACGCTGGCGGTGCAGTCGCTGCTCGGCGCCGGCCTGCTCGCGCCCTTCGCCTTCGCCGGCGGCCTGCCGGCGCTGACCCCGGCGCTGCTGCTCGGGGGGCTGGCCCTCGGCGCGATTTCCGCGGTCTGCCACTTCCTGACGGTTGCGGCCTATCAGCGCGCCGAGGCGACGGTGCTGGCGCCGTTCCTGTATTTCAACCTGCTGACCGCGATGGCGGTGGGCTTTCTCTGGTTCGGCGAAACGCTGGCCTGGACCAGCATCGTCGGGCTGTTGGCGATCGCCGCCGGCGGGCTGCTGACCCTGATGAATCCCGATCGGCTGGCTTTGCCGGTGCCCGGGGTGCTGCGCCCGCGCTTCGCGTGACAGGCCCCGCAATCCATGGTTTACTTGTCAGAATGATGACACCGCCAGGAGGCAAGGCATGAGCATGAGTTCCCACCTGAGTGAACTCCGCAGGAAACATCAGGCCCTTTCCGAGATCATCGAGGAGGAGCAGCGCAAACCCTCCAGCGATGACCTCGACATCAAGCAACTCAAGCTCAAGAAGCTGTATCTCAAGGAAGAAATCGAGCGGCTGGCGGCCCAGGTCTAGGGCCTCCCGCCCGCACCGCGCTTTCGGCAGGCTGGCGCGAATCGCCCGACCTGCCGGTGATGGCGCCGGCATCGCGTCCGCCAATTCGTCCGCGAAATCAACGCCGCGCGGGTGCGGCGGGTCCCGCCTCGGTCAGAGGATATCCTCGACGGTCCGGGCCAGCAGCTCCAGGGCCTCCGGCGCGCTGAAGCGGTGATCGGCGTCCTTGACGATGGTCAGGCGAATGTCCGGCCCCGTCGCATGCGCGAACAGCCGCAGCGCCACCGCCAGTTCGACGTCGCGATCGGCGCTGCCGTGCAGCAGCCGTACCGGGAACGGCAGGTCGAGCGGCGCCCGCAGCACCAGGTTGCGCCGCCCGTCCTCGATCAGCCGCAGGGTAATCGGATAGGGATCATCCTCGTACTCGGACGGCAGCTCGATCCGGCCCTCGGCCGCGAGCCTGGCGCGCTGGCGCGCGTCCATTCCGGCCCAGATCGCATCCTCGGTGAAGTCCGGCGCCGCGGCGACCCCGACCAGCCCGGCGATCCGGCCCGGCATCCGCTCGGCGAGGATCAGCGCGATCCAGCCGCCCATGCTGGAGCCCACAAGCACCTGCGGACCCGTTGTCAGCCGCGCCACCGCGTCCTGGGCGTCGCGCGCCCAGTCGCCGACGCCGCATTCGAGGAAATCCCCCGAGGACGCCCCGTGCCCGCTGTAGTCGAATCGCAGATAGGCCTGGCCGCGCGCCCGCGCCCAGGCCTCGAGGAACTGCGCCTTGGTCCCGGTCATGTCCGAGCGGAAGCCGCCGAGGAACACCACCCCCGGCGCCCGCCCCGGGCTGAGGCGATAGGCGATCCGGCGGCCGCGGGGGAGATCCAGCGTCGCGTGCTCCATGCCCGTGCATACCGCGGGCCCGGGGCACGGCGCCAGCGGCAAGCGGCTTGACAGCGCGCCCGGCCCGGCCTAGTCGCAGAGCTCCCCGCGACCGGGCGTTCCGTAGGCGCCGAACCAGAGGAGGGCAGAATGAGCGAGCTGGCACCCGAACTGCGGGAGGTAGCCGTCACCCTGCCCGACGGCGCCGTCCGCCGCTATCCCGCCGGCACCACCGCGGCCGCCATCGCCGCCGACATCTCGAAATCGCTCGGCAAGGCCGCGCTCGCCGCGCGCATCGACGGCCTGCTGGCGGATCTCTCGCAGCCGATCGAGCGCGACGCCCGGCTCGCGATCGTCACCGCCGCCGACGAGGCTCCGGCGCTGGGGCTGATCCGTCACGATGCCGCCCACATCATGGCCCGCGCCGTGCAGGAGCTCTGGCCCGACGTGAAGGTGACGATCGGCCCGGTGATCGAGAACGGCTGGTACTACGACTTCGACCGCGCCGAGCCGTTCACGCCGGAGGACCTCGAGACCATCGAGGCCCGGATGCGCCAGATCATCGCCGCCCGCGACCCGGTCCGCACCGAGGTCTGGGACCGCGACCGCGCCATCCGCCACTACGAGGCGACGCAGGAGCCCTACAAGGTCGAGCTGGTCGAGGCGATTCCCGAGGGCGACCCGATCCGGATGTACTGGCACGGCCCCTGGCAGGACCTCTGCCGCGGCCCGCACCTCGCCAACACCGGCCAGGTCCCGGCGGACGCCTTCAAGCTGATGTCGATCGCCGGCGCCTACTGGCGCGGCGATTCGCGCCGCCCGATGCTGCAGCGCATCTACGGCGTTGCCTTCCGCGCGCGCGACGACCTCAAGGCCTATCTCCACCAGCTCGAGGAGGCGCAGAAGCGCGACCACCGCAAGCTCGGCCGCGAGATGGATCTCTTCCACCTGCAGCCGGAGGCGCAGGGCTCGATCTTCTGGCACCCCAACGGCTTCATCCTCTGGCGGGTGCTCGAGGCCTATATCCGCCGCCAGCTCGACGCCGACGGCTACGTCGAGGTCAAGACGCCGCAGCTCCTCGACTCCGCGCTCTGGGTGCAGTCCGGCCACTGGGGCAAGTTCCGCGAGAACATGTTCGTCGTCCCCGACGAGATCCCCTCGACCGAGGAGGACAAGCCGATCTTTTCCGGCAAGGGCGACCTGATGGCGCTGAAGCCGATGAACTGCCCCGGCCACATCCAGATCTTCCGGCAGGGCACCAAGTCCTATCGCGACCTGCCGCTCCGGATGGCCGAGTTCGGCTGCTGCCACCGCAACGAGGCCCACGGCGCGCTGCACGGGCTGATGCGCGTCCGCCAGATGACCCAGGACGACGCCCACATCTTCTGCCGCGAGGACCAGCTCCGCGACGAGACCCGCCGGTTCCTGGCGCTGTTCGCCCGGGTCTACGGCGACATGGGGCTCACCGACATCGCCTACAAGCTCGCCACCCGGCCCGACCAGCGGGCCGGCGACGACGCCACCTGGGACCGCGCCGAGGAGGCGCTGGCCGACGCCCTGGTCGCGAGCGGGCTGAAGTTCGACTACGCCCCCGGCGAAGGCGCCTTCTACGGCCCCAAGCTCGAGTTCCACCTGACCGACGCCATCGGCCGGACCTGGCAGTGCGGCACCTTCCAGCTCGACTACGTGCTGCCCGAGCGCCTCGACGCCGCCTATGTCGGCGAGGACGGCGCCCGGCACCGCCCGGTGATGCTGCACCGGGCCGTCTTCGGCAGCTTCGAGCGCTTCATCGGCGTGCTGATCGAGCACTACGCCGGCAGGTTCCCGCTCTGGCTCGCCCCGCGCCAGGTCGTGGTCGCCCCGATCGTCTCCGAGGCCGACGCCTACGCCGAGGAAGCCGTCGCCGCCCTGCGCGCCGAGGGCATCCGCGCCGAGGCCGACCTGCGCAACGAGAAGATCAACTACAAGGTCCGCGAGCACAGCCTGGCCAAGGTGCCGGTCATCCTGGCGGTCGGCCACCGCGAGGTCGAGGATCGCACCGTCTCGCTGCGCCGCCTCGGCGAGAAGGAGAGCCGGGTGCTGGCCCTCGACGCGGTGGTGGCCGAGCTGGCCGCGGAGGCGACCCCGCCCGACCTGCGCTGATTAGCTCGCAAGGCCCTGAAGTACCGCGATTTTCTGCGTATGGACTCCGTATGGAACGCATGTGGAAGCCGTATGGGCGTTTTCGGCTCTTTGGCTCAGACCGCCGCGATCTCGTCCAGGATGGCGCGGGCGGCGGCGCGGGGGTCGGGCGGCGGCCCAGACCGGGCGGGCGACGACGATGTGGTCGGCGCCGGCGGCGAGCGCGGCGGCGGGTGTCGCGGTGCGCTTCTGGTCGCCGGGGTCGGCGCCGACGGGGCGGATGCCCGGGGTGACGATCAGCTTGCCGACGGCCGCGGGCAGCGCGCGCAGGCGCGCGGCCTCGCGGGGCGAGGCGATGACGCCGTCGGCGCCGGCGGCGAAGGCGCGGCGGGCGCGCTCGAGCACGATCTCGGGCAGCATCGCCGTCGCGGACCAGGGCCGCGTCCAGGTCGGCGCGGTCGAGCGAGGTGAGAACGGTGACGGCGAGGATGCGGGTCGCGGCCTCGCCGCGGCCGGCGACGGCGGCGGCGACGACGTGCGGGTCACCGTGGACGGTGAGGAAATCGGGCGCAACCGCGGCGGCCAGGCCGCGGACGGCGGCGGTGACGGTGGCGCCGATGTCGAAGAGCTTCATGTCGAGGAAGACGCGCTTGCCGCCGGCGCGAAGCTCGCGGGCGAGATCGAGGCCGCCGGCGGGCAGCAGGCCGAGGCCGATCTTGTAGAAGCCGACGTCCTCGCCGAGGCGCGCCACCAGCGCGCGGGCGGCGTCGGCGTCGGGCAGGTCGAGGCCCACGATCAGGCGGTCGTCCGACATGGAAGCGGCTCCCGGTTTCGCGGGTGTGCTGCCTTGGGCAAGCGGTGGTGTCAAGCATCGGGTCGGTTCGCGGACCGAGCGCGCGCACGCCCGGCTTTCCCTTTGACGGACCCGGGGCTAGAAAAGGGGGTCAGGGCCGCTGCGAGGGGGCCGGATGCGCAGTTCGGTGAGAACATAGGCACGCTCTGCGTGCCGTACCGCTCGGCCTTCGCGTTCATGCGCTATGCCCCCGAAAAATAGGCGCGCTCACCCGGGTGTTGCATTCTTGCAACCCGAGGCGGGCGACCCTACCTCTTGGGCCGAGGCCCTTCGGGGATGCGCTGCCGGGCAGGCGTCGGAGATGGGTGCCGGGAGAGGGAGACGGAGATGGATTTCGAGAAATTCTCGGAGCGGTCGCGCGGGTTCGTGCAGGCGGCGCAGACGATCGCGCTCCGGGAGAACCACCAGCGGTTCCTGCCGGAGCATCTGCTGAAGGCGCTGCTGGACGACGACCAGGGGCTGGCGTCGAACCTGATCACGCGCGCCGGCGGCGATCCGGCGCAGGCGCGGGCGGCGCTGGAGGCGGCGCTGGCCAAGGTGCCGCGGGTCGAGGGCGGCGACCAGCTGATCATGGACACCCAGACCGCGAAGGTGCTGGCCGAGGCGGAGAAGCTGGCGCAGCAGGCCAAGGACAGCTTCGTGACGGTCGAGCGGCTGTTGACGGCGCTGGCGGTGACGAAGTCGGCGGCCAACGACGCGCTGAAGGCGGCCGGGGTCACGGCGCAGGGGCTGAACGCGGCGATCAACGACATCCGCAAGGGCCGCACCGCCGACAGCGCCAGCGCCGAGCAGGGCTACGACGCCCTGAAGAAGTACGCGCGCGACCTGACCGAACTGGCCCGGGAGGGCAAGATCGACCCGATCATCGGCCGCGACGACGAGATCCGGCGCACCATGCAGGTGCTGAGCCGGCGGACCAAGAACAACCCGGTGCTGATCGGCGAGCCGGGCGTCGGCAAGACCGCGATCGCCGAGGGGCTGGCGCTGCGGATCGTCAACGGCGACGTGCCGGAATCGCTGAAGGACAAGAAGCTGCTGGCGCTCGACATGGGCGCGCTGATCGCGGGCGCGAAGTACCGCGGCGAGTTCGAGGAGCGGCTGAAGGCGGTGCTGACCGAGGTGACCGCGGCGGCCGGCGAGATCATCCTCTTCATCGACGAGATGCACACGCTGGTGGGCGCCGGCAAGGCGGAGGGGGCGATGGACGCCTCGAACCTGCTGAAGCCGGCGCTGGCGCGGGGCGAGCTGCACTGCGTCGGCGCCACCACGCTCGACGAGTACCGCAAGCACGTGGAGAAGGACGCGGCGCTGGCGCGGCGGTTCCAGCCGATCTTCGTCAGCGAGCCGACGGTGGAGGACACCATCTCGATCCTGCGCGGGATCAAGGAGAAGTACGAGGTGCACCACGGGGTGCGGATCATGGATTCCGCGCTGGTGGCGGCGGCGACGCTGTCGCACCGCTACATCGCCGACCGGTTCCTGCCGGACAAGGCGATCGACCTGATGGACGAGGCGGCGTCGCGGCTGCGGATGGAGGTCGACAGCAAGCCCGAGGAGCTGGACGCGCTCGACCGCGACATCCTGCAGAAGCAGATCGAGGCCGAGGCGCTGAAGAAGGAGACCGACGCCGCGAGCCAGGACCGGCTGTCGCGCCTGCTCAAGGAGCTCTCGGCGCTCGAGGACCGCTCGGCGGAGATGACGGCGCGCTGGCAGGCCGAGCGCGACAAGCTCAAGGGCGCGCGCGACATCAAGGAGCAGCTCGACCAGGCCCGCAACGATCTGGAGAACGCCAAGCGGAAGGGCGACCTGGCGAAGGCGGGCGAGCTGTCCTACGGGGTCATTCCCGAGCTCGAGCGGCAGCTCGAGGCCGCCGAGAAGGCCGGCGACGACGTGATGGTCGAGGAAGCGGTCACGCCCGAGCACGTGGCGCAGGTGGTCGAGCGCTGGACCGGGATTCCGGTCGACCGGATGCTCGAGGGCGAGCGCGAGAAGCTGCTGCGCATGGAGGAGGCGCTCGGGCGTCGGGTGGTCGGCCAGCGCGCGGCGGTGGAGGCGGTGTCGAACGCGGTGCGGCGCGCGCGGGCGGGGCTGAACGACCCGAACCGGCCGCTCGGGCTCGTTCCTGTTCCTCGGCCCGACCGGCGTCGGCAAGACCGAGCTCACCAAGGCGCTGGCGGCGTTCCTGTTCGACGACGACCAGGCGATGGTGCGGATCGACATGTCGGAGTTCATGGAGAAGCACTCGGTCGCCCGGCTGATCGGGGCGCCGCCGGGCTATGTCGGCTACGACGAGGGCGGGGTGCTGACCGAGGCGGTGCGGCGGCGGCCCTACCAGGTGCTGCTGTTCGACGAGGTCGAGAAGGCGCATCCGGACGTCTTCAACGTGCTCCTGCAGGTGCTCGACGACGGGCGGCTGACCGACGGGCAGGGCCGGGTGGTCGACTTCAAGAACACGCTGATCGTGCTGACCTCGAACCTCGGCAGCCAGGCGCTGTCGGCGCTGCCGGACGGGGCGAACGCCGAGGCGGCGCGCGACCAGGTGATGGCGGCGGTGCGGGCGCATTTCCGGCCGGAGTTCCTGAACCGGCTGGACGAGATCGTGCTGTTCGACCGGCTGAGCCGGGCGGACATGGACGGGATCGTCGACATCCAGGTCGGGATCCTGGCGCAGCGGCTGGCGGCGCGCGACATCGTGCTCGAGGTCGACGACAGCGCCCGGACCTGGCTGGCCGATCGCGGCTACGACCCGGTCTACGGCGCGCGGCCGCTGAAGCGGGTGATCCAGAAGGCGCTGCAGGACGAGCTGGCCGAGAAGCTGCTCTCGGGGGCGATCCTCGACGGCGCCACCGTGCCGGTGTCGGCCGGTGCCGACGGTCTCGTCGTCGGCGGCCCGGCCGACGTGCGGGCGCCGACGGCGATGGTGCACTGAAGCGAAGCTGGCGGGCCACAGGAAGTTGCGGGCGGCATCGGGGAAGGCAGGTCGGCCCGGGCGGCGCGATGATGGAAATGCGAGGTTCGAACATGGCGGAATTGAGCCGGGCAAGCGGGCGGGCTAGAAGGTTCCCGACGCTCGAGGGGACCTGCCGATGACCGTGACGCCCACCGCCCGCGACTACAGCCTGATCGGCCGCGACAGCCGGCTCGCCGTGGAGAACGGCCTCGCCGCCGCCGAGTGGTACCACACCGAGATCCCCCGCAAGGAGATGAAGGCGCTGATGAAGCGCGAGGACGGCCCGGCGGTCCGCGACACCTTCCGCTGGATCGCGCTGATGCTGGCGTCGGCGGTGATCGCGGGAGCGCTCTGGCCGTCGTGGTGGGCGGTGCTGCCGCTCTTCGTCTACGGCACGCTCTACGGCTCCTCCACCAACTCGCGCTGGCACGAATGCGGTCACGGCACCGCGTTCAGGACCCAGTGGATGAACGACGCCGTCTACCAGGCCGCCTGCTTCATGATCATGCGCGAGCCCGAGATCTGGCGCTGGTCGCACACCCGCCACCACACCGACACCATCATCGTCGGCCGCGACCCGGAGATCGCGGCGATGCGGCCGCCGGCGATCTGGCGGATCCTGTCGAACGTCTTCGCGATCTCGAATGTCTGGGCGGCGACCGGGGGCATCCTGCGGCACGCCTCCGGCAGGCTCAGCGCGGAGGAGCAGACCTTCGTCCCGGAGAGCGAGTGGCCGAAGGTGATCCGGACCGCCCGGATCTGGCTGGCGATCCACGCGGTGCCGATCGTGCTGGCGCTGGCGCTCGGCTCCTGGCTGCCGGTGCTGCTGGTCGGACCGCTGCCGACGATGTACGGCGCCTGGTTCTCGATCATAGTCGGGCTGACCCAGCACGCGGGCCTAGCCGAGAACGTGCTCGACCACCGGCTGAACTCGCGCACCGTCTACATGAACCCGGTGTTTCGCTTCCTCTACTGGAACATGAACTACCACGTCGAACATCATATGTTCCCTATGGTTCCCTACCACCGCCTGCCCGATCTGCACGCGCGGGTGAAGGACGACTGCCCCGAGCCGTATCCCTCGACCTGGGCCGCCTACCGCGAGATCGTCCCGGCGATGCTGCGCCAGCGACGCGACCCGGAGTGGTTCGTCCGCCGGCAGCTGCCGGCCAGCGCCCGGCCCTACCGGCCGGAGCTGCACGGCGAGGTTCTCGCTCCCGCCGCGGAGTAGGCGCAGTGCCCTGGATCCGCGCCTGTTCGACGGACGACATCGAGGAGGAGGACGTCGCCCGCTTCGACCACGGCGGCCGCACCTTCGCGATCTACCGCTCTCCGGACGGCGAGTTCTTCGCCACCGACGGGTTCTGCACCCACGAGCAGGCGCACCTCGCGGACGGTCTGGTGATGGACTACATCATCGAGTGCCCCAAGCATAACGGCCGCTTCGACTACCGCAGCGGCGCTGCCCGCGGTGCCCCGGTCTGCGTCAACCTCGCCACCTACCCGGTGAAGGTCGAGGGCGACGACGTGCTGATCGAGCTCGGCTGAGCTTGTCCGGCATGGTCATCATCGGCGCCGGCGAGTGCGGCACCCGCGCCGCGCTCGCCCTGCGCGAGACCGGCTGGGACGGTCCGGTGACGCTGGTCGGCGCCGAGCCCCACGCCCCCTACGAGCGCCCGCCGCTCTCCAAGGACGCCATGGCGATGGCGACGCCGGCGCCGCGCGGCATCGCCGGTGCCGCCGGCCTCGAGGCGGCCGGCGTGACCTTCCGCCCGGCCACCGCGGCCGCCGCGATCGACCGCGACCGCCGGACCGTGCGCCTGACCGACGGCGACGTCCTGCCCTATCGCCGCCTGCTGCTCGCGACCGGCGCCCGCCCCCGCCCCCTGCCCCTGCCCGGTGCCGACGGCCCGGCGACCGCGATGCTGCGCACGCTGGACGATGCCGCCCGGATCCGCGCCGCCCTCGGCCCCGGCCGCCGGGTGGCGATCGTCGGCGGCGGCTTCATCGGCCTCGAGCTCGCCGCCGCCGCCCGCCGCCTCGGCGCCGAGGTCACCGTGCTGGAAGCGTTGCCGCGCCTGCTCACCCGCGGCGTACCGCCGGAGATCGCCGCGGTGCTGGAGGCGCGCCACCGTGCCGAGGGCGTCGGGTTCCGGTTCGATTGCCGCCTCGCCGCGATCACCCCCGACGGCGTCGAGCTGGCCGACGGCAGCCGCATCGCCGCCGACCTCGTCGTCATCGGCATCGGCGCCGTGCCCGACACCTCGCTCGCCGAGGCCTGCGGCCTGCCCTGCGCCAACGGGGTCAGCGTCGACGACCGCCTCGCCACCGCCGACCCGGCCGTCTTCGCCGCCGGCGACTGCTGCGCCTTTCCCCACCCGCTCTACGGCCACCGCCGGATCCGGCTCGAAAGCTGGCGCAGCGCCCAGGAGCAGGGCACGCTCGCCGCCCGCAACATGCTCGGCCACGACGAGCCGGTGGCCGCGGTCCCCTGGTTCTGGTCCGACCAGTACGAGCTGACGCTGCAGATCGCGGGCCTCGCCGAGGGCGCCCGCGCGGAGGTGCGGCGGCCGCTCGCCGACGGCGCCTTCGTGCTCTTCCATCTCGCCGCCGACGGCCGCCTGCTGGCCGCCAGCGGGATCGGCCCCGGCAACGCCGTCGCCAGGGACATCCGGCTCGCCGAGATGATGATCGCCCGGTGCCTCCGCCCCGACCCGGCCGCCCTCGCCGCGCCGGCCACCAACCTCAAGAAGCTGCTCGCCGCCTAAATCCACTTCCCGCCGGCCGCGGCGGGCGACGATCGGTCGCCGGGACCGCGGCAAGGTTGGTCTCAAACCGCCTCGATCGCAACGTCGCGCCGCGCCTTCTCCACCTCGGCGAGAAAGACATGCCGCGGCCGGTTCGCGTCGCGCCGCGCCGTCGCCGTCACGTCGAGGTGCATCAGCGGATCGCCCTCCTGCCGGTACGAGGGCCACTCCGGGAGGCCCGGCCGGTTCGGGTCGCCGGTCCGGACGAAGTTCACCCAGTAGCCCGAGGCGAGCTCCGCCACCTTCTGGTCGTCGGGCGATGTCCGCCAGGGCGCGGCGCGCAGGTTGTCGAAGACGTAGACGATCTCGGCGGCATGGAACGCCCCCGCGTCCTGGTCCGGCGCCAGCGGCGCGCGGTCGAAGCGGTACCGGTAGATCGGGGCGCGCCCGGTCGCGCGCTGGGCCTCGAGCCAGGCCCACATCGCCTGACCGACCGCGAGGTCCCCGCCCAGCGCCCTTGCCGCAGCCTTGTCCCGGTCCGCGTCGCCGCCCGGGTAGTGCTCCAGGGCCTCGTCGGTGCGATCGGCGAAGACCGCCCGCACCGCCTCGGGGTAGGGCCGCGCGCCCGCCGCCCGGCAACAGCGTGAAGTTGAAGCCCTCGTCGCGGTTCCACCCCGCGAGCAGCGGGACGTCGTTCTGGCCGCCGGCCGCGAAGATCGCCGCGGGCGAGCGCGGCAGGAAGTGCCCGTCGACGATCGGCCCGAAGCCGAGACCCGGGTGCGCGGCCAGGATCGCCTCCGCCGGCAGCGCCCGCAGGTCCGCCAGCGACGCGGCACCGGCGGCGCGCATGAAGTCGATCCCCGCCAGCTCGGCCTCGGCGCGCGAGGCCAGGGCCTGCGCCGGCGTCGGAAAGAGCGCGCCGCTCTCGCCGATCGCGCGATGGAAGAGGCCGCGGGCGAGCGGCGACGCCATCAGCGCGCTCACCGCCCTGGCCCCCGCCAACTCGCCGGCCACGGTGACCTGGTCCGGATCGCCGCCGAAGGCCCGGATGTTGCGCCGGACCCAGCCCAGCGCGGCGACGAGATCGAGCATCCCGTAGTGGCCGGATGCCCCCTCGGGCGACTCCGCGGTCAGCTCGGGGTGCGCGAGGAACCCGAGCGCGTTCAGCCGGTGGTTCACGGTGACCACGACCACGCCCTTCGCCGCCAGGTTGCTCCCGTCGTAGCGGGGCTCGGCCCCCGACCCGACGGTGAAGCCGCCGCCGTGAATCCAGACCATCACCGGCGCGGGCGCCGCGCCCCCGAGCGCCGGCGTCCAGACATTGAGATAGAGACAGTCCTCGGAAACCCCGGCCGGGCGGGGATCGATGTCGTCGAAGACGATCCCCTGCATCGCGTTCGGCCCGAACGCGTCCGCGCCTCGGACCCCGGACCACGGCTGAACCGGCTGCGGCGGCCGCCAGCGCAGCGGCCCGACCGGCGGCCGGGCATAGGGGATGCCCTTGAAGCAGTGCACGCCGGCCACGTCGGCGGGGACGGCCAGCGCCCCTCCCTCGATCGTCAGGAAATCTGGCGCCACGGCGGATCCCTTCTTCGCGTGCCCCGGGGCGGCGATCTTGCCACTTTCTTCCGGACGCCGTCGAGCAGGCTTGTGCTGACCACCCGGA
Organism: uncultured Alphaproteobacteria bacterium; assembly: GCA_963847795.1. Classification (GTDB taxonomy): domain Bacteria; phylum Pseudomonadota; class Alphaproteobacteria; order Rhodobacterales; family Rhodobacteraceae; genus Amaricoccus. The sequence goes on from CAWKBH010000003.1 coordinate 126,444, forward strand.
GGGATTGGGCTATCACTCGCCGACACGTCGAACCGAAGGTCGAGGCGATTGCGCCCGCGGCCGCGCCTTGGAGACCCCAGATGCCCCTCCGCAGCTTCGCGACGCCCCGGGAAAGTGATCTCGGCCTGCGCCGGATCAGCAACCTGTCCGGGCTGTCGATCAGCGTCCTGCCCAACGGCTGCCTGTTCGCCATCGAGCACGGGCACGAGAGCGGGCGGACGCTGATCAACCAGATCCAGGGCTCGCCCCTCTGCGGGGGGATCGGCCGGCTCTTCCTGCGGCTCGGCGCGGCGAAGCCGGTGGTCGTGGAGGCGGTCGGAGCCGGTGCTGTGGTCAGCTTCGGGGCGGCCGACGATCGCTTTGCCTGGGAGGGCGCGGCCGCGGGCGTGCGACACAGCGTTTCGCTCTGGCTGCACCCCGCCAAGAACGTCTGGCTGTGGCGGGTGCAGGTGGAAAATGACGGTGCGGAGCCGGTGACCTGCGATGCGACGCTGGTGCAGGACGTCGGTCTCGGCGCCCGCGGCTTCGTCATGGGCAACGAGGCCTATGCGTCGCAGTACATCGACCACCATGTCGCCCGGCATCCGCGCTGCGGGCCGGTGGTGATGAGCCGGCAGAACTTGGTCCAGGGCGGCGTGCACCCGTGGGTCGCGCACGGGTGCCTCGAGGGGGCTGCCGGCTTCGCCACCGATGCGATGCAGCTGCTCGGCCCGGCCTGTCGCGACGCTGGCCGGATCGACCCCGTACGCGATCTGCCGAGCGAGCGCCTCCAGCACGAGGTCGCCTGTCCGATGATCCGGTCGCCGACCGTTGCGCTCAAGCCGGGCGGGCAGGCGACGTGGACGTTCTTCGGCCTGTTCGAGCCGGACCACCCGGAAGCGTCGAGCGACGCCGATCTGGAGCGAATCGATCAGGTCCGGCAGGCCGCGGGCGCGTTCCTGCCGCGTTCGGTGGCGCCGGGCGCGCCGGTGCGCGGGCTTCTGCAGGACGCATCGCCGCTCGCGGGCCTGCCGTTCGACGAGCCCGCGCTCGCCGGCCGCTATCCCGAGCGCGCGCACGAGGAACGGGCGGGCGGCCGCCTTGTCTCGTTCTTCGTGCCGGAGGGCGCGCTGAACCGCCATGTCGTGCTGCGCGAGAAGGAAAGGACGCTGGCCCGCCGCCACGGTGCGATCCTGCGCAGCGGCCAGGGCATGCTGCTCGACGAGACCACGATGTGTGCGACCTGCTGGATGCACGGGGTCTTCGCCTCGTTGCTGACGATCGGCAACACCTCGTTCCACCGGCTGTTCTCGGCGTCGCGCGACCCCTACAACATCACCCGTTCGGGCGGGCTGCGGATCCTGATCGAGGCCGGTGCCGGCTGGCAGCTCCTCGCCGAGCCGTCGGTCTTCGAGATGGGGCTGAGCGACTGCCGCTGGATATACCGCCTGGAGGGGTGCACGGTGACGGTGCGGGCGGTGGCCTCGGGGGACGATCCGGCCATGCAGTGGCGCATCGCGGTCGAGGGCGCCCCCTGCCGGTTCCTGGTCTTCGGCCACCTCGTCCTCGGCGAGCGCGAACTCGACCATGCCGGGCGTGTCGCGATCGACGCCGACAACCGGCGGATCGCGTTTCGTCCCGACCCGGCCTCGCTGTGGGGCCAGCGCTATCCGGACGCGGTCTACCACCTCGTCACCGGCACGCCGGAGGCGATCGAGGCGATCGGCGGCGACGAGCTTCTCTACGCCGACGGGCAGCCGCGAAGCGGCGGCTTCGTGGCGCTGCGGACGCGCGCGACGGACGCGCTCGACTTCGCGGTCGTGGGCGCGCTGGCCGACCCGGCGGCGGCGGAAGCGCTCGCGGCGAAATACGCCGCGGGCGTCGACGATGCCGCGAGCCTCGCGCCCGCCGTCGCGGTACTGGCAGCACGTCACCCGCAGCCTGCGCCTGAGCGGCGAGGGCGAGGGCGTTGCAGAGGTCAACACGCTGCTGCCCTGGCTGGCGCAGAACGCGATGGTGCACCTGACGGTGCCGCATGGCCTCGAGCAGTCCGGCGGCGCCGCCTGGGGCACGCGCGACGTCTGCCAGGGGCCGGTCGAGTTCCTGCTCGCGCTCGAGCACGACGCGCAGGTCAAGGAGATCCTGCGGATCGTCTTCGCGCAGCAGCAGGAGACCCGCGGCGACTGGCCGCAGTGGTTCATGCTCGAGCCCTACGCGCAGATCCGCGACCGGCACAGCCATGGCGACGTCATCGTCTGGCCGCTGAAGGCGCTCTGCGACTACGTCGAAGCCACCGGCGATCTCGGCGTTTCTCGACGAGCCGGTCGCCTGGCGGGGCGAGGACGATTTCACCGCGACCGCGCAGCGGGCGCCGGTGGCGGCGCATGTGGCGAAGCTTATCGCCACCGTGCGCGAGCGGTTCATCCCCGGCACGCAGCTGATCCGCTACGGCGAGGGCGACTGGAACGACTCGCTGCAGCCGGCCGACCCGAAGATGCGCGACTGGATGGTGTCGAGCTGGACCGTCGCGCTGCTGTTCCAGCAGCTGAACCGCTACGCGGAGGTGCTGGCTCGGGCCGGCCGCGACGGCGAGGCGGCGGAACCGGCGGCGCTCGCGGCGGCCATGCGCGCGGACTTCGAGCGGTATCTGGTGCGCGATGGCACCGTCGCCGGATATGCCTTGTTCGACAAGGGCCTGGCGGAGCCGGAGCTCTTGCTGCACCCGAGCGATACCCGGACCGGGCTGCGCTATTCGCTGCTGCCGATGACCCGCGGCATCATCGGCGGGTTGTTCACGGCGGAGCAGGCGCGGCATCATCTGGGCCTGATCCGCGACCACCTGACGTTTCCGGACGGGGTGCGGCTGATGGACCGGCCGGTGGCATATCATGGCGGCCCGGAGCGGGTGTTCCGGCGGGCTGAATTCGGCGGCGTTCTTCGGGCGCGAGATCGGGCTGATGTACGTCCATGCCCACCTGCGCTACGGCGAGGCGATGGCGGTGCTGGGGGAAGCGGATGCGCTCTGGGAGGCGCTGCAGGTGGTGAACCCGGTCAGCGTCGCCGGGCAGGTCGCGAACGCCTCTCCCCGCCAGCGCAACGCCTATTTCAGCAGCAGCGACGCGGGCTTCCCCGACCGCTACCGCGCCAGCGCCGAGTGGGAGCGGGTCCGGGAAGGCGGGGTGGTCGCCGACGGCGGCTGGCGCATCTATTCCAGCGGGCCGGGGCTCTATACGGGCCTGCTCCTCTGCCACGCCCTCGGCATCCGCCGGCGCTTCGGCGAGCGCATCGTCGCGCCGGTCCTGCCGTCGTGGCTCGGACGGGTGACGCTGGAACGGGTGGTCGACGGGCGGCGCGAGCGGTGGGATCTGCCGCAAGCCTGAACGGCGAGCGATGGCAAAGGTTTACGGGGATTCGCTCGATGCACAGTTCATGCACGATCCGTGTGCATTCCGTATGCTAAGCAAAATAGTCAGGATTGAATCGTTAACGCGGGATGGATCGCTTCGCCGCCGCTCAGGAGGAGGCGCCGCGGACCGCAAGAGCGGGGCGCCAGTGGCGCGCCGCGCGGTCCGCTCGCCCGGAGCGCCAGCGCGGAGGGCGAGGGGCGTGCCGCGTCTCCGGACAGTGCCATCCGGGCGCGGCTGCCCTGGCGGTCGCGCTCGCGCGACTGCCCCTGGGAGGGCAGTCGCGGCCGGATTTGCCTGGGGACAAATCCGGCGGGAGGAGACTGAATCGCGTGGACCGGGCTCAGGTCAACGGGCCGTCGGCGAGGTGTGGGCTCGTGAATCCAAGGCGGCGCAGGCCGTGGCGGATTTCGGGACAGCTCATCAGCAGGTTCCAGAGCAGGCCGGTGCGGCCGTTCTCGATCATCACCACGATCGGGCCCTGGTCGATGGCAAGGCAGGAGTCGGCGTACCAGTCGGCGGTCTCGCTGAAGGCGTCGATGAAGCCGTACTCGCCCCAGATGCGGTCGCCGAGGCGATGGTAGAAGTGCCGGAGCGCGCGCATCGACGGCTCCGGCGCATAAGCATAGGAGGCGAGCGCCGCGGTCGGGGTGATCACCCCGAGATCACGGCTGGGCGAATGGGCCGCGTAGCCGAGGGGGCTGTCGCTGGAGGTCAGGCCCCAGCAGTCCGGGCCGTAGCCCTTGAAGCCGCCCGGGTTGCGCAGGCAGTGCTCGCGATTGATCCGCGTGTGCGCCAGGCACTGCTGCCAGTAGTCGGCGTAGCGATCACTGAGGCCGCGGGGATCGAGGCCGAGAAAGGAATATTGCGACAGGAACAAGCGGGCCGCCGTAGTCGCGCCCGAGCGGCAGCGTGGTCTCGTAGAACACCCGTCCGTTGCGGAAATCGCGGCCCTCCGCCCAGCCGCGATGATAAACGTCCGGCTCGACGGGATAGCGCGGGGCGGAGGCGGCCAGCACGTAGGTGATCAGGCGACTCGTTCCAGCCGCGGATCTCGTGGTTCATGCTCCAGCCGTTGTTGGGGCTCCAGTGCCAGTAGAGCACGTTGCGGCCACCCTGGGTGTGCCAGCTCCATTCGGCCTCCTGCCACAACCGGTCGATGTCGCCGCGCAGCCAGCCCTCGGTCGCGTCCTCGCCTCGGAAATACTGGCGGGCGCAGAGCAGGCCCGCCAACAGAAACGAGGTCTCGACCAGGTCGCTGCCGTCATCCTTGCGGCTGAAGGGAATGGTCCTGCCGGTATCGCCGTTCAGGAAATGCGGCCAGATGCCGTGATAGCTGTCGGCCCTGAGCAGGAAGCGCACCATGGTCCAGAGCCGCTCGACCGCCTCGGCGCGGGCGATCCAGCCGCGCGAGACGCCGACGATGATCGCCATGACGCCGAAGCCGCTGCCGCCGGTAGTCACGGTTTCCAGGCCGTATCGGGGCGTGACGTTGCTGCGCTCGCGCGCGAGGCCGCAGGCGGGGTGGGCGAAGTCCCAGAAGTAGCGGAGCGTCTGCCGCTGCACGAGGTCGAGCAGGGCCTCGTCGTCGAGATCGGTGCCGGCCTCGGGACGGGGGCTCGTCTCGGTCCTGGGACTCATGGGTCACGCCTCCCTGCCGCTGCGAGCGGGTGTCTCGATCGCGAGCGTCAGCTGCGGCGGCGGGGATCCGACGCGGCCCTGACGGTGGCAGGCCCGCTACTGGGCGCCTACCGCGACAGACTCGGCGAATCCGCTGACCGCCGCAAGGTGAGGCCCGACCTCGAGGGTTCGATTGTAGAATGGCCTGCCGAGGGGATCCACCGGGACGGAATGGGCGTGCAGCACCGAGACCACGGCCGCGGCGGGAAGCCGCTCGGCCAGGGTGAGATGAAACTCGGCCGCAGCCTTCGGATCGAGGGCCGAGGTGGCCTCGTCCAGCAGCAGGATGTCGGGCTCCTGCAACAGCATCCGCGCCAGGACCAGGCGCTGCTTCTGCCCACCGGAAAGCACCTCGCGCCACGGCTTTCCCTGATGCAGCTCGCGGTCGAGCTCGCGGATGAAGCCGCCGAGACCCGCCCGCGCCATCGCCTCCGCGACCGCCAGCGCGTCGAACTCCGAGGCGCAGCGCGGGTAGGTCACGAGCTGCTTGAGGGTCAGGCGCTCGGGCAGGTCGGCCTCCTGCGCGGCCAGGAACATCCGCGCGCCCGCGGCCACCGCCACGCCGCCCTCGCCGTACGGCCAGAGGCCCGCGATCGCCTTGAGCAGCGAGCTCTTGCCGCAGCCGCTGGGTCCGCGGACGTGGAGCCGGTCGCCCCGGCGCAGGATGAGCTTCTGCACGGTGACGAACGGGGGCGCGTCGTGGCCGCGGTGACAGAGCTCGAGCCCGTCGATCGCAAGCATCGGACCGGAGAGGATCTCGAGCCGCCTGAAGTTGCTCCTGCCGGTCTCGGCGTAGAAGCGGTCGCGCTCCCGGACCCGCTCGATGGCCTGGGCGAGCGCGGTCAGCCGGCTGGCGTTGGCCCGCAATATCGCGATCTCGGGCATCACGTTGGTGAACCAGGAGGCGCCGACGATCAGCTCGGCCGTCAGCTCGGAGCTGGCGATATAGGCGCGGAAGCCGGTGGCGCCGGCCATGAAGGCCGGAAGCGCCGGCAGGTAGGCGAGCAGGCGCTGCGACAGGAAGGTGGAGACATCGGTGAAGAGCAGCATCGCCGTGACCCAGACGTTCTGCCGCCGCCAGGCGCGATCGACACCGTCGTAGAGCCGCGAATTGGTGCCGCGCTGCACCGCCTGTCCGCGCGAAGCCGCGACCAGCCCGACCCGGTTCAGCATGGATGCGAGCTCGCCGCGCCAGGCGCCGTCGCTTTGCTGGCGTTCGAGCGACCGGTGCTCCAGGACGCGCCCGACGCTCCAGGCGACGAGGGTGATGACCGGGACGTAGAGGGCGACGAGGGCGCCGGCGAGGATCGCGGTGCCGTATTGGCCCGGCACCAGGTCGATCCGAGCGGCGATCCCCGGACCGAACAGCGTCGCGACCAGCTGGTTCGCGGCCGCTCCCGCGCGATCGAGCATCGCCACCGGCTGGCTGCGGCTGATCAGCGCGGTCGGTGACGAACCAGATCGACGCCACCGCCCCCCAGAAGCCCATCACCAGGCCGATCAGGCCGCCGTAGAGGCCGCCGGTGCAGACGTCGAGGCGCTGGTCGATGGCGTCCGGGAAGCCCGCCGGCCCGGCCTTCGGAGCCGCGGTCGCTCATCAGGTCGAGGGCGATGCGCGGGTCGGACAGGATCTCGGCGTCGAACCGCGTCACCAGCCAGCGGCGCGCCCGACGATGCAGCGTGATCGAGACCAGATGCCGGAGCGCCACCCCGAGCGCGCGGGAGGCGAAGATGCCGAAGAAGGCCGCGGCGGAGAGCAGGATGACCCGGCCCGGGTTGGCGACGTCCGGCCGATGGAATTCGGCAAGCGAGGCGAGGAAGTCGGCGCTCGCCGTCGCGGTCCAGACCGCGGCCTTGCTCAGCAGTCCGGTGATCGCCAGCACCACCGCGCTCAGGACCCAGGCCTCGCGCCAGCGCTCCGAGATCCAGTAGGCCGAGATCAGGCCCCAGAACGTCGTGAACCTTTTCACGGGGAACGCTTCCGGGGAGGCGCACTCGTCGCGCCAGCACTCGGGAATGTCACCGATCCCGTTATCATTGCTGCTCCGCCCGAGCCCGGGGATTCCCGGATCTCGATCTTACCTCTATGAGCGGATTCTTGCCGTCCGCCCTGTTAACGATTGGTAAATCCAATGGGAGGATAGCGTCAACCAAATGATATATTTCTGGGCGGGAGTTGCAATGGCGACACGATCGGCGCTGAGCAGGCCGCACGCACATCGGCGAGCGCGCCTGGGCGCTGGCCTGCGGGATGACCCTGCGGCAGCTGGCCGGCCAGCTGACCTCGATCGATCCCGGGCGGTACCGGCAGCTGACCGGCGAGGATATCGCGCTCGCGGTGGCGCGCGGCGAGATCGGCGGCAGCGGACTGGTCGGGCGCGCGTCTGCGCGAGCTGCAGGAGATCGCGCGCGCGAACGGTCATCCGCCGATCCTGCTGAAGGACGACGGGCGGCGGGGAATCTATCTCATCGCGCCGTTCCCGCTCTACTGCTTCGACATGGCGCTGGTGCGGCGGGCGCACGAGCAGGCGGCGATCGACGCCCAGCACGCCGGCGTGGCGCTGATCCGGCTCACCTGCGACTATGCCTTCGCCCAGAACCAGGGGCGGACCCAGGAAGGCGGCATGATTTCCTGCCCGCGCTTCATGAGCGAGGTGACGCGCGCCAGCACCGAGGGCCTGACCGCGTCCGGCCGCATCGCGGTGATCCTCAAGCACATCGGGCCGTACCAGTACACCGCCGGTCCCGACTACACCGCCCTGCCGATCGAGCGCAGCGAGTTCCTGGAGACCGTGCTGCCGCGCTACGCAGGCGGATTCGAGGCCGGGGCGCAGGGGGTGATGATGAGCTTCGTGGCGCTGAACGGCGTGCCGGCACATGCCGACCCGTTCCTGCGCGACCTGATCAGGGCCAACGCCGGGCCCGGCGCCATCATCGAATCGGACTACGACGCGATCTACGAGCTCTACGGCGGCTTCGGCTACGCCAGCAGTCCGAAGGAGGCGGCGTACCGCGCCTTCAGCGAGGGCGGCGTCCACCTCGACCTCTGCTCGCTGCTCTACCTGCGCTACCTGCCGGAGCTGGTGGAGGAGGGGCGCATCGGCGAGGACGAGCTGCTGGTGCGGGCGGCCGAGATGCTGCAGTGCAAGGAGCGCGTCGGCCTGCTCGACGCCCCGCTGCCGGAAGCCGCCGCCGACCGCGAGCAGGCGCTGCTGGCCGGCCCCGCGACCGCCTACCGCGAGCTGGCGCGGGCCTCGGTGGTGCTGCTGCGGCCGACCCGGCCGGACCCGAGCCTGCTGCCGATCCCGACGGCGGCCGACGAGGTCCGCCTGTGCGTGCTCGGGCCGCTGGCGCACCAGCAGCCGGAGGACTGGCTCGGCGCCTATTCGAGCCACGGCAACCAGCATCTGGAGCGGGTGACGACGCCGCTCACGGGGATCCGGGCGCACTGGCCGCAGGCCACTTACGCGCGCGGCTGCGACCACGACCTCGACCGCTGGGACCGGCGCGCGGCGGCGGCAGCGACGCGCGAGGCGGCGGACGCGGCGGCGCTGGCCCGCGAGGCGACGCACGTGGTGCTGTTTCTCGGCGAACCGCACAACTGGAGCGGGGAATCGGCGACGCTGGCGCAGCCGCGGCTGCCCGAGATCCAGCGCCGGCTGGTGCAGCGCGTGCGCCGGGCCAATCCGGAGCGCGAAGCTGATCGTCTTCATCACCGCCGGCCGGGCGCTGCACATTCCGCACGAGGTCGAGGCGAACGCCGACGCCATCTTCTGGACCGCGCAGCTCGGCAGCTTCGCCGGCGAGGCCATCGCCGACATCCTCGCCGGGGTCTGCAGCCCGACGGCGCGGCTGTCGCACGGGCTGCCGATCGGCGACGGCATCACCTCGGGCTTCGACTCGCGGCAGGAGCGGATCGGCCGGCCGGCGGTGCCGGTGGTGCCGGGATCCGCGTCCCGGCGCCAGCGCGACCACTGGTGCGCCTACTACCTGGGCCTCGGCGCCCGCTGGCCGGCGGCCTACTACTTCGGCGAGGGCTATTCCTACACCGCCTTCGCGCTGTCCGACCGGTCGCTCGACACGCCCACGCTATCGGTCTCGGCCGGGGCGCCGGTCACCGCCAGCGTCCGGGTGACCAACACCGGTCGCCGGGCCGGCACCGAGACGGTGCATCTCTACTACCAGGACATGGTCTGCGAGGAGCGGGTGCCGCGGCTGCTGGAACGGCTCGGGCACCGGCAGGCCACGCTCGAGCCCGGCGAATCCGCGACGCTCAGCTTCACCGTCACGCCCGACATGCTTGCCAGGTATGGCCGCGATCCCGCGGCCGGCCGCCGGGTCTGGCCCGATCGGGACCCCGCGGAAAACCCCGACCGGCTGTTCCTGGTCCAGCACGAAGGCCAGGCCCTCGACGCCATCGAGCGCTTCGGCGACGCGCCGTGCGTGCTGCCGTTCACCGTGGTGCCGTAGCTGATGACCCTGACGGTCGGGACGGCCTGATGCCCGGAACCGGGATCGAGGTGACGGGCGACCTCGCGCCGTCGGGTCTTTTCATGGTCTCGCCCTGCCGCCGGCGGTCGAAGTGCGGGTCGGCGGCATCGACCTCGCGCCGAGCGCCGGGGACCGCAGTTTCCGCGTGCCGGCCGCGGCCGCGCCCGGAACGCCGATCGTGATCGCCGCGGGCAGCCATTCGCGCCGGCTCGAAGTCGCCGATCCCGGGCCAACGACCTGGGTGTTCCTGCTCGCCGGCCAGAGCAACATGGTCGGCCGCGCCGAGGCCGACGGCGCGGTCCCGTGGCCGGCCACGGTGCGCTTCGTGAGCCAGGAGGGCCGGCCGATCGCGCCGGGGGCGCAGATCGGCACCGCCGCCGGCGACGCCGGGCCGTTCCTCGGCGCCCGGCGCTTCGCCGCGGATTTCCGCGCGCTCCGGCCGGACGACGGGGTCGTCTTCGTCCCGGGCGCCGTGGGCGGGGCCGGCTTCTGCAACCACCGCTGGAACCCGGGCGACGATCTCTACCGGAACCTCGTTGCGCTCACGAAGGCCGTCCTGGAGGAACATCCCGGCTGGCGGCTCCGGGCGATGCTTTTCCAGGGCTTCGAGACCGACGCGACCAGCGGCATGGCTGCCGCGACCTTCCGGGCCGCCCTCGCGAGGCTGGTCGAGAGTATCCGCACCGATCTCCGGGCCGCGCAGCTCCCGATCGTCTTCGGCGAGCTGCCGGCGGGCTTCGTCGGCGCCCATCCCGAGCGGATCGCGATCCGCGACGAGGTGCTGCGCGCGCCGTCCTGGCTGCCCTACACCGCCGTCGCGTCGAGCCGGTCGCCGAGCGTGGCAGAGCGACGATGGCCTGCACTTTTCCAAGGCGGGCCTGCTCCTGATCGGCGAACGCTACGCGCCCGCGCTGGCGATCGCGGACGCGAACACGCTCGCCCGCCCTGCAGCCGGAGCGTGATCCGCGGTGATGCTCGCCCGAGGCACCGGAGCACCAGCATGTCGCCCGAAGTGATCCAAAGGACGCGGAGATCAGGCGCCGGAGCCTTGCATCTCCGACATAGCGGCTTTCTCCATTTCGGGCGTTGTGCAGTGCAGCATTCGGCCCCAGATTGAGGCGGCGAGACAAAGGACCCTCGCAGACAGGAACTGAAGGATGCCGACCATGACGAATGCATACGCTTCGACGCAGGGCCGGTCGCTTGCATCCACGCTCGAGGCAGACCTCGGCACGGCAATCGGCCGCGCCAGGAACGCCTGGATGCAGTACCGGAGCTACCGCCGCACGCTCGCCGAGCTTCGCGAGCTGTCGGACCGCGACCTGAACGATCTGAACTTCACCCGCGGTGATCTGAGCGCGATCGCCCACCGCGAAGTCTACGGCCACTGACCATCGGGCGGCGCAATCCGGCGCCACCGGGCCTTCGGCCGAACCCAACCTAAAGGAGCCAATCATGGCACACGTGATCCAGCTGAACGACTACGACAATTCCAATCCGCAGAGCGGCGTCTTCGCCCGCCTCCAGCAGGCCATCGCCGCCTTCCGCGAATACCTTGCGACCTACGAGGAGCTCAACGCCCTCAGCGACCGCGAGCTCGCCGACCTCGACGTGTCGCGGCTGAACGTCCGCGACGTGGCCCACCAGGCCGTCTACGGCCACTGATCCCGGCGCGAGCCGGGCCGCAGCGATCGGCGTTCGCCGATCCTGCACCCCTCCGTTGGACCGATCTTGGCCCGCTGCCCCCGCGCAGCGGGCCTTTTCACGCCGTCCCATGCTCAGCCCGCTGGTCGGGGTCGGCGACCAGCGGGCCGGGGCGCGCTGCGGCGGCAACAGCACCAGCCTGGCCGGGAACGCGCGCAGCTATGGAGCAGGTCTGAAGATAGGGGTACCCTTGGAGAGCAGACGGCGGCGCCTCGGCTGGTCGTCGGGCGGCCGAAAGGCCGATCCTTCCGGAGTGTGGCGGGCGATGACGGATCTTGCCAACGAAGATGTGCTGAACCGGGTCGTCGAGCATGACCGGCCCGGGCGAAGGTTCGTCGAGATCGAAGGGTCGCGCTGGGGCGAGCTGATCCTCCCCGCTCCGGACGAGACGCGACACCGCCAGGGCGCGGGACTGCGGGCGCTGGCGGTGACGAGCTTTTCCGTGAGCCTGGAGCTGCTGGGGGCCGTGGCGGGCTACGAGCGTGCGCATCCGGGCCGGTTCCGGCTCGAGGCGGTGGCAACCGACGACCCGATCAACGCCGAAGCCAGGATCGGCCTCCGCAAACGGCTCTGGCGGCAGTATACCCTGGCCGAGCGGATGGCGACCGAAGTCAGGACCGTGGAGGCGGCGCTGCAGGCCGGCGTGCCGGTCTACACCGGAGAGATCAAGGTCGAAGGGTTTCGCCGCCAGCTCGCAAGGTGGCGCCCCGATGCGATCCTCGTCTGCGGCTGCGGGCAGATCTTCGACCGCGAGATCATCGAAACCCCGCGTTGCGGCGTCTACAACTTCCATCCCGCCGACCTCGCCAGGGGCCACGGCGCCGGCCCGCAACCCTACGAGGACCTGGTTGCCCGGGACGATCCCTGGACCTGCTGGACCCTGCACCAGATGAGCGTGGCGGTCGACAGCGGCCCGATCGTCGGCCAGTCGCCGCGGATCTTCGTCGGGGACGCCGATGGCCGCGTGGTCGGGGATGCGAAGCTTTACCTCGACAAGATGATGGAAGCGGTCGGGCCGATGGCCGCCATCCTGGTCGACGAACTGGTTCGGCGTGACGGCCCGGTCGCGCAGGTGGATTTTGCCGCGAGGTTCCCCGATGATCTTGTGGCGAGGCTGGAGGCACCGATCCTCTAGCGAGGTCCGGCGGCGAGCCGCACGCGGCCCGGTACTGCGAGCAAGAGGTAGAGCCATGACCGGTCAGATCGAACAATCCTTCAGCCGCACCGTCGCGTGTTCTCGGCCTGGCGATGGTCGTCCTGCTCATGGCCGGGGCGCCGGGCGCGACAGCGCAGGATGGCACGCCGGGCACGAGCATCGTGCGGGTTGCCGCCGGCTGGGTGAGCGGCGTGCTGTCCGACGTCGCGGCCAGCACCGAGGCGCTCGGGCAGGAGTACGCGCGGCGCGCGGCCGACCCTGCGGAGGCGGGCCAGGCCGAGGCCGCGGGCTGGGAAAAGCGCGCGGTCACCCGAGGCCGGACGACCGGTTTCCGCACCTGGGGCGACGGGAGCCCGGAGCCGGCGTTTCAGGCGCCCTATCCCGCGCTTGTACAGCTACGGCGGGTCGGAGGTGACGCCGGAACGTGCGGCGGAGTTGCAGGATCTCGCGGCGCTGGTTCCCGTCGTCAGGTCGGCCTACCGCAGCCTCGCTTTCTCCTGGGTCTATCTCACGACGGCCGACAATCTCATGCTGATCTACCCCTACGTTCCCCTCGACGAGGCGATCCACAACGATCCGCCGACGGGACAGACGTACTACAGCGCCGCTGACCTCGATCGGCGCACGGTCGGCTGGACCGCCCCCTATCTCGACCTCGTCGGCGCCGGGATGATGGTCACCGCTTCCTATCCGGTCTTTGCCGGCGACCGTCTGCTCGGCGTCGCCTCCAGGGACATCACGCTGAAGGAGCTGTCGCGTTCGGTCCTCGGTCGGCTTGCGGGCTCGGATGGCGCGGCGGCGCTGCTCGTCGACGCCCGGGGCATGGCGATCGGCGCTTCGGCCCCGGATCTCGAGGCCGAGATCGAGTCCGTGAACCAGGAGGCCGGGGCCGCGGCGCTGTTCTACCGACCTCAGGAGAGCCTGGACACGCTTGGCGTTCAGACCGCGCGGCCGTCGGCGCACGCTTGGGTGAACCGGGTGGTCGATCGGGTCGTCGCGGGCGGAGGCGACGACCACGACGGCGTGACGGCGTTCGACCTCGCCGGCCGCACGGTGCTCTCCGCGCGCATCGAGAGCACAGGCTGGCTGATCATCCTGGTCGGCGCGGAACGATAGGCCGGTCGTGGGGAGCTGAACGGACCGGCGCGCCGATCAGCGCGTCGAGGAAAGTCGATGTTCTGCTCACCGGGGACGCCCTCAGCGGGATGGCCCGATGTAAAGGACCGGGCGCTCCCGCACGAACAGGAGCGCCAGCGAGGCGAGGATGATCGCGCCGCCGACCAGCACACCGGGATCGACCCGGATCACGCCGGCACCCTCAGGAGGCCGCTCGTCTCCATGAACTGCTGCAGCCGCCGGTGCTGCGCCGCGGTGAGCGGCCAGGCCGACGGCGGGCGGGTGGCGCCGCAGTCGTGGCCCTGCAGCATCAGCGCGGCCTTGACCGCGGTGACGTTGGTGCCGTTCAGCTCCTCGGCGCGGATCTCCTCGAACGCGCTCATCGTCCCGATCAGCGCGTTGGCGCCGGCGTAGTCGCCCGCCTCGAGCGCAGCGTGGATCTGCATCGAGCGTTCCGGCCAGACGTTGATCAGGCCCGAGGTGAAACCGCGTGCCCCCACCACGTAGAGGACCGGCGCCCAGGTCTCCGCGAGGCCCGCCACCCAGGTGATACCCGGATCCGAGGCGGCCATCGCTTCGGCGAGCTTCATCGGGTTGGGCGTCGCCCACTTCACCGCCACCACGCCCTCGACGGCGCAGAGATCGGCGATGGCGCGCGTGCCCATCGCGTCGTTGCGAAGGTAGAGGACGAGCGGCAGGCCGTCGCCGGCCTCGCCGATCCGCTTGACGTAGTCGACGACGCCGCGGGGTGCGGCGAACGGATCCGGCGGCTGGTGGATCATCAGGGCGTCCGCCCTGGCGGACTTGGCGGCGCGCGCGAGACGGCAGGCGTCGGGCACGGCGCGGCCGACGCCACAGAGGAGCGGCGCCCGGCCGGCGACGTGTCCGGCCGCGGCCTCGACCATGGCGACGGCCTCCTCGGTAGTCAGGCTGTAGAACTCGCCGGTGTTGCCGTTGGCCACCAGGATATGCACGCCCGCGCCGATGGCGCGGTCGACGATCGGCGCCAGCCGCTCCGGCGCCAGGGCGCCACTGGCCTCGAACGGCGTTACCAGGATTCCGGAGATGCCGCCGAGCGCGGTCGTCAGCTTGTCCATGATGCTTGCTCCTCTCAGGCGGCGGTATAGGCGGTCTTGGCGGTGGTGCAGAACTCGGCGGCGTAGCGTCCCTGCTCGCGGGCGCCGATGGACGAGCCCTTGGCGCTGCCGAAGGGGAGGGCAGTTGCGTCCATCGTCATCTCCTTCAGCGCCCGTTCTTCGCGCGCCAGGCGGCGAAGTCGTCCAGGGTCTGCTGCCTGGTGGCGGGGTAGAGGCCGATGATGGAACGCCCGCCGCGCACCTCCTCGGTCACGTAGTCCTCGAACGCGGTCATCTCCACCGCCTCGTCAGCGATCTCGTCGGCGATCCCGGCCGGGACCACGATCACCGACTCGTCGTCGCCGACCACGATGTCGCCGGGCCAGACCGCCACGTCGCCGCAGCCAATCGGCACGTTGAGATCGAGCGCCTGGTGCAGCGTGAGATTGGTCGGGCGAGGACGGCCGGTGGTGGTAGGCCGGCATGTCGAGCCGTCCGATCTCCGGGCTGTCGCGGAAGCCGCCGTCGGTTACGACGCCAGCCAGCCCGCGGACCATCATCCGCGTGACCAGGATGCCGCCGGCGGAGGCGGCGCGGGCGTCCTTGCGGCTGTCCATCACCATGACCGAGCCCGGGGGCGCCTGCTCGACGCCGGCGCGCTGCGGGTGGTCCGGGTTGCGGAAGACCTCGAGCTTGTTGAGGTCCTCGCGGGCCGGGATGTAGCGCATGCGTGAAGGCCGGGCCGACCATGTTGCGCCCCTTCGGCACGACCGGGCGGACGTCCTGGATGGTCTGGTTGCGCAGGCCGCGCTTGTAGAGCGCGGTGCAGAGCGTCGAACTGACACTGACGCAGGTTTATGATGTCCTCGTGGGCTCCCATCAGATTGCTCCCTTCAAGAGCTGCTTGCGTGGCAGACAGGGGTTCTCGCGCTCGCTCACGGGGGCGCCGAGTTCCGTGTCACTGAGGTAGCTCGAAGGATCGCGCGCCCTATGACCGTCTGCTCGACGTGCTTTGAGCTCACCTAGACGATGGCCGGGTTCATCGCCAGGTGCGGCACGTGGCGGTCTGGCGCGCGTCGGCATACTGCATCGTGGTCGCCAGCGAAGGCATCCGCCAGGCCGACGCCGGTTCGGATGGCGAATTCCGGCGGAACGGACGCCGTTCGGGCACACCCAGCTCGGCGGCGTCGCCGTCTTGGCTCCGGCGCGAATGATGCACTCAGGAACGCATAGGAGGTGCCGGACGCCGTCGTCCGACCGCCGGACCATGGCGATGGCCCCGCCGCCCAGCGCTATCTTCGCGCCGCTCATCCACGGTCAGGCGATGCCTCCCTATCGGCGCGACGGCATGCCCGCGTACGTCGCGCTGAAGAACACCGCGGTGCCCCGGCTGCTGGCAGACTGGCGGGAATAGGCGCTGCATCAGAAGATGTCCGGTTCGCCGGCGGTCCTGCCGAATTCCGGCGAGAGATAGTCGAAGTCGCAGCCCTGGTCCGCCTGGCCGACGTGCCGCGAGAAGGCCCAGCCGTAGCCGCGCTCGAACCGCGGCTCCGGTTGCTTCCAGGCGGCCCGCCGATCCGCGAGCTCCGCGTCAGAGACCAGCATGTCGATGCGGCGGTTGGGAATGTCGCAGCGGACGATGTCGCCGGTCCGGAGCAGCGCAAGCGGACCGCCGACGAAGCTTTCGGGGGCGATGTGCAGCACGCAGGCGCCGTAGCTGGTGCCGGACATGCGGGCGTCGGAGAGGCGGAGCATGTCGCGGTAGCCCTGCATCACCAGCTTCTTGGGCAGCGGCAGCATGCCCCATTCCGGCATGCCCGGCCCGCCGAGCGGCCCGGCGTTGCGGAGCACCATCACGTGGTCGGGGGTGACGTCGGCGTCCTCGTCGTCGACGAACTTCTTCATCTCGGGGTAGCTGTCGAAGACGATCGCCGGGCCTTCGTGGACGTGGAACTTCGGGTCGCAGGCCGCCGGCTTGATCACGGCGCCGTTCGGGGCGAGGTTGCCCTTCAGCACCGCGAGCGAGCCTTCGTGGTAGACCGGGTTCGACAGCGGCCGGATCACGTCGTCGTTGTAGACCTCGGCGCCCTCGATCGCCTCGCCGAGGGTGCGACCGTCCACGGTGAGGCAGGAAAGGTCGAGCTTGTCGCGGATGTTGTTCATCAGCGCGAGCAGGCCGCCGGCATAGAAGAAGTCCTCCATCAGATAGCCCTTGCCCGAGGGCCGGACGTTGGCGACCAGCGGCGTGGTGCGGCCGAGGGCGTCGAGGTCGTCGAGGGTCAGGGGCACCCTGCCCCGCCGCGCCATGGCCAGAAGGTGGATCACGGCGTTGGTCGAGCAGCCGGTCGCCATAGCCACGGTGGCGGCGTTGCGGACGGAGGCGGAGGTCACGATCTGGTCGGGGGTCAGGTCCTCCCAGACCATGCCGACGATGCGGCGGCCGCATTCGGCGGCCATGCGGATGTGGTTGGCGTCTGCCGCCGGGATCGAGGAGGCGCCGGGGAGCGTGAGGCCCATCGCGTCGGCGATGGCGGTCATCGTCGAGGCGGTGCCCATGGTCATGCAGTGGCCGTAGGAGCGGGCGATGCCGCCCTCGATGCCCAGCCACTGCTTGTCGGTGATGTTGCCGGCGCGGCGCTCGTCCCAGAACTTCCAGGCGTCCGAGCCCGAGCCGAGCCGCTGGCCGGCGTAGTTGCCGCGCAGCATCGGGCCGGCGGGCAGGTAGATCATCGGGATGCCGGCGGAAAGCGCGCCCATGATCAGGCCGGGGGTGGTCTTGTCGCAGCCGCCCATCAGCACCACGCCGTCGACCGGGTGGGCGCGGATCTGCTCCTCGGTCTCGATGGCGAGGAGGTTGCGGTAGAGCATCGTCGTGGGCTTCATGAAGCTCTCGGAGAGCGTGATCGCCGGCATCTCGGCCGGGAAGCCGCCGGCCTCGAGCACGCCGCGCTTCACGTCCTCGACCCGTTGCTTGAAATGGACGTGGCAGGGGTTGAGGTCGGACCAGGTGTTGAGGATGCCGATGACCGGCTTGCCCATGTAGTCGGCCGGCGCATAGCCCATCTGCATGATGCGCGAGCGGTGGCCGAAGCTGCGGAGATCGTCCGGGGCGAACCAGCGGGCGGAGCGGAGATCCTCGGGGGACTTCTTGTGGGTGCGGTCGAACATGGCGTCTCCTCAGACGGGCGTGAGCGAAGTGCGCTTCCAGGTTGTCCACGACGAGCTGGGACATGGCAACGCGGGTTTCCACGGTACCGCTGGCATGGTGAGGTCGACGCGACCGGGGCGGCCCCCGTTCGCTCCCGGAAAGGACACGGAGCACCTCGCTGCGGGCGCCCCTTCCGAGCGGCCGCCAACTTCCCTCTTGTCAGCCCGGCACCGCCCGTGCCAATAGTTAGGAAAAGGTTTTCCGCGCATCCGCGGAATTCATGCCGCGGGTGGAATCGCGGCGGTCCGGGAGGAAAAAGGATGAAGCTTTTCACTGCCTTGAAGGCGGGAGTTCCGCTTTTCGCTGCCTCGCTCATCGCGTGGACGCCCACGGGTGCCTTCGCCCAGACGCTGCAGATGTGGGTGCGCGAAAGCGCGGCCGATCCGGCGACGCTGATGACCGACCTCTGGAACTCGACCCACGACGCCAAGATCGAGCTCACGGCCATCCCCGACAACCAGGTGGTGACGAAGCTGGCCACCAGCGTCCGCGCCGGCGACGCGCCGGACCTGATGTCGTTCGATCTGATCTACATGCCGGACTTCATGAAGGCCGGCTTCCTGACCGACCTCACCGACCAGCTCAAGGCCGATCCGAACTACGCCAACCATATCCAGGCCTACAAGGACATCGCGACCTACGAGGACAAGATCTACGGCGTGGGCTTCACCCCGGACGTCTCGATCCTGGTCTGGAACAAGAAGCTCTTTCGCGACGCCGGCCTCGATCCGGACACTCCGCCGAAGACCATCTACGAGATCCACGACATGGCGAAGAAGATCCGCGCCCTCGGCGGCGACAATTACGGCTTCTACTTCGCGGGCTCCTGCCCCGGCTGCAACATCTTCGTCACGTCGCCGCTGATGGTCGCGGGCGGCGCGAAGATCCTGCCGCGGAGCGGCGACGACGCCGCCCTCGAGGGCAAGGCGGTGCACGAGGTCCTCGACCAGTACCGGCAGATGTGGGAGGAGGGGCTGATCCCGGCAAGCGCCGAGGCCGACACCGGCGCGAACTTCGTGTCCGCCTTCACCAACGGCAACGTCGGCATCACCGGCACCGGCGGGTTCCTGCTGTCGCTGATGCAGCGGCAGTTCCCCGATTTCGACTACGGCGTGGCGTTGCTGCCCGGACTCGAGCCGGGGCAGGTCTCGGGCTTCGTCGGCGGCGACGTGGTGGCGATCCCCAAGGGATCGAAGAACGAGAAGATCGGCCGCGATTTCATCACCTGGGTGCTGAGCGACGAGGCGCAGCTCGAGGGCCTCGCCAAAAATCACATCCTCACCACCCGGACCGATCTCGCCGACAACAAGTACTTCGAGGGCGACGACAAGGTTCAGGCCACCGCCGCGGCGCTGAAGGCGGGGTACGTTCCCTGGGTCTTCCACTTCGCCGACATGGTGAACTCGGACTCGAGCCCGTGGATCAACATGCTGCAGCAGGCGATCTTCGACGGCGACGTCGACGGTGCGATCACCGACGCTCGCGCCCGCATGCTCGAGATCGCCTCGCAGTAGCCCTGCCGCGCCGGCCGCCGTGGCGCGGCCGGCGCCCCCTCGCCGGGAGGTGACGGATGCTTGCCAGCAACAACCGATGGATCGGTCTGCTCTACCTCGCGCCGGCACTCCTGTTTGTGGCCGCCTTCGTCTTCTACCCGCTGTCGCAGCTGTTCTACATCTCGATGACCAGCGAGTCGCTGCTCGGCGGCGGGGAGTTCGTCTGGTTCGACAACTACCTGACCGCGCTCAAGGACCGCTCGTTCTGGCAGGCCTTCTGGTTCACCGTCCGTTACACCGCCATCATCACCCCGATCCTGATCGGCCTCGGCTTCCTGCTGGCGCTTCTGGCGACGATCAACCGGCCGATCGTCCGGCTGACCAGGGGCGTCGTGTTCCTTCCGGTGGTGATCGGGCTCGCGAGCTCCAGCCTGCTCTGGGTCTGGCTCTTCAACCAGCAGGTCGGGCTCTTCAACAAGATGCTGGTCGACCTCCACGTGCTCGGCGCGCCGATGGTCTGGTTCAACAAGGCCGACATCAGCCTCTTTGCCGTCATCATCTCGGTGGTCTGGAAGGTGGTGGGCTTCGGCATGATCATCATGCTCAGCGGCATCCAGTCGATCCACCAGGAGATCATCGAGGCGGCGATGATCGACGGGGCGACCTGGTTCCAGCGGGTGCGCCGGATCATCGTGCCGCTCAGCCTGCGCGCCATCCTGCTCGCCACGCTGATCAGCGCGATCGGCTCGATGCTGGCCTTCGACCAGTTCTACCTGATGACCAGCGGCCGGCCGCGCGGCCAGACCTTCACCTCGGTCTACTGGATCTATCAGAACTCCTTCGTCTATTTCAAACTCGGCTACGGCAGCGCGCTGTCGATCATCCTGATGCTGATCATCCTCTGCGGCTCGGCGCTGCAGGTCGCGGTGTCGCGGCGGGGCGCGCGGGCATGACCGACACGGCCTCGCTCCCAGCGGTCGCCGCCGGCGGCGCGACCCAGGCCCAGACGGTCGGCGGCAGCCGCGCCTCGCGCTACCTGCTCGCGGCGCTCTGCGTCTTCCTGATCGCGCTGATGATGATGCCGCTGCTGATGTCCTTCCTCGCCTCGATCAAGTCCCCGGCGGACGCTGGCGCGGTGCCGCCGCACTACCTGCCGCACAGCCTCAGCCTCGAGAACTACCGCGCCGTCGTGCATTATCAGGCGGGCCTCTGGACCTATGTCGCCAACAGCCTGACGGTCGCCTTCCTGACCATCGCCTTCTGCCTGCTGCTGTCGGTGCCGGCCGGCTACGCGCTGGCGCGTTATGCCATCCCGCTCAAGGAGGTGTTCTTCCTTTTGATCCTCGCCGGGATGATGATCCCCTACCAGGCGATGCTGACGCCGCTCTACCTGATGTTCTCCCCGATCGGCCTGACCAACAGCCGCGTCGGCCTCGCGCTCGTCCACACCATCCTGCAGCTGCCCTTCTCCGTCTACCTGATGCGCAACAGCTTCGAAGGCATCCCCAAGGAGATCGAGGAGGCCTCGGTGATGGACGGCTGCAGCTCGCTGCAGTCCCTGCGCCGGGTGTTCCTGCCGCTGGTGCTGCCGGGCATGGTCACCGTGGCGCTCTTCGCCTTCATCATGTCCTGGAACGAGTTCATCGCCGCCCTGATCTTCATGAGCAAGGAGTCGAGCTTCACCGTGCCGGTGATGCTGACCGGCGTCTACTCCGGCAACTACGGCACCATCGACTGGGGCGCGCTGCAGGCCGGGGTGATCGTCTCGATCGTCCCCTGCCTGCTGATCTACCTGCTGCTGCAGCGCTACTACATCGCGGGCCTCCTCAGCGGCGCGGTGAAATGACCGACGAGGCGCCCGTCCGGCGCAGAGGGCAGACGATCCGCGACGTCGCCGAGGCCGCCGGCGTCAGCATCGGCACCGTGTCGAAGGCGCTCAACAAGTCCGGCACCCTGCGGCAGGAGACCCGCGATCGCATCGCCCGCATCGCGACCGAGCTCGGCTTCCGCCCGAACGACCTCGCCCAGTCGCTCCTCCGCGGCCAGAGCTTCACCGTCGGCCTGATCTCCGACGACAGCTTCGGCCGCTTCACCCTGCCGATCATGGAGGGGCTCGAGCGCGAGCTCGCCGACCGCCGCATCGGCATCTTCATGTGCAACGCCACCGACGACCCCGAGCGCGAGCGCCAGCACATCGAGCAGCTGATGGGCAAGCGCGTCGACGGCCTGATCTTCACCGCCCGCCGCGCCGACCGCCGTCCGGGCGTCAGCGTGCCCCTCGGCGACCTGCCCGACCCTCTTCGTCTTCTCGCACGGCCCCGACGACGACAGCCTTCTGCCTCGTCCCCGACGACGCGCAGGGCGCCCGCCTCGCCACCGCGCACCTCGCCGCAGCCGGCCGCCGCCGCATCGCCCACGTCACCGGCCCCGAGCACTTCGAGGCCGTCCGCCTCCGCCGCGACGGCTGGCGCGCCGGCGCTCGCCGCCGCCGGCCTCGCCGACGCCGCCCTACCTCACCGGCGCCTGGTCCGAGGCCTGGGGCCGCGAGGCCGCCGCCGCCCTGTTCGCCGACCCGGCACAGCGCCCCGACGCCGTCTTCGCCGGCAACGACCAGATCGCCCGCGGCCTCCTCGACGGCCTGCGCGACCTCGGCCTCCGCGCTGCCCGAGGACGTGGCGGTCGTCGGCTTCGACAACTGGGACGTGATGGTCGAGGGCGCCCGCCCGCGGCTCACCAGCGTCGACATGAACCTCTACGCCCTCGGGCAGGAGGCGGGCCGCCGCATCATGCGGCTGATCGGCGGCGAGGAATTCCGCGGCGTGCTGCGGCTCCCCTGCACCCTCGCGGTGCGCGAGAGCTCGCGCCGCCGCGACAACCGAAGGGAGCCCCTGAATGCGACGCTACACCCCGGTCGACTTCACCCGGGTCACGCTGACCGGCGACTTCTGGCGCGAGCGGCTCGACACCGTCCTCTCGCGCACCATCCCGAGCCAGTACGCCAAGCTCGAGTCCGAGGGCCTGCTCGAGGCGCTGGTGCCGACCGATCCGCCGGCGCCGCTGCGGATCCCGCGCAGGGCCAACGGCTTCACCACCCAGATCTTCTGGGATTCGCGACATCGGCAAGTGGATCGAGGCCGCGAGCTACGCGCTCCGCCACCGCCGCGACGCCACCATCGAGGCCGAGATCGACGACATCGTCGACAAGCTCGCAGAGGGCCCAGCTCCCGGATGGCTACCTGAACCTCTGGTACATCGGCCGCGACCTCGACCACCGCTGGACCAACCTCCGCGACAACCACGAGCTCTACAACTGCGGCCACCTGCTCGAAGGCGCCATCGCCTACTTCCAGGCCACCGGCCGCCGCAAGATGCTCGACGTGATGGAGCGCTACCTCGACCACATCCGCGCCACCTTCGGCACGGCTCCGGGCCAGAAGCGCGGCTATCCCGGCCACCAGGAGATCGAGCTCGCGCTGGTCAAGCTCTACCGCCTGACCGGCGAGCGGAAGCAGCTCGACCTCGCCGCCTACTTCATCGACGAGCGCGGCCGCCAGCCGCACTACTACGACATCGAGCGCGACGCCCGCGGCGAGCTGCCCGGGCAGTTCGGCCAGGGCACCTACGAGTACAACCAGTCGCACGTCCCGGTCCGCGAGCAGACCAAGGTCGTCGGCCACGCGGTCCGGGCGATGTACATGTACACCGCCATGGCCGACCTCGCCGCCGAGCTCGAACGACGCCGCCCTCAAGCGCGCCTGCGAGACGCTCTGGGACGACGTCACCTCGACGCGGATGTACGTGACCGGGGGCTTCGGCCCCTCGGCCTCCAACGAGGGCTTCACCTCCGACTACGACCTGCCCAACGCCACCGCCTACGCCGAGACCTGCGCCTCCGTCGCCTTCATCTTCTGGGCGCAGCGGATGCTGAACCTCGACCTCGACGGCCGCTACGCCGACCTCCTGGAGCGCGCCCTCTACAACGGCGCCCTCTCCGGCCTGTCGCGCGACGGCGAGAACTACTTCTACGAGAACAAGCTCGAGAGCGACGGCACCGCTCGCCGCTGGGCCTGGCATCCGTGCCCCTGCTGCACCATGAACGTCTCGCGGCTCGTCGCCTCGATCGGCGGTTACTTCTACTCGACCGGCCCGAGCCTCGTCGCCGTCCACCTCTACGGCGGCAACGCCGCCGAGCTCGAGGTCGACGGCAAGCCGGTCAGGATCACCGAGGAGAGCCGCTACCCCTGGTCCGGCAAGATCCGCATCACCGTCGAGCCCGAGGCGCAGCAGCGCTTCAGCCTCCGCCTCCGCATCCCCGCCTGGGCCGAGGGCGCGACCGCTTCCGTGGGCGGCGAGCCCGTCGACGTCGCGAAGGGCACGACCGACGGCTACCTCGACCTCACCCGCGAGTGGTCCCCGGGCGACACGGTCGAGCTCGACCTGCCGATGCCGCCCGGCGCGCCTCTACGCCAACCCCAGGGTCCGCGAGGACCTCGGCAAGGTCGCGCTCCGCCGCGGCCCGCTCGTCTACTGCCTGGAGCAGACCGACAACGCCGAGACGCCCGTCCCGCAGCTCTCGCTGCCGCGCGACGCCGCGATCGAGGCCGAGGAGCGCGACCTCTTCGACGGCATCGTCGCGATGACCGCCCGCGGCACCGCGCTGAAGGACGGCTGGGACCGCGACCTCTACCGCGACACGCCGCCGAAGGCCGCGCCCGCGACCCTGACCGCCATCCCCTACTACCTCTGGGCCAACCGCGAGCCGGGACCGATGGCCGTCTGGCTGCGCGAGGGCTGAGACCGATGCCGCACGTCGTCCTCGAGCATCTCCACAAGCAGTTCGGCGCCGTCGAGGTGATCCGCGACCTCAGCCTCGCGGTCGAGGCGGGCGAGTTCTGCGCCCTCCTCGGCCCCTCGGGCTGCGGCAAGTCCACGCTGCTCCGGATGATCGCCGGCCTCGAGACCGTCACCTCCGGCCGCGTCATCATCGCCGACCGCGACGTCACCGGCGTGCCCCCGGCGAAGCGGCGGATCGCGATGGTCTTCCAGTCCTACGCCCTCTACCCGCACATGACGGTGCGGCAGAACATCGGCTTCAGCCTCGACGTCGCCGGCACCGCGAAGCGCGAGATCGCCGAGAAGGCCGACAAGGTCGCCGCCCTCCTCCAGCTCGATGCGCTGATGGACCGCAAGCCCGCCCAGCTCTCCGGCGGCCAGCGCCAGCGCGTCGCGATCGGCCGCGCCCTCGTCCGCGACCCCGAGGTCTTCCTGTTCGACGAGCCGCTCTCGAACCTCGACGCCAAGCTCCGCGTCCAGATGCGCCTCGAGCTCGCCAAGCTGCACCAGGAGCTGGCGACGACGATGATCTACGTGACCCACGACCAGGTCGAGGCGATGACGCTGGCGGACCGCGTCGTCGTCCTCGACCGCGGCGAGATCGCCCAGGTCGGGACGCCGCTCGACCTCTACCATCGCCCCGAGAACCGCTTCGTCGCCTCCTTCATCGGCTCGCCCGCGATGAACTTCCTGCCCGCCGCCGTGGTCAGCGCCGAAGGCCGTGAGGCGATGGTCGCGCCGACCGGCGGCACCCCCGTCGCGGCCGCCCTTCGCGCCCCGGCCACCGCCACCGCCGGCCTCGAGCTCGGCATCCGCCCCGAGCACGTCGCTCCCGTCGCCGCCGGCACCCCGGGCTCCGCCCTCGACGGCCGCATCGGGATGGTCGAGCGCCTCGGCCACACCACCATGCTCTACGTCGACACCCCCGCCGGCAGTGTCGTGGTCGAGGACGACGGCGGCTCCGCCGCCCGCACCGGCGAGCCCGTCGGCCTCGCCTTCGCCCCCGGCCGCGTCCACCTCTTTGACGGCGACGGCCGCGCGCTCTGAACCGGTCCGCTCAGAGCACCGAGATCATTCCGCCGTCGACGTAGATGATCTGGCCGTTGACATAGTCCGAGGCGGCCGACGCCAGGAAGACCGCCGTGCCGACCAGCTCTTCCGGCCGGCCCCAGCGCTGGGCCGGGGTGCGGCCCTTGACCCAGGCGTCGAAGGCCGCGTCGTTGATCAGGGCCTCGTTCAGGTCGGTCAGCATGTAGCCCGGGCCGATGGCGTTGGCCTGGATGTTGTGCGCGCCCCATTCGGCGGCCATGCCCTTGGTGAGCATCTTGATGCCGCCCTTGGCGACCGTGTAGGGCGTGATCGTGGCACGTGCCAACTCGCTCGTCAGCGAGCCGATATTGATCACCTTGCCGTGGCCGCGCGCGATCATCCGCCGCGCGGCCTCGCGCCCGACGATGAAGGCGCTGGTGAGGTTGGTGTCGATGACCCGGCGCCAGTCCGCGGTCGCCAGCTCCAGCATCGGCTTGCGGAACTGGATGCCGGCGTTGTTGACGAGGATGTCGACGGCGACCCCGTCCGCGTCCAGGCGCTCGAAGGCCGCGACGACCGCGGCCTCGTCGCAGACGTCGAACGCCGCCTCGGTCGCGTCGTAGCCCGCCTCCCGCAGGCTGCCGGCGGCCTCGGCGAGCCGGTCGCGGTTGACGCCGTTCAGCACGATGCGGGCGCCGGCCGCCGCCAAGCCCCTCCGCCATCGCCCGGCCGAGGCCGCGAGAGGACCCGGTGACCAGCGCCGTGCGCCCGCCGAGATCGAATAGCCCATTGCCCATTTCATAGCTCCGACTTGCGCACGATGCGGCAGCAACTCCGGAGCGCCGGCCCTTTCATGGGTAGGTGTCCACCCCGGATCCGCCGTACCGCGGTCACCAGTTCCTTGTACCAGCCCCGGGAGCAAGCCCGAACCGATTCCTGGATCGGGTGCGACCGGCCGAACGGGCGCCGGTCCCGCCCTTCGGGCCCGCCTCCCCTTCCGTTAGCGGCGAATAACGCCAACTCGTATCGCGATTAACGGTGCACGGCTCCGGTTACCCCAGTGACCAAGCGCTTCGCTAACGGCAAGGGCCGCAGACTGCAACGCCGCTGTCGAGCCAGATCGGCACGGCCGAGCTTGGTGAGGTCGATGGAAGCAGGCGACAGGTCGGGTATGGTTCTGGTCATCATCGCGGCGGCGCTCTGGGCGACGGTCGGGGTGGCGACCCGGCTCGTGCCGGAGGCGAGACCGCTGGCGCCCGAGCTGTTCGGCTTCGCCCGGATGGCGCTCGCCGGGCCGGCGGTGCTTCTTTTCGCCATGCTGGCACGCCGCGGACCGGTCGCGCCACGCGGCCGGCTACGGCTCGATGGCATTCTGGTCTTCGCTCTGTCGAGCGCCGTCTTCCAGATCTGCCTGTTCCGCAGCTTCGCGGCGATCGGGGTCACGGTGACGGTGTTCCTCACCGTCTGCCTGCCGCCCCTCCTGGCGCTCGCCTGGTCGCTCATGTCCGGGCATGCCCGCGTCACCTGGGGCGCGCTGCTGGCGCTTGCCACCGCGGCAAGCGGGCTTGCTCTGTTCTCGTTCGGCGACGGGGCGATGCAGACCGAGGTCGCGGGACTGGGCGGGATGGCAGCGCCGATCGTCGCCTCCGCGGCCTTCGTCGTGATGTCCTATGCGGCCCGCTCGCTGTCGCGGTCGGCGCCGCCGCTTCTGGTGGCGGGAAGCGGCCTTCTGCTCTCGAGCCTGCTCCTGCTTCCGGCGGCGCTGTCACTGATCTGGGCAATGCCGACCGGATCCCAGGGTGGAATCGGCAGCCCGTCCGTGCTGCTCCTGCTCCTCTATCTTGGGCTCGGGCCGACGGCGCTGGCCTACATCTGCTATTGCACCGGCATGGCCCGCTGCAGCTCGACAGTCGTCGGGCTGATCGCCTCGATGATCGAGCCGATGATCGCCGCGCTGCTGGCGATGACCCTGCTGAAGGAAAACCTGTCGCCCACGGAAGCGAGCGGGTGCCTGCTCCTGATCCTGGCGATGTGGGTG
Organism: uncultured Alphaproteobacteria bacterium; assembly: GCA_963847795.1. Taxonomy (GTDB): domain Bacteria; phylum Pseudomonadota; class Alphaproteobacteria; order Rhodobacterales; family Rhodobacteraceae; genus Amaricoccus. Next base: position 153,651 of record CAWKBH010000003.1, read on the forward strand.
CTGTGGCGGAGCGAGCGTGGCGGCGGGACCGTCGAATCGCCGCCAGCGCGAACCGCGCGGTCCTGAGCGAAGACGACCTTATGGGACTGAAATGACATGATTTTCTGCGTATGGACTCCGTATGGAACGCATGTGGAATCCGTATGGGCGTTTTCGGCTTTGAGCCGCCGGAATCAAGCGTTCGCGAAGCCGCTGCGTTCCGGGAGGCCGGCCGCAAGGAGCGCGCGCAGAAACCGCCGGTTCACCGCGGCGTCCCGGAACGGCTGCCCGGCGGCCCAGTCCCGGGCGGAGAACGCCGGATCGACTTGCAGAACCGATCGGGCCGCCGCGGCCGCCTCGTCGTCCCGGCCGAGCTCGCGGTAGGCGATGACGAGGAAAACATGGGCGTGAATGTAGCCCGCACTGCGGCTGATGGCGGCCTGGCCCCACTCCACCGCCGCCTCGAGCTGGCCGAGTTGCAGGTGAGCCTGGGCGAGATCGCCCGCGTACCACGGCGGATAGACCGGGCAGAGCCGCATGGCGAGTTGGACCAGTCGCACCGCTTCGGCGGGACGCCCGGCAAACATGGCGACGTTGGCCTCGACCGCCGGAACCATCGCGTGCTGCGGCCCGCGGATGCGCGCTTCGTCCAACGCCCGTTCGGCGTCGTCGAAGTTGCGGTTCTGCATGTGCGCGACCGCCTGAACCACGAAGGGCTCGGGATTGTCGGGATCGAGGCGGTGGCCTTGTCCGGCCGCCTCGAGCGCGGCGGTGACGGATTTCCCGGGATCCCAACTCCAGCCGCAGAACGCCGCGCCCCAGTGCCACCAGCCGAGCAGCGTTTGGGCCGCCGAATAGTCGGGATCGATGCGGATCGCCTCGTCGATGTAGCGCCGCGCCGCCGGCCAGACGGCCCGGTCATGGCTCGAGACCAAGGTCGACGCCTGCAGCACGAGTTCCCATGCCTCCAGCTTGTTCGACCGGCCCAGTTTGGCGAGCGCCTGCTCGCCCTGGAGCAGCGCCACGTTGATCGCGACCGCGATCTTCAGCGCGATCGTGTCCTGGAGCGAGAACGGGTCGGTCAGCGTGTGGTCGTATCGGTGCGAGAAGAAGTAGTCTCCCGTCCGCCGGTCGATAAGCTGTGCGGTCAGCCGGATCTGATCGCCGGCCGCGCTGAGCGTGCCCTCCAACAGGTATTCCGCGCTCGTCGTCCGATCGAGGACGGCGAGGTCGTCCCTGGCATGGGACTGGGTCGAATCGTACGCAATCACCCGGAGATAGGGCAGCTTGGACAGGGTGGTGATCACGCCGGCCGTGAGGCCGCTCGCGAGGGCAGCGTAGGCACTCTCCTCGCCGACGTACGCGAAGGGATGCACGGCGACCACCGGCGAGGCCGGGGCTATGACCGTCGGGGTGTGCGCTTGCGCCCCCGGCTGGGACGGTGGCGCCAGCAGCCGCCGCCTGAGCGCGATCGTCTCGGAATCGGGCCGCACCTCCAGTTCGCGGGCCAGCAGCACCTCGAGCTCACTCAGCTGCCGCAGCGCCTCGTCCCGTTCGCCAATTCCGGCCATCGCCTCGGCGAGCAGGCGGTGGCTGTTCTCGCGAAGCGGGTCGGCCGCCAGCAGACGGCGGGCCAGATGCACCCTGCCTGTTCCGCTCGCGCCGAGGACGAGCTGTTCCAGCGCATAGACGTTGAGCGCGGCCAGCCGCCGCCGTTCACCGGCGGACCACTCCTCGAAGGCGGCGGCGCGAACGAAGAGGCCGTCGAGGAAGGGTCCGCGATAGAGCTCCGCCGCCCGCTCGAACCGCACGGCCGTCACGCAGGCGGTGAACTCCTCGACGTCGGAGGCCGTCCCCTGGCCCCGTAGCGCAATGGCGGCGCGGTCGCAGTCCAGGACGCCCGCACCGTGCGCGCCCAAGTCCCGCCGCAGGACCGTCAGCGTCTGGCGGAGACTGTTGCGGGCGGCGTCATTGCTGCTTTCGCCCCAGAGCAGTCCTGCCAGCTTGTCGCGGCTGACCGAGAGGCCGGGCGACAGCGCGAGGGCGGCGAGCAGGCCGCAGGCCTTCCGATTCCTGAGCCCGATCGCGCCGCCTCGTGGCGCAAGGATTTCGAATCCTCCGAGCAGCCGGATTTGCACTCGTCCGTCGCCGCCGTCCATGTGTCCGCTCGTCCCGTCGGCCGCCCCCAAGGCCCCCGCCGGATCCGAGGCTAACATGGATGACCGGAATGTGTACCCGTCGTGGCTACCGCGACTCGGCCTCCCTGCCGAACCCCTGAAACCGCCCGGGGAGATCGCCCGCGGCTGCCGCCCGAGGTCGCCGCGCGTCGCCGGCTCGATTTCGGCGGATTTCCGCGCAGCTTCAGCCGGCGCGCCCTCCCAGCGGCAACATTCGGGAGCGACTGTCCCTAAGTGGCTTTATTCGCTTGATTTAAGGCACTGCAGCCGAACGGCCTCCCCCGGGCGCTGCGCGCCGTGGCGGAAGCCTTCGCGAGCCCATTGCCGGCGCTCGGGCGGCGGACCGCCGCCGGTGCAAATATATCCAGTTGCACGGCAGTCGGCCTTTAAGGTTAATGACCTCGTGATCCCCTCGAACCAGACGATCACGGGGCCCTGACGACACACCCCACCCCTCAATCGACGTCGTCATGGCCATCGCCAGAGGCGGGTGTTCGTTAGCGCGAACACCCGCCGAAGCGCTCGAACCAAATCCACGTTAGCAACCGGGCCAAATCCCGGCACAAGAACTTTTGTCGGGAAGGCTCGCGGAAAAATCAACCGAAATGTCGGAAGGAGCAGCTTCCGCTCGATCGATTTGCCCGCATGTGTCGCCCTCTTGCCGCAAACCGGGGATTCGCTGCCGAAAATGACGGCATCCGGCGAGCCGATCAAACGCGGCCGGGGTCAGGCTTCCGCGACGTCACGCCATAGCAGGTCAGCGGCCCGGGAGCGCTCGGCGACCAGGGCGGCGTTTGGCAGGTCGTTGCCCTCCGCCCGCGCCGCCGCGGCGGCCGGATCGAGGCCGTGCCCGAGCCAGCGGTCGACCAGACGGCGCCGCAGTTCGGCCTCGGCGACCGGCAGGAACACCGTGCGGTCGAAGACTGAGGCCAGCCCGCTCCAGGGCGGCTGGTCGAGCAGCAGGTAGTTGCCCTCGACCAGCACCACCGTCTGGTCCGGCCGGATCACCCGCGCCCCGGCCCGGGCCAGATCCAGCGTCCGGTCGAAGACCGGCACCGCCACTTCGCCGCCGCCGGCGCGGATCCGCGCCAGGTCGCTCGCCAGCCCGTCGACGTCGAAGGTCTGCGGCGCGCCCTTGCGCGGCAGGAGCCCGCGTTCGGCCAGCACGGCGTTGTCGAAATGGTAGCCGTCCATCGGCACCAGCGCCGCCCGGCCGGGCGCCGCAGCCTCGAGCGCGGCCAGCAGCGCCTCGGCAAAGGTCGATTTCCCGGAACCGGGCGCGCCGGCGATGGCCAGCAGGAAGCGGGCGCGCCCGGCGGCGCGCCCGAGGATGTCGGTGGCGAGCTCGTCGAGCGTCACGCCGCCAGCGCTTCTGCCGGCGGCTCCTTCGCACCGGTCATGAAGGCCACGGCGTCGGACATCGTGTAGTCCTTGGGGTTGATCACGCAGAGCCGCTTGCCGAGGCGATGGATGTGGATCCGATCCGCCACCTCGAAGACGTGCGGCATGTTGTGGCTGATCAGCACGATCGGCATGCCCCGGGCGCGGACGTCCTGGATCAGCTCCAGCACCTTGCGGCTCTCCTTGACCCCGAGCGCCGCCGTCGGCTCGTCGAGGATCACCACCTTCGAGCCGAAGGCCGCGGCGCGCGCCACCGCCACGCCCTGGCGCTGGCCGCCCGACAGCGTCTCGACGGCCTGGTGGATGTTCTGGATCGTCAGCAGGCCCAGCTCGGACAGCTTGGTCCGGGCGAACTTCTCCATCGCCGGCCGGTCGAGCATCCTGAGCCATTCGCCGAGGAAGCCCGAGCGGCGCAGCTCCCGCCCCATGAACATGTTGTCGGCGATCGAGAGCGCCGGCGACAGGGCGAGGTTCTGGTAGACGGTCTCGATCCCCGCCGCCCGCGCCTGCATCGGCGAGGCGAAGTGGATCGGCTGGCCCTCCAGCCTGATCTCGCCCTCGTCGGGCACCACCGCGCCCGAGACGGCCTTGACCATGGTCGACTTGCCCGCGCCGTTGTCGCCGATCACCGCCAGGATCTCGCCCTTGTGCAGGTCGAAGTCGGCGTGGTCGAGGGCGGTGACGCGGCCATAGCGCTTGACCAGTCCGCGTCCGGTGAGAATGGATTCTGCCATGATGTTAACCCGCAATCTTTCTGATCCACTGATCGATCGCGACCGCGCCGATGATGAGCGCGCCGATCAAGAGATAGGTCCACTGGGGATCGGTGCCGATCAGCCGCAATCCCAGGCCGAAGACACCGACGATCAGCGCCCCGAAGAGCATGCCGAGAATCGAGCCGCGACCACCGAAGAGCGAGATGCCGCCGATCACCACCGCGGTGATGCTCTCGATGTTGGTGAACTGCCCGGAGGTCGGCGAGATCGACCCGACCCGACCGATCAGAACCCAGCCCGCGAGCGCGCAGATCAGGCCGGAAATCACGTAGACCGAGATCAGCATCTTGTTGACCTGGACCCCCGAGAGGTCGGCAGCGTCCGGGTCGTCGCCGATGGCATAAACGTGTCTGCCCCAGGCGGTATGGTTCAGGATGTAGTTGAGCACCAGCACCAGCAAGACCATGACGATCACGCCCAGCGTCAGCACCGCGCCGCCGACCCTGATCGGCACGCCGAAGAGCTGCAACAGCGGCGCCTGCGCCTCGATGTCCTGGCTGCGGATCGTCTCGTTCCGCGAGTAGAGGAAGTTCGCCGCCAGCACGATCTGCCACATGCCGAGCGTCACGATGAAGGGCGGCAGCTTGATCTTGGCCACGAGGTAGCCGTTGATGTAGCCGATCAGCGCCCCCAAGCCGAAGCCGCAGAGGATCGAGATCGGCGCCGGGAGCCCGTAGCGGAAGGTGAACTGGCCCATCACCACCGAGCAGATCACCATGATCGCGCCGACCGAGAGGTCGATGCCCGCCGTCAGGATGACGAGCGTCTGCGCGGCGCCGACAATGCCGGTGATGGCCACCTGCTGAAGGATCAGCGTCAGGGTGAAGGCGGAGAAGAACTTCGATCCCAGGATCAGGCCGAAGAAGATCAACGAAAGGACCAGCACGATCAACGGCACGAATGCCGGGTTGGAGTGAAGGATGTGCTGGACACGTTCCAGCAGCGACCGATCGTGCCGCTCGAACGAAGCGACCTGGGTCGCGCTGTCCTTGAGTACCTTCTCGAATTCCTGGGACGGCTGAGATTTGGCCTCGGCCATGGTGTCCTCCCCGTGTGGTTCGCAGCCGGCACCCCCGACCGAGGGTGGGGCGGCCCGGTGGGCCGCCCCGGCGATCGTCAGCCGATCAGCCCCAGCACTTCTCCAGGCCCTGCTTGGTGTCGATCGAGTCGATGCCCGCGACCGGCTTGTCGGTCACCAGCACCGCCCCGGTATCGACGAAGGTCTTGCCTTCCGGGATCACCGGCTTCTCGCCGGTGTCGGCGAACTTCTTGATCGCCTCGATGCCCATCGAGGCCATCAGCAGCGGATACTGCTGTGAAGTCGCGCCGATGATGCCCTCCTGGACGTTCTTCACGCCCGGGCAGCCGCCGTCGATCGAGACCAGCAGCACGTCGCTCTCGCATGCCCACGGCCTTCAGCGCCTCATAGGCGCCGGCGGCGGCAGGCTCGTTGATGGTATAGACGACGTTGATGGTCGGATCCTTCTGCAGGCAGTTCTCCATCGCCTGGCGCCCGCCCTGCGCGTTGCCCGACGTCACGTCGTGGCAGACGTTGCGCGGGTCGCTCTCGTCGCCGATCCGCTTGGGATCGCCGAGATCGATGCCGAAGCCCTGCATGAAACCCTGGTCGCGCAGGACGTCGACCGTCGGCTGGGCCGGCAGCAGATCGAGATAGGCGATATGGGCGTCCGCCGCGCCGTCGCCGAGCTGGGCCTTGGCCCAGGCCCCGATCAGCTCGCCGGCCTTGAAGTTGTCGGTTGCGAAGGTGGCGTCCGCCGCGTCGATCGGATCGAGCGGCGTGTCGAGCGCAATCACCAGGATGCCCGCGTCGCGCGCCTTCTTGACGGTGTCGACGATCGCCGCGCTATCCGTCGGCACCAGCAGGATGCCCTTCACGCCGTCGGCGATGCAGGACTCCATCGCCTGGACCTGGCCCTCGTTGTCGCCTTCCTCACGACCGGCCAGCGCGGTCAGCTTGACGCCGAGCTCGTCCGCCTTGGCCTGGGCGCCTTCCTTCATCTTCACGAAGAAGGGGTTGGAGGCGGTCTTGGTGATCAGACAGGCGCCGACGTCCTGCGCGAAGGCCGGAGCTGCGGTCAGCGCCGCCATCGCCGCGGCGGCCAGCAGCCCGCCCTTGAGGGTTCGTGAAGTCATTCCAGATCCTCCCGGTTCTTTTCCACCGGCCACCTACCGGGCCGGCTGACCTCAACCAAACTCCAAAATTAACCGTCTGTCAATAATTAAATCACTCTGATTTATTTTTAGGGCATAGCTTCCCTTTGCCGGATTGGGATCGGGAGCCGCGATGCGGTCGGAGTCGGAAGGCCATCGCGAGGACACCGTGCCACTGCAGCGTGGCACGAATCAGGCCGGGATGCGCGTGCAAAACGAGCGGCTGGTGCTCAGCCTGGTCCGCCGCCAGGGGCCGCTGGCGAAATCCGAGATCGCGCGGATGACCGGCCTTTCGGCGCAGACCGTGTCGGTCATCATGCGGCAGCTGGAGGCCGACCACCTGCTGCGCCGCGGCGAGCCGCAGCGCGGCCGGGTCGGCCAGCCCCTGGTGCCGCTGTCGCTCGACCCGGAAGGGGCGTTCTTTCTCGGCGCCAAGGTCGGTCGCCGCAGCCTCGACTTCGTGCTGGTCGATTTCGTCGGCAGCATCCGCCACCGCAGCAGCGTGGCCTACCGCTTCCCGACCCCGCGTCAGACCGTGCGGCTGCTGCTGGCCGAGGTCGCGCGCTGCCAGTCCATCCTCGGCGAGCGCGCCGGCCGGATCGCCGGCCTCGGCCTCGCCATGCCGTTCGAGCTCTGGAGCTGGGCCGAGGAGATCGGCGCGCCCGACGCCGAGCTGGCGGCCTGGCGGCGGTCCGACATCCGCGCCGAGCTCGCCGCGCTGCTGCCCTGGCCGGTCTACGTGCAGAACGACGCCACCGCGGCCTGCGGCGCCGAGCTCGCCTTCGGCGCCCATGCCGGGCTGCTGGACTTCATCTACTTCTACATCGGCGCCTTCGTCGGCGGCGGCCTGGTGCTGAACGGCGGGCTCTTCGCCGGCCGCACCGGCAACGCCGCGGCGCTCGGCTCGATGCCGGTGCCCGACGGCGCCGGCGGCTCGGCGCAGCTGATCGACGTGGCCTCGCTGGTGCTGCTCGAGCGCCGACTGCGCGCCGCCGGGCTGCCGCTCGACCGCCTCTACGACCCCGCCGCCGACTGGGAGCCCTACGCCGCGCAGCTCGACGCCTGGCTGGCGCCCGCGGCCCGCGGCATCGCCCATGCCGTCGCCGCCGCCTCGGCGATCATCGACTTCGAGGCCGCGGTGATCGACGGGGCCTTTCCCGCGGCGGTGCGGTCGCGGCTGCTGCACGAGGTCGGGGTCGAGTTGCGCCAGCTCGACCTCTCCGGCATCGACCCGCCCGAGCTGCGTCCCGGCAGCATCGGCCCGATCGCCCGCGCCCTCGGCGGCGCCAGCCTGCCGCTCTTCGACCGCTATCTGGTCGATCAGCACGCGCTCGCTGCAGGCTCGGCGCCGGCGCTCGAATCCAGCCGCACGATCTGATCCCCGGGCCGTGAAGCGATCCGGCGGACGCCGCCCACGATCTCCGGCTGATTGCTTCGGGCAATTGGCGCGGTGAGGCGGTTCCGCCCGGGTTGCAATGACGCACTCGGTCCGCCGTCCCGCCGGATTTGCCGTCGGCAAATCCGGCGCGACTGCCCTCCCAGGGGCAGTCGCGCAAGCGCGACCGCCAGGTCAGCCGCGCCCGGATTGGCACGGTCCGGGACGCGGCACGCCCCTCGCCCTCCGCGCTGGCGCTCCGGGCGAGCGGACCGCGCGGCGCGCCACGTCGCGTCCGCGGCGCCTCATCCTGCAGTCGGCCCGCGGCGCCGCGTCAGTGCCCCGCTGGCGCCGCCGCGGTCGGGGCGGGCCGCTCGACCAGGGCGATCAGCAGGATCATCGCCGCGAAGATGCCGGCGATCAGCAGGAACACGTCCGCGAAGCCCATCACCATCGCCTGCTGGTGCACCATGCCCCCGAGCCGCTGCAGGGCGCCGGCCTCGGCGTCCGCCCCCAGCGTCGGCTGCAGCGAAGCCGTCATTCCCGCCAGCTTTTCCTCCGCCACCGCCGAGCCCCAGGAGACGTGGTCGGCCAGCCGAGCCGAATGCAGGTCGGTGCGGCCCTGCAGCAGGGTGTTGATCGCCGCCAGCCCGAAGGCGCCCCCGAGGTTGCGGGTCAGGTTGAACAGCCCCGAGGCGTTCTTGATCCGGTCCGGCGGCAGGGTTCCGAGCGAGATCACGTTGATCGGGATCATGCAGAGCATCAGCGACACCCCGCGCACCGCCTGCGGCAGGAACAGCTCGCCGAAGGCCCAGTCGCCGGTGATCCCGGTCAGATCGAAGCTCGAGATCGCGAAGCCGGCGAAGCCCGCGAAGATCAGCAGCCGCGGGTCCACCTTGCGCGCCAGCATCCCCACGACCGGCGCCGCCAGGAACATGAAGGCCCCGGTCACGAACACGGTCTCGCCGATCTGCAGCGCGCTGTAGCCGCGCACCCGCGCCAGGAACAGCGGATAGAGGTAGGTCAGCCCGTAGAGCCCGATCCCGAGCACGAAGGTCAGCAGCGAGCCGACCGCGAAGTTGCGGTCGAGGAATGCCCTGAGATCGACGATCGGGGTCCGCGCCGTCAGCACCCGCCAGAAGAACACCGCCGCCGCCAGTCCCGAGGCCACCGCCAGCGCCAGGATGGTGCCGTCCTGGAACCAGTCGTTTCGCTGTCCCTCCTCCAGCACGTATTCCATGCTGCCGAGAAAGACGGCCATGCTCGCCAGCCCCACGAAGTCGAACCGCCTGAGCAGCGCGAAGTCCGGCTCGTCGAAGTCGACCAGAAACCAGGCCAGCAGCGTCGCCGCGATCCCCGGGATCACGTTGACCAGGAACAGCCAGTGCCAGGAGAAGAGCTCGGTGAGGTACCCCCCGACCGTCGGGCCGATGGTCGGCGCCAGCGTCACCGTCAGCCCGACCAGCGCCATCACCGGCGCCTGGGCGCGCTTGGGAAAGATCGTATAGGCCGCAGCGAAGGCGGTCGGGATCATGCCGCCGCCGATGAAGCCCTGGAACGCCCGATAGACGATCATCTCGTTGATGTTGGTGGCCGTCGCGCAGAGCACGCTCGCCGCGGTGAACCCGGCCGCCGAGACGGTGAACAGCACCCGCGTCGACAGCGCCCGCGCCAGGAACCCCGACAGCGGGATCATGATCACCTCGGCGATCAGGTAGCTGGTCTGCACCCAGGCGACCTCCTCCGGCGCCGCCGACAGGCCGGCCTGGATCTGGCTGAGCGAGGACGAGACGATCTGGATGTCGAGGATCGCCATGAACATGCCGAAGACCAGCGCGAAGAACGCGACCAGCCGGCGCGGCGTCACCACGGGTTCGGCGGAGGCCTGCATCGGAGCGACCCCCGGTTACCGCGCCGCGACCGCGTCGGCCGGCGCGGCGGTGGTGCGGGTGTCGGCCGAGGCCGACACCGAGAGGCCCGGCCGCAGCCAGCCCTCGGCGGCGACGTCCGACGGGATCGCGATGCGGACCGGCAGCCGCTGCACCACCTTGGTGAAGTTGCCGGTGGCGTTCTCCGGCGGCAGCAGGCTGAACTGCGAGCCCGAGGCCGGCGCCACCCCCTCGACCGTGCCGGTGACGTCGCGGCCGGGGAAGGCGTCGAAGTGCAGCGCCACGCTGGTGCCCGGCGCCAGGTTCGCGATCTGGGTCTCCTTGAAGTTCGCCTCGACGTAGACCCGGGCCAGCGGCACCACCGCCAGCAGCCGCTTGCCCGGCGCCACCAGGTCGCCGACCGCGACCGAGAGGTTGCCGACCGTGCCATCGAACGGTGCGCGCAGCACCGTGGCGTCGAGGTCGCGCTGGGCCTTGTCGCGCGAGGCGGTGAGCCCGGCGATGGTCGCCCTCGCCTCGGCCTTCTGCGCCGTGATCACCGCGCGGTTGGCCTCGGCGGTGGCGACCCCGGCCTCGCTTTCGCGCAGCGTCGCCTGCGCCGCCGCATTGGCGGCCTGGACGGCCTCCAGCCGCTGCTCGCTGGCCACGTCGTTTCGGGCCAACCGCTGGTAGCGCGCCAGGTCGGCGCTGGTCTGGGTCAGCGCCGGCCTGCGCCGCGTCGACCCGGGCGCGCGCCTGGGCGATGCTGGCCTCGGCGGCGGCGGCCTGGGCGTCGATCCGCTCGACCGCGGCGTTCTGCGCCGCCAGCTGCGATGCGGCCAGCGCCAGCGCGTCGCGATAGTCGCCGTCCTGGAGCACCACCAGCGGGTCGCCGGCCTTCACCGGCTGGTTCTCGCGGGCTGGCACGGCAGCGACATAGCCACTGATCTTCGGCGCCATCACCGCGAAATCGGCCTGCACATAGGCGTCGTCGGTGTCGACCATGAAGCGCCCGACGGTCCAGTAGCCGTGCCCGTACCAGGCTCCCGCGCCGATCACTGCCGTCGCCAGCAGTCCCAGCAGCAACCGCTTACGCAGGCCGCCGCGCTTTGCCGCCGGCGGCTCGGCCGATTCGGCCGGGGTCGGCGGCTCCGGCCGAACCAGCGGCGTCACCGACGGATCCTCGGCCTCGGGCCGGTAACGCGCCGGATTGGCGTCGAAATCCTTGGGCATGGTGTCGGTCCCTCCTGTCGGCCGGCCGGTTCGAAACGCTTGAAGTTCGTTGACTGAACCGTTCGGTCGGCGGTTGACATAGCTCAAAGGAACGCCCATTTCAAGGTGACCGAACCGTTCGGTCAACGATTTTTGGTCGAGGCGCTTGCGTCCGGCCCGGCCCTCCGGGAGACTGGCGGGCGAAGGAGGAAGCGATGAGGTCCGAAACCGTCGAGACGGCCGCTGCGGAGGAGCTGGAGGCGGCGCCCGAAAGCGCCAAGCGGCGTCAAATCCTCGAGGGCGCGCGGCGCGTGTTCTTCGCCTCGGGGTTCGATGCAGCCAGCATGGGTGAGATCGCCCGCGAGGCGAAGGTCTCCAAGGGCACCCTCTACGTCTATTTCGACAGCAAGGAGGCGCTGTTCGCGGCGCTGATCCAGGAGAGCAAGAGCGAGACCGCCGAGCGCATGCTCGACCTCGACGCCGAGGATCCGGACGTGGCCGGGGCGCTCACCGGGCTCGCGGTCCGGCTGATCAACAAGATGGCGGCGCCGCAGCACGTGGCCATGGTGCGCATGGTGTTCGGCGTCGCCGAGAAGTTCCCCGACCTCGCCCGCGCCTTCTACGAGGCCGGCCCGAACCATGGCCGGCGGCACCTCACCGCCTATCTCGAGGCGCAGCACGCGCGCGGCCGGCTGACGATCTGCGATCCGGAGCTCGCGGCCTGGCAGTTCCTCGGCATGTGCTGCTATCCGGTGACGGTCCACGTGGTGCTGGGCGGCAAGGAGCCGCCGGACGCGGGCCGGATCGCGGCCCACGCGGCGTCGACCGTGGCGACCTTCCTGGCTGCCTACGGCAAGCCCGGCTGACCGAACGGCCCGGAACCCCGCAAGGCACGGAAATGCCGTAATTTTCTGCGTATGGACTCCGTATGGAACGCATATGGAATCCGTGTGGGCGTTTTCGGTTCTGCGGCAGGAGTCGGATGCCGCGGCCGCTGGCCACGGCACCGTCGTTTCGCGCTGCCGCCTAGTCGCTTCGGGCAACCGGCGCGGGTGAAGCGGCTTCCGCCCGATTGGGTCGCAATGACGCGATTCGGTTCCGCAGTCCCGCCGGATTTGACCGTCGGCAAATCCGGCCGCGACTGCCCTCCCAAGGGCAGTCGCGCAAGCGCGACCGCCAGGGCAGCCGCGCCCGGATGGCACTGTCCGGGAGGCGGCATGCCTCTCGCCCTCCGCGCTGGCGCTCCGGGCGAGCGGACCGCGCGGGGCGCCACCGGCGCCCCGCTATTGCGGTCCGCGGCGCCTCATCCTGCGCGGCTCCGAAGCGATCAGCCGGTATCGGACGGATAAGCGCTGCGCACGCGTGCCCGATCCGGGCCGTCGGCTACTGCCCGAGCTCGGTCTGCAGTTGCTGCAGCATCGGCTGGCCGGGGTTGACGGCCAGCCCGTCGGCCAGCGCCTGGCGCGCCCCGGTCGGATCGCCGGCGACCGCGCGGATGCGGGCGATCATCGCCCAGGCGTCGGCCAGTTGCGGGTCGAGGTCGACCGCCTCGCGGAAGGCGCTCTCGGCCGCTGGCAGGTTGCGCAATGCGAGAGCCGCGCCGCCGATCTGCATCTGGGTCTCGGGGAAGTCGAGGCGGGCGCGCAGCGATGCCTGCCACTCGCCGGTCGCCGCCTGCAGCGCCGCGCGTGCCTCGACCCCGGCGCCCGGCGCGTCGGCGCCCAGCATCGCCTTGGCCGCGTCGATGCGCACGTCCCGCAGCGGATCGGACAGCGCCGGTCCCAGCCGCTGCAGCCGCTCCGCCGGCGGCACCCCGCGCTGCAGCGCCGCCGCCGAGCCGCGCACCAGCGGATCGGGGTCCGCCAGCAGCGGTGCGGTCCGGTCGGCGATGGTCTGGTCGGTCACCGGGGCCAGCAGGTCCAGCGCCGTCGCGCGCACGATCCCCGCCAGCTCGGCGCGCTCCGCGAGGCCCACCAGCTCGTCCACCTGCGCCGCCGGGTCCCAGCGCGCCGCGGCGAAGCTGGTCGCGAAGCTCGGCCCGCGATGCGTGCTGTCGGGAAAGCGCTTCGCGATCTCCGCGGCCGCCCAGGCCGGATCGCGGTCGGTGTGGCAGCCGGTGCAGGTGTCCGGCGCCCCGGTCGCGGCGTCGAGGTCGGGCCGCGGCACCCGGAAGCCGTGGTCGCGCCGGCCGTCCACCCCCATGTAGACCTGTTGCGGCATGTGGCAGGTCCGGCATTGCGCCCCCGCCGACCCCGGCGCGTGAAAATGGTGCGAAGGATCGTCGTAGAGCGCCTCGCGCAGGGTCGGGAACCGGTCGTTGCCGGCCGGCGAATGGCACTGGGTGCAGACCGCGTTGCCCTCGGCCCGGAGCCTGGCGGCATGCGGCTCGTGGCAGTCGCTGCAGCGCACCCCGCGCGCATACATCTTCGCCTGCAGGAACGAGCCGTAGACATAGTCCTCGGCCTCGATCTGGCCGTCGGCGAAATAGGTCCCGTCGCGCAGGAGCGCCAGGTTGTAGCTGTCGTGGTAGGGCGTGCCGGGCAGCGGGTTGCCGTCGCCGAAGTCCTCGCGCCGGGAGTGGCAGCCGGCGCATTGCTGGATCTGCACCTCCGCCGATGCGGCCAGATCGACCGTCAGCCCGTGCGGCGTCAGCCCCGGCCAGCGCGCCGGATCCCAGGCGTCGGGGGCCGCCGCCCAGGCATTGTGCGCCTCGCCCGGCCCGTGGCAGGCCTCGCAGCCCACGCCCTTCTCGGCCTGCCGCGGCGCATAGCGGTCGCTCGCCGCATCGTAATTGCGGCTGAACCCGGTGGCATGGCACTCGGCGCAGCGCGCCTCCCAGCTCTTGTAGGGTCCAGTCCAGTGCAAGCCGTCGTGCGGCTGCAGCACCTGGTCGGGATAGAGGTCGTACCAGCGATGCCGCTCGGTATCCCAGGCGATGTCGAAGGCCTGGGTCCGGCCCGGCTCGGGCGACAGCAGGTACTGCTGCAGCGGCCGGACGCCAGCAACCCCGACCACGTCGAAGCTGCGCTGCTTGCCGTCGTCGTCCTCGGTTTCGACCACGTAGGTGTCGCCGCGATGGCTGAAGCGGCTGACGACGCCCCGGCTCTCGAAGCTGACGTCGCCGAAGTCGCCCTTGACCGTCGCTTCGGTCGGCTCGGTCCAGGCCAGCGCGTGGTCCGAGCCCGACCAGGCCGCCGCGATCTCCGCATGGCACCCGCTGCAGCTGGCCGAGCCCACATAGTGCGGCTGCGACCGCCTGCGGCGGCATCTCGGCCGCCGAACCGGCGCCGCACAGCACCATCAGCATGACGACCGCGAGCGGGCGAGGATCGAACCGGCATGGCGGCAGCCTATGGGACGTGCCCGCCGCCCGCCACCGCAAACGGCGCCTCAGCGCGTGCGGCGCAGCCGGTCGAAGGCGACGGCGATGATGATGCTGGCGCCGATGAAGGTGCCCTGCCAGAAGGCGTTGATCCCCAGGAGCCCGAGGCTGTTGCGGATCACCTCGATCAGCGCCGCGCCGACCAGCGCCCCGAAGGCGGTGCCGATGCCCCCGGCGAGGTTGGCGCCGCCGATCACCGCCGCCGCGATCACCTGCAGCTCCATGCCGGTGCCGATATTGGTGGTGACCGCGCCGAGCCAGCCGGTCTCGATGATCCCGGCGATCCCGGCCGAGAGCGCCGAGATCATGTAGACCCCGACCTTGATCGCGCGCACCGGCACGCCGGTCAGGATCGCCGCCTGCTCGTTGCCGCCGATCGCGAACAGGTAGCGCCCGAAGCGGGTCCAGCGCAGCACGAAGCCGGTGAGCAGGGCCAGGACCACCATGTAGACGACCGGATTGGGGATGCCGAACATCGAGCCGCCGCCGAGCGCCAGCAGCTTGTCGTGGTCCGGGCCGAACTGGAAGACGACGGTGTTGTTCGAGGCGACCATCGCCAGGCTGCGCGCGATCGACAGCATGCCCAGCGTCACCACGAACGGCGGAAAGTCGAGGTAGGCGATCAGGACGCCGTTGAACGCGCCGATGATCAGCGCGGTGGCGACCGCAACGAAGATGCCGGCGTAGATGCTCCAGCCGGCATGCATGGTGACCGCCAGCATCATGCTGCAGAGGCAGAGCACCGAACCGACGCTGAGGTCGATCCCGCCGGTGATGATCACCATGGTCATGCCGAGCGCGATGATCGCGGTGAAGGTGACGTTGCGGGTGATGTTGAAGAGGTTCTTGGAGGTGGCGAAGGCGTCCGTGGAGTAGGTCAGGAACGCGCAGGCGAGCACGATGGCGACCAGCACCCAGAACGCCTGGCTGCTGAGCAGCAGCGAGAACCAGTTGTGCTGCTTCTGCGCGATCGTCTGGTCAAGGGTGAGAGCCATCGTCGACCTCTGGAAAAAGGGGCTAGACCTGTTCGATCGCGCCGGTGATCAGCCCGGTGACCTCCTCGGGCGAGCTGGCCGCGATCGGCTTGTCGGCGACCTTGCGGCCGCGCCGGAGCACGACGATGCGATCGGCGACGGTGAAGACGTCGGGCATGCGGTGGCTGATCAGGACGATGGCGATGCCCTGGTCGCGCAGGTGCTTGATGTGGTTCAGCACCTCGGCCACCTGGCGCACCGAGATCGCGGCGGTCGGCTCGTCCATCAGCACGATCTTGGCATCCGCCAGCATGGTGCGGGCGATGGCCACGGCCTGGCGCTGCCCGCCCGACATCATCCGGATCAGGTCGCGCGGCCGGGTCTCGGACTTGAGCTCGGCGAAGAGCTCGCCGGCGCGGCGGTACATGCCGGCGTAATCGAGGATGGGGATCGGCCCGATGCGGCGGCGCTGCTCGCGCCCGAGAAACACGTTGGCCGCCGCGGTCAGGTTGTTGCAGAGCGCAAGATCCTGGTGGACGATCTCGATGCCGTGGCGGCGCGCCTCCAGCGGCCGGGAGAGCGCGATCTCGCGCCCGTCGATGCGCATCGTGCCCTGGCTGGGCAGGAAGTTGCCGGCGATCATCTTGACCAGCGTCGACTTGCCGGCGCCGTTGTCGCCCATCAGCCCGACCACCTCGCCGGGCTCGAGCGCCAGCGACACGTCGCTGACCGCCTTGATGGCGCCGAAATGCTTCGACACGTTGGCGAGCTCGAGAACGGCCACCGGAATTCTGTGCCTCCCATCGCGCGGATCGCGGGCGATTGCCGCGAACGTCGGCTTCTTTCGGCCGACCGACCGTGAGTTATCCGCACCTGCGCCCCCCCGTCAATCGACTGATAGGTGGGGCCGGGAGTTCGCAGGATGGTACCCACCCTGTCCTACAAGAAACGTTGACGGACGCGGCTAGCTAATATTAGCTGATAGCGGGAGGATCCTGGAACCCGACGACCCGGCGCAAGACCGCGGGGCCGGTTCGCTGCCGATCCTTCGGTCTGAAACGGGAGGATAGAATGACAAAACCGATCCTGCTGGCCGCCGCGGCCGCCCTGGCGCTCTTCGCCGGGCCGGCGCTCGCTGCCAAGAAGCAACTGGTCATCGTGGTAAAGGGGCTCGACAACCCGTTCTTCGAGGCGATGCACCAGGGCTGCGAGAAGTGGAACTCGGAGAACGCCGATTCCGAGTATCGAATGCTTCTACACCGGCCCGGCATCGACCTCGGACGAGGCCGGCGAGGCGCAGATCGTCCAGGACATGCTGAGCAAGCCCGACACGGCCGCGATCGCGATCTCGCCGTCGAACGCGCCGCTGATCGCGCAGACGATCCGGGCCGCCAATCCGACGATCCCGATCATGACGGTCGACGCCGACCTCACCAAGGAGGACGCGGCGCCTGCGCAAGACCTATCTCGGCACCGACAACTACACGATGGGCTTCAAGATCGGCGGCTACATCAAGGAGAAGAAGCCTGACGGCGGCAAGATCTGCACCATCGAGGGCAACGCCGCCGCCGACAACATCCTGCGCCGCGCCCAGGGCATGCGCGACGCGCTGATCGGGCCAGGAAGGGCTGGCGACGCTGGCCGGTGAAGGCGGCTGGACCGAGGTCGCGGGCTGCCCGGTCTTCACCAACGACGACGGCGCCAAGGGCGTGCAGGCGATGACCGACATCCTCGCCGCCAATCCCGACCTCGACGCCTTCGGCATCATGGGCGGCTGGCCGCTGTTCGGCGCGCCGCAGCCCTACCGCGACCTGATGAAGCCGCTCGCCGACCGCATCGCCTCCGGTGACTTCGTGGTCGGCGCCGCCGACACCATCGGCGACGAGGTGGCGATCGCCAAGGAGGGCCTGGTCACCGCCCTGGTCGGCCAGCGGCCGTTCGAGATGGGCTACAAGGCGCCGACGGTGATGATCAGCCTGATCAACGGCGAGGCGGTCGACGATCCGGTCTTCACCGGCCTCGACGAGTGCACCAAGGACAACGCCGACACCTGCATCCAGAAGTAGGCGAGACTTCCCGAAGGCGCGCTCCGGCGCGCCTTCGGCCTTCGGCTCAGCCCGGACGCGACGCCAGCCGGCGCCGCTTTCCGGCGCGCAGCCCGGACGCGAGCCGCGGCGCCATGCGCCCCAGCCCCGAGGCGGCGGCCGAAAGCGCCAGGCCGGTCGCCAGGAACCAGGCGGAGACATAGACGTAGGTCGCGACCAGGAACTCCGGCCGCTGGTCGGTGGCGATCACCCGGTTGGCCCGCCCGACGATCTCGTCGACGCCGATGACCGAGGCGGTGGCCGTGGCCATCAGCACGATCAGGAAATACTGCAGCCAGGCGGTCAGGAACGTCGCCCCGGCGCCGGCAAGCCCGGCGCGCTGCTGGCGGCGGAAGGCCAGGACCTGGTCCGAGGCGAAGCCCGTCACCGGGATCGTCAGCGCCAGGGTCGCCTTCACCCAGAGCGGCACCGCCACCGGCCCGCCCGCCCGCTCGATCTCGACCGGCAGCACGAAGGCCACGTAGAACATCAGCACGAAGCTCGGCACGTTGCGGCAGAGGCCGGTCGCCAGCGCCGCCGGCAGCCGCAGCGCCGCCCGGCCGCGGCCGCGCAGCCAGCCCAGGCCCGCCCCGATCCCGGTGCCGAGCAGCATCGACAGGCCGGCGATCAGCAGGTTCCCCGCGAAGCCGCCGGCGAGATAGGGCGTCCAGCCCCAGAGCGCGGCGATCGTCCCGGTCATGCCAGCCGCAGCACCAGGCCCCGCCCGAGCCGCAGCAGCCCGAGCACCGCCAGCACGAACAGGAAGTAGAAGACCACCAGCAGGTTCATCATCGTCGCCGCGCTCGCGCCCTCGGCGATCGCCGCGTTCACCGCCGAGACGATCTCGGGCAGCGCGATCGTGCTGGCGAGCCCGGCCGCCTTGACGATGTTGACCGAGGTCGAGACCAGCCCCTCGTAGCAGCGGTCGATGGCCGCCGGCAGCAGCCGATGCCCCGCCACCCCCGGCCGTTCCTCCTGCAGCTGCGCCAGCGCCGCGCCGATCAGCACGCTGTTGGTGGCGCCGGCATAGAGCGAGAACACCGCCGCCGCGACCGCGAAGCTGCCCGGCGAGACGCCGCCGCGGGCCGCCAGCAGCCCGCCGAGCCCGAAGAAGACCACGTAGAGCTGCAGGATCGGCGGCGTCATCCGCGCCACCGCCACCAGGGCGCGCAGCGGCAGCCGCAGCAGCCGCCCGGCACGCCCCCGCCGGCGCGGCGCGGTCGATCCAGGCGAGGACCGCGCCGACGGCCAGCGACCCGGCGATCGCGACCAGGCTGATCGCCAGCGTCAGCCCGGCGCCGCGCAGCAGCCGCGCCCGGTCGAACCCGTCGACGAGCGGCCCGGCATCGAAGCCGGTAAGCTGCCGCAGCCGCACCGCCCATGCCGGCAGCGCGCGCGCGCCGCCGAGGCCCGCGACCGCGTCGTCGAGGCAGGCGGCGGGAAAGCTGCCGTCGGCACCGCGGGAGCAGCCCGGCCCGTCCCAGCGCGCGTGCTGCGCCGCGAGATAGTCGTTCGGCGGCAGTCCCCATTTCGCCTGCAGCTCGATCAGCCGCCCGCTGCGGTGCCAGTCCGCCACCCGGTCGGCGACGAAGCGGCCCCAGGCGCTGTCGCCCTCGCCCCTGGCGACCGCGACCGCCCAGGGCGTGCGCAGGATCGCCGGCACCGCCAGCCGCCAGCCCGCCCACTCCGGCTCGGACAGCATCCGCGCCAGCACGGTGTCGTCGAAGGCCCAGCCGACGCAGCGCCCGTCGCCGCAGCGCCAGCAGTCGTGTCGCGGGTGCCGGGGAATACCAGCGGCCGGATCAGGTAGCGCTCGCCCAGCGTCCGGTTGTAGTAGGCGCCGTCGGTCAGGCAGACCGGCCGCCCGCGCAGCTGGCCCCAGTCGCGATAAGGCGCGTCCGCGCGCGCCAGCAGGCTGACGCCGCTGGCGTAGTAGTGCGGCTGCACCAGGTCGGCGACCTGCCGGCGCTCGTTGGTATCGCCCAGGGTGGCGATCACCAGGTCGAGCTGCCCCTGCGCCAGCCGCTGCAGCCGGTTCGCCGTGGTCACCGGCACCAGCTCCAGGCCGACGCCGAGCCGGTCGGCGACGTCCCGCGCCAGGTCGGGCTCGAGCCCGACGATGCTGCCGTCGGCCGCGACCATCCCCCAGGGCGGATAGTCGGCCTTGACCCCGACGATCAGCCGCCCGCGCTCGCGGATGCGCTCGATCCGCCCGCCACCGTCCTCGGCCCGCGACGGGGCAGCCGGCAGCGCCAGCCGCGAGGCCGAGCGCCAGCGCCAGCGTCGCGAGCGGCCGGGCCACCGCCAGCAGGCCGTAGCCCAGCGACGCCGGCACCAGCGGCGTCGAGCAGGCGATCGAGCCGGCGCAGGATCCTCGAATTGCCGATCACCGTCTCCGGCAGCAGGCTCTCGGCCCCGACCCGCTCCAGCTCCAGCCCGGCCCCGCGCAGCTCGGCGCGCAGCGTGGCGACGTCGAAGAGCTTGTAGGAGAGCTCGACCGAGCCTTCCTCGAAGCTGCGGACGTAGCGGACCTCGTCGCGCCGCCCCGGCGGCAGGGCGCGCTGCAGGCGGCGAAACCGCCGCCGGCGGTTCGGCACCGACAGGATCAGCCGCCCCGAGCCCGGCTTCAGCAGCGCCGCGAGCCGGACCAGCGTGCGGCGGCGCTCCTCCCGCCCCTCGATGTGCGACAGCACGCCGAAGAGGCAGAGCACGAGATCGGCCTTGCCGTGCCGCGCCACGTGCCGCTCGACCTCCGCCGGATCGGGCCCGAGCACGTGGATCGCCTCCCCGCGCCCCGCCTGCGCGATCGCCTGGCGGAACCGCGCCAGCGCCGAGCGGCAGATGTCGAACCCGGCGGCGATCGCGGCCCGGCCGCCCAGCGCCAGCAGGTAGCGCCCGCTGCCGCAGCCGTAGTCGATCACGTGCCCGCCCTCGGGCAGCCGGCGCTCGATCAGCGCCAGCACGGTGCGGTTCGGCCACCGGGTAGCGCCGGTCGTAGGCCCCGGTGGCGAAATAGACCTCGTAGGCGTCGGCCGCCGGTGCCGGCGCTGCGCCCAGGGTCCGCTGCGCGGTCGGCATCGGCAGGGTCATCGCCGGCTCATTCGGGCGAGATGCTGCCGCTGCCCATGTATTCCTGGACCAGCAGGCGCCATTCCGGGCTGCGCAGCCGCTGCATCAGCGCCCGGTCGACCGCGGCGCGCAGGTCCGGGCGCCGCGCCGAGACCCCCCAGCCGTAGGGCTCGAGCCGGAACGTCGCGCCCTGGACCGCGATCTGGCCGGCGTATTTCGGCAGCCGCGACAGGTAGGACAGCTGCGCCCAGTCGCCGAGCACCGCGTCGACCTCGCCGCGCGCCAGCATCCCGATCGCCTCGCTCCAGTCGGTCGGTGGTGACGCAGCGCGCCGCGGCGTCGGCCCGCGCCTGCGGCACGCAGGCGGTCTCGACCGGAGCCGCCAGGCGCCGGCCCTGCGAGACCCGCTCCACCCGGGGGTCGGAAACCGCGGCGGCCGCCGTGGCGCCGGCCTCGCGGATCTGGTCCTCGAGCAGCGCCTGCGAGGTCGAAATCGACCAGCGTCGCCACCCTCAGCGCCGGCAGGTCGGCGGCGGCGATCTCGCGGCTGCCGCCGACCGAGCCCACCAGCGCCGTCGTCAGCACCCCGAAGATCGTCGCCGACAGCACCGCGCCGACCACGGCCATGAAGATCTCCAGCGTCAGCACCACCACCGAGCCGCGCGCCGTCGCCCATGCCCTTCAGCCCGATGGTGCGGATCACCAATTCCAGCGCGTAGCGCCCGAACCGCCGCGGCAGCGGGCCGGAAGCGGCGAATGCCGAACCCGGCCCGGCGGCGGTGCACCGCCAGCGCCATCAGCGTCGCCATCGCCAGGTTGGCGGCGAGGAAGTAGAGGATCGCCCGGGGCACGCCCTCGCGCCCCAGCGTGGCGCGCAGGATGCCGGCCGCATAGCCGAAGTCGATGCCGCCGCTGGCCCGCTGCGCCACGGTGATGCCGGAGCTCAGGTACTGGTGGGTGAAGTCGAAGCGCTCCATCCGCTCGGCGGTGATGGTCAGCGGCGAGATCACCAGGTCGAGATCGCCGGCGGCCAGCGCCTCGAGTTGCTCACCCAGCGGGCAGTCGACGAATTCGGTCTTGCCGATCCGCCCGGTCGCCTGCAGGTCGCGCTCGATGCTGCTCCAGAGCTCGAAGTTCAGGCCGCGCCGGCCGCGGATCGCGTCCTGGGTGACGAAGGGCGGCGCCTCGCGCACCCCGATCGCGACGTCGATCCCGGCCCCCGACCGCCGGCAATCGGCCCTGAGCGGCGACCCTGGCAGGGCGGCCAGCGCAAACAGCAGCAGTATCAGGGCGGATCGCCGCATTCCTCACCTCGCCGGGCCGCAGCCGGTCCGATCGGTCTCGCGCGTGGCCGGCGTCGGTAGCTAGGCCGCCAGTGGTTGAGGAAACCTTAAGCCGTGGAAAAACCGCTACAAAGCCGCTAGCGCAGCCCGATGTGGCGCAGGTAGCGGCGCTCGAGCAGGCGGAAGATCGCCACGATCAGGAAGGTGATCGCCATGTAGAGCACGGCCGCGGTCAGGAAGCCCTCGTAGGCCAGGTAGAACTTGGCGTTCAGCGTCCGCCCGGCCCCGAGGATGTCCTGCAGGGTGATGACGCTCGCCACCGCCGAGCCGTGCAGCATGAAGACGACCTCGTTGCCGTACTGCGGCAGCGCCCGGCGCAGCGCCGAGGGGATCAGCACCAGCCCGTCCACCTGCAGCGGCGAGAGGCCCAGCGCCCGCGCGGCCTCCAGCTCGCCCGCCGGCGTCGTCTCGATGGCGCCGCGGATGATCTCGGTCGCGTAGGCGCCGGAGTTCAGCGAGAAGGCGATCACCGCGCACCACCAGGGCTCGCGCAGGAAATACCAGGCCCAGCTGTCGCGCACCCAGGCGAACTGCGCCAGCCCGTAGTAGATGATGAAGGTCTGCACCAGCAGCGGCGTGCCGCGGAAGAGATAGACGTAGCCGTTGATGAGCGGCGAGACCCAGGGCACCCGCCGCGCCCGCGCCAGCCCCGCCGGCAGCGCGATGCAGAACCCGACGGCCAGCGCGATCACCGTCAGCTGCAGCGTGATCCAGACGCCCTCGGCGAACAGCGGCCAGTTGGCCAGGACCAGTTCAACGCGCATCGGCCGTCCCGCGCGCGTGGTGGCGCTCCAGCCGCTCGAAGACCGTCGTCGAGGCCCAGGTGAACAGCAGATAGACCGCGAGCACCGCGGCGAAGAACACGAACGGCTGGTGCGCGCTCTTGCCGGCGTCGTTGGCGCGGCCGACCAGGTCCTGCAGCCCGATCACCGACACCACCGCGGTCGACTTCACCAGCACCTGCCAGACGTTGGCGTAGCCGGGCAGCGCGAAGCGCAGCACCTGCGGGATCGCGACGGTCCAGAGCACCGCCAGCCGGTGCAGCCCGAGCGCCCGGCCGGCGTCGATCTGGCCCGGCGGAATCGTCAGGTAGGCGCCGCGGAAGGTCTCGGTCAGGTAGGCGCCGTAGATGAAGCCGATCGACAGCACCCCGGCCAGGAACGGCGACAGGTCCGCCCGCCCCAGGCCCAGCCCGCCCGCCACCACGTTCACCAGCCGCTGCCCGCCGAAATAGACCAGCAGCAGCATCACCAGGTCCGGCACGCCGCGCACCACGGTGGTGTAGACCATGACCAGGCCATGGCCCAACCTGCCGCCGCCGAGCTTGCCCGCCGCCCCCAAGGCGCCGAGCAGCGTCGCCAGCGCCAGCGACAACAGCGCCAGCGCGACCGTCACCAGCGCCCCGCTGGCGAGGATCGGCGCGTAGCGGATCAGGTTTTCCATGGCCGGCGGGCGCGCCCGAGCGTCCGCGCCGTCGCTCAGTCGCCGTAGATGTCGGTGCCGAAGTACTTCTCGGAAATCGCCTGGTAGCTGCCGTCGGCGCGGATCGCCGCGATCGCCGCGGTGAACTGGTCGCGCAGCGCGGTGTCCTCCTTGCGCACGCCGATCGCCGCGCCGCTGCCATGGATCGCCGGGTCGAAGTGGTTCTCGGCGCCGAAGAAGGCGAAGTCCTTGCCGGCGTCGGTCTTCAGGAACCCGTCCTCGAGCGAGATCATGTCCGCCATCAGCGCGTCGACCCTGCCGGCCGCGAGGTCGAGGTCGGCCTCGTCCTGGGTGCCGTAGAGCCTGAGCTCGGTGTCGGGATAGTGCGCCTCCATGTAGGCCTGGTGGATGGTGCCGCGCTGCACCCCCACCGTCTTGCCGGCCATCCCCTCGGGGGTGTCGACCAGGTCGGTGCCGGCCTTGGCCACGAACCGGTTCGGCACCTGGTAGTACTTGGCGCTGAAGTCGATCACCTGCTTGCGCTCGTCGGTGGCCGACATCGAGGCCATGATCGCGTCGCACTTCTTCTCCAGGAGCGCCGGGATGATGCCGTCCCAGTCGACCTTCACCAGGTTGCAGGTCTCGCCCATCTGCTTGCAGAGCGCCATGCCGATGTCGATGTCGAAGCCTATGATCGAGCCGTCGGCCGCCACTTCGGAGAACGGCGGATAGGCGCCCTCGACGCAATAGGTGAGGGCAAGCGCCGGGCTCGCCGCCGCGAGGCAGACCGCAGCGACGGTCGCGCTGAACATGCGCTTCATGGTGTGGCTCCCTGTCATTCTTATGCACGCAGCCTCGGGCCTGCCAGGCCTCGCGTCAAGGGGCAGCCCCGCCGGGCGCGCCTCAGTAGCCGTAGATGTCGACGTCGAAATACTTCGCGTCGATGGCGGCGTAGCTGCCGTCGGCGCGGATGGCGGCGATCGCGGCCGACAGCCGGTCGCGCAAGGCGGTGTCCGACTTGCGCACGCCGATCGCGGCGCCGTCGCCCTGGATCGACGGGTCGTAGTGCGGCACGCCGACGAACGCGAAGCCCTGCCCGGCCGGGGTCTTCAGGAATCCGACTTCGAGCTGCTGCTCCTCGCCGAGCACCGCGTCGAGGCGGCCGAGCGTCAGGTCGAGCAGCACGTGCTCCTGGTTGCCGTAGAGCTTCAGCGGCGTGGCCGGATAGTGCGCGGTCATGTAGCTCTGGTTGGTGGTGCCGCGCTGCACGCCCACGACCTTGCCCGCCAGCGCCTCGGGCGTATCGGTGAGGCCCGCCCCCTCAGGGGCGACGAACCGCACCGGCATCCGGTAGTAGGGGACCGTGAAGTCGATCAGCCGGCGGCGCTCCGCGGTATCCGACATCGAGGCGACGATGGCGTCGCAGTCCCCCGCGATCAGCGCCGGGATGATATGGTCCCAGTTGACCTTCACCATCTCGCAGGTCTCGCCGATCTTGGCGCAGAGCGCGTTGGCGATGTCGATGTCGAAGCCGACGACCGAGCCGTCGTCGAGCGTTTCGGAGAACGGAGGGTAGGCGCCCTCGACGCAGATCCCGAGCGCCGCGGCCGGCGCCGCGGTCAGGAGGGCGATGGCAACCGCGCCGGCCGTCGTGATGCGTGCCATCCTGGCTCCCCCCGAACCACCTTTCCGAGAGTAAGCGGCAGGACCCCGGCGCCGTCAAGACGCTGTCGGCCGCCGCCGACCGGGTGTGAACGCCTACATCATCACCCAGTAGGAGAAGGCCGCGCCGGCGATCGGCATCAAGAGCGGCACGGTGCGCGCGACCAGGATCTCGTCGTCGGCCGCGAGCGTGTTCATGTCGAGGTCGCGCAGCCGCTGCCGCCGCTTCACCAGCCCCTCGAACACCCGCGAGATCAGCGGCCCCGAGGTCGTCAGGATCGCCAGCGTCGCGAGGTGGACGCGCAGGTCGTCGTGGGACAGGCAGTAGAGCATCATGCCGCCGACCGCGGCGGCCATCAGCGCGGTGCCGCCGAACAGCAGCGATCGCACTTCCCCTCGCAGCGTCATCTCGCCTCCTGCCGTCGCCGGGTGGTCGGAGGGCCGTTCGCGTCTCGGGCGGCGGACGTTGCCGGCCCTCGCACACGTTTTCGCGCGTCCGCCGGCGCGGCGGCCGCTCACGACTTCGCGCAGCAGTGCGCGATTGTGCCCGCAGGGCCGAAAAGCTAGGGTCCGGCCCGGATTGCGAGGGCGCGGATGCAGGCTGACTGGCTGTTCTGGGGGATCGCGGCCGCCGTCGTGATCGGCTGCCTCGGAGCGGTTTTCGCGCCGCTCATGCGCGGCGCCGGCCGGGCAGAGCGCCGCGCCAGCTATGACCTGCAGGTGCATCGCGACCAGCTGCGCGAGATCGACGCCGACCTGGCGCGGGGCGTGCTCGGCGAAGCCGAGGCGGCCGCGACCCGGATCGAGGTGGCGCGGCGCCTGCTCGCCGCCGCCGAGGCCGAGAGCGCCGAGGCCGCGGCAACCACGGCGCCCCGCCGGCTGACCCGGCTCGCAGCCCCGGCGATGATGGCGGTGCTGGCGCTCGCCGCGGTCGGGCTCTACGCCGGGCTCGGGGCGCCCGGCCTTCCGGACCAGCCGCTCGGTCCACGCCTTGCCCGCGAGGCCGCGGCGCGGGCGCACCGGCCCGGCCAGGCCGAGGCCGAGGCGATGACCGCGCGGCAGGCCGCCGTGACCCCGGCGCCCGAGGCGAGCGCCGAGGATCAGGCGCTGGTGACCCGGCTACAGGCGGCGCTGGCGTCCCGGCCCGACGACCTCGAAGGTCACCGGCTGCTGGCGCAGAGCCTCGCCGCCCTCGGCCGCTGGGCGGAAGCCCGGGCGGCGGAGGAGCGGGTGCTCGAGATCCTCGGCGACCGCGCCCAGGCGAAGGACCTGGTCGATCTCGCCGAGCTCCGCATCCTCGCCGCCGGCGGCTACGTCTCGCCCGAGGCCGAGACCGCGCTGTCGCGGGCGCTGGCGCTCGATCCGGCCAACCCGGTGGGACGCTACTATTCCGGGCTGACCCTGATCCAGGGCGGCCGCCCCGATCTCGCCTACCGGGTCTGGTCGAGCCTGTTGCAGGAAGGCCCGCCCGACGCGCCCTGGATCGCGCCGGTCAAGGCCGGGCTCGACGAAGCGGCCCGGCTCACGGGCCTGCCGCCGGCGACCTCCGCCGCGCCGGCCGCGCCCGGACCGACCGCGGCCGACATCGACGCCGCCGGAGCGCTGCCGGCCGACCAGCGCCAGGCGATGATCGAGAGCATGGTGGACCAGCTCTCGCAGCGCCTGGCCGCGCAGGGCGGCCCGCCCGCGGACTGGGCGAAGCTGATCCGCTCGCTCGGCGTGCTCGGCCGCCGCGATCAGGCCGCGACGATCCTGGCCGAGGCGCGCAGCGCCCATGCCGGCGACGCCGCGGCGCTGGCCCAGATCGAGGCCGCGGCCCGCGACGCGGGCATCGGCCCGTGACCGCGGCGATCCATGCGGACGTGCGCGCCTTCGCCGCCGCCCTGCCGGCTGCGGGCGCGCTGATGGGGCTCGACCTCGGGACCAAAACCATCGGCGTCGCGGTCTCCGATACCGCCCGGCGCATCGCCACGCCGCTTCAGACCGTCCGCCGCACCCGGTTCGGGGCCGACGCCGCCCAGCTGCTGGCGCTGACCGGGCCCCGCCGGATCGCCGGGCTCGTCCTCGGGCTGCCGCGCAACATGGACGGCAGCGAGGGACCGCGCGCCCAGTCGACCCGCGCCTTCGCCCGCAACCTCGCCGGCCTGACCGAGCTGCCGATCACCTTCTGGGACGAGCGCCTGTCGACGGTCGCCGCCGAGCGCGCGCTGATCGAGGCCGACGCCTCGCGCCGTCGCCGCGCCGAAGTGATCGATCACGTCGCCGCGGGCTACATCCTGCAGGGCCTGCTCGACGGCCTCGGCCACCTCGAGGCCGCGCCGTGAGTGACGAGGTCTGGCGCCGCGAGACCGTCGAGAGCCCCTGCATCAAGCTCTGCGTCGTCCACCCCGAGGCCCGGCTCTGCCTCGGCTGCTACCGCTCGATCGAGGAGATCGCCGCCTGGGGCTCGATGTCGCCGGAGGCCCGCCGCGCGGTGATGGCCGAGCTGCCCGGGCGCGCGCACCTGGTCAAGCCCGCGCGCCGCGGCGGCCGAGCCAGCCGGCGCGAGCGCGAATGAGCCTCCCACGTTGCCGCCTGCCGCACGAGCAGGGACTACGATCCGGTTAAATTGAGAATTTCTTCTCGTTGTATTTCAATTGGATAGCCAAGCGTCCGCACGCGGACCGGCGTGCGAACTCCCGGCGACAGGTCTCCCGGGTCCGCTCTAAAAATTTCGGATCACTCTGGGTCATATCCAGAGTTTGTGATGTGGTTTGCGCATTCGCGGGGCGTGAAGCCGCCGAGCGCGCCGGCGATTGCGGCATCGAGGGCTGGTGCGGCTCGCGCGGCCGCCTCAGGGGGAGGTGGGTTCGCATTGTGTGCGACCACTCCGCAGATGGGGCCTGGGCCAAATCAGGCGGCGGCTTTGACGCGCGGCGGGAGATTGCCACCGGCTTGCCTCCGATACGGATCCACCTTTCATCCGGCTCATGCCGCAGATGGTGCGGGCAAGCGATGAGCGTCCCGAGCCGCGAAGCCCCGCGATACCAACCACCTCTCCGCGGTGCACGGTCAGATCGACGTCGCGCGGCATATGCTCGCCGGAGACGGCCTCTCGAAGCCGATCGCCCTTCCTCATATGCTCGGTGCGCGCCGCCAGCGAATTTCTACAGCTATCGCGACACCATCAGCAAGCGGGCTACTTCTGGGGAAACCGACACCGCATTTTGACAAACCGATCGGAGAATTCATTGTGCCAGTCACCACGGGAATGATCGGTCAAGGTTTCTACAACCGAAATTCGGCACCCCTGATGTCGGCGATCGACCATGTGCTTTCGTGGCTGGACAACGCAGTGACCGACCTTTCGCTTGGCGATGGGGCAGGCACCATCGGCCTTGCGGACTTTGGGTGCTCGGAAGGCCGCAACTCGATCGCTGTCATGCGCCGTCTGATCTCCGGGCTCCGAAAGCGAACCCAGCGCCACATTCTGACCGCGCACAGCGACCTTCCAACCAATGACTTCTCGGAGCTCTTCATCGGCCTTCGCCCCGGTGGACAATCGGTTTTCGATGATCCAGGCGTCTCCTCATGTGCCGTGGGTGGATCAATGTTCGACCGGCTGCTGCCGCCGCGATCGCTCCATATCGCCATGTCAATGCAATCGGCTTTCTTAGTCGCCGTCCTCTCGCAAAGCTGCCCGGTTACATTCTGCCAAACGGGCCAAGTCGGATCCGTGGTGTCGGGCATGTCACGCCAGACGAACAGGCCGCATTTGCGAAGCAAGCACGGCATGACGTCGAAGCCTTTCTGAGCGCACGTGCGATCGAGCTCGTGCCGGGCGGCAAGTTGTTGCTGCAGGTGTTCGGAGCCGGCCCGGTATTGCGCACGTGCGATGGCATATACGACGTGCTCAATGACGCATTGCTCGAGCTCATCAATGCGGGGACGATTGATCGCAACGCATACGATACCTTCTACCAGCCGGTCTACTTTCGCACCCTCGACGAGTTGACTGACCCCGTCGCAATCTCCGGGACATCGTTTCAGATCGAGCGCCAGGAAACGTACGAGGCGTCAGTACCCTTCAACGACGACTTTGCCCGCGACGGCGATGTCGGTACTTTTGCGACAGCCTACACCAATTTCTACCGTGCCTTCACCGAAGCCGTCCTGCGCCTCCATTTCGCCGATAACCCGCAGTTGGACCAACTGATCTCGGACATCTACCGCCGCGCCGAGTGAACTCTGCGAGAGACCCCGGACCGCTATCCGTTCAACTACATCGCACATGCCGTATTGCTGACGAGGACGAATATTGACGGGGAAGTCTGGCCCGGCCGAAGGTGCATAGCTGTTCGAAGGGTAGTGTCAAAGGAAGTTCGCCTGAGCCGTGCGGATCGTCGACTTAGACGGAGTCGCTCTGCCCCACGTATCACCCCATCAGCGCCTTGCGCAGCATGTTCAGCGCGGTCAGCATGATGAAGACCGCGAAGGCGCGCTTCAGCGGCTTGGGGTTCATCGCGTGCGCCAGCCGCACCCCCCAGGGCGTGGTCCAGAGAGTGACCCCGATCACGATCAGGAAGGCCGGCAGGTTGACCAGCCCCAGCGTGAACGGCGGCTTGTCCGGCGCGCCCCAGCCGCTCAGCAGGAAGCCGATCACCGAAGGCAGGGCGATGATCAGCCCGAAGCCCGAGGCGGTGCCGACCGCCCGGTGGATCGGCAGGCCGTAGAGCTTCATCAGCGGCACCCCGAAGCTGCCGCCGCCGATGCCCATCAGCACCGACAGGAACCCCAGCACCGGCGAGGTGATCGCCCGCCCGATCCCCTTGGGCATCCGGTCGCCCAGCCGCCACTCGTCGTGCCCGAAGCCGATGTAGAGCCCGACCAGGGTGCCGAGCACCCCGAAGATCAGCATCAGCGCCGTGGTCTTCAGCCCGCCCGCCACCAGCACGCCCAGCACCGATCCGATGGCGATCCCCGGCCCCCAGCCCCGCAGGATGTCGAAATCGACCGCCCCCTTTGCCGCATGGCCCCGCACCGAGCGCAGCGAGGTGAAGACGATGGTGGCCAGCGAAGTGGCGATGCAGACCTGCATGATCTGCGGCCCGTCGTAGCCGAGCCCGGTGAAGGTGTGCAGGAACGCCGGCACCAGCACGATGCCGCCGCCGACCCCGAGCATGCCCGCGATCACCCCGGCGAAGGCGCCGATGACGACGAGGAGCGCCACCAGCGGCAGCAGATGCGCGAGATCGGGCAGGATCATGGGTCCACCGGTGCAAGGGCGCGGGCCCCTGCCCTAGCCTCCCCGTCGCCCGGATTCAAAGAGAATCCGCCAGCGCCGGCACCGGCGCCACCTCGCGCAGCGCCCGCTCGACCAGTTCCGGACCCGCCCCCGGCCGGTGGGCGTTCTCCGACAGCTGCCGCCGCCACGCCCGCGCGCCCGGCCGTCCCTGGAACGCGCCGAGCATGTGCCGGGTGATCTGGTTGAGCCCCGTGCCCCGCAGCCGCTCGGCCTCGATGTAGGGCAGCATCGCCGCCACCGCCTGCTCGGCGGCCACGTCGGGCCCGGCCGCGCCGAAGATCACCCGGTCGACCGCCCCGAGCAGCGCCGGCGCCTGGTAGGCCGCGCGCCCGATCATCACCCCGTCGAGCCCGCGGGCGAGGAACCCCGCCGCCTCGTCCAGCCCGGTGATGCCGCCGTTCACGATGATCTGCAGCTCCGGAAACGCCGCCTTCATCCGCAGCACCAGCGCGTGGTCGAGCGGCGGGATCTCGCGGTTCTGCTTCGGGCTCAGGCCCGCCAGCCAGGCCTTGCGGGCATGGATCGCGACCCGCCGCACCCCGGCCGCGGCGGCTGTGGCGAGGAAAGCCGGCAGCACCGCCTCGGGGTCCTGCTCGTCGACGCCGATCCGGCACTTCACCGTCACCGGCACCGGCCCCGCCGCCGCGATCATCGCCTCGGCGCACGCCGCCACCAGCTCCGGCGTGCGCATCAGCGCCGCCCCGAAGCATCCCGACTGCACCCGGTCGGACGGGCAGCCGACATTGAGGTTGATCTCGTCGAAGCCCATCTCCCGCCCGATGCACGCCGCCGCCGCCAGCTCGCCCGGAACCGCCCCCCCCAGCTGCAGCCCGAGCGGCCGCTCCTCGGCATCGAATGCCAGCAGCCGCACCCGGTCGCCATGCAGCACGGCCGCGGTGGTCACCATTTCGGTGAAGAGCAAAGCCTGTCGCGTGAATTGCCGGTGAAAGACCCGGCAATGCCGATCGGTCCAGTCCATCATCGGCGCAACGGCAAGTCTATGTGCTTGATATTCTTTCATTTTATGTGTATCTTCAATCTGTTCCAGGTCGGTTGCCCCTACGCCAGAAGTATCCCCCAATAGCCGGCAATCCGACCCTCTACGACAACTCATTGCACACACAGCGCACACGCGAGATGGCGACGATAAACAAACTCCCTTCCGGTGCCTACCGGGTCCAGATCCGCCGCAAGGGCCGCTACGCGAGCGAGACATTCCTCCGCCGTGGCGACGCGCATCGCTGGGCTCGCCAGGCCGAGACCCGCGTAGATCAGGGTTTGGCACCGAACAAGTCTTCCGTCGCGCGCATTGCCACGTTCGGAGATCTCATCGACCTTCACGTCACCGACATGTGTGCCGTCGGAAGACCACCGCGCAGGAGCAAGGCGGCGACACTGGCCGCCCTGAAGTCGGATCTCGGCAAACTCAGGATCGGTCATATTGACAGGCAGCGGATCATCGACTTCGGCCGAACACGTGCGGGAATGGGCGCGGGACCAGTCACACTTGGCATTGATATCGGTACAATCCGATTGATCCTGACTCATGCCGCCGCCGTGCATGGCCTGGATATCTCCTCAGAGCCCGTCGATCTCGCGCGCATCGCCCTCAAGCGGCTTGGCCTGATTGGCAAGGGTACGGAACGTGACAGACGACCGACCGCGATCGAACTGCGCCGGCTATCGCAAGTCTTCGACACCAACGATCGCCTGACGATCCGATGACACGGATCATCCAGTTCGCCGTTGCCACGGCAATGCGCCTTGATGAGATTTGTCGGGTCGAATGGCGGGACGTCGATCCGGAACGGCGGCTGCTTCTGATCCGTGATCGAAAAGATCCGCGCAACAAAACCGGCAACGACCAGCGTATCCCGCTGTTTACCGCGACAGGGTTCGACGCTTGGGCGTTGGTCAGAGCGCAGGCGGCAGAGACTGGAAGATTCGAGGGGCGTATTTTTCCCTATAACTCGAGATCGGTCGGCACCGCCTTTCGGCGCGCCTGCCGGACGCTGGAGATCGAAGACCTACACTTCCATGACCTCCGCCATGAAGGAACGAGTCGCCTGTTCGAAGCAGGGTTCGCGATCGAACAGGTCGCCCTCGTCACCGGCCATAAAGACTGGAAGATGCTCCGTCGCTACACACACCTCAAGCCAGAAGCGCTACACGCGTTGACGGCGGCTCGAGCCCCGCGGTCGTCTGGAACCTTGGCCGCGGCTGAGTGAAATCGAGTCAGAGGGCCTTGGCTTTCGCCGTGACGGGTTTGGAGGCCGAGAGAGAGGCTCTCGGCCGCCCGTCACGGGAGATGACCGATGACCGATATCGAGATTCTGGACAGCCGGCGCGGAACCGCCGGCGGCTAGAAGGTGGATGCGTCAGCCGGGGCGAGCGGAACGGGCGCGTCTCGTCCGAGTGGTTCTCCCGGCCGGACGACGAGCGGTATCTGTCGCTGTCCGACCTCTGCGCGTCGGTGAAGGGCCGGCGCCGAGCGCAGCCGGACGCGCATGGTCGAGAGCGCCGCGATCCGGGTCGAGGCGCGCGCGACAACGCCGAGCGGCTGGCGCTGGTCCTGCCCGGCGCCGAGGAGCCGGTCGCGCCGACGCATTGGAGCTTCGGCCAGCTCGCCAGCCTGGTCGGCGCGCCGGCCGCCTATCTGCGCCAGCTGCCGGCGCCGCTGGCGGGCATCAACCTGCAGTACGGGCTGACCACTCACCGGGCCGAGCAGGTGAAGACGCTCGAGACCGAGGATGGCCGCACCGAACTGCGCGCCGTCACCGGCCCGGATTATGGCCGCATCTACGACCATGAACTGGTCGAGGCGGTGCAGCGCATCGCCGGCAACGGCACCGGCGACACGCGCTGGAAGGTGCCGGGCGTGCTCGACTGGTCGACCGGGCGTCTACAACCCGCATGTCGAGATCAGCCAGGACACGACGACGCTCTATGCCTCCGACCGTGACGTCTTCCTGTTCCTGGTCGACGACCTCAACCCGATCGAGGCGGGCCGGCTGCCGGACGGCTCGCCCGATCTCTACTTCCGCGGGTTTTACTGCTGGAACTCCGAGGTCGGCGCCAAGACGCTCGGCATCGCCAGCTTCTATCTGCGCGCGGTCTGCCAGAACCGCAACCTCTGGGGCGTCGAGGACTTCCAGGAGATCACCATCCGCCACTCGAAATACGCCGCCTCCCGCTTCGCGCATGAGGCGGCGCCGGCGCTGACGCGCTTCG
Source organism: uncultured Alphaproteobacteria bacterium (assembly GCA_963847795.1). Lineage (GTDB taxonomy): Bacteria > Pseudomonadota > Alphaproteobacteria > Rhodobacterales > Rhodobacteraceae > Amaricoccus. Next base: position 187,063 of record CAWKBH010000003.1, read on the forward strand.
CCAATTCCTCGCCTGCGCCTTCGTCAACGGCATCCGGGCGGCGCGCGAGCAGATCGTCGCGCGCACGGACGAGGACCGCGCGACTTCCTGCGCAAGCGCGGGTTCTCGAAGGCCGAGACGGCAAGATCATCGAGACGGTGCTGGCCGAAGAGGGCCGCCCGCCGGAGAGCGTCTTCGACTTCGTGCAGGGGATCACCGCGGTCGCGCGCGACAAGACCCAGCAGGATGCGCGGCTCGATCTCGAAGGCCGGGCCAAGAAGCTCCTCGACCAGCCGCGGCCTGAGCGTTCGCGCGGCCTCCGTGATCTTCTTTTTCTGCGGCCCGTCCCTTCAAAGGAAGAGGTGGGCCGCAGTTTCCGTGACGGGTTTAAGCAGGTCGAGAAAAAGGTTCCCGGCTTGCCCGTCATGGAGCGATCCGATGCCCAAGTCTGAGCCAAAGATCACGCTCAGCCCTCGCGCGACATCCCGTTCAACCAGCTGGTGCTCAGCCAGTCCAACGTACGCCGCATCAAGGCCGGCGTCTCGATCGAGGAGCTCGCCGAAGACATCGCCCGGCGCACTTTCTCGCGAGCCTACCGTGCGGCCGATCGTCGACGACACGGCGCTGAGACCGGCATGTTCGAGGTCCCGGCCGGCGGCCGCCGGTTCCGGGCGCTCGAACTGCTGGTCAAGCAGAAGCGACTCGCCGCAACGCCCCGATCCTTGCGTCGTGCGCACCGAGCAACTAGCCGAAGAAGACAGCCTGGCCGAGAACGTTCAACGCGCCCCGCTGCATCCGCTCGACCAGTTCTGCGCTTTCCGGCGCTGCGCGAGAAGGGCAAGTCCGAGGAGGAGATCGCGGCAGCGTTCTTCGTCTCGGCGGGCGTGGTCCGGCAGCGGTTGCGCCTCGCCGCGGTCTCACCGGAGCTGCTCGAGGCTTATGCCGAGGAGGCGATGACGCTGGATCAGTTGATGGGGTTCACGGTCAATAGCGACCACGCGCGCCAGGAGCAGGTCTGGGAGGCGCTGCAGCGCGCCTACACCAGGGAGCTGTAGGAGATCCGGCGCATGCTGACCCGGCGCGGTGCGCGCCTCGGACAAGCGGGCGCAGTATGTCGGTGCTCGAAGCCTATGAGGCCGCCGGCGGCGTCATTCTGCGCGATCTGTTCCAGTCCGACGACGGCGGCTGGCTGCAGGACCGGCGTTGCTCGAGGCTGGTCACGGAGAAGCTCCGCGAGAGCCGCAGCGATCCGCGGTGAAGGCTGGCAGTGGGTCGAGGTCGGGATCGACTTTCCCTATGGCCACACCTTCGGGCTGCGCCGGCTGGTCGGCGAGGCCGAACCGATCAGCGAGGCGGAGAGCGGCCGAATACGCCGCGCTCGACGCCGAACGCACGCAGCTCGAAGCGGAGCATGCCGACGCCAATGAGCTTGCCGAGGACGTCGACGTCTCCGGCTCGGCGAGATCGAGACGACGAGGAATGGACGTGCTGCAGGATCGCCCGGATCGCTTCGAACCCGAGCCAGGTTGTCCATGCCGGCGTCTTCATCAGCATCGACAGCGGCGGGCGGCTGCGCATCGAGCGCGGGTTCGTCCGGCCCGAGGACGAGCCGGCGATCACGACCGCCCCACGCGTCCGAGGTAGACGGCGGCGATGCGACGGTTGAGGAGAGCGGCGATGCAAGCCCGGACGGCGAGGAGGAACGCCCGAACCGGGAAGAAGAAGAAGACGGCCTCAAGCCGCTCTCCGATCGGCTGGTGACCGAGCTCACCGCGCACCGGACGCTCACGCTGCGCGATGCGCTCGCCGGCGATCCGCAGACCGCCTTTCTCGCGG
>CAWKBH010000004.1:0-862820 GCA_963847795.1 uncultured Alphaproteobacteria bacterium
CCTTGTCGATCACGCATTCGACGCCGACGAGCTTGCGCGTGCCCTTCTCGTACATCGTCGGGATGCCGCCGCCGCCGGCGGAGATCACCATGGTGCCCTTCTCGAGCAGCCACTTGACGGGGCGGATCTGGAAGATCCGCTTCGGCCGCGGCGAGGCCACGACGCGGCGCAGCTTGTCGCCGTCGGGCGTCACGATCCATCCCTTCGCGGCGGCCTCGGCCTTCGCCTCGGCCTCGTCGTAGACCTTGCCGACGGTTGGTCGGGTCCTCAAAGCCGGGGTCGTCCGGATCGACCTCGACCATGGTCAGGATCGTCGCAAGGGGCTGCTCGAAAGGCAGGATGTTGCCAGCTCCTGCTCGATCATGTAGCCGATCATCCCCTCGGTCTCGGCGCCGAGCACGTCGAGCGGAGAGTCCTCGCCGGGGTAGGCAGCTCCTGCAACGCGAGGAGGCCGACCTGCGGGCCGTTGCCGTGGGTAATAACGATTTCGTGCTCGCGGCAGAGCGGCGCCAGGGCCTCGGCCGCGATCCGGACGTTCTTGCGCTGATTCGCGGCGGTCATCGGCTCGCCGCGCTTGAGCAGCGCGTTGCCGCCGAGGGCGACCACGATACGGGCCATGGCTCAGCCCGCCAGCGTCGCGACGAGGATCGCCTTGATGGTGTGCAGCCGGTTCTCCGCCTGCTCGAAGGCGACGTTCATCGGGCTCTCGAACACCTCCTCGGTCACCTCCATCTCCTTCATCCCGAACTTCTCGAAGATGTCCTGGCCGACCTTGGTCTCGGTGTTGTGGAAGGCCGGCAGGCAGTGCATGAACTTGACCGTCGGGTTGCCGGTCTTCTTCATCAGCGCCATGTTCACCTGGTAGGGCGTCAGCAGCTTGATCCGTTCGGCCCAGACCTCCTTCGCCTCGCCCATCGACACCCAGACGTCGGTGTGGACGAAGTCGACGCCCTTCACGCCCTTGTCGATGTCGTCGGTGACCATCAGCCGCGCGCCGGTCTCGCTCGGCCCACTTCCTCGCGATCGCCTGCACGTCGTCGTGCGGCTGGTTCGCCTTCGGCGCCACCATGCGCACGTCGCAGCCCATCATCGCGCCGAGCACCAGCAGCGAGTTGCCCATGTTGTTGCGGGCGTCGCCGAGGAAGGCGTAGGAGATCTGGGTGCGCGGCTTGTCGGAATGCTCGACCATGGTCAGCATGTCGGCGAGCATCTGCGTCGGGTGCCAGTCGTCGGTCAGGCCGTTGTAGACCGGCACGCCGGCATACTTCGCCAGATCGTCGACATCGCCCTGGCCGGAGCCGCGGAACTCGATCGCGTCGAACATCCGGCCGAGGACGCGGGCGGTGTCCTTCATCGACTCCTTGTGGCCGATCTGGCTGCCGGACGGGTCGAGGTAGGTGACGTGCGCGCCCTGGTCGTGGGCGGCGACCTCGAAGGCGCAGCGGGTGCGGGTCGAGGTCTTCTCGAAGATCAGGCAGATCTCCTTGCCGCGGAGCAGCTCGCGCTCGGTGCCGGCATACTTCGCCCGCTTCAGGTCGCGCGACAGGTCGAGCAGGTAGAGCATCTCGCGCTGGCTGAAGTCGTCGAGCTTGAGGTAGCTGCGGCCCTTGAGATTGAACGACATGGCATTTCCCCCTGTTTCAGTAGGCCGGATCGCGCAGGATCGGGCAGGTCATGCAGTGGCCGCCGCCGCGGCCGCGGCCGAGCTCCTGGCTGCCGATGGTGATGACCTCGATGCCGGCCTTGCGGAGCAGCGTGTTGGTGTGGGTGTTGCGGTCGTAGCCGACGATCACCCCGGGCTCGAGCGCGACGACGTTGTTGCCGTCGTCCCACTGCTCGCGCTCGGCGTCGAAGGCGTTGCCGCCGGTGCCGACGACCAGCAGGTCCTTCAGCCCCAGCGCCTCCTTGTAGACGTCGAAGAGGTGGCCCTTCTCCTTGGTGATCTCGACGTCGCCCTTGCCGTCGGGGCGGAGCGAGAAGCAGGTGATCTCGTCCACCACCTCGCGGAACGCCGTCACCTTGTCGTGGTCGAGGCAGGTGAAGACGGTGTCGAGGTGCATCGCCGCCCGGACTTCGGCATGGCGCAGGCGATCGACCCGCTCGGCGCGCGCCCTTCTCGAACAGGCGGTCGGCGACCTGGTTCACCGCCTGCCGGGTCGTGCGCTCGCCCATGCCGATCAGCACGACGCCCTTGCCGATCGGCATGACGTCGCCGCCCTCCATCGAGGTGTTGCCCCAGTCCTCGTCGCTGTCGCCCCACCAGATCTCGAACGCGTTCCCGGTGAACTCGGGGTGGAACTTGTAGACCGCGCGCTGGAACAGCGACTCGGGCTTGCGCGCCGCCCAGTACATCGGGTTGCAGGTGACGCCGCCGTAGATCCAGCAGGACGGGTCGCGCTGGAAGAGCGCGTTCGGCACCGGCCTCACGATGAACTCGGTCGCCGACAGCGCATCGCGCATCAGCTGCGTGATCATCTCGCCCGGCAGATCCTCGTAGACGACGCCGCCGAGCAGGTGCCGCGCCAGCTGATGCGGGTCGAGTTCGTCGAGCCAGGGCCGGAGCACGCGCGCCAGCGCCGGTCCGACCTGGTTGTCGGTGATCCGCCGGTCGAGCACGAAGGCCCGCGCCTCGGGGCTGTCGCGGAAGATCGTCGGTCAGCAGGTCCTGGATGTCGAAGACCTCGATGCCGCGATCCTTCATCTTCAGCACGAAGTCGGCGTGGTCCGAGCGCGCCTTCTGCACCCAGATCACGTCGTCGAACAAAAGGTCGTGGCAGTTGCCGGGGGTCAGCCGCTCATGGGCGAGCGACGGCCGCGACACCATCACCTTGCGGAGCTTGCCGATCTCCGAATGGACGCCGAGTTGCATGGGTCAGGTCTCCTCCCGAATGTCGTTGCGGTTGCGCCATTTGATGGCGACGTGGACCGGAATGCCGGCCAGGATCAGCAGGAAGCCGAGGAACACCGTCTCCGCCCCGGCGCCGTAGATCGCCCAGAGCGCATAGAGAAAGCCCAGGGCCCCGAGCACCGCGACCTTGACGATCTCCGGCCCCGCGACGCTGCGCCCGGTCCTGAGCAGGATCATCAGCTCCGCCAGCGCGCAGAGCGCGTAGGGCAGCAGGCTCGACATCACCGCGAGCAGGATGATGGCGTTGAAGGCCCCGACGAGGCCGTTGGCGAAGTTCATCGCGACCAGGATCGAGGCCAGCAGGTTCGAGAAGACCAACGCATTCGCCGGCGTGCCGTAGCGCGAGAGGTGCCCGAGCCGCTTCGGGAAAACCCGGTCGAGCGCCGCGCCGTAGGGCACCTGCCCGGTCAGGAGCGTGAAGCCGTTCAGCGTGCCGAAGGTCGAGATCACCGCGCCGATCGCGACGAGCACGCCGCCCGCGGCGCCCCACATCACCCGCGCCACGTCGGCGAGCGGCGCGGCCGAGGTCGCGAGCTGCGCCGAGGGCACGACGCCGATGGCCACGGTGGTGACCGAGATGTAGACGGCGGCGGCGATCAGCACGCCGAGGATGGTCGCGCGCGGGATCGTCCGCTCCGGATCGATCACGTCGCCCGCCGGCACCGTCGCCGACTCCAGCCCGAGATAGGCCCAGAGCGTCAGCGCCGCCGCGGCGGAGATCGCGGCGATGTCCGACTGGCCGGAAGCGTTGAACGGCGTGAAGTTGGCGCCGTCGATCCAGAGGAAGCCCAAGCGTGCCGATCAGCACCAGCGGCACGAGCTTCAGCACCGTGGTCGACGATCTGGACGAAGCCCGCCTCGGCGACGCCGCGGATGTTGACCAGCGTCAGCGTCCAGATCGCGATCAGCGCCACCGCGAGGCTCGCGATTCGACGAGGCGGCGATGCCGGGAAACAGGAAGCCGACGTAGCCCGCCAGCGCCACCGCCACCCCGGCGTTGCCGGTCCAGAGCGCGATCCAGTAGCCCCAGGCGATGATGAAGCCGGCGAACTCGCCGAACCCGGCCTCGGTATAGGCATAGGGCCCGCCGGTCTTGCGTCACGATCCGCGACAGCCGCCCGAAGATCACCGCCAGCACCAGCGCGCCCGACCGAGGTCACCGTCCAGCCGACCAGCGAGATCGGCCCGAAGGCGGCGAGCGACGCCGGCAGCAGGAAGATCCCCGAGCCGATCATGTTGCCGACGACGAGCGCGGTGCAGGCGACGAGCCCGAGGCCGCCGATCGCCGCCACACTCGTCCGCCGCCGCCATCGCCTCAGTTCGCCGGCGCGGTGGCGGGCGCCGGCGCCGCCGGCGGCGCCTCCGAGGTCATCGCCGCGAGGCTGAGCGCCGCCGCGACGATGATCGCGAGGATCAGCAGCAGCGGCCAGAGGAAGCGCAGCCAGCGGTTGTAGGACGACCCGCCCGATCGCCAGCCCGCCCATCACCACCGCGAAGGTCGGGTTGAACAGGTTCACCCAGCCGTTCGCCGACTGGTAGGCGGTGACCACCAGGCTGCGGGCGACGCCGGCGAAGTCCGACAGCGGCGCCAGGATCGGCATCGACAGCACCGCCAGGCCCGAGGACGAGGGCACGAGGAACGACAGCAGCGTCTGGTTCAGCAGCATCCGGTTGATGAAGGCGACCGGCGCCAGCCCGCCCAGCGCCGCCTCGCGGGCGTGCAGGATGGTGTCGGTGATCTTGCCCGCGTCCATGATCACCACGATGCCGCGCGCCACGCCGATGATCAGCGCCACGCCGAGCAGGTCGCGCGCGCCGTCCACGAAGGTGTCGACGAAGGTGTGCTCGTCCATCTTCGTCGACGCGTCGAACTTGGCGACGAAGAAGGTGAGGATCGCCATCCCGAGGAACAGCGCCGACATCTGCCCCATCCACCAGCCGAGCGCGATCACCCCGTAGAGCATCAGCACGAAGGTCAGCCCGAACAGCGCGAGGATGATGCTCCGGGTCCGGGTGAACTCCGGCAGCGGCCGCTTCATCCCCGGTGCCCTTGAGGAAGTGCGCGACATTGTCCTCGCGCTGGTCCGCCACGACCGAACGCGCCGGGTTCGGCCTTCACCTGCTGCGCGTAGCGCATCACGAAGAGGATGCCGGCGGCGAGGCAGGCGAAGAGGATGAAGACCCGCAGCAGCAGCCCGTCGGTGAAGGGCACGCCCGCGGCATTCGAGCCGACGACGGTCGCGAAGGCGTTGAAAGTCGAGCCGAGCGTGCCGATGCCGCAGCCGAGCATGATGACCGCGACGCCGGTCACGCGCGTCGTAGCCCGCGCGGATGAAGACCGGCAGGATGATCGCGTAGAAGGCGAGGCTCTCCTCCGCCATGCCGTAGCTGGTGCCGCCGAGCGGCGAAGGCCGCCATCAGGATCGGGATCATCCATATCTCCCGCCCCTTCAGCGCCGTCAGCAGCCAGCCGATGCCGGCGTCGATCGCCCCGGTCTTGGTCACCACCGCCAGGAACCCGCCGATGACCAGCACGAAGACCGCCACGTCGATGGCGTTCGCCATGCCCGGTGTCCGGGTCGTAGAGCCCGGCGATCGGCGCCATCAGCACCGCGCCGAGCCCCTGCGGGTTCGGCTCGACCTGGGCGTAGGTGCCGGGCACCGGCGCCTCCTTGCCGAGCGTCTCGTTCATCGCCCGCTCGTACTGGCCGGCCGGGATGATCCAGGTCAGCGCCGCCACGACGACGATCAGCCCGAAGAGGATGGTGAAGGCGGTCGGAAACTTCTTCATCGGTATGCCCTGTTTCGGCCGGCGTCCTCCCTGGCGTCCTCCCAGGCGCCCGGCCGCCGTTGTTGCGTCGACCCCGGCGCGTGTCGTCAGCCCTTCGGCCGTTGCCTCCTTCAGGAATCGGTCGATCTCGGTCTCGAGCTCGGCGATCACCGCGCGGTAGTCGCCGATCTCGGGCCGCTCCGCGGCGTCCGGACGCGCCTCGAACCCGGCGAGGCTGTCGCTGCGCCAGCCCGTATTCCTCGCAGATCTCGCGGAACGCCGGATCGGTCAGCGCCAGTCTGCGCAGCCGTCGCCGCCGCCTCCGGAAAGCGCGCCACCGCGCGGGCCAGCCCCGTCCGTGCGATGTCGGCGTCGGCCATTGCGGCACCCCGGTAAGAGACGTCGCCGAGGCTGCGCGCCGCTCACGAAACTGCGAAGTACGTTACCGTTAGTTACCTCCAGCCGCGACGCGAGCCGTCAGAGGCGGAGGAAGAGCGAGATCGCCCCGACATTGACGATGTCGACGAAGAAGGCCGACACCAGCGGCAGGATCACGAAGGCGGTCGGCGACGGCCCGTAGCGCCGGGTGATCGCCGACATGCTGGCGATCGCCGTCGGCGTCGAGCCGAGCGACAGCCCGGTGAAGCCGCCCGACAGCACGGCGGCCTGATAGTCGCGCCCGAGCGCGGGAAACACCACGAAGTAGATGTAGAGCGCCGCCACCACCGTCTGCATCGCGACGATGATGAAGAGCGCCGCCGCACTGCCGGCCAGCGTCCAGAGCTGCATGCTCATCAGCGACATCGCGAGAAAGATCGACAGCGCATAGCTCGACAGGAGCTCGAGCGCGGCGGTGTGCGCCGGCCACTGGAGCCGCGGAAACAGGAACGGCACGGTGTTCGAAAGCAGGATGGCCATGATCAGGCATGGCACGAAGAGCGGCAGGTTGATGCCGGTCGCCTCGGTCAGCCAGGCATGCGCCAGATAGCCGAGGATCACCGCGACGTTGACGGCGAGCATCGCGCGCATGACCCCCATCTTGTCGATCGGCGCCGCGTCGGCTTCGGGCGGAAGCTCCCCGTCCTCCTCCGGGCCGGTTCCCGGCACCTCGATGCCGGTAGCGTCTCGATCAGGAACTTCGCCAGCGGGCCGCCGAGCAGGCTGGCGATGATCAGGCTGACCGTCGCGACCGCCATCCGCTCTCCAGCGCCGCCGGAAAGCCGTGCTCCGCCGCGATGGTCGGCCCCCAGGCGATCGCCGTGCCGTGCCCGCCGACGAGCGACATCGAACCCGCGACGACGCCCGCCGCCTTCGGCAACCCGAGCGCCACCGCGCCGATGGTGCCGACGGTGTCCTGCAGGAAGACGAAGGCGACCGTCACGAGGCAGAGCATGCCGAGGACGCGGCCACCGGCGGCCAGATCTCGCCAGCCTGGCGTTCACCCCGACCGTCGCGAAGAAGACGACGAGGAGCTTGTCCCGCGTGGCCATGTCGAAGCCGATGTCGATGTGGAAGAGCGATGCACCGCCCAGAACACGAGCGCGGCGACGAAGCCGCCGGTGACGGGCTCCGGGATGCTGTAGCGCCTCAGGAACTCGATGCGCTGGGTGATCAGCACCCCGACGAAGAAGACCACGATGCCGACGGTGAGCGCGAGGAAATCGGGCGCCAGGAGTTCCGTGGTCTCGGCCTGCATGGCGAAGGTCCTTGTCTCGATGCGCCGAGGCACGCTCGGCGGGATCGGCCGGCCGGCTAAGTACGTTACTGTTTAATACATGCCGTCTACCGTTTCGGAAGTGCCGGGTCTGTGCCATCATCATCCTGGCCCATTTCGAAGCGGGCGCGGCGGGCCGGATCATGGTGCAGGAGGAGCTGGCGGTTTCGGCCGATCTCGTTCGGGCCGAGTTGACGCGCATCCTCGAGTCGCCGGGTTTCGACGCCAGCGAGCGCAACCGGAGCTTTCTGAGCTATGTCGTCGAGGAAGCGCTCGCCGGGCGGGCCGACCGGATGAAGGCCTACACGATCGCCACCGGGTGTTCGGGCGCGACGGGAAGTTCGACCCGCAGCTCGACTCGATCGTCCGCATCGAGGCCGGGCGCCTGCGCCGTTCGCTCGAGCGCTACTATCTGACCGATGGCCGCACCGAGCCCGCTGCGGATCGACATTCCCCGCGGCGGCTACGCGCCGGTCTTCGTCAGCGGCCGAGCCCGCGGCGCTGCCGCACGCGGCGGCCGGCGCGCCGCGGGTGCTGGTGACCGCCTTCGACGAGGAAGGCGACCAGTCGTCCTTCCCGACCTTCACCCGCGGGTTCACGCGGTCGCTGATCATCGCGCTCACCCGCTTCACCGGCCTGCGGGTGTTCGGCGCGGATACGGCGCTGCGCCATCCGGCCAGCATCGATCCCAGGACGGCCTCGCGCGACCTTGCCGCCGACTACCTGATCACCGGCCAGACCTCGCTCCGGCCGGACGGCTTCGAGGTGGACGTGCTGCTCGTCGATGCCGCGAGCGGCCGCGCCGTCTGGGCCGACAGTTACCAGCGGCGGCTGCAGCCATCCGAGATCATCGCGCTCCGCAACGAGGTGGCGAACCGGGTGGCACGGTCGCTGGCGCAACCCTACGGCGCGATCCAGTCCGACCGGGCGCGCGATGCCGACGGACAGGCCCCGGAGATGCTCGGCAGCTATGCGGCGGTGCTGCTCTTCTACGCCTACTGGCGGACCTTCGACCGCGCGATGATCGAGGCGGTGCGGATCGGCCTCGAGCGCGCCGTGGCCGACGAGCCCGACTACGCCGAGGCGCTGGCCTGCCTGTCCCTGGTCTACTGCAACGCCTTCCGGTTCCGCCACCCGATCGGCGCGCCGGAGCCGGACCCGCGCGAGCGGGCGCTGGCGCTCGCGGCCCGCGCGGTCGAGCTTGCCCCGAACTCGAGCTGGGCCCGCTACGCCCTCGGGCTGGCGCGCTGGTTCTCGGCCGATGTCGAGGGCGCGCTGGAAGCGCTGGAGGCCGGCCGCATGCTCAACCCGAACGACACCACGATCCTGGCCGACCTCGGCCAGCGCTATGCGATGCTCGCGCTCTGGGACGAGGCGGTGCCGCTGCTCGAGGAATCCTACGCCACCAACCCGGCGCAGCCGGGCAGCTACCGCATCGGCCTCTTTCTCTACCACTATGCCCACGGCCGCTTCGCCGAGGCGCTGGCGGAGGCCCGCCGGGTCGATGCGCCGCAGGTCCTCTACGGCCATGTCGCGGTCGCCGCGGCCGCCGCCGAACTCGGCCGCGACGAGGAAGCGGCGGATGCCGTCGCGGCCATCCGCGAGCCTCGACCCCGACTACGGCGCGCACGTCGCGGCGGACCTCGCCAGGCGCCACGTCGCCCCGGAGCTCATCCCGGCGATCGTGGCGGGCCTCGAGAAGGCCGGCCTGGCCATGCCCTCGCGGAGGGGCCGGGGCGTGAGGGGTCCGGCGGAGCGGCTGCCTCGGATCGAGCGGGACCGCCTCGAGGCGAGCGCCACCGACTTCGTGGTCCGCCTGGCCTTTCTCGGCCTCTTCGCCTGGTGGTCGCTGGAGCTGGTGCGGCCGTTCGCGCCGATCGTGATCTGGGCGATCCTGCTCGCGGTGGCGCTCTACCCGGCCTATGCCGGGCTCGCCCGCCGGCTCGGCGACCGGCGCGGCCTCGCCGCCGGCGCCATCACCGTGATCGCGCTCGCGACCGTGCTGGGCCCGGTGAGCATCCTCGCCGCCAGCCTCGCGGAGTCGGTGCAGTGGCTCGCCGCCGGCCTGCAGTCGGGAACGCTGAAGGTCCCGCCGCCGCCGGCCGGCGTGGCCGACTGGCCGGTTCTCGGCACCGAGATCGACGAGGCCTGGGCGCTCGCGGCCAGCAACCTCGACGACGCCGTTCACCGCTACGGCCCCGCGGTCCTGCCCGCCGGCGGCACGGTGGTCGCCAAGGTGGCCGAGATCGGCGCCGACGTCCTGAAGTTCGTCGTCTCGGTGGTGATCGCCGGCTTCCTCTTCCTGCCCGGGCCGCGCCTCGCCGCCGGCGCCCGCGCCTTCGCCAGCCGGCTGGTGCGCCCGCGCGGCGCGCATTTCGTCGACCTCGCCGGCGCCACCATCCGCAACGTCTCGCGCGGCGTGATCGGCGTCGCGCTGCTGCAGGCGCTCCTCGCCGGGATCATCCTCTATCTCGCCGGCATCCCGGGCGCCGGCCTGATCGCCTTCGGCGTCCTGCTCCTCTGCATCGTGCAGATCGGGCCGGCGCCGATCCTGCTGCCGGTGCTGATCTGGATCTGGATGACCCACCCGACCGGCTTCGCCCTGATCCTCACCCTGCTCCTGGTCCCGGTCGCCCTCATCGACAACGTGCTGAAGCCGATCCTGATGGCCCGCGGCCTGACCACGCCGATGCTGATCATCCTGACCGGCGTGATCGGCGGCACCCTGACCCACGGCCTCCTCGGCCTCTTCCTCGGCCCGGTCGTGCTCTCGGTCTTCTACGAGCTCGTCGTCGCATGGACGCGGCTCGGCAGAGACCCTACAGAGGCGCCGGCCGCCGACGGCGGCCAGCCGTGACCCGATCTCCTCGCCGCGTCCGGAGCCGCATGATGGACCACCCCGCAATGAACCCGGCGGCGCCGCACTACCTGCCGTCCTTCATCACCGCCCCCGGCCAGTCGGACTGGCTGATGACGGTGATGGCCGTCTTCCTGCTCTTCGTCGTCGTCTCGGCCGGCCTGATCTACCTCAAGCTCCACGCGCTGCCCGAGCACATGGCGCACCGCACCAGCAAGGTGCAGCTGCAGTTCGTCGCCGTCCTCGCGCTCTTGGCGCTCTTCACCCACAACGCCGTGTTCTGGATCGCGGCGCTGCTCCTCGCCCTCGTCGAGCTGCCGAACTTCTCCACGCCGATGAACTCGATCGCGCTCTCGCTCGAGAAGCTCTCGGGCCGCGACCGGGGGAGCGAGCCGCCCTCGCGCTGGAACGACCTGCTCTCCGACGACCCCGACGCCGACCCGAACGAGCCGATACGACCCGCACCCTCCCCGGACGCGGAGGCCTGACATGCTCGAACTCCTGCTCTGCTCCTCGCTGACGATCCTGCCGGACTTCCTTTACCGCCGCTTCGCCCAGGGCAAGCGTATCGGCCAGGAGATCACCCTGTTCTCGGTCTGGTACGAGCTGCGCTGGGGGATCACGTTCTGCGTGATCCTGACGGTCTCGCTGATCACCACCATCTTCTACTTCCACCCCTCGACCAACTCGAGCGCCGTCTCGGTCTTCCGCACCGTGACCATCCTGCCCGAGCGGGGCGGGCGCGTGGCGGAGACCTTCGTCGACATCAACCAGCGGGTCACGGCCGGCCAGCCGCTGTTCCGGCTCGACACCACCGAGCAGGAGGCGGCGATCGAGACCGCCAAGCGCCGGATCACCGAGGTCGACGCCGCGATGACCGTGGCGCAGTCGCAGCTCGCCGAGGCCGAGGGCAGGATCAGTGCAGGCCCGCGGCTCGCTCAAGCAGGCGCAGGACGAGTACGACACCCGGGCCGAGCTGATGCGGCGCAACCCCAACGCCATCTCCCAGCGCGAGGTCGACCGCGCCCAGGTCGCCGTAGACACCGCCCAGGGCGCGGTCGACGCCGCCGTCGCCGGCAAGGCCGCCGTCCAGTCGCAGCTCGACTTCGCGCTGCCGGCGCAGAAGGCGAGCGCCGAGGCGACGCTGCAGCAAGCGCAGGTCGAGCTCGACAAGAGCCTGGTCGTCGCCGGCACCGACGGCATCGTCCAGCAGTTCGCGTTGCGGCCCGGCGACGTCGTCAACCCGATGCTGCGCCCCGCTGGTATCCTGGTGCCCGCCCGCCACGTCACCGGCCTCATCGCCGGATTCGGCCAGATCGAGGCGCAGGTGATGAAGGTCGGCATGATCGGCGAGGTCACCTGCGTGGCCATCCCCTTCACCGTCATCCCGGTCGTGGTGACCCAGGTGCAGGACGTGATCGCCTCGGGCCAGATCCGTCCGACAGACCAGCTCCAGGACGTCTCGGCCTTCGGCCAGCCCGGCACCATCACCGCTTACATGGAGCCGCTCTACGAGGGACAGTCTCGACCGGCTGCCGCAGGGCAGCAGCTGCATCGCCAACGCCTACACCAGCAACCATGATGCGCTGCAGGACCCGAACCTCGGCGCCTGCCACGCGGTTCGTCCTCCACGCCATCGACACGGTCGGCCTCGTGCACGCGATGCTCCTGCGGCTCCAGGCGCTGATCCTGCCGTTCCGGACGCTCGTGCTGGGCGGCGGCCACTGATGCCCGCGAGCGGCGCCCCCTCCACCCGGCCGGTGCTGGCGAGCCTCGCCGGCTACCGGCCGGGCTGGATCAGGGGCGACGTCGCCGCCGGCCTCGCCATCGCCGCCGTGGGCCTGCCCACCGCCATCGCCTACCCGGCGATCGCCGGCCTGCCGCCGCAGACCGGCCTCTACGCCTCGATCGCGCCGCTCGTCGCCTACGCCGTCTTCGGCCCGTCGCGGCAGCTGATCGTCGGCCCCGACGCGGCGACGATCACGGTGATGGCCGCGGTCCTCGCCACCATCCCGGGCCTCGCCGACGCCGACCGCCCGGGCGTCGCGGCCATGCTGGCGCTGATCGTCGGCGGCCTCTATCTCGGCGGGCGGGCGCTCGGCCTCGGGGTGCTCTCGACCTTCCTCTCGCGCCCGATCCTCGTCGGCTTCTTCGCCGGCATCTCGCTCTCGATCATCACCGGCCAGCTCAAGCGCATCACCGGCGCGCCGATGACCTCCGACGGCCTGATCGCGCCGTTCATCGACCTCGTCCGCAAGGCCGAGCTCATCCACTGGCCCTCGCTGGCGCTGGCCGCGGCGATGTTCGCCGTCCTCCAGGGCGCCCGCCTGCGGCGGGTGCCCGTCCCGGGGCCGGTCATCGTCGTCGTCCTCGCCGTTGCCCTGTCCGCGCTTCTCGACCTGCCAGGCTTGGGGCATCGCCACCGTCGGGCGAGATCCCGTCCGGCGCACCGGCGCTCGCGCTGCCCGACCGGCGGCGGCGCCTCCCCCGACCGGCTGCTCCTCGGGGCCGCTCGCCATCTTTCTCGTCAGCTTCGCCGCCGGCATCGTCACGGCGCGGAGCTTCGGCCAGCGCGGCGGCTACCCGGTCGACGCCGACCGCGAGATGCTCGGCTTCGGCGCCGCCAACATCGCCGCCGGCCTGTTTTCCGCCTTCCCGGTCACCGCCTCGGACTCGCGCACCGCCATCAACGCCAGCGTCGGCGGCCGCTCGCAGCTCGCCGGCGTCGTCGCCGCCGCGGCGCTGCTCGCTCACCATCCTCTACCTCCGGCCCGCGCTCGCGATCTTGCCCATTCCCGCCCTCGGCGCCATCCTGATCGCCGCGGCGCTCAGCCTGATCGACCTCCCGGCGCTGCGCGAGATCTGGCGGATCAGCCGCATCGAGTTCGCCTTCGCGATGATCGCGCTGGTCGCCCCGATCACCCTGGGCGTGCTCAACGGCGTGCTCGTCGCCATCGGGGCGACCTTCGCCTACCTGCTGCGCAAGATGATGTACCCGCGCGACGCGCTGCTCGGCCGCGTCCCCGGCCGCGACGGCTTCTACAAGCTCCACCGCCGCGCCGACGCCCGGCCCGTCCCCGGCCTCACCATCGTCCTGATCGAGGGCGACCTGCTGTTCTTCAATGCCGACCACATTCAGGCCCGGCTGCTCGCCATCGCCGATGCCATGGCCAAGGACACCCGCTGGTTCGTGCTCGATGCCAGCGCCATCACCCAGACCGACTCGACCGCCGCCGCGATGCTCGAGGAGTTCCGCGCCGACCTGGCCGCCCGCGGCTCCAGCCTCGGCCTCGCCGAACTGCACGCCGAGGTCGCGGGCCTCCTCGATCGCGCCGGGCTCCTGGCCGCCGTCGGCCCCGACCTGGTCTTCGACGATCTCGACGATGCGCTGCGCGCCTTCGCGGCGGGCGGCGCCAACCCCGGAGGAAGCGCATGAGCAAGAAGCAGAAGAAGGAGAAGGGCGCCGCGGCGCCCGCCGCGCCCGACCCCAAGGCGGCGAAGAAGGCGCGCAACAAGGCCTACGAGGACGAGCTCGCCCGCCTGCAGGTCGAGATCGCCAACCTGCAGGCCTGGGTGAAGGAGACCGGCGCCCGCATCGTCGTCCTCTTCGAGGGCCGCGACGCTGCCGGCAAGGGCGGCATGATCAAGCGCCTGACCGAGCGGGTCAGCCCGCGCGTCTTCCGGGTGGTCGCGCTGCCGTCGCCGTCCGACCGCCAGAAGACCCAGATCTACATGCAGCGCTACGTCGAGCAGCTTCCGGCCGCCGGCGAGGTGGTGATCTTCGACCGCTCCTGGTACAACCGCCCCGGCGTCGAGCGGGTCATGGGCTTCTGCACCGACCACGCCGCCCAGCGCTTCCTGCAGGAGATCCCGCACCTCGAGGCGCTGCTGGTCGAGTCCGGCATCACGCTGCTCAAGTACTTCCTCACCGTCGGCGAGGAGGAGCAGGAGCGGCGCTTCCGCCAGCGCATCGACGATCCCACGCGCCAGTGGAAGCTCTCGCCGATGGACCTCGAGAGCTACCGCCGCTGGTGGGACTACACCCGCGCCTACGACGAGATGATCCGGCTGACCGACACCCCGCACGCCCCCTGGTGGATCGTCGATTCCAACGACAAGAAGGCGGCGCGGATCAACTGCCTCAGCCACCTGCTGCAGTCGATCCGCTACGAGAAGGTCAAGTACGACGAGCCGAAGCTCGGAAAGCGCCAGAAGCGCCCCGACGACTACGTCGCCCGACCGCACCGCCCGCAACGTGGTGCCGACGGTGTTCTGAAGCCGGGACAATGCCCGTCCCGCGGCTCCGCGAGCCAAACGGATTTCGCAGGGGATGGGAGACGATCGCCTGCGCTGAGCCACGGAGGGCACCGTCAGGTGCCTGCCGCCGTCTTCGGATCCGAGGCTTCGTTTCTCATCCATGTCATCAGAAGCTCATAAAAGATCCCCAGCAGGATTGGCCCGAGGAACAGGCCGATCAGCCCATAGGTGACGGTGCCGCCAATCACGCCGAGAAGGATGACCAACATCGGCGTGGAAAGCCCGCGCGCCATCAGGATGGGTTTCAGGACGTTGTCGATTACCGCGATCGGAACCAGCAGCACAGTCAGGAGCAGCGCCGGCCCGGTGTCCTTCGTCACCCACGCCCAGATGATGACCGGCAGCAGCACCGGCACCGGCCCGACCTGGATGATGCAGAAAAGCAGCACGAGGAAGGCAATCACGCCAGCTCCTGGGACATCGAACAAGCATCAGGATGACGCCGGCAAGAAGCGCCTGAAGCAAAGCAACGCCGATCACCCCGCGCGAAATGTTGCGAATCGTTGCTCCGGCCAGATCGACGAAATACGCCCCACGCTCGGCGGCGAGGCGACTGGCGAACGTCTTGACGACCTCGCCCAGCCGCGGCCCGGGGACGAAGAGCAGGCCGGCGATGAGCACCGACAGCGCAAATCCGAGCATGCCGAAGCCGACCCCGGCGATCTTGCCGACAATCGCCCCGGCCGCCTGGAGCAGCGGAGGCCCGAACCGCTTCACCGCCGCCTCGAGATTGACCGAGGCGAGGCTCCAGGCTGCATGAACCTTCTCGCCGATCAGCGGCCACTCCCGGACCAATTCGGGCGGCCGCGGCACCACGATCGTCTGGGCTTCAAAGTCGGCAACCACCTCCAGCGTCGTATCTGCGACGTTGAGCGTGATAGCCCCGAGCGGGACGACGATGAGCGCGACGCCCAAGAGCGTGATCAGCGTGGCCGCCAGCCCGCCGCGGCCCCCGAGCAGCCCCCGCAGAGCCGCAAAGGCCGGATACAGCGCCACGGCGAGGATGACGGCCCAGATGACCATGATGAAGAACGGGGCAAGCAGCGTCAGGGACAGGTAGGCGAAGAAGCCGACGACGATCAGCTTGATGATGAGGTCCGTGAACCTCGCGTCGAAGGACTGGCCGTTGACATCCGGCCCGGCCGTCGGTCCGGGTTGATCGATCTGCATCGCGTCCCTCCTTGCCGGCTCGCGAATACTGTCCCGGGGTTCGCCGGACTACCCGGGACAGGCGTGCGACGCTCCCTCGGCAGCCGATCAAGAGAAGATCCGTGGCTGCAGGGAGCACTTGCGTCACAATGCCGAAAGCCACCAGAAGGAGCACCATGTCGATCATAGACGCCTACCTTCGACTTGTTGCCCGCTGGCGGTGGAGCTTCCTGCTGGCGTTGCTGATCGGGTCGTTCGTGCTTCAGGCGGTACTGCCGAACGGGCCCATCACCCGTCTCACGGGGTTCACGCTCTTCATGCTGATATTTGGCGGTGCCCTCTACGCAGGGCGCACCGGCCGCCGCGCGACACAGGCGGCGATCGCCCTGCTCCTCGCGACCGCCGTGCTCCAAATTCTTAACGTTCTCGGCGTCGCCGCGCTCGAGGGCCCACTCGCGGCGCTGACCCTGACCATCGTCCTCGGCGCCCTCGTCGCGACCTTCGCCGAGCTCGTCGGCAACCGCGACGCCACACCCGACAGCCTGGTCGGCGCGATCTTCGGCTACTTCGTCATCGCTACCGCCTGCGCGCTCCTGTTCCGCCAGACGGAGGGCGCACATCCCGGATCGTTCCGCTTGCCCGAAGGCGGGGACCTCGACACGCAGATGCTCTACTTCAGCCTCATCACCGTGACCACCGCCGGCTACGGCGACATCACTCCGGTCACATCGCTCGCCCAGATCTCCACTGCGCTCGAGGCGGCGCTTGGCACGCTCTACCTCGCCATTCTGATCGGCCGCATCGTCGGGCAGCTCGCACCCGAAGTGCGACGGATGGATGGGCTCCCGGGCAAGCGGCCCGGTACGGAACGCGAGGGTCCCCCCTGAATGCCGCACCGCCGCGACCCCTACCGGAGCCCTGCGTGGACGGCGGACTGCGACCGCTCCCGCCAGCCCAGCATTGCCAGGATCAGCGCGCGCGCCCAGACGGCGTAGAGCACGCCGAGGATCGAGTAGAGGCACCAGTCGAGCGTCTTCGAGAGCGTACTGCCTTCGGCGGTGCCGAGCAGCACCCAGACCAGCGGTATCGCGAGCGCCACGGCGCCCTGGTACCGGCCGCCGAAGGCACGGGGAACCACCAGGAGCCCGAGGAACGCCATGGCCAGCAGTGCTGCGCCGGGCTGGGGCCAGAAGGTGTAGAGCATTGAGAAGGCCACCGCCACGGCGCCCGCCATCAGCGCCGAGAGCACGCTCTCGGCGCCGGTCTCGCGCACCTCGCGGCGGCTGAGCGAGACCAGCACCATGGCGATGGTGAAGAGCACCCGCATCGCCGAGGTCAGGTTCAAGGCAAGGAGCAGCGAGAACGCCGGCAGCATCACCAGCCCGGCGACGGCGGCGCTGCGCGTCCGCTCCAGCGGGTCGACAGGCGGCGGCGGAGGGGTCGCCCGCGAGGCAACGCGAATCGCCGGGAACAGCGCGAAAGCAAGGTAGAGGCCGGCAACGGCTAGGACGCCGTTCAGCGCGAAGGCCCCGGAGAGTGCGCCGCCGGCCTGCTCGGACTGGCCGGTGACAATCGGAAGCATGATGGCGAAGGTTTGCAGCAGCACGCCGATGGGCGCGGTCCTCGGCACCGCCTGCAGCCGGAAGGCATGGAAGAGCACGAGGCCGACGAACCCCACCATCAGGTAGGGGTACTGGCTCAGCACCCCCGCGATGCCGGCGAAGGCGAGCGGCAGCAGCGCCAGTAGCAGCGCCAGCACGACGACGATCGTGAACGGCGGCGGTGCCGGCATCTTCAGCGTGAAGGTGGCGAAGAGCATCGCCGCGACGAAAGGCAGCGGCGGCGCCCGTCCACACCGCCGCCCCATAGACCAGCGGCGTGACCAGCGCCACACGCAGCACCTGCTTCGCGCGGCCGGGGTCAGTAGACATAGGAGATCAGCGCCCGCACGCGGATCATCAGCTTCCAGAGCGGCCGCAGCCAGCCTGCCTCCTCGGTATAGACCATCACCGTCGCCTGCGAGCCCAGCCGCACGTTCGGCGGCCGCTGGTCCGGCGGATCAAACTGCAGCCGGACGCCGAAGCGCTGCGGTTCGGCCATCCACTGTTGCTGCGGCGGTGTGTCGATCAGCCCGCCCGGGGTGGCCGCCTGGTTCACGGTCATGATGCCGCCGGCAAAGGATACGACCTGCGCCGGCCAGACCTGCCCAGGCAGCACGTCGAGAACGACCTCCGCCGCATCCCCCACCTGCATGTTGCCGAGCTGGTTTTCGCGGTAGTAACCGATGATCCAGGCGCCCTGCAGGTCGATCAACGTCAGGACCGGGTGCCCGGCGGTGGCGGTCTCGCCCGGCCCGAGGCTGAAGTTGGTGACCCGTCCGCGCGTCGGCGCCACCACCTGCGTCTGGCTCAGGTCGAACTGCGCCGTCTCCAAGGCCGCCTGCGCGGCACGCAGCTGCGGGTTGTCCGCGCCCGCCGGCCCCAGCGCCTCCTCGGCGCTGCGCAGGTCGGCCTCGGCCGCCGCCACGGTCGCCTCGCCCGAGGCGACCTCCGCGACAGCTTTGTCCGCCTCCGCCGCCGGCGTCACGCCGCGCGCCACCAGTTCCAGCGTGCGCTCGGCCTGGGCGCGGCTGTTGGTCAGCACCGCCTCGGCTTCGGTGACCCGCGCCTGCGCGGCGGCAACGTCGGCGGTCGAGGCCCCGATGGACTGACCGACCTGCGCGAGATCGGCCTCGGCCGCCTCCACCGCCAGCCGGAAGGGAGTCGGATCGATCTCGAAAAGCAGCGTGCCGGGTTCGACGATCTTGTCATCGCTCACTGTCACCCGCAGCAACTCGCCCGTCACCCGAGAGGAAATCGGCAGCACCAGCCCCTCCACCGTGCCGATTGAGGAGACGGGCGCCGTCCGGTCGCTGGCGATCTGCAGCGCCAGCAGAAACAGGAGCACCGCTGCAACGATGATCGTCCAGCGGCGCACCGGATCGCGCGGCGGCGAGCCCTTCTCGTCGGCCGGTTCGTGGGCGTCGGCGCTCTCGGACATCTCGGCCGGCTCAATCATTGCTGAGGAGCGGAACGATGCGGCTAAGCCGTGCGGCCGTTACACCGCTGGTGGCGCCCAGTTGAGGAAGAGGCCGATGTCGCCCGGAATGCCGCCGGGGAAGTTGATCACCATCGCCTTGAGCCTGTAGCCCTGCGGCTTGCCGAACTGCTCGTAGCGCTCGAAGAACTCCTTGGCCTTGCCCCGGAGCGTCCCGGGCCAGCCCGGGTCGTTGTTGTTGATCGCCCGCCCGCTGTCGGTGCAGAGATCGGAGGGGAAGCTGTAGACCATCGCCTCCATCTTGCCGTCCCTGACCGCGTTCGCGACCAGCCGCCGCACCATGGCGATCTCGTCCTCGCTCACGTGCTTCTGCAGGAAATCCCGGGTGAAGTCCCCGACCTTCTTCTCCTCGGCCTCCCGCGCCTTCCGCTCGACGTCCATCTTCTCCATCTCCTTCTGGAGAATGGACATCCGCAACGCCTCCGCCGACTGCGGCATCGCGGACGGATCGATCTTCTCGGCCATGACGACAGCCTCCCGCTCCCGTGGACATTGCTCAGCTTCTACCAGAGCGGCGCCGGAAAGAAACGTAACATACAGTAGCGTACCTCCGCGGCCCTTGACGGGCGCCCTTCGCACCTGCACACCGAGGCCAACGATTCCACCTGCCTGTCCTGAACCAGAGGGGTGCATCATGGCCCAGCGCGAGACCCCGCGGTTTGCGAGCCCGGCCGCCACCGCGGAATACCTGAGCGACGCCTAGCAACGCTCGATCCTGTTCCTCGACGTCATGCGGCGTCGCGCCGCCCAGTACGAGGCCCATGCCGCCGAGTTGGCGCCAAACGTCCTCGACTATCGGGCCGAGTTGGTCGCGGACGGGCGAACCCTGGCCAAGCCCGTCAACTACCTGCTCGCCCGCATCGTCCCGCCCGAGGGTGTCGAGATCGACGCCCGGAAGCGCCCCTTCGTCGTCGTCGACCCGCGCGCCGGCCACGGGCCCGGCATCGGCGGCTTCAAGGCCGACAGCGAGATCGGCGTGGCGATGAAGGCCGGCCACCCCGCCTACTTCATCGGCTTCCTGCCCGACCTGATGCCCGGCCAGACCATCCTCGACCTCGCCGCCGCCGAGGCGCTCTTCCTCGAGACGGTCATCGCCCGCCACCCCGAGGCCGAGGGCAAGCCGTGCGTGATCGGCAACTGCCAGGCCGGCTGGGCGGTGATGATCGTCGCCGCCCTCCGCCCCGAGCTCTTCGGCCCGATCATCATCGCCGGCACGCCGCTCTCCTACTGGGCCGGCGTCCGCGGCCAGTACCCGATGCGCTACTCGGGCGGCCTCCTCGGCGGCTCCTGGCTGACCGCGCTCGCGGGCGATCTCGGCGCCGGCATCTTCGACGGCGCCGCTTTGGTGCAGAACTTCGAGAACCAGAACCGTCATTGAGGTCGGCAGCGAGGTTCGCGACATCAAGCCGGGACAGGTCGTGGTCGGCTCGTTCGCCACCTCGGACAACGTCTGCCCGCACTGCCAACACGGCTTCCAGTCCTCCTGCGCGCAGCGCGAGTTCATGACCGGGGCGCAGGCGCCCTATGCCCGCGTGCCACTCGCCGACGGCACGCTGGTCGCGACCACGGAAGCGCCGGCCGAGGACGTGCTGCCCGGCCTGCTGGCCGCGTCGGACGTGCTCGGCACCGGCTGATACGCCGCCGACGCCGCGCGGGTGCAGCCGGGCTCGACCGTTGCTGTCGTCGGGGACGGCGCCGTCGGCCTGATGGGCGTGCTGGCCGCCAGCCAGATGCGCGCCGAGCGCATCATCGTGATGAGCCGCCACAAGCAGCGGCAGGATCTGGCGCTCGAATACGGCGCGACCGACATCGTCACCGAGCGCGGCGACGCCGGCGTCGCCCGGATCAAGGCGGTGACGAAGGACGTCGGGGCCGACGCGGTGCTCGAATGCGTCGGCACCAACGAGTCGATGCACCAGGCGATCAACGCGGCCCGGCCCGGCGGCTCGATCGGCTTCGTCGGCGTGCCGCACGGCGTCGAGCTGAGCGGCGAGTACCTGTTCTTCTCGCAGAAGAACCTGCTCGGCGGTCCGGCCCCGGTGCGCCGCTTCCTGCCGCACCTGATCGACCTCGTCCTGACGCGCAAGATCAACCCTGGCAAGGTCTTCGATCTCGAGCTGCCGATCGCCGACGTCGCGGAGGGCTATCGGGCGATGGACGAACGCCGGGCGATTAAGTCGCTGTTGCGAGTTTAGTCACCCATGGCCGGCAATCTTTTGCTCCGCGTCTCGGGCAGCCGCTGTGGGCCGTGAGCGGGCGATCCGATGGCGGATTGTGAACGACCGCTGTCCGCCCTTGTCATCCGGGCAGTCCCGCCTCGTGGGCAGCGTGCGGCGGTCAAACTAGGAGCGATCCACGTCCATTCCCGCGGCTAGCGCCTCCAGGTCACGCCGCGACATCGTGCTGACGTCTCTATCCAGCTGCTCACTTTGAACGAAGCTCGCCGAGAGGTCCGGCAGGCACTTGTCGAGCAGGGTGGCGAACACGCGGGCCTGCGTCGGGCTCCACTCGGCCTCGCCCATGACCACGCGATGCGCCAGTGGCACCTGCGCCCGGAGCAGACCGAACACATAGGTCCTCACCTTGGCCGACTGCGCCGGCGTGAGCGGCTGCACCACCGCCATGTCGATGAGCTCCGCCGGCGTCTCGGGCACGCCACCTTCGCGGGAGGCCCGCAGCGGCGCTGCGAGGGCCGCTGAGCGCCTGGCATTGGCCGCCGCGGTCCGGTGCGCCCCGGCGCAGCGCTTGGAGCAGAAGCGCCGAGGACACACGCCCCGGTGGTCGTGGACCGGCTTGGCCCGGAAGTCGCGGCCGCAGTGAGCGCAGGTGAAGGTGTCGAAGGCCCGACGGCCATCGGCCGAGCCGGGAGGCTTCGCATAAGGGCGGGTGTTGGCGTGGGGCCTCGCCTGGTCGGACGTTTCCATTTCTGCCTCGCGTCTGCTGCGCCCAGGGGAGGTGGCGAGGCCCGCATCGCGTCGGCGGGTCTGCCCCTCCCCCGGGGGGTCTGCACGCAAGTATCGCCGGCCTGCGCCAGTCGGTCGTCCCTGCTGGTTGGAAACCGCTTGCTCGCTCCCCGGCGACATCATCGTCCGGTCGCGGGGATCATGTCCCTCCACGCCGCGCAGGATCCTAAAGGGGAAGTAATTCGGCGGAAGGTCAGGATCGGCAGAGCTTCCGCCATCCGCCTCCCGATCACACGAGAAAAGGAGTGACATCATGCCCGCCTTTATTCTGCGCTATGCCGGGACCAGGGACTTCGCCGGTTTCTACGCCGCGGAGACCGAGGATGACCTCTTCGATCTGATCGACGAAGAGACCGACCCGGGCGACTACGAGTACGCCGTGATCCGCAGCGGCTACGGCATCGAGCTGCGCAAGGGCGAATGGCCCATCCGCTACAAGATCGGCAGGGGCGAGAAGGCGCTCTACGCCGCCTTTTCCAAGGCCGACGGCGTCTACATGACCGAGGCGCTCCTCGACGCCCTGGTCAGCGGCACGGACCTGACGTGGCGCCAGCTCTACGAAGACTAACCTCCGGGGGTGGGGGCGGCCAGTCCGTCCCCACCACACGTCGTAGGGTGGACTGAGGGGTGGTTTGAAAATATTTGCCCCAAGCATTTCTGGTGCAATATCAAATGCTTAACGCTATTGTATGGTGCGGTCGAGAAGACTCGAACTTCCACGGGAGTTACCCCACAGCGACCTCAACGCTGCGCGTCTACCAGTTCCGCCACGACCGCACTGGCCGGGCTTCTAACAAAGGCTCCGGGCCATAACAAGGCCCGAACCACGGGGGCGAGCTAGCCTCAGTTCGACACCGGCTTCGGCACCGGCAGCACGAAACCGCTGCCCGCCGGCGCGGCGGCCGCGGCGTCCTGCAGCACCGGCGCCGCGGTGCCGCCCGACATCACCACCACCGCCTGGTGCAGGAGATCGGCATGCCCGCCGCTCGCGACCAGCGGGCTGGCGCCGGTCGCGAGGGCGTCGGAGGCCGAGGTCAGCCATTCCAGGCCGCGATCGGTCCGCTTCGGCGTGGCGAAGCCGTTCAGCAGGTGATCGCCCAGCAGCTCGCCGTAGGCGTCCTCGCCCAGCCCGACCAGCACCAGCGCCGAGGCCAGCGCCAGCTCGGCATTGTCGGTGCGGTAGCCGACGCCGAGACAGATCCGGGCGTTGGCGCTCAACTGCGCCGGCGGCGCGCCGGTCGAGACCACGAAATCCTGCAGCGCCGCCCGCACCTCGTCGGGGGACTGCGAGGCGAGCCGCGCCTCGTAGCCGGTCATCGACGGCGCGAAGGCGTCGCACTGCTCCTGGATCTCGGCCATGGAGAAGCCCTGCACGGTGCCGGCCAGGCTGTCGCCCTGTTCCACCGCGTAGGTGCGGGCGAGGCAGAACTGCTCGCCCAGCGCCTGCTGCGGATCGCTCATCGAGGCCAGTGTCACGAACCCGCCGTTGGAGTTGGTCGCGAGGTTGACCCGATTGCAGTAGCTGGCGATCGAAGCGCCCGCCGTGCCGGGCAGGAAACTCGGCATCCGGGCGTCGGCCGGCCCTTGCGCCGTCGCCGCGACCACCTCCGGCGCCCGCGCCGCCGCGGGCGGCGCGGCCGGAGCGTCCGGCGCGGGTACCGCGGCCTCGACGACGGGCGGCGGCGCCACCTGCGGCACCACGACCACCTGGGGCGGCGCAACCGTGGGCAGCGGCACGCCCGCCTGCTCCTGGCGGTAGGCGAGCAGGAGGCCGCGCACCCCCTGGCCGTTCGAGGCCATGATCTGCGCCGCCTGCGGCCCGCCGACGATTGCGCGCTGGTAGGACGACGTCAGGAACACTTTCTCGTACTCGGTGAGAATGCCCGTCGGCGGAGTGCCCATGAACGCCTGGTACTGGCCGATCGCCGCCCGCGAATTGGCGCCCATCACCCCGTCGGGAATGCCGGCGTTGAAGCCGAAATAGTTGAGCGCGGTCTGGACCTGGCGATTGTCCTCGCGCTGGTAGCTGCTGACCACGGGCGCGCCCGGCGCGACGTAGTGCCTGCGCACGACGTAGGTCGGTTGCCGACGCTGCTGCACCGAGTTGGTAATGGCGCTTCCGATGGCGCTGCCCAGAAGTCCGCCGACGAAGGCACTGCCGCCGTCCCCCGCGACGGCCCCCTGTGCGGACGCCAGCACTACCGCCGACGAAAGAAGCCCAATGAGTTTATTTCGAGATGACATGGTTCCGAATCCCCCTCCAAGAACTACATTGCTACTGCTCCCTTCTTTTGGGAAAGAGTACCAGATTCCCGTTCCGCGACGAAGAGGTTATGCATGTCCGACCCGGCTCGCGCCGATTTTGCTGCCTCCGGTTGCGGGCCGGGGCTGGTCGAATGGCGCATAGCAGGTAGTCCGGTCCCCTACCCGACGGCGGTCGCGACGATGGAGGCGCGGGTCGAGGCGATGCTCGCCGGCAACGCGGGCGAGCTGGTCTGGCTGCTGGAGCATCCGCCGCTCTATACCGCCGGCACCTCGGCCCGGCCCGAGGACCTGCTCTGGCAGGACCGGTTCCCGGTGTTTCCGACCCGCCGCGGCGGCGAGTTCACCTATCACGGGCCGGGCCAGCGCGTCGCCTATGCCATGCTCGACCTCAACCGGCGCGGCCGCGACGTTCGCGCCTACGTGCAGCGGCTGGAGGCCTGGGTGATCGGGGCGCTGGCCGAGTTCGGCGTTCGCGGCGAAATCCGCCCGGGGCGGGTCGGCGTCTGGGTGGTACGCCCGGACCGCCCGCCGCAGCCGGACGGCAGCCCGGCCGAGGACAAGATCGCCGCCATCGGCGTGCGGGTGCGGCGGTGGGTGGCGTTCCACGGCGTCGCGATCAACGTCGAGCCCGACCTCGGGCACTTCGCCGGCATCGTGCCCTGCGGCATCCGCGGCCACGGGGTGACGAGCCTGGTCGACCTCGGTCTGCCGGTGACGCTGGCCGATCTCGACCTGGCGCTGCGGCGGTCGTTCGACGAGGTCTTCGGCCCGGCCTAGGCCGAAACTGACGCCGCGGGGGCGCGGTGGAATTCTCTTGCGCGGTTTGGCGCGTCAGGCCTCGATCTCGACCCGACCCATCGGGTGCGAGCAGCAGGCGAGGATGTAGCCCGCCTCGATGTCGGCCTCGGAGATGCCGCCGTTGTGGACCATGTGCACCTCGCCCGAGAGCTTCCGCGTCTTGCAGGTGCCGCAGACCCCGAAATTGCAGCCCGACGGGATGTTGAGCCCCGCCGTCCGGGACACCGCGAGGACGGTGTCGGCTTCGGTGCAGGGCACCGACTGGCCGCTCAGAGCGAACACCACCTCCGAGGCGACCTCGGCGCTCGGCACCACGTCGTCGAGCTCGGGCTCGTCGGCCGGCGTCAGCACCGGCGGCGCCGCGAAGGCCTCCTGGTGGTAATGTTCCATATCGAAGCCGAAGCCGATCAGCATGTCGCGGACCGTCTGCATGAACGGCTCGGGCCCGCAGCAGTAGATCTCGCGCTCGAGATAGTCGGGCGCCATCAGGCCGAGCATCAGCTGGTTGAAGCTGCCGCGATAGCCGGTCCAGGCGTCGTAGGGGTCGTCCTGGGTGACCACGTAGTGGAGCTTTATCGTCGGCACGCGGCGCGCCATGGCCTCGAGTTGCCGCCGGAAGACCAGCTCGGACGGGCGCCTGGCACACTGCACGAAGCAGATGTCCGGCTCGCCGCCGAGATCGTAGCGGTAGGTGGTCATCGACATCATCGGTGTCACGCCGGAGCCCGCCGAGATCAGCAGCAGCTTGCGGTCGGCCGGAACGTCGGGGACGAAGATGCCGCCCGGGCCGATCGCCTTGATCCGCATGCCTGGATGCAGATTGTCGAGCAGCCAGCGGGTGCCGACGCTCGCCCCCGCCGCCTTTGCCGTCAGGGTGACCGAGAGCGGCCGCGACGGGCTCGAGGACATCGTATAGGTGCGGTGGATCGGGCCGCCGGGGAGAGGCAGCTCCAGGGTCAGGAACTGACCGGGCTGGTAGTCGAACCAGGCTCCCGACGGCGAGCGGAACGTGAACGAGACGGTGCCGGGGCCGTCGGGCACCACCGAGACGCACTCCAGCGGCTCGCCGTCCTTCCAGGTCCGCGCGCCTACCAGACGCGGCATCAGGTCGGAAACCATCGCACCTACTCCGCCGCGAGCCGCGCGCCGCCACCGATGCGGTCGCCGATGGTTCGGCAGTACCAGTCGACGAACTGGATCACCCCGTCCTCCTGGATCTTCGAGTACGGCCCCGGCACGAACGCCGGCGAGTTGATGCCGCGCTGGTTTTCCTCGACCACCTGCCGGTCCTCGTCGTTGGTGGCGATCCAGACCCGCGTCAGGTTCTTCAGGTCGTAGTCGACCCCCTCGACCGCGTCCTTGTGCACCAGCCACTTCGTCGTGACCTCGGTTTCGGTCGGGCCGATCGGCAACACCCGGAAGACGATGGAATGATCGGCGAGGAAATGGTTCCAGCTGTTCGGATAGTGGAAGCAGAGCAGCGACCCGGCATCGGCGAAGGGCGAGGCCGCCAGCCGCTTGCTCGGCACCGCCGCCTTGCCGTCCATCGTGTAGCTCTCGCCCGCCCCGAGCAGCGGGATCCGGGCGAAGCGCCACTGGTGGCTCGGGTCGATCACGAACTTCGACGGCAGGCCGGCCGCCTCGCACTTCTGCCAGTGCGCGGTCACCGCCGGCTCCATGGCGCCGCTCTCGTCCATCGAGGTGAAGCCCGGCCGGTCGGGATAGGTCCGGCACAGCTCGGGATGGGCGCCGGCGCAGTGGTAGCACTCGCGGTTGTTCTCGATGACGAGCTTCCAGTTGCCGTTCTCGACGATCGTGCTCTCGTGGGCGATCTTCGCCTCGGCCAGCCGGTGCGGCGCGAGATACCGCTTCGCCTTGTCGATGAACCCGTCGAACGACGGCGGGGTGTCGCTGAGACAGACGAAAACCATGCCCCCCGCGTTCTCGCAGGCGACCGGCTTCAGCCCGTAGTCGGCGGGCTTGAAGTCCGTCCCCATGTCGCGGGCATAGAGCAGCCGCCCGTCGAGCTCGTAGGTCCACTGGTGGTACGGGCAGACCAGCTTCGGCGCATTGCCCTTCAGCGCCGTGCAGACCCGGCTGCCGCGGTGGCGGCAGGAATTGTGGAAGGCGCGGATCTTGCCGTCGGCGCCGCGCACGATCACCACAGCGTAGGCGCCGACCTGCATGGTGACGAAGCTGCCGGTCTGCGGGACCTCGCAGGACGGGATCGCGAACAGCCAGTCGCGGTACCAGACGGTGCGCAGGTCGAGATCGAAGATCTCGGCGTCGGTATAGAAGGCGCGCGGAAGCGCGTGGTCGGGCTTGCGGGTCTGAAGCAGGCTCAGCTTGGTGACGTCGTCGACGATCATGGCTCTCTCTCATCGCGGCCGCTCGCCCGCGGTCGTCCGCGGGCAGGCGTGGCAGGGAAATCGACGGGACCCGGTCGGCACCCGTCGGAACGGGATGTCTCAGCTTCTCGGCTTGGCATTCTCCGGATCATACAGCGGCTTGTAGCCGATTCCCACGACCTCGACCGGATAGGTCTCGCCGAAATACTGCACCGCGAGCTTCCGCCCCTCCTGGCAGCAGGCCCAGGGCAGGTAGGCAAGCGCGATGTTCTTGCCGATGCTCGGCCCGAAGGCGATCGAGGTGGTGTAGGACCGCCGGCCGAGGTCGTCGACCAGCGTCTCGCCGGTCTCGGGGTCCAGCACCGGCAGGGTGCCCACCGGATAGCGTGCGACGCCCCCGGCATCGACGTTGTCGGTCATCACCAGCGTGCAGAGCATCGCCGGCTGGTGCGCGCGAGCGCGATACTCGAGGTGCTTGGCTTTGCCGCGGAAGTCGGCCTCCTTGACCTTCGGCCGGGCAAGGTCGGCCTCCAGCAGGTTGTACTCGGTCAAAAGGTCCGCGTTCTGCAGCCGCAGGCTCTTCTCCAGCCGGCGGGAGTTGGCATAGGTCTCGACGCCCACCGCGATGACGCCGGTCGCGCGCAGCGCGTCCCAGACGGCGAGGCCGTCCTCATAGGCCATGTGCAGCTCCCAGCCCTGCTCGCCGACATAGGAGATGCGGAAGGCCGTGACGTCCTTGCCGGCGATCCGCACCGGCTTGATCGCCGCGAAGGTCAAGTCGCGTGGGCGCGAGGCCGGAGCTCCACGATCTTTGTCCCCGGCATGGCCGCCAGCGGCGAACAGGTGACGCAGCCAGGGCCACCGGTGCCGCGATAGCCTTGAAGACGTCGGGCGCGCCGTCGCTGTACTGGATGTCCGCGGACTGGACGACGACGATCACCATCAGGCCGAGGGTGTCGGCCATGATTGTGTCGCTTGCGCCCATTGATCTTCTTGCCCGCATCATAGCCCGAAATCCCGCCGCTTTCCGTGGTCTTGACGCTCTGGCTGTCGATCACACCCGCCGTCGGCCTTGCCTCGCGGCCTTCGAGCTCCCGCGTGCTCACGATCAGCAGGTGGTTGATGCCCTGCCACAGGCCGCTGTCGCGCCAAGCGTAGAAGTAGCCCTGGACCGTGGAGAACGGCGGAAAGTCCTTCGGCAGCATGCGCCACTGGCAACCGCTCGACGCAATGTAGAGGATCGCATCCGCAACCGCACGGAGATCGGTCGTTCGCGGCCGGCCACCTCGTTTGGCTGCCGGCAGCAACGGCGCGATCCGCGCCCATTCGCGACACGTCAAATCGCTTGGATCGCGCACGGCCTCCCGTCTATGCTCGTCGCGAGCGGTATCAGTCCAAGGCACTTGGTCCCCTCCATCTTCTCGCCGACAAAGGCTCGGGAAGAATCACAAAGCCCGTGATATCGCTCAACGTTCTTTTCGAGCAGGCTCTGCGGCGCACCTCGGCGGCAACAAGATCGGCTTCCGCGGCGTGCGTGCTGACCGCGCTGCACCGCCAGCCGGCGGTCCTGCTGCCTGCAGACCGCAAGCGGGTTTGAGGTTCTGCCCCGCCGATGGGTCGTCGAGCGCACCTTCGCATGGCTCGGCAGATGCCGTCGCCTCGCGAAGGACTGGGAGAAATCGCTGGAAAGCTCAACCGCCTGGACCTTGATCGCAAGCATCAGGCTCATGACCAGACGCCTCGCAAGATACTGCTACGTCGCATGAACTTTTGAATCAGGCTCTGAGCCGCACGGCCGTGACCAAACGCTGGCAGTTCGGACTGGCGGTGATCACCTGGCGGCTCAACGGGCGGGCGCCATCGGCCAGACGGTCGCGGGCCTTCGTGATCGAAAATGCGAACCGGCTGTCAAGAACAATCGTCGGTTAAGAAGACTTTCGAGTGTACATCGGAAGGGCCTACACATTTCGTCCAGGGGGTTAGAAAAGGGATATGCTCAGGAGAGGTGAGCGCGGGACGGTCCGCGCCGCCGGCTTCCGGGGTCCACCGAGGGTCCAGTCGGGGTTCAACCTGAAGAAACTCGGCTAACCGGTTGAGTTCCAGGCTCCTTCCTGGTGATATTCCTGTGCTGGCGGGCGAAGCGCGGCAGTTCGCTAGCGACAGCCGCGTTTCTTTGGGAAGCCACCGGAATCCAGTGGCCACACGCCCGCCCGAAATAGCTCAATAAAACAAGGCTCTGGCCGCCTTCGGGGCTTCCGCTGGACCCTGAAGGAGTCCACCGCCGCCCAGAGGAATCCAGCGCGGAGTCCACCCCCGAGGAATCCACCGCGCCACCCGACAGGATGATCCGAATGACCCTGAGCTTCGCTCCGGAGCGCATCGAGCAATGGTCGCTCGAGCCGCTGACGCCCTAGCCGCGGCCGCGCGGGAGGGTCATCAGGGGCGTGCCGCCGAGGAAGACCTCGAGCCGATCATCGTGCAGGCGCACCTTAAGCCGGTGGCCGATGAGGCGCGAGGGCACGGTGTAGAAGACCGGCGGAGCATGAACCCGCCAGAGGACGTCACCGTGACCATCGCCTCCTCGCCGTCCTCGGCGCGACGGTTCGGCAGCGGCCGCAGCACGGCGCGCTCGGCGTCGATGCGCTTGCGGTTGCGGGCGTTGCGGCGGCCGACCAGCGCATCGATGAAGGCGCGGTACTCGGCGATCGTGTCGAAGTCACGCGAGCCGCGCAGCAGCAGCGCGTCCCTGATCGCGTTCTTGAGATGGCCGTGCGGCGCCTCGATGGCTCCGTTCTCGTGGGAGACCCCGCGATTGTTGCGGCTGGCGGCCATGCCGTAGTGGCCGCACAGCGCATCGTAACGGACGGTCCAGTCCTCCTCGACTTCCGGCCCCAGGTTGCGGAACGCCGCCGAGAGGCTGTCGGTGCGATGCTCTTCCGGCGCGCCGCCGAGGGTCCAGAGCGCATCCTGCAGGCCCGCGGCAAGCGCGACGAAGCTCTCGCCCCGCAGCACGACATGGCCATGCTCGAAGCCGCTGAAGGCCAGCCGGAAATGGTAGAGCCGGTGCGGCAGTGGCGATCCGGCCCCCGTGACCCCGAGCCCGGACATGTCGGTGAAATCCGACAGGCCCATCCGGCCCGGCTCGTGGACCTGGCGGAACATCACCTCGCGCTCAGCGCCATGCAGGGCGCGCCTGTCTAGTGGTGCTGTGCTATGGTGATGGAGCGGGCGGCATCCCGTGGCGCGTCCGGAGGCTCTGACCCCGTCCAGTGGCCTGGGAGCCGCCCGCTTGCCGGCATTCAACCTGAACAGTTGACCGGGGCTGCACCACAGACCCCGCATTGACAGGAAGAGGAACTATCATGACACGCTTTGTGATCGGCGTCGACGTTGCCAAGGACTGGATCGATGTCGCCGAACCGGACCTGCCGTCCCGCAGGATCCCCGCCGAGCCGAAGGCGCTCCGCGCCTTCGCCCGCGCCGCCGCCAAGGCCGGGGCGCTGGTGGTCTTCGAGGCCTGCGGCGGCTACGACGCGCCGCTCCGGGCGGCGCTGGAAGCCGCCGGCGCGGCCCATGCCCGGGTGAACCCGGCCCGGGCAAGGGCCTTCGCGCGGGCCATGGGGCTCGCCGCCAAGACCGACCGCATAGACGCGGCCATGCTCGCCGAGATGGGCCGGCGGCTCGACCTCGCGCCCGCCGGGCCGCCCGAGCCGGCGCGCCGCGCCCTTCAGGCGCTGGCGGCGCGCCGGCGTCAGCTCGTCGAGATGCGCAAGCAGGAGCGCACCCGCCTGCAACAGGCCGCCGCCGCGATCGTCAGGGCCGACATCGCCGCGTCGATCCGCGGCCTCGACCGGCGCATCGCCCGCTTCGAGGCGGAGATCGCCGCGCTCATCGCTGCCGATCCCGCCCTCGCGGCGACCGCGCGGCGCCTGCAGACCGCGCCCGGGATCGGGCCGACGGTCGCCGCCACGCTGCTTGCGGAAGCGGCGGAGCTCGGCAAACTCGACCGACGGGAAATCGCGGCGCTCGCCGGGCTCGCCCCGGTCGCCAACGACAGCGGCAGACGCCGGGGGCCGCGCACCATCCGCGGAGGACGGCCGGTCCTGCGGGCGATGCTCTACCTGGCCGCGCTGCAGGCCTCCCGCTACGCGCCACGGTTCAAGGCCTTCCGCGATCGCCTCGAAGCCGCCGGCAAGACCGCGAAGCAGGCGATCATCGCCACGGCGCGCAAGCTTCTCGTCGTCCTCAACGCCATGGAGCGCTCAGCCCGCGACTTCGACGCCGCCCTCAACTGACCATCCGCGACTACAGTTGCCACTGGCGAATGCGCCGCTCCAACGTCCGCCGGATGCCGGGCCCGAACTCGGGATGGCGGCGCAGCAACTCCTCGAGAATGGCGACTGGCCTGAGGCCGGGGCTCGCCTTCAGCATCGGCACGACATCGGCGTCGAACACGTCTGCCAAAGGGTCGGGGCGCCGCCGCTCGCGCGGCAGGCGCTTCTCCGACGGCAGTCGCGGGTCCCGCGCCATGCGGTAGCCGGTGGCGGTGCTGAACCCGGCCCGAGCGGCGGCCACGGGCGTGGGGTCGGTCATGCAATGCTTCATGAAGAGCCTCATCTGGTGATCGGTCACGTGGCGTCCGGGCACGGGCGCTCCTCCGAAGCAGAGAAAAACACCCGCATACCCCGACCGGCCGCGATCCCCCCAGCGCGTCCGACCCAGTGGGTCGACGGACGCGCCGGCGCCGGTGGCGGACCTACGGTCGGGCTACGCACTCCCTTCGGCTCCGCCACCGGCGCCGCTCTCTCATCCTGATTGTCGCGCCCGTCGCATCGTGATCGTCGCGCTGCAGGGATGACGCTGCTCACCCGCGCAACCGAAGCGATGCCGCAACTTCTCCTCGGGTTCTTCATGCCGCTGACGGCAGGTTGGATTCTATAAACGTGCGAGCCTTGTGGCAGGTCTGCCCGGGCGCTTCCTCCTCACGCCGATCTATTCGCTGGCCCTGCCAGCGCTGTCGGCCCAAGCGCGGGAAGGTGGTGACCTGAAGGGCGCCAATCTGCGCGGATTTAGCGTTCTGTCGGTCGTCTACTGTCCGGCGACTGCCATTCTCGCCGTTCTGGCCGGCCCTTTGGTCACCATAGTGCTTGGAACCGGATGGGACCCGGTCGTCCCCGTCGTGCGGATTCTCGATCGGCGGCATCACCTTCTTCCCCGGGGTGCTCACCACGCCATTGCTGATTGCGGGCGGGGACATTCGTCGGGCTTTCTTCAACAGCCTCACCGCGCGGGGTGCGGGCGCAGTCTTTCTGGTAGCGGCAAGATTCCACGGCCTGGTCACGCTTGCCCTGGGTCAGCTCGTGGCCCTTCAGTGCCTCACGCTGGTGGCGTTGCTTTCGGCGCGAAGGAAACTTGGGTTGCGGACGAGCTAATCAAAGCTCTGCTCCCGAGCACAGGCGTCACCCTCTGCACGGTGGCGGGACCTCTTGCCCTGATCCTTCTGTCGGCGGAGGGCAGGTTCAGCCTTTTGGAGACTGTGGCGAGCCTTCTGCTAGCGGCGACCGCCTGGCTTGCGGGGCTGGCGATCTTTCGACATCCGCTGCAGCATGAATTCAACCTGGCATTCGAAAAATTCCGGGTTGCAATTGTTGCGAACTAGAGCCTGAATATTGCAGAAAGGAAGCGCCGGTGCCGAGTTTCGAGGTTTCCATCCCGTGCTACAACTATGGCCGCTACCTCAATGATTGCATCCGGAGCGTGCTGGCGCAGGATGTGGAATCACTACGGGTCCTCGTGCTGGACAACGCGTCGACCGACGACAGTCTTGCCGTAGCGCGGGATCTGGCCGCGCGTGATGCGCGGATCGAGGTTCGCGCGCATGACCGCAATCTAGGCTCGCATGCATCCTTCAACGAGGCGATCGACTGGGCCAGAGGGGACTATTTCGTGCTGCTGTGCGCCGACGACCTGCTGGTTCCTGGCGCCCTGCGTCGCGCCGGCGAGGTGCTCGACACCGATCCTGCGCTGGCGTTCTGCTGCGGGCGAGATCTCGCGATCGGTGAACGCGATCGGCCGCCGGAGCTGAATCTCCGGGCGGAGGCGCCGCGCTGGCACTGCATTTCCGGTCGAGGGTTTATCGAGGACGCCTGTCGACGCGGCGCCATGGGCACGCCGACTGCGGCGATCGTTGTCCCCACGCAAAAGCTGAAGCTGGTCGGCCATTTCCCCGAGCTCTGGCTGGAAGACCACGAATTCTGGCTGCGCCTGGCCACGGTCGGAGACATTGCCCAGATGGAAAACGTCCAGGCGTCGATCCGCTATCGTGGCGGCAACATGGCGCTGAAGCAGTCGTCGACCCAGATGCTTCTGATCGAACAGATCTCGGAAGCCATCGACAGGTCTTCGCTCACGAGGGCGCCGGATTACGTGACCGCAATCGCCTGTACCGCCTCGCGCGTCAAGGATTGGCGTCACGCGCCTATTGGGCCGCGCTTGCAGCATGGGCGCGGGGCGGCGAGAGCGGAACCGCTCTGATGTGATACGCGCTGCGTCACCGACCGATCGCCGCATTCCTGCCTCCGGTTGGCTATGTCCTCAGCCGCAAGGATGGATTTGCGCGGGTCAAGTCGCTTTTCGCGCGGCTGAGCGTGCCGAAGTCAGCCTGATCCGGCGCGCGCAGGGCGCGGCGCGCTCTCGACCCGTGGCGCGACGGGAGGCTTGTCCTGCAACGGGAGCTTCAGCACCCGCTCGACAAAGACCCGGCTCTGCCTATCGAGGGCGGTCTTCGCTTCGGCGAGCCGCGCCCCGATCAGTTCGCGGTAGGCCTCCTTGTTCACGATCAATCGATCGAGGTCTGCGAGCACCTCGTCGACGGAGAATTTCTCGATGTGATGGCAGAATCCGCCAAGGCCGAAGGTCCGCAGCACCGCTGCGTTCTTCCCCGCATATTCGAGCGAGATCGTTGGCCGCTTCTGAAGCAGGGCGGCCACGACGTTGTGATAGCGCGTCGCCACGACCACGTCGCAGTCGGAAATCTGTCGCATCACGTCGTGAATATCCGTGGCGGGTTCCGAGACCAGGGCGGCGGACATATCCTTCCGCTGCGCCGAGCCGAGCTTGAGCCGCAAGTCCTCGATGACCTGCGCGTCGCTGGCGTCGCCCATAATGAGTCGTACGCGGTACTCGCGTGCGATCAGAGCTTCCGTGAGGCCCGCGAGGCGATGAAGATAGGATGAATAGACTTCCGCGTCCCGTTCCGGTTCTCCGGCGAGCCAGCCGTGGTAGGTCATCACCCCGAGGCCGACCGTGAGAGGCGCCGCATCGCCGTGCTTCGGGCTGGTCCGGTCGGGTTCAGCCGAGAGCCGAAAAGCGAGGTCCGGAAATACCCGATCGTCGCTGACGTCGACCCCGATCGTCCGCATGAATTCCCGCGAGAGCTCGTCCCTGTAGGATCGGTAGCAGCACAGCTGCGCAGCCATCTTCATGAGGCGACGGCTGCGCGGGTGCCGGATCGGTCCGGCCCCGATGCTGACGAACGCAAGCCGGACGCCGTTCAGCCTCGCCGCGAGGCACCAGCGCAGCAGCATGAACGGCCAGCCTCCGGGGCGATCGCGGAAGTCGTCAAGTATGCCGGTGCCAGGGACGATTACCACGTCCTGTCCGCGGACGCGTTGAAAGGCCGCAAACAGATTACTGATCCGGCGCGAGTACCCGAACGAGAGAGACTCGAGAGCCCGCATAGCCCGGCTTTGCGGCGGATCGCGCGTGAGGCCGATCGTCGCGATTCCGAACCGATCGCGGATTCTGGAGGGATTGGGGCAGATGCATGACAGCTCGGCGCTCGGCGCGGTCGCCCTGAGCGCCTCGATCATTGCCTCGAGCGATGCGTCATTGCCAAAGTTGCGAGTGCCGAAGTTTCCAAGAAGAGCAATTCGCATCGTTTGATCGCGGCCTCATTGTAAGCTGCAGGGATTCGCCGAAGGCTCCCTCGGAGCGCTTCCAGATTTGGCATGGACAAGGGATCGAGGGCCCTGCTCCATTTTGGCTAGGTCATGTCCCTGAAAGAGGGCGGCGCGCGCCGGCACGCTCCCGCTGCCTCCGAAGGTCTTAGCATCTACGTCGATTTGTGGGCGGCCGCTTGGTCGCGCGGCAGCCTTCTCTTGGGAATCTGCCTTGAAACGCTGCGACATTCGCCAGAGCCACCGTAGACCGAGACACCATGCGATTAGCTTCATTTGTGACGCCACATACCGGCGGGACGTTTTCTTTCCATCGCACGTTGCGCGATCAACTCGGTGCCCGCGGCATCGAGCTAGTCTGGGTCGGGGCCGACCGGGGTCAGGAACCGCGAACGAGTTCGCTGTGGCGAGAGGAGTCCCCTCGCGGCATCCTCATCGAAACCGGTCCGGCGGACAGCGAAGCCGTGCAGGCTCGGAAGATTTGGTCGGCCATCGTTCGCGGCTTCGACGGCGTCATCGTCAATGTCCTGTCCGATCGCGTCCCGACAAACCTGGTGAGGCACCTGCCGCCGCATATCCTGCGGATCATGGTGGTCCACAACATCACGCCGGGAACCTATGCGGCCGCGCGCGCGGTGCGTGCCCACGTCCACGCGGTCGTCGGTGTATCCGAACGTTGCCGCGGCGATCTCATCGCCCGTCACGGCTTTTCGCCCGATCGCACCTTCACCATCCCTAACGCGATCGATCTGCGATCCGCCGGCGATATCGATCCTACGCGCAGGCAGGGCGGCGGACTACGCGTCCTCTGTCTCGGCCGGATAGAGGATGCCTCCAAGGGCGTGCTCTGGCTCCCGAGAATACTATCCGGGGTTCCTGGTGCCACGCTCACAGTGGCAGGCGACGGGCCGGATCTCGATCGGCTCCGCGGCGCCTTTCGCGGCCAGGAGTCCCGCGTGCGCCTGCTCGGCAGCGTGGCGCCACGCGAGGCTTGGGCATTGCTCGCCGCCCACGACGCCCTGATCATGCCATCTCGCTACGAAGGTCTGCCGTTCGTTCTGGTCGAGGCGATGGCCGCCGGGTGCGTCCCGGTCGTTTCCCTGATCCGCGGTGTCACCGATACCATCGTCACCGACCGCCGGGACGGACTGCTCTTCCCGGTCGGTGAC
The DNA here is from genome assembly GCA_963847795.1 of uncultured Alphaproteobacteria bacterium. Classification (GTDB taxonomy): domain Bacteria; phylum Pseudomonadota; class Alphaproteobacteria; order Rhodobacterales; family Rhodobacteraceae; genus Amaricoccus. The sequence continues at coordinate 36,313 of CAWKBH010000004.1, forward strand.
TGGAAGGAAGCGGCGCACCTGCTGCGGGTGCTGGACCGGGACCGCGACCAGCGGGACGTCTTGGCCACCGCGGCCCAGGGCCGGGTTCGCGCGGACTTTGCCGCCGAAAGAATGGGCGCGCGCTACGCGGACCTAATCCAGAGGGTGGCGGCCGACCCCCCCCCGATTGCCGAGCCCCTGCCGATCGCTGACTGGCGGCTGCCGAAAGGCCTCCGAACCAGCCTCAGAACCTACTTGCCCGCGCCCCTGAAAAATCGGCTTCGCGTGGCGCGCGAGCGCCTGCGCGGCGCCGTTGCCCCGCAAGAAGGATGAACGCCGCATCCTTTGGAGGGATATCACCGCAAAAAGGGCCGAAGGAGGTCGGTGCGCCCCGGCTGCAGACTGCACCCACTCGAAGGGAAAGCGCATGAACGAATCGGTGCCGATCAGAAGCAGTGGCGAAAACCCGGCGGCGTCCGTCCAGGACTTCGGAAGGTCGGAGTCCCTGCGGCGGCGGGCGCACGCCGTCATCCCGGGCGGTGCCCACACCTACGCGAAGGGCGATGATCAGTATCCGGTCCTCGCGCCTGGGTTTATTGCAAGGGGGCAGGGCTGCCGGGTCTGGGATGTAGACGGGAACAGCTTCATCGAATACGGGCAGGGTATCCGGGCGGTCGGCCTGGGACACGGATTCCCTGCGGTCTGCGCCGCTGCGCGCGACGCCATTGGGCTGGGCGAGAACTTCGTGCGGCCTGCGGCCGTCGAGGTTGCCTGCGCAGAGTTGCTGGTATCGTTCGTGCCCGGCGCGGAGATGGTGAAATTCTGCAAAGACGGCTCCGATGCGACTTCGGGCGCAATGCGGCTGGCGCGCGCCTATACCGGGCGTGATCTGGTGGCGATCTGCTCCGACCATCCGTTCTTCTCGACGGACGACTGGTTCATCGGGACCACGCCGATGAATGCCGGCGTGCCGGAAGCGGTCCGGGCACTCACGGTCGGCTTCCGCTACAATGATATCGACAGTGCCAGGAGGCTGTTCTCTGATCACCCGGGGCGCATCGCCGCCGTGATCCTGGAACCCGCCCGGATCGACGAGCCGCAGAACGGTTTCCTCGCCGCTCTCAGGGACCTGGCACACGCCGAGGGCGCGCTTTTCGTCCTCGACGAAATGGTCACCGGGTTTCGCTGGGCGCGGGGGGGCGGTCAGGAGGCCTATGGAATCGAGGCGGACCTCGCCTGTTTCGGTAAAGCGATGGGCAATGGCTTCGCCGTCTCGGCCCTGGTGGGCAAGCGCGAGTTCATGCGGCTCGGCGGGCTCGACCACACCGACCGGCCGAGGGTCTTCTTGTTGTCGACGACGCACGGCGCCGAGGGGCATGCCCTGGCTGCGGCGATGGCCACGATGGGCGTCTACCGGGACGAACCGGTGATCGAGCACAATTACGCGATGGGTCGGCTGCTGCGAGAGGGAATCGCGGCCGCGGCAGAGCGGCGCGGACTGTCGGGTCACTTCCAGATCGTCGGGCGGGATTGCTGCCTGTTCTATGTCGTCCGCGATGCTGACGGCCAGCCTTCGCAGGCGTTCAGGACCCTTTTCCTGCAGGAGACGATCCGACGCGGCCTGCTGGCCCCCTCGCTGGTGGTCGGGTACAGCCATGAACCGGACGACATCGCCGAAACGATCGAGGCCATCGATGGCGCCCTTGGCGTCTACGCCCGAGCGCTCGACTCCGGCGTCGAGCGCTACCTGCTAGGCCGCGCGACTGAGAGCGTGTACCGCAAGTTCAATACTGTCTGAGACCAATTGCTTCGCTCGTCCGGTCGACCCCACATGACGACTGCTTGTTCGAGTGAGAAGCTCGCAAGGATACTAAAACGCCGCAGTTTTCTGGGTATGGACTCCGTATGCAACGCATATGGCGACTGTATTGCGAGTCAAGAAGCGAACCTGCTTTCGGCGAAAGTGATGTTCTCCCGGATGAGCGCATTGGCGATCACGACGAGGCGTCGGCCGGTGGCGACGATGGCGAGCTTGGGCGGTTTGCCGGCGGCGCGCATGGCGCGGTAGGTGGCCTTGAAGCGGGGGTCGCAGCGGGCGGCGACCATGCCGGCCATGTAGAAGGCCGTGGTGAGGCAGGGCCTGCCGCCCGAGATGGCGTTGCGGCCCGGCCGGGGGCCGCTCTGGTCCGGATGCGGCGCCATGCCGGCGAGGCTGGCCGCGGTCTTCTTGTCGAGGCGTCCCGGGGCACCCCGGCGTCGCAGCGCCTCGGCGAGCGCGGCGATGCCGGCGGCGTCGTTGCCGAACCGCAGCGGTCTCGCGGCGGGATCGAAGCCGAGGTCGAGGAAGTGCTTGCCGACATCGACGCCTGAGGGGAGCGGGAGCGAGCATGTGGGTCCTGTCCTGTACGCGACCGGCCGCCGACGCGGCGATCAACCGACTGTCCGGATCGAACATCCCGGCGCCCGGGGACCGGCCATTTGACGGCCGCGCGTCGCTTGCGGGGGCATGCCCCCGCAAGCGACGCGGACCAGGAAGCCGTCCGACCGCCGAGCGCCGCAACCGAATTAGAGCACGGCTGAGTCTCAGGTACAGGACTCCGTATGGAACGCCTATGGAATCAGTATGGGCGTTTTTGGCTTTGCGTCAGGTGCCGCGGCCGCTGGTATGATCTCCGGGGGGCCGTCCTCTTTTCGCCCGCGGACCGGCGGCGCTGGCTTTCGTTGGGAAGCCTGTTGCCGAAGTCGGGTACGGCACCTGTGCCCGCGTTGGCTCGGATGATTCAACTCGAACCGATCTTGGCTCTGAAGGCATCACAAGGGCCGCGGAGGACCACACCCCCGTTCCACTCCATGCGACCGACCCCGTACAATTCGTTGTGCAGTTTGGCATCCTGAAGTTGGTCGTTAGCGCCTCTGATTTCGGTCAGTTCGAACACCTTGACCCGGTCTCCCGCGCCGGGCGGGGACCCTAACCAATCGACGCCGATCACGGCCGTCTCTATCGCGCCCCCGCTGCGGATACTCCGGACCCGTCCGCAGCCTTTCGCCGTCCCATCGGCCGTATCGAGCTCGATCTCCAGGCCCTCGTAGATCACGTTCATTCCCACGTCCCACATCCCGGAACCCGGCGGAACCTCGAGTCGCCCGTCCTTCAACGCCAGATCCTTGTCGTTGATCGGGAATTCAATGGTTGGTTCGTAGGTAACAAAGGCGGGCTCGTCTTCGCCCGGGCTTCCGATGAAGCGCGAGTTGTCGACCTCCAGGAGATAGACGGGGGTGAAGCCTTCGATGTAGAGAGCGCCCGGTGCGCCCTTGTCCTCGCCAGAGAAGTCGAAGGTGACGCCGTCGAAGTGGCTTTCGCGCGCCAGCGTGCGGAATCTGGCCAATCACGGTCGAATTGACCACCTCGATCCGTTCCACGCCAGTTGCTTCGCGGAAGTTTACAGTCGAGTCTTCAAAGCGGATCCGGCCGTTGATCTTGTCCAACTCGCCAACGACGTGACTCTTCCTGATCAGAACGTCCTGGGTCATCGCGACCACCAGATAGTTGGTGGTGACGTCGTCGAGGATGACCGAGCGTGCACTGTCGATCTGCAGAGTGCCGACGGCGTCCGCTGAGCCGCCGCGGACGTAGGGGTTGGGCCCGGTCGTCAGGTTCCTGATGACCAAGTGGTCGGTCCAGGGGATCTCACGCTCGGCCGGGACGATGACGGCATTGTCGATGAGTTCGCGCGCCGGCAGATTCGGGTCCTTGAAGTCCGCGCGGTAGGGCAGGTCGCGCCGGTGCTCGTATTTCAGGGCCTGCCCGTCGAAGGTGATTCGTTTGCCCTTGACGCCGGTCACGCGAACCCAGTCGTAGTAGCGTGGGTTCGGGGGATATCCGCCTCCCTGCTGGTCGAAGCTCGCCACCAGAGCCAGCTTTCCGACCTCGAAGGCGGCGGCGGCCTTGGGATCGACGAGATCGACGAACGACGCGCCCTTGGGCGCGGTCTCGACGTCGTAGCCGAAACGGTCGTAGTCCCCCCAGTCGTTGGCTTCCTCGCCCTCGTGGTAGCCTTGGGTGTGGAAGGCGTCCCGGTTCGTCCGCAATGCGGTCTGGTCGATGTGCCAGGCTGAGGCGCTTACATTTTGGATTGTCGATCCGTTTCCCTCCAGGACGAGATCACGGATTCCCCAGGTCCAGCGGTTCCAGCGATAGATGTAGTGGCGGCCGTGCGCGGGGGAACCCAACTCGATGGTGATCCGCACCTCGGGATACTGATCCTGAAGATTGATGATCTGCGCGTGCATATTGGAGAAGGCGTCGGTGTCGTCGGTCTGGCCATCTCCGAGGGCGCCGAAATCGCCTGGCCGGAAGACGATGCGACCTTCGGATGCCGAGTTGTCGGCCCATGGCTGGGCGATGGCTATCCCGACCGCAAGCGCGAGCAGAGTGAGCTTCCAACCGACTTTGTGCATGCTTCCCGTACCCACGGTGAACAAGGATGATACCGAGCACCAAGCCTTGATAAGCTATCCATCCGGATGTTCGCTATGCGCCATTGGGTCGATTTCACGTCCGCGAGAGCGCAGGCGATTTGTGGCAATTCCGTCAGTGTTAACAGGGATTTGCGCGAAGCACGGTCCATGCACAACGTATGCACAACCCATATGCATAGCAAAACGCTCAGGATTGATCGGTTAACGGCCGACCGACGCCGGCGCCGCGGGCCCTCGGATCACTCGCCTATTCGGTCGAGATTTGCTGCGGATCGGTCCAGCCTGACTTCCACGACGTCGCCGGCGCGCAGGGTTTCGTCCTCGTCCATCACGAGCTCCGGGCCCGGCGTGGCGCCCTTGCGATGGACCGAGATCGTCCGCGGAAGGTCGTCCGCCCGGGCGGACCGGTCCTGCGCGGCGGCGGCGTGGCGCAGCTTACCCTCCAGGGTGCGCAGCCGGAGCTTCAGTGACGCGATCCGGATCGTGGCCTCCTCCACGTCCCCGAGAAGCCCGATCCGGTGCTGGTCCTGCAACGACTGCAGGCTGCGGCGGACCTGGTCACCGTCGCTGACGACGGCGGAGATCTCGGCGGAGAGCGCGAGCAGACGCTCCTTGGCGAAGGCGAGCTGGCGCACCTCCTCGGTGACGCGCGAGGCGGCGGCGAGACCCCTGGCGTTCAGGTCCCGGGCCTGGGCGACGCGGTCGAGCTGCTGCTGAACGGTCTCCTGCTGCACCTGCTGCTCGGCCCCGAGCGCGTCCTGCCGCTTCTGCTTCTCGGCCACCTGGCCCTCGATGTGCGCCAGTTCCTTGTGGTAGTCCGCCTCGGTGGCTTCGATCCGCGAGGTCTCGGCCCGGGCGATCTGCTGCGGCAGCACCTCCGCCGACCCGGCGCCGGCGTCCCCCGTGCTGTCCAACGGCACGTTCGCGAGGACCGCCTGCGCCACCCGGGCGCGCAGCTCGGCCGTGGCCAGCTCGATCGCGGCCTGCCGATAGTCGCCTTGCAGATCGGCGGCCTGCATGAAGGCATCGCCGACGCCGGCCGGGGCGAGGTCGTAGCCGCCGGCCAGGGCGATCGCCTGGCGGACGGTGAGGCCCGGCCGATACGCGAGCTGACCGGGCGCCGCCACGTCGCCGGTGACGTAAACCGGAGGATACTCGACAACGTCGACCGTGATCTCCTCGGGCAGGAAGCTGGCCACGTTCTCGCGGCCGTCGGCCGTGCGCTGGCGGTAGGCCACCCTCGACAGCCGGTCCTTGACCAGGCCGCGCACCGCCTCGAGGCTCATCCCGGCGACCTGCAGCGGCTCGAGCAGCGGAAACGAGGCCTCGCCCGACGGATTGACCGTCACCTGGTAGCGGAACTCCGGCAGGCCGACCACGTAGACCTCGAGCACCAGGCCCGGCTCGACGCGCATCGGCTCGTCGGCGGCGCAGCGCGCCGGCGCGATCCAGGAAAGGCCTGCGGCAAGCACGGCGGGCAGGATCGAAAGGCATAGTGGCTTGCGCATCGGCGACCCTCATTTCCGGCGCACCGCCTGCGGCGGCCGCCTCGATTTCAGGATACCCCCGAGCAGGCGGTGCCCGGCATCGACCACCCGCTTCGGCATCGCCATCGCCGCGACGGTGCCGAGCAGGCGTGGGTCGGTGACGATGAGCGCCGGGCTCTTGCCGATCGCCCTGGCGAGGAGCGAGGCCGCGGCGGAGGTTTGCCCGAGCTGCAGCGCCTTGGTTCCGGCGATGCGGTAACTCATGGCGAGGCCCCGGTTCACCACCCGCGCCGGCAGGGCCGGGGTCTGGGCTCGGATCTTGCCGGCGGCGCGCTCGGCATTCTGCAGGAAGCCGGCGAAATCGACGCTGAGGCTTCGGATGTGTAGCCGGTAGTCGGTCAGCACCTCCGGAACCAGCACGGCCGAGTACCCGGTGTCGCGCAGGATTCGCACCCACATTTCCCAGTCCTCGCAGCTGCGCAGGCTTTCGTCGAAGCCACCGGCCGCCCGGAAACAGGCCGCGCGCACGATGGGCGTGCTGCCGTTGCCGATGCAGTTGCGCAGCACGAGCTGCCGGAGGGTCGGTCGCCCGAGGGTGGTGAAGAGGACGCGGCCGGTGGCGCGGCCGGCCTCGTCGATATAGGCCGAATGGCTGAAGCTGATGCCGATTGCCGGGTCGCGCTCCATCAGCGCGAGGTGACGTTCGACCTTTGCCGGATGCCAGCGGTCGTCGCCGTCGAGCAGGCCGATGAAGGCGGCCCGGGAATGTCCGATCCCGACGTTGCGGGCGCTCGAGAGCCCGCCATTGGCCTTGCGGACCAGCCGCAGGCGGTCGTCGCGAAATGACCGCACCACCTCGCACGTATTGTCGGTGGAGCCGTCGTCGACCACGACCACCTCGATCTCGCGGACGGTTTGTCGCAGGGCGGAGGCAACGGCCTCGCCGATGTAGCGCCCGACGTTGCAGGCCGGGATCACCACGGAGAGGCGGGGGGTCATCGGGGCGGCTCCGTCGGCCGTGGCGGTCCGCCGAGCGCGCCGCCGATGAACATGAACACGAACACCAGCGGGATGACGAAGCTGTAGAGCGCCTCGCCGTAGGAGAAGACCACGATCGCGCCGAGCGCGCCCGCCGCCGCCGCGCTCGGCGCGTCCCGGCGGCGCAGCGCCTGCCGCAGCACGGCGGCGGCGGTGAGGCCGATCGCCAGCACCAGGCAGGCGAAGGTCGAGGCGCCGCCGGTGTAGAGCACGCCGTAGAGCGTCGAGTGGCTGCCGATCGGCAGGACCTCCTCGGGGATCACCGACGGGCCCACCCAGCCCCAGCCGAAGACCGGCGAGGCCAGGAAGGCGCGCCAGCTCGCGTCGTAGACCAGCTCGCGACCCTGGGACGAGCCGGCGCGCGAATCGTGCAGGGCGGTGACGAGCTGCGCGATGCCGTCGAGGATGCCGATATCCGCGACCACCAGCAGCAGCGCCGCGAAGGCGGCCGCCGCCAGCGCCGCCGCCACCCAGGCGGCGCGGGCGCGGAGCACGAAGCAGGCCGCGAGCGCGGCGGGAAGCGCGACGACGCCGACCCGGCTGAAGCTGAAGACAATCGCGAACAGCCCTCCGGCGATCCCGGTCAGCCGCCAGCGCAGGTCCTGCTCGCAGGTCGCGATCAGCACAAGGCAGACGCCGGCGAGCGACAGGCAGGTCGACCACGGGAAGAACAGAACCAGGCGAACCAGCCCGAACGAGCCTTCGGCGATCTGGTAGAAGGTGGCGACGGTGTAGAAATCGGCGCCGTGGCTTTGGCCGAGGACCAGCCGCAGCGGGGTCTCGACCTCGAAGGCGGGCCGGTGGCTCAGGAACGCGACGGCGTAAGCGAGCGTCCCGACCAGCACGACGTGGAGCGCCAGCACCATCATGCCGCGGACGGCGACCGGGCTGGCCATCGACCAGGCGCGGCCGGCGGCCAGGCAGATGCCGAGAAACAGCCAGCCGAGGGTGGTGTTCGACATGAGCAGCCCCGGCAGTCGCGACAGCGGCAGGGCTGCGGCCGACCAGTTGTAGAACACGCTGGCCGCCTGGGCGGCCGAGACGGCGGCCCAGGCAAAGGCGACGAGGTTGGTCCGGGCATCGGTGGGCCAGCGGCGCCAGCCCAGGCTCAGCATCAGCCCGGCGGCGACCAGGTTGTTGAGCCCCAGGATCCAGAGAAGCGGCACCGATCGCAGGTAGCGCGCGAGCAGACGGTCGCCCTCCAGGGCGAGGGCGCCGACCGGCCGGGCGTCGAAGGGGAGCTCCCGGCGGTCCATCGCTCAGCGCGCGCCGTCCGGCCGGGACGAGCCTGCGGCCAGCGAACGGCGGTCGCTGCGGGCGATGCGGTGGTAGACCTCGGCGTAGCTGGCGGCGACGAGGTCCCAGGAGTGCAGGTCGCGGGCGCGCGCGGCGGCGCGCGTTTCCAGCTCGCGAAGCCGGCAGGGAGCTGCCAGCAGCTTCTCGAGCGCCGCGGCCAGCCCGTCGACGTCGCCGACCGGAAAGGTGGCGCCGGCATCGCCGATGACCTCGAGGTTCTCGGCGATGTCGCTGACCAGCAGCGCCTTGCCGAAGCTCATGGCCTCAAGCAGCGACAGCGACAGGCCCTCGATATGGGAAGGCAGGACGTAGAGGCAGGCGCCGCGAAACAGGTGTTCGAGCCGGGGACCCTCGAGGTGGCCGGTGAAGACGCAGCGCCCCGTCCGGTCGGCGGCCCGCAGCGCGTCCACGTAGCCCTGGTCGTAGCGGCCCCCGCCGGCGATCACCAGCTTTCGCTCGGTGCGGATCCGCTGAAAGGCCTCCACCAGCTCGTGGGCGCCCTTCTCGGGAACGAGCCGGCTTGCGAACAGGGCGTAGTCGCCGGGCCGGAGGCCCAGTTCGGCGAGGATGCCGGGATCGGCCGCGCCGGCCGCGGGGTCGAGGCCGTTCGGGGTGTAGACGACCTCGCGGCCGTAGGCCTGGCGGAAATAGCGGACCAGCTCCTGCGAGACCACGGTGATCTCGTCCGCGAAGCGCACGATGCTCCGCTCCGCGGCCCGCAGCGCCAGGCGCGCCGGGGCGGGCCATTTGTCGCGGGCCCAGTCCAGGCCGTGGATGCTGACCACCACCGGGGTGCCGGCGAAATGGGGAACCGCGCTCAGGACCCCCGGTCCGACCGCCACCAGGTTGATGACGTCGTAGCCGCGCGCCATCGCCAGCAGCACAGACAGGCCGGAGCGGCTGAGGGTCTCGGTGTATTTTCCCCGGAGCGCCGGAACGTCGACCTGCCTGATCCCGGGACGCGGCTCTACGCCGGCGCCGGCCTCACCGAAGACGTGGACCTCGTGGCCGAGGGCCGCGATCCGCGGGCAGAGATGCGCGAGGACTTTCTCGATGCCGGAGTACGAGTTGCCCAGGCCGCGTGAGCCGATGATTGCGACCTTCATCGGCGGGGCCACGGCGAGGGAAGTCTAGGGAGGTTGAGCAAATCCATCGACCTTAGCTGGGGCGCGTGTTTACCGTTTGTTAAGAAGCTCTCGCAGAGTTTTAACAATAGTTAACAAGATGAGACGGCTGTTGTCGGTTTGCGGACGATAGATAGGTTCGATCATTGACGCAATGCTGATCAAATCGCTATTCAGGTGATAATTTCACTTGTCGGCGGCGGATCGATTGCCCAAGGTGCTGGCGAGCTCATCAGCTGGAACGGCGCATGTGCGGTCTGATCGGGATGACGTCTGCGGCCTCGCGGGGCGGTCTGGAGGCGCTGCGGCCGGCGGCGCTGCGGATGCTCGCGGCCGTCGCGCATCGCGGGCCGGACGATTCCGGGCTCTGGTCGAGCCGGGACGGCCGCTGCATCCTGGGGAGCCGTCGGCTGGCCGTGCAGGATCTCTCGGCCGAGGGGCATATGCCGCTCGGCAACGAGGACGGAACGGTCCGGGTCAGCTTCAACGGCGAGATCTACAACTTCCGGGCGCTCAGGGAGGAACTGGTCGGGCTCGGCCACCGGTTTCGGTCCGGTTCGGACACCGAAGTCATCGTGCACGGATACGAGGCCTGGGGAACGGAGGTGCTGAAGCGCCTCCGGGGCATGTTCGCGATCGCGCTCTACGACGAGGGGCTCGGGACGGCTGCTGCTGGCGCGCGACCGCTTCGGCGAGAAGCCGCTCTACTACTGCCGCGACGGCGATGGGGAGATGATCTTCGCGTCCGAGATCAAGGCGCTCTTCGAGGCGCGCGAGTTGCCGCGGGCGATCGATCCCGAGGCGCTGTCGCAGTACCTGACCTTCGGGTTCGTGATGCCGCCGCTGACGCTCTTCAGTGGCGTGAACAAGCTGGCGCCGGGGGAGGCGCTGCTGGTCGAGCAGGGCGGGGAACCGGTGCGGTTCAGCTTCGCGGCGCCGGGCGCGGCTACGGCCGACGCCGCACGGATACGGGCGGCGGCCTACCCCGAGCAGGTCAGCCGGGTCCGGGAAATGCTGCAGGCGAGCGTCGAGGCGATGATGGTGGCGGACGTGCCGGTCGGGGCGTTCCTGAGCGGCGGCGTCGACAGCAGCACCGTCGTAGCCCTGATGACGCGGCTTTCGGGCCGGGCGCTCGACACCGTGACCGTCTCGCATCCCGACCGGCCGGACCTGGACGAGTGGCCCGATGCCGAGCGCTTCGCGCGCGGGCTCGGTGCGCGCGCGCACAAGGTCGAGGTTTCCGAGCGCGACGCCATAGCGGCGCTTCCGGACCTGGCCTGGCACTTCGACGAGCCGATCAGCGATCCGGCGGCGCTCAATACCTTCTTTGCGGCGCGCAGCCTGCGCGAAGCGGGGGTGGTGGTTGCCCTGGTCGGGGAAGGCGCGGACGAGGTGTTCCTCGGGTATCCGAACTACCTGAAGTACCACAGGCTGGCAGAGGCGCTGCGCTTCCGCGGGCGGTTGCCGCCGGGCGTGCTGCGCGCCGGGGAATATCTCGGACAGGCGGTGCTGACGGCGATCGGCGCCGAGGTCCATCGCGGGACGCTGCGCCGGGCGGCCAGCGGCGGACCGCTGTTTCTCGGGACCGAGACCTTCTTCGACGACGCCGAGAAGGGCGCGCTCTCGTCGGCGAAGCTCGCCCGCTACCCGTCGGCCCTGACCGCGGCCCGGGTCCAGGCGGAGACGCCCGCCTATATGCGCGACGATCCGATGTCGGTGTTCGCGCTGGCGGAGATTCGCATGCGGATGGCGGAGAAGCTGCTGATGCGGGTCGACAAGATGTCCTCGGCGCATTCGCTCGAGATCCGCTCGCCGTTCCTCGACGCCGGCCTCGTCGACTACGTGCTGGCGTTGCCGTCGAACGTGCGTGCCGCCGGCGGCGAGACCAAGCGCCTGCTGAAGGACGCGGTGGCCCCGTGGGTTCCGCCGGAGGTGACCGGCCGGCGCAAGCAGGGCTTCGCTACGCCGGTCGCGGCCTGGCTCCGCGGCGAGATGGGGCGCTATCTGGAGGACCGGGTGGCCAATGCCGGGCTGTTCCGCGATGGCGTGCTGGAGCGGCCCGCGGTCCTCGATCTGCTCGCCGCGCACCGCGCGGGCGGAAGATCGGCGCGCAATACCCACACCAGGCTCTGGAATATCCTGATGCTGGCCGAGTGGTACGACCGCTTCGGCGTCCGCGGCGTCGCCTGCGGTGGCGCGGGCCAAAGGGCCGCGGCATGATCGCCGCCGCCGGCGCCGTTCCGGAGGGCCGCGGTGCGCTGCCGTTGCTGGTGGCGCGGGTGCTGCAGCTCGGGAACGCCTTCGCGGTCTCGGTTGCCGTGGTCTGGGCCTACGGCCTGGACAGCGCCGGGGCCCTGGCGCTGGCGGCGCTGCCGGCAGCCGTCGGGAGCCTGGTGATCGGATTCGGCCTGCCGAGCGCGCTGCCGCGCGCCGCCTTGCCGGAGGCCCAGAAGGCGACCCTGGGGCTGACCAGCTCGTGCCTGCTGATGGTCCTCGTCGCGCCGCTGATCTGGGGTTACGCGATCCTGCTGGCACGCAGCGCCGAGGAGGCCGTCGCCATCGCCGCGCTGGCCGGCGCCGGTGCGCTGCTCGGCCAGCTCAACGTGCTGCAGACCCTCTACGTGCTGCAGGGGCGCCAGGCCTGGGCACCGCTGGTCCCGGCGCTGCATCTGGCCGGGACCGCGATCGCGGCGAGCGCGCCGGATTTCCGGGATTTTGCGCTCGCGTTGCTCGCCACCCGGGTTCTCGGCTGTGCGATCGGGTTTGCGCCGCTCAGCTTCGCCCGGGTCGAAGCCGGCGCGGCGCGCGCGCCGCTGCGGGAAGCGCTGCGGTTCACGCCGCTCGATCTCGGGGGCCTGCTGGCCGAGCAGCTGCCGCTGGTGCTGCTCTCGGGGCTGCTGACGCGTCCCGAGCTCGGTCTCTTCGGACTGCTGCGGCAGTTCGTCTCCGCCGCGGATACGCCGGGCTGGTCCTTCGTCTTCAACAGCTATCCACGGCTGGTCGCCGACGCCGCCGGTTCCGGCCGGCAGATCGCCCGGCAGAACGAGCGCCTGGCCTGGATCTCGGCGGTCGGAACCTTCGCGGTCGCCTGCGTCGCGGCGCTGGCGCTCTACCGGCTCCCGGGCATCATCCCGGCGTTGCCGATCGTGCTCCTGCCGATGCCGGCGCGCTACCTCAGCAACTTCTGCGAGCAGGCCTTGCGCGCGTCGGGCTTTCTCCGAGACTGCGCGCTTCTGGCGGTCGCCAGGATCGCGCTCGCGCTGGTGCTCTTCGGGATCCTGGCCGCGACCTGGGGTTTCTGGGGCGCGGTGATCGCTTCGGGACTGCTGTCGCTGGTCTCGGGGGCGATGTACCGGGTCCGGCTGAGCGTGCACTTTCCTGACACCCTGCGGTCGGCCAGCGCCTGGAGGCTGGCGTGAGGCCCGACATCTCGATCATCGTCCCGGCCTTCAACCTCGAGGCCTATATCGCCGAGGCCATAGCGTCGGCGCTGGCCCAGGTCGGCGTCGAGCACGAGGTCATCGTCGTCGACGACGGCTCCACCGACGGGACCGGCGAGCGGATCGCGGCCTTCCTGGGACACCCGCGGCTCCGGGTCATCAGCCAGGGCAACACCGGGCCGGCCCGGTCCCGCAACGTCGGGATCGAGGCCGCTGGCGGCCGCTATGTCGGCTTCCTCGACGGCGACGACCTGTGGGATCCGGATAAGGCGCGGCGCCACGTCGCGCTGATGGATGCAAGGCCGGACCTCGACGTCAGCTACAGCTGGTGGCGGGTCATCGACGCGGACGGCGTCGTCACCGGGCGGAGCAACACCTGCCGGCCGGAGGATCTGCCGTACGGCATAGGGTTCGAGGGGCTGATCGTCGAGAATTTCACCGGCACCGCAAGCACGGTGGTCTGCCGGCGCGAAGCGGTGCGCGCGGTCGGCGGCATGGACCCGAGCCTGAGGTCCAATGTGGATCTCGACCTGCTGCTGCGGATGGCGTTGCTGCGCGAGCGCAACATCGGGCTGGTCGCCGAAGTGCTGACCAGCTACCGCAGCCATGGCAGCCAGATCACCGGCGACTGGCGCCGGATGCAGAGCAACTGGGAGCTGGTGCTGGAGAAGGCGCGGCGGCTGGCGCCGGCGCGGACCGCGGCGGTGGAGGCCGTCGCCCGCGGCCGGGTCAGCCGCTACTTCGCCTATATCGCCTATGTCCGCGGCGATCACGCCTCGGCCCGACGGCTGATTCGTCGCGCCTGGCGGGGCGCCTGGCGCTCGATGCTGCGCGACCGGCGGGCCTGGCTGACCACGGTCGCGGTGGCCGCGACCCTGCTGCCGGCGCCGGTTCATGGCGCCCTGTCCCGGCTGGCGCAGCGGCTGCTCGGCCGGACGATGGCGGCATGAACAGGGGGCGGATCTTTCTGGCGGGCGTGCTGCTGGGCGTGGCCTGCGCCAGCGCGGCGACGGTCGCAGCGGTCTCGTCGTCGCCGGTTATCTCCGGGCCGGAATGGGACCCGGCGTTCGATGCCGAGCTGCAACAGGCCTTTGCCGCGCCCGGTCCCCTGGGCGAGCGGTCCTACGGCCTGGTGATGGCGTACCTGCTGACGAGCTTCAGCGACCGTGAGCGCCCCGGCGGCAGCCGGGTCGACCAGCCCGGCGCGCGCAGCCGGCACGGCCTGGACGTCGACGCGATGGAGGGTTTCACCCGGCTGGCCCCGCTGGTCGCCGCCTGGCTGGCGGGCGGGCGCGACGGGGTCGTCACCGACCTGCGGGGCCGGCGGATCGACCTGCTCGCCTGGCTGCGGCAGGGCGTGGTTGCCGGCACCACGCCGGGGACGCCGGCGTACTGGGGGCCGATCGGGGATCGCGCGCAGTCGGTGGTGGAAGCGGCCGACGTCGCCCGTTCGGTCTGGGTGGTGCGGGACACGCTGCTGCCGACGCTGTCGGACGCCGAGCGGGCGAACCTCTTCGCCTGGCTGCGGCAGGCGGTCCGCGTCGAGGTTCCGGACAACAACTGGCATCTCTATCCGGTGCTGATCCACGAGGTGCTGGCGGCGCTGGGAGCGCCGGGCGACGCCGGGATCGCCGCGGCGCACTTCCGCCGCTTCATGCAGTTCAGGATCGGTCAGGGCTGGTACGGCGACGGGCCGGGGCCGGACAGCGTCGACTGGTACAACGCCTGGGCGATCCACTACGAGCTCTGGTGGCTGCGGCGGGTCAGCCCCGGCTTCGGCGGCGCGCCGGTGGCGGGCGACCTGGCGGCGTTCGCGCGGGATCTCGCCTACCTCGTCAGCCCGGACGGGATCCCGATCATGGGCCGGAGCGTGTGCTACCGGCTGGCGGCGCCGGCGCCGCTGGTGGCCGCGGCGCTGGACGCCGGCCCGGGACAGTCCGGGCGCCGCGGGCCTGGCGCATCGGGCCCTCGACGCCACCTGGGCGCACTTCGTTGCGCGCGGAGCGATTACGGGCGGCATGGTGACCCAGGGCTATTGTGGCGCCGACCTGCGGGTCCTGGACAACTATTCCGGGAGCGTCGAGCTGCCTGTGGTCGCTGCGGGCGCTGGTCCTGGCCTTCCTGTCGCCGCCGGGCTCGGCGTTCTGGGCCGAGCCGGAGGTGCCGCTGCCCGTCGAGGCGGGCGACTACGTGCGTCCGGTGCCGGTGCTCGGCTGGCGGATCGTCGGCACCAGGGCGTCCGGCGAGGTCCGGATCGTGCGGACCGGGGCGGACCGGCAGGAAGCCCCGCTCGAGCCCTACGGCTGGTGGCGGCGGGTGGTCTCGATGGTGCTCTGGTTCCGGCCCTACCGGCCGGACAACCATGCCGCGAAATACGACCTCGCGAGCTATTCCTCGGCCGCGCCGTTCTGCGGTTGCCTGGCCGCGGAATGATGACGTGATGCCCCTGGCCGCGGTCATCGAGGACGTCGCCGCCGCGATCTTCCGCAGGCGCGGGCTGGTCCTGGCCCTGATCCTGCTGCTCGGGGGTGCGGCGATGGCGCTGATCGCGGTGTCGCCGCCCCGCTACGTCGCCCGCACCGCGGTGCTGGCGAAATTCGGCCGCGAATATACCCTGCGCGGCTATGGCGCCGGCAACGACATGGTTCCGGCCAACTTCGGCCAGGACCAGATCGTGAGCTCGGTGATCGAGATCATGCGGTCCGACGAGATCGCCCGGCGGGTGGTCGAAGCGGTCGGGGTCGACCGGCTGTACCCGGCGCTGACCGAGGCGCGAGTGTCGCTCCCGGAACGCGCGGTGCAGGACGCCGCTCTGCGGTTCGGCGCGGACATGACCGTGACGTCGGCCGCCCACTCCAATGTGGTCGCGGTGGAGCTTTCCAATCCCGATCCGGGCATCGCCGCGGAAGCGCTGAACCGCTTCGTCGCGATCTTCCAGCAGAAGTATCGCGAGCTCTACGGCGAGCAGATGGTCGCACTGTTCGAGGCCGAGGCGCAGAGCGCGCGCGGGGAATTCGCCGCGGCGCAGGAGCGTGTCGCCGAATTCGAGCGCAGCCAGCGCGTCTTTGCCCAGGACGGCCAGATGGACCGGCTGATCCAGGACAAGGCGCAACTGGAGCAGCAACTGTCAAAGCTGGCCTCGTGCTGCTCGGAGACCTCCGCCTTCCGACAACTCCGGCGCGACGCCGGCGATCTCGACGCCCGGATCGCCGCGCTGAGCGCCGGCCAGGCCACGCTTCAGGATCTGCTGCGCCAGCGCGACTCCGCCCAGCAGGTGCTCGACGCCGCCACGCGGCGGCTGCAGGAGGCGCGCAACGCCAGCAGCATGGATGCGGCGGGAACCGCCAGCGTGCGGGTCGTCAGCCCGGCGACCCCGCCGACCCACGCCGCCCGGCCGGGCCGGCTCGCGCGGATGCTGCTGGCGCTGCTGCTGGTGAGCGCGGGGAGCCTGGCCACCGGCTTCGTCGTCGAAGCCTTCTCGCGGCGGTTCTCCTCGGCCGGTGAACTGCGCGGCAGCTTCGCGGTCCCGGTGCGGGCCGAAGTGCCGTTCGTCGGGCGCAGGTAGGGAGCGGCGCATGCTGCAGAAGGGTTCGCTCGTCCACGACACCAGCCTGCTGCGGATCCATCCCGCGTCGCAGGTCTCCTCGCAGGTTCCGCCGCCGGTCCGCGCGGAGATGGTCCGGCTGGTCCAGGGGATCCTCGCCAGCTGCCGCGGCGGCACCGCGCGAGTGGTGATGCTGACCGGCGCCGGGCCGAGCGTCGGCACCTCGTACCTGGCGACCGCGCTGGCCGAGGTGGCCTCATCGATCGGCTACGCGGTCGGCAGCCTCGACCTGGCCCGCCCCGACTTCGCGGACGAGCCGCCGGCCACGGCGCGGGCGCTGCGCACCCTGACCGACCTGGTGCACCAGGTCATGCAGGACTCGCTGCTCGATCTGGTGGTGATGGACGCGCCGCCGATCCTGGGCTCGGCGGCGGCGCTCCGGCTGGCGGGCTCGGTCTCGGGGGTGATCCTGGTGGTCGAGGCCGACCGCAGCACCGAGGCGCAGATCCGCGATGCCTTGGGCGCGATCGAGGACTGCGGCGGGCACTGCCTCGGCATGGTCTTGAACAAGCGCCGGCGGCGATGGTGGTCGCGCCGGTGAGCGGCGCGCTTCGGGTGGTTCTGCTGGGCGTACTGCTCGCGGCCTGGCAGCCGCCCGCGGTCGCCGGGACGCTGCCGGGGAGCCGGCCCTTCGCCGCCCGGTCGGTCTGGAACATGCCGCTGCCGCCGGATACCCGCTACACCGCGGTGCCCGGGCTCGCGGGCACGGCCGTCGGGCTGTCGGCCTGGCTGGAGCCGGACGGGGTTTCGGTTCCGGTCTTTCACGCCTCCCAAGCCGACCGCCTAGTCGCGGTGCTGCATCACCCCGATCCCTGGTCGATGCTGGCGCGCGGCCGCTGGAGAACCGCCGGCAATCCGCCGGCCGTCGACGCCGTGATCCGTCGCGAGGCCGGCCCGACGTTCCCCTATCCCTTCCACGTCTACGTCTCGCAATCGGCGCACCGGGCACGGCTGCCCGACGACTACGATCCGGTCGACGCCTTCCGCAGACCCGGCGTCTTCGCGGTGCGGGCGCCTGCCGAGGCGCGGCCGACGCGGGGCGCCGACGGACACCTGGTCATCGTCCAGCCCGACGGCAGGGTGTTCGAAGCCTATGGGGCGATCGTGCTCGCCGACGGGTCGATCGTGGCGCAGAGCTTCAAGCTGACCGATCCCGGCCTGGCCGGCGACGGCTTCCAGAACGGGGTCACCGCTTCGATGGTTCCGGTCTATGCCGGCCTGATCCTGACCCCGGAGCTCGCTGCCGGACGGATCGAGCACGCCATCAAGCTGCTGGCGCCGGCGAGGCTGCTCAGCCCCGCCTGTGTCTATCCGGCCCTGACCTTCGATCGCCGGGCCACCGGCGAGGTACCCGGGTATTCCGGTTCGCTGCCGATGGGCGCCCGGCTGGCGCTGCCGCCGGGTCTCGACGCCACCGCGCTGGGCCTGCGGACGCCGATCGGGCGCATGGTCGCGGCGGCGGCCCAGACCTACGGCATGATCGTGGTGGACAGGGGCGGAGAGGGGCTGACGCTGGTGACCGAGGCCGGGTCCGCGCCCGGGCTCGCGTGGACCCCGGCGGCGCAGGACGACCTCGACCGCATCGTTGCCGCGCTGCGCCGCGCCGAGCCGCCCCCGGGCCTCTACGCGACGAGCCGGGAGTTGCAGACGGGCAGGGCCCAGGCGTCGGGTCAGGAGCCAGGCTGCGCCACCGCGCGGACCGGCCAAAAAGCCGATTGAAGGGCCGCGGACCGGGGGTTATATCCCGCCGCATGGCTCGGGGTCTCGGCATCGTCCGAATTATCGTCCCGGCGCTCTGATCCTCAGGGCCGCCGGGTCCCGGCGCGTGCGCGCCTTTCCCCTTCCCGCCGATGACGGACCCCTGCGATGACCGCCGAGACCATCGACTACAAAGACACCCTGTTCCTGCCCCGAACCGGCTTCCCGATGCGCGCGGGCCTTCCCGCCCGCGAGCCGGACTGGCTCGCCCGCTGGGAGCGCATCGGGGTCTATGCCCGGCTACGCGGCTCCGCCGCCGGCCGGCCGCCCTTCGTGCTGCACGACGGCCCGCCCTACGCCAACGGCAACCTGCACATCGGCCACGCGCTGAACAAGATCCTCAAGGACTTCGTGGTGCGCAGTCAGCAGATGATGGGCCACGACTCGCGCTACGTGCCCGGCTGGGACTGCCACGGCCTGCCGATCGAGTGGAAGATCGAGGAGCAGTACCGCGCCAGGGGCAAGAACAAGGACGAGGTGCCGATCAACGAGCTCCGCGCCGAGTGCCGCCGCTTCGCCGCGCACTGGATCGACGTGCAGCGCGAGGAGTTCAAGCGCCTCGGCGTCACCGGCGACTGGGAAAACCCCTACCTGACCATGGACTTCCACGCCGAAGCCGTGATCGCGGACGAATTCATGAAGTTCGTGATGAACCGCTCGCTCTACCTCGGCTCCAAGCCCGTGATGTGGTCCCCGGTGGAGAAGACCGCGCTGGCCGAGGCCGAGGTCGAGTACCGCGACCACCAGAGCCCGACCATCTGGGTGAAGTTCCCGGTTCACACCTTGATGCAGGGTATCAGCGCGCTGCGCCCCTGCGAGCCGGCGATGGCGTACGACCGGACACTTCGTTTGCCGAAAGCGCGCCGGAGTTTTCGGCGACTTCTATCAGGAAGGCACCCAACCTATATCGTGATCTGGACCACGACGCCCTGGACCATCCCGTCCAATCGCGGCATCGCGTTCAACCCATCAATCTCCTACGGGCTCTACGACATTGTCGCTTCGCCTGCTGGACAACTGGGCGCAAGTCGGGCGATCGCTATGGTGCTGGCCGACAAGCTCGCAGAAGTACGTGCTCAGTACGGCGCGCGTGGACCGCGTATCGAGCGCGTGCGAAGCGTATCGATCGGACGAACTCGCTATGCTGGTCACTGCGCATCCCTTCGCGCGCCTCGACAGTCATTGGTCCTACGAGGTGCCGGTGCTGCCCGGCGACTTCGTCACCGACGACGCCGGCACCGGCTTCGTGCACATGGCGCCCAGCCACGGCGCCGACGACTACGACCTGTTCGTGCGGCACGGGCTGGTCGACCGCATGACCCACAACGTGCTGGAGGACTCCTCCTTCGCCGCCCATGTCCCCTACTTCGCCGGCCTGCAGGTGTTCGACGCCAAGGGCAAGGAGGGCAAGGCGAACGCCGCCGTCATCGACAAGCTGATCGAGGCGGGCGCCCTGCTCGCCCGCGGCCGCATGACCCACAGCTACCCGCATTCCTGGCGCTCCAAGGCGCCGGTGATCTACCGCAACACCCCGCAGTGGTTCGTCGCCATCGACAAGCCGCTCGAGGACGGCATGGACACCTACGGGCGGACCATCCGCGAGCGGGCGCTGACCTCGATCGACCGGCTGGTGCAGTGGACCCCGGTCTCCGGCCGCAACCGCCTCTACTCGATGATCGAGGTCCGCCCCGACTGGGTGCTGTCGCGGCAGCGCGCCTGGGGTGTGCCGCTGACCTGCTTCGTCCGCCGCCACGACGACGGCACGCGCCGAGATCCTGCGCGACCCCGCGGTGAACGCCCGGATCAAGGAGGCCTTCGAGACCGAGGGCGCCGACGCCTGGTTCGAGGACGGCGCCAAGGCGCGGTTCCTGGCCAGCGATCATCCGCACGACGACTGGGAGAAGGTCACCGACATCCTCGACGTCTGGTTCGATTCGGGCTCGACCCACGCCTTCGTGCTGCGCGACCGGCCGGACGGCATCTGGCCGGCGAGCGTGTATCTGGAGGGCACCGACCAGCACCGCGGCTGGTTTCACTCCTCGATGCTGCAGTCCTGCGGCACCCGCGGCCGCGCGCCCTACCAGGCGGTGATCACCCACGGCTTCACGCTGGACGAGAACGGCATCAAGATGGCGAAGTCGCTCGGCAACGCCACCGCGCCGCAGGACGTGATCAGGCAGTACGGCGCCGACATCCTGCGGCTCTGGGTGGCGCAGACCGACTACGCGGTCGATCAGCGCATCGGTTCGGAAATCCTGAAAGGGGTCGCCGACAGCTACCGGCGGCTGCGCAACACCCTGCGCTTCCTGCTCGGTGCGCTCGACGGCTTCGATGAGGCCGAGCTGGTCGACCCCGCCGCGATGCCCGAGCTCGAACGCTGGGTGCTGCACCGGCTGGCCGAGCTGGATCTCGCGGTGCGCGAGGGCTACGCCGCCTATGACTTCCAGCGGGTGTTCCAGCAGCTCTTCCAGTTCTGCACCGTCGAGCTCTCGGCCTTCTGGTTCGACGTCCGCAAGGACGCGCTCTATTGCGACGCGGCGTCGAGCCCGCGCCGCCGCGCCGCTCGCACCGTGCTCGACGCGCTGTTCCACCGGCTGGTCACCTGGCTCGCGCCGATGCTCGCCTTCACCATGGAGGAGGTCTGGCTCGAGCGCTTCCCCGGCGAGGACGGCTCGGTGCACCTGCAGGACTTCCCCGCCACCCCCCACGCCTGGCTCGACCCGGCGCTCGCCGCGAAGTGGGAGACGATCCGCCGCGCCCGCCGCGTCGTCACCGGCGCGCTGGAGATCGAGCGCCGCGACAAGCGCATCGGCGCCAGCCTCGAAGCGGCGCCGGTGGTGCACGTCGCCGACCCGGAGGTCCTGGCGGCGCTCGCCTCGGTCGACTTCGCCGACGTCTGCATCACCTCCGACCTGACGCTGACCGGCGCCGCCGCGCCCGACGGCGCCTTCGTGCTCGACGACGTCCCGGGCATCGCCGTGGTCCCGGCGCTGGCGGTCGGGGGGAAATGCGCGCGCTGCTGGAAGATCCTGCCCGACGTCGGCAGCCACGCCCACCCGGGCGTCTGCGAACGCTGCGACGCCGCCCTGGCCTGAGGCCCGGGCGGCCGGGCGCTGAACGGTCACGACATCGCCGCCGAAATCGGGCGGATCTTCGGTTCCAGCGAGAAGTCGGCGCCGGCCTTCTTAATAATGTTAACTATTCTTAACAGCATTTCCGCACAATATCCGGAATTGCGAAGCCACGCTCCTAATTCCGCAATCAAAATGTCTTGAAAGCGGCGAACGGTTCGCTTACACAAAGACTTGTGTGTAACGAGTTTGTGTCAAAGTGTCAGATATGAATGTGCGCGCAACGACCCCGTTAACTTTTTTACTTAACCACCGGCCGGACTGTCCCGATCTTGTTAACGAACGCTCTCCCGGTCGGCTGCGGGCGTGCCGGCGCTATGCCGACGGCGTTCTGAAGCGCGGCTTCGACGTCGTCGCGGCCGGGCTGGGGCTGCTGCTGGTCGCGCCGCTCTTGCTGGCGATCGCGCTGCTGATCCGGGCCGAATTGCCCGGCCCGGTGCTCTACTGCCAGATGCGGCACGGCCGCAGGAAGGTCCCGTTCAGGATCCTCAAGTTCCGCTCGATGCGGCTCGAGGCGCCCGGCGAGAGGTTCCGGCAGGCGACCAGGGACGACGACCGGATCACCCGGATCGGACGCTTCCTCCGCCGGACCAGCCTGGACGAGCTGCCGCAGCTCATCAACGTGCTGCGCGGCGACATGTCAATCGTCGGGCCGCGGCCGCATCCGCTGCCGCTGGACGAGTATTACGATCGGCTGCTGCCCGACTACGACCAGCGCTACTCGGTGCGGCCCGGCATCACCGGGCTGGCACAGGTCAACGGCGCACGCGGCGAAACCCCTTCGGTCCGCCACATGGCCTGGCGGGTCCGCAACGATCTCGACTATGTCGCCCGATCCTCGCCGACGCTCGACCTGGCGATCCTGCTCGCCACCGCGCGGACCGTCGTTGCAGCCACCCAGGCGTACTGAGCGACGTCAGCTCTGCTGCTTGACCACCCCGCAGGCGAAGCGGCCGCCGGCGCTGGCCGGGTCCATGTAGGTGTCCGCGGCATCGTGGACGATGACCGCGGAGCCGTCGCTGTCGAGGAGCTGGTCGACCGTCAGACGCCAGTCCAGGAACTCCGCGCGCGCGGTGCCGTCATCGGCCGCGTAGAGGTTCGGCAGGTCGCCCGGGTGCGGGTCCTCGGTCTGGGCGAAGCCGTGCCCGTGGCCGTTCGGCGCGAGATGGCCGCCGGCCGCCGAGAAATCGGGCGAGCAGGCGCCGGTCTCGTGGATATGGATCGCGTGCGGGCCGGGGGGAAGGCCGGTCAGATCGACGATCACGTTGATCCCGGCGCGCATGGACCTGAAGGTGACCGAGCCGATGTCGGTGCCGTCAGCGGTGGCAAGCCGCGCCATGATGGTGCCTTGATTCGACTCTGCCGGGCCTGACTTGATGGGAGCCTGGGCGGCGGCGGCCCCTGCGACGGCGACGACGAGGCCTGCGGTGAGGGCCAGTCTGGCGGTCATGGGACGGTCCTCCTCAGACGGGCGTCAGGGGCGCAATGGACGCCGCTGAATCCTCATCGTCGGGGACGCTCTCCGTCGCTGGGCCGGCAACCCCGAGCTCCTGCTCTGCCTGGCTCCAGTGCTCGCGGTGGCGGCCCTCGGGGCGACCCTCCAATTCCCAAATCTCGTGTGCGCGCAGTGCGACCAGCTGCCGGTCGGGCGAGTTTTGCATCTTCGATCTCCCAGACGAATGCCTCTGGCTGCCCAACGCGCCACAGCGGCGAACGTTCGCCGAGGCGGCAAATACTTTCCGGCGCGGTGCCGGCTCCAGGTACGCACCGCGGGGAACGGAACGGGCAGAGGGCGCGTTAAAAAGCGGCGGTAGCCGCGCGGCGAACGAGGCGGGCAAGGAGGGCATCATGCTTATCGGCAACGGGACCTGGGTGTTGGTGGCGGACGGGGAGAAGTTCCTGCTGCTCAGCAACCACGGCGACGAGGACATCATCGACCTCCGGGTGGTCCGGCACGGCGAGGTGGAGAACCCGCCGACCCATGTCCAGCGAACCGACCGCCCGGGGGCGGCTGGACGACCCCGGCGGACCGGGCCGGAGCGCGGTGGAGGAGACCGACTGGCACCGTCTGGAAAAGGAGCGCTTCGCCAAAGACTTGGCAGGGCGGCTGCGGCACTGGGCGCTCGAGCAAGCTGGTGATCGTGGCCGATCCGCGGACACTGGGCGTGCTTCGGCCCGCGCTCCACAAGGCGGTCGCAGAGCGGGTGACGGGCGAGCTCGACAAGGACCTCACCCAGGTGCCGGTGCCGGAGATCGAGGCGGCCCTGAAGGCAGCCTGATCAGGTTGGGTGCGCCGGCCACCGCGGCCAAGGCAGGGTAGGGGAGGACGAGCGGCGGGTGGCTCTCGGAACGAAGCCCGGGCATGCGGCTTGAGAGCAGAGGGCGGCCGCCGCGGCCGCCGGAGAAGCCGAAGTGAAAGGAGCCGATCATGAGTGACCCGACCGAACGAGGCGCGGCGACGCTGGTCGCCGGGAGAGAGGCGCACGCGAACGAGAGGCAGGACGAGGCGTCCGCGGTGGTTCAGACGCAGCGCGATATCCAGGAACAGGTCGGCCGCGCCGATCGCAGGAAGTCCGGGCAGGAGAGCGGGGCGATGCAGGCCGGGGCGCGGGAATATCCGGTGCCGCCGTTCTCGGAGCAGCATCAGGCGAAGCCGGGCGAGGAAGCCAGGCTCGAGCCGGCGCCGATGTACGATGCGCCGTTCTGGAAGGGGTCGGGCAAGCTCGCGGGGATGGTGGCGCTGGTCACCGGCGGCGATTCCGGCATCGGGCGGGCGGTGGCGGTGCTGTTCGCCCGCGAGGGGGCGGACGTGGCGATCGCCTATCTCGCGGAGGACGCCGATGCCGAGGCGACCAGGGCGGCGGTCGAGGCGGAGGGGCGGCGGGCGATCGTAATTCGCGGTAACGTCGCGGAGCGCGACTTCTGTCGCGAGGCGGTGGCGCGGACGGTGCGCGAGTTCGGGCATATCGACGTGCTGGTGAACAATGCCGCCTTCCAGGTGCATACCGAGGACTTCCTCGACCTCTCGCCGGAGCATTTCGATGCGACGCTGAAGACCAACCTCTACGGATATTTCCACATGGCGCAGGCGGCGGCGGCCGAGATGGCGCCGGGGTCGGCGATCATCAACACCGGTTCGGTCACGGGCATCGACGGGTCGAAGGATCTGGTCGACTATTCAATGACCAAGGGTGGGATCCACGCCTTCACCCGGGCGCTGTCGGGGAGCCTGATGCCGCGCGGGATCCGGGTGAATGCGGTGGCGCCGGGACCGGTCTGGACACCGCTCAACCCCTCCGACAAGGAGCCGGAAAAGGTGGCGCATTTCGGCCAGCAGGCGAAGATGAAGCGGCCGGCGCAGCCCGAGGAGCTGGCGCCGGCCTACGTGTTCCTCGCTTCGCCGCAATGTTCGAGCTACATCACCGGGGAGGTCCTGCCGGTTGTCGGCGGGTACTGAGCCTGGCGGCCGCGGGAGCGTTAGAGGCGCGCAAGGCACTGAAATGCCGTAATTTTCTGGGTATGGACTCCGTATGGAACGCATATGGAATGCGTATGGGCGTTTCCGGTGCGGCGTCAGGGCGAGGGAGCAAGGAGAGCGCTGACGCGCCGCGACAGCTCCGCCGCGCTCGCCGGCTTGCAGATCACCGGGTGGGGCCGGAACTCGGGTTCCAGATCCTCGCGGTTGTGTCCGGTCAGGAACGCGAACGGGATGCCGCGGCTCTTCAGCTCCCGGGCCACGGGATAGGAGGTCTCGTGGGCCACGTGCAGGTCGAACAGGCCCGCCTGGATCGGCTGGCGTTCGGCCCGGTCGAGGGCGAGCGCCGCATCCACCGATGCCGCGGGGCCGACGACGACGTAGCCGGCCGTCTCCAGCATCTCCTGCAGATCGAAGGCAATCAGCCATTCGTCCTCGAGCAGCAGCCGGCGCGGCGGGACAGGTGGCTGGTCTGATGCCGGCACGGCGCCTCGCGATCTACTCCATGGGGAAAGCGAGGCGTGCCTCGAAGCCCTCCTGAGCAAAGGTGGCCTCGAACTTGCCGCCGAGTTGCTGCTACACCTGCCCTCGTATCAGAACGAAGCCGAAGCCGGTTCGTTCCGGCTCCACGACCTCCGGTCCTCCCCGCTCGTGCCAGTCGAGCCGGATCGTGCCGTCCGCGGCGGACCAGCCGATCTCGATACGTCAGCTTTCGTCGACAAGGGCACCGTACTTGGCGGCGTTGGTGGCGAGCTCGTGGACGACGAGGCCGAGAACCAGCGCCTGAGGCGGCTTCAGCCGCAGGTCCGGGCCGGTTGCGTCGATATTGCGCGAGCCGTGCGCCTCGGTCTCCTGGGCGAGAAGGTCGCGGATCGAGAAGTCGGACCAGTTCTCGCGGGAGAGCAGGCCGTAGGCGCGGGCCATGCCGTGGAGCCGCCCGACCAGGGTGCCGGTGAATTCCTCCGGCGAGGACGTGTGACGCAGGGTGGCGTTGGCGATGCTGATCACGACGGCCAGCATGTTTGTGACCTCGCCCTCTACGACGATCTTCCCGGCCTCGACCGGCATCGCGCCGCCATCGCCCGCGCCGACGCGGTGATCGTCGGCTCCTACGTTCCCGACGGCGTTGCGGTGCTCGACCTCGTGTTCGGGATCGCCCGCGGGCCGGTCGCCTTCTACGATATCGACACGCCGATCACCCTGGCCGCGCTCGACGGCAACGATCCCACCTACATCGCGCGCCACCAGATCCCCAGCCTCGACGCCTACTTCTCCTTCACCGCGGGGCCGACCCTGGCACGGCTCGCGCGCGACCATGGCGCCCGCAATGCGCTGCCGCTCTACTGCGCCGTCGATGCGGAGGCCTACCGGCCGACCGGCGGCGCGCCCTCGTTCGATCTCGGGTATCTCGGCACCTACAGCCCCGACCGGCAGCCGGCGCTCGAAGCCCTGCTGATCGAGCCCGCCCGCCGCATGGCCGACCGCCGCTTCGTCGTCGGCGGGCCGGGCTATCCGCCCGGGATCGACTGGCCGGCCAACGTCACCCGGATCGAGCACGTGCCCCGGCCGAGCACCCTGCCTTCTACGGCGGCCAGCGCCTCACCCTCAACATCACCCGCGCCGCCATGCGCGCCGCCGGCTGGTCGCCCAGCGTGCGCCTGTTCGAGGCCGCCGCCTGCGGCACCCCGATCGTCTCCGACCGCTGGCCCGGGCTGGAGTCGCTGTTCCGTAACCGCAGGTCGATCCTGCTGGCGAACGGCACCGACGAAGTCTGCCGGGCGCTGGCCCTGCCGCCCGACCGGCTCGCCGCCATCGGCCGGGCCGCCCGCACCGCGGTGCTCGCGGAGCACACCGGCGTCGCCCGCGCCCGCCAGCTCGCCGTCGAACTCGATCGCCTGGGGAAGGGTCGAGCGCTCACCACCGGCGAAGACGCCCAGCATAAGCAAGGAGCCCTCACATGACCCCACACCTGCGCTCGGTGCCCGGCGCGCGCACCGTTCTGGTGGCCGGCGGCGCGGGCTTCGTCGGCGCCCATCTCTGCGAACCGCTGATCGCGGAGGGCCGCCGGGTGATCTGCGTCGACAGTTTCCTGACCGGCGTCGCCTGGAACCTGGATGGCCTCGCCCGGAGCAGCCGCTTCACGCTGATCGAGGCGGACGCGTGCCCTTCCCCTTGCGGGGGCGGGTCGACGCGATCTTCAACCTCGCCTGCGCCGCCTCACCGCCGCGGTCCCAAACCGACCCCGTCCACACCATGCTCACCAGCGTCCTCGGCACCCATCGCCTGCCGGCGCTGGCCGAGATCCATGGCGCGCGGTTCGTGCAGGCCTCGACCAGCGAGATCTACGGCGATCCGCTCAAGCACCCGCAGCGCGAGAGCTACTGGGGGCACGTCAATCCGGTCGGCCCGCGAGCCTGCTACGACGAGGGCAAGCGGGCGGCCGAGACCTTGTGCTTCGACTTCGAGCGGCTCGGCCGTGTCGACGCCCGCTTGGCGCGGATCTTCAACGCCTACTGACCGAGGATGCGCGCCGATGACGGGCGCATCGTCTCGAACTTCATCTCGCAGGCGCTGGCCGGGGAGCCGCTCACGGTCTACGGCAGCGGCAATCAGACCCGGTCGCTCTGCTACGTCGACGACCTGGTGCGGGGCCTCATCCTGCTGATGCGGCGGGCCGAGCCGATGCCGCATCCGATCAACCTCGGTAACCCCACGGAGCCGACGGTTCGCGATTTCGCCGAGGTGGTTCTCCGCCTCACCGGCTCGCGTTCGCCGATCAGCTACCGGCCGCTGCCGTCGGACGACCCACGGCGCCGCCGGCCGGACATCTTGGCGGCGACGAAGCTCCTGGGCTGGTCGCCCGAGGTGCCGCTGGAGCGGGGCCTGCCGCCGGTCATCGAGTGGTTTGCCCGGAGCGGCCGCACCCCGGCCGCTGCGGAGCCCGCGGCGCGATGACGCTCGAGCAGGAGATCGCGGCGCTCGGCCCGTGGTTTCACAACCTTTGCCTGAAGGGCCGGCAGACCGCGCCCGACCATTTCCTCGACCATCCTTCCGCCAAGTGGCGGACTTTCCGCCATCTCGTCCCGGACGATCTCAGTGGGATGTCCGTGCTCGACATCGGCTGCAACGCCGGCTTCTTTTCGCTCGAGATGAAGCGCGGTGGCGCGGCCGAGATCGTGGGCCTCGACAGCGATCCGCGCTACCTCGCCCAGGCGGCGCTCGCGAGCACGGTGAGCGGCCTGCCGCTGGAGCTCCGCGAGCTCTCGGTCTACGAAGTCGCCCGGCTCGGACGGCGCTTCGACCTCATGCTCTTCCTCGGCGTCCTCTACCACTTGCGCCAAACCCCGCTGCTCGCGCTCGACCTGCTGCGCACGCACGTGGTCGGCGACCGCCTGCTGTTCCAGTCGCTGCTCGACGGCGACAGCCGGGTCGCGCCAGTTGCGGAGGACTATCGCATCGGCGAGCACCCCTACGCTGACCCCGGCTTCCCGCGGCTGCACTTCATCGAGCGCCGCTATGCCGGAGACCCGACCAACTGGTGGATTCCGAACCGCGCCGGTGCCGAGGCGATGCTGCGCGATGCTGGCTTCGCGATCCTCGACCATGCCGATCCGGACGTCTGGCTCTGCCGCACCGACGGGGCGCCGCCGCATCCGATCCCGAACGGCCGGCCCGAAACCTGAGGAACCTTCGGCGGAGCCGGTCGTTGAAAGACGGGCTCATGCGCGGCGAAACCAAAACCTGGGTGGTTCCGGGGCCCGCTGCCGGCGACGGTGGCGGTGACCGCTTCGAGTTCCGCATCTTCCGCAGGCGGCTGGGACCCGAGGCCACGGTCCTCGCCGCGATCGCCGGCGCGGGACGCCTCGAGGTCAGCTGCGACCGCTACGTCTTGGTTCCGGGCCGTATGGATGTCGGCCTCAAGATCCGCGGCGGCAGGGTCGAGCTGAAGCGGCTGAGGCGAATTGTCGCCGGTCTCGAGCAGTGGCACCCGGAAGCCGGGGTTGGCCTGCCCGCGGCGGGAAGGGACCTCGCTCCGTTGCTCGGCGCGGTCGATCTGCCCTGCCCGCACGCCGAGCAGGTGTTCGCCGACGGCAGCGAGCTCGCCCATTGGCTGGCGCACGGACGGGGCGTTTCGGATGCTTCCCTCCGCAAGCGCCGGCGGTTCCTGCTCCTTGCTGACGCCCGGGCGGAGCTCGGGGACATCCTCTGGAACCGAGCCCGGCTCGGAACTCTCGCCGTCGAGAGCGTCGATGCGGATGTCGTCGCCGCGCTGGTCACCCGCCTGGGCCTGACCGGCGCCACCAACACCAGCTACCCGCTCCTCTTGTCCGGAGGCCTCTCGCGCCGGTGATGCGGGCGCGGGCGCGCCTGCCGAGGGAACCCGGCGGCGCGCCCGAGCGTCTTTACCGTATGGACATGGAGGCCTCGCAATCCTTCCGCCGGCTGGAAAGCGACCTGACCGCCAGCGTTGCCGGCGAGGTGAGGTTTGACGAGGGCAGCCGCGCCCTCTACGCCACCGATGCCTCGAACTACCGCCACGTCGCCCTGCGCGACCGCCACCAGGACGAGCTGCGCCGCCGCTACCCGCAGATCCCACGCCGGGTCTCCGGGTACGAGAATCTCGACCAGCTGTTCGACGAGAACGGCTTCAACGTCGCCAAAGCTCTCGTCGGCACCGAGGGGACCTGCGTCACCATCCTCGAGGCCGAGCTCGACCTGGTGGCGAGCCCGCGCGAGCACGCCATCGCCATCCTCGGCTTTGCCGACGTCTTCGCCGCGGCCGACGCCGTGCCGGAGGTGCTGACCCACGGCCCGATGGGCCTGGAGGGCATGGACCATCTCCTCGCCGACTACATCCGCAAACTGCACCTGCACGAGGCGGCCCTCGACCTTCTCCCCGAGGGCAAGGGCTGGCTGATCGCCCAGTTCGGCGGCGACAGCCGCGAGGAGGCCGCCGGCAAGGCGCGCCGCCTCGTCGAGGCGATGCACCGTGAGGGCGTCACCGGCAAGGAACTCGATAGCGCCGGGCAGCGCCAGAAGATCTGGGCGGTCCGCGAAGCCGCGCTCGCCGCCACCGCCGCTGGGCCCGCGCCGCCTCACATGCCCCGGGGCTCGTCAATGCGCTGATGCAGGCGCCCGGCCCGGGCGCGCTCGCCAAGGCGATCGGCGGCGTCGACCGGCGGCGCCGGCTGCCGCCGTTCGCCCGGCGCGACTTCCTGCGCTGGTTCCGTGACCGGAAGGGTCCGAGCGGGGGGCCGCGGGTGCTGCTCTGGCCCGATACGTTCAACACCTACTTCCGCCCCGCCACGGCGATCGCCGCCACCGAGGTGCTCGAGGCCGCCGGTTTCGAGGTAACGGTGCCGAAGCGGCCGCTCTGCTGCGGCCGACCGCTCTACGACCAGGGGATGCTGGAGACCGCCCGCGGCCTCTGGCGCCGGACCTTCGAGGCCCTCGCGCCAGAGATTGCCGCCGGAATATCATGGTGCTCGAGCCCGCCTGCGCCTCCGCCTTCAAGGACGAGCTGCCCGACCTCTTCCCCGACGACGACCGCGCGAAGCAACTGAAGGAGCAGGCGGTCTACTTCAGCGATTTCATGGCCGACGGCCGGGCGCCCGCCGGCAATGGCGGCCGCAAGGCGCTGGTGCAGATCCACTGCCACCAGCACGCCGTGATCGGCACCGGCAGCGAGCGCGACCTGCTGGATCGCCTCGGCGTCGACCACGAGATCGCGCCCTCGGGTTGCTGCGGCATGGCCGGTGCCTTCGGCTTCGCCGCCGAGACCAGCGACGTCAGCCGCGCCATCGGCGAGCGGGTGCTGCTGCCGATGGTCCGGGCGGCCGGGCCGGAAACCACCATCCTCGGCTGCTCACGCACGCCCTCGATGGCCTCGGTCATCGTCTCCACGGACCATCCGTTGAGTTCGGAGATGCTCGTCTCCTTCTCTGAAGTTCGATGACCACAGGATGCCCGTTGCTGCGCCTGGGAACGAGTGCCAGACCCGCCGCAACCGGTCCGTTCGCGACACGGGGGCCTTCGAGTCCGTGGAGATCGTCGCCGGCAGCGCCGATACGGAGGAAGGCCGGGCGGGCTCCGGCTGTCCCTTGGTGAGTCTCTCAACACACGGAAATGCCGTAATTTTATCCGTAATTTTATGGGTATGGACTCCGTATGGAACGCATATGGAATTGGTATGGGCGTTTTCGGCATATGCCAGCCGGCGCCGTCGAGCACGAGGACGATCATCCGTCGCGCCCGGCGCCGGCCTCGCGGTCGGTCGCCGGGGGCCATTGGCATGACGTCAGGCCTTCTGGAACAGCCCGGTCAGCGCCCGGCCGATCACGTTGGAGACCTTCGGGCGCGGCAGCGCGGCGAAGGGCAGCGGGCGGCAGACCTCCATGGCGGCGATGCCGACCCGGGCGGTCAGCGCGCCGTTGACCACGCCCTCGCCGAAGCGGCGGGAAAGCCGGGCGACCAGGTGACCGCCGGCGACCGAACTGACGAGGTCGTCGCCCACCGCGACGGCGCCGGTGGCGAGCAGGTGCGCGGCGACCATGCGGAACAGTCGCCACGAGCCGAAGAAGCCGGCGTGAGCGCCGTAGATGTCGGCGATGCGTCGGACCATCCGCACGTTCTGCGACAGCGCCGCCAGCACGTCGACCAGCGCCAGCGGGATGATCGCGGTGGCGCCGGCGACGGTGCGGGCGGCGAGCTCGATCTCGCGCCGGGCCTGGGCGTCGAGCGGCGCGAGGAGCGTGCGTTCGGTGAGCTCGATCACCGCGTCGGGGTCGAGGATGGCGTCGCGGCTCTCCGCCAGGCGCTCGCGGCTCCAGCGCAGCTCGGCGCGGCCGGCGTAGAAGCCGGCGAGCCGCTGCGACAGCGCCAGCGCGGCGGCCGGGTCGGCGGCGACGTGGGCGGCGGCGGCCTCGGCGCGGAAGCCGTCGATGCGGGCGAGGCGGCGGAAGGCCCAGAGCTCGCGGATCAGCTGGACGATGACGATCAGGACGAGAAGGCCGGTGAGCGCCAGAGCGATCATGCCGACCAGCGGATAGCGCTGGAGCAGCGCGGTCAGGTAGTCGTAGGCGGCCACCGAGATCACCAGCGTCAGCAGGCTGCCGAGCACGGTCCAGAACAGGCTGCCGCGGCGGCGACCGGTGGCGAGGCGGGTGACCTGCTGCATCGCCTCGCCGCGCGGCTCGTCGTCGGGGAGGTCGGGCGCGTCGGCCGGCGTGGCCGCCGCCGGCGCGAGCTCCTCGCCGGGGATCACGAACGGGTCGAGGCGGTCGGGGGGGCGGCTCATCGCAGGCGGTCTCCGATCAGGAACTCGGCGGCGCGGTCGAGGCGGATATGCGGCAGGCCGTCGCCGGCGGCGGGCTTCAGCCGCGGCGGGGCGAAGCGGGTGACGCGGTAGGCGGCGTCGGTCCAGTCGCCGGCGCCCCGGCGGGCCGGGGCGAGGATTTCCGCCGGGTCCTCGGGCAGGTGGCCGGGGAAGAGCGCCGCCTCGGCGCCGGTGTCGATGAGGCGGCCGCGGACGACGTCGATCTCGCGGCCGTCGCGGGTCACGGTCTCCTCGACGGTGGCGCGCAGGCTGGCGATCGGCAGCGCCCGGGTGGTGGCGCCGTGGAAGTCGGCGCGGGCGCGGGCGTCCTTCACCACCGCCTCGGCGATCGCGGCGAGCCGGGCGTGCTGGCTGTGGTGCAGGTGGTCGGCCTTGGTGGCGGCGAAGAGGATGCGGTCGATGCGGTGGCCGAGGATCGGCGCCAGCCACGAGCGCGGGCCGGGGCGGAAGCAGGTCAGGATCTCGGCCATCGCGGTGCGCAGATCCTCAACGGCGCGCGGGCCGTCGTGGATGGCGCCGAGCGCGTCGATCAGCACCACCTGGCGGTCGAGCCGGGCGAAGTGGTTGCGGAAGAACGGGGCGACCACCACGCGCTTGTAGGCCTCGAAGCGCTGCTGGAAGGCGCGCCAGAGCGAACCGGCGGGGCGGCGCGCCGGCTTCTGCAGCGGCGAGAAGGTCAGGGCGGGGGAGCCCTCGAGATCGCCCGGCATCAGGAAGCGGCCGGGCGCGACGCTGGAGAGGCCGGCGGCGCGGCAGGCGGCGAGATAGGCGGTGAAGGTTGCGGCGAGGCGGCGGGCATTGCTCTCGTCGAGGGGCACCGCGGCGTCGGTCTCCGCCAGCTCGGCGAGCCAGGCCGCGGCGTGGCCTTCGCGGGCCGGGGCGCGGGCGGTGGCGATGGCGGCGGTCGACCAGTCCTCGAAGCTCTGGTTCATCAGCGGCAGATCGAGCAGCCACTCGCCGGGGTAATCGACGATGTCGAGATGGACGCTGCGCGGACCGGCCAGGCCGGAAATCAGGCCGGCGGGGGCGACGCGGAGGGAAAGCCGCAGGGTGGAGATCGAGCGGGTGCTCTCGGGCCAGTGCGGGTCCGGGCCGGTCAGGGCGTCGAGGTGGTCCTCGTAGGCGAAGCGCGGGACGGTGTGGTCGGGCTGCGGCTGCAGGTAGGCGGCCAGGATCCGGCCCTCGGCGGCGGCGCGGAGCTGGGGCATCCGCCCGCGGTCGATCAGGTTCGCGACCAGCGAGGTGATGAAGACGGTCTTGCCGGCACGGCTGAGGCCGGTGACGCCGAGCCGGACCACCGGATCGCGCAGCGCGCCGCCGAGGTCGGTCGCCGCCTCGCCGAGCCGGCGCGCGAGGCTGTCGGTCAGGCGGGTGAAGTCCAAGGCCTCGCGTTCCTCCCGTCGCCCCGCGCCCAGACCTAATCGCTCGGGGGAAGCCTCGCAACCGGCGGCGGCTCAGGAGGGGGTCGCGGCGGTCGTCCTTGGCGCGCTTGATCCGGCGCTGCGCCAGCTTGCGGCGGGGGGTGCCGGGGCCGGCGCGGCGGGGCGGGGTGGGCATCTTGCGGCCCTCGATCTCGAGCAGCTCGAAGAGCAGGCCGCCGGTGATCGGCACCGCCTCGGCGAGGCGGACGGTGACGCGCTGGCCGAGGCCGATGACCCGGTGCGAGCGCTCGCCGGTCAGGGTCTGGGCGTCGGGGTCGTGGCGGAAGTACTCGTTGCCGAGCGAGGAGATCGGCACCAGGCCGTCGGCGCCGGTGTCGTCGAGCTTCACGAACAGGCCGAAGCGGGCGATGCCGGCGACGGTGCCCTCGAACTCGGCGCCGACGCGGTCGGCGAGGTAGGCGGCGAGGTAGCGGTCGGTGGTGTCGCGCTCGGCCATCATCGAGCGGCGCTCGGTCATCGAGATGTGCTCGCCGGTCTCGGGCAGCGCGGCCTCCTCGTCGGGGGTCAGGCCGTCGTCGCCCCAGCGGTGGGCGCGGATCAGGGCGCGGTGCACCACGAGGTCGGCGTAGCGGCGGATCGGCGAGGTGAAGTGGCCGTAGCGCGGCAGGTTGAGGCCGAAGTGGCCGAAGTTCTCCGGCGCGTAGTAGGCCTGGGTCATAGCACGCAGCACCGACATGTTGATCATCTCGGCGTGCTCGGTGCCGGCGACGCCGTCGAGCAGGCGGTTGAGGTGGGCGGTTTTCAGGACCTGGCCCTTGGCCAGGGTGAGGCCTACGGATTCCACGACCTCGCGCAGGGCATCGAGCTTCTCTGGGCTCGGCTCCTCGTGGACGCGGTAGAGCAGGCGCAGGCGCTTGGCCTCCAGGGTCTCGGCGGCGGCGACGTTGGCCAGGATCATGAAGTCCTCGATCACGCGGTGGGCGTCGAGGCGCTCGCGGAAGGCGACCGACAGCACCTTGCCCTCGTCGGAGAGGATGATGCGGCGCTCGGGGAGATCGAGGTTCAGCGGCTGGCGCAGGTCGCGGGCGCGGTGGGCGGCGGACCACGCGGCCCAGAGCGGGCGGATGACGGTATCGAGGAAGGGCGCGGTGGCTGGGTCCGGGTGGCCGTCGGCGGCGGCCTGGGCCTGGCCGTAGGTGAGGGTGGCGGCGGAGCGCATCAGGGCGCGGGTGAAGCGGTGGTCGCGCTTGTGGCCGTCGGCGTCGAGGACGATCCGGACGGCGATGCAGGGGCGGTCGGCGCCGTCGATCAGCGAGCAGAGATCGGCCGAGAGCCGCTCGGGCAGCATCGGCACGACGCGGTCGGGGAAATAGGTGGAGTTGCCGCGGCGGCGGGCCTCGCGGTCGAGCGCCGAGCCGGGGCGGACGTAGGCCGCGACGTCGGCGATCGCCACCCAGACGACGTGGCCGCCCGGGTTCGCCGGGTCGTCGTCGGGATGGGCGCAGACGGCATCGTCGTGGTCGCGGGCGTCGGCGGGGTCGATGGTGACCAGCGGCAGGGCGCGCAGGTCTTCGCGGTCGCCGAGCGGAACCGGGCCGGCGGCTTCGGCCTCGGCCAGCACGGAGTCCGGGAAGGCGTCGGGGATGCCGTGCTCGTGGATGGCGATCAGCGAGACCGACTTCGGGGCCGAGGGATCGCCCAGGCGGGTGACGATGCGGGCGCGGGGCAGGCCGTAGCCGCGGGCCTCGCCGATCTCGTCGGCCTCGACCAGTTCACCGTCGCGGGCGCCGCCGCGGTCGCCGGGGCCGACCTGCCAGTCGCGGTCGCCGCGCTTGTCGATGGCGGCGATGCGGCCGCCGGATTCGCCCTGGTGATAGATGCCGATCACCCGCTTCGGCCCCATGCCGATGCGGCGGATGATGCGCGCGGCGAGCGGGGCGTCCGGGCCGTCGAGCACGGTCATCCGGCCGAGCAGGCGGTCGCCGGCGCCGAGCGCCGGGTCGTCGCGGCGGGTGAGGATGCGGATCCGCGGCACCTCGCCGCCGTCGCGCTCGGCGGGCTCGGCCCAGAGGTCGCCGTCGCTGTCGGTGCCGGTGACCCGGAGCACCAGCACCGGCGGCAGGGCGCCCTGGGGGCGGACCTGGCGGCGGCGCTTCTCGAGCTGGCCCTCGTGGGTCATCCGGGCGAGCAGCTGTTTCAGCTCGACCTTGGCGGCGCCCTTCAGACCGAAGGCGCGGGCGATCTCGCGCTTGCCGGTCTGGGTCGGGTTCTCGCGCAGGAAGGCGAGGATCTCGTCGGGAGAAGGCAGGCGGTTCATCCGCCGCACCTAGCACGCGGCCGCCGGCGGCGGCACGGGAAAAATTCGCCCGGGCGCGGTGGCTCCGAGACGACTCAGTCGGGTGCGTCGACCAGGGCCAGGAGCGCGGCCTCCGCGCCCGGCACGCCTTCGGCGAGGCGCGCCGCCGCCACCACGGGCAGCCAGGCCATGATGTCGTCGCGGCTGCTGCCGGTTGCGGCGGCATAGGCGCCGACATAGGCCTCGGCGAGGTCGGGCCGGGCGCGGGCCATCAGGACGTAGGAGCGGCAGACGTCGGCGAGGGGACTGCCGCAGGCCGCGTCCAGCCAGTCGATGACGATGGCGGCGTCCGGCGCGCCGACGACGTTGTCGGGGTGGAAGTCGCCGTGGCAGAGCCGGCGCCCGTCGGGCAGCGTGGCCAGCCGGTCCCGGAGCCGGCGCCGACGGGCGGGGCCGAGGGGCTCGGCGCGGTCGATGTTTCGCGCGAGGCCGGCCTTCAGGTCGGGCAGGCGGTCGCCGCCCGCCGCGTGGATCCGGTGGTGCACCGCCGCCATGGCCTCGAGGCATCGGGGAGCGAGCGCGGGGTCGGCGCGGATCGCGGCGCCGAAGCTCATACCCGCCGCCCGGCTCATGGTGAGGCCCCAGCGGCCGCCGGTCGCGATCACTTCGCCCACCCGCGGCACCGGAAGGCCGAGCGGCTCGAGGAGCGCCAGCGTCGCGGCCTCGCGGAAGGCGGAGGGCTTGGCCGCCGGACGGCGGTAAAGCTTGAGGACCAGGGCGCCGAGCTCGAAAACCTCGGCTTCCTTGCCCGAGCCGAGGCGGGGACCGATGGCGCGTTCGTCCATCGGCCGATTGCGCCACGGGCGCGGCGCGGCGTCAACCAGGCTTGGCCGCGGGAGCTGCGGCGATAGTCCTTGCCAACGCGGCGGATAGCGGATACATGCGCGCCACTCAATCCACAGGCGGGGGCGCGGCTCGCGGGGGAGACATCCCCGTCAGTCCACCGGTTGGGCCGAAAGGCTCTTCTCCCCGCCGCGGCGTAAACCGGAAAAGGAAGATCGCGAGCCATGGCTCTGCCTGAATTCACTCTGCGCCAGCTCCTGGAAGCCGGCGTCCACTTCGGCCACCAGACCCACCGCTGGAACCCGCGCATGGGGCCGTACATCTACGGCGACCGCAACGGCATCCACATCATCGACCTGACCCAGACCGTGCCGCTGCTCGACCAGGCGCTGCACGCGGTGCAGCAGACCGTGGCCAAGGGCGGGCGCATCCTGTTCGTCGGCACCAAGCGGCAGGCGCAGAAGGCGGTGGCCGAGGCCGCCGAGCGCTGTGCGCAGTACTACATGAACCACCGCTGGCTGGGCGGCACGCTGACCAACTGGAAGACGGTCTCGCACTCGATCTCGCGGCTGAAGTCGATCGACGAGAAGTTGGAGGGCGGCGCGAGCGGCCTGACCAAGAAGGAGCGGCTGGGGCTCGAGCGCGAGCAGAACAAGCTGCAGCAGTCGCTGGGCGGCATCCGCGAGATGGGCGGCACGCCGGACATGGTGTTCGTGATCGACTCCAACAAGGAGGATTCGGCGATCCTGGAGGCCAAGAAGCTCGGCATCCCGGTGATCGCGGTGCTCGATTCCAACTCCTCGCCCGACGGCATCGACTATCCGATCCCCGGCAACGACGACGCGGCGCGCGCCATCGCGCTCTACTGCGACCTGATCGCGCGGGCGGCGCTCGACGGCATGGCGGCGCAGATGGGCGCGGCCGGCGTCGATATCGGCGGGCTCGAGGAATCTCCGGTCGAGGAAGCCGCCGCGGACCAGGCCGAGGGCTGATCCCCCGCGCCGCCGTCACGCAATTGTCGCGGCTGCCGGCCAGGCTGCCGCGACGCTCCCCATTCAGACTGCACGGCTTTTCAGGAGATCTCGTGATGTCGATCACCGCCAACATGGTCAAGGAACTGCGCGACGCCTCGGGCGTGGGCATGATGGACGCCAAGAAGGCGCTGACCGAGACCGGCGGCGACATGGAGGCCGCAATCGACTGGCTCAGGACCAAGGGGCTGGCCAAGGCGGCGAAGAAGGCGGGCCGCACCGCGGCCGAGGGCCTGGTCGGGGTCGCGGTGAAGGACGGCGTGGGCGTGGCGGTCGAGGTGAATTCCGAGACCGACTTCGTGGCGCGCAACTCGGACTTCCAGGCGATCGTGCGGGCGATCGCCGAGGTGGCGACCGGCTGCGCCGATCTGGAGGCGCTGAAGGGCGCGCCGCTCGGCGACAAGACGGTCGAGGCGGCGGTGACCGAGAAGATCACCACCATCGGCGAGAACCTGCACCTGCGCCGGATGGTCTCGGTCGAGGGCGAGAGCGTCGCGTCCTACGTGCACAACGCGGTGGCCGACGGCCTGGGCAAGATCGGCGTGCTGGTGGCGCTCAAGGGCGCCGACACCGGCATCGGCAAGCAGATCGCCATGCACGTGGCGGCGACCAGCCCGGCGTCGCTCAGCGAGAAGGACCTGGACCCGGCGCTGATCGAGCGCGAGAAGGCGGTGCTGACCGAGCAGGCGCGCGCAAGCGGCAAGCCCGAGGGCGTGATCGAGAAGATGATCGTGGGGCGCATGAACAAGTTCTTCGAGGAGGTGACGCTTCTCAACCAGAAGTTCGTGATCAACCCCGACATCACCGTCGGCCAGGCGGCGAAGGACGCGGGCGTCGAGGTCACCGGCTTCGCGCGGCTGGCGGTGGGCGAAGGCGTCGAGAAGGAGGTCGAGGACTTCGCCGCCGAGGTGGCCAAGACCGCCGGGCGTTGAGCCGGGCCCGCCGGGCGCCGGAGGTCGGCGCCTGCGGGCATCGCGCACCGCCGCGGCGTCCGCCGGTCCCGGCGCGCCGCACCGGGCTTCGCCGATGCGGAAAACCTGGGGAATAGACGTTGAAACCCTACCCGAATTCCGCCATTTTGGCGCGCGATCCAGGCAGCGGAGGCGACGGCATGACGGACCGCGTGGCGACCATGGCACCCCCGATGGCGCGCCCCGCCTACAAGCGTATTCTTCTGAAGATTTCCGGGGAAGCCCTGATGGGGCCTCAGCAATACGGGTTGCATCCGCCGACGGTGGAACGGATCGCCGAGGAAGTGGGCGCGCTTTACGGGCTCGGTGTCGAGATCTGCCTGGTGATCGGCGGCGGCAACATCTTCCGCGGGCTGCAGGGCAGCGCCCAGGGGATGGAGCGCACCACGGCCGACTACATGGGGATGCTGGCCACGGTGATGAACGCGCTGGCCATGCAGTCGGCGCTGGAGGCGCGCGGCATCCACACCCGGGTGGTCTCGGCGATCCCGATGGACCAGGTCTGCGAGCCCTACATCCGGCGCCGGGCGGTGCGGCACCTGGAGAAGGGGCGGGTGGTGATCTTCGCCGCCGGCACCGGCAACCCCTACTTCACCACCGACACCGCGGCCACGCTGCGCGCCAGCGAAATGTCCTGCGAGGCGCTGTTCAAGGGCACCCAGGTCGACGGGGTCTACGACAGCGACCCGCGCAAGAACCCGCAGGCGCGGCGCTACGACCGGGTAAGCTACGACACGGTATTGCAGAAGAATCTCAAGGTGATGGACGCTTCGGCGATCGCGCTGGCGCGCGACAACGGGCTGCCGATCGTGGTCTTCGCGCTCGATGAGCCGGACGGACTGGCCGGGATCGTGCAGGGTCGTGGTCGGTTCACGATTGTTGAACCCGGGTGAGGTAGGCACGCCGGGCAAGGAGAGAGCCATGTCGGACGAGGAGATCGACATCGCGGCGCTGGAAAAGCGCATGGACGGGGCGCTGCACGCGCTGCGTTCGGAGTTCGCGTCGCTCCGGACCGGGCGGGCGTCGGCGTCGATGCTCGACCCGGTGACGGTGGAGGCCTATGGCAGCACCATGCCGGTCAACCAGCTCGGCACCATCACCGTGCCCGAGCCGCGCATGGTGCTGGTCAACGTCTGGGACAAGGCGCTGG
Source organism: uncultured Alphaproteobacteria bacterium (assembly GCA_963847795.1). Taxonomy (GTDB): domain Bacteria; phylum Pseudomonadota; class Alphaproteobacteria; order Rhodobacterales; family Rhodobacteraceae; genus Amaricoccus. Next base: position 76,133 of record CAWKBH010000004.1, read on the forward strand.
TCAACACGGTCGACAAGGCGATCCGCAACTCGGGGCTGGGGATCAACCCGCAGATGGACGGCACCATCCTGCGGCTGCCGATCCCGGAGCTGAACGAGGAGCGGCGGCGCGAGCTCGCCAAGGTCGCCGGGCACTACGCCGAGCAGGCGCGGGTGGCGGTGCGCAACGTCCGGCGCGACGGCATGGACCAGCTGAAGAAGGCGAAGGCCGATGGCATGGCCGAAGACGACCAGAAGTTCTGGCACGACGAGATCCAGGAGCTGACCGACGCGGCGATCGGGAAGATCGACGCGGCGCTGAATTCGAAGCAAGACGAGATCATGCAGATCTGACGCGTTCCGCGTTACCGGTGTCGGGCAAGGTAGATTACACGATGTACATGGAAGAGAAGTCGATCGAAGTGCCGGGCCCGAGCCACGTCGCCATCATCATGGACGGCAACGGCCGCTGGGCCACCAGCCGCGGGCTGCCGCGCCTGGCAGGCCACAAGCGCGGCGCCGACCGGGTGCGCGAGATCGTCGAGAGCTGCCCGGACCTCGCGATCAGCCATCTGACCCTGTTCGCCTTCTCCACCGAGAACTGGAACCGGCCCGACGTTGAGGTGATCGGGCTGATGCGCCTCTTCCGGCGCTACATCAAGAAGGAAGGGGCGCGGCTGGTCGCCGAGGGGGTGCGCGTGCGCTTTATCGGCGGGCGCGAGCGGCTCGACGCCGACCTGCAGGCGCTGATGGCGGGGCTCGAGATGCAGACCGCCTCGAACGACCGGCTGCACCTGACCGTGGCGATCAACTATGGCGGCCGCGACGAGATCCTGCGCGCGACCCGGCGGGTGGCCGAGGCGGTGCGATCCGGGCAGCTCAAGGCCGACGACATAACTCCCGAGACGATCGAGCGCCACCTCGACACCGCCGGGCTGCCGGACCCCGACCTGATCCTGCGCACCTCGGGCGAATATCGGGTCTCGGGCTTCCTGCCGTGGCAGTCGGCCTATTCGGAATTCGCCTTCGTCGACACCCGCTGGCCCGACTTCACCGCCGAGATGTTCGCGGCCCAGATCCGCGGCTTCGGCAGCCGCGAACGCCGGTTCGGCGCCGTGGCGCGATGATCGACGCCAGGCCCCGGCCGGTTCGCTTCGCCGACCTGGGACTGCGGCTCGCCTCGGGGCTCGCCCTCGCCGCCATCGCGCTCGCCGACCTCTGGGCCGGCGGCGCCTGGGCGGCCGGCTTCCTGATGCTGGTGCTGGTGCTGATGCTCTGGGAATATCACCGCATGGTCACGGGGATCGAGGCGATCGCCGTGCCGTCGCTGGTCGTCCCTTGCCTCGCGGGCGTCGTTGCGCTGGGGGTGACGGCCGCCTGGGGTCCGCCGAAGGGCCTGCCCTGCCTCGCGGCCGGCGCGATCCTGGTGGCCCTGACGGGACGTCCCTGGGCGGGATGGCTGGTCGCGGGCTTCCTCTACGTCACGCTGGCCATGGGGGCCTTGATCGTGCTGCGCGACCGCGAGCCGGAGGGGGTGCTGTTGATCCTCTGGCTGGTGGTGGTGGTGGTTTCAGCCGACGTCGGCGCGTACTTCGTCGGAAGGCGGGTCGGCGGCCGCAAGCTGTGGCCGCGGGTGAGCCCGGGCAAGACCTGGTCCGGAGCCTTCGGGGGACTTGCCGCCGCAGGCCTGGTCGGAATGTTATTTGCCTGGCTGGTGGTCGGCTGGCACCCGGTGCGCATCGGTTTCCTCAGCCTGGGGATCGCCGTCTGTTCGCAGCTCGGCGACCTGCTGGAGTCCGGGGTCAAGCGGCGCTTCGGGGTCAAGGACGCCAGCCGGCTGATCCCGGGCCATGGCGGCGTGATGGATCGGCTGGACGGGGTGATGGGCGGCGTCTGGTTCTTCGCGATCTGCGACGCGCTTGGTATCGGCGTCTGGAGCTAGCGTGCGGCGGCGGATCAGCATCTTCGGCGCGACCGGCTCGGTCGGCTCGAATACGGTTTCGCTGATCGCCGAGCAGGGCGGCGCCGAGGCCTACGAGGTGGTGGCGCTGACCGGCGCGGGCAACGTCGCGCTGCTGGCCGAACAGTCGCGGCGGCTGGCGGCGCAGGTCGCGGTGACGGCGGATGCCGACCGGCTGGCCGAGCTCGAGATCGCGCTGAAGGGCAGCGGCATCGCCGCGGCGGCCGGGCCGGAAGCGCTGCTCGCCGCCGCTTCGGAGCCCGTGGACTGGGCGATGTCGGCGATCGTCGGCGCGGCGGGGCTGGCGCCGGGGCTGCGGCTGGCGCGGCACGGCGGCGTGCTGGCGCTGGCCAACAAGGAGAGCATGGTCTGCGCCGGCGACCTGCTCAGGCGGACCTGTGCCGAGCACGGCACCCGGCTGATCCCGGTCGACAGCGAGCACAGCGCGATCTTCCAGGCGCTGCAGGGCGAGGCTGGCGGCGCGGTCGAGCGGATCATCCTGACGGCCTCGGGCGGGCCGTTCCGCGACTGGAGCCGCGGCCGGATGGCGGCGGTGACCCCGGCGCAGGCGCGGGCGCATCCCAACTGGGACATGGGGCTGCGCATCTCGATCGACAGCGCCACCATGTTCAACAAGGCGCTGGAGGTGATCGAGGCGCGGGCGCTGTTCGACGTTAACCCCGAGTTAATCGAGGTACTGGTGCATCCGCAGTCGATCGTGCATTCCATGGTAGGGTTCTGCGACGGCTCGATCATCGCCCAGCTCGGCCCTTCGGACATGCGCGGCGCCATAGGCTACGCGCTGAACTGGCCGGAGCGGCGGGCGCTGCCGGTGCGGCGGCTGGACTTCGCCGCGCTCGGGCGGCTGGATTTCGCGCCGGCCGATCCGGTGCGGTTTCCGGCGCTGCGGCTGGCGCGGCAGGTGCTGGAGATGGGGGGGTTGGCCGGGGCGGTGTTCAACGCGGCGAAGGAGGCGGCGCTCGACGCCTTCCTGGGAGGGGCGATCGGCTTTCTTGACATGGCGGTACTGGTGGAACATGTGCTGGAGAAGCTCGGACCCGAGGCCGCCGGTCACGGTCCCGGCTATGACCTCGAGGCGGTAATGGCGCTGGATGCCGCGGCGCGGCAGATGGGCGAGGTCTGGGTCGAGGCCTTCGGCGGAAAGTGACGGCAGCATGGACACGATCGCCAGCATTCCCCTGATCGGCGGGTTCCTCGCGACGGTGGTTCCGTTCGTCGTGGTGCTCGGCATCGTGGTCTTCGTACACGAGTTCGGGCACTACATCGTCGCGCGCTGGTGCGGCATCCGCTCGGAGGTGTTCTCGATCGGCTTCGGCCCCGTGCTCTGGTCGCGCCGCGACCGGCGCGGCACGCTCTGGCAGATCGCGGCCCTGCCGCTCGGGGGCTATGTCCGGTTTCTCGGCGACAGCGACGGCGCCAGCCGCGGCGATCCCGCGACGCTCGAGCACCTGAGCGCGAGCGAGCGCGCCCACAGCTTCCACGGCGCCTCGGTCGGCCGACGGATGCTGACCGTGCTCGCGGGGCCGGCGTTCAACTTCCTGCTGACCATCGCGGTCTTTGCCGGCATCGCGCTCTGGCAGGGCGTGCCGACCGAGCGGCCGACCATCGGCCGCATCGAGACGCTGCCTTCGGTCGAGCAGCCGCTCCGGACCGGCGACGTCCTTCTCGCGGTCAACGGGACCGAGGTGGCCAGCTTCGACGACTTCTTCCGGCTCGCGCTCGACATGACGCCGCCCGGCCCGATGCAGGTTCGGGTCGAGCGCGACGGCTCGACGCTCGAGCTGACCGCGCCCTATGCGCTGCCGCCGCTGGTCGACACGATCGAGCCGCTGTCGCCGGCCAGCGACGCCGGGCTGCGTCCGGGCGATCTGATCCTGAAGGCTGACGGCCGCGACCTGGCGTCGTTCGAGGCGCTGCGCGAGGTGGTGTTGTCCTCCGGCGGCCGCACCATCCCGCTGACGGTCTGGCGCGACGGCGCGACGCTGACGCTGAATATCACGCCCAAGGAGCGCGATGCCGAGGACGGGCAGGGCGGCTTCGAGCGGCGGGTGATGATCGGCGTCGCCGGGGCGCCGCTCTACCTGCCCGCGACCGTGACGCCTGCGCCGTGGACGGCGCTGGGCTACGGAGCCGGGCGGATGGCTGCGGTCGTCACCCAATCGCTGACCGGGATCAAGAGCATCCTGACCGGCGCCATCGGCGCGGAGAACCTGCAGGGCCCGCTGGGGATCGCGCAGATCTCGGGCGAGACCGCGGCGCAGGGTCCGCTGAACTTCATCGCGCTGATCGGCGTGATCTCGACGGCGATCGGATTTCTGAACCTGTTTCCGGTGCCGATCCTCGATGGCGGCCATTTCGCCGCCTTCCTGATCGAGGCGGTCCGCGGGCGTCCGCCCAGCCCCGCGGTGATGCAGGTCGCCATGTCGATTGGTCTTGGCTTGATCCTGCTCCTGATGGTATTCGCTACATACAACGACATCATGCGCATGGTGAGTTGATAAACAGGGCGGCGAACCGCCCGCGGGCAGAGGGGCAAGACGCCGATGCGGCAGCGGCAGTGGATGCGGGGGCTTTCCCGTCTCTTCCTCATCGTGGCTCTGCTGACGGCCGCCCTGCCATCGCCTCTGACCCTCGCCCAGGGCACCGCGGTGTTCAGCCGGATCGACGTCGCCGGCAACCAGCGCATCGAGGCCGACACCATCCGGGTCTTCGCCGGCATCGAGCCCGGTCAGCCGGTGACGCCCGAGCAGCTGAACCTGGCGGTGCGCAAGCTGTTCGAGACCGGGCTGTTCGAGGACGTGACAGTGCTGCCCGAGGCCGGGCGGCTGGTGATCACCGTCAAGGAGAACCCGACGATCAACCAGATCGCCTTCGAGGGCAATGACGCGATCAAGGACGACAAGCTCAACGAGGTGATCCAGCTCAGGCCCCGGCTCGCCTACTCGGTCGCGTCAGCCGAGGCCGACGCGCAGCGGATCATCGACGCCTACCGCGCGGCCGGTCGCTACGCCGCTTCGGTGAACCCGGTGATCATCCGCGAGCCCGACAACCGGGTCGATCTGGTGTTCGAGATCTCCGAGGGTCGCAAGGTCTCGGTGCAGCGCATCAGCTTCACCGGCAACAAGGTGTTCTCCGACCGCCGGCTGCGCCGGGTGATCCAGACCCACCAGTCGAACTGGCTGAGCTTCATCATCGGCGGCAACACCTATGACGCCGACCGGCAGGAACTCGACAAGGAACTGCTGCGGCAATTCTATCTCGAGCGCGGCTACGTCGATTTCAGCGTGCTGTCCTCGACCGCCGAGATGGTGCGCGAGCGCACCGGCTTCTTCCTGTCCTTCACCGTCTCGGAAGGCCAGCGCTACAATTTCGGCAAGGTCTCGGTCAGTTCCGCGATCCCCGGCCTCAACGCCACCGACTTCCAGTCGCTGCTGGCGCCGGTGGCGACGCGCGGCGTCTACAACGTCAAGCTGGTCGATCGGGTCGTGCAGCGGATGACCTTCCAGGCCGGTCAGGCCGGGTATGCCTTCGTGGAGATCCGGCCGCAGGTCACCAAGAACGCGGCGGCGCGCACCGTCGACATCAACTTCCAACTGGTCGAGGGCGAGCGCGTCTTCATCGAGCGCATCGACATCTCGGGCAACACCCGGACGCTCGACCGGGTGATCCGGCGCCAGTTCCACGTGGTCGAGGGCGATGCCTTCAATGCCCGTGAGATCAAGGATGCCGAGGACCGCATCAAGGGCCTCGGCTACTTCAAGACCGCGACCGTGACCACGCAGCCGGGCTCGGAGAGCGGCAAGGCGCTGGTCGACGTCAAGGTCGAGGAGCAGCCCACCGGCAGCCTCAGCCTCGGCGGCGCCTTCTCGTCGAGCGAGGGTCTGACCGCGCAGATCAGCCTGACCGAGCGCAACTTCCTCGGCCGCGGGCAAACGCTCTCGGCCGCGCTCACCGGCAACAGCCAGTTCGGCACGGTCGAGTTCGGCTTCACCGAGCCGGCGCTGTTCGACCGCGACCTGCTGGGCGGGTTCAATATCTACTATCGCAACACCAACTACAACGAGCAGTCGTTCCAGACCAAGGCCATCGGCTTCGAGCCGCGGCTGGGTTTCCCGCTAAGCGAGAACGGCAGGCTCACGCTGCGCTACCGGATCTCCTCGAACGACATCTACAACGTGCAGCCCGACACTTCGCTGATCATCGAGAACGAGGAGGGCACCAAGCTCACCTCGGCGGTCGGCTTCACCTACGCCTATGACCGGCGAAATTCGGTGGTCGACCCCACGTCGGGCTTCATCCTTACCCTCAACCAGGATTTTGCCGGCGTCGGCGGCGATACCCGCTATTCCAAGACCCAGGGCAAGGCCCGGGTCTACAGCAGCCTGTTCGAGGAGGAGGTGGTGCTGTCGGCGGAGCTCGAGGGCGGTGTCATCGTCTCGCAGGACGGTACCCGCATCACCGATCGCTTCAACACCGGCGGCGACAGCTTCCGCGGCTTCGCCCGCAACGGCCTCGGCCCGCGCGACTTCTGCGACGTCCCCGACTGCAAGGTGCCGCAGGAGAATCTGGACGTGAACGACGCGCTCGGTGGCAACTACTACGGGGTGATGCGGTTCGACGCCAGCTTCCCGCTCGGCCTGCCTCAGGAATACGGCATCTATGGCGGCCTGTTCGCCGACATCGGTTCGCTCTGGGGCCTCGACGACACCAACGGCAGCATGGGCACGGTCGACGACTCGTTCCACCTGCGCTCGTCGGTGGGCGTGAGCCTCTTCGTCGACACGCCGTTCGCGCCGCTCCGGTTCAACTACGCCATCCCGCTCCAGAGGGAGAGCTACGACGTCGTCGAGCGGTTCCGTTTTTCAGTCCAGAGCCGGTTCTAGGGCATGGTTGGCGGACCCACGATGATCTTGGGCTGGGTCCGGCCGCCCGGCGGGGAACGCAGGTTTCAAAGAGGTTAGCGCCGCCGATCGTTTCGTGGAGAACTCAAGAGGTTATGCGAGTGGGCATGCGTGCCCACGGCGTTGGCCGTCGGGTCATCGGGAGCCGGTCAGAGCCGGTTGCGGGCTAGAGGCCGTGGCGGGCGGTACGGGCCGGCTTGCCCGATTGCTGCCGGGCCTGTTGCTGGCCGGCGTGATCATTGCGCACCAGGTCGCGGCTCAGGACCAGGCGGCGCCGGTGAGTTCTTTCCTCTTCATCAACCAGGAGCAGCTGCTGACCGGGTCCAAGTCCGGCCAGGCGCTGCTGGCCGAGGAGGAACGCCGGCGGGATGCGCTGCGCAACGAGGCGCGCGCCCTGGATTCGTCCTTCGAGGCCGAGGAGCAGCGCCTGACCGAGGAGCGCCCGAAGCTCGCGCCCGAGGAGTTCCGCAAGCTCAGCGACGAGTTCGACGCGCGCGTGGTCAAGGCGCGCAGCGATCAGGATGCCCGCGCGAGCGCGCTGGCGCAGGAATTTGACCAGCGGCGCCGACAGTTCTACGCTCAGGTCGCACCGATCCTGGTGATGCTGATGGACCGTTACGGGGCCAAGGCGATCTTCGACGAGAACAGCGTGCTGCTGGCCGACCAGTCGCTCAACATCACCCAGGCTGTCATCGCGGAGATCGACGCCCGCGCGGCGCAGGCGGCGCCGGAAACCGGCCCGGCCCCGAACGAAGCGCCGGCCGCAGGCCCGGTTCCGGCACCGGCGCCGCCCGGGGACAAAACGGACGGAGGAGAGTGAGGATGGCACTGGCGATCGACACCACGCTGCCGCAAGCGGACATCGCCACCATCAAGCGGATGATCCCGCATCGCTATCCGTTCCTGCTGATCGACCGGGTGGTGAACATCGAGACGAACCGGTTCGCGGTCGGACTCAAGAACGTCAGCGTCAACGAGCCGCACTTCGAGGGCCATTTCCCGGTGCTGCCGGTGATGCCGGGCGTGCTGATCATCGAGGCGATGGCGCAGACCTCCGCCGTCCTGGTGGTGCAGACGCTCGATCTGATCGACAAGGAGCTGCTGGTCTATTTCATGAGCATCGAGACCGCGAAGTTCCGCCACGTGGTGCAGCCCGGCGACACGCTGGAACTGCACGTCACCGTGATCCGCGGCCGCGGCAAGATCTGGAAGTTCCGCGGCGAGGCGCGGGTGGGCGACACGCTCTGCGCCGAGGCGGAATTCGCCGCGATGATCCTGAGCCAGGAAGAGGCGAGCGCGAAGGGCTGAGCGATGGCGACCGACCCTTCCGCCGAGGTCCACCCGACCGCCGTCATCGAGGCGGGGGCCGAGATCGGTCCGGGCTGCCGCATCGGCCCCTACTGCGTGATCGGGCCGGAGGTGGTGCTGGGGCCGGGGGTGGCGCTGCTGAGCCACGTGGCGGTCGCGGGCCGCACACGGATCGGCGAGGCGACCACGGTCTTTCCCTTCGCGTCGCTGGGGCATATTCCGCAGGACCTGAAATACGGCGGCGAGCCGGTGGAGCTGATCATCGGCGCCCGCAACGCGATCCGCGAGCACACCACGATGAACCCGGGCACCGCAGGGGGCGGCGGGGTGACCCGGGTCGGCGACGACAACCTGTTCATGATGAGCACGCATGTCGCGCATGACTGCATCATCGGCAGCAACGTGATCATGGCCAACAACGCGACGCTGGGCGGGCATTGCGTGGTCGAGGACTTCGTGATCCTCGGCGGGCTCGCCGCCGTGCACCAGCACGTGCGTCTCGGCCGCGGCGCGATGATCGGCGGGCTGGCAGGGGTGGTGGCCGACGTCATCCCCTATGGCTCGGTGGCCGGCGAGCGGGCGCACCTGGCGGGGCTGAACCTGGTCGGGCTGAAGCGGCGGGGGGCGGCGCGCTCCGACATCAACGGCCTTCGCGCCGCCTTCGGCGAGATGTTCGAGGGCGAGGGCAACCTGCAGGAGCGGATGCACCGCGCCGGCGAGCAGTACTCCGGCAATCCGCTGGTCTGGGAGGTGGTGGACTTCGTCACCTCCCAATCCTCGCGCTCCTTCACCACGCCGGCGGGCTGAACCGGGCGATGGCCGCCGATGGGCTCGCCATCGTCGCTGGGCGCGGCGACCTGCCCAGGCTGATCGCCGAGGACTGCGCCGGACGCGGCCGGACCTATCGGGTGGTGGTGTTCGACGGGGTCGCGCTCGACTGGCTGGGCGGCCACCCGGTGGTCCGCGCCGCCTTCGAGAAGCCCGGGCGGCTGTTCGACGATCTGCGCGCCGCGGGCTGCGGGCTCGTCACCTTCGCCGGCGGCATCACCCGGCCGCACCTGCGGCCGCTGCGCTTCGACCTGAAGATGCTGCGGCTGGCGCCGCGGCTGCTCCGGGGCATCCGCAGCGGTGACGATTCCACGCTGCGGCTGGTCGCCCGGATCTTCGAGGCCGAGGGCTTCGCGGTCCGGGCGCCGCACCAGATCCTGACCGACCTGCTGGCGCCCGCCGGCGTTCTCGGCAAGGCCGCGCCCGGACCGCGCGACCGCGCCGACGCCGCTCGGGCCGCGGCATATCGTCGCCGCGCTGGGTGCCGTCGACGTGGGCCAGGCGGCGGTGGTGGCGGGCGGCATCTGCCTCGGCCTGGAATTGATCCAAGGCACGGACGCCTTGCTGGACTTCGTCGCGCGCACCGCGCCGGCAGTGCGGCTCGCCGGGACGCGCGGCGTGCTCTTCAAGGGACCGAAGCCCGGCCAGGACCGGCGCATGGACCTGCCGGCGATCGGGGCCGGGACGCTGCAGGGCGCAGCCGCCGCAGGCCTCGCCGGAGTGGCCATCGAGGCCGGGGGGGTGATGATCCTCGGCTATGCGGCGACGGTGGCGGCAGCGGACGCGGCCGGCCTCTTCCTCTGGGCACGCGAGGCCGGCGCGTGAACGCGCGCTCCTCCGGTCCGCGGCTGTTTCTGGTGGCGGGCGAGCCTTCGGGGGACCAGCTCGGCGGCGCGCTCCTCGCCGGGCTGCGCACGCTCTGCGGCGAGGGGCTGGCGGTCGAGGGCGTCGGCGGGCCGGCGATGGCGGCGGAGGGGCTGGTCAGCCGCTTTCCGATGGAGGAGCTGTCGGTGATGGGTCTGGCCGAGGTGGTGCCGCGGCTGCCGAACCTGCTGCGCCGGATCCGCGAGACGGGCGCGGCCGTGGCGGCGGCGGCGCCGGATGCGCTGGTCACCATCGACAGCCCGGATTTCTCGCTGCGGGTCGCCCGCAAGGCGCGGGCGCTGCGGCCGGAGCTGCGGGTGATCCACTACGTCGCGCCCTCGGTCTGGGCCTGGCGGCCCGGGCGGGCGGCGAAGATGGCGCGGGTGGTCGACCACGTGCTGGCGCTGCTGCCGTTCGAGCCGCCCTACATGCAGGCCGCGGGGATGACCTGCGACTTCGTCGGGCACCCGGTCGCGGTGCAGCCGCAGGCGACCCCTGCGGAGGCCGCGGCGATACGCGCCGAGTTCGGGGTGGCGGAGGGGCAGCGGCTGCTGGTGCTGCTGCCGGGGTCGCGGTTCGGCGAGGTCACCCGGCTCGGGCCGGTCTTCGCCGAGGTGGTGCGCCGGCTGCGGCGGGCGCTCCCGGATCTGGCCGTGGTGCTGCCCGCGGCGGCGCCGGTGGCCGAGGCGCTCGGCGGGCTGATCCCGCCGGATGCCGAGGGCTGGCCCAAGCTCGTCGATCCCCGCGGCAGGCCGGCGGCCGAGGCCGAGGCGCGCAAGCGTGCGGTCTTCGCGGCGGCGGACGCGGCGCTGGCGGCTTCGGGCACGGTCAGCCTCGAGCTGGCGGCCGCGGGAACGCCGATGGTGATCGCCTACACCGCCAACCCGCTGACCGGCTGGATCGTCATGCGCATGGCGCTGATCGACACCGCGACGCTGGTCAACCTGGTCACCGATACCCGGGTGGTGCCGGAATTCTTCCTGGCGAACTGCACCCCCGAGAAGATCACCCCGGCGGTCGAGCGACTGCTCGACGACCCGCTGGCGGCGGCGGCGCAGCGCGCGGCCGGGGCGCGGGCGATGGAGCTGCTGGGACGGGGCGGAGAGCCGCCGGGGCTGCGTGCGGCGCGCTCGGTGCTGGACGCTATCGGGCGGTGAAGTCGGCGACCGTCGCGCCGAGGGCGGCGGCCAGCGCGGTCGGCCGGATCGAGAACACGTGGTGCGGGGTGCCGGCGGCGGCCCAGATCAGGTCGTAGTCGAGGATCTTCGGGTCGAGCCAGGTCTCGATCGGGTTCAGGTGCCCCAGCGGCGCGACGCCGCCGATCGCGAAGCCGGTCGCGGCGCGGATGCTCGCGGCGTCGGCCTTCTCCAGCGGTGCGCCGGCGAGCGTGCTGGCACGGGCCGGATCGACGCGGTTGCCGCCGGCGGTCAGGAACAGCACGTGGCGGTCCGAGCCGGCTTCGCGGAACACGATCGACTTGATGATCTGGTCGACCTCGCAGCCGCAGGCCCGCGCCGCGTCGGCCGCGGTGCGGGTGCCCTCGTCCAGGCGGACGGGCGCGATCGGCAGGCCGAGGCGCGCGGCCTCGGCCCGGACCCGGGCGAGCGAGGCGCTCTCCGGGGCCTCAGCGGTCCTCGACATCCACGTAGTCGCGGCGGGTCTTGCCGGTGTAGAGCTGGCGCGGCCGGCCGATCTTGAGCTGCGGGTCCTCCAGCATCTCCTTCCACTGCGAGATCCAGCCGACGGTGCGGGCCAGCGCGAAGATCGGGGTGAAGAGCGAGGTCGGGAAGCCGATGGCGTCGAGGATGATGCCGGAATAGAAATCGACGTTGGGGTAGAGCTTCTTGTCGATGAAGTAGTCGTCCTCGAGCGCGATCCGCTCCAGTTCCTTGGCCACCTGCAGCGTCGGGTTGTTCTCGATGCCGAGCAGCCCCAGCACCTCGTCGGCGCTCTGCTTCATCACCTTGGCGCGCGGGTCGAAGTTCTTGTAGACCCGGTGCCCGAAGCCCATCAGCCGGAACGGGTCCTCCTTGTCCTTGGCCCGTTCGATGTATTCGGGAATGCGGTCGGGGGTGCCGATCTCGCGCAGCATCCTGAGGCAGGCCTCGTTGGCACCGCCATGCGCCGGTCCCCAGAGGCAGGCGACGCCGGCGGCGATGCAGGCGAAGGGATTGGCGCCGGACGATCCCGCCAGCCGTACCGTCGAGGTCGAGGCGTTCTGCTCGTGGTCGGCGTGGAGCGTGAAGATGCGGTCCATCGCGCGGCTGAGGATCGGGTTGACCACGTAGTCCTCGGCCGGCACCGAGAAGCACATGTTGAGGAAGTTCGACGAGTAGTCGAGGCTGTTGCGCGGATAGACGAAGGGCTGGCCGATCGCGTACTTGAACGCCCAGGCGACGATCGTCGGCATCTTGGCGATCATGCGAATGGTCGCGACTTCGCGCTGCCAGGCGTCGGTGATGTCGGTGGAGTCGTGGTAGAACGCCGCCATCGCGCCCATCGTCCCGCAGACCACGGCCATCGGGTGCGCGTCGCGGCGGAAGCCGCGGAAGAAATACGCCATCTGCTCGTGCAGCATGGTGTGGTTGGTCACGCGGTCCTCGAAGTCCTCGCCCTGGGCCGCCGTCGGAAGCTCGCCGTAGAGCAGCAGGTAGGCGACCTCGAGGAAATGCGACTTCTCCGCCAGTTGCTCGATCGGGTAGCCGCGATACAGCAACTCGCCCTTGTCGCCGTCGATGTAGGTGATCGCGCTCTCGCAGGAGCCCGTCGAGGTATAGCCGGGGTCGAAGGTGAAGACGCCGCCCTCGGCATAAAGATGACGGATGTCGATCACGTCAGGCCCGATCGTTCCCTGGTAGATCGGCAGTTCCAGAGACTTCTCTCCGACGGCAAGCTTGGCGGTGTGGTGGGCTTGGTTGGTCATGCGTCGTCCCCTGTTGTTTCGGCGCCCGCGTGGGGGCGGTTGCCACACTCACTCCCGGCGCGCCGGCGGCGGATTTCGATCCCATCCGGCGCCGCTGGCCTCAGACCCCGCTCGAAACCGTACTCGCACAGTCGGCGAGCCTGGCAAGGCTTTCCTCGCGACCGAGGATTTCCATCATGTCGAAGACGCCGAGGGACACGGTCCGACCCGAGAGCGCCGCGCGCAGCGGCTGGGCGATCTTGCCCAATCCCAGGCCCTCCCCGGCGGAGAAATCCCGAACGACCGCCTCCAGTTCGGTCGCCGTCCATGTAGCGTTTTGCAGACGCGAAGTCAATTTTTCGAACAGGCCGGGTGGGCACGGCCGCCAGCACCTTGCCGGCCGGTCCATCGGGGACGAAAGGTCGCCTTCCCAGAATAAAGCTTGCCATATCAAGAATCTGCGGGATTGTTTTTGCACGCTCCTTGAGGCCCGGCATGGCCCGGGCCATCTGGCTCCGCTCAATCTCGCTCAAAGGCCGGCGATTTTGCACTGCAAGAAAGGCTTCGATCTCCGCCAGCAGCGCCGCGTCGTCGGCGGCGCGGATGTGCTGGCCCGAGAGATTCTCCAGCCTGGAGAAATCGAACCGCGCCGGCGCCTTGCCGAGGTGGGTGAGATCGAACCACTCGATCGCCTGGGACGGTGGTGAAGAACTCGTCGTTGCCGTGGCTCCACCCCAGCCGGGCCAGGTAGTTGCGCATGGCCTCGGCGAGATATCCCATGTCGCGATAGGCTTCGATGCCGAGCGCGCCGTGGCGCTTGGAGAGCTTGGCGCCGTCGGGGCCGTGGATCAGCGGGATATGGGCAAAGACCGGCACCGACCAGTCCATCGCCCGGTAGATCAGGGTCTGGCGCGCGGCGTTGGTCAGGTGGTCGTCGCCGCGGATCACGTGGGTGACGCCCATGTCGTGGTCGTCGACCACCACGGCCAGCATGTAGGTGGGCGTGCCGTCGGAGCGCAGCAGGATCAGGTCGTCGAGCGTTTCGTTCTTCCAGGTGACGCTGCCCTGGACCACGTCATCGACCACCGTCTCGCCCTCGCGCGGGGCCCTGAGCCGGATGACGAACGGCGCCTCCGGGGCGGTGGCGGGGTCGGCGTCGCGCCAGGGCGAGCGGAAGAGCGGCGGCCGGCCCGCGGCGCGGGCCCGCTCGCGGAAGGCGTCGATCTCCTCGACGGTCGACCAGCAGCGGTAGGCGGTGCCGCGGGCGACCATCTCGCGCGCCACCTCGGCATGGCGGGGCGCGCGGTCGACCTGGCTGATCGCCTCGCCGTCCCAGTCGAGCCCGAGCCAGGTGAGCCCCTCGAAGATCGCCGCGGTCGCCTGGGGCGTCGAGCGGGCGCGGTCGGTGTCCTCGATGCGGAGCAGGAAGCGGCCGCCGCTGTGCCGGGCGAAGAGCCAGTTGAACAGCGCGGTGCGGGCGCCGCCGATGTGCAGGTAGCCCGTCGGCGAGGGTGCGAAGCGCGTCACGACGCGGGCGGGAGGGGGCATGGGGTTAACCTCCTGGCAACCATGCTCGGGCAAGTCTCGTCTTAGGCCAATTCCGAGCGGGAGAACAAGGGACGTGGCTGCCGAGCGTCTCGCCGCCCTGATCGAGGCGCAGCGGCCGCACCTCGCCCTGTGGATCCCGGTGCTGTTCGCGTCGGGGATCGGCGTCTATTTCAGCGTCCCCGTCGAGCCGCAGGGCTGGATGCTGGCGTCCCTCGGCGCCGTGCTCGCCATGGGCGTCGCAACGGTGGTGCGGGTCGGCGCGGCCATGCGGGTGGCGCTGCTGGTGCTGCTGCTGCCGATGGCGGGCTTCGGTGCCGCGTCGCTGCGCAGTCGCGCGGTCGCGGCGCCGGTGCTGCCCTATCCGATGATGGCCAATGTCGAGGGGCGGGTGGTCGGGCTGGACCGCTCGTCGGCCGACCGGGCGCGGGTGCTGCTCGACCGCGTGGTGATCCACGGGCTCGATCCGGTCCGCACGCCCGGCAGGGTGCGGATCTCGGTCGATCCCTCGACGCCGGCGGCGGCGCTGCAGCCGGGCCTGCGGCTCATGGGATATGCGCGACTGTCGCCGCCGCCGGCTCCGGCCGAGCCCGGCGGGTTCGATTTTCGCCGGATGGCCTGGTTCGAGGGCCTCGGCGCCGTCGGCTATACCCGGACCCCGATGCTCGAGACCTGGTCGGAGGGCGGACGCGACGGCTGGCGTCAGCAGATCTTCGCGCTGCGGATGCGGATCAGCCGGTCGATCCAGATGGCGATCCCGGGCCGAAACGGCGGCTTTGCCTCGGCGATCCTGACCGGGGACCGCTCGGGGGTCGATCCCGGGGCGGTGGCGGCGCTCAGGGCGTCGAACCTCGCGCACCTGCTGGCGATCTCGGGGCTGCACATGGGGCTGCTGACCGGCTTCGTGTTCGCGCTGATCCGCTACGGCCTGGCGCTGATCCCGCGGATCGCCCTCGGCTATCCGATCAAGAAGATCGCGGCGATGGTGGCGCTGACGGCCGGGGCGGCATACCTGCTTCTGTCCGGCGCGAACGTGGCGACGCAACGGGCCTTCGTCATGACCGCGGTGGTGCTGATCGCGGTGCTGATCGACCGGCCCGCCTTCACCCTGCGCTCGGTGGCCCTGGCGGCGATGGTCGTGCTGGCCTTCACGCCCGGAGGCGCTGACCGAGGCCGGGTTCCAGATGTCGTTCGCGGCGACCGCGGCGCTGATCGCCGCCTTCGAGGCGCTGCGCGGGCGGGCCTGGTGGCGCGAGGCCCAGTCCGCGCGCTGGCGCTACCTGCGGCCGGTGATCGGCGTGGCGGTGACATCCTCGGTGGCGGGGCTGGCGACGGCCCCGATCTCGGCGTTCCATTTCAACACCATGTCGCAGTACGGGCTGCTGGCCAACGTGCTGGCGGTGCCGGCGATGGGGCTGGTGGTGATGCCCGCGGCGGTGCTGGCCGGGCCTGCTGGCGCCGCTGGGGCTGGCGGCGCCGGCGTTCGGGGCGATGGACCTGGGGCTCGAATACATCCTGCGGGTGGCGGAATTCGTGGCCGGACTGCGCGGCGCGGTGCGGCCGATCCCGGACGGGCCGCTGGCGAGCCTGCTGCTGATCGTCTTCGGCGGGCTGATCATCATTCTCTGGCTGGGGCGGGGGCGGGCGTTCGGGGTGCTGCCGATCCTCGCCGGCCTGGCGCTCTGGACCCAGGCCGAGCGGCCCGACATCCTGATCGCCGAGGACGGGCGGCTGTTCGGGATCCGCACCGAGCATGGCCGGCTGCTGAGCAGCGAACGAGGCAACGGCTTTGCCGCCGACAGCTGGCTGGAGAACGACGGCGATTTCGCGCCCCAGGCGGCGGCCTATGCCCGGGCGGCGATGAACCGCGGGCGGGGCCGGGCCGAGTACGAGCTGCCGGGGATCGGCGCCTTCCTCTATCTCGGCTCCAAGGCGCCGGATGCGCGCAGCCGCGGCGCCTGCCGGGACGCGGCGATCCTGCTGGCGCCCAACTGGCGCGAGGCGCCCGCGGGGCGCTGCCTGTTCATCGGGGCCGACCGGTTGCGGCGCGACGGCGCGCTGGCGATCCGGATCGCCGGCGGGGCGCTGCGGGTCGAGGGCGCGAAAGCGCGGAACCGGGGGCGACCCTGGACCGCCGATCCGGGCGCGGCGACCGATATGGGTCGCTTGTCGGGTCGTTCGAGCGAAGCGTCAGCAACGCACTGAAATGACGTAATTTTCTGCGTATGGAGTCCATATGGAACGCATATGGAATCCATATGGGTGTTTTCGCGCCGCCCGGGATCGGATCGTCAGTAGGTGCGGATCAGGCCCACCAGCTTGCCCTGCACCCTGACCTGGTGGTCCTGGTAGAGCCGGGTCTCGTAGGCCGGGTTCGCCGCCTCGAGCGCGATGGTGTTGCCGCGGCGGCGGAAGGTCTTGAGCGTCGCCTCCTCGCCCTCGATCAGCGCCACCACGATGTCGCCGTTCTGCGCCGTCGGCTGTTCCTGGATCACCACGATGTCGCCCGAGTTGATCCCGGCCTCGATCATCGAGTCGCCCTTGACCTCGAGCGCGTAGTGCCGGCCGGAACTCGACAGCATCGCCGTCGGCACCGCGACGTTGTGCGAGACCTGCTGGATCGCCTCGATCGGGGTGCCGGCGGCGATCCGGCCCATCACCGGAAGCTCGACCGAGGCCGCCTCGACCGGGAGCGCCCCGGCCGGCCGGCCCGGGCGGTCGCCGGCGACCACCGTCGGCCTGAAGCCCGCGCCGGCGTCGAGCGTCTCGGGCAGGCGGATGATTTCGATGGCGCGGGCGCGGTGGGCGAGCCGGCGGATGAAGCCGCGCTCCTCGAGCGCGGTGATCAGCCGGTGGATGCCGGATTTCGAGCGCAGGTCGAGCGCTTCCTTCATCTCGTCGAAGGACGGCGGAACCCCGTCGCTCTGCAGACGCTTGTGAATGAAATGCAGCAGGTCGTATTGCTTGCGCGTGAGCATTTCCGGTTCCCTGGCCTTGGCCCTGACACTGTTCTAGTTACGTTCTTGATTTGTGTCAAGAATTATTCAACTTATGCAATCAGGGGTTTATTACAGCCAAGTGAACACAACCGCGTCATCTACGGCCCGGGCGAGGTCGTGCGGGGGGCGAATCAGCAGCGCATTCGCCTCGGCCAGCACCGAGAGCAGCGAGCTGTCCTGTCGCTCGAACGGGGTGCAGCGCCAGCCGCCGGGGTCGGGCTCGGCCCGCGCCCGCATGTAGTGCGTCCGCGGGCCGTTCGGACCGAGCGGGCAGCCGAGGCGCGCGGGGAGCGGCGCCGGCAGATCGCCGGGCAGCCCGAGCATGCGGGCGATCGCCGGGCGCAGGAAGACGTGGCCGCAGACCATGGCCGAGACCGGGTTGCCGGGCAGTCCGACCAGCGGCACGCCGTTGAACCGGCCTGCCATCAGCGGTTTGCCCGGACGCATGGCGACGCGGTAGAAATCGAGCGCCAGCCCGTGGGCGATCGCAGTCTTCTGCACCAGATCGAAATCGCCGACCGAAGCGCCGCCGAGGGTCACGATCAGGTCCGCGCCCGCGGCGAGCGCGAGGGTCGCGGCCAGGCTCTCCGGCGTGTCGCGGGCGATCGGCAGGAGCCGCGCCGTGCCGCCCGCTGCCTCGACCAGCGGTTTCAGCCCGAAGTTGTTCGACGACAGGATCTGGTCCGGGCCGGGGTCCTCGCCGGGCATAACCAGTTCGTCTCCGGTCGGGATCAGCGCCACCACGGGCCGCCGCGTCACGGCCAGCCTTCCGGCGTTCATCGCCGCGAGGAGCGCGAGGTCGGCCGGACCGAGCCGGCGCGGCGCGGCGATCCGCGCGCCGGCGGCGAAATCACCGCCGGCCGGCCGGATGTAGGGGTCGGCGTCGCGGCCCTCGCGGACGGTCACCGTCTCGCCCGCGCGCTCGGCGTCCTCCTGGATCAGGATGAAGTCGGCGCCGTCGGGCACCGGCGCGCCGGTGAAGATGCGCACCGCCTCACCGGCGCCGACCCGGCCCGCGAAGCGGCCGCCGGCGGCCGAGGTACCGACCAGCGCCAGCCGGGTTCCGGGCAGGGCGTCGGTGGCGCAGATCGCGTAGCCGTCCATCGCCGAGGCGGCGAAGGGGGGCTGGTCGCGGGTCGCGACCACGTCGCGCGCCAGCACCCGCCCGGCGGCCTCGGCGAGCGGCACCTCCTCGGCGTCGAGCGGCGCGAACAGCTGCATCAGCCGCGCGTGCGCCTCCGCGACGCTGAGCGGGGCAGGCATCATGGCGCCTCGAAGCGTCCCGACTTGCCGCCTTCCTTCAGCGCCAGGCGGATCTCGCCGATCACCATGCCCCGGTCGGCGGCCTTGAGCATGTCGTAGACGGTCAGCGCCGCCACCGACACCGCGGTCAGCGCCTCCATCTCGACGCCGGTGGGGCCGGTGGTGGCGACGGTGGCCTCGATCGTCACGCGGCCGGCGGCCGGGTCGGGGACGAGGTCGACGGCGACGCTGGCGAGCGGCAGCGGGTGGCAGAGCGGGATCAGCTCGGCGGTGCGCTTGGCGGCCATGATCCCGGCGATGCGCGCGACGCCGAGCACGTCGCCCTTGGAGGCGCTGCCGGCGGTGACCAGCGCCAGCGTCGCCGGGCGCCATCGCCACCCAGCCGCGCGCCACGGCGCGGCGCGCGGTCGCGGGCTTGGCCGAGACGTCGACCATGCGGGCGGCGCCCTTCGCGTCGAAATGCGTGAGCTCGGCCATCACTCGGCCTCGGGCGTCCAGGGGCTGCGCAGGAGCTCGCGGGTCGCGCTCTCGACGTTGGCCTCGCGCATCAGCGTCTCGCCGATCAGGAAGCAGCGCACGCCGTAGCGGGCGATCTGCGCCAGGTCCTGGCGGCTGGCCAGGCCGGATTCGGAGACGATGACCCGGTCGGCCGGCACGCCGCGGGCCAGGCGCCGGGTGGTGTCGAGGTCGGTGACGAAGGTGGCGAGGTCGCGGTTGTTGATGCCGACCAGCGGCGAGCGCAGCATCCGGGCGCGCTCGAGCTCCTGGGCGCTGTGCACCTCGATCAGCGCCGCCATGCCCCAGGCGAAGGCGACGCTTTCGAGCTCGGCCGCCTGGGCGTCCGAGACGCTGGCGAGGATGATCAGGATGCAGTCGGCGCCGAGCGCGCGCGATTCCGCGACCTGCCAGGGGTCGTAGAGGAAGTCCTTGCGCAGCGCCGGCAGCGCCGCGGCGGCGCGGGCAAGGCCGAGATAGCTGTCGTCGCCCTGGAAGCTCGGGGCGTCGGTAAGCACGCTCAGGCAGGTGGCGCCGCCCTTCTCGTAGGCGGCGGCCAGCGCGGCCGGGTCGAAGTCGGCGCGGATCAGCCCCTTGGACGGGCTCGCCTTCTTGATCTCGGCGATCAGCCCGTAGCCCCGGGCCGAGGCCTGGCGCAGCGCCCGGACGAAGTCGCGCACCGGGCCGGCGGCGCGGGCGGCGGCCTCGACCTCGGCGAGCGGGCGCGCCGCCTTGCGCGCGGCGACGTCGGCGAGCTTGTAGGCGCGGATCTCGTCGAGGATGCTCACCGCGCGGCCTCCGGCGGGCCGGTGACGGCGGCGAGCTTCTCGGCGCGGGCGCGGGCCGCGCCGGAATCGATGCTGGCGCGCGCCATCTCGACGCCCTCGGGCAGTGCGGCGGCACGCTCGGCGACGACCAGCGCGGCGGCGGCGTTCAGCAGCACCGCGTCGCGGTAGGCGGAGGGAGCGCCGGCCAGCAGGCCGCGCAGGGCACGGGCGTTGTCGCCGGGCGCGCCGCCGAGGATCGCCCCGAGGGCGTGCGGCGCGAGGCCGGCGTCCTCGGGATGCACCGAGAACTCGCGCACCTTGCCGTCGACGAGCTCGGCGACGAAGGTCTCGCCGGCGATCGAGACCTCGTCGGTGCCGTCGGCGCCGTGCACCAGCCAGGCCCGGTCGGAGCCGAGCTCGCCCAGCGTCTCGGCCATCGGCCGGATCACCGAACGGGCGAAGGCGCCGGTGAGCTGGCGGCGCACCGAGGCCGGGTTGGTGAGCGGCCCGAGGATGTTGAAGATCGTCCGGGTGCCGAGCTCCAGGCGCGCCGGCATCACGTGGCGGGTGGCGGGGTGGTGCATCGGCGCCATCATGAAGCCGATGCCGGCCTCGGCCAGCGCGCGCTCGACCACCTCGGGGCCGACCATGACGTTGATCCCAAGCTCGGTCAGGGCATCGGCGGCGCCGGACCTGGACGAGAGGTTGCGGTTGCCGTGCTTGGCCACCGGCACGCCGCAGCCCGCGACCACGAAGGCGGCGGCGGTGGAGATGTTGAGCGTCCCCTTGCCGTCGCCGCCGGTGCCGACGATGTCGATGGCGCCCTCGGGGGCGCGGACGCGGACGCATTTCGCCCGCATCACCGCCGCGGCGGCGGCGTATTCGGCGACGGTCTCGCCGCGAGTGCGCAGCACCATCAGGAAGCCGCCGATCTGCGCCGGGGTGGCGTCGCCGTCCATGATCGCCGCGAAGGCGGTCTCGGCCTGCGCCCGGCTGAGCGGGCCTTCGGCGGCGCGGCCGATCAGCGCTTTCAGCCGGTCGCTCATGCCGGTTCGCGGGCGAGCTCGAGGAAGTTGCCCAGCAGGGCCCGGCCGTGCTCGGAGGCGATGGATTCGGGGTGGAACTGCACGCCGTGGATCGGCAGCTCGCGATGGGCGAGGCCCATGATCGTGCCGTCCTCGAGCTCGGCGGTGACCTCGAGTGCGTCGGGCAGGCTGTCGCGCTCGACGACCAGGCTGTGGTAGCGGGTGGCGCTGGAACGGCGAGGGAAGGCCCGCGAAGACGCCGGTGCCGTCGTGGCGGATGCTGCCGAGCTTGCCGTGCACGATCTCGGTCGCGCGCACCACCTTGCCGCCGAAGGCCTGGCCGATCGCCTGGTGGCCGAGGCAGACGCCGAGCAGGGGCGTGCGGGTCTCGGCGGCGGCGGCGGTGAGGGCGAGGCAGATCCCGGCCTGGTCGGGGTAGCAGGGGCCGGGGGAGAGCAGGATGGCGGCGGGGTGGAGCGCCATCGCGGCCTGGACGTCGATCTCGTCGTTGCGGCGCACGGTGGTCTCGGCGCCGAGCTCGCCCAGATAGTGGAAGAGGTTGTAGGTGAAGCTGTCGTAGTTGTCGATCAAGAGCAACATGCCCCGCGCCCCTCCCGGCTCGGTTGCGACACCGGCACACACGCGGGTAATACATGCCCTCCGCGGTCGGACGGGGTCAAGGGGCAGCCTGCCGGCTGCCGGCCTGCGTAGGGGCGGGGCAGGGGTGGCGTCCGGGGCTGCGCACGCTATACGATGGCGGGAACCGAGAGCAGCGGACCAGGGACACCATGGCGACGGAACGGGCCACCCACGGCTTCTGGAAAGGAATTCTGAGCGGCCTCGTCGTTGCGGCGGCCGGGCTGCTAGCGCTGGCGTGGCTCTATCCGCCGCGCCCGCTCCTGCCGCCGGAGATCGATCCCGGCGCACTGGAGGCGCCGGCGGCGCCCGGCCAGCCGCAGGGTGCGGCCGAGCCGGAAGCGCCGCGATCGGAGGCGCTGCTGGCGCCGGTCCCCGCCAAGCCGATCATCGAGGACGTGCCCGCCCCCGACGTTGCTCCCGCGACGGCAGGCCCGGCGGGCACGCCGTCGCTGGTGCCCGGTTCCAGGCCCTGAGGGATCAGGCAGCCTCCCGGCGCGATGCGATCGGCGGTGCGGCTTCCGGCGCGTCCGGTCCGATTTCCGCGAGCGACCGACGCGCGAGGCCCGAGAGGTTCATCGCGAGACGGTTCCTCGCGGGTGGCAGGGCGCCGACGAGCGAAAGCAGCGCGTTCCGCGCCAGCCGCTGCGGCAGCGAGCGGGTCACCGCCATGCCGGTGAGCCGGCCGGCCAGCGCCAGCACCTCGCCCGCTGCGGCGCGGCGGGTCACCGCGTAGGCGTCGAGCGCGGCGTCCGGGCGCCGGCCGCGGATCACGTCCGCGAGCGTGCGTCCGAGGACGACCGCGTCGACCAGCCCGCAGTTCATGCCCTGCCCGCCGGCCGGGCTGTGCACGTGGGCGGCGTCACCCATGAGCAGGTAGGGCCCTTCCCGGTAGCTGCGGGCGACGCGGTGGTGGATGCGGAAGCGCGAACTCCAAAGCAGCTCCTCGATCGGGTTCTCGCCGCCGGGACCGCGCGCGTCGACCAGCGCCTGCACGTCGGCGATGCCCGGCCGCTCCGGCGCAGCGTCGAGGGTCGCCACGATGCGGAAGGCACCGCCGGGCAGCGGCGCGACGACGACCATTCCGGGCTTCGAGAAGAACAGCGAGACTTCGTCGCGGCCGAGCGCCCAGCGCATGCGCACGTCGGCCAGGATGAAGGAGCCCTCGTCGACTTCGCCGTCGAAGCCGATGCCTGCCGCCTCGCGGACGAGGCTGTGCATGCCGTCGCCGGCGACCACGTGGCGGGCGGCGATCACCCGCGCGCCGTCGGGCGAGGTCACGGTGACCTCTGCACCTTCGCCGGCGCGGACCGCGGACACGGCAGTGACACCACGGTGGATCCTGCCGCCGAGCGCCGCGAGGCGGTCGGCGAGGATGCGCTCGGTGACATCCTGCGGAACCATGAGCATGTAATTGTGACGCGACGGCAGGGCGTCGAAGCGCAGCCCGAGGAGGGCGCGCGCACCGTCGCGGATGGTGAAGCGGTCGAGCTTCAGACCCTGGCGGGTGAGCTCCTCCACCACCCCCAACGGCTCGAGCATCTCGAGCGTGTGGGCGTGGATCACGGCGGCCCGGGAGGTGTTCTGCCCCTGCGTCAGCCGATCGACCACCACATGGTCGATGCCGGCCTGCTGCAGGGCGATGGCAAGCGCGAGGCCGGTGGGGCCGGCGCCCACGACGAGGATATCGGTTCGGGTCGGTAGCATGGCGGCGAATCCTTTTATCAACGATCGTTGACTTTCTATCCGAGGGACTTGCGTTTGTCAACGGTCGTTGGCAAATAGATGCGATGGAAGATGCAAAGAAGACGACGACGAAGTCCGAGCGCACCCGCGCCGCCATCCTCGCAGCGGCGCGGGAGCTGTTCGCCGCCCAAGGCTACGAGCGCGCCACGGTGCGGGACATCGCGGCGCGGGCCGAAATCGACCCGGCCATGGTCATCCGCTACTTCGGCGGCAAGGAGGCGCTGTTCGTGCGCGCCGTGGACTTCGACCTCGGCATGCCTGACCTCGCCGACCTTCCTTCGGGAGAGCGCGGGCCGGCGATCGTCCGGCACTTCCTCGAGGTGTGGGAGGGGGAGGGCGGCAACGGCGGCCTCGCGATCCTGCTTCGCTCGGCAGCCTCCAACCCGGTGGCGGCCGAGAAGCTGCGCGAGGTCTTCGCGGTCCAGGTGGCGCCGGTTCTGGCGCGGGCGCTCGGCGGGGTTCCCGACGCCGCGGCGCGGGCCGGTCTGGTGAGCAGCCAGCTGCTCGGGCTGGCGCTCTGCCGCTACGTGCTCGAGCTGCCGCCGGTGGTCGCCATGCCGCCCGAGCGGATCGTCCGGGAGCTGGGGCTCACGGTCGAGCGCTACCTCGGCGGCGGCTGAGGCGCGTCAGTTCCCGTCGCGTCCGCCGAGGAAGAGGCCGGCGTCGCGCGCGGCCTGGGTCAGGGCGCGGGACTTGTTGACGCTTTCCTGGAACTCGGCCTCCGGGTCGCTGTCCCAGACCACGCCGCCGCCGGCCTGGATGTAGAGCGTGCCGTCTTTGACCACGCCGGTCCTGAGCGCGATGCAGATGTCCATGTCGCCCTGGGCGGCGAAATAGCCGACGCCGCCGCCATAGATGCCGCGCTTCTCGGCCTCGAGTTCGTCGATGATCTGCATGGCGCGAACCTTCGGCGCGCCGGAGACGGTGCCGGCGGGCAGGCCCGCCAGCAGCGCCGACAGGGCGTCGTGCTCGGGCGCCAGCTTGCCGTCGACGTTCGAGACGATGTGCATGACGTGGCTGTAGCGCTCGATGATGAACTGCTCGTTGGGATCGACGCTGCCGATCCGGGCCACGCGGCCGACGTCGTTGCGGCCGAGGTCGAGCAGCATCAGGTGCTCGGCCCGCTCCTTGGGGTCGGCGAGAAGCTCGGCCTCGAGCGCCAGGTCGTCGACCGGGGTGGCGCCGCGGGGGCGGGTGCCGGCGATCGGGCGGATGGTGACGGTGTCGCCCTTGACCCGCACCAGGATCTCCGGGCTGGCGCCCACCAGCTGGAAGCCACCGAAGTTGAAGTAGAACATGTAAGGCGACGGGATTGGTGCGCCTGAGCGCCCGATAGAGCGCGAAGGGCGGCAGGTCGAACTTCTGGGCCCAGCGCTGGCTCGGCACCACCTGGAAGATGTCGCCGGCGCGGATCAGCTCCTTCGCCTCCTCGACCATCTGCAGGTAGCGGGCGTGGCTGGTGTTCGAGACCGGGTCCCCGGGGGCGAGATCGCCCAGGTCGCGGCTGGCCTGCGAGGGGGTGCGGTCGAGGTCGCGCACCGCGTCCATCACCCGCTCGGCGGCCTGGGCGTAGGCGGCGCGGGGGTTGAGGCCGGAATTGGCCCAGGCGGGGCTGACCACCGTGACCTCGCCCTTGACCCCGTCGACCACCAGCATCACCGAGGGCCGCAGCATGATCGCGTCGGGCAGGTTCAGCGGATCGGGGTTCACGTCCGGCAGGTGCTCGACCAGCCGCACCATGTCGTAGCCGAGATAGCCGAAGAGCCCTGACGCCATCGGCGGCAGCTCGGGCGGCAGTTCGATCCGGCTCTCGGCGATCAGTGCGCGCAGGCTGGCCAGCGGCTCGGCGGGCTCGTCGCGCCAGCCGTCGGCATCGAACCGGGCGGCGCGGTTGAGCCGCGCCCGGGTGCCGCGGCACTCCCAGATCAGGTCGGGCTTCATGCCCATGAACGAGTAGCGGCCGCGCACCTCGCCGCCGGTGACGCTCTCGAGCAGGAAGCTGTCCTTGCGGGCCTCGGTGAGCTTCAGCATCAGCGAGACCGGGGTGTCGAGGTCGGCGACCAGACGGGTCCAGACCACCTGGTTCCTGCCGGCGGCGAAGGCCGCGGTGAAGACGTCGATCGCGGGAAAGAGCTGCATCGCCGCTCAGGGGAACCGGGAGAGCGTGGACTCGATCAGCGACTGGTTGACCGTCACCCCGGCGCGGTCGCGCAACGCTCCGGTGTAGAGCGCCAGCACGTCGTCCCTGGCCTGGCCGCGGTACTGGCTGCGCAGGTTGTCGAGGATCGACTTGCTGGCCTCGGCCTTGGGGTCGAAAGCCTCGATGTCGGCGAGCTGGGCCAGGATCAGCGTATCGCCGTCGGGCCGGGTGACGGCGGCGCCCTCGGCGGCGGCGAAAATGTCGGCGACCAGCCCCGCCGGCGCGCCCGGGGCGGTCTCGCCGCGGGTCAGCGGGTCGACGTGCTGCTCCTGGCGGCCGAGCCGCTGGGCGAGATCGGCGAAGCTCAGGCCGCCGTTCAGCTCGGCGATGAAGCCGACGGCGAGCTTGTCCAGCGCCTCGACGGTACGCGCGCGGGTCCAGTCGGCGGCGACGCGGTCGCGGATCTCGGCGAGCGGGATCACCGCGGGCGGGTCGATCTTGTCGACGCGCAGCGTCGCCAGCCCGCCGCCGGCGAGCTCCACCAGGTCGGTTTCCTCGCCGACGTTCGCCTTCAGGGCGGCGTCGCGGAACGTCTTGTCGTCGGCGATGCCGCCGGTGGTCTCGCTGTTGAGCGCAAGGCTGCCGAGCTGGAGCACGGTCTCCGAGGCGATCTCCTCCAGCGTGGCGCCGCCGGCGATCAGGTCCTGGATATGCCCGGTGTCGTCGGCGATCTGCTTCTTCGCCTCCGCGAGCGCCCGGTCCTTGGCGAGGCCGGCCTTGGCCTCCTCGAACGGCGTGGTCTTGGCGGCCATGATCGCGTTGATCCGGTAGAGCGCCGGGCCTAGCGGCGTGGTCACCGGCCCGACGATCCCGGGGCCGTCGACGCCGAACACTGCGTCCCGCGCCTCGGCCGGAAGGGCGTCGGCGGCGACGATACCCTGGTCGATCTCCTCGGGCTTCAGCCCGCGCTCGGCGGCCAGCGCGTCGAAGTCGATCTCGCCGGCGTCGAGCCGGGCCTTGGCCGCCGCCGCCTCCTCGGCGGTGCCGAAGCCGATGCGGTCGAGCGCGCGCTTCTCGGGGACCTGGAACTTGGCGATGTCGGCCTGGTAGGCGGCGCGCAGCTCGTTGTCGGGGATCTCGATGCTGGCGGCGAGCGCCTCCGGAGTGATGCTGGCGTAGCTGATCTGCCGGGTCTCGGGGCGGGTGTAGCGGTCGGCGGCGTGGGCGTCGTGCTCGGCCTGCAGCTCGGCGTCGGTCGGGGCCGGCACCGGGGTGGGCAAGAGGCCGGCATCCAGGCGCAGCCAGTTGAAGCTGCGCT
Source organism: uncultured Alphaproteobacteria bacterium (assembly GCA_963847795.1). Taxonomy (GTDB): domain Bacteria; phylum Pseudomonadota; class Alphaproteobacteria; order Rhodobacterales; family Rhodobacteraceae; genus Amaricoccus. Next base: position 102,829 of record CAWKBH010000004.1, read on the forward strand.
TCTCGCCGAGAAAACCCAGCACGGTCAATGCTTCGCGGTCGGGGAGGGTGGCGGGGGCTTCGATGGCGTTGGCGATCAGGTCGCGCGAGGACTCGCGGCGGAGCAGGTCCTCGAAGTCGGAGGGCTTCAGGCCGACCCGGGCGAGCGCGCTGGTATAGGCCTCGCGGTCGAACTTGCCGTCGGCGCCGTGGAATGCGGGTGCGTCCACCACCTGCGCGCGCACCGCCGGCATCGCCGGTCGAGAGGCCGAGCCGCGCCGCCTCGCCGTCGAGCGCGGCATCGTTGACCAGCCGCGTCAGCACCATGCCGTCGACGCCGTACTGCCGCGCCTCGGCCATGGTCAGGTCGCGGCCAACCTGTTGATTAAGCGCGCGAAGTTCCTGCTGCATCGAGCGGGCGTATTCGTCCGCGGTCACCGGGCGGCCACCGACCTTGGCGACGTTCTGGCTGGTGATGCCGCGGCCGGCGCCGATGCCGAAGCCGGCGAGGCCCACCACCAGCGCCGCCAGGAGCGCGTAGATCAGCACGCCAGCGCGCCTGTTGCGGAAGCTCCCGAGCATGCGTTCGTCGTCCCCGGCCGGAAAGGTGGCCCGCCTCTTACGCGCTGGCCGCGGGATCGGCAAGGGTGCCTTGAAGTCGGGGGGATGCGGCGATTCGTTAGATGCACGCTTCATGCACCGCCCATGCACGGGGCATGCGCCAGGCCCGCGTGTTCGCCGGCGGTTAACCGAAAGCGGTTAGGATGGCGGGCAGACCCCCGAGACCTTTGAAAGACGAGCCCCGTGACCGAGCGCAAGCGCACGAAGTCGGAGGAGCAGAGCTATGCCGCCCTCCAACAGACCCTGAGCGAACTGGAGCTGATCGAGCTCGAGCAATGGAACCGCTACCGCAAGCTCAAGGATCGGATGATCCCGCCGGCCTGGCGCACGGTGGAGCGCGAAGTGCCGGTGCGTCCGAAGAAGCTGCGGGTGACGGCCGCCTACGACGAGGAGCTGGTGAAGTGGTTCCGGGCGATGGGGCACAACTACCAGGCCCGGATGAACGCGGTGCTGATCGCCTACATGCACGCGGTGAAGTCGCGCGAGATCGCCAGCCGCAAGGACAAGGACTGGAAGGGGGACGAAATCTGACGAGCCGCGATCCGGTCGCGGCGCCTGCCGCTGGCGACGAGGATGGCTTGGGTGTAGCGGTGATCCGCATCGGGCCGCGGGGCGGGGTCACCGACGGAAGAAGGTGTGCCATGGGCGAGATGGTGACGATCCCGCGGGAGGAGTACGAGCGGCTGTTGGCGGTCGCCGAGGATGCCGAGGATACGGCCGCGGTGGCGCGGTTCCGGGCGCGGCTGGCGGCGGGCGAGGAGGAGTTGATTCCGGCGGCGGTGCTCGACCGGCTGCTGGCGGGCGAGAGCCCGGTCCGGGTGTGGCGCGAGCACCGGGGGCTGACGCAGTCGGGGCTGGCGCGGGCGTCCGGCGTGCACCGGGTGGTGGTCGCCGACATCGAGGCCGGGCGGAAGGGCGGCTCGGTGCGGAGCCTGAAGGCGCTGGCGGCGGCGCTGGGGGTGGGGATCGACGATCTGGTGTAGGGCCGCGGGCCACTACCCCCACGGCGAGGGTGGAGGACATAGAGGACTTCGACGATCTCGCCCTCCAGTCGGCAGGACAGGACGTAGCGGTAGCGGGGCTCGATGAGGATGCGGCCGAGGCCGCGCGCCTCGCGCCGCCCGAGCCGGGGGTTGTCGGCGAGGAGGGCGGCGCTGGCCTCGATCGCGGCGATGACGCGGGACGCGGCGGCGGGGTTGCGCTCGGCGAGCCAGGCGTGGATGGCGGCGAGGTCGGCCAGCGCCTTCCGGCTGAAGCGGACTTCAGCCACGATGGCGGGCGAAGAACTCCCTGACCTCGGCCTCGGGGGCGGGGTCGAACGGCTCGTCGTGGCGGCGCTTCAGCTCGGCCAGCTCGGCCTCGGTGAAATCGGGAGCCGCGGCGTGGGTCGCGCCATAGGCCTCGATCAGGTCGGCGAGCGCTTCCTGCGCATCGGCGGAGAGCGCGGTGCGGGCTTCGTCGAGGATGGTGGCGAGACGGGCGTTCATGGGGCCAGATTAGCCCGTGCGGCCGCGCGAGGGAAGCATGTCTCCGGGAGACGGGCGGGGGAGAGCCCGGTCCGGGTCTGGCGCGAGCACCGGGGGCTGACGCAGTCGGGGCTGGCGCGGGCGTCCGGGGTGAACCGGGTGGTGGTCGCCGACATCGAGGCCGGGCGGAAGGGCGGCTCGGTGCGGAGCCTGAAGGCGCTGGCGGCGGCGGTGGGGATGGGGATGGACGATCTGGTCTAGGGATGGTGGGTCGATAACCCACCCTACACTTGCTTGAGCCCAGTTTTCTTCTCAATAACAGCCGACAATCATTACACAGTTGCATCAAGCTATATCCAGGACGTCTAAGCGTTTCTAAATCCTTCCGGAGAGGAAACACTCAAGCGAACTACCTCCTCCATTCTTAATTGACATTGACTTAGTGCCGAAGCGTCGCTTCTTATCTCAAGATCTTCTATCTTCAGCTTCAGCATACGCAGCTCGATCTGAAGATCAAAGAAGTCCTTTCGCTCGATGTTGTTGAGGTAACCCTCAGCATCTGCCCAGCGACCCTGAACTACAGCGTGGCGCGCCTGAAGTTGATAAGCGTCATACCTCCTGTTGACAGAATTTGCCGTCTCTACCATTAATGGAAGCATTGACGCGTCCTCCATCTCAATCAGAACGGCACATCTAAGCAACTGATGATTAAATTTGTTTGATTTAGGCGATTCCTCAGCTCTTTGAAGGTGCTTGAGCGCGTCAGGAAGGCGTCCCTCGCGAAGAGCCTTGCCCGCATGATAAACGTGGACCTCTCCGTATTCATCGTCTCTTTCAAGTATCTTCTTCTCTAAGGCGTCCGCGTCCGCATACCTGCGCAAACCCCGAAGCGCTCAAATCTTTTGGACGATGAGGCCGACTTCACGTTCTATCTGATAGTTCGGAAGTTCACTTAGTACTGAAAGAGCTCCGGAGAAGTCTTGATTTCTAATGAAAGCACGAGCCAGTAGGCGCGCGTTTCTCAATCTAAAATGCTTTAGCTTGAGAGAAACTTTCAGGTTATTGAAAGCCTCAATGTCATCCCGCTTTACATGGAACGAATAGCTCCCCACAAGATAGTATACGGACGGAAGAGCGAAGTTCTGTCATTTTTGAGATGATGTCGCCCGGATACTCGCCCGCGCAAATGGCGCTGTCACCCCCGGTGAAAAGGATTTGCTCGACAGCATCATCGGACGTTTCATGTTTAGGGCCAGCTTAGACAGCCTATATGCGCTCAGGTATATCTCCCTTGCGCCATTTGCCATGTTCGAGCCCGGTAAAAACGGTCGGTGACCATAGCAAGCAAGGATGAACTGGTCACAAGCCCAGAGAGCGCCTCGGGCACCTCACCTGACGCGTCCGCGCTGGCAATGAGCAACGCATCGATCAGTTGCGAATTCAGACTTCCCATCCCCGATATCGCTTTCGATCAGGGATCTAACTTCGCCTAGGAGATGGGAAGCTACGGGAAACAGTTCCTTTCGTGAACGGGAGGCAACGACAGACGGGCACGTGTAGTACTCGGGCCCTGATGCCGATATAAGTGAGCTCTCCTGAAGCTCCCAAAGTTCGCGCGAGAGTTGCTTGCGGGAAATCTCAATGACTCTAGCCAATATACTGAACGAAAGTTGCGGAAATATTCCGAGAAGAGCAATAATTTTCCTTTGATCATCACTCACCGCGTCCGAGGACAAGATCCTTCCAAGGACTCGGTCCTGGAATGCGTATATTTCATCCGGATTTGCATTAAGGGTATCCAAGTTCTTTTGGAGTTAACCAATTTGGCAGTGTAATGTGCCGTCGCCGGATGCCCGTGAATGTGATGTGCAAGTGCTTCGGCCTTGCTAGAATCGTAAATCGATCGTCAATTAATTCGCTCAGTAGAAACTGAATATCGGACTCCGACAGCTCCGTAACGTGGAACTGGGCCAAGTTTCCTATTCCCAATGCAATCTCATCGGGCAGACGTCTTTCAGAAAGGTAGATAACTCTCAGCGACGGAACCGACCTAGAGAGATCTATAAAGTGTGACAGCCAGCTTTTTATTTGGCGAGCTCTGTCGCGGAGTCCCCGGCGAGTTCTGAAGATCACAACTTAATTCGTATTTGCCCAATGCCTCACAAGATCGAGTATCGTCTCGGCTTGCACCTTCGGCGGCATGGCGCTAAATGCTGAGAATGTGCGCTTTAGTTTCTTGCTTCGAGAGAGCGCCGTGAACATCTTGCCTAACCGCCAAATAGAAGTCGACAGCCTCTGCCATATCAGGCAGCGAGAAAATCGGGCCTGCTGGCCTCATGCTTTTGAAGGTGCTTCTGCTCAGAAAGTTTGCAACGGATACTCGCCCCATACCTGGAAGTCCGGAAAGTATTATGTGTTGCAAAGGCAGACCAGTCCCTTGCAAATTCTTTATCGCTTTTAGGTGGATATTTCGGCAAAGCTCCTCCCGACCTATGAATGTAACTGGGCTTCGCGCCTCTTCAGAGGTAATTACATTCTGTAAAAAAATGATCTGACGAACGATATCGGATACGGAGAATTCCTCCGTGCAGGTCATGAACGCTTTCATCCAGTCTGGCAGGGAGCGATATGTCTCTCCAGCCATGGGTACAACGAGCACCCGGCCGCCATGCTTTGCCTGATTGGTTTCCGCAAGTTCTTTTTCGTATTCTACCCAAGTACCAACCGTGCTTGGCGAATGGAAAAGCACGAAGAGATTTTTCCCTGAAAGTCCGGCCTTCATGGCATCATTGAAGGTCTGGCCCGGATAGACGGATTTTATGTCATAAAATGTGCTGGAGGCGTCAGCCTAGAATACACCTTTTCTACAAAGGGCTTGTCGTGGCTAGAGTGGGATAAGAAAAATGGACCCGTATTCATTAGTCATCTATTGACTCCGCAAGGATGGTGCCAACTGTGTGATTTGCTAGCCGGGCGCCAAGCGTTCCTAGCCCCTCCACCCCGATGTTGGCGAAGGCGATGCGGAGTTGGCGGGTGGCCTGGCCGTCGCCGCCTTCAGCGGGCGGGCGGGGCGAACATGGTGCCGGGGAGCATCAGGAGCGAGGCCTCGCGGACGAGGAGGGGGCAGAGCGCGTTGGAGGGGAGGGGGTGGGGGTGCTCGACGTAGGCGAAGCGGGCGCCGCAGCCGAGGCGCGCCGGCCGGGCAGCGCCGAGAGCCCGGCGGCAGACAGAGCGGCGTGGGCTTCGTCGCGGGTGCGGTCGAGACGGGCGTTCATGGCGAAACATAGCCCGGTGCTCGGTGCGCGCCAAGGATCTTCGCGCGACGGGAGAGCGGGCGGGCCGCGGAAGGTGCCGAGTCACGCCACCTTCGACGCGGAGCTGGTGAAGTGGTTCCGGGCGATGGGCGCAGCTGCCAGGCGCGGATGAACGCGGTGCTGATCGCCGACATGCACGCGGTGAAGTCGCGCGAGATCGCCGGCCGCAAGGACAAGGACTGGAAGGGGGACGAGATCCGAGAAGGTGCGATCCGGTCGCTGCGGCGCATGCCGCTGGCGACGACGGTCGGGTCCGGGATAGGCTGGCGGCGGCGCCGCGACGGTCGGGGCGCGCCGAAGGGGATCGAGCATGCCAAACGGACCGTTGCGGCCGCATCGGGTCGGCATCCGCATCACCGGCATCCACTATGTGGAGCTCGATGCGGTGAACGCGCAGCACGCCGAGGGGCAGGCATTGCTTCTGACGATCGCCCGGTGCTGCGGGCGTATAGAACCGGACTCCGGCAAGATCATCTACCGGGTCGGGGAACCGGCGAAGCCCGTCGAGGTTCGCCTCGACAGCGTCGAGAGCATCCGGGTCGTCGATGTCGTGGAGAAGCCCTGAGCCTGCGGCGAAGGTCGGGGCGCTGAAGGGCGAGCCACGTCGAACCGACAGCGATGCCGAGCGCGACGATGCAGGATACGTTCCCCGAACCCGCAGCAGCGAGGCACTGCCTCGCGCGGGTTCGTCGGCCGGAGCGCGTGAGCGCGGAGGCCGAGGGGCGTGCAGCCGGGACCATCGCGTTGTAATCCGCGCGCGCCTGCCTGGGCGGCGCGGAACGCGCCTGCCAGGGGCAGGCAGGCGCGGGCGGATTTGTCTCCGCCAAATCCGCCAAGTGAATGCGGCGCGGTTGCGCGGCCCCGCAATGGTCGGAAGGGATGGATCGGATCCGGCATGAGGCATGAAAAGTTTATGCTTGAAATTTTAGGCTTGAAGTATTAATCAGGGACGGCGCCGAGGCGCCTTCAGGGGGAACCACCGTTGTTCCACGATCGCACCAGCCCGGAAACGGAACGCGCGAGGCCGATTGCCCGGAGGTCCGGCACCGGGCATCCTGCGGGGGCCTACGGCGATCGCCTGGGCAGCCGGTTGGGGATCGAGCGCGCGCCGGTGTTCGTGAACCGCAGCCTGAAGGCCGGCGAGATGGCGGTGACGGAGATCCGCTCGGAGGCGCCGCGCGCCGAAATCAGCGATCCGATACCGGTCGAGGACGCCTTTCTGGTTCTGCTGGTCCTGCGCGATTACCGCGACCACGTCGCCTGGGAGGGCGGCCGGCAGAACCCGGTCCGGACGATCCGCGCCGGCGAGACGCTGCTGAGCGACCTCAAGCGCAGCCCCAGGGTGCTGGCCCAGAGGCCCTATCACCTGATGCATTTCTACCTGCCGCGCCCGGCGCTCGACGCGATCGCCGACGACGCCGGCGCCCGGCGGATCGACGACCTCGACTACAGCCCCGGGGTGCCGGTCGACGATCCGGTGATCCGCGGGCTGGCCGGACCGATGCGCTGGGCCTTCGAGAGCCCGGAGCGGGTGAGCCGGCTGTTTATCGACCACGTGATGATGGCGCTGGCGGTTCATGTCGCGCAGAGCTACGGGGGGATGAAGGCCGGATCGGGGCCCTCGCGGGGCGGGCTCGCGGCGTGGCAGGAACGGCGGGCGAAGGACCTGCTGGCGGCGAATGTCAGCGGCGATGTCGGGCTCGGCGAGCTGGCGGCGGCCTGCGGCCTTTCGGTCAGCCATTTCTCGCGGGCGTTCCGGGCATCCGCCGGGCTCGCGCCGCACCAGTGGCTGCTGCGGCACCGCGTCGAGGCGGCAAAGGCGCTGATGCGCGATCCCCGCCTGCCGCTCGCGGAGGTGGCGCTCGCCTGCGGCTTTGCGGACCAGAGCCATTTCACCCGCGTCTTCTCGCGCCTGGTGGGAGCGAGCCCCGGCTCCTGGCGCCGGGGCCTGGCGCCTGCCGCGCCCGACGACGGATTCGCCCGAGTGGGGTGATATGTGGCTCTCGGCCCGGGCCGGTTCGTCGGGCGGCTTCGAGCCGCCGGGAACGGGGTCCGCCGCGCAAGCTCGGCGGACCCCGCGGCGCTCCGGCGCCGACCTGCGGCGGTCGGGGCTCAGTTCGTCGCCGTCTCGACCGTTTCGGCCGCCTGTTCGATGAGCCGCGCCACCGGCTCCGGTTGCGAGACGTAGATCGCGTGGCTGCCCGCCACCTCGACGACGGTCGAGTTGGCACGCTTCGACATCTGGCGCTGGGCGTCGGGCGGGATCATCCTGTCCTCGGTGGTGACCAGGTACCAGCTCGGCTTCGTCTTCCACGCCGGTGCGCTGACGGCGCCCTTCAGGGCTTCCAGCCCCCACGGGGTCTGGGCGTCCGCCATGAAGGCGGCCTTCTGCGGGTCGACGTCCGCCGCGAAGGCGGCCGGGAACTTCGTCTTGTCGAGCATCAGGTAGCCGTCGCGAGGTGGCAGGATCGGCGGGACCGGCGCGCCGGGCGGCGGATTGGCGATCAGCGAGTCGACGGACTCGCCGGTGTCGGGGGCGAAGGCCGCGATGTAGACCAGTGCTGCGACCTTCGGGTCGTTGCCCGCCTCGGTGACGACCACCCCGCCATACGAGTGGCCGACGAGAACCACGGGCTTGTCCTGGGCGTCGATGACCTGCCTGGTGGCAGCGACGTCGCCGGCCAGCGACGCGGTCGAGTTCTGCACGACGCTGACGTCGAAGCCGTCATTCTTCAGGATGTGATAGACGTCCTCCCAGCCCGAGCCGTCCACGAAACCGCCGTGGACCAGCACGACCGCGACCGCCGCCGCCGAGGATATTCCAGCCATGTCATTTCCTTCCCGTGTCAGATGGACCAGTGCGACGAGGGTTACCGCCCCGGACCGTGGGCTGACTTGCACGAGAGTTGCGCGGATTTTTCGTTTCTGCGGGATAGGAAGGCGATGGACCAGCGTGCCGACGTTTTGGCGGGCCGGGCGCCGCGGACCCGCTGGATGCCGGCGCGACGTGCGAGACCGGCGACGGGGCGCGGCCGGGGGCCGCGGGCGGCCTTTGCCGCCAAATCGAGCGCGCGGTGCGCGCAGGTCTTTTGCCTGGCGCGCGCTTTCGCGCGCGCCCGACTGCTCTCCAGGTTAGCAAACCTGTATGAAGCCGTTGGGCTTTCGCGCTTGAGCCGCGGCGGGGAGGGAGATCGGTGGGCACTCGGGAAGGCGCTAGGCGGTGATGGGGGCGAGGGTGGCGAGGCGGGCGCCGAGGGTGGCGAGGCCGTCAACGCCGACGTTGGCGAAGGCGATGCGGAGCTGGCGCTTCGCGGCCTCGTCGCCTGCGGGGGCGAACATGGTTCCGGGGAGCATGAGGAGGGAGAGCTCGCGCACGAGGAGGGGGGCGAGGTCGATCGAGGGCAGCGGGTGGGGGTGCTCGACATAGGCGAAGTAGGCGCCGCAACCGAGGACGCGCCAGCCGGGGAGGGCGGCGAGCGCCGCGAGGGCGGCGTCGCGGCGGCGGAGGATCTCGGCGCGCTCGCCCGCCAGCCAGTCGCCGAGGTGGCGCAGGCCCCAGAGCGCCGCCTTCTGGCCGAGCTGCGGCGGGCAGATGGTGACGGTGTCGAGGACCTTCTCGGCCTCGGCAAGGCGCTGCGCACTCGCGATCATCGCGCCGGTGCGGTGGCCGGTGAGGCGGAACGCCTTGGAGAAGGAATAGAGGTGGATCAGCGTGTCGCGCCAGTCGGGGTCGGCGAAGAGCGCGTGCGGGCGATCGGGGCGGCCGGAGAAGTCGCGGTAGGTCTCGTCGAGGATGAGGGCGGCGCCGTGTTCGCGGGCGATGGCGGCAAACTCGGCGACGAGCTCGGGCGGGTACTCGGCGCCGGTGGGGTTGTTGGGGGTGACCAGCACGATCGCGCGGACCCGCGGGCCGATGCGGGCCCGGGCGGCGGCGGGGTCGGGCAGCATCTCGGGGCCGCAGGGTAGCGGGACGGTCTCGATGCCGCTCATGTCGAGCCACATCTTGTGATTGAAGTACCAGGGCACCGGCAGCATCACCGCGTCGCCGGGCGCGGCCAGCGTGGTTATCGCCGTGCAGAAGGCCTGGTTGCAACCGGTGGTGATCGCGACCTCCTCGGAGCGGATCTCGCCGCCGTAGGCGGCGCTCCAGCGCCAGGCGATCTCGGAGCGCAGCGCCGGCAAGCCGAGCACCGGGCCGTAGAGGTGGGTGTCGGGCTCGGCGCGCAGCATCTCGGCCATCGCCTCGCGCAGGCGCTCGGGGGGCGGCTCGATCGGCGCCGCCTGGCTGAGGTTCAGGAGCGGCCGGTCGGGCGGGAAGTCGACCCCGGCGAGCCAGCGCCGCGCCTCCATCACCGGCGGCGGCGCGGTGCGGACGATCAGCGGGCTCATCGGGGTCATGGGCGGGGTGCCTCCTCGGATGCGAGCCTAAGCGCGCCGGCCGGACTTCCGCAAGCGCCGGGCGTTGGCCGCTTGGCGCCGCCGGCGCGCTCTGGACCGTCGAGCCGAAACGATGTATCCTTTCGCGATTGTTCGAGAACTTTCAGCCTCGCGGATCTCGGGAGCGCGCGAGACATCTGGTGTGCAGCCAGCGGCAGGGGGGCCGGCATGGTCGATGTGACGGACAAGGGTGCGCAGCGCGCGGCCGGGCGCGGATTCGGGGGCCTGACGCAGATCGGGCTGGCGGCGATCGCGGCGCTGGCGGTGCTGGCGGCGATCTACCTGTTGTCCGGCAGTGGCCGGCCGTTCCAGATCTCGCTCGACAAGGAAGGCCGCTTCAGCGTCGAGGCGAAGCCGGGCGACAACTTCGCCACCATCCTCGACAGCGCGATGCAGACCGATCCGCGCAGCGTCGAGGCCCTGCTCGGCACCTACAATTTCTACAAGCTCACCAGCCCGCAGCTGGTCGACGCGATGTCGCGGATCGACGCCGCGGCGCCGGCGACCGCCGAGGTCACCCACGGCATGCGCCAGCTGCTCTGGAACCTCGCGGGGCCGTTCAAGCCGCCGGGCACGCTGGACGGCGCCGACGTGCGGTTGCTCGACGCGCTGGACGATCTGGACCCGCACGGCGATGCCGCCCATGCCAGCCGGCTGCTCGCCGGGATCTGGGAGCGGAGCCTCGACCGCACCGGCGTCTTCAAGCCGCGGGCGTTCAAGGCCGACGTTGCGGTGGTGCGCACCGCCGACGGCGCGGGCGGCGCAGCGATCTACGCCTGCCCGGGCAGTCCGCTGGTCGGCAAGCTGGTGACCATGATCCCGGAAGTGTCGAAGGGCGATCTCAGCCTGCAGATCAAGGGCACCATCCTCCAGGACCCGTTCCGCTTCGGGTGCGGCGGCAGCGAGGGGACGAGCCTGGAGGCGCTGCTGGCCGGCAAGGCGGAGAGCCTGGGCATCGACCCGATCAGCTACGCCGAGCTTGCGACGCCCTCGACCGCAGACGCGGGCCTGCCGCCGACCGTCGCCGCCAAGTTCCAGGTCAGCCCGGTCGACGTGACCCAACCCGTCCTGCCCCAATAGCCCGAGGCCCTGCCATGCCGGTGCTCCGATTCCTGCTCGCTCCGGTCGCCGCGGCGATCATTCTCCTCACCGGCCTGCCGGCGCTCGCCGATTGCGTCTACAACGGCCAGACCTATCCCGACGGGACCAGGGTCGGCGCCTTCGTCTGCAAGGATGGCCAGTGGGTCGAAGGCTGAACGGCCGACGCCGGGCGCCGCTGGACGCTTGACGGCCGCGCCCGCCGGCCTTAGGCGCTGGCCGCCATGGCCGAACCGCCGATCCTCACCCTCGCCGACGTCCGGCTGAGCTTCGGCGGCGAGCCGCTGCTCATCGGCGCCACGCTGGCGATCCAGCCCGGCGAGCGGATCGCGCTGGTCGGGCGCAACGGCTCGGGCAAGTCGACGCTGATGAAGCTGATGGCCGGGCTGGTCGCAGCCCGACGGCGGCACGCGGTTCGTGCGGCCCGGGGCTCAGCGTCGGCTACATGGCGCAGGATCCGGATTTCGCGGGCTTCGCGAGCCTCGGGGCCTTCGCCGGGCAGGCGCTGCCGCCCGGCGAGGACTGGCGGGTGGCGATGGCGATGGAGGGGGTGAAGCTCGACCCGGCGCTGGCGCCCGACCGCGCCTCGGGCGGCGAGCGGCGGCGGGCGGCGCTGGCGAAGATCCTGGCCGAGGCGCCGGACCTGATGCTGCTCGACGAGCCGACCAACCACCTCGACGTCGAGGCGATCGGCTGGCTGGAGGCGCATCTGGCCGAGACCCGCACCGCGTTCGTGGCGGTCAGCCACGACCGGGCGTTCCTGCGGCACCTGACCGACCGCACGCTCTGGGTGGACCGGGGCGAGGTGCGGCGGCTGGACCGCGGCTTCGCCGCCTTCGAGGAATGGCGCGACAAGACTCTTCGAGGAGGAGGACGCGGCGCGGCACAAGCTCGACCGGCTGATCAAGGCCGAGGGGCGCTGGGCGGTCGAGGGCATCTCGGCGCGGCGGCGGCGGAACATGGGGCGGGTGCGGCGGCTGGCCGAGCTGCGCGCCGAGCGGCGCGACGCGATCGCGCGGGCGGGCACGGCGCGGATGGCGTTCGAGGCGGCGCCGGCGTCGGGCAAGCTGGTGGTGGAGGCGGAGCGGATCGCCAAGGGCTACGGCGGGCGGGTGCTGGTGCGGGACTTCTCGATCCGCATCGGCCGCGGCGAGCGGGTGGCGCTGGTCGGGCCGAACGGGGTGGGCAAGACCACGCTGCTGAACATCCTGACCGGGGCGCTCGGCGCCGGACAGCGGGCGGGTGCGGCTGGGCGCGAACCTGATGCCCGCGGTCTTCGACCAGAACCGGGCGGCGCTCGACCCCGACGCCTCGCTCTGGGAGACGCTGACCGGCGACGCGCCCTGGCGGGCGCAACGACCAGGTGATGGTGCGCGGCCGGCCGCGGCACGTGGTGGGCTATCTCAAGGAGTTCCTGTTCGCCGAGGCGCAGGCGCGCGGGCCGGTGTCGGCGCTGTCGGGCGGGGAGCGGGCGCGGCTGCTGCTGGCGCGGCTGATGGCGAAGGAATCGAACCTGCTGGTGCTCGACGAGCCGACCAACGATCTCGACGTGGAGACGCTGGATCTGCTGGAGGAGCTGGTCGGCGACTACGACGGCACGGTGCTGCTGGTCAGCCACGACCGCGACTTCATCGACCGGGTCGCCACCACGACGATCGCCATGGAGGGCGACGGCCGGGCGGTGATCTATGCCGGAGGCTGGTCGGACTACCGCGCCCAGCGGGGCGAGGACCCGCTGCCGGCCGCGGCGCCGACGCCGGCGGCGAAGCCGCGGCCGGCGCCGGCGCGGGCGGCGCCGCGGCGGCGGGGCCTGAGCTTCACCCAGGCGCACCGGCTGGAGGAACTGCCCGGCGAGATCGACCGGCTGGCGGCCGAGATCGGCCGGCTCGAGGCGCTGCTGCACGATCCGGACCTGTTCGGGCGCGACCCGGAGCGGTTCGCCAAGGCGAGCGCGGCGCTGGTCGCCCGGCAGGCGGCGCTGGCGGCGGCGGAGGAGGAGTGGCTGCGGCTGGAGGAGCTGCGCGAGGCCACGGCCGACTGAATGCATCGCGGTGGCGCCGGCGGCCGCTCGCGCGATCGCGTGAGGGCATTTTCTGCGCTTGATCCGGCCGGGGTACGGTGAGTAGGGTGCGGCCCCGCGATCGGGGCAATCCCGATCGTTCCCGAGTGGCGAGGCAGTGACATGAACACCAAGCATTTCAGGCTAACCGTTGTCGTCGCGCTGGCGGCCTTGCCGCTGCTGGCCTGCGCGCCGGCGCCGACCGGCAACAGCGTCAGCTACAACCAGGCGCAGACCGCGTCGCAGGTCACCTTCGGCACCATCACCGGCAGCCGCGCGGTCACGGTCAATGCCAACCCGGGCGGCGTCGGTGCCGTGGTCGGGACCATCGCCGGCGGCGTCGCTGGCGCGGCGCTCGGCCATCAGGTCGGCAAGGGCTCCGGCCAGGACGTCGCGACCGCCATCGGCGCGACCGCGGGCGCCGCGGCCGGCAACCGGGTCGCGGGGGAGGTCCAGACCCAGCAGTCGATCGAGTGGTTCGTCAAGACCGACGCCGGCCAGACCATCTCGGTCATCCAGGCCAGCCCGACCTTCGCCAACGGCCAGCGGGTGCAGATCGTGCAGGGCGGCGGCACGACGCGGCTGGTTGCCGCCAGCTGACGGGCTCCCGCCCGAAACGCTTCAGCGCGGGTCTTCTTGCGAGCGACCCGCGGCGGAGCGATCCACCTGCTTGGGCGAAGCGCCGGTCCAGCGTCGCACGGCGCGGGTGAACGACGACTGCGCCGAATAGCCGAGGTCGGTGGCAACTGAGGCAATGGTGCCATGGTCGGCCCGCAGCGCGCCCAGCGCCCTGCCGCTGCGCACCTGGTCCGTGAGCTGCCTGAAGCTCGTTGCCTCGGACGTCAGTTCGCGCTGCAGCGAGCGTACGCTCATTCCGGCTGCTCGGGACAGGCGTTCGATGGAAGCCGGCGGATCCTCGGCCATCGCCTGCAGCACCAGACGCGCGGAATGGGTGAGGGAACCGTCGCCCTTGAGGACGGCCCAATCCGGGAAGGGTTCGATCCCGATGCCGGCGCCGCCGACGGACAGACCAGCATCGAGCACGTCGTCGTGGAGGTCGATCTCCGCCGTTGCTTCGGTCGCCGGCGCAAGCGCCGCGCCGAACCAGGGACGAAGATGATCGAGCCCGAACTCGGGGTGGGGGCGGATGCGAACGCTCCGGGGCGCCGCGTCGTACCGGCCGGTCGCCCCGCATAGCGCGCGGATCAGCATCGCGGAGAACTGCTGGGTGAGGTGCATCGTCGTGTCGTCGAGGACCAGCGACCAGCCGGCGCGGACGCAGAGCCCGCGGGACGTGCGCTCAAGTGAGATGAGCTCGTGCGTGCTGTACCTCGGAAGCGCCGTGACCACGCGCCTGAGCGCGTCGCGCGGCGTCCGGGCGCCGAGGATCACCTGGCCGAGGCAGCCGAGGTCCGCCAGGCTGTTCGGCGTGACCACCCGGGCGCCGATGTCGGGGCCTTCCAGCCCGCCCATGCCGCGAAAGAAATCGAAGGCGCCGAGGAGCGGGATCGGGCGCTCGGGCGCATCCTCCGACAGATAGCCGAGATCGGCGGCCCGAAGCCGCGTTGGCACCGGGCGGCCGTTGGCACGCAGCCAGCGGAACATCGGCACGAGCGCCGCCGACCGGATCAGGGGAATGGTATGCGCCATCGAAGAGTCTGCTTTTCGCCGGGTCCGGCATTTCCCTTCTAGGCCAGGGTCCTGAGTGAGAACAGCCCCCCGTCCGGCCGAGGGTCTTTTTAACCGCACACGCCAGAATCTGCCGATGCGGCAGCGACGCGGATTGACCGGATGAGACGGTGGGCTCCAATGATCCGGCAGTCGGCCATTGCCGTTCACGACTTGACTAAGAGTGGGGCCAGGAAGATGCAGCCGTACCGTACCGCCTTGATTGTCGCCTGCGTTGCGAGCGTCGGCTGGATGGCGCCTGCATCGGCACAGGTGGTGACCGGCACGCCCGGCTCGCCGGGCGCCACCACCACGATCGACGGCAAGCAGCTGCCGGCGCCCGACCCGGCCTTTGGCGGCGTGATAAAGCAGGAAGCCTCGGAGTCGACGCCCTGGTGGCCGCCGCGCATCGTGCCGCCGAAGCAGGCGCCGAACATCCTGCTGATCATGACCGATGACCAGGGCTACGGCGCGCCCTCGACATTCGGGGGGGTGATCCCGACGCCGGCGATGGACCGCCTGGCCGCCGACGGGCTGCGGTATACCAACTTCCATTCGACCGCGATCTGCTCTTCGACGCGGGCCGCCATCATCACCGGACGCAACCACCATTCGGTCGGCTTCGGCATTGTCGGCGAGGCGGCGACCGGGTTTCCGGGCTATGATTCGATCATCCCGGAAGACAAGGGCACCATCGGAACCATCCTGAAGGAGAACGGCTATCTGACCTCGTGGTTCGGCAAGGATCACAACACACCGTTCTTCGAGGCCACCCAGGCCGGCCCGTTCGATCACTGGCCGATCGGCTACGGCTTCGATTATTTCTACGGCTTCGTCGGCGGCGACACCAACCAGTGGCAGCCCAACCTCTTCCGCAACACCACCGCGATCTATCCGTTCCAGGACAATCCGGGCTGGAACCTGGAAACGGCGATGGCCGACGATGCGATTTCCTACATGAAGCGGATGAAGGAGACCGCGCCCGACAAGCCGTTCTTCCTCTACTACGTCCCCGGCGGCACCCACGCGCCGCACCATCCGACGCCGGAATGGACCAAGAAGATCGAGGACATGCACCTGTTCGACGACGGCTGGAACAAGCTGCGCGAGACGATCTTCGCCAACCAGAAGCGCCTCGGCATCATGCCCGAGACCGCGGAACTGACGCCCTGGCCAAAGGAGATCCCCGAGTGGGACACCCTCGACCTGGAACAGAAGAAGCTCTTCGTACGCCAGATGGACGTCTATGGGGCCTACCTCGCCTATACCGACCATGAGATCGGCCGGGTCATCCAGGCCGTCGACGACCTAGGTGAGCTGGACAACACGCTGATCATCTACATCGGCGGCGACAACGGCGCGAGCGCCGAGGGCGGCGAGAACGGCACGCCGAACGAATACACCTACTTCAACGGCGTCACCGTGCCGGTGAAAGACCAGTTCCTGTGGTATCCGTTCTGGGGCTCGGAGCGGACCTTCCCGCATTTCTCCGTCGGCTGGGCCTGGGCGATGGACACGCCGTTCAAATGGGTCAAGCAGGTCGCCTCGCATTTCGGCGGCACGGCGCAGGGGGCGGTGATGTCCTGGCCCGGCCACATCACCGACAAGGGCGGCATCCGCCGCCAGTTCAGCCACGTCATCGACATCGTGCCGACGCTGCTTGAGGTCACGGGCATCCCGGCACCGGAAACCGTCAACGGCATTCCGCAGAAGCCGATGGAAGGCACCAGCATGGTCTATACTTGGGACAAGGCAAACGCCGACGCCCCGACCCGGCATACGACGCAGTATTTCGAGATGCTCGGCAACCGCGCCATCTATCACGACGGATGGGTTGGGCTGACGGTCCCGGCGACGATTCCCTGGGAGGCGGGCACGGCGGCGGAGCCGAACGTGATCACCGGTTACAAGTGGGAGCTCTACAACGTCGCCGAGGACCCGACCGAGAACAAGGACCTCGGGCCCACGATGCCGGACAAGCTCAAGGAGATGCAGGATCTGTTCTATGCCGAGGCGGCGAAATACGACGTGCTGCCGCTCGACAACTCGACGCTTGCCCGCTTCGTCACCCCGCGCCCGAGCCTGACGGCGGGGCGGACGACCTTCACCTACTCGGGCGAGCTGAGCCGGCACCCCACCGAGCGGCGCTCCGAACATCCTCAACAAGTCCTACACCATCACCGCTGAGGTGGAGATCCCCGAGGGTGGCGGCGAGGGCATGATCGTGACCGAAGGCGGGCGCTTCGGCGGCTACGGCCTGTTCCTGAGCAAGGGCGAATTCGGGCTCGACCGCGGCAAGGTCGTGTTCATGTACAACCTGCTCGACCTGAAGCGCACGATGTGGGAGGGGCCCTACCTCGAGCCGGGCAAGCACACGATCGTCTTCGACTTCAAGGCCGACAGCAAGAGCCTCGGCACCGGCGGGACGGGCGTCCTGTCGGTGGACGGCGAGGCAGTCGCGACCAACAAGCTCGAGCACGGCACGCCGATCATGTTCCCCGAGGACGAGGATTTCGACGTCGGTCTGGACACCCGCACCGGCGTCGCGATGCTGGAGTACCGCTACGACGTACCGTTCCGCTTTACCGGCAAGATCGACAAGCTGACGTTCGATCTCGAGTAGGCGTCGCGGCGGCGGGCTCGGGTCCGGATGATGAAGAACGCGCTGGTGTTCGCCGCGATCGGTGAAGCCGCGACGGGATTGGCGTTGCTGACCGTCCCGTGGCTGGTCGGGCGGCTGCTGCTCGGTGAGGCGCTCGCTGGCATCGCCGTACCGGTCGCGCGGGTCGCCGGCATCGCGCTGATCGGGCTGGGCATCGCCTGCTGGCCGGGTCCGCCGCGGGCCGGGATGCTGGTCTACAGCGCGGCCGTCGCCCTTTATCTGGCCTACCTCGGGCTGGCCGGCGTTGCGGCCGGCCCGTTGTTGTGGCCGGCCGTCGTGCTTCACGCGGCGCTCTCGGTGCTCCTCGGCCTTGGCTGGAGGACGGTCGACTGCCGATAGGATATCGGCGGTTACGCCGCGCGCTGGGTCCGGCGCGGGCGGCGGCTGCGGGCGCGCTCGGCGTGCTGCGGCGAGCCGTGGGCGGGCTTGGACTGCGGCGCGTGCGGCGCGCCGGCGTGGGCCGGCTTGCCCTTCGGGGTGCCTTGGCCGTGCCGGCCGCGCGACGGCTTGCCGGCGGGCCGGGCGCGGGGCTCGCGGTCGGCGTCGGTCGGGGCCAGCAGGGTCTGGCGGATCACCTTCTCGACGGCGCGGAGCTTCTTGATCTCGTCCGGTGGCGCAGAGGGTGATGGCGATGCCGTCGGCGCCGTTGCGGGCGGTACGGCCGATGCGGTGGACGTAGTTCTCCGGCTCGTCGGGCAGGTCGTAGTTGATGATGTGGCTGACGCCGGGCACGTCGATGCCGCGGGCGACGATGTCGGTGGCGACCAAGACCCGGACGTGGCCGTTGCGGAAGGCGTTCAGCGCCCGCTGGCGGGCGTTCTGCGCCTTGTTGCCGTGGATCGCCTCGGCGGCGATGCCGTCCTTGCCGAGGTTCTGCACCACCCGGTCGGCGCCGTGCTTGGTGCGGGCGAAGACGATCACCCGCCGGACCTCGGGGGCGGTGACCAGCGCCGCGAGCCGGGCCCGCTTGGCCGCGGTCTCGACAACCTCGAGGCGCTGCTCGACGCGCTCGACGGTGGTGGCCTGCGGCGCCACCTCGACCCGGACCGGGTCCTTGAGGAAGCCCTGGGCGAGGCTCGCGACCTCGGCGGGCATGGTGGCGGAGAACAGCGCCGACTGCCGGCGCGGGTGCAGCGCGGCGACGATCTTTCGCACCGGCTGGATGAAGCCCATGTCGAGCATGCGGTCGGCCTCGTCGAGCACCACCCAGCGGGTCTGGTCGAGCAGGATCGAGCGGTCGTCCATCAGGTCGGTGAGCCGGCCCGGGGTGGCGACGACGACGTCGACGCCGCGGGCCATCGCCCGGACCTGGGCGCTGCGCGACATGCCGCCGAGGATCAGCAGCGTGGTGAGCCGGGCGCCGCCGGCGAAGCTGCGGAACGCGGTCTCGATCTGCACCGCGAGCTCGCGGGTGGGCGCCAGGACCAGCGCCCGGCAGGTCTTGGGGGCCGGGCGGCCGGTCAGCGCCAGCAGCTGGTGCAGGATCGGCAGCGCGAAGGCCGCGGTCTTGCCGGTGCCGGTCTGGGCGATGCCGAGGATGTCGCGGCCCGCAAGCTGCGGGGCGATCGCCTGGGCCTGGATCGGGGTCGGGGTATCGAAGCCGGCGCGGGCCAGCGCGTCGGTGAGCGGAGCGGCGAGGCCGAAACCCGCGAAATCGGTATGCGTCACAAGTATTCCTTTCCGCGCGGCCGTTGCCGCTGCGGCTGTCGCCCTCGTCAGGCGCATGTGACGAAAACCATTGATTTTGCGATGCCGGGAGCGGAGCCCCCATCTTGCGCCATCGCAACAACGCCGGGGCTTTGGGCCCCGGCTGCGCCTCACATAGGGTTTCTGCTGCGCTGCGGCAAGCCTTTTCGCTCAGAACTTGAAAATCGCGCCGCCGAAGATCGCGGAGCTGTCCTGGTAGGCGAACACATTGTCGTCGTAGCTGTAGCTGCGGTAGGTCAGCCACAACTGGGTGTTGGCGCGGTCGATGTTCTGCGTCAGCGCCAGTCCCCAGGAGTCGCTGGACGTGCTGGTGATGCCTGCGGCAGCGTCGAGATTGAAGTCGCTGCCCGAATAGTAGTCGACCGACATGCCGGTGTCGCCCCAGCCGATGAATCCGCGCAGCAGTCCGAGCTTGGTGTACCAGAAGTCCGCGTTGTCGCCGCCGGTGTCCTCGGTGCCGGCCGCGACGGTGAAGTTGAGCCCGGTCGGGGTGTGGAGCGCCGACAAGGATCCGCCCCAGGTGTTGCTGTTGTCGCCGCCGTTGATGCCTTCCTTGTAGTTGTAGCCGAGGCCGGCGTTCGAACTCGATCGTGTCGTTGAACGTGTTGCTGTAGGTGAGCGCGGCGTCGAAGAGGTTCGCGTCACGCGTGTCGGGATCGCTGCTCAGCAGGTTGCGGCCGTACGCTGCGGCGAAGGTGAAATTCGCGAACGTCGGGGTGTCGTAGCGGATGCGGAACCGGCGGTCGCCGTCCGAGATTTGCGAACACGTCGCCGATCTCGGGCCCGGTCGAGGTCGTTCGCGAGGGCAGGGTCGGCGAAGCGGATGATCTGCGCCGACGCCGAATCCGCCACGCCCGAATAGGCGATATAGTCGGTCCCGGAGAGGTCGATCTCCAGGATGCCGTCGGTCGCCATGCTGCCCTGACCGAGCCAGAACTTGCCGTACCTGTCGTTGGCGAAAGTGAAGTCGATCTTCCGGATGTTGTCGTTGCTCCACCCGTTCTCGCCGCCGTTGGGGTTTTCGAGGTTGGTGTTTCCGGTCGAGAAGGGGGCATACCCGAACTCGTCGACGTTCTCGAACGTCCAGTCGCCGGATTTCTGCGTGTATTTCAGCCCGAAGCGGGTGCCGGAGTTGGCGTTGTCGATAAGGCCGTATGACTTGGTTTCGATGCCGTCGTCGTACTGGAGAATGCCCTTGTTGATCTGGCCGTAGAAGCGCAGCGTGGCCCCGTTGGAGAACTCCATCTGAACCGGCGGAAGCCCATCGTCCTGGGCCGCGGCAGACGCGGCGATCAGGAGGACAGGCAAAGAGATTGCGACACGGAACGACGGGGATCCAAGCATCCGGCTGCCTCCGTTCTGCAGAAACCGAAGCGGTTCAGAGCGGCCGCTTCTCGGACTGAAAAAGCCTGGATCACGATAGCGTCACTTTCGTGACCATCGCGGCGTCGCTCGCGCCGCGATGGCCTGTTTTGCCGGACCTGTTGCGGAAATGCGGCTGTCATGCATACGAACCGTGCATGGTTCGTGCATAGGTTGTGCATGTTCGCGCCATGCGGGCATCCCGCATGGCGCGGAGGCTCAGGCGGCGTCGGGCTTCAGCACGCCACGGGCGATCTGGTCGGCCTCGATCGATTCGAACAGCGCCTTGAAGTTGCCCTCGCCGAAGCCGTCGTCGCCCTTGCGCTGGATGAACTCGAAGAAGATCGGGCCGATCACGGTCTTCGAGAAGATCTGCAGCAGGATCCGGGTCTCGCCGCCGTCGACCACGCCCTCGCCGTCGATCAGGATGCCGTGCTTCTGCATCCGCTCGACCGGCTCCTCGTGGCCGGGGACGCGGTCGTGGCTGAGCTCGTAGTAGGCGGCGGGCGGGGCCGGCATGAACTTCAGGCCGCGCTCGGCGATGGCGTCGGTGGCGGCGTAGATGTCCTCGGTGCCGACGGCGATGTGCTGGATGCCCTCGCCCCGGTAGCGCTTGAGGTACTCGACGATCTGGCCGGTCTCGCCGCGGTCCTCGTTGATCGGGATGCGGATGCGCCCGCAGGGCGAGGTCAGGGCGCGGGAGGTCAGGCCGGTGTACTTGCCGGCGATGTCGAAGAAGCGGATCTGGCGGAAGTTGAAGATGCGGCCGTAGAAGTCGAACCAGGTGTCCATGTTGCCGCGATGGACGTTGTGGGTCAGGTGGTCGAGGTAGTAGAAGCCGACGCCGGCGGGCCTGGGGTCCGGTTCGCCCAGCCACTCGTATTCGGCGGTGTAGGCGCTGCCCTTCCGGCCGTAGGTGTCGACGAAGTAGATCAGGCTGCCGCCGATGCCGACGATCGCCGGGACGTCGAGCACCTTGCCGTCGCCGGTGTAGGGCACGGCGCCCCGGGCGACGGCGTGCGCGAAGGCGTGGGCGGCGTCGACCACCCGCCAGGCCATCGACGGCGCGCAGGGACCGTGCTCGGCGACGAAGCGGGTGCCGAAGCTGCCGGGCTCGGCGTTGAGCAGGTAGGTGATGTCGCCCTGGCGCCAGAGGCCGATGGCCTTGCTGCGGTGCCGCGCGACCTCGACGTAGCCCATCCGGGTGAAGAGCTCGGCCAGCTTTTCCGGCTCGGGATGGGCGAACTCGACGAACTCGAAGCCGTCGGTGCCGGCGGGATTCTCGGCGCTGATCCGGGCGGGCGGGGCGTCGTGCGGGAAGGGACCCATGGCGAATTTACCTCTCGGAAGGGAAGTTGCCGGAATGATAGCCCCGAACGGCCGCGGCCTGTGCGCGATCGTCGACCCAGATGCTTGAACTTTTGCGCGCGACGCGCATGTTCTAGTCGAAACGTGCGGACTTTGTGCAGGTGCCTATGCTCGACAGCCTCGATCACCGCTTGCTGGCCGCGCTGCAGGCCGACGGCCAGGCCACGGCGCAGGACCTCGCCGAGCGCCTGCCGCTGTCGCCGAGCCAGATCGGCCGGCGGCGGCAGCGGCTGGAGGCCGAGGGCTACGTCACCGGCTATCGCGCGGTGCTGAGCCCGGAGCGGGTGGGGCTGGCGGTCGAGGCCTTCATCCAGGTGGCGATGGCGGCGCACACCGCCGAGAACGCCCGCGACTTCCGGGCGCTGGCGCGGGCGACGCCGGAGATCACCGGCGCCTGGACGCTGACCGGCGAGGCGGACTACCTGCTACGGGTCTACTGCCGCGACCTGAACGAGCTGAACCGGCTGGTGCAGGAGGTGCTGCTGCCGCACGCCGCGGTCGCGCGGGTGCACAGCCAGATCGTGATGGACCGCATCAAGCCCGACGCGCCGCTGCCGGTTCCGGAGGGCGCCTGATGGCGCGCGCGCTCTGGATGGCGGCGCCGGGCGTCGCCGAGCTCCGCGACGAGGAGGTGGCGGCCGAGCCTGGCGAGGTGCTGGTGGAGACCCGGTTCAGCGGCATCAGCCGCGGCACCGAGGCGCTGGTGTTCCGCGGCGGCGTGCCGCGCGCCGAGCGGGCGCGGATGAAGGCGCCGCTGCAGGCGGGCAGCTTTCCGTTTCCGGTGAAGTACGGCTACGCCGCGGTGGGCCGGGTGGCCGACGGGCCGGCGGAGCTGATCGACCGCGACGTCTTCGTGCTGCATCCGCACCAGGACTGGTTCGCGGCGCCGGCGGCGATGGCGGTGCCGCTGCCGCCCGGCGTGCCGCCCGGCCGCGCCGTGCTGGCGGCGAACATGGAGACGGCGCTCAACATCGTCTGGGACGCGGGCGCGGTGCCCTGCGACCGGATCGTCGTGGTCGGCGCCGGGGTGGTCGGCGCGCTGGTCGGCTGGCTCTGCGCCCGGCTTCCCGGGGCGGAGGTGACGCTGGTCGACCTGAACCCGGAGCGGGCGGCGCTGGCCGCGGCGCTCGGTTGCGGCTTCGCGGCCCCGGACGCGGCGCCCGGCGACTGCGACCTGGTAATCCACGCCAGCGCCAGCAGCGAGGGGCTGGCGACGGCGCTGGCGGCGGCGGGGCTGGAGGCGACGGTGGTCGAGGCCAGCTGGTACGGCGACCGGCCGCCGACGGTAGGCTTGGGCGGGGCGTTCCATAGCCGCCGGCTGCGGCTGGTCTCGAGTCAGGTCAGCCTGGTGCCCACCGGCCGCCGGGCGCGCTGGAGCAACCGCCGGCGGCTCGAGGCGGCGCTGCGGCTGCTCGCGAGCCCCACGCTCGATGCGCTGATCAGCGGCGAGACCGCGTTCCGCGACCTTCCCGCGCGCTACGCCGCCATCCTTGACCAGACGGACACGCTCTGCCATCGCATCCACTACGAGTGAAGTGCCGGAGGGGCGATGTTCGCCGTCGAGGTCCGCGACCACATCATGATCGCCCACAGCCTGCCGGCCGAGGTGTTCGGGCCGGCGCAGGGCCTGCACGGCGCGACCTTCGTGGTCGACGCCGCGTTCTTCACCGAGGAGCTCGACGCCCACGGACTGGTCGTCGACATCGGCCTGGCGACCGAGGCGCTGGGCGAGGCCCTGGCGCCGCTGCGCTACCGCAACCTCGATGAGCTGCCGGAGCTGGCGGGCCGGTTCACCACCACCGAGTTCCTCTGCCGCAGGGTCTTCGAGGCGCTGGCGGCGGCGGCGCGGGCCGGGCGGCTCGGCGATGCCGGGCGGCTGAAGCGGCTCCGGGTGACGCTGCACGAAAGCCACGTGGCGCGGGCCTGGTTCGAGGCCGAGCTGGGGTGATGCGGGTGCATTTCGCGATCCCCGGTCGGCTCGACGCGCCGACCGGCGGCTACGGCTACGACCGGCGGCTGATCGCGGGGCTGGCGGCGCAGGGCTGGGACGTGCGAATCGTGGGGCTGCCAGACGGCTTTCCGTTTCCCGACGCGGCGACGCGGGCTGCCGCCGCCGCCGCGCTGGCGGCGCTGCCGGGGGGCGCGACGCTGATGATCGACGGGCTGGCCGGCGGGGTGCTGGCTGAGGAGCTGGCGGCGGAGGCGGCGCGGCTGCGGCTGGTGGCGCTGGTGCATCATCCGCTCGGCGACGAGACCGGGCTGGACGAAGCCGCGCGTCGACGGCTGCTGGCGGCGGAGGCGGCGGCGCTCGCGCAGGTCCGGGCGGTCGTCTGCACCAGTGCCGCGACCGCGCGGCGGCTGGTCGCCGGGCTCGGGGTGGCGCCGGACCGGATCAGCGTAGCGCCGCCGGGCACCGAGCCGGGGCCGCGGTCGGCAGGCGGGGGCGATCCGCCGCTGATCCTGAGCATCGGCTCGCTGATCCCGCGCAAGCGCCACGACGTGCTGGTCGCCGCGCTGGCCGGGCTGCGCGACCGGCGCTGGCGGGCGCGGATCATAGGCTCGGACACGCTCGATCCGGGCTGCGCGGCGGCGCTGGCGCGGCAGGTGGCCGCACTGGGGCTGGGCGAGCGGATCGCGCTGGTCGGGGCGGTGGTGGATACCGCGGGCGGAGATCGCCGGCGCCGACATCTTCGCGCTGGCGAGCGAGTACGAGGGCTACGGCATGGCCTTCGCCGAGGCGCTGTCGCAGGGGCTGCCGGTGGTGGCCTGCCGCGCCGGGGCGATCGCCGAGCTGGTGCCGGAAGCCGCCGGAGCGCTGGTGCCGCCCGGCGACGTCGCGGGCTTCGCCGCGGCGCTGGCCGGCCTGCTCGACGACCCGGCGCGGCGGCGCGACGGCCGCCGAAGCCGCCTGGCGCGCGGGGCGCGCGCTGCCGGGCTGGAGCGACACCGCGGCGCTGGTCGCCGCGGCGCTGCGGCGCGCCGCCGCGTGAGCTTCGATCCGGCCTGGCTCGACCTGCGCGAACCGGCCGACGCGGCGGCGCGCGACCCGGGGCTGCTGGCGGCGGCGGCGGCGTATCTCGGCGGCGTGGCCGAGCCGCTGGCGCTCGACCTCGGCTGCGGTACCGGCGCGACCTGCCGGGCTTTCGCCGGGCGCGCGCCGGCGGGCCTGCGCTGGCGGCTGCTCGATCGCGACCCGGCGCTGTTGCGGGTTGCAGCGGCGCGCTGCGGCGAGCGGGTCGAGACCGTGGCCGCCGATCTGGCCGAGCTGGGGCGGCTGCCGCTCGACGGGGTCCGGCTGGTGACCGCCTCGGCGCTCCTCGACCTGGCGTCGGCCGGCTGGATCGAGGCGCTGGCGGACGGGCTCGCGGCCCGCGGCGTCGGCATCTACGCGGCGCTGAGCTACGACGGGCGGCTGGCGTGGGAGCCGGCGCTGCCGCAGGACGCCGCGGTGCGGCAGGCGTTCAACGCCCACCAGCGGCGCGACAAGGGGCTCGGACCGGCGCTCGGCCCGGACGCCGCCGCAGCGCTGGCGCGGGCGCTGGAGCGGCCGGCATACGAGGTGCGGACGGCGTCGAGCCCGTGGCGGCTGGGGCCGGCCGAGGCGCCGCTGCAGCGGGCGCTGGTGGCGGGCATCGCCGCCGCGGCGGCGGAAACCGGGCTGGCGGCGGCCTCGGCCTGGGGTCAGGCGCGGCGGGCGGCCAGCGCCTCGGCGGGCTGCAGCGTCGGCCATGTCGACCTGCTGGCGCTGCCGGCGGGGGCGAGCGCGCAATCGAAGACCACGTCGGAGTCGAGGCCGTAGACGTGGGTCTCGGGCCGGAGCGCGTCGGCCAGCCGCGCCACCGGCGCGGTGCGCAGGCCGGAAGGCCCGGCGCCGATGATCAGCGGCGCCACCGCCACGTGCAGCCGCTGCAGCAGGCCGGCGTCGAGGAAGCCGGCGATGGTCACGCCGCCGCCTTCGACCAGCACGCGCGGCAGGCCGCGCTCGGTCAGCGCGCGCGGATCGCCGCGGGGCTGATCCAGCCGTCGACGGCGGGCAGCCGCACCACCTCGACGCCGGCGGGCCGGGGCTGGTCGCAGGCCTGGATCACGAGCCGCCGCGCGCCGTCGCGGCGGAGCACCTGGGCATCGTTCGGCAGTCGGCCGCGCGGGTCGATCACCACCCGCGCCGGGCTCGCGCCCTCGACCAGCCGCACGGTCAGGCGCGGGTCGTCGCTGAGGGCGGTGCGCACGCCGATCAGGACCGCGTCGGCCAGCGCCCGGCAGCGGTGCAGGTGGCGGAGCCCGTCGGGGCCGGAGATCGCCGCCGCGTCGCCGGAGAGCGTGGCGATGCGGCCGTCGAGCGACTGGCCGACCTGGGCGAAGAAATAGGGCGCGCCACGGCCCGTCCGCGGCCAGCGGCGCGTAGAGCTCCCAGGCCGCGCGGGCGGCCGCGGTCCAGCGGCCGCGCGGTCGGCGCCGGATGGCCCGCCCGAAGCGCGAGCAGCGCCGACCAGACCTCATCCGTCACTTCCGCGCGCTGCATCTGGCTGGCCATGGCTCTCCCCCCGGTCGCCTCCGCCCTGCCGGCGCGGCGTCTCACCCGCAACGACAGTAGCGTTCGGGCGGCATCCGTAAAGGCGGCGGCGGCATCAGTGTCGCGCGGCCTCGACGCGCGGGGCGGCCGGCTCGGTGCCGAAGGCGGCCAGGAACCGGTCGCGGAAGGCGTCCATCCGCCAGACCGGGGCGTCCGGCGCCGGGATCAGCCCCGGGGTCCAGCCCCAGCCGTCGAGCCGGGCGAGGGTGGCGGGCGCGCCGATGATGTGGATCGGCACGTCGCGGCTGACGCTGTCCTGCGAGACGAAGGCGGCGGGCTGGTGGTCGCCGAGCGATGACGAAGAGCCGCGGCCTGGCGCCGCGGCGGGCGGCGAAGCTGCCGAGCGACGCGCAGCACGTAGTCGAGCGACTGCCGGTACTGGTCGCGGATGCGGTCCTGGTCGCGCCAGACCACCTCGGGCGGGTCGCCGGCGGTGGCGAAGCGGTCGAAGACGTGGCCGTCGCCGAGCGCGTCCCAGGGCAGGAGCGGCGGGATCGGGGTCCAGGGCGCGTGGGACGAGATCAGCGCGACCTCGGCGAAGACCGGCGGGCGCGGGGCGGGGTCGAGCAGCTGGCGCTCGAGCGAGGCCAGGGTGAACTGGTCGGGCATGGTGACCCAGTTGAACGGCAGGCCGCGATAGCCGAGATCGGCGGCCGCCAGCACGCGGTCGTAGCCGAAATAGTCCGCCTCGGGCCAGGCCAGGGTGATCGCCGGCATCACCGCGGCGGTCTGCCAGCCGGCGCGCTTGGCCAGGTGCAGCAGCGTGCGCCGGGGGCTGGCGATCAGCGCGCGGTAGCGGCCCTGGTTGTCGATCCAGAGGCCGGAGAGCACGCTGCCATGGGCGAGCCAGCTCTGGCCGCCGACCATCGGCGCGGTCAGGAACGCCGAGCGCATGGCGAGGCCGGCGGCGGTCAGCTCGGTCTGGTCGTCGCGGAGCGCGGCGGTGACGGTCGGGGCGTAGAGCGGGTTCTCCAGCGCCGAGCGGCCGTAGGATTCGAAGAAGATCACCAGGACGTCGGTGCCGCGCAGCTCCGGCAGGATGGCGGCGGGCGGCAGCGCGGCATAGGGGTCGTCGGCGGCTTCGGCGCGGAAGCGGGCGAGATCGCCGCGGGCGCTCCAGCCGTCGCGCAGGTGCTCCCAGGCGAGCCGGGTGGTCAAGGCGTTGCCGGGCGGATCGAAGGGCCGCAGGCCGGGCGCGAAGTCGAGGGCGACCAGCGCCAGCGCCGGCAGCGCCAGGGCGAGGAGCCAGGCCGGCGGCCGGGCCGGGGCGAGGCGGGCGATCCGGCCGGTCGCCCACCAGAGCGCCGCGGCGACGAGCGCCAGCACCGCGACGAGGGCGAGGGCGGCGGCCAGCGCCAGCGGCGTGCCGAGCGAGCCCTGCGACAGCCGCCAGGCCGCCGGCACCAGTTCGGCGTCGAGCACCGGGTTGAACGGGCGCAGGTAGGCGATCGTGGCGCCGAGATCGGCGAGCTTCAGCACCACCATCAGCGTCAGGAACAGGGTGATCGCGGCGCGCGCGACCGCCCGGAGACGGCGCGGCAGCGCGAGCAGCAGCACCAGGATCAGCGGCAGCTCGAGCGGCAGGCGCAGGAGCGCCGCCGGGGTCAGCGCGCCGGGGTGGTTCGGCTGGACCAGGATCAGGTCGAGCACCAGGATCGCGACGACGGCGGCGGCCAGGGCGCGCAGGCGGCCGGGGTGCGGCTCAGCCATCGGCGCGGTCTCGCAGCCGGGCATAGACGTCGCCGGGCCGGCCGTCGCGGGCGCGCCGCGCCAGCGCCGGGCCGATCGCCGTCGGCGTCGAGCCAGCGCTCCAGCGCGAAGCGCCGGCTCTCGCCGGGAACGAGGTTGAACTCGTAGGTCCCGAGCGCCGCCAGCCGGGCGACGCAGGCGGCGGCGGTGTCGAGCGCGGCCGGCAGGTATTCGAAGGCGACCCAGCGCACCGGGCGGCCGAGCCCGGCCAGCACCTCGGCCTCGAAGCCCTCGACGTCGATCTTGACGAAGGCGGGCAGGCCGTGCGCGGCGATCAGCGCGTCGAGCGTGGTGACCTCGACGCGTCTCGAGTGGCGTCCCAGCGCACCCGGGCGAAACCGGGCGCCGCCTGCATGCGCCCGGCGAAGCCATCGGCGAGCGAGGACACGGTCGGGTGCAGCCGCGAGACCGCGAGGTCGGCGCGGCCCGGCGCCCGGCCGGCCGCGAGCCGGAGCAGCGTGACCTCGGCCGGCAGGTCGCGCTGCAGGAAGGCGTGGAACAATCGCTGCGGCTCGAGCGCCACCACCCGCGCCCCGGCGGCGAGCAGCGCCCGGGTCCGGTTGCCGGCGTGGGCGCCGATGTCGAAGGCGAGATCTCCCGGCGCTATGATCCCGCGGTAGAACTGCGCCAGCCGGGCGGCCCGCCAGGGTCGCGCGCGATAGATGACCAGCGAGCGCGCCAGCCCCGCCCAGGCCGGCAGATCGGTCACGCCGCCCGCCGCAGCAGCCAGGTGACGTCGAGGGCGAAGGACCACAGCAGCAGGACGAAGGCGGCCGCCGCCAGCATCTCGGAGAGCGGTGGCCCGATCGGCGGGGCCAGCAGCAGGCCGAGCGCCGCGACCTGGACGGCGCAGACCGCCCGGCGGCGCAGCGACGGCGGCAGCGGCGCCGCCAGCCGCGGCGCGAGGCGGCCGGCGAGCACGAAGCCGTAGCGCAGGAGCCCCAGCCCCAGCACCCAGGGGCCGGCCTTGCCGAGCCCCGCCGCGAGCGCGGCCAGGGCCAGGATCAGGAGCGCGTCGACCTCCATGTCGAAGCGGGCGCCGAAGGCCGAGGCGTGGCCCTGCCGCCTGGCGGCCCAGCCGTCGAGGCCGTCGAGCGCCAGCAGTGCCGCCGCCCCGGCCAGCGCGCCCCAGGCGCGGTCGCCGGCCAGGAGCCGCGGCTCGCAGGCGAGCGCGACGAAGACCGCGGCGCCGCCGGCCCGGACCAGGGTGATGCCGTTGCCGATGCCGAAGCGTTCGTACGGGTGGTGCGGTCCCAGCCGGTCGAGCACCACCACGCCGATCAGCGCGAACAGCGCGAGGCCGAGCGGGCGGGCCGCCGCGCCGGCGAAGGGCAGGGCGGCGAGGGTCCAGGCGACGGCGGCGGCGGCGGCGACGATGGCCGGCAGGGCACGGCGGCGCGGGCCGGCGAGGAACGGCGCGGCCGAGCGGGTCTCGGTCATCGGGCGCGCCTGCGGCGCAACGCCGGGCTGGCCGGGGCGCGGCGATCTGCTAGGGTGGGGGCCGTTTCCCGGAGGGCCACAGGATGGGCTACGGAACCGTATCGCGGCTGTTCCACTGGGTCACCGTGCTGCTGGTGCTGGTGATGATACCGGCGGGGCTGACGATGATTCAAGACGTCCCGCGCTGGCTGCAGGACCCGCTCTTCATCCTGCACAAGGGCCTGGGGCCGTTCGTGCTGCTGGTGGTGCTGCTGCGACTGGCCTGGCGCGCCTTCCACCCGGCGCCGCCGCTGCCGGCCAGCGTGCCGCCGCTGCAGGCGCGGCTGGCGGAACTGGTGCACTGGTGCCTGTATTTCTTCCTGATTCTGCAGGGAGTTAGCGGCTACGTGCGGATCACCACCGGCGGCTACCCGATCGAGGCGCTGCGGGCGCTGGGGATCCCGCCGCTGCTGCCCAAGGCCGAGGGGGTCGCGAAGGTCGCCTCGGAGATCCATCTGGCCTCGGTCACCATCCTGATCGGGCTGATCACGCTGCACGTGTGCGCGGCCGCCTATCACGGCTTCGTGCGGCGCGACGGGGTGGTGTCGCGGATGTGGCCGCCGGTGGCGCCGTCCGGGGGCGATGGGAGACCGTACGGTTGAAAACGCTGCGGAATTTCGATGCACGGAGTATGCACAGGTTATGCACAACGCGTATGCATACTTGTTGGCGGGCTGTTAAGGCGCGCGCGCGTTGTTCGAGCGCTTCCGACCTCGCCGCGTGTCTACCCTCGCGTGAGCGCCGCGGTGGAGCGACGGGGGATGAGCGTCGGCGTCGCTGTGCGGATTAGGTCCCGCTCTCGTTCGGGAGCATGCGTCAGCAGGTCGAGCGCGGAGGAGGCGATTTGATCGAACGGCACGCGCACGGTCGTCATCGGCGTCCCGAGGCGGCTGACGATCGGGATGTCGTTGTAGCCGACCAGTGAGACGTCGCCGGGGATCGCCAGATCGAGCCGCCGCAGCGCCGACATCGCCCCGATTGCGGTGTTGTCGTTGACCGCGAAGATCGCGGTCGGCGGCTCGGGCAGGCGCATCAGCGCTTCCGCTGCCTCGACGCCGGCGTCGATGCTGAAGCTCGACCCGAGTACCCAGGCGGGATCGATCTGCACGCCCGCCTCGGCCATCGCCTGCCGGTAGCCCTCGACCCGTCCGCGGCTGCTCGACGCGTAGGCCGGCCCGCAGATCAGCCCGACCCGTCGGTGCCCGAGATCGAGCAGGTGCCGCGTCGCCAGGTAGCCGCCGAGCCGGTCGTCCGCGACCGACGACGGGCTCCTGCCGTCGGTACGAAGCGCCAGCACGAAGGGCACGCCGCGCGACGCCAGCTGCTGCGGGAAGTCGTCGTCGAAGCGGGTGGTCGACAGCACCAGCCCGTCGACGCCGCGTTGGATCAGCGTCTCGGCCGCGACCCGGTCGGCCCGCGGCTCGTCATCGGTGGTTGCCACGATGGCGAACTGCCCGGCCCGGGCGCAGGCATGCGCCAGCGCTTCATAGAGCATCGCCATCACCGTATCGGTGAGCCGCGGCACCACGACGCCGATGGTCATGGTCTTGCCGCGCCGCAGGCTGGCCGCCGCCACGTCGCGGCTGTAGCCCATTTCGGCCGCCACCTGCCGCACCCGCCGCGCCGTCGCGCTCTCCGAGCGCGGCAGCCGCTCGTCGAGAATCCGTGACACCGTCGACTTCGACACGCCGGCCGCCGCCGCGACGTCATGCACCGTCACCCGTCCCCGCCGCTCTCCGAGTTCCTTGTCCTCAAGCACCTGTCTCGCCTCCCATGCGCCGCCGATCCGCGGCCGACGTTGAATTGGCCATTGACACGCGGCGATGATTCGCCGTAGATGGGAACGTTCCCGACAACGATCCCAACCCAGAGAGGGCAAGATCGAACCCGTGGTTGGGAACGTTCTCGGCAACGATCCTAACCAAGGGAAGGAACACAAGCAATGGCAATCGACTGGAAGGGCCTGAACCCCGCCCCCGTCACCCTCTTCAAGGACAACGGCGACGTCGACTATGACGCCAACGCCAAGCTCGCGAAGTGGCTCGCTTCGATCGACGGCGTGAAGAGCCTCGTGATCCTCGGCCACGCCGGCGAGGGCACCTTTCTCACCCACGACGAGCAGCTGGAGCTGATCCGCGTCTACAAGGACGCCACCCCGCTGCCGGTCGTCGCCGGCATCACCGGCGAGGGCACCCGCGTCGCCGAAGAGGAGGCGAAAGAGAAGTACGACGCCGGCGCGAGCGCCGCGCTGGTCTATCCGAACCACGGCTGGCTGCGCTTCGGCTACCAGAAGGGCGCGCCGCAGACCCGCTACCAGGCGATCGCCCAGTCCGGCCTCGAGTGCATCCTGTTCCAGTACCCGGCTGCCACCAAGGCCAACTACGACCTCGACACCCAGCTCGAGATCTGCGCCATCGAAGGCGTCACCGCCACCAAGAACGGCGTGCGCGACATGAAGCGCTGGTATAACGAGATCCCGGCGATCAAGAACGCCTTCCCGGACATCGCGGGTGATGTCCTGCCACGACGAATGGCTGCTGCCGACGATGTTCGACATCGACGGCCTGCTGGTCGGCTACGGCAACATGGCGCCGGAGCTTCTCATCGAGCTACCTCAAGGCCGGCAAGGCGCAGGACTACCCGCTCGCCCGCAAGTACCACGAGCAGCTTCTGCCGATCACCCGCGCCGTCTACCACCGCGGCTCGCACATGGAAGGCCGGTGGCGCTAAGCACGCGCTGCGCCCCGCGGGATCGTCGACAACGTCAACATCCGCGAGCCGCTGAAGGCGCTTCCCGACGGGGCGGACGAGGAAATCCGCGCCGCGGTCAAGGCCTCCGGCCTGACCGTGGTCAGGAGCCGGTAGCCGCCTGAGGCACCCGGGCCGGCTTCCGCCGATCTGGCGGGCGGCCGGCCAAGGTCCGTTCTCCCATCCGACCCGACCCGAAGCGGCACGCGCCGTCGAGGCCGGCAATTCGACGCTGACCCCGCGGCGGCCCGCCGTCGCGGGCAACCCGGAAGGCTCGCTCGCCTCCGGCACCAAACAAGCGCAAGCTCAGAACGACGGAGGAATATCATGCTCATGCAGACAGCGGCCGCGGGGCCAGGGCGCGAGGAAGCCCGACCCGACGGCAAGACATTCGACGGCCAGGCCGAGATCAGCGCCCGGCTCGAACGCCTGCCGATCACCCGAAGGGTGTTCTGGACCCGCAACATCATCGGCGCCGCCACCTTCTTCGACGGCTACACCGTCATCGCCATCGCCTACGCGATGCCGGTGCTGGTCCGCGAATGGGGCCTCAATCCGCAGCAGACCGGCCTGATCCTCTCGATGGGCTATCTCGGCCAGGTGATCGGCGCCGTGCTCTTCGGCTGGCTCGCCGAGCGGCTCGGACGGCTGAAGGTGCTGCTCTTCACCATCCTGGTCTTCGTGAGCATGGACATCGCGTGCCTGTTCGCCGCGGGCGCGGCTATGATGATGCTGTTCCGCTTCGTGCAGGGCATCGGCACCGGCGGCGAGGTGCCGGTGGCGAGCGCCTACATCAACGAATACATCGGCTCGAAGGGCCGCGGCCGCTTCTTCCTGCTCTACGAGGTGATGTTCCTGTTCGGCCTGGTCGGCGCGGGGATCATCGGCCGCGCGCTGGTGCCGACCTACGGCTGGCAGGCGATGTTCCTGGTCGGCATCGTGCCGGCGCTGGTCCTGCTGCCGCTGCGCTTCTTCATGAAGGAATCGCCGCGCTGGCTCGCCTCGAAGGGACGCTATCAGGAGGCCGACCGCATCGTTAGCCAGATCGAGCAGAGCGCGATCGCCGCAGGCCACACCCTGCCCGAGCCCAAGCCGGTTCCGGTGCCGGTGAAGGCGGGCGCGCGCTCGAACTGGCGGGAGCTGTTTCAGGGCGTCTACCGCCAGCGCACGCTCACGATCTGGGCGATGTGGTTCTGCTCCTACGTGGTGGCCAACGGCATGATCACCTGGCTTCCGACGCTCTATCGGCAGACCTTCAACCTGCCGCTCGAGACCAGCCTGCTCTACGGCCTGCTGACCTCGGTTGCCGGCGTCATAGCCGCCATCGCCTGCGCCCTCCTGATCGACAAGGTCGGCCGCAAGCGCTGGTACATGGGCGCCTTCCTGCTCGCCCCGATCCCGCTGGTCGCGCTGGCGATGCTCGGCGCCACCACGCCGATCCAGGTGCTGATCCTCGCAGGTCTAGCCTATGCCATCGTGCAGACCGTCACCTTCTCGCTCTACCTCTATTCGGCGGAGATCTACCCGACCCGGCTCCGTGCCCTCGGCACCGGCCTCGGCTCGGCCTGGCTCCGCCTCGGCTCCTCCGCCGGCCCGCTGGTCGTCGGCTTCACCATGGCGCAGTTCGGCATCCAGTACGTCTTCGCGGTCTTCGCGGCGGTGCTGGTCTTCGGCGCGATCGTCACCGGGCTCGGTGCCATCGAGACCAAGGGCCGGGTGCTCGAGGAGATCGCCCCGTAAGCACGGAATCCATCGACTTACTACGCGACGGCGCGGATGCTCTCCGCGCCGACTTGTTTTCGATGGCTGCTTCGGGGCCGACAGCTGACGTCGCGCCAGCCTCGACGGCGACGCTCTGCCGCGCGTTGCGCGCTATCGCGGGCGCCGGCGAACGGGCTCTTGCTCGCTGCCGGCTCAGTCGTGCCGGTAGTCGCCTGCCGCCGCGGGTTCCGCGGGCTCGTCGCTGGGCAGGCGAGTCGGCCGGCGGGGCGGCCTGGCCGGCGGGGAGGATCGCCGGGGCGGCGCGGAGGGCGCGGTCGATGTGCATGACCACGCGGCGGTCGGGCGGGGTGGCGAGCTTGATCACCTTCTGGTCCTGGTAGGCGCCGAGCCGGCCCTGGGCGAGGAGCGCGGTGCGCCCGCCCGGCTGCTGGATCGCGAGCTGGATCTCCTCCACCGACTGGCGCGGGATCTCCAGCACCTGGCCGATCTGCAGGCCCTGCAGCGCGGCGAGGCTGAGGCTCTGGCGGTGCAGCACGGCGTCGACCCGGACCGGCGCGTTGGCGGCGGCGCGGCGCATCAGCGTCTTCCAGAGGTCGTTCGGGCGGTCGCGCGCGGCCTGGACGTTGCGGGCCTGGATCGAGGCCCGGATCACGTCGAGCGCCGAGAGCGGCAGCACCAGGGTGAAGCGGCCGTGCCGCCCGGCCTCGCCGAGCGCGAGGTCGACCCCGAAGACCAGGACGTCGATGTAGTCGGGGGCGAGCCGCAGCTGCGACAGGTTCTGGCGCAGGTCGCGGATGCTGAGGCCCTTGGTCAGCGGCCGGCCGAGGTTGGCGCCGATGGCGTGGGCGAAGGCGGCGAGGATGGCGTCGAGATGCAGGCGGCAGAGCGCCATGTCGATGGCGGTGAAGGGACGGGCGACCGGCTCGGGGGCCTGGACCGGGTCGCCGCCGAGCGTCAGGTCGATCAGGTGGTAGGCGAGCTCGGAGGAGAGCGCCAGCAGCCCGGGGGTGTCGGCGTCCTCGACGTCGACGAGGCCGAGCATCGCCGGGCCGGAGCTGATCTCGGCGGTGGCGTCGGAGAGCTTGCTGACCCGCGCCGCGCCGACCGTGGTGCCGACCAGGGTCTTGACCAGCAGCCGCATCCGGTCCTCGACGCCGCGGGCGAAGGTCTCGCCGAGCAGCTCGGTGTCGGCGAGCGGCGAGCGGGCGACACCGCCGTGCCGGAGCTTCTTGGTCAGGACGTTGGCGGCGGGGGGCATGGGGCCTCTCGGGGACGGGCGCGGGCAGTCTCCGGGCCAATCCTTGCCAAAACCTGAACGGCTTCAGCGCAATGCTTGGCAAATCCTGAACACGGCGCCGCCCGGCGGTAACCTCGGGTTCAGCATTGCCGGGTTAGCTCCGTCGCGGGGAATTGGGGGTCAGGGGCATGGAGCGCAAATCCGGCAATATCGTCATCGTCAGGCGCAAGACGGTGGTTGCGGGCGGCCATCATGGCGGCGCCTGGAAGGTTGCCTATGCCGACTTCGTGACGGCGATGATGGCGTTCTTCCTGCTGATGTGGCTCCTGAGTGTCACCGACGAGCAGACCCGGCTGGGCCTGGCCGACTATTTCAGCCCGACGATCCCGATCCACGAGACCCGCGGCGGCGGCGACGGGCCGTTCGACGGCGACAGCATGTTCTCCAAGGACGTGCTGGCCCACGACGAGACCGGGCAGCAGGGCGATCCCAAGCAGAAGGACGTGCCGGGCACCCCGGACGAGAGCCTGTTCAAGGTCGAGCAGGAGCTGCTCGGCGGCAGCGGCGACGCCATGGAGGCCGATCCGCTGCTCGAGCACATCCGGACGCGGGTCACCGACGAGGGGCTGATCATCGAGGTCTTCGACATCGCCGGCTCGCCGCTGTTCGACGGGCCGACCGCCGAGCCGAACCCGATCTTCGAGGAGCTGGTGCAGATGATCGGCCGGGTACTGTCGCGGACGGTCAACCCGGTGGCGGTGACCGGGCACCTGGCGACCGGCGACGTCGGCCGCGGCGGCCCCGATCCCTGGCGGCTCAGCTCGGACCGGGCGCAACTGGCGCGCGACCTCTTGGGGGCGGCCGGGGTCGCGGACGCGCGGATCGCCCGGGTGACCGGCAAGTCCGACCACAGCCCGGAGGCCGAGGACCCGCGCAATTCGCGCAACCGGCGGGTGGAGATCACCCTGCTGCGGCACTTCAACTCCTGAGAATCCGGGGCCTCCCGGGGCGTTAGCGGGATTTTAAGCCCCGGGCTCCAAGGATGCCGGCCAGACCCGACCCCCTCGCACGACTTCTCACGGACAAAGGACTGAGCATGGGTATTTCCTCGTCGTTGAACGCCGGCGTGTCCGGCCTGAACGCGAATGCCAACAAGCTCGCGACCATCTCCGACAACATCGCGAACTCGCAGACCTACGGCTACAAGCGGGCCGACATCGACTTCTCGTCGATGACCGTCAGCAACAACGGCTCGCCGAACACCGTGGGCGGCGGCCGCTGGTTCACCGCCGGCGGCGTGCGGACCGGCGCGATCTGGGACATCGAGGCCAAGGGCGCGCTGACCACGACCTCGAGCGCCACCGACATCGCCATCACCGGGCGCGGGATGCTGCCGGTCACGGCGCTGGCCTCGGTCGGGCAGGCGCAGGGCGATCTGCCGTTCATGCTGACCTCCACGGGTTCGTTCCTGCCGGACGCCAACGGCTATCTGCGCACCCCCTCGGGGCTGGTGCTGCTGGGCTGGCCGGCCGATCAGAGCGGCAACATCCCGGCGCAGCCGCGCGACAGCGCCGCGGGCCTGGCGCCGGTGCAGATCAACCGCGCGTCGTTCGCCGCCGAGCCGACCACCACGATCCAGCTCAACGCCAACCTGCCGGCGACCGAGACCAAGGCCGGGGCCAGCGGCACCGCGCTGCCGGTGACGGTGGAGTATTTCGACAACCTCGGCGCCTCGCAGACGCTGGCGATGAACTTCACGCCGACGGTTCCGGCGGTGGGCTCGCCGCAGACCAACACCTGGACGCTCGACATCACCGACCAGGCCTCGGGGCTCAGCGCCGGGAGCTTCCAGATCGTGTTCGGCGACGTGCCGCCGAACGCCGGCGCGCCGTCGAGCGTCACCCAGATCACCCCGGGCACTGCCCCGCTGTCGACCGCCTACAACGCCGCCACCGGCGACATCACC
This sequence comes from uncultured Alphaproteobacteria bacterium, assembly GCA_963847795.1. Classification (GTDB taxonomy): domain Bacteria; phylum Pseudomonadota; class Alphaproteobacteria; order Rhodobacterales; family Rhodobacteraceae; genus Amaricoccus. The sequence continues at coordinate 140,043 of CAWKBH010000004.1, forward strand.
CTGAACCTGGCCAACCAGGCCATCACCATCGGCATCGGTTCGACCGCCGGCGGGGCACAGCACCTGAGCCAGCTCTCGTCGACCTTCTCGCCGGTGGGCGTGACCAAGGACGGCAACCCGGCGGGCACCTTCACCGGCGTCACCATCGACGAGAAGGGCATGATGTATGCCAGCTATTCGAGCGGGTTCTCCAAGGTCATCTACCAGATCCCGGTGGCCGACGTGCCCAACCCGAACGGGCTGACCGTGCTCGACAACCAGACCTTCGCGCTGAACCGCAATTCGGGCTCGATGTTCCTCTGGGACGCCGGCTCGGGGCCGACCGGCGGCATCGAGGGCTTTGCGCGCGAGCAGTCGACCACCGACATCGCCAACGAGCTGACCCAGCTGATCCAGACCCAGCGGGCCTATTCCTCGAACGCAAAGATCATCCAGACCGTCGACGAGATGATGCAGGAAACCACCAACCTGAAGCGCTGAGGCCTGAGGAGACCGACCGATGAGCATCTCCGGCGCGCTGAACAACGCCGCCTCGGGCCTGGCCGCCTCGGCGCGGCTGGCCGACACCATCTCCAACAACGTGGCCAACGCCATGACCCCGGGGTTCGGCAAGCGCACCACCGAGCTGTCATCGCTGGCGCTCGGCGGCTACGGCTCGGGGGTGCGCGTCACCGGCACCAGCCGCGCCGAGAGCCCGCTGCTCACCGCCGAGCGGCGGGGCATGGATGCAGCGCTGGGCGCGACCGGCACCCGGTCGGACGCCTACGAGGCGATGATGGCGGCGATGGGCGAGCCGGGCAGCGACAATTCGCTCTCCACGCTCGCCACCACGCTCGAGACCACGCTGATGTCGGCCACAGCCTCGCCGCAGGCCACCACCAAGCTGACCGACGCGGTGACCGCCGCCAAGAACATGGCGGCGGCGCTGAACCGGATCTCGCAGGAGGACAGCCGGCTCAGGACCGAGGCGGACGCCGAGATCGACCGGCAGGTGACCGCGGTCAACGACGCGCTGCACGGCATCGACGAGATCAACAAGAAAATCGCGGTGCTGGCGCCGAAGGGCGTCGACGTCACCGGCCTGCAGGACCAGCGCAACAAGCTGATCGACGGCATCTCCTCGATCATCCCGGTGCGCGCGGTCAAGCGCGACGGCGACCAGGTGGCGCTCTACTCGGCGAACGGCGGGGTGCTGCTCGACGGGCGGGTCTTTGAGCTGGGCTTCACCAAGGCGCCGAACGTGGTGACCTCGGACCTGACGCTCGGGGCCGGGCTCAGCGGGCTGACCCAGGACCAGGGCGCCGCGAGCGGCCCGGTAGCGATTGCGACCGGGACCGGGGCCGGGCTGATGGACGGCGGCTCGCTGGCGGCGCTCTTCGAGGTGCGCGACAACATCGTGCCCCAGTTCGACGCCGAGATGGACCGCTACGCCAACGACCTGATCGAGCGCTTCCGCGACCTGATGCCGGCGTCGGCCCTCGACGCCTCGGGCGAGGGCCTGTTCGTCGACGGCAATCCCGGCGGCATGGGCGGGCTGGCCGGCCGGATCGAGATCAACGCCGCGGTCGATCCCTCCGAGCCGGGCGGCGCGGTCTGGCGGCTGCGCGACGGCCTGTCGGCGGTCTCGCCGGGCGCGGAGGGCGACGGCTCCACGCTGCAGGCGATGTCGGATGCGATGGCCGCGGCGCGCAATCCGGTCGGCTTCGTGTCGCAGAGCGCCCAGAACAGCGCCGCGCAGATCGCCTCGGAGATCGCCTCGTTCTTCGCCGGGCGCTCGGCGCGCAGCGACGAGAACCGCGCCTACCAGACGGCGCAGCAGTCGGCGCTGGCCGACGAGGAGTCGAACGCCACCGGCGTCGACACCGACGCCCAGCTCGAATCGCTGACCCTGGTCGAGCAGACCTACGCCGCCAACGCCCATGTGCTTTCGGTGATCGACGACCTGATGAAACTTCTCCTGGAGGCATGATCCGATGCGCGTCACCGGCGGCTCCGACCTCGCCCGGCTGCAGATGCTGCAGAAGCAGGCGTTCAGCACCCGCAACAAGCTCGACGTCGCGGGCCAGGAGCTCAGTTCCGGGCTGAAGGCCAGCCGCTACGCCGCGACCGGCGGCAACCTGACGCGGCTGTTCGCGCTGGAGCGTTCGCTCGACCGCAACGCGGTCTTCACCGAGAACATCTCGCTGACCGAACTCAGGCTCGACACCATGCAGGAGAGCCTCGGCCGGCTTCAGACCTCGACCGAGGATCTGTCGATCGACCTGTCGGAATCGGTGAGCCGCGGCGATTATTCGGCGGCGCTGCTGCACGCCGACGCGGCGCGGCGCGCATTCGCCGACACGGTCGGGACCCTGAACACCCAGGTCGCCGGCCAGTCGCTGTTCGCCGGCACCACCACCGACCGCGCGGCGCTGGCGCCGGCGGACGCGATGCTGGCGGATCTCGACGCGCTGGCCACCGGGGCGCCGACCGCGGCGGCGGCGATCACCGCGATCAACGCCTATTTCGCCAAGTCGCCGCCCGGCGCCTTCTACACCAGCGGCTATATCGGCTCGACCAGCGACCTGACCCCGGTGCAGGTCGGCGAGGGCCAGCAGATCGACTACGGCATGCGCGCCGACAACGACCAGCTGGTGGCGGTGCTGCGCTCGCAGGCGCTGGCCGCGGTGGTCTCCGGCGGCGCCTTCGCCGGCAACCAGACCGAGCAGATGGCGCTGATGGGCGAGGCGGGCGCGCAGATGCTCGCGGCCAAGGAGGGCGTGCTCGACCTGCGCGCCGGGGTCGGCAGCCTGCAGGAGGCGGTCGAGACCGCCAAGGCCCAGCGGGTCAGCGAGCACGACACGCTCGATCTCGCCCGCACCAAGATCGTCGCGACCGATCCGCTGGAATCGGCCTCGGCCTACCAGACCCTGCAGGACCAGCTGGAGTCGATCTACACGATCACCGCCCGGCTCACCAACCTGCGCTTCCTCAACTTCATGAAGTAGCCGATGACGCTTCGCCCCCTCGCGCTGGCCCTGGCGATCCTGCTGCTCTGGTTCGGCGGGCTATTCACCGCCGGCATGGCCTCGCCCGCCCGGATCAAGGATCTGGTCGAGGTCGACGGGGTGCGCGGCAACGACCTGCTCGGCTACGGCCTGGTGGTGGGGCTGAACAATACCGGCGACAGCCTGCGCAACTCGCCCTTCACCGAGGACGCCATCGTCAACCTGCTGGAGCGGCTGGGCGTCAACGTCACCGGCGAGCAGATCCGGGCGAGGAACGTCGCCGCGGTGCTGGTGACGTCGTCGCTGCCGCCGTTCGCCCGGGCCGGCAGCCAGGTCGACGTGACCGTCTCGGCGATCGGCGATGCGCGGAGCCTGCTCGGCGGCACCCTGGTGATGACGCCGCTGAACGCCGCCGACGGCCAGATCTACGCGGTGGCCCAGGGCTCGATCATCGCCGGCGGCGTGGTCGCCGAGGGCAAGGCGGCGAGCGTGACCCAGGGCGTGCCGACCGCCGGCCTGATCCCGTCCGGCGCCCGGGTCGAGCGCGAGGTCGCCTTCGACTTCACCCAGGTGCGCGACATGCGGCTGGCGCTGCGCAACCCCGACTTCACCACCGCGGCGCGGATCGCGGCGGCGATCAACCAGGACGTCGGGGCGAAGATCGCCGAGATGCTGGATTCCGGCACGGTGCGGCTGGACCTGGCCCGGTTCGGGGTGACCTCGCCGGCGCAGCTGATGGCGCAGATCGAGAACATCGAGGTCGAGAGCTCGACCAAGGCGCGGGTGGTGGTCGACCAGCGCTCGGGCACGATCATCCTCGGCTCGGACGTGCGGATCAGCCGGGTGGCGGTGACCCAGGGCAACCTGACGCTCAGGGTCCAGGAGGCGCCGCTGGTGGTGCAGCCCAACCCGTTCGCCGAGGGCCAGACCGTGGTGATCCCGCGCACCGACGCCTCGATCCAGCAGAACCCCGGCACCGGGCTGGCGGTGGTGGACGATTCGGTGTCGCTGCCGGAGGTGGTCTCGGGGCTGAACGCGCTCGGGGTCTCGGCGCACGACATGATCGACATCCTGAAGTCGATCAAGGCGGCCGGGGCGCTGCACGCCGAGTTCATCGTGCAGTAGGTCCGGATGGAATCTGGCCCCCGGCTACGTCGGTCAGGATCTGCGAAGCAAGTATTCGCTGCTGACCCCTATAATACCAACGGCCTTGCCGTTTGACTCTGTGGGGATTCCCAAATCGGCCGAAGTCTGGACTCACTGCCGGCGAGGCAGAGGAGGCAGGGATGGCAGGAGCAGCTGCGGGAGCTCGGCTATCGCCGGCTGTCGGTGCGCCCGCGCCACCCGAAGGCCGACGAGGCCGCTCAGGAGGCTTTTAAAAAAGCTTCCCGCAGGCGGTAGCCGAGGCCATCCCCGCGAGCGCACGGGCCAAACCGCTCGAGATTCGGTTCCAGGACGAGGCGCGCGTCGGCCAGCAGGGCACGCTGACCCGGGTCTGGGCGAAGCGCGGCACCCGGCCGCGCGCCGTGCGCGACACCCGCTACGAATGGGCCTACATCTTCGGCGCCGTCTGCCCCGAGCGCGCCACCGGCGCCGCCCTGGTGCTGCCCTTCGCCGACACGCAAGCGATGAACCTGCACCTCGCCGAGATCGCCCGCACCGTCGCCCCCGGCGCCCATGCGGTGCTGGTGCTCGACGGCGCCGGCTGGCACGGCGGCAAGGACCTGGCGGTCCCGGACAACATCTCGTTGCTCACGCTCCCGCCCTACGCGCCCGAACTCAATCCGGTGGAGAACGTCTGGGAATACCTCCGCGGCAACAGGCTCTCCAATACCGTCTTCGACGGCTACCCCGAGATCGTCGAGACTTGTTGCGACGCCTGGAACTTCTTCATCCACGACCCAGCCTCGGTCGCATCAACCACTTCCCGCTACTGGGCGACGGTCAAGCCGTAGGGCCGTTGGTATAACACTGAAATTAAGCAGTTTTCTGCGTATGGACTCCGTATGGAACGCATATGGATTCCGTGTGGGCGTTTTTGGCTTTGCGGCGGGAGTCATCCCTTGCGCGACTGCCCTTCACGGCGGAGCGGCCGCGGCGGCCGGCGTCGGTCTCAGCCGGCGGTCAGCGTAGCCAGCCGCTGCAGCGCGAAGCGGTAGCCCTGGGTGCCGCAGCCGGCGATCACTGCGGCGGCGACCTTGGAGACGTAGGAGTGGTGGCGGAAGGCCTCGCGGGCGTGCACGTTGGAGATGTGCACCTCGATGATCGGGCAGGTGCAGGCCTTGAGCGCGTCGTGGATCGCCACCGAGGTGTGGGTGTAGGCGGCGGGATTGATCACGATCCCGGCGGCATCGGCGCGGGCCTCGTGGATCCAGTCGATCAGCGCGTGCTCGGCGTTCGACTGGTGGAAGCGGAGCTCGAGGCCGAGCTCGGCCGCCAGGGCGCGGCAGTCGGCCTCGACGTCGGCCAGGGTCTCGCGGCCGTAGATCTCGGGCTCGCGCAGCCCGAGCAGGTTCAGGTTCGGTCCGTTCAGGACGTAGACGGTGCGGGGCATGCGGCAGCTTCCTCCCTCGGTCGCGTCCCGGTTGGATACCAGATCGCGGCAGGCCGCAACCCGGATCGGCCGGTCAGGGCGGCGCGAGCCGCATCCGGCCCGCTTCCAGCGTCATCTCCCAGCTCCGTTCCGGCGCCATGCGGGCGCGGGCGCGGGTGAGCCGCCAGCGCGGGCGGCCATCGCGGGCCCAGCCGGGAGCCGGGGCGAGGTGCCAGCGGGTCTCGATGCCCGGCGCGCCGCCGGTGCCGGGGGTGAGCAGCAGCGCCAGCGGGGCGCTGCCGCGGGCGGCGCCGGCCTCGGCGGCGAGGTGCAGCCGGCGGACCGCGGTCAGGCCGGGCAGCGCGGGCAGCTCGGCCGCCACCAGCGGCACCAGCCCGGTGCGCAGCGCCTCCTCGGCGGCCCAGAGGATCTCCGGCGCGGTGCGGGCGCGCCCGAAGACCAGCCGCCCGGGATCGAGGAAGCCGCGCACCCCGTCGCCCATCAGCCGCTCCGCCATCCAGCCGGGTTGCAGCCAGAGCACCGGCCCGGTCAGCCGTGCCGCCGCGCAGAGCGCGAAGACCACGCGCGCCGGCCCGGCCGCCTCGTGCGCCCGGGCGCGCGCCAGCCCGACCCCGGGGGCGAGGGCGAGTTCGTCGGCGGCGGGGGCGTGACGGGTCTGGAGCATGGCAGGTTCATGCTATGTTCCCAGAAGTCGCGCCCGAGATCAAGCGGCTGCAGCCGGCCCGGAGCCGGGCGGGTCAGGCCAGGAGCCGCGCCTTCTGGGTGGCGAATTCCTCGGCGGTGAGAACGCCGGCGCTGTGCAGCTCGGCGAGCTTCTGCAGCCGGGCGATCGCATCGTCGCTCAGGCCGCCGCCGGGGGCCGCCGGGGCAGGGGCCTCGGGCGGGGTCACCGGGGCGGGGGGCTCCGGCATGGCCGGCTGGGATCCCGCCTGCCGCGCCGCCACCTTGCCGGAGACGGCGGTGGCGGTGCCGGCGATCACGGCGGTGCGGGCGGCGGTCTGGGCGGCACGGCCGATCAGGCTGGGGCGTCCGCGTCTCGATCCGAACATCTGGCTCTCTCCTCTCGGTCAGCCGGCGGCGGCGAGCAGCGATGCCTGCGCCTCGGCCATCACGGCGTGGGGGATGCGCTCGGACAGCAGCAGTTCGCCCCGCGCCGCGCGCACGGCCACCGCGAAGCGGGTGGCCCAGACGTGCTCGAACAGGAACGCCGCCGCGGTGCTGCCGGGGTCAAGCGTCTCGCCGAGCTCGCTGAGGTCGGCCTCCGACAGCAGCCCGCTGACCGCGCCGGTCAGCCTGACGAAGGCCGCCGCCACCTCCGGGCTCAGCTCCTGGGTCTCCAGGATCGACACCGTGCCGTCGCGGTCCTTGCTCACCACCGCCAGATCGAGCATCCGGATCAGGTCCTGGTCGAGCAGCGCGTTCAGCGCCGGCACGATGTCGCCGGTGAGCTGGTCGCCGACGAAGCGGATCACGATGTACTCCACCGGTCCGAGGGCGTCCGTGTCGGGGCCGGGCATGGTGGCGCTCCTGAGCTCGTGCGTCCCGGGGAATAGCCCGAATCGCCGCCGCGCCGCAAGCAGACAGCGCGGGGCGTCCGGGTGAGGCGTTCAGTCCGGATCCGGGGCGTCGCGGGGGAAGCGCCGGTCGGCCTCCAGCCTGTCGAGGTCCATGTGGTTGCGCATGTAGCGCTCGGAGGCGCGCTGCAGCGGCTGGTAGTCCCACGGGTAGTAGGCGCCGTTGCGGAGCGCGGCGTAGGTGACGCGACGGCGGGCCTGGCTCTGGCGGACCTCGGCGTCGTAGGCCGCGAGATCCCAGCGCGCCCGGGCCATCGCGGTCAGACGCTCGAGGTCGGAGGCGTGCGCCGGGTCGGCGGCGAGGTTCTGCAGTTCCTGCGGATCGGCGTCGAGGTCGAAGAGCAGCGGCGGGTCGAGGGCGCAGAGGCAGAGCTTGAAGCGGCCGTCGCGCAGGGCGACCATCGGCGCGGCGGAGCCTTCGGCGGCGTATTCCATCGGCACCGGGCCGCGGCCGGCCGCGCCGCCCGCGAGGCTCTCGCCGTCGGTCCAGGGCGCGACGGCGGCGAGGTCGATCCCGGCGAGATCGGCGAGCGTCGGCAGCACGTCGAGGGTGGAGACCGGCGTCTCGTCCAGGCCGGGCGCGAGGCCGGGAGCGGCGATCAGCAGCGGCACCCGGGCCGAGCCTTCGAAGAAGCTCATCTTGAACCAGAGCCCGCGCTCGCCGAGCATGTCGCCGTGGTCGGAGACGAAGACCACGGCGGTGTCGTCGGTCAGGCCGCAGCGGTCGAGGACGTCGAGGATCTCGCCGATGCGGGCGTCGACATAGGAGACGTTGGCGAAGTAGCCGCGGCGGGCGCGGCGGATGTCCTGGGGCGTGATCTCGAAGGCGCGGAAGTCGCTGGCCTCGAGCAGGCGGCGGGAGTGGGGGTCCTGGTCGGCGAAGGGAATGGCCGGGACCTGCGGCTCCAGGGCGGGGCAGTCGGCGTAGAGGTCCCAGAACCGGCGCCGCGCCACGTAGGGGTCGTGCGGGTGGGTGAAGCTGACCGTCAGGCACCAGGGCCGCGGGTCGTGGCCGCGGGCGAGGTCGTAGAGCCGGGCGGTGGCGTGGTAGGCGACCTCGTCGTCGTATTCGAGCTGGTTGCTGATCTCGGCGACGCCCGGCGCCGGTGACCGAGCCGAGGTTGTGGTACCACCAGGCGATGCGCTCGCCGGGCCGGGTGTAGTCGGGGGTCCAGCCGAAGTCGGCGGGATAGATGTCGGTGGTCAGCCGCTCCTCGAAGCCGTGGAGCTGGTCGGGGCCGACGAAGTGCATCTTGCCGGCGAGGCAGGTGCGATAGCCGGCGAGCCGCAGGTGGTGGGCGAAGGTCGGGATGTCGGAGGCGAACTCGGCGGCGTTGTCGTAGACCCGGGTGCGGCGCGGCAGCTGTCCGGTCATGAAGGAGGCGCGGGCCGGGGCGCAGAGCGGGCTCGCGGTGTAGGCGTTGGCGAAGCAGCGCGAGCGTTCCGCCAGCGCCCGCAGGTTCGGCGCGTGCAGGAAGGGCGCCGGCCCGTCGGGAAAGAGCGTCCCGGCGAGCTGGTCGACCATCAGGACCAGGATGTTCGGGCGCGCCATCGACGGCGGGGCTCAGAGGCCGAGCGACGCCTTGACCGCGGGGAGGCCGGGCTGGCCGTCGAAGGTGGTGACGCCGTCGAGCCAGGGTCCGATGGCGTCGGGATGCGCCTTCAGCCAGGTCTTTGCGGCGTCGGGGCCGGTGGCGCCGTCGAGAATGAGGCCCATCATCTCGTTCTCCAGGTCGACGTTGAAGACCAGGTTCTTGAAGAACTTCGCGGCGTTGGGGCAGGCCTCCATCCAGCCGGTGCGGGCCAGGGTATAGACCTGGGCGCCGCCGTAGTCGGGGCCGAAATAGGCGTCGCCGCCGGAGAGGTAGGTGAGGTCGAACTTGGTGTTCATCGGGTGCGGCGCCCAGGCGAGGAAGACGATCCACTTCTTCGACTTGCCGTCGCGGGCGACCTGGGCGAGCATCGCCTGCTCGCCGGATTCGACGATCTTCCACTTGCCGAGGCCGAAGTCGTCGGCGTCGATCATCTTCTGGATGTTCTGGTTGGCCGGAGCGCCGGTCTCGATGCCGTAGATCTTGCTGTCGAACTCGTCGGAATGCGCCGCCAGATCCTTGAAGTCCTTGACGCCCTGGTCGGAGACGTAGGTCGGCACTGCCAGGGTGAACTTGGCGCCTTCGAGGTTCTGCACCACCACCTCGGCGGCCTTGGCGGCGTCGAGGTCGTCGCGGAAGTGCTGCTGCGCCGGCATCCAGTTGCCGAGGAAGACGTCGATGTCGCCGCTCTTCATCGCCTCGTAGCCGATCGGGACCGAGAGCGTCTTGACCTCCGGCGCGTAGCCGAGCGCCGTCAGCAGCGTGCTGGCGATGGAGTTGGTCGAGGTGATGTCGGTCCAGCCCGGGTCGGAGAGGCGCACCGCCTTGCAGGCGGCGTCCTCGGCGAGGGCGGGCGCCGCGGCGGCGAGGGCGGCCAGGAACGCGAGCGAGCGGAGGGTCTGCGGCATCGGTGGGGCTCCCGTGGGGTTCGAGGGGTTCGGCTGTCCGCCGCCGGCCGGCGGTCTATTCGGCGGCGATCTCCAGGTCGAAGGCCGCCGCCAGCAGGGTGCGGGTGTACTCGGTGCGCGGCGCGCCGAAAATCGACCGGCTGTCGCCGGTTTCGACCACATCGCCGTTCTGCATGACGATGACCTCGTGGGCCAGCGCCCGGACCACGCGCAGGTCGTGCGAGATGAAGATGTAGGCTAGGCCGTATTTCGCCTGCAGCCGGCGCAGCAGCTCGACGATCTGGACCTGCACGGTCATGTCGAGGGCGCTGGTGGGCTCGTCGAGCACCATCAGCTTGGGCTGCAGGATCATGGCGCGGGCGATGGCGATGCGCTGGCGCTGGCCGCCGGAGAACTCGTGCGGGTAGCGGTCGCGCGTCGCCGGGTCGAGGCCGACCTCGCGCAGGATGGCGGCGACCCGGTCGCTGTCGCCGGCCTCGAGGCCGTGGACGGCGAGGCCTTCGGCGACGATCTGCTCGATCGACATGCGCGGGGAGAGCGAGCCGTAGGGGTCCTGGAACACCATCTGCATGTCGCGGCGCAGCGGGCGCAGGTCGCGGCTCCGCCAGCCCTGGATGTCGCGGCCGAGGAAGACGATGCGGCCCTCCGACGAGATCAGCCGCATGATGGCGAGCGCCAGCGTGGTCTTGCCCGAGCCGCTCTCGCCGACGACGCCCAGGGTCTCGCCGGCGCGGATGGCGATCGAGGCGTCGTTGACCGCCTTGATGTAGCCGACGGTCTTGCGCAGCAGGCCGCGCTTGATCGGGAACCAGACCCGGAGCGCTTCGGTCTCCACCACCGGCTCGGCACCGGCGGGGACCGGGTCGGGGCGGCCGGTGGGCTCGGCGGCGAGGAGCATCCGGGTGTAGGGGTGCTGCGGGGCGGCGAAGATCGCGCCGGTCGGGCCGGACTCCACGATCAGGCCGTCCTGCATCACCGCGACGCGGTCGGCGACCCGGCGCACGATCCCGAGGTTGTGGGTGATGAACAGCATCCCCATGCCCTCGGTCTTCTGGATCTCGGCGAGCAGCGTCAGGATCTGGGCCTGGATGGTGACGTCGAGCGCGGTGGTGGGCTCGTCGGCGATCAGGATGTCGGGGCCGTTGGCCAGCGCCATGGCGATCATCACCCGCTGGCGCTGGCCGCCGGAGAGCTGGTGGGGGTAGGCGCCGAGGCGGGCCTCGGCGTCGCGGATGCCGACCTGGGTCAGAAGCTCGAGGATGCGGGCGCGGGCGGGGGCGCCGGTCAGGCCCTGGTGCAGCGCCAGGCTCTCGCCGACCTGGCGGGCGATGGTGTGCAGCGGGTTGAGCGAGGTCATCGGCTCCTGGAAGATGAAGCTGATGTCGTTGCCGCGGACGCCGCGCAGGGTGCGGGCGTCGGCGGTCAGCATCTCGGTGCCGCGGTAGCGGACCGAGCCGGTGATCTCGGCGTTCTCCGGCAGGAGCCGGACCGTGGAGAGCGCGGTGACCGATTTGCCGGAGCCGCTCTCGCCGACCAGGGCCAGGGTTTCGCCGGCATGGAGCTCGAAGCTGACGCCGCGCACCGCCTCGGTGGTGCGGCCGCCCTGCACGAAGCCGACCCGGAGGTCGCGCACGGCGAGCACCGGCTCGGGGAGGGGAAGGGCCCCGGTGTCCTTCATAGCGATCTCGCGCCCGAAACTATGGTCAAGTTGATGAGAAGATTGGATTCTAGTATCGCGAATCTCACAGGGCGGGCGGGTCGAGGTTGCCGAATTTGTCCGTCGACAAATTCGGCCGCGATTGCCCTCCCAGGGGCAATCGCGCAAGCGCGACCGCCAGGGCAACCGCCGCCGAATTGGCACCGGCGGTCCAGCCGGTACCCCGCTTCGCCTCCGCGCGAGGCGCTCCGGCGAACGGCCCGGAAAACGCTCCACTGGAGCGTTTCCTTGTCGGGCCGGGACTCGCGGCCGAGGCCCGCTTCGGTCGAAGATGGTGCACGACGCCGGCGGTCGCGATCAAAGGAGAGGGCCGGTGGCTCACCGGAAGGTCTTTCGCGGGTCGAAGGCGTCGCGGACGCCCTCGAAGATGAAGACGAGGAGCGACAGCATGATGGCGAAGGTGAAGAAGGCGGTGAAGCCGAGCCAGGGGGCGTTGAGCCGGTTCTTGCCCTGCAGCGCCAGCTCGCCGAGCGAGGGGTAGGAGGGCGGCAGGCCGAGGCCGAGGAAGTCGAGCGCGGCTAGGCCGCCGATGGCACCCGTGATGATGAAGGGGAGCAGCGTCAGCGTCGCGACCATCGCGTTCGGCAGCATGTGGCGGAACATGATCTTGGCGTTGCCGAGGCCCAGCGCACGGGCGGCGCGGACGTATTCGAAGTTGCGGGCGCGCAGGAACTCGGCGCGCACCACGCCGACGAGGCTGGTCCAGGAGAAGAAGGCGATGAGCAGCGTCAGCAGCCAGAAGTTCATGGTGAAGATCGCCGAGAGGATGATGATGATGTAGAGGCTCGGCATGTTCTGCCAGATCTCGACGATGCGCTGGAAGAAGAGGTCGACCCAGCCGCCGAAGAAGCCCTGGGTGGCGCCGGCGCCGACGCCGATCAGGCTGGAGATGCCGGCGACCACCAGCGCGAACAGGATCGAGATGCGGAAGCCGTAGATCACCCGCGCCACCACGTCGCGGGTCTGGTCGTCGGTGCCGAGCCAGTGGTCGCGGTCGGGCGGCGAGGGCGCGGTGGCGACGCCGTAGTTGATGGTGTTGTAGCTGTAGGGGATCGGCGGCCAGACGATCCAGCCGGGCTGGGCGATCGGCTGGCCGTCGGCGGTGCCCTTGGCCGCCGCCTCGGCGAGCAGGGCATCGGGGTCGTCGAGGCAGGCGTCGACGCCGCCGGTGGCGATCAGGCAGCGCACCTCGGGGGAATGGTATTCGGCCTGGGTCAGGAACTCGCCGCCGAAGTCGGCCTCGGAGTAGAAGCTGAGGACCGGCATGTAGAAGCGGCCCTGGAACTTCACCAGCAGCGGCTTGTCGTTGGCGACGAACTCGGCGCAGAGGGTGACGACGAACAGCACCAGGAAGATCCACAGCGACCAGAACGCCCGGCGGTTGGCCCGGAAGTTGGCGAGGCGGCGGCGCTGCAGCGAGTTGAGGCGCATCAGGTCTCACCGGCAATGAGATGGCTTCCGCCTGATCGGTTCGCGATGACTCGAGCCGGTGCCGCCGTCCCGCCGGATTTGACCGTCGGCAAATCCGGCCGCGACTGCCCTCCCAGGGGCAGTCGCGCAAGCGCGACCGCCAGGGCAGCCGCGCCCGGATGGCACTGTTCGAGGACGCGGCACACCCCTCGCCCTCCGCGCGGGCGCTCCGGGCGAGCGGACCGCGCGGCGCGCCACAGGCGCCCCGCTGATGCGGTCCGCGGCGCCTCATCCTGCGAGGCTCCGAAGCGATCACCCGGAGAAAGTACGAGATGGCGCATCAGGTCTCGCGGGTTTCGAAGTCGATGCGGGGATCGACCCAGACATAGGTGAGATCGCTCAGGAGCCCGACCACGAGGCCGAGCAGGCCGAAGACGTAGAGCGTGCCGAAGACCACCGGGTAGTCGCGCTGGATCGCGCTCTCGTAGGCGAGCCGGCCGAGGCCGTCGAGCGAGAAGATGGTCTCGATGATCAGCGAGCTGCCGAAGAAGACGTGGATGAACACCGACGGGAAGCCGGCGATCACGATCAGCATGGCGTTGCGGAAGACGTGGCCGTAGAGCACGCGCCGCTCGGGCAGGCCCTTGGCCCGGGCGGTGACCACGTACTGCTTCTTGATCTCGTCGAGGAAGGAATTCTTGGTGAGCAGCGTCATCGTGGCGAAGGCGCCGATCGTGGTGGCGGTGACCGGAAGCGCGATGTGCCAGAAGTAGTCGAGCACCTTGCCGATCAGCGAGAGATCGGCCCAGTTGTCGGAGGTGAGCCCGCGCAGCGGAAAGATCCGCCAGTAGGAGCCGCCGGCGAATACCACGAGCAGCATGATCGCGAACAGGAAGCTCGGGATCGCGAAGGCGACGATGATCGCGGCGCTGGACGCGGTGTCGAAGCGCGAGCCGTCATGCATCGCCTTGCGGATGCCGAGAGGGATCGAGATCAGGTAGGCGAGCAGCGTCGACCAGAGGCCGAGCGAGATCGAGACCGGCATCTTCTCCAGCACCAGGTCGACGACGCTGATCGAGCGGAAGTAGCTCTCGCCGAAGTTGAAGGTCAGGTAGTTCCGCAGCATCAGCAGGAAGCGGGTCAGCGGCGGCTTGTCGAAGCCGAACTGCTTCTTGAGATCGGCGATGAACTCCGGCGGCAGGCCTTCGGCGCCGTGGTATTCGCTGTTGCTGCCGCCGCCGGTCTCCGAGCCCGTGCCGGAGATGCGGTCGGTGGCGGAGGTCTGCTGCTGCAGCTGGGCCACGATCTGCTCGATCGGGCCGCCCGGCATGAACTGCACCAGCACGAAGTTGACGAGCAGGATGCCGAAGAGCGTCGGCACCATCAGCAGCAGCCGCCGGAGGACGTAGGCGCCCATCAGACCTGGTCCTCGGGCGCACCCGAACCGAGGCACCGTGCTGTGTGCGCGCGCGCCATCGTCAGCGCAGCGCGCCTTCGGCCCTGAGCTTGTCGTACTTCGCCTGGTCGAACCACCAGAACGCGTCGCCGCGGGCGTAGGGCGGCTGCTGGTCGGGGCGGCCGAAGACGTCCCAGTAGGCGACCCAGTAGGTCGGCTTGTACCAGTTCGACACCCAGATCTGCTTCTGGCGCAGCACCCGGTCCAGGGCGCGGACCCCGACGTCGAGCTGGTCGCGGTCCTTGGCGGCGACGATCTTCTCGATCAGCGCGTCGACCACCGGGTCGGCGACACCGGAGAAGTTCACGGTGTTCGGCGTGCCGGCGCTTTCCGAGCCGAAGATCTCGCGCAGCTCGACCGAGGGGCTGAGCGACATCACCAGCCGGCCCGGCAGCATGTCGTAGTCGAAGTTCTTGGTGCGCTCCTGCATCTGCGCCGGATCGATGATGCGGTAGCTGGCGTCGATGCCGATCTGGCGCAGGTTGGCGACGTAGGGGTTGATGATGCGCTCGAACGCCGAGTTGTCGTCGACGATCTCGATCTTGAGGGTCTCGCCGCGGGCGTTCTGCCGCAGGCCGCCGGATCCGATCTTCCAGCCGGCGGCGTCGAGCAGCCGGGAGGCCTCGCGAATCGAGGCGCGGTCGGTGCGCTCGGGCTTCTGCACCGCCGGGGTCCAGGCGGGCTCGGTGAAGATCTCCGGCGGCAGCTGGTCGCGGAACTGGTTCAGCAGGTCGAGCTCCGCGCCTTCGGGCACGCCCTCCGCCATCATCGGCGAGTTCTGCCAGAAACTGACGGTGCGATCGTAGAGACCGTAGAACAGGGTGGCGTTCGACCATTCGAAGTTGAACATCAGCCCGATCGCCTGGCGGACGCGCGGGTCCTGGAGCTTCTCGCGGCGGAGGTTGAACCAGAAGCCCTGGGTGCCGGACGGCCGGTGGTCCGGCAGGTCGACCTTCTTGACCCAGCCCTTCCGCAACGCGGGAAAGTCGTAGGCGGTGGCCCAGAGGGCGGAGTAGAACTCCTCGTGAAACAGGTAATCGCCGATCTTCAGCGCCTCGAAGGCCGCGTTGTTGTCGGCGAAGTACTGGTAGACGTAGCAGTCGAAGTTGTTGACGCCGACGTTCACCGGCAGGTCCTTGCCCCAGTAGTCCGGGTTGCGGCAGTACTTGACCGACTTGCCGGGCCTGACCTCGGCCACGACGTACGCCCCGGAGCCGACCGGCGGGACCAGGGTCGACTGGGCGAAGTCGACGGTGTCGTAGTAGTGCCTGGGCAGGATCGCGAGACCGCCCGCGAGTGCGGGCAGGTCGCGGGTGGAGCTGCCGGGCCTGAAGGTGAACTTGACCCGGTGCGGGTCCAGGGCCTCGACGCTCTCGATGTCCTTCAGCGTGATCTGGAACGAGGGCTGGCCCTTTTCCAGCAGCACCTGCCAGGTGAAGACCACGTCGTCGGCGGTGATCGGCACGCCGTCGGAGAATTTCGCCTCCGGGCGCAGGTTGAAGATCACCCAGGAGCGGTCCTTGGGGTATTCCAGGGTCTCGGCGATCAGCCCGTAGACGGCATCGGGCTCGTCGGGCGAGCCGGTCAGCAGGCTGTCGTAGAGCAGGCCGAGGCCCTGCGCCGGCTCGCCCTTGAGGATGAAGCCGTTGAGGCTGTCGAAGGTCTGGCTGGCGCCGGTGCCGCGGAAGCTCATGGTCCCGCCCTTGGGCGCGTCGGGGTTGACGAAGTCGAAGTGCTTGAAGTCCGCGGGGTACTTCAGGTCGCCGAAGCTGGAGATGCCGTGGCTGACGGTGACCCCGGCCTCGGCCGGCGCGGAGGGGTCGGCGGCGCGGGCCGCCTGCGCGGCGACGAGCAGGGCCGCCGCGACCAGCAGGAGGCTCGCCGCCAGCCAGGCCGCGCGCAGCCGGCCGCCGAGCTGGGCCACCGCAACGGTTCGGGCACTGCGGGGTGGGGCCATGGGAACGGTTCCCGTGTCGGTTGCGATCGTGGCCGCCACTCTAATGACCATTGGCCCCCGGTAAAGCGCGATATCGGGGGCGCCCGTGCAGGTCTGCGTGATCGCTCAGTGCAGCGTCTCGAGGTAGGCGATCACGTCGGCGCGGTCCTGGGGCTTGGGCAGGCCGGCGAAGGTCATCTTGGTGCCGGGCACGAACTTCTTCGGCGCGGCGATGAAGTGGAAGATGTTGTCGGGCGTCCAGTCGCCGCCATGCGCCTTCATGGCGTCGGAGTAGCTGAAGCCCTCCACCGAGGCGACCGGGCGGCCCACGACGCCGTTCAGGTGCGGGCCGACGGCATTGTTGCCGTCGACCTTGTGGCAGGCCGAGCATTTCTTGAAGATCGTCTCGCCCTTGGCCGCGTCGGCGGCGGAGACCAGCGCCGCGACGTCGACGTCCTCGGTCGCCTGCGCCCCGCCGGAGCCGCCGGTATCGGCGCCCTGGATCTCATAAGCCACCGTCTCGCTCTCGGTGTTGTAGATCGCGTGCGCCCCGGTCTTGATCAGCAGGAAGATCAGGAGGCTGCCGCAGGTAGCGCCGACGAGCTTCGTCATCTCCATCGTGTTCATGGGGCTTGCACCTTCGCTCGCGGGCCGTTCTCGGGACGTGCTTCGGCTGGTTCTAGCCGGATCGCGCGGGCGAGCGCAAGCAATAGCAGGTGGTGCGATCGGTCGCAGCCGCCGTCGAGCGATCTTTCACATCCCGGCCCTTTCTGCCAAGGTCCCGCTCCGCTGAAGCACCCGGGGAGGGCAGGGATGCGCGACGAGACCGGCAGGATAGCGTTCCAGGGCACGCGCGGCGCCTATTCGCACCAGGCCTGCAGCGAGGCCTACCCGGCGATGGAGGGCCTGCCCTGCAACACCTTCGAGGGCGCCATCGCGGCGGTCCGGGAGGGGCGCGCGGACCTGGCGATGCTGCCGGTCGAGAACTCGACCTACGGGCGGGTCGCCGACATCCACCACCTGCTGCCCAATTCCGGGCTGCACATCATCGCCGAGCACTTCCTCAGGGTGCACATCAACCTGCTGGCGGTGCCGGGCGCGGGGCTCGGGGAGATCCGCACGGCCATGAGCCACACCGTGCTGCTCGGCCAGTGCCGCGGCTTTCTGCGGCAGCACGGCATCGCCGCCCGGGTCGGACCGGACACCGCCGGCTCGGCGGAGATCGTGGCGCGCGACGGCGACCGGTCGGTGGCGGCGCTCGCCTCCGAGCTCGCCGGCGAGATCTACGGGCTGGAGGTGCTGGCGCGGCACATCGAGGACCAGTCCAACAACACCACCCGCTTCCTGGTGATGGCGCCGGAGCCGCGGGCGGTGGAGAGCGGCGAGGCGCTGACCAGCTTCCTGTTCCGGGTGCGCAACATCCCGGCCGCGCTCTACAAGGCGATGGGCGGCTTCGCCACCAACGGCGTGAACATGACCAAGCTCGAGAGCTACATGATCGGCGGCCACTTCACCGCCACCCAGTTCTACGCCGACATCGAGGGCCATCCCGACGATCCCGCCGTCGCCCGGGCGCTGGAGGAGCTGGCCTACTTCACCACCAAGCTGCAGATTCTCGGGGTCTATCCGCGCAACCCCTTCCGCCGGTCTCAGGAGCCGGCCGACTGAACCGTCAGCCGGGGGTGTGGCAGCCGCCGGCCAATGTCTCCTGCCGGGCGCCGTCGTCGCGGGCGAGGAAACCCGCGTTGGCCTTGCTGTGCCAGACCAGCCCGGAGTGGTCGTAGGCCACGTAGCGGACGCCCGATCCGGTGGGCCCGGCCCGCATCGGGATCAGCCTGCCGTCGTAGAGCACGACGGCCAGCGAGGGACCGTGCGGCGGGTTCAGGTACGCGACCTCGAGGCCGACGCCGCCGTCGCAGGCGTAGCGCGCCGTCGAAGCTTCGGGAACGTCCTGCGCCGCGGCGGGGAGGGCGATGGAGATGACGAGGAGTGCTGCGCGCATGCGGGGCCTCATTCCAGGCTGTCGGCGAGCCAGCGCTCGATCAGGAAGCGGGCGATCGAGCCGCGGCGGGCGGGGCGCAGGTCCGGGTCGTGCCCGGCCAGCGCGGCCAGCACGCCCTCGCGGCTGACCCAGCGCGCGTCCTCGAGCTCGGTCGGGTCGCGGGCGATCTCGCGCGCCAGCGCCTCGCCGCGGCAGCCGATCATCAGGCTGGAGGGGAAGGGCCAGGGCTGGCTGGACAGGTAGTCGACCGCGCCGACCGGTACGCCGGCCTCCTCGAAGACCTCGCGCCGCACCGCGGCCTCGATCAATTCGCCGGGCTCCATGAAGCCGGCGAGCAGCGAATACATCCCCGGCGGCCAGCTGGCCGAGCGGCCGAGCAGCACCGCGTTGCCGTGCAGGATCAGCATGATCACCACCGGGTCGGTGCGCGGGAAGTGCTGGGCGCCGCACGCCGGGCAGGAGCGACGCCAGCCGGCGTCGGTTACCGCCGAGGGCGCGCCGCAGTTGGCGCAGAAGCGATGCGACGCGTGCCAGCCCAGGATGCCCTTGGCGGTGGCCGCGGCGCCGGCCTCGGCGGCGGAGAGCCCGGCCATCACCGCGCGCAGGTCGCCGAAGCCGAGGTCCGGGGGCAGGCTCGGGTGAGCGGTGCGGCTGGCGTCGAGGAAAGGGCGCGGGGCCTCGCCGGCGCCGACGCCCTCCCGGTCGGGGATGGCGCGGGCGAAGCGCGGCGCACCGTCCTCGAGGCCGAGGAAGACCGGCGCGGCTTCGGCGTCCTCGAAGATCGCGGCGGTCGGCGGCAGCCATGCCAGCCGCGCCGGGTCGCCGGCCTCCATCAGCGGCCGCCCCTCCGACAGCGCCAGGCAGGTCGCGCGGGGATCGGCGATCAGCGCCGCCTGCGCCGCCTCGCCGCGCAGGTGCGAGGCGCGGTCGAGCCGGCTCCCGGCAAAGGTGACGGTTTCGGCGTCCTTCATGCCCGCTCCCGCTGCTGCGGCGGCGACCATGCCCCAACGCCGCGGCCGCGGCAATCCGCGGGCTTGAAGGCGGCGGCCGCCGCCGGTATATCGGCGGCGAGAGGTTGGCGCGGGCAGGCGCCTCGCCAACCCGGTCAGGTCCGGAAGGAAGCAGCCGTAACGAGCCCCGCTTGGGTCGTTGTCCAGCCTCTCGCTCCTCACCCCGCCGCCGAGGCTTGGCGCAGCCCGCGTTCCGCGCTAGGAACGCGCGGAAGCGCGGCGGGACGGAGACGAGCGATGAACATGCGGCAGGCCATCGACAGCGTGCTGTCGAAATACGCAACCTTCACAGGGCGCGCCGGCCGGCCGGAATTCTGGTGGTGGGTGCTGGCGCTGCTGATCGCCTTCATCGTCGCCGCCGTGCTCGACCGCCTGATCTTCCGCGCGATGTTCGGCTGGCAGAATGCCGAGCCGCTGACGGTGCTGCTGTGGCTGGCGGTGCTGCTGCCCAACCTCGCGGTCGCGGCGCGGCGGCTGCACGACACCGATCGCTCGGCCTGGTGGCTGCTGCTCTACCTGGTGCCGGTCATCGGCGGGCTGGTGCTGCTCTATTTCTACCTGCTCAGGGGCACCGAGGGGGCAAACCGCTTCGGCTGAAGCGCCCGGGCGCGGCCCCGTCCCGCGGGCGGTCCCTTGCCCCGCCCCGGGCCTGTGCATAGGTTGGGGGCGATCGAGCCCGCGCATCGGAAATCCGCTTGACCGAAACCGCATATCGCGTCCTGGCGCGCAAGTACCGCCCCGCGACCTTCGCCGACCTGATCGGGCAGGAGGCGATGGTGCGCACCCTGCGCAACGCCTTCGAGGCCGAGCGGATCGCCCACGCCTTCGTGCTCACCGGCGTGCGCGGCGTCGGCAAGACCACGACGGCGCGGATCATCGCCAAGGGGCTGAACTGCACCGGGCCGGACGGCAGCGGCGGGCCGACGATCGAGCCCTGCGGGGTCTGCGAGGCCTGCGCGGCGATCGCCGACGGGCGGCACGTCGACGTGCTGGAGATGGACGCCGCCAGCCGCACCGGGGTGAACGACATCCGCGAGATCATCGACGGGGTGGCCTACCGGGCGGCGAGCGCGCGCTACAAGGTCTACATCATCGACGAGGTGCACATGCTGAGCACCTCGGCGTTCAACGCGCTCCTGAAGACGCTGGAGGAGCCGCCGGCGCACGTGAAGTTCATCTTCGCCACCACCGAGATCCGCAAGGTGCCGGTGACGGTGCTGTCGCGCTGCCAGCGCTTCGATCTCCGGCGGATCGAGCCGGAAGCGATGCTGGCGCTGCTGGCGGGGATCGCGGCGAAGGAGGGCGTGGCGGTCGCGCCCGACGCGCTGGCGCTGATCACCCGCGCGGCGGAAGGCTCGGCGCGGGACGCGCTGTCGCTGCTCGACCAGGCGATCGCCCACGGGGCGGGCGAGACCACGGCGGCCGAGGTGCGGGCGATGCTGGGGCTCGCGGACCGCGGGCGGATCCTCGATCTGTTCGAGAAGGTGATGGCCGGCGATGCCCGGGCCGCGCTGGCGGAACTGGCGGCGCAGTACGCGGCGGGCGCCGATCCGCTGGCGGTGCTGCGCGATCTCGCCGAGGTGACGCACTGGGTCTCGATGGTGCGGCTGGCGCCGGAGGCGGCGGACGACCCGACGGTGGGGCCGGACGAGCGCGCCCGCGGCCTGGATTTCGCCGGGCGGCTGTCGATGCGGGCGCTGACCCGGAGCTGGCAGATGCTGCTGAAGGCGCTGGAGGAGGTCGGCGCGGCGCCGAACGCGATGATGGCGGCGGAGATGGCGATCATCCGGCTGACCCATGTCGCCGAGCTGCCGAGCCCGGAGGAGCTGGTGCGCCGGCTGAGCGAGTCGCCGCCGCCGCCGCCGGCGCCCGGGGGCGGTCCGGGCGGGGGCGGAAGCGGCCGGGTCGCGCGCGGCGGAACGGCCAGCGCCGTGGCCGCGCCGGCCCCGGCGGTGGCGCCGGCGGCGCCGGAGCCGGGCGCGCTGGCGCGCTACGAGCGGTTCGAGGACGTGGTGGCGCTGGTCCGCGCCCGGCGCGACATGAGCCTCCTGGTCGAGATCGAGACCGGGGTGCGGCTGGTGAAGTACGCGCCGGGCCGGATCGAGTTCGAGCCTTCCGACGAGGCGCCGCCGGATCTGGCGGCGCGGCTGGCGCAGCGGCTGCAGCTCTGGACGGGGGCGCGCTGGGGCGTGGCGGTGACCGGCTCGGGGGGTGCGGCGACGATCGCCGAGCTGCGGGCGGCGGCGACGGGCGACCTGCGGGCGCGGTCGCTGGCGCACCCGATGGTGCAGGCGGTGCTGGCGGCGTTCCCGGGCGCGGAGATCCGGGAGGTGCGGCCGGCCGACGCGCTGGAGGCCGGCCTGCCGCCGGCGCCGGCGGCGGATGACGAAGACGCGGACGACTGGGATCCGTTCGATCCCTTTGCAGAGGAGTAGTTGGATGCTCAAGGGTCTGGGGCAGTTTGGCGACATGGCCAAGATCATGAAGCAGGCGCAGGAGATGCAGTCCCGCATGGCGGATGCCCAGAACCGGCTCGACGAGATCGAGGTGGTGGGCGAGGCCGGGGCGGGCCTGGTGACGGTCACGGCAACGGCGAAGGGCGCGGTGAAGCGGCTGGCGATCGACCCGTCGCTGTTCGTGCCGGAGGAGCGCGAGGTGGTCGAGGACCTGATCGTCGCCGCGGTGCAGGACGCCCAGGCGCGCGCCACCGTGGCGGCGCAGGCCGAGATGGCCAAGGTGACGGACGGGCTGGACCTGCCGCCGGGGATGAAGCTGCCGTTCTGATGCAGGAGGCGGGCGAGGCGGCGGTCGACCGGCTGATCGCGCTGATGGCGCGGCTGCCGGGGCTCGGGCCGCGCTCGGCCCGGCGGGCGGTGCTGGCGATGGTGCGGCGGCGCGAGCTGCTGCTGGAGCCGCTGTCGCGGGCGCTGGCCGAGGTGGCGGCGACGGTGCGGGAATGCGACCGCTGCGGCAACATCGCCACCGCCGAGCTCTGCGCGATCTGCGCCGAGCCGCTGCGGGCGACCGGCGAGATTCTGCGTGGTCGAGACCGTGGCCGATCTCTGGGCGATGGAGCGGGGCGGGGCGTTTCGCGGGCGATATCATGTGCTTGGCGGGGTTCTCTCGGCGCTCGATGCGGTCGGGCCCGAGGCGCTGCGGATCCCGGAGCTGGTGGCGCGGACGGCCGAGGAGGGGGCGCGCGAGGTGATCCTGGCGCTGAACGCGACGATCGACGGGCAGACCACCGCGCATTACATCGCCGACCAGCTGGCGCCGCTGGGGGTCAGCGTGACCTCGCTGGCCAAGGGGGTGCCGATCGGCGGCGAGCTCGACTATCTCGACGACGGCACGATCGGGGCGGCGCTGCAGGCGCGGCGGGCGATCTGAGGCGCGGGCTGGCGATTTCGGCAATTCGGGCGATGCACCGAGCATGCACAACGCATGCACAACGCGTGTGCATAGGAAAACGGTCGGGATTGAGTCGGCTTCGCGCCAATTCCGGACCGGCCGCGCAGGATGAGGCGCCGCGGACCGCAAGAGCGGGGCGCCGGTGGCGCGCCGCGCGGTCCGCTCGCCCGGAGCGCCAGCGCGGAGGGCGAGGGGCGTGCCGCGTCCCCGGACACGTGCCGATCCGGGCGCGGCTGCCCTGGCGGTCGCGCTTGCGCGACTGCCCCTGGGAGGGCAGTCGCGGCCGGATTTGCCGACGGTCAAATCCGGCGGGACCGCGGAACCGGATCGCGTCATTTCGAACCGGTCGGGCGGAACCGCTGATCAGCTGGTCGGGCGGCGGCCGGTGATGCTGGCGGCGATGCGGTCGGCGAGGAGCTCGATGGCGCGGGCGTCGGCGGCGAGGAGGCCCGGGTAGCCTTCGCCCTGGGGCGGCACGGTGATCGCGAAGCGGTCGAAGGCGGCGATCCGGCCGCTGTCGGGGACCACGATCACGTACTGGCCGGCGAAGTCGAGGCTGCCGCCCTGGGCGCCGATCAACCGGTCGACGCTCACCTCGACGCGCAGACCGGGCGAATCGAACCCCGGCCAGGGCTCGGTGCCGACATGCGCCCGGAGCCGGGCCTCGAGCGCGGCGGCGAGGTGGCGGGTCAGCGCCCGCTGCGGGGTGTCGGCCCAGAGCGAGGCCTTGCCGAGGCTGACGGTGCCGGGCGCAGTCAGCGAAGCGATCTCCAGCGCCGCGGCGTAGGTCGGCAGGTCGATGTCGGCGACGGAGATGCTGCCGACCGGCGAGGCCTGGCGCGCCACGGCCTGCGGCGGCGGCAGCAGGTAGTAGCTCGGCGTGGCGCAGGCGGCCAGCAGCAGTGCCGCGGCGACGAGGCAGGGCAGGGTCGCGCGCATTGTCATCTCCCGAACAGGACCGAGTTGGGCTGCCGGTTCAGCGCCTGGGCCAGGGCATTGACCGAGCGGGCGGCATCGCGCACCTCCTGCAGCAGCAGCACGGTGTCGCGGTTGATCTTGGAGTTGGGGCTCACCGTGGCCAGCGCCGCGTCGGCCTTGTCGGCGACCGCCGAGAACTTGGCGACCAGCGCCGGCAGGTCGGCGGCGGCGGTGGTGATGGCGTCGGCGGCCCGGTCGGCGGAGGCCAGGGTGGCGTTGACGTTGGCGACCGCCCCGCCCTCGCGCAGCTCGGCCAGGATCGCGCGCAGCTCCTCGAGCGCGTCGGCGAGCTTGGGCGGCACCGCCTCGACGCCCGGGCTGGCGAGGAAGCTGTCGGCGGTGGCGAGCACGTGGGTGCCGGAGGTGACCAGCTCGTCCAGCGGCAGGCCGTTGACGTGGGCCGAGAGCGCGTTCAGCTGATCGATCAGCTGCGGCAGGCCCGTGGTCGCGGTGCTGACATTGGTCGCCGCGGTCCGGGCCTCCGCGACCACCGACTGGATACTGTCGGTCAGCCGCGCCGCGGCCAGCTCGTCGGTGATCTTGCGCATCGAGAGCAGGGCGCCGTTGATGTTCTCGACCGCGCCGCCGGCGCGCAGGTCGTCGATGACGCCGCGCAGGTCGCCGAGCGAGGCCTGGACCGAGTCGGGCAGGGTGGTGACCCCCTCGCTGCGGACCAGGGCGTCGACGCCGTCGACGACCCGGGTGGCGGAGGCGACCAGCTGGTCGAGCGGCAGGTCGTTGGCCTTGGCGGTCAGCGCCTGGAGCTGGGTCACCAGGTCGGGCACGCCGTCGGCGGCGGTGCCGACGCTGTCGACCGAGGCCTTGGCGCTGGCGAGCAGGTCGTCGAGCCTGGCCACCAGCTGCGCCTTTTCCGCCTGGTCGGTGATCTGGCGCACCGAGGCGAGGGTGGCGTTGACGTTGTCGACGGCGCCGCCGCTGCGCAGGTCGCTGACGACGCCGCGCAGCTCGGCGAGCGAGGACTCCACCGAGGCGGGCAGGTTGGCGACGCCCTCGCTCTTGACGAAGCTGTCCATGCCGTCGACCAGCCGGGTGGCGGAGGCGACCAGCTCGTCGAGCGGCAGATCGTTTGCCTTCTTCGACAGCGCCTCGATCTGGTCGAGCATCTGCGGCACGCCGTCGGCGGCGGTGCCGATGCTGGCGACCGCGGTCTTGGTGGTGGCCAGCACGTCGTTGAGGTTGGCGACCAGCTGGGCCTGGGTGGCCTGGTCGATCAGGGCGCGCGCCGAGGTCAGCACGGCGCTGAGCTGGGCGGGCGCCTCCTGGATGCCGCTCTGTTCGACGACCTTGCGGATGTCGGCGAGCAGCAGCCCGAAGTTCTCCGGCGCCGAGCGGACGCGCTGGTCGGTGACCAGGCTGTTGATGTTGCCGAGCAGCGTCACCGCGCTCTGGACCAGGTCCTCGAGCGGCAGCGCGGCGACGCGGTTCATCACCCCCTCCGCCGAGGCGGCGATGCCGGTGATGTCGGAGGGAACGCTCGGCAGCAGCGGGTGGGGCTTGGCCTCGCGGTCGAGCTCGGCCGGCGGCGGGTTGGGCAGCTCGGCCAGGTTGACGAACAGCGTCTGCGACAGCAGGCCCGACGTGGCGAGCTGCGCCCGCATGCCTTCGGCGACCTGGGAGGCCAAGAGGTCGAGCCCGGCCGAGGCCAGCTCGGCCTCGTTCGCGCCGGTCACGCCGAAGCGCTCCGGCACGAGGGCGAGCGTGGTGCGCAGCGTCACCCGCGACTCGGTCGCCGCCCGGTATCACCACCGCCTGCATCGAGCGGACCTGGCCGACGGTGAGGCCGCGGAACTCGACCGGGGCGCCGGGCTCGAGGCCGCGCACCGTGCCGTCGAAATCGGCGTCGACCAGCAGCACGGCGCCGGGCAGCGCCTCGAACAGGTTCTTCCGGGCGTCGGCCTCGGAGGCGTAGAGCTGGTAGACGTGGCCCTCCTCGACCTGCTTGGTTTCGGTGCCGACGATATCGAACGAGACCCCGCCCTGCAAGAGCGAGATCAGGCTGTCGACGTTCAGCGAGGCGCCCCCGCCGCCCAGCGAGATCGAGAAGCCGCTGGCGTTCCAGAACCGGGTGCCTTCGGTCAGCCGCTTGTCGTAGGGCGCGTTGACGAAGATGTCGATCAGGACGTCGCCGGCTTCGGTCAAGGTGATGGCCTCGACCTTGCCGACCTGGATGCGCTTGAAGAGTACCGGAGCCCCCACGGACATCGAGCCGCCGTCGGGCGCGCGCAGCTGGACCCTGAGGCCGGGCTGGCCCGCCGGCGTCAGCGGCGGCGCGGACAGCGCCTCGAACCGTTCCTGGCGGGGGCCGATCTGGTCGTTCCAGGAGGCGCCGATGTAGACGCCCGAGATCACGGTTTCGATGCCGCTGACGCCCTGCGCCGTCACGCTCGGCCGCACCACCCAGAATACGGCGTCCGCGTCGAGAAAGCGCGCCACGTTCTTGTCGATGCGGGCGGTGGCGATGACCTTTTTCAGGTTGGGCGACAGCTCGAGCTTCTCCACCATGCCGACGGTCACGTCGCGGAAGCGGATCTGGGTGGTTCCGGCCTCGACGCCGGCGGCGTTGTCGAAGACGATCTCGATCAGCGGCCCGCGATCGGAATAGCTGCGCCAGGCCACGCCCAGCGCGATCACCAGCGCCAGCAGCGGCACCAGCCAGACCGCCGAGATCCGGCGCGAGCTCTCGGCGCGCGGGCTCTCGATCGCCGGGGCCGGCGGGTCGGTCTCAGGCATGGACGGCAGTCTCCCGCTCGGCGCTGTCCCAGATCAGGCGCGGGTCGAGAGCCTGCGCCGAGAGCATGGTAAACGCAACCGAGAGCGCGAAAAAGACCGCCGCCGGCCCGGGGTTTATCGAGGCGATGAAGCCGAGCTGCACCAGTGCGGTCAGGATCGCCACCACGAAGACGTCGATCATCGACCAGCGGCCGATGAATTCGACGATCTCGTAGAGGACGATCCGGGCGTGTACGTCGAGGTGGACCCGGAAGCGGATCGAATAGAGCAGGTAAAGGATCACCACGAACTTCGAGATCGGGATCAGGATGCTGGCCAGAAAGATGATCCCCGCCACCGGGAGGTCGCCGAGGTTGATGAGCTCAACCACTCCCCCGACGATGGTGTTGGACTGGGTTCGCCCGAGCGACTGGGTGACCAGCATCGGCAGGACGTTCGCGGGCACGTAGCAGATCATCCCGACCAGCAGCCAGGCGAGCACCCGCTGCAGGCTGTTGGGGATGCGCTGGTGCAGCGCCGAGCCGCAGCGCGGGCAGGTAGCGACACCGGCGCGCGTGGCCTTGCCGCAGATCAGGCAGCCGACCAGCCCGGCGTCCCGGGCGGTCAGGCGCTGCGCCGGCGCTCGAGCGTCTGCCATATCGACCCTTCGGAGAGGCTGGCGCCCTCGAGCACCACGAGCAGCACCAGCCCGGCCATCGCCCAGAAGGCAGGGCCGAGGTCGATGGCCGCCAGGCCGCCGATCTTCACCAGCGCCACCACGACACCGATCAGGAACACTTCGGCCATCGCCCAGGGCTTGAGATGCGCCGCCAGGCGGAATGCGGCCTCGGCGCCGCGGGCCGGCGGGCGGCCCAGCCTGAGCGGCAGCAGCGTGTAGGCGAGCGCCGCTGCGCGGATGACTGGCAGCACGATGATGAGGAGCGTGACGGCGACCGAGAGCGGCGCCTCGAGCTCGCTGGTGAAGGCGAGGGCGGCGTCGAGCAGGGTGGCATTGCGGTGCAGGCCGGCGACCGAGAGCTCAAGGAAGGGGAAGAAGATGGCCGACACCATCAGGATGACGCTGGCGAAGGAGGCGGCGAGGGTGCGGTCGATGGCGCCGGGGCGGTCGGTCATCAGCACGGTGCGGCAGCGATTGCAGCGCAGCCGGCCGCCGCTGGGCACCTCCACCTCGCGGTAGAGCATGTCGCAGGTCGGGCAGGCGAGCAGGGGGGTTGTGGCCAGCGGGGTCATGGGGCTGGCTTAGGGCGAAATCGGGACGGGTGGAAGAGGCAACCGTTTGGGCTTCGAAGGACCGGAGACGGTGCGACAGGATCAGCTGGTCTAGCGGCAACTCACGAATGCATCCGGTGGCGTCCTCGATCTTCCAGCTTTCGCCAGGCCGAAACCCCACCTATCCTCTCGCGCACCGGAGGAGGCGATCATGACCACCCAAGTCGCGCGCGTTCGCACCGCCTTTGCGGTCGCATTGCTGTCCGTGCTGCTCTCGGCCTGTGGCTACAACACCATCCCGACGCTGGAAGAGCAGGCCCAGGCGAAATGGTCCGACGTGCAGAACAACTACCAGCGCCGCGCGGACCTCATCCCGAATCTCGTGGCCACCGTCCAGGGCTACGCCAAGCAGGAAAAGGACGTCCTGACGTCGGTGGTCGAGGCGCGCGCCAAGGCGACACAGATCACCGTCTCGGCTGACGACCTCAGCGATCCGGCGAAGGTCAAGGCGTTCCAGGACGCTCAGGGCCAGCTCAGCGGCGCGCTCGGCCGGCTGCTCGCGGTGAGCGAGAACTATCCCGATCTCAAGTCGAACCAGAATTTCCTCGCGCTGCAATCGCAGCTCGAAGGCACCGAGAACCGCATCACCGTCGCGCGGCGCGACTACATCGAGGCGGTGCGCGTCTACAACACGGCGCTGCGCACCTTCCCCGGCGTCCTGTGGGCGAAGACGTTCTTCCGCGGCAGCAAGCCGATGGCAGAGTTCACCGCCAACGACGGCGCCGAGAAGCCTCCCGAGGTGAAGTTCTGATGTGTTGACGGCCGCGACGATGCGCAACGGCGTACCCGCGCGCGCCCGCTGGAGCATGCCGCTCTTCGCCGTCGCGCTCGTGTTCGTCGCCAGCGTCGCGGCGGCGCTGACCTTTCCGCCACTCACCGGCCGCATCGTCGATCAGGCCAGCATCCTCTCGCCGGTGGCGAAGGCCGCGATCGAGCCGAAGCTGGCGGAGCTCGAGGACAAATCCGGCATTCAGCTCGTCGTCGCAACCGTCACTTCGCTGGAAGGGCAGGAGATCGAGCCCTACGCCAACGAGCTGTTCCGCACCTGGAAGCTGGGCGAGGCGAAGAAGAACAACGGCGTCCTGCTGCTGGTGGCGCCGAACGAGCGCCGCGTGCGGATCGAAGTCGGCTATGGCCTCGAAGGCACGCTGACCGATGCGCTGTCGAAGGTCATCATCACCAACGCCATCACCCCGCGGTTCAAGACGGGTGACTTCAGTGGCGGCGTCACGCGCGGCGTCGACGACATCATCACCGTGCTTACGACGGACGCCTCGGAGTGGGAAGCGCGGCCCGAGCTGCGGCTCGACCGGCGGCCCGAGACCGGACCGCCGGGCTGGCTGCTGATCGGCGGCTTCTTCGTGTTCTTCACGCTCTTCGTCGTCTCGCCGGGGTTCCGTCGCCTCGTCGGCAACGTGCTGCTCGCGCTCCTCGTCAGCTCGCGCAGCGGGCGATCGGGCGGCGGTTTCTCCGGCGGCGGGAGCTGGGGCGGCGGTGGCGGCGGTTTCTCGGGCGGCGGCGGATCGTCGGGCGGCGGCGGAGCGTCGGGGAGCTGGTGATGGAGATGTCGCCCGAGGATCGCGACCGGATCGCCGCCGCCATCCGCGCGCTCGAGGCCCGGACCACGGGCGAGATCGTCTGCGTGCTCGCCGAGCAGTCGGCCGACGCGGGCGCCTTGCCGATCCTTCTGGCCGCGCTCGGCGCGCTGGCGTTGCCGTGGCTTCTGGTCGCCTTCACCATGCTGCCGGTTCTGGCCATTCTCTCGTGGCAGGTCGTCGTCTTCCTGGCGCTGGCGATCCTGCTGTGCCTGCCCCGGGTGCGCGTGGCGCTGATACCGCGTCGGGCGCGCCGAGCGATGGCCTTCCGGGTCGCGACGGAGCAGTTCTTCACGCGCGCCATTTCGCGAAAGCACGACCGGTCGGGCATCCTGATCTTCGTGTCGCTCGCCGAGCACTATGCGCGCATCATCGCCGACGACGGCATTGCCGCGCGCGTTCCCCAGTCACACTGGCAAGGCGCCGTCGACGCTCTGATCGCACACGCGCGAGA
Source organism: uncultured Alphaproteobacteria bacterium (assembly GCA_963847795.1). Lineage (GTDB taxonomy): Bacteria > Pseudomonadota > Alphaproteobacteria > Rhodobacterales > Rhodobacteraceae > Amaricoccus. The sequence goes on from CAWKBH010000004.1 coordinate 169,644, forward strand.
AGGCCGCATCGCCGACGGATTCGTCGTGGCAATCGAGATGTGCGCAGCGGTGCTCGCCGAGCAGTTCCCGAGGACCGAAGGCAGCCCGAACGAGCTGCCTGACCGCATCTACTTCATCTGACGCGAGGAAACCTGTTCAGCCCGGGCTCATGCCGCGCAACCGCTCCGAGCGCCGGCGCAGCAGCTCGAGCGTGGCGAGCAGCGCCACCGAGATCGCCACCAGGATGGTGGCGACGGCGAGGATGGTCGGGGAGATCTGCTCGCGCAGGCCGATGAACATCTGCCAGGGCAGGGTCTTCTGGCTGGCCGAGCCGACGAAGAGCACGACGACGACCTCGTCGAAGGAGGTGATGAAGGCGAAGAGCGCGCCGGAGATCACCCCGGGCAGGATCAGCGGCATCTGCACCTTGAAGAAGGTGCGGACCGGGTCGGCGCCGAGATTGGCGGCGGCGCGCACCAGGCTGCGGTCGAAGCCGACCAGGGTGGCGGTGACGGTGATGATGACGAAGGGGATGCCGAGGGCGGCGTGGGCGAGCACGACCCCCCAGTAGGTGCCCTGGAGCCCCATGCGGGAGTAGAAGAAGTACATGCCGGCCGCCGAGATGATCAGCGGCACGATCATCGGCGAGATCAGGATCGCCATGATCGCCCGGCGGAACGGCACGTGCGGCTGGCTGAGGCCGATGGCGGCGACGGTGCCGAGGACCACCGAGAACAGGGTGGCGACCGGGGCGATCGTGAACGAGTTGCGCAGCGCCGCCTGCCAGTCGTGGCTGGTGAAGAAGTCGTGGTAGTGCTTGAGCGAGAACGCCGCCGGGTCGAGGCGCAGCATGCCGGGGGTGAAGGTGAAGAAGTCCTCGACGTTGAAGCTCAGCGGGATGATCACCAGGATCGGGAAGATCAGGTAGAGAAAGATCAACCCGCAGATCACCCGGAAGCTGTAGTACCAGACGCGCTGGCCGGTGGAGGCGTAGGAGGGAAGAGCCATCGCGGTTACCCCAGCTTGACGTTGTCGATGCCGACGATGCGGTCGTAGACCCAGTAGAGGATCAGCACGAAGGCCAGGAGCAGCGAGCCCAGCGCCGCGGCGAGGCCCCAGTTCAGCGACGACGAGATGTGGTAGGCGATCCGGTTCGAGATGAAGGTGCCGGAGGTGCCGCCGACGAGTTCGGGGGTGATGTAGTAGCCGATCGACAGGATGAAGACGAGGATGGCGCCGGCGCCGATGCCGGGCACGGTCTGCGGGAAGTAGACCCGCCAGAACGCCGTCCAGTCGGTGGCGCCGAGGGATTTCGCGGCGCGGACATAGGTGGGCGGGACGGTCTTCATCACCGAGTAGAGCGGCAGGATCATGAACGGCAGCAGGATGTGGGTCATGGCGATGACCGTGCCGGTGGCGTTGTTGATCATCACCAGGCGCTGGTCGTTGGAGATGATGTGCGCCCAGACCAGCAGGTCGTTGATGACCCCCTGTTGTTGGAGCAGCACCTTCCAGGAGGCGGTTCGCACCAGCAGCGAGGTCCAGAACGGCAGCAGCACCAGGATCAGCAGCAGGTTGGAGGTGCGAAGCGGCAGGCTCGCCAGCAGCCAGGCGATCGGGTAGCCCAGCAGGAGGCAGCAGACGCAGATCGTCATGGAGAGGATGAAGGTGCGGATGAACAGCATCACGTAGACGCGCTGGCGCTCGGGCTTGAAGGCCGGGCCGTCCGGGGTCTTCTGCAGGTCGACCGCGTTCAGGAAATAGCCGTCGGTATAGTTCCCCGCGTAGAGCTTGATCGTCTGCCAGGTCTCGAGATCACCCCACTTCTTGTCGCCCTCGATGAACTGCTCCTTGAAGGGCTGCGCGGGGTCCATCTTCTTGAGGTCGCGGCCGGCGCTGCGCATCAGCGACGACATGCCGGAATTCTCGTAGTTGAGCCGCGAGCCGAGACGGGTGTTGGTCTTCGCCTCCACCGCGGCGGACAGGTCGGCGTAGAGGGCGGCGTAGACCGGCTCGCCGGGGAGCTCGCCCGACTTCATGTCCCAGCCGTGCAGCGCCACCACGGTCTCGGGCAGCGTCTCCGGCACGATCTGGTTCTCGACCGACCGGAACAGCATGTCGGCGATCGGCAGGACGAAGGTGATGAGCACGAAGAGCAGCAGCGGCGCGATCAGCAGCAGGGCGCGCAGCTTCTGGGCGCGGAGCGCGCGGTTGAGGCTGGCCTTGAGCGGCGTGCCGTCGGCGGCCAGCATCGGGCCGCTGGCGGCGGTCGTCGGGGCGGTCGTCGCTATGTCGGCCATGGGTCTTCGCCTCCTCGTCGGGGGTGCGGGCGGGGCCGGTCCGGTCCCGCCCGCGCGTCGTCGGGCGCTTACTGGGTCAGCCAGACCTGGAAGCGGGCTTCCAGCTCGTCCTGGTGGTCGGCCCACCACTCGATGTTGTTGACGAGATAGTTCTTCTGGTTGGCCGGGTTCGTCGGCATGTGCGGCGCCATCGGGATGCCGAGCTCGGCGTGATCGCCGACGAGCGGCTGCGAGGAGGCGCGGGCCGGGCCGTAGGAGATCCACTTGGCCTGGTCGGCGAGCCGCTGGGTGTCGGTCGCGAAGCGCAGGAAGTGCATCACCCGGTTCTTGCGGTCGTCGGGCAGGTTGGCCGGGACGATCCAGCCGTCGAAGTCGAAGACCTGCCAGTCCCAGAGCATGGCGACCGGCTGGTGCTGCTCCTCGATCACCGAGAACAGGCGGCCGTTGTAGGTCGAGCCCATCACCACTTCCTTGTCGGCGAGGAGCTGCGGCGTCTCGGCGCCGGCCGACCACCAGACCACCTGGTCCTTGATGGTGCCGAGCTTGTCGAGCGCCCGCTGCACGCCCTCGTCGGTGGCGAGGACGTCGTAGAGGTCCTCCTTGGCGACGCCGTCGCAGATCAGCGCCCATTCCATGTTCTTCTTGGGCCGCTTCTCGAGGCTGCGCTTGCCCGGGAACTTCTTGAGGTCGAAGACGTCGCAGACGCGAGGTCGGGACGGCGCCGTTCCACTCGGCGACGTCGGTGCGGTAGCCGAAGGTGGTGGAGAACACGATCTGCGGGATGAAGCAGCTGTTGATCAGGCTGTCGCCGAAGTCCTCGGTGGGCGTCGAGCCGTCGGCGCCGGGGGCGAGGGCCTCGTCGACGTTCACCTCCATCGCCAGGCCCTCGTCGCAGAGGCGCTGGCTGTCGGGGCCCTCGACGTCGACGAGATCCCAGGTGACGTTGCCGGCCTCGAACTGGGCGCGGAGCTTGGCCACCGCCTCGTTCGAGCTCTCGTCCCAGGTGAAGGTGGTGCCGGTGAGCTCGCTGTAGGGCTTGGAGTAGGCGTTCTGCTGCGACGTCTGGTAGGCGCCGCCCCAGGAGACCACGGTCATCGAGTTGGTGCAGTTGTCGCAGGGCGGAAGATCCTCCGCCACGGCCCAGGTGGCGAGGACGCAGGTCGCCGCCGCTCCCGCGAGGATGGTGGAAAGTCTCATGGTTTCAGTTTCTCCCTGTTGAGCCCGTGTGTCCTTGCGGCAGGGGGACGGGCTGCGCCGCCCTGCCGCATGTGTTCAGCCGTCGAGCGCGCGGCAGTCCTGGACCTGCCAGCCGATCTTCACCTTGTCGCCGGGGACCAGCCGCTGCTGATCCACCGCATTGCGGTACTTGACGACGAAGTCGTCGTTTCCGGCAACGCGCAGCCGGGTGCGGAACGTGTCGCCCATGTAGATGAATTCGAGCACCTCCGCCTCGAGCGTGTGGGTGTCGGGCGGCATCCGCTCGGGGCGGATCTCGACGCGCTCGGGCCGGATCGAGACGAGGGTGCGGTCGCCGGGCTTGGCGACGTTGACCGGCAGCGCGTCGATCACCGAGCCGTCGTCAGGCGGACCGTGCAACGGTCGTCCGCGATCGTTTCGACGGTACCCGCCGAGCGTGTTGTTCTCGCCGATGAACTGGGCGACGAAGCTGTTGTCGGGGCGCTCGTAGAGGTCCTCGGGCGGGGCGAGCTGCTGGATCTTGCCGTCGTTGAAGACGGCGACCCGGTCGGACATGGTCAGCGCCTCGGACTGGTCGTGGGTGACGTAGACCACGGTGACGCCGAGCTGCTCGTGCAGGTGCTTGATCTCGAACTGCATGTGCTCGCGGAGCTGCTTGTCGAGCGCGCCGAGCGGCTCGTCCATCAGCACCAGCTCGGGCTCGAAGACCAGCGCGCGGGCGAGCGCGATGCGCTGCTGCTGGCCGCCGGACATCTGGCCGGGCGGCGGCCGGCGAAGGCGCCCATCTGCACCATGTCGAGGGCGCGCTTGACCTTGGCGTCGATGTCGGGCTTCGGCAGCTTGCGCACCTGGAGCGGGAAGGCGAGGTTCTCGCCGACGGTCATGTGCGGGAACAGCGCGTAGTTCTGGAACACCATGCCGATGCCGCGCTTGTGCGGCGGGATGTTGTTGATCGGCCGGCCGGCGAGGCGGATGTCGCCGTGGGTGGCGGTCTCGAAGCCCGCGAGCATCATCAGGCAGGTGGTCTTGCCCGAGCCGGACGGCCCGAGCATGGTCAGGAACTCGCCCTGACCGATGTCGAGGTTGAGGTCTTTGACCACCAGGGTCTCGCCGTCGTAGCTCTTCTGGACGTGCTCGAAGGCCACGAAGGCCGCGTTGCCGCGTTCGACCGCCATATTTCAATCCCTGTCGCTTGTCGGGACTTTGCGCCCGATTGTCCGGAACTTAAGCACATTGCCGAGGCTGACGCAAATTTCTTGCCGGTAAACCGGCGCGGCGCCGGATCGCGCTGCGCCGCGCGGTTGGCGCCGTCACAGGCAAGCCGCACACGAATCGACCATAGCTCAATCAGTGCCGAACTCGGCGGCAGATGGCAACCGCCGCCTGCCCGGGTTTGACGCAGGGCGCCTGCGGGCGCCGGGGACGTATCGCTTGCGTTTTGCCAAGCCGTCGAATTTATTAACCGCGGCACGAGCGGGGAGGCCGGCATCAGCACCTTCAACGAGATGTACGACGGCGAAACGGTGCGCCCGGCCTACGCCCGCCTGCTGGACTGGGTGCGGACCACGTCGCCCGAGCTGCTCGCCCAGAAGAAGGAGGAGGCCGAGGCGCTGTTCCGCCGCATCGGCATCACCTTCGCGGTCTACGGCGAGGGCGGCGACACCGAGCGGCTGATCCCGTTCGACATGATGCCGCGGGTCTTCACCGAGGCCGAGTGGCGCAAGCTCGAGCGCGGGGTCAAGCAGCGGGCGCGGGCGCTGAACGCCTTCCTGTGGGACGTCTATCACCGGGCGGAGATCGTGCGGGCCGGGCGTGATGCCCGCCGATCTCGTCTTCCGCAACGAGGCCTACGAGCCGGCGGTGGTCGGGATCGACCCGCCGGGGCGGGTCTACAGCCACATCGTCGGCATCGACCTGGTGCGCACCGGGCCGGAGGACTTCTTCGTGCTCGAGGACAACTGCCGCACGCCGTCGGGGGTCTCCTACATGCTGGAGAACCGCGAGATCATGATGCGGATGTTCCCCGAGCTCTTCCGCTCGACGCGGATCGCGCCGGTCGACGACTATCCCGACCGGCTGCGGCGGACGCTCGCCAGCGTGGCGCCGGCCAAGGCCGAGGGCGAGCCGGTCAGCGTGGTGCTGTCGCCGGGCTCGTTCAACAGCGCCTACTACGAGCATTCGTTCCTCGCCGACCAGATGGGGATCGAGCTGGTCGAGGGGCAGGACCTGTTCGTGCAGGGCGACCTCGTCTACATGCGCACCACCGAGGGGCCGAAGCGGGTCGACGTGATCTACCGCCGGATCGACGACACCTTCCTCGACCCGCTGTGCTTCCGGCCCGATTCGATGCTGGGCGTGCCGGGGCTGATGAACGTCTACCGCTCGGGCGGCGTGGCGATCTGCTCGGCGCCCGGGGTCGGGCGTGGCCGACGACAAGGCGGTCTATACCTACGTGCCGGAGATGATCCGCTTCTACCTGGGCGAGCAGGCGATCCTGAAGAACGTGCAGACCTGGAAATGCGCCGACCCGCAGCGACCGCGCGTACGTGCTCGAGCACCTCAAGGACCTGGTGGTCAAGGAGGTGCACGGCTCGGGCGGCTACGGCATGCTGGTCGGGCCGAAATCGACCAAGGAGCAGATCGCCGCCTATGCCGAGCGGATCAAGGCGGATCCGGGCGACTTCATCGCCCAGCCGACGCTGGCGCTCTCGACCTGCCCGACCTTCGCCGACGAGCGGGCTGGCGCCGCGGCACGTCGATCTGCAGGCCCTACTGCCTGGTGGGGCGCGAGGTGCACCTCTGCCCCGGCGGGCTGACCCGCGTGGCGCTGACCGAGGGCTCGCTGGTGGTGAACTCGAGCCAGGGCGGCGGGGTCAAGGACACCTGGGTGCTGGCGGACTGAGGGGGAGGCATGCTGAGCCGGACGGCGGAAAACCTCTACTGGCTCGCCCGCTACATGGAGCGCGCCGAGACCATGGCGCGGCTGCTCGAGGTCGGCTACCGCATGGCGCTGATGCCCTCGGCCGGCGAGGGCTATCACAACGAATGGGCCTCGCTGGTCGCCGCGGCGGGGTCGTCGGCGGGCTTCGAGGCCAAGTTCGGCGAGGACTTCCGCCAGCGCGACGTCGAGACCTGGCTGTTCTTCGACCGCGAGAACCCGTCGAGCGTGACCTCCTGCATCGAGACGGCGCGGCAGAACGGCCGGGCGGTGCGCACGGCGCTGACCACCGAGATGTGGGACGCGCTGAACGGCGCCTATCTCGACCTGCGCGAGATCGAGCGCCGGCCGCGGCTCGGAGGCGCTGCTGCCGCAGCTCTGCGACTGGACCAAGCGGCAGGGCGCGCTGCTGCGCGGCGCCACCGAGGGCACCCACCTGCAGAACGACGGCTACGACTTCCTGAACCTCGGCTACTACCTGGAGCGCGGCGACAACACCTCGCGGCTGCTCGACGTGAAGTACTACGTGCTGCTGCCGACCACCGACATGGTGGGGGGGTCGATCGACACCTACCAGTGGACGACGCTGCTGCGGGCGCTGTCGTCGTACCGGGCCTTCCACTGGTCCTACGGCGGCGAGTACAACCCGCGCAAGATCGCGCATTTCCTGATCCTCAACCGCTCCTGCCCGCGCTCGCTGCTGCACTGCCAGGACAAGGTCGGCGAGCACCTCGGCCGGCTGGCCCACGCCTACGGGCACCGGACCCACGCCCACGACCGGCTGCACGTCATGCTGGGCGAGCTCGCCGAGGCGGAGGTCGAGGACATCATCGAGGAGGGGCTGCACGAGTTCCTCACCCGGTTCATCCAGCAGAACGCCGCGCTCGGCCAGGACGTGGCCGACGGCTATCTCTTCGGGATCCAGTGAATGCGCCTGACCGTCCGGCACAGCACGCTCTACCACTTCGACGCCCCGATGCGGTTCGTCACCCAGAGCCACCGGCTGACTCCGGTGACCGAACGGCGGCCAGACCGTGCTGGACTGGACGGTGGCCGCCGAGGGCGCGCGCTTCGGCGCCAGCTTCACCGACGGCGCGGGCGACGCGTCACCACGATGACGGTGCAGGGGCCGGTCGAGCGGATCGCGGTCGATGGTGGAGGGCACGGTCGAGACCACCGACACCGCCGGGGTGCTGCGCAACCACCGCGAGACGATCTCGCCGCGGGTCTACCTGCAGCCGACCCACGCCACCCAGCCGAACCGGCCGCTGATCGAGCTGAAGGACGCGGCGCTGGCGGGACGCAGGGACGGCGGCGACCTGGAGCGGGCGCACCGGCTCTCGGCGGCGGTGGCGGACGCGATCGCCTACGTCACCGGCGCCACCGGCGCCGAGACCACGGCGGCCGAGGCGCTGGAGCTGGGCAAGGGGGTCTGCCAGGACCAGGCGCATGCGCTGATCGCGCTCGCCCATGCCGCCGGACCTGCCGGCGCGCTACGTCACCGGCTATCTTCTGACCGGCGAGCGGACCGAGGCCGGCGAGGCGGCGCACGCCTGGGCCGAGATCCATGTCGAGGGCCTCGGCTGGGTCGGCTTCGACCCGGCCAACCGCTGCTGCCCGGACGAGCGCTACATCCGCGCTCGGCTCGGGCCGCGACGCCCGCGAGGCGGCGCCGATCCGCGGGCGTGTCGCGCGGCGGCGGCGTCGAGGCGATGGACGTCACGTCGTCGTCGCGGCGCAGCAGTAGGCCCGGGAGCGCGGAGCGACCCCGGATGACCTATTGCGTCGGCCTGCTGCTCGAAGCCGGCATCGTCATGCTGTCGGACACCCGCACCAACGCCGGGCTTCGACAACATCGCGTTCTACCGCAAGATGTTCGTCTTCGAGGAGCCCGGCGAGCGGGTGATCGCGCTGCTGACCGCGGGCAACCTGTCGGTCACCCAGACGGTGATCGCCAAGCTGCAGCACGAGATCGACCGCGGCGATCCGGGCCGGAGACCTCGATCATGCATGGCCGAGTCGATGCTCGAGGTGGCCGAGATCGTCGGGCGGACGCTGAACGACGTCAGCGTCGAGATCGGCGCGCAAGATGTCGCAGATGAACCACTCGGCCTCGGCATCGATGCTGCTCGGCGGGCAGCGCAAGGGCGGGCAGATGCGGCTGTTCCTGATCTATCCGCGAGGGCAACTTCATCGAGGCGACCGACGACACGCCCTACCTGCAGATCGGCGAGCACAAGTACGGCAAGCCGATCCTCGACCGGGTGGTGCGGCCGTCGACGCTCGCTCGAGGACGGGCGCAAGGCGGTGCTGATCTCGATGGATTCGACGCTGCGCTCGAACCTCTCGGTCGGGATGCCGCTCGACCTGCTGACCATCGGCCGCGACGACCTGCCGGGTGGCGAGCGCGCGAGCGGATCGAGCCGGGCGATCCGACCTTCGCCGCGATGTCCGAGGCCTGGAGCAAGGCGCTGCGCGACGGGTTCCAGAACCTTCCCGACAAGCCGGACTGATATCACACGTACTGGGCGACGCCGTTGCCGAACGACCAGTCCTCGGGCATGACCTCGACGAGGTTGATGAAGACATCCTCGCGGCGGATCGCGGCGGCGGCGTGGAGGCCGTCGGCGACCGCCCGGTAGAACGCCTTCTTCTTCTCCAGGCTGCGTCCGGCGCTCAGGGTGACCTGGATGACGATCGCCTCGCGCGAGCGGGCGATGCCGAGATAGGCGGGGTCGATGATCAGCCCGCCGTCGGGGTGTTCGCCGATCACCTGGAAGCGGTCGCCTTCGGGGACGTCCAGCGTGGCGCGCATCGCCTCGTAGACGGTATCGGCGATGGCCCGGCGCCGCTCGGGCGCCAGGCCGGCGGGCAGGTCGATGCGAACCAGCGGCATGCAGTCTCCTCCGGGTGCTCCGGTCCCCGGTCTGGATTGGGACGATTGCAACAGTCAAGGCCTCTGCCGGGCACGGCCCCGAAACAGCGCCGCGCGAGAACCGCGGTGCACCCGGCCGCGGCCGGCAGGTGGGAGACGACCGATGAACCACGGATTCGCGATGACGATGGCGCTGACGCTGGCCACCGCGAGCAGGCGGGACGCTGGCGCCGCCGGCCGCCGCGTCGCCACGCCCGATCGCCCGCCCTATGGCGCAGCGAGCCGCGCCGCCGACCGCGGCGAACGGAGGCCGCTGCCGGCGGGGTCCGCGCAGCGGGAAGGGAGCGAATGATGGCGAAGTACGCGATCGCGGCGACGCTGGCCTGGGCCCTCCTGGCGGCCTTCGCGGTCGACAGCGCGAACCAGCCTCCCCGCTACCGGGCCGCGGCGCCGCATCAGGCCGACGCGCCGGTGCTGGCCGGCAGCAAGCCCGGCGCGTCCTCCGGCACCGGGGTCTGAAGCCGGGCGCTTATCCCGCGGGCATCGCGGTCTCGACCAGCCGCGCCCAGTAGGAGCAGCCGAGCGGGATCAACTCGTCGTTGAAGTCGTATTTCGGATGGTGGAGCTGGGCGGTGTCGCCGTTGCCGGCGAAGATGAAGGCGCCGGGGCGGGCGTTCAGCATGTACGAGAAGTCCTCGGCGCCCATCACCGGCGGGGCGGCGGCGTCGACGTTGCGGGCGCCGGCGACCTCGGCGGCGACGCGCGCGGCGAAGTCGGCCTGGGCGGCGGCGTTGGCGGTGACCGGGTAGCCGCGCTCGTAGACGAAGCGGGCCTCGGCGTCGAAGGCCGCGGCGACGGATTCGATGATCGTCCGCATCCGGGCCTCGATCAGATCCTGCATCGCCGGCTCGAGCGCGCGGGCGGTGCCGACGAGCTCGACCTCCTGGGGGATGACGTTCGAGGTGTAGCTCGACGTCCGGAGGCCGGTCACCGAGACCACGACCGGCTTCAGCGGGTCGGCGTTGCGCGAGGCGATCGACTGCAGAGCGACGACGATCTGGCTGGCCGCCAGCACCGGGTCGATGGTGTTGTGCGGCTGCGCGGCGTGGCCGCCGCGGCCGGTGACGGTGATGGTGAAGGTATCGGAGGAGGCGAGCATCGGCCCGGGGCGGAGGGCGAACGTCGCCGACCGGTTTGCCGGGCATGTTGTGCAGCCCGTAGACCTCCTGGATGCCGAAGCGCTCCATCATCCCGTCCTCGACCATCTCGCGGCCGCCGCCGCCGCCTTCCTCGGCGGGCTGGAAGATCACCACGGCGGTGCCGTCGAAGTTGCGGGTCTCGGCCAGATACTGGGCGGCGCCGAGCAGCATCGCGGTGTGGCCGTCGTGGCCGCAGGCGTGCATGGTGCCGGGGGTGGCGGAGGCATAGTCGAGTCCGGTCGCCTCCTGGATCGGCAGGGCGTCCATGTCGGCGCGCAGGCCGATCACCTTGCCTGAGCCGCTGGCGCGGCCGCGGATCACCCCGACGACGCCGGTGCGGCCAATGCCGGTGACGACCTCGTCGCAGCCGAAGGCGCGCAGCTTGTCGGCGACCAGCGCGCTGGTGCGGTGGGTGTCGAACAGCATCTCCGGGTGGGCGTGGATGTCGCGGCGCCATTCGGCGATGGCGGGGGCGAGGGCGGCGATGCGGTTGACGACGGGCATTTCCTGTCCTTTCAGTTGGCGAGCCGGCGGATCAGGCGGCGGATGAACTCCGTACCCGCATCCAGTTGATCCGCCGTGATGAATTCGTCGGGCTGGTGGGCCTGGGCGATCGATCCGGGGCCGCAGATCACCGCAGCCAGGCCGCGCTCCTGGAACTGCCCGGCCTCGGTCTGGTAGGAGACGACGTGCCGGCCGTTGTCGCCGGTCAGCGCGCGGGCGAGGCCTTCGGCGGGCGCCGTGGGCGATGAAGCCCGGCAGCTCCATGCGGGTCGCGAAGCTGATCGCGGCGTCGGGGTGGACGGCGCGGATCTCCGCCTCGCGGCGGGCGGCCTCGGCGAGGATGGGCTCGCGCCAGGCCGCGGCGGTCTCGGTGGGCAGGAAGCGCACCTCGCCGGAGAAGGTGCAGTCGCGGGCGGTGATGTTGTTGGCGGTGCCGCCCTCGATCAGGCCGACGTGGATGGTGGTGTAGGGCGGATCGAAGTCGCCGGGCGGCGCGTTGCGGGCGGTCTCGGCCATCAGCCGCGCCATCCAGTCGATCAGCCCGGCGGCGGTCATCACCGCCGAGACCCCGGTGTGCATCAGGCTCGAATGCACCTCGTGGCCGCGGACATGGGCGCGGAAGCCCCAGCTGCCCTTCTGGCCGGTGACGACGCGCATCTCCGAGGGCTCGCCGACGATGACGGCTTCGGGCGGGGAAAGGCGTCGAGCATCGCCTCGATCATCGGCGGGGCGCCGAGGCAGCCGATCTCCTCGTCGTAGCTGAGGGCGATCAGGATCGGGCGTTTCAGGCCGGCGGCGAGCATCTCGGGCACCAGCGCCAGCGCCGTGGCGCAGAAGCCCTTCATGTCGCAGGTGCCGCGGCCGTGCAGGCGGCCGTGGCGCTCGGTCAGCGTCCAGGGGTCGGTGCGTCCAGTCCTGGCCCGCCACCGGCACCACGTCGGTATGGCCCGAGAGCACGACGCCGCCGGCCGAGGCCGGGCCGACCAGCGCCACCAGGGCGGCCTTCTCGCCGGTGGCGTCGGGCACGCGGATGCTGGCGACGCCAAGCCCGGCTAGGTAGTCCTCGACGAATCCGATCAGGTCCAGGTTCGAGCGGGTCGACACGGTCGGGAAGGCGACGAGCCGGGCCAGCATCTCCCGCGCGGTGAGCCCGAGGGGCATGATCGATCCTTCGATGTCCCGCCCAATCTGCGGGCGCCCCGGGGCAGCGTCAACCCGCAGTTCCCGGTTGTCGTAAGGGTTTTATTGCTGTTTAGTGAAGTCAATGCGCCCGCGGGCCGACCGGTCCCGGACGGAATGGCGCGCCTGGTTGACGCAGTCCTTCGGGGGGCTCGATGCATGCTTGACGGACCCGCGCCGGTCCTGGAGGTTTCCGATCTCCGGACGGTGTTTGCGACCCGCGACGGCGCGGTCCACGCGGTCAACGGCGTGAGCTTCGCGATCGCGCCCGGGGAGCTCCTGGGGGTCGTCGGCGAGAGCGGCTCGGGCAAGTCCGTCACCATGATGTCGCTGATGGGGCTGCTGCCGAGCCCGCCGGCCCGGGTCGTCGGCGGCTCGATCCTCTACCAGGGCCGGGAGGTGCGGCAGATGTCGGCGCGCGAGATGCGCGCGCTGCGCGGCGGCGGCATCGGCTTCGTGTTCCAGGACCCGATGACCAGCCTGAACCCGGTCTTCACCGTGGGCTACCAGCTGATGGAGCCGATCCGGGCGCACCTGGGGCTGTCGCGGGCGGCGGCGCGGGCGCGGGCGGCGGAGCTGCTGGCGCTGGTCGGGATCCCGGAGCCGGAGAACCGGCTGAACGACTATCCGCACCAGTTCTCGGGCGGCATGCGCCAGCGGGTGATGATCGCCATGGCGCTGAGCTGCGATCCGAAGGTGCTGATCGCCGACGAGCCGACCACCGCGCTCGACGTGACCATCCAGGCGCAGATCCTCGAGATCGTGCGCGAGCTGCGCCAGCCGGCTGGGCATGGGGATCATCTGGATCACCCACGACCTGGGGCTGGTCGCCGGGATCGCCGACCGGGTGATGGTGATGTACGCGGGGCTGGTGGTCGAGCACGGGCCGGTGGCCGAGCTCTTCGCCAACCCGGCGCATCCCTACACCCGGGCGCTGCTCGGCACGGTGCCGAGCGTCACCGGCGCGCGGGCGCGGCGGCTGCAGGACCATCGAGGGCCAGCCGCCGATGCTGATGGCCGAGCCGCAGTCCTGCCCGTTCGCGCCGCGCTGCGCCCATGTCTTCGAGCGCTGCCGGCGCGAGAACCCGCCGCGGCTGCCGGTCGGGCCGGCGGGGCACGACGCCGCCTGCTGGTGGGACGCCCAGACCGGGGAGCCGCGCCATGTCGCCTGAGGTGCCGCTGCTGCGCGTCGCGGGGCTGAAGATGCACTTCCCGATCTACAAGGGGGTGCTGCGGCGCGAGGTCGGCCAGATCAAGGCGGTGGACGACGTGAGCTTCGAGATCGCGCCGGGCGAGACGCTGGGTCTCGTGGGCGAGTCGGGCTGCGGCAAGTCGACCACCGGACGGGCGATCCTCAGGCTCTACGAGCCGACCGACGGCGCGATCGAGATCGAAGGCCAGGACATCGCCCGGCTGGAGGGGCGGGCGCTCCGCGAGCTGCGGCCCAAGATGCAGATGATCTTCCAGGACCCGCAGGCCAGCCTGAACCCGCGGATGACCGTGGGCTCGATCATCGCCGAGCCGCTGGACGAGCACGCCAAGCTCTCCAAGGTCGAGCGGCGGGCGCGGGTCACCGAGCTGATGGACGCGGTGGGGCTGAACCGCAGCTTCGCCAACCGCTATCCGCACGAGTTCTCCGGCGGCCAGCGGCAGCGGATCGGCATCGCCCGGGCGCTGGCGTTGAACCCGAAGTTCATCGTCTGCGACGAACCCATTGCCGCGCTTGACGTTTCGATCCAGGCGCAGGTCGTAAACCTGCTGGAGGATCTGCAGGAGAAATTCGGGCTGACCTATCTCTTCATCAGCCACGATTTGTCGATGGTGCGCCACCTCGCGACCCGCGTGGCGGTGATGTATCTCGGGCGGATCGCCGAGATCGGGCCGTCGGAGGACCTCTACCAGCGCCCGCTGCACCCCTACACCGAGGCGCTGATCTCGGCGGTGCCGAGCCCCGATCCGGAGATCGAGGCCCGGCGCCAGCGCATCATCCTGCAGGGCGACGTGCCGAGCCCGGCCAACCCGCCCAGGGGCTGCGTCTTCAACACCCGCTGCCCGAAGGTGTTCGACCGCTGCCGGGTCGAGGTGCCGGCGCTGCTCGACCAGGGCGGCGGCCGGCGCGTCGCCTGCCACCTCCACGATCAACCCCGCCATCAACCACGGGCCGCGGCCTGACCGGCGGCCCCACCAACAGCCGAGGAGCAAGACATGAAACTGAGAAACATCCTGATGGGCACGGCGGCGGGAGCGCTCTGCGCCTCGGCGCGCGCTGGCCGAGCGGGGATCCGACGGGCAGGTCAACGTGATCTACTGGCAGGCGGTCTCGATCATGACGCCCTACCTCTCGGGCGGCACCAAGGATCTGGAGGCGGCGAGCCTCGTGCTCGAACCGCTGGCGCGCTACAACGAGAAGGGCGAGCTGACGCCCTACCTGGCCCAGGACATCCCGACGGTGGAGAACGGCGGCGTCTCGGCCGATCTCACCACCATCACCTGGAAGCTCAAGGACGGGCTGGTCTGGTCGGACGGCAGCCCGGTGACCGCCGACGACGCGGTGTTCTCCTGGCAGTACTGCACCGATCCCGACGGCGGCTGCGCCCAGATCCAGAACTTCACCGACGTCAAGAGCGTCGAGGCGGTCGACCCGCAGACCATCAAGATCACCTTCTCGGTGCCGAAGCCCTTCCCCTACGGCCCGCTGGTGGGCGCGCAGGCGCCGATCATCCAGAAGAAGCAGTTCGCCGACTGCCTCGGGGCCAAGGCGCCGGAATGCACCCAGGCCAACACCTACCCGATCGGCACCGGACCGTTCGTGGTCAAGGACTTCAAGGCCAACGATACCGTGTTGCTCGAAGCCAACCCGAACTTCCGCGATCCCGCCAAGCCCGCCTTCGCCACCCTGGTGCTGAAGGGCGGCGGCGACGCGGCGAGCGCCGCGCGCTCGGTGCTGGAGACCGGCGAGTTCGACTATGCCTGGAACGCGCAGGTCGAGCCCGAGATCCTGGCGCAGATGGAGGCGGCCGGGAAGGGCGAGGTGATCTCGGCCTTCGGCACCCTGGTCGAGCGCATCATGGTCAACCAGACCGACCCGGACCCGAAGCTGGGGCGACGAGCGCTCGACCGCGGCGCACCCGCACCCGTTCCTGACCGACGTGAACGTGGTCAAGGCGCTGAGCCTCGCCATCGACCGCGAGATCCTGGTCGAGACCGGCTACGGCGCGGCGGGGCAGGTCGACCTGCAACCTGGTGCCGGCGCCGGAGCTGAACGCCTCGCCGAACAACGACTGGTGCAAGAACCAGGACATGGACGCGGCCAAGAAGCTGCTCGACGACGACGGCTGGGTGATGGGCTCGGACGGCGTGCGCGCCAAGGACGGCAAGCGGCTGTCGGTGCTCTACCAGACCTCGACCAACTCGGTGCGCCAGGGCGCCCAGGCGCTGATCAAGCAGTGGTGGAACGAGATCGGCGTCGAGGTCGAGCTGCGCAACATCGACGGCGGCGGTGTTCTTCGGCGGCGATCCGGGCTCGCCCGACACCTTCCAGAAGTTCTACGCCGACGTGCAGATGTACGCCAACAACTTCGACGGCACCGACCCGCAGAAGTATCTCGGCGAGTGGCAGTGCTCCGAGGCGCCGCGGCCCGAGACCCAGTGGCAGGGCACCAACATCTCGCGCTACTGCGACAAGGACTACGACCAGCTGATGGAAAAGTTCGGCCAGACCGCCGGCCTCGAGGAGCGCGGCAAGATCGCGGTCCAGCTCAACGACATGATCGTGAACTCGGCCTCGATCATTCCGCTGGTCTGGCGCGGCCGGGTCTCGACCAAGGCGAAGTCGCTCGGGGGCGTGCTGCTGAACCCCTGGGACAGCGAGCTCTGGAACGCGGCCGACTGGTACCGCGAACAGTGATCTGAACCCGCCCGGGCCGCGCGCGTCGCGGCCCGGGCCGCTGCGATGGGGGACGCGCGATGCTGAGCTTCACGATCCGGCGGCTGCTCTTCGCGATCCCGACGCTGCTTGGTCATCAGCTTCATCATCTTCGCGCTGCTCGATCTCTCGCCCGGCGATCCCACCGGCAACCTGCCGCTGACCATCCCGCCGGAAGTGCGCGAGCAGATCCGCATCAGCCTTGGCCTCGGCGAGCCGTTCCACATCCGCTACCTGCTCTGGCTGCAGCAGTTCTTCATCAACGAGCCGCTCAATCTCCTGGAGAAGTGGACCGGCTGGAGCATCGGCGACAGCGCGCACCGGCTGCGGGTGATCAGCTGGCAGACCCGCTCGCCGGTGGTCGATCTGATCGCCGAGCGGATGCCGCAGACGCTCTGGGTGGTGGGCCTCTCCTACGTGTTCGGCATCCTGATCGCGGTGCCGATCGGGGTGTTCTCGGCCTACAAGCAGTATTCCTGGTTCGACCAGTTCGGCACGCTGTTCTCGATGATCGGCTTCTCGGTGCCGACCTTCTTCACCGGGCTGGTGCTGATCGTGATCTTCTCGGTGAAGCTCGGCTGGCTGCCCTCGATCTACGACACCAACCTGCACGTCACCAGCTTCGAGACCTTCTGGCTGCAGATCAAGCAGATGATCATGCCGGTGACGGTGCTGGCGCTCTTCAACGCCGCGCAGCTCAGCCGCTACATGCGCGCCTCGATGCTCGACAACCTCAGCCAGGACTACGTGCGCACCGCCCGGGCCAAGGGCATGAAGGAGTGGGTGGTGCTGCTGGTGCACGTGCTGCGCAACAGCCTGATCCCGGTGGTGACGGTGATCGCGCTGGGGATCCCCACCATCTTCGGGGGCGCGATCATCACCGAGCAGATCTTCCGGGTGAACGGGCTGGGGCAGCTGCTGATCACCGGCATCCAGGGCGCCGACATCCCGCTGGTGCAGACGCTGACCTTCATCTTCGCGATCCTGATCGTGCTGTTCAACCTGATCGCCGACATCCTCTACGGCGTGCTCGACCCGAGGATCCGCTATGACTGACGCGGTGGCAGTGGCGCCGCAGGCGATCGACACGCCGCAGCGCAGCCTCTGGAGCGACGTCTGGTTCCAGTTCCGCCACCACCGCGGCGCGATGGCCGGGGTGGTGATCTTCGCCATCATCGTCCTGGCGGTGGTGTTCGGGCCGATGATCAACCCGATCGACCCGCAGTTCATCGACGTGAAGGCGCGCAACGTGCTGCCGTCGCTGGCCCATCCCATGGGCACCGACAACATCGGCCGCGACATCTTCGCCCAGGTGCTGCAGGGCGGGCGGGTGTCGCTGGCGGTGGGCGTCACCGCCATGCTGCTGGCGCTGTTCCTCGGCACGCTGATCGGGGTGCTGGCGGGCTACTTCCGGCGGATCGACGGCCTCTGATGCGGATGACCGACCTGTTCCTGGCGCTGCCGATCCTGCCGCTGCTGCTGGTGGTGATCATGCTGTTCCGCGACACCCTGCGCGCGGCGATCGGGCCGGAGAGCGGCATCTTCCTGCTGATCGTCTTCATCATCGGCGTCACCAGCTGGATGCATACGGCGCGGATCGTGCGCGGCGACGTGCTGGCGCTGAAGGAGCGCGAGTTCGTGCTGGCGGCGAAGTCGATCGGCACCCCGTCGGGGCGGATCATCACCCGCCACGTGCTGCCGAACGTGCTGTCGCCGATCATGGTCTCGGCGACGCTGGGGGTGGCCAACGCCATCATCACCGAGAGCGCGCTGAGCTTTCTCGGCCTCGGCTTCCCCTCGGACTTCCCGACCTGGGGGCGGCTGCTCTACGACGGCGCGAACTTCATGACGCTGACCCCGGCGCGGGTGATCTGGCCGGGTCTCGCGATCTCGCTGACGGTGCTGTCGATCAACTTCATCGGCGACGGTCTGCGCGACGCGCTCGATCCGCGGATCCGCGGCCGCTGATCGTTTGTACACGAACGAACTGCAACAATTGAAAACACGGCTGCGTGAGTCCTGAAACAAACAGGGCGCAGGTTGCGTACATTGCGAACAGAGGCCGATGAGGTCTCGGGGCGTCGAAGACAAGGCCAGATAAGTTGGGCCTTCGACGTTCTGTCGCAAGCAACGCGTCTTTATTTGAAAGGAACACGCCATGAAGTACTACGTCAATGCGCTTGCCGCTGCCGCTGTCGCCCTGACTGCCGCCGCGCCTGTCTTCGCCGACACGACGCAGGTCGTCGCCCAGCCGGGCGTCTCGCTGACCGAGGCCGCGCAGGCCAAGTTCAACCGCGACACCCGGACCGACGATCGCCAGTTCATCGTCCACCCCGGCCAGACCGCCGCGGAAGCGGCGATCTCCCCGCTGAACGTCGCCTTCGTGGCGAAGATCAACAAGGAGAGCCGCGGCGACGAGCAGCAGGCGGTAAAGGACGGCGGTCAGGTGACGATGGCCAGCCGCTCGCCGGTCGCGACCGGCGGCAACGCCCAGCTGATCGCCAGCGCCGGCCTGTCGGCCGACGCCGCGGCCGGGCTGAGCCTGACCGAGATCGCGGCGGCGAAGTTCGCCCACGACACCGCGACCGCCGACCGCTGAGCCTCCCCCGCGTCCCTCCCCGGACGCCCTCCCCCCGGCCGCGCACCCCGCGGCCGGGGTTTTTCGTCTCCGCCGCGAAAACGCCCATACCAATTCCATATGCGTTCCATACGGAGTCCATACCAGGAAAATCGCCGTATTTCAGTGCCTTGTCGACCGCAGGTCGGCTCCTTTGATCTGGCCCCGCGATGTGCCACAATCGCGCCCGTGAAAGGACGCATCATGGCCTTCGGGCTGCCGAATATCAGCTTCATCGGCTACCCGGTGTCGATCCCCTGCGCCGGCCATGCCGGCCTGGGCCTGCGCGAGGCGAAGCGGAGCGATGCGCCTGCGATCCTTGCGCATTTTCGCGACCTGGGGCCCGACGACCGCCGGATGCGGTTCTGCGCGACCCTGACCGACGACGCGCTCGAACGGCACGTGCAGCGGATCCGGTCGCGCGACACCTTCGTGCTGGCCGCCTTCGACGGACCGCTCTGGCCCGGGCCGCTGCACCGGGCCGGCAGCATCCGCGCGCTGGCGGAGATCGCGGTGGCCGGCGGCGAGGCCGAGCTCGGGCTCAGCGTCGATCCGGCGCTCAGGCGGCGCGGCGTCGGCACCTACCTGGTGCAGACCGCGGGCCGCCTGCTGACGCATCGCGGGGTGCAGGTCATCCGCGCCTCGACGCTGCCGGGCAATGCCTCGTTCCTGGCCCTGGCGAGCGCCTGCGAGGCCGGGATCGAGACCGGGCCGGACGAGGTGGAGGTCAGCTTCGACGTGGCCACGCTGGACCGGGCCTACCAGCGCCGCCGGGCGGCGCAGGTCTTCCGCCGCGCCGGCTGAGCTCAGGGGCGCGCGCCTCTGGCGAGCAGGGCGTCGATCTCGCCGCCCTTCGCGCCCTGTGCCAGCCGGCGGAAGTCGCCGGGACCGAGGATCTCGCCGGCGGCGGCGACCAGCGCCGCCTGGGCGAGCCGGGCGAGGCCGGACCCGAGGCTGATCCGCGCCGTCCCCGCCGCGGCCAGCTCGGCCCGGCCGACCGCGGTCAGCGGCCCCGCGGCGAGCACGTTCACCGGCACCGGCACCGCATCGCAGACCCGGCGGACAGCCGCGAGGTCGGACAGGAGCGGGACATAGACGCAGTCGGCGCCGGCGGCGGCGAAGGCGCGGATCCGGGCAAGCGCCTCGGCGAGGTCGTAGCTGCCGGTCAGCACGCCGTCGGCGCGGGCGAGGAGCACGAAGTCGCGGGGCAGGGCGCGGGCCGCGGCGACGGCGGCGCGGACCCGCTCGGTCGCGAGGGCCATGGGGTAGGCGCCGTGGCCGGGCAGGGCGGTGTCCTCGATCGAGGCGCCGGCGAGGCCGGCCTCGGCGGCCAGCCGCACGGTCTCGGCTACGCCGTCGGGGGCCTCGGCGTAGCCGTTCTCGAGATCGCCGCTGACCGGCAGCGGGGTGGCGGCGACCAGATCGGCGGCGTGGGCCAGCGCCTGGTCGCGCGAGATCCGGGCGCCGTCGGGCAGGCCGAGGGTGAAGGCGAAGCCGGCCGAGGTGGTGCCGATCGCCTGTGCCCCGAGCGCCGCGAGCACCCGGGCCGAGCCGGCGTCCCAGGCGTTGGCGAGCACGAACGGGTCGCCCGGGCGGTGCAGGGCGCGGAAGGCGGGGCCGGGATCGTGGGGCATCGGGTCCTCGACAGGGTCAGGCCAGCTCGCCGTCCGGCTGGTTCAGGTAGATCAGCACCGCCAGGATGGTGAGGTAGAAGCGGAAGGCGGGCTCCTGGCCGTTCCAGACCGTCGACTGCCACATCAGGAACCACTCGCCGCCGATGGACATGAAGCCCGTGAACCAGACCAGGAAGCCCGCGGCGGCGGCCAGGTGCGCGGGGGCCTTGGCGCGGTTGAAGGCGGCGGCGGGCCGGCGCAGGGCCGCCAGCATCCGCCAGCCGGCGAAGAGGAACAGCGCCGCGGTCAGCCCCTCGCCGGCGATGATCAGCCAGTAGCCGGCGGTCCAGAGCCAGGGCGCGGTGATCGCCCGGTACATCACCGCGCTGCCCTGGAAGGTGGTGTCCATGCTGAGGACGTGCTGCACGAACGGGTAGTTGGCGCCGTAGTCGGTGATGTTGGTGAAGGTGACCAGGCAGGCGAACAGGCCCAGCGACAGGATCATGGCGGTCTTGGCGAGGCGCGCGGGCATGGGCCGCATCAGAGCCGAGCGCCGGCAGCGGCGCAAGCCGCTTGATCCGCCGCCCGGATCGGCGCATAAGGCGCGCCATGACGCCGCGTCGCATCATCGCGATCTGCATTAGCCGCTGACCCCCGTCCGCGGCGCGCCTCCCGTTTCCAAATCCGGATCGACGTGATAGCCCGCCGCGGGAGAACCGCGAGAGCCGGGCCATGACCGAACCAACTCCCGAGATTTCCCTCTACAACACCCGCACCCGCTCCAAGGAGCGCTTCGTGCCGATCGATCCCGGCGAACGTGCGGATGTACGTCTGCGGGCCGACGGTCTACGACCGGGCGCATATCGGCAACGCCCGGCCGGTGGTGGTGTTCGACGTGCTCTTCCGGCTGCTGCGGCACGTCTACGGCGCGGAGCACGTCACCTACGTGCGCAACATCACCGACGTGGACGACAAGATCAACGCGCGGGCGATGGCGGAGAAGCGGCCGATCCGCGAGATCACCGAGGAGACCGCCGGCTGGTACCACGCCGACATGGCGGCGCTCGGGGTGCTGGAGCCGACCGCCGAGCCGCGGGCGACCGAGTACATCGCGCCGATGGTGGCGATGATCGAGACGCTGATCGCGAAGGGCAACGCCTACGTGGCCGAGGGGCACGTGCTGTTCGCGGTGGCGAGCTATCCCGACTACGGCAGGTTCGCCAACCGCTCGCTCGACGAGATGCGGGCCGGGGCGCGGGTCGAGGTGGCGCCCTACAAGCGCGACCCGATGGACTTCGTGCTCTGGAAGCCGTCGAGCGCGGCCGAGCCGGGCTGGCCGAGCCCCTGGGGCCACGGGCGGCCGGGCTGGCACATCGAGTGCTCGGCGATGGCCTACGAGCTGCTCGGCCCGAGCTTCGACATCCACGGCGGCGGCATCGACCTGGTGTTCCCGCACCACGAGAACGAGATCGCCCAGAGCCGCTGCGCCCACCCGGAGGGAAGCTTCGCCAACGTCTGGATGCACAACGGCTTCCTGAACGTCGAAGGCGAGAAGATGTCGAAGTCGCTCGGCAACTTCTTCACGGTGCGGGACCTGCTCGACAAGGGCGTGCCGGGCGAGGTGATCCGGCTTCGTGCTGCTGTCGACGCACTACCGGCAGCCGATGGACTGGACCGAGGCGAAGATCGCAGGAGGCGCAACGACCTTGACCACTGGCGCGAGCACTTGAGCTATCGGCGTTGCCGGAGATTGATGCGGCGACGAGCGACTTGCTGAGCCGATCGCAAGCGGTCGTCGAGACGCTCTGGCGGACGATCTCAACACGCCGCGTGGCCATCGCGGCGTCTGACGCTTTGGCGATGTCTGAGCAGACGGCGCCACTGTCTGAGGGCGAATCGATCGGTTGTGCAACTGTGCGTCGTTGCGTTTGGCGATATCGACCTCGGCGACTAGAGAGTACGGTCGACGTGCGGTGTCGCAGACGAAAGCGCTCGGAGCTATTGACGGTGATCTATTCGACACGAGCGGCCGTGACAAGATTGACGAGCTTGTCGAGCGCCGCGACGAAGCCCGAGCAGCGCGGGACTTTGCTGCAGCGATGCAATCCGAAATGCTCTCGCAGCCGCAGGCGTTGACTTCGACGGACGCGACGGAGCGGACGACATGGGATCGCGACTCGAGTTCGACCCCGCCAAGCTGGAGCCGCTCAGATGACCCGCGAGCGCCTCTACCTCTACGACACCACGCTGCGCGACGGGCAGCAGAGCCAGGGGGTCGACTTCTCGGTCGAGGACAAGGCTGCGGGTCGCGCAGGCGCTGGACGGGCTCGGGATCGACTATGTCGAGGGCGGCTGGCCCGGGGCGAACCCGACCGACAGCGCGTTCTTCGCGGCGGCGCCGAAGCTGCGGGCGGGCGAAGATGGCGGCGTTCGGGATGACCAAGCGCGGCGGGCGCTCGGCCTCGAACGACGAGGTGCTGGCGGGGGTGGTGAATGCCGGCACGCCGGCGGTCTGCCTGGTCGGCAAGACCCACGACTTCCATGTCGCGACCGCGCTCGGGATCCCGCTCGAGGAGAACGTCGACGAACATCGCCACCTCGATCCGGTTCCTCAAGGCCAAGGGGCGCGAGGCGCTGTTCGACGCCGAGCATTTCTTCGACGGCTGGAAGGCGAACCCGGGCTATGCGCTGGACTGCCTGAAGGCGGCGCTGGACGCCGGGGCGCGCTGGGTGGTGCTCTGCGACACCAACGGCGGCACGCTGCCGGCGGAGGTGCGGCGGCGATCACCGCGGCGGTGATCGCGGCGGGGGTCCCGGGCGAGCGGCTCGGCATCCATACCCACGACGACACCGGCAACGCGGTGGCGAATTCGCTGGCCGCGATCGACGCCGGGGCGCGGCAGGTGCAGGGGACGCTGAACGGGCTCGGCGAGCGCTGCGGCAACGCCAACCTCGTCAGCCTGATCCCGACGCTGCTGCTGAAGGAGCCCTATGCCAGCCGCTTCGAGATCGGGGTGAGCCGCGGACGGGCTGGCCGGGCTGACGCGGGTGAGCCGGCTGCTCGACGACATCCTGAACCGGGTGCCGGACCGGGCGGCGCCCTATGTCGGGGCCTCGGCCTTCACCCACAAGGCGGGGCTGCACGCCAGCGCGATCCTGAAGGACCCCGCGACCTACGAGCACGTGGCGCCGGAGCTGGTGGGCAACGCCCGGGTGATCCCGATGTCGAACCAGGCCGGGCAGTCGAACCTGCGCGAGCGGCTGGCGCAGGCGGGGATCGAGGTGGCGGCGGGGGATCCGCGGCTGGCGGAGATCCTGGCCGAGGTGAAGGCGCGGGAGGACCGGGGCTTCGCCTATGACGGGGCCTCGGCGAGCTTCGAGATCCTGGCGCGGCAGACGCTGGGGCTGATGCCGAGGTTCTTCGAGGTCGAGCGCTACCGGGTGACGGTGGAGCGGCGGCTGAACGGCCAGGGGCGAGATGGTGACGGTCAGCGAGGCGGTGGTGGTGGCGCGCTTCGGGCCGGAGCGGGTGATGAGCGTGAGCGAGAGCCACGATCCGGTGACCCATGCCGACCAGGGGCCGGTGAACGCGCTGAGCCGGGCGCTGGGCAAGGATCTGGGGCCCTACCAGGACTACATCGCCGACATGAAGCTGGTGGATTTCCGGGTGCGGATCACCTCCGGCGGCACCGAGGCGGTGACGCGGGTGCTGATCGAGAGCGCGGACGGGCAGGGGCGGCGCTGGTCGACGGTGGGGGTGTCGGCGAACATCGTCGACGCGAGCTTCCAGGCGCTGCAGGACGCGATCCTGTGGAAGCTCCTGCGCGACGGTGCGCCGGTGGCGGGCGCGGCATGACCGAGGCCGCGGTCGCCGGGCTGGTCGAGCGCGGCGATCCCGAGCGCTGGCGGACGGCGATGGCGGCGCGGCCGGCGGCGCGGCCGGGGCTGATGGCGCTCTATGCCTTCAACCTGGAGATCGCCCGGGCGCCCTGGGTGGCCTCCGAGCCGATGCTGGCCGAGATCCGGCTGCGCTGGTGGCTGGATGCGATCGCCGAGATCTACGACGGCGAGCCGCCGCGGCGGCACGAGGTGGTGGAGCCGCTGGCGGCGACGATCCGGGCGGCCGACCTGCCGCGGCGGCTGTTCCAGGAGATGATCGCGGCGCGGCTGACGGATGCCGAGGCGGCGCGCGTTCGCCGACCGCACGGCGCTGGAGCTCTACATCGACCACACCGCCGGGCACCTGATGGAGCTGGCGGCGCGGCATCTCGGGGCCGAGGGCGCGGCGCTGCCGGTGGTGCGCGACTTCGCGCGGGGGGCGGGCACGGCGGCGCTGCTCCGGGCGCTGCCGGCGCTCCGGGCGCGGGGGCGCGACCCGCTGCCGGAGGGCCTGCCGTCGGACGCGCTGGCGCGCGACGGGCTGGCGGCGCTGGCGCGGGCGCGGGCGCGGCGCGGCCGGGTGCCGCGGGCGGCGGTGCCGGCGCTGCT
Organism: uncultured Alphaproteobacteria bacterium; assembly: GCA_963847795.1. Taxonomy (GTDB): domain Bacteria; phylum Pseudomonadota; class Alphaproteobacteria; order Rhodobacterales; family Rhodobacteraceae; genus Amaricoccus. The sequence continues at coordinate 194,459 of CAWKBH010000004.1, forward strand.
GGCGGGCTGGCAGGCGGAGCGGGTGCTGCGCCGGGCCGCGGCCGATCCCGGGGCGGTGCAGGCGGGCCGGCTGGAGGTGGCGCCGATCCGGGCGCGCGCCGGACTGCTCTGGCGGTCGCTCAGCCGGCGCTGGTGAGCGGGCGGTCGGCGCAGCGCCAGCCAGATCAGCGCGCCCCCCGCCGCGGCCAGCAACGGCGCCATGGCGAGGTTGACGGCGGTCCAGCCGGTGACGGCGTCGCCGCCGGAGCAGTTCATCAGCCCGCCGGAGGCCAGCGAGCCGACGCAGACCAGGCCGAAGACCGCGAAGTCGTTCATGCCCTGGACCCGGCCGCGCTCGGCGTGGGTGTGGGCGGCGGTCAGCATCGCGGTGGCGCCGATGAAGCCGAAGTTCCAGCCGAGGCCGAGCAGGATCAGCGCCAGCGAGAAGTGCGGCAGGCTCACGCCGTTCAGCGCCACCGCGCCGGCGGCGGCGAGGATGACGAGGCCGACCGCGATCACCCGCTCCGACGCCGAAGCGGGCGATCAGGTGGCCGGTGAAGAACGAGGGCACGAACATCGCCAGCACGTGGCCCGAGACCACGTCCGCGGCCTGGCCGGTGGCGAAGCCGCAGCCGACGATGGCCAGCGGCGTCGAGGTCATCACCAGGTTCATCAGCGCGTAGGAGACCATGGCGCAGATCATCGCCACGGCGATCCGCGGCGTGCGGAGCAGCTCGCGCCGCGAGCGCACGCGCGGGCCGCCCGGCGCCGGCGGCCGCGGCCGCGGGCTGTCGAGGAAGGCGAAGACCCAGACGCCGACGAGGTTCAGCGCCGCCGCCGCGAGGTAGGCGCCGGCGAAGGGGACGGGGGCGAGCGCGTCGGTGGTCAGCTTGACCAGCTGCGGCCCGAAGATCGCCGAGACGAGGCCCGCCGCCATCACGTAGGAGATCGCCTTGGGCCGGAAGCTCTCGCTGGCGCCGTCGGTGGCGGCGAAGCGGTAGAAGCCCTGCGCCGACATGTAGAGCCCGCAGAGCAGCGAGCCGGCGAGAAACAGCGCGAAGCTGCCGCGCAGCAGCGCGAGGGCGCAGAGCGCCGAGCCGAGCCCGCCGCCGGCGGCGCCGATCACGAAGCCGAGCCGGCGGCCGCGGCGCTGCATCAGGTCGGCGAGCAGCGGCGCCGAGAGCATGGTGCCGAGGATCGATCACCGTGATCGGCAGCGTGGCGAGGCACTTGCTCGGCGCCAGCGTCTGCCCGGCGAGGCCGCCGAGGATGAAGTTGACCGGCAGCTGCGCGCCGAGCACCGCCTGCGCCGCCACCAGCACCCGGACGTTGCGGCGGGCGCGGATATCTGTCGGGAGGGGGAGCTCGGCCGAGGCGGACATGAGCCGCTCATAGCGCCGGCTCCGGAGCGATCCAAGCGGTTTCGCCGCTGCCGCGCCCGTGCTATGCCGGCCCGCTGCAGGGGGCGCCGCATGGTCGGACGCATCATCGAGACGGCGGAGGACGTGGCGGAGGGCGCCGCCTGGCTCGCCGCCCTCGAGCCGCGCTTCGCCCGGGCGCTGGAGCTGACCGGGCCGCTGCCGCTGCGGCGGCGCGCCGACGGCTTCGAGACGCTGTTCTCGGCCATCGTCAGCCAGCAGGTCTCGACCGCGGCCGCCGCCGCGATCTGGGGCCGGCTGGCGGCGATCGGCGCCACCGGGCCCGCGGGCCTCGCTGGCCGCCACCGACGAGGCGCTGCGGGCCGCGGGCCTGTCGCGGCAGAAGATCGCCTATGGCCGCGCCATCGCCGCGAGCGGGCTCGACTTCGCCGCGCTGCGCGGGATGCCGGACGAGGCGATCGTCGCGGAGCTGACCCGGATCAAGGGCATCGGGGTCTGGACCGCGGAGATCTACGCGATGTTCTCGCTCGGGCGGGCCGACGTCTTCGCGCCCGGGGACCTGGCGCTGCGCGACGCGGCGCGCGGGCTGTTCGAGCTGGAGCTGCGGCCGAGCGAGAAGGAGCTGCGCGCAGATGAGCCTCGCCTGGTCGCCCTGGCGGGCGGTGGCGGCGCGGCTGCTCTGGGCCTACTACCGCGCGGCGCGCGGCCGCGAAGGCGTCCGCTAGCGCCGCGCTTTGTGCGGACCGTCCGCGTGCGGACGCTTCCATAAGCTATTGAAGCCAAACGTGAAGCGATTTTCATCTTAACCGGATCGCAACGATTGAGCGCGCCTCGGCTAGCTAGTCCTGCTCCGATCTCGTCGGAGGTCGGTGGCGGAAGTGGAGGATGACCATCGCGAGGATGATGAGCGGCACGGCGACCGCGGCGGCGAGGCTCAGGTGGTGCCAGAGGTAGGGAATGACGTCGGCGGAGCGACCGAAGCGATAGGCAAGCGTCGTCCAGACGCCGACCCAGAGGGCGGCGCCCAGGGCGTTCGCGGCCAGGAAGCGCGGCCAGGGCATCCCGGTGGTGCCGGCCACCAGGCCGTTCAGCTGCCTCAGCACCACCACGAAGCGGGCCAAGACCACCATCAGCGGCCCGTAGCGGCTGGCGACGCGCTCCGCGGTCTCCAGCGCCTTGCCGGTCACCCCGAACCGGCCGCCGAGGCGCGCGACGGCGGGTCCGCCGAGCTTGCGGCCGATCAGATAGCCGACGTTGTCGCCGAGGACCGCGGCCAGGAAGGCGGCGACGGCGACGGTGCGGATGTCGAACTCGCCCGCGGCCGCCGCGCCGGAAGCGATGATGATGGCGCTTTCGCCCGGCAGCGGCAGGCCCAGGGCCTCGAGCGCGATCGACAGGAACAGCGCCGGGATGCCGTAGTGGGCGACGAGGCTCGCGAGGTGGTGGGAAAGCTCGGACACGCCAGCCCCTTCCGTCGCCGGAGCCGGGCAGGGAGCGTCCGCCGGCCGAGGCGAAGGGTATGCCACTTGCGTCGCCGCGGCGAGGGGTTCTGCGGTTCGGTGCGCTTGCGCGGGCGCGGATTTGCTCCTAGTAAGCGCCCGCATCCAATCCGCGGGGCCAGCCCATGACCACCCTGACCGGGCCGGAACGGCCCGCCGCCTCCGGCCGGGCCGACAGCCTGGTGATCTTCCTGCACGGCTACGGCGCCGACGGCGACGATCTGATCGGGCTGGCCGAGCCGCTGGCGCCGCACCTGCCGAACACCCGGTTCCTCGCGCCGAACGCGCCGGAGCGCTGCGTCAACAACCCGATGGGCTACCAGTGGTTTCCGATCCCCTGGCTCGACGGCTCCTCCGAGGCGGCGGCGCGCGCCGCGGCGGTGCGTCCTTCGGGCTGCTCGACGCCTGGCTGGACGCGGTGGCGGAGCAGGGGATCGGTCCGGAGCGCACGGTGCTCTTCGGTTTCAGCCAGGGCACGATGATGGCGCTGCAGGTCGGGCTGCGGCGCCGGGCGCCGCTGGCGGGCATCGTCGGCTTCTCGGGCATGCTGCTGCACCCCGAGCGCCTGGCCGGCGAGATCGCCAGCCGGCCGCCGGTGCTGCTGGTGCACGGCGACCAGGACCCGATGGTGCCGTTCGCGAGCCTTGCCGCGGCCGCCGAGGCGCTCGCCGGCGCCGGGGTCGAGGTCCGCACCCATGTCTCGCGCGGCACCGGCCATGGCATCGCGCCCGACGGGCTGGGCCTCGCGCTCGGCTTCATTCGCGAGCGGCTCGGGTTGCCGGGTGAGCCTTCGTCATAATTCTGTGCGCCGGCGCGTGTAAGGCTTGCGTCCAGGCTGGAAAAGCATCTCTATCTGGGGTCTTGCCAGACATTCCGGACGAGATGTAGTCTGGCCTCAGGTCGAGCCGGAACGCCGTCCCAGCGGCGCGGCCAGCGGCGGCCGGCGCAAGGGATGTGCTCATGCTGCAAAGCACCCAAATGCCCAGCTTTATCCGGCACCCCGGCGGGTTGCGCGACCATCCGGCGCTGGTGCTGAACGCCGATTTCCGGCCGCTCAGCTACCTGCCGCTGTCGCTCTGGCCCTGGCAGGAGGCGGTCAAGGCCGCGGTGCTGGAGCGGGTGGTGGTGGTGGCCGAGTACGACGCCATGGTGCACTCGCCATCGATCCAGTTCCGAATACCTTCGGTGGTCGTGCTGAAGGATTACGTGAAGCCCGCACGCACCACCGCCTTCACCCGCTTCAACCTGTTTCTCCGCGACGAATTCACCTGCCAGTATTGCGGCAACCGCGACCATCTCACCTTCGACCACGTCCTGCCGCGCTCGCGCGGCGGCCGCACCACCTGGGAGAACGTCGTCGCCTCCTGCGGGCCGTGCAACCTGCGCAAGGGCTCCAAGACGCTGAAGCAGTCGGGCCTGAACCTGCGGCGCAAGCCGATGCGCCCGAGCCCGGAGCAGCTGCAGAACGTCGGGCGCAAGTTCCCGCCGAACCACCTGCACGACAGCTGGATGGACTATCTCTACTGGGACGCCGAGCTGGAGGCCTGACGCGGACTCTGCCTGAACTGGTCCACCGGGCGGAAGGCGGGCGATGTCAGGCGGTTGCGGGATTCGCGCCATGCACAAAGCATGCACAGCCTATGCACAGTTCGTATGCGTGAAAAATTGGTCGGACTGACCGGTCGGACCCCGCCGCGCCCAATTCGCTCCCACGCCTCGCAGAACGGCTCCTGCTCGTAGTCGCCCGGCTGCAACCAGTACGAAACCCGGCCGTCCTTCTCGCCGCGGTGGGCGCGCCGGGCCCGGATCAAATCCGTGCCGATGGGGCACGGACAGGCGGATGGGAAGGGCTGCCGGCGGAGAAGGCGTGAGCGATGGAGGACCTTGCGGGCGACGGCCTTCACGATGACTCCCAGAAGTCGCCCATGATCCTGTCCAGTGAGGTCCCGAGGGAACCGGGTTGGAGCATGATACTGGTGGCGGCCATGTAGAGCACGCGGCGGATCGACGGCGGCCGTCGCCGAGGAAACGCCTGCCGCGGTATCGCCGAGACTCGTGCGCGCGCGGTGCGAGGCCGGCGAGCGAGGCGATGGCGCGGCGGTCGAATGCCCGAGCGCCGAGATGGGCGAGCAGGGCATGGTGCTGACCGGCCGATCCCCGGGATCGAGCGCAGCAGCCGGTCGGCGGCCGCGAGTCGGGGTGCCGCGCGGCCGCCGGCGATCGCCGCCTGGATCCGCGCCACGCGGCCGGCGAGGCTGGCGAGCTCGTCGCGGATGTCGGCCAGGACGACCGGGTGCCGGGCGCGGGCGCGCGGTTCTTCTCCTGCACTTCCATTCGCTTGAGCTGGTGGCGGCGCTGCACGAGGTCGCGGAGCTCCTCGCGCGCTTGCTCGAGCGGCCTTGGCGACGGCTGGCGATCGCCGACGAACCGCGCGAGGGTCGCGGCGTAGAGGCGATCGGTCCACGCCCGGTTGAGCGACCGGGCGAAGTGCCAGCCGAGGAGCGGATAAGCCGCAGGCCGGTGCCCGGCCGCGTCGAGCGCCAGTAGCAGCGAGTAGTCACAGGCGCAGGTGGCCCGTAGACGACGAGCTCACGGGCGTCTAGCCCGGCGATAGCCGGCGATGGCTCGGGGCTCGTTGGCGAGGAGCGCGCGCGGCGGGGCGCAGATGTCGAGGCGTCGGAGAGATCGACGCGATGTGGTTCCGTGGATGTGGCATCCTGCCATGTCTTCGGCCGAGGCCACGCAACTGCAGGCTGGCAGGCGAACCGGTGGTGACCGTTCCGGAGCGGTCGAGAGGCCCAGGCGCGGGCGGGTCACCACGGACCGCATCATACCACGAAATCACCAGACAGGCCGCGACGCCCTCCAGGGGCAGTCGCCGAGCGCGACCGCAGGCAGCCGCGCCGGATCGGCACGGTCGGGGACGCGGCACGCCTCTCGCCTTCGCGCTGGCGCTCCGGCGAGCGGGCGCGGGGCGCCACTGGCGCCCCGCTGATGCGGTCCGCGGCCCTCATCTGCGCAGCCCGAAGTGTTCGGTCAGGAAGGCGGTGATCAGTCCGCTGAGCGCGCGGCGCGGAGCCAGAGCCAGGCGAGGCCGAGTGACAGGATCGCGTTCCAGCCGGCCATCGAGATGCCCCAGAGCGACCAGGCGACCTGGTCGCAGAGCACCACCGGCGTGGCCAGGATCTGGTCGAGCAGGTCGCCGGCCGAGGTCGCGCCCGGCTGCGGCGCGGTGCAGCTGGCGGGGCCTTGCCACCAGCCCTGCTCGACGCCGACGTGGTAGCCGGCGATGCCGGCGCCCGCCAGCACCACCAGCGCCGCGAGCAGCGCCAGCGGGCGGCGCGGCCAGGCCAGCAGCAGCAGCCCGAGCGCGATCGCAATGGCGTGCGGCCAGCGTTGCAGCAGGCAGAGGTGGCAGGGGGCGAGGCCGCCCAGGTACTGGAAGCCGAGCGCGCCGAGGAGCAGCGCCAGCGAGCCGAGGATGGGCCCGAGGGCGCGGCGCTGCAGCTCCGTCAATGCACCAGCCCCACCACCAGGAAGCCGCCGACCAGGGCCGCCATGCCGAGGCTGAAGACCAGGGTGAGGCGGCGCTCGATGAAGTCCCGGATCGGCTCGCCGAAGCGCCAGAGCAGCGCGGTGATCAGGAAGAAGCGGATGCCGCGCGAGATCACCGAGCAGACCGCGAAGGTGGCGAGGTTGAAATGGAACGCCCCGCTGGCGATGGTCACCAGCTTGTAGGGAATCGGCGTCGCGCCCTTGATGATGATGAGCCAGGCGCCCCAGCGCGCGTAGAGGTCCTGCAGCGCCAGGTACTGGTCGGTCACCCCGTAGAACCGCAGCAGGGGCTGGCCGATGGCGTCGAAGGCGAAATAGCCGATGGCGTAGCCGAGAAAGCCGCCGAGCACCGAGGCGAGGGTGGCGATCGCCGCCAGCCGCCAGGCGCGGTCGCGGTCGGCGAGCACCATCGGGATCAGCAGCGTGTCGGGCGGGATCGGGAAGAACGAGCTCTCGACGAAGCTGACCGCCGCCAGCGCCCAGACCGCGTTCGGCGACGCGGCCAGCGACAGCGTCCAGTCGTAGAGCCGGCGTAGCACCTTTTTTAAGACCTTCCCGCGATGATCGGGCCCAAGCACCACGGGACCGCCCCCCGCGTCAAGACCGATCGCCGGGAGCGCCCGCCAGCCGGGAGGCGCCTGAGCAGGATGGAAAGAGCCCGTGATCCGGCCGGCGCCCGGCGTCCGATCCTGCGCACCGGCACCCTGGCCGCGCTGGCGCTGACGCTGTCGCTGACGGCGCTGCTCGGGACCTGGGTCTGGGGGCGGCTGCATCCGGCCCGATCGGTCGCGACCGAGGTCAGCGGGGCCAGCGCCGACGCCCTCATGCGCCGCACCGAGGCCGCCTTCGCGGACGCGCAGTCGGTCTGGCGCCGCGGCTTCCCCGACGGGAGCGGCCGCGGCTACCGCTCGGCCCGCCTCGTCTTCTTCAGCCATGCCACCGGCTCGCCCTGCGCCGGCAGCCTGGTGTCGGGGCCGTTCTACTGCCCCGAGACCGGCACCGCCGCGTTCGACCTGACCTTCCTCGGTGCGCTCGGCAAGCGGCTGCAGCGGCAGCAGGATCTGGGCATCGCCCTGGTCGCGGGCCGGGTCGCGGCCGAGCACCTGCAGCGCGAACGCGGCACCCTCGATGCGGTGGCGCTGCAGCTGCTCGGCGCACGCCGGGCCCGGCGGGCGGCGGTGGATGCGGATCTGGCGCTGCAGGCCGACTGCCTGACCGGGGCCTGGGCGGCCGTCGCGGCCTCGCGGCTGGGCGCGGTGCCGGCCGGGTTCTACGGCCAGCTGGTCTGGTCGGTGCGCAACGTGGTCGACGACCTGGCCGGCCAGGGCGTCCGGGTGTCGCCCGAGTTCGACCCCTTCGCCGCCGCCACGCAGGCGGATCGCGACGCTGCATTCGCGCGGGGCTACCAGGCCGGGGCTTTGTCCGGCTGCCCGGCGCAGGAGAGCCTCGCCGCCAACTGAGGCGGGTCCGCTAGGGCCGGTCGCGGTCGAGCGGCTGGAGCGCGCCGCGGCGCGGGGTGCCGTCGGGCTGCACCGGCAGCGGCGTGGTGAGGCAGCTTCCCGCCGGCACCATCACCCAGGCGTCGCCCTGGTAGTCAACCTTGCTGCTGCCGGGCGCGGTGCGGTCGCCGATGCCTTGGTTCTTGCCGGCCGGGGCCACGCCGTAGCATCTCTCCTGCCCCTGCGCGTTGGCCGCCGGCGCCGCGCAGACCGCGGCCACCGCCGCCGCCAGGAGCGCAAGTCGTACTCGATGCACCATCTGAGGAACTCCCGTCATTGCGTCGTCTCTGCGCCGGCTGAATCTGTATGCCGGGACCCGCGCGGACAAGAGCCGCACGGCGCGATGCGGTTTGCGGAGCGGCAAATCCGCAACAGGCGACCGGCTTTCGCGATCGGGTGAAACCTGATAGCCAGCGGCGGGAACGGCAAGCGGTCGGGGGGCCGAGGCCATGCAACCCTGCAGAAGCGACGGTCGGGCCCGGCCGGTGGTGGCGGCCGCGGCCCGCCGCTAGGAGCCATGCGCGCGGGTGCCTTCCTCTCGGCGCTGGGCCATGCGGCGCTGATCGCCCTGGCGCTCTGGGGCCTGCCGTGGCTCAGCGCCCGGCCCGAGCCGCCGCCGCCCGTGGTCCGCGTCAGCCTGATCAGCGAGACCGAGTTCGCCGCCGCCATCGCCGCGCTCGCGCGCGGGGCGCCGGCCCCGGCCGCGCCGGAGCAGCTTGCACCGCAGCCGCCGCAAGCCCCGCCCGCCGGCGGCGCCGCCCGACCAGACCGAGGCGCCCGCCGAGGAGGCGTTGCCCGACCTCGGCAGTCTCGCGCCGGGCTTCGACGCCGAGGCGCCGCTCGGCATCCCCGGCTTCGGGGCGCCGCCGCCGCCCGAGATCGCGCTGACCGAGCCGGAGCCGCCGACGCCGGACCCGACGCGGGCGCACCGGCCGGCCCCCCGTCCCGAGATCCAAACCACGACCGAGCCCGAAGCCGCGCCGTCCGCCCCTGCCGCCGGGGAGGCGGGCGCCGCGTCCGCCAGCTCGGCGGGGGCTGCGGCCTCCGCCGCCGCCGCTGCCCGCAACGCCGGCTACGAGGCCGAGGTGCGCGCCGCCATCGCTCGCGCCCGGGTCTACCCGCAGCGCGACCGCGACCGCGGCATCGTCGGCAGGGTCCGGATCACCCTGACGATCGCCCGCAGCGGCCGGCTCGTCGATGTGCGGCTGCTGCAGAGCTCGGGCGCGCCCTCGCTCGACGCGGCCGGTCTCGCCGCGGCGCGCAACGCCCGGATCCCTCCCGCCCCGGCCGACCTGCCCGGGGAACGCTTCAGCTACGAGGCGGCCCTCGACTTCCAGCTGAACGACTGATGGCGGCACTGCCGATTCCCGGCTATCGTCGGCGCCGCGGAACGACGCGAGGGAGGGACGCCCGATGGAAATGCACGGTTCGCGGCAGATCGCCGCTTCCCGCGAGGTGGTCTGGGCGGCGCTGAACGACCCCGAGGTGCTGAAGGCGGCCATCCCCGGCTGCCAGGAACTGAGCGGCGGCCCCGACGAGGGCTTCGAGGCCACGGTGAAGCAGAAGGTCGGCCCGGTCAGCGCCACCTTCCACGGCCGCGTCCAGCTGGCCGACGTGGTGCCGCTGAGCGGCTACACCATCTCGGGCGAGGGCAAGGGCGGCGCCGCGGGCTTCGCCAAGGGCTCGGCGGCGGTGGCCCTGGCCGACGCCGAGGGCGGCACGCTGCTGACCTACGAGGTCACCGCCAGCGTCGGCGGCAAGCTCGCCCAGCTCGGCTCGCGGCTGATCGACGGCTTCGCCAAGAAGATGGCCGACAGCTTCTTCGACAATTTCCGCGCCGCCGTGGAGCCCCCCGAGGAGCCGGTCCCCGCGGGCGACGATGCCGCCGAAGGCAAGCAGCCGGGCTGGTTCGGCCGGATGATGCGCCGCAAGGGCTGACGCCGTGGCGAAATGCGCGTCACGGCGTTGCCTATAGGCGGGGGCCGGTTCAGAACCTGCCGAGCAGGGCCAGGATCAGGATGATGATCAGGATCGCCCCGAGGATTCCCGACGGCCCGTAGCCCCAGCCGCGCGAATACGGCCAGCTCGGCACGGCGCCGATCAGGAGCAGGATCAGGATGATGATCAGAATCGTGCTGAGTGCCACGCGCGGTCTCCCCGTCAGCTTGCGACCGTCGAGGCAACGCGCGGCCCGGGGCCGGGTTCCGCCGCGGCCGGCTCAGTCGGGCGGGGCGCGCTCGGCCACCAGCGCCGCCATCGCCGCGTTGCCCTCGGCGCCCAGCCCCTCGACCACGCCGCGCCGGTCGGCGGCGGGGCGGTTCTGGCTGACCTTCCACTTGCCGCTGAGCGCGGCGATCGGCAGCTCGATCCCGACGATGCCGCGGATCTGCGCCGCGACGAACGCCTCCGGCGCATCGCTCACCGCCCAGGGTTCGGCCCGGCCGGTCTCCATCGCCTCGGTCAGCGTCCCGATCTGCGCCCGCAGCCAGGCCGGGTCCTCGGTCACGGCGGCCTCGCCGCGCGCCTCGACCAGCGCGTAGTTCCAGGTCGGCACCACCTTGCCGGTCTCGCGCTTGCTGGCGTACCAGCTCGGCGTGATGTAGGCCTCCGGCCCCTGGAACAGCGCCAGCGTTGCCGGGGCATCGCGCAGCGCCCGCCAGTGCGGGTTGGCCCGCGCCACGTGGGCCCGGAGCGTGCCGTGCGGGCCGGCGTCGGGCTCGAGCGTGAACGGCACCGGGCTGACGATCGGGCCGTCCGGCCCGGTCGAGATCAGGAGGCCGAAGCGGTGCGCCCGGATCAGCGCATGCAGCACCGGCAGGCTGGTCTCGCGGAAGGCATCGGGCAGGTACATCGGCGGAACTCCGGATGCGGCCGCCTCTTCTAGCGCCGATGCGGCCGGAAGCGAAGCGGCGGCGGGTCGATTGCGACCGGTGGCGAAAGCGCTAGAGTGGCGGCGGATCGCCAGGGAGGGACAGATCATGAAGAGCCGCGCCGCCGTCGCCATCGCCTCCGGCCAGCCGCTGGAGATCGCCGAGGTCGACCTCGAGGGGCCGCGCGAGGGCGAGGTGCTGGTCGAGATCATGGCGACCGGCATCTGCCACACCGACGAGTTCACCCTCTCGGGCGCCGATCCCGAGGGCCTGTTCCCGGCGATCCTCGGCCACGAGGGCGCGGGCGTGGTGCGCGAGACCGGTCCCGGCGTGAAGTCGGTGGCGCCGGGCGACCACGTGATCCCGCTCTACACCCCCGAATGCCGCGAGTGCCCGTCCTGCCTCAGCCGCAAGACCAACCTCTGCACCGCGATCCGCGCCACCCAGGGCCAGGGGCTGATGCCCGACGGCACCTCGCGCTTCGCGCTCGACGGCAAGCCGCTGCACCACTACATGGGCTGCTCGACCTTTTCCAACTTCACCGTGCTGCCCGAGATCGCGGTGGCGAAGGTTCGGCAGGACGCACCCTTCGACAAGATCTGCTATATCGGCTGCGGCGTCACCACCGGTGTCGGGGCGGTGATCAACACCGCGCGGGTCGAGGTCGGCGCCACCGCGGCGGTCTTCGGGCTCGGCGGCATCGGGCTGAACGTGATCCAGGGGCTGCGGCTGGCCGGCGCCGACATGATCATCGGCGTCGATCTCAACCCCGAGCGCAAGGCCTGGGGCGAGCGCTTCGGCATGACCCATTTCGTCAACGCTGCTGAGGTCGGCGCCGACATCGTGCCGCACATCGTGAACATGACGAAGCGCGGCGCCGACCAGATCGGCGGCGCCGATTACAGCTTCGACTGCACCGGCAACGTCAAGGTGATGCGCGCCGCGCTCGAATGCACCCATCGCGGCTGGGGCGTCTCGGTGGTGATCGGCGTGGCCCCGGCCGGCGCCGAGATCGCGACGCGGCCGTTCCAGCTGGTCACCGGCCGGGTCTGGAAGGGCACCGCCTTCGGCGGCGCCCGCGGCCGCACCGACGTGCCGAAGATCGTCGACTGGTACATGGAAGGCAGGATCGAGATCGACCCGCTGATCACCCACCACCTGAAGCTCGACGAGATCAACCGCGGCTTCGACCTGATGCATGCCGGCGAGTCGATCCGCTCGGTGGTGATCTACTGAAGGCCGGTCCGAAAAGTGTCTTGACGGGCGACGATGGGGGCGATTTCCAATGATGCTCGGTTCCGCAGTCCCGCCGGATTTGTCCCTCGGCAAATCCGGCCGCGACTGCCCTCCCAGGGGCAGTCGCGCAAGCGCGACCGCCAGGGCAGCCGCGCCCGGATTGGCACTGTCCGGGGACGCGGCACGCCCCTCGCCCTCCGCGCTGGCGCTCCGGGCGAGCGGACCGCGCGGCGCGCCACTGGCGCCCCGCTGTTGCGGTCCGCGGCGCCTCATCCTGCGCGGCCGCGAGGCGATCAGCCGGAGACAGTATCACCCCGTCGTCGGGCATGGCGGGCGGGTTGGAGGGGCGGCATCGGCGCGTCGCCGATCGAAGCCGGCGCCGCGGTCAGTCACCGACCAGCGTCACCCGATGGTCCTCGCCCTCCCAGCCATCGTCGTATCGACGGGTGAAGACCAGGGACTCGGCGGCGGCGTCGAAGTCTAGGGTGACGGCGAAGATGGCGAAGGGCATCGGGGTCGCCGGGCGATCCTGGACCGTCTGCCAGCCGTCGAGGCTGAAGTGCAGCTCGAACGGGCGGTTGTCGACGATGCGCAGGGCGTGCTCGCGCGGCACCGACGCGCGCGGGATCTCGCTGCGCCAGTGCCAGACCGAGGGCTTGGGCGGCGCGGCGCCGTAGCGCGCCTGCACGCTGTCGAGCAGCAGGAACGGCCGGCCGGTGCCGATCGCCAGCGCGAGTTTCACGAACTCCGCATGCGCCCAGACCAGCGGCATGGCGCTGCCGCTCGGCAGGCCGGGGGCGAGCGCCGCCTCCGGAATCGGCGCGGCGTCCCAGACCTGCTCGGGGATCATGCCGTTCGGCCCGGTCATCCGCGCCATGGTCTGCAGCCAGGGCAGCGCGTCCTCGCCGGCCATCACCGCGGTGTGCGCGCGCTCGCCGCAGAGCAGCGGCCAGCCCCGGCCGATGCCGGTGCCGTCGAACGGCGCCCCGTCCGCCTTCTCGCCGTAGCCGTCCTCGTTGTAGCGGTGGAACGTCCGGCCCTGCGGGGTGGCGATCCCGAGGACCGCATCGCAGACCTTGATGGTGTTGCGGATGCACGGGTCGTCGGCGGCGCGCAGCCCAAGCCTGACCAGCGCCAGGAAGTCCAGTGCCACCACCTGGTCGGCGCCGAGCGTCAGGCCGCCGCGGTTGTGGATCTCGATCCGCTGCTCGGCGATCGGGCGGCGGGCGTCCGGAACGATGCGGACGTAATGGCCATCGACGCCCTGGGCGCGCGCCAGATCGGTGCCGGTGGCGTAGATCCAGTCCTCAATGCTGGCGTTCCAGGCGTCGGCCACCTCGAGGACATAGTCGCGCGCCTCGCCCTGCAGCCACTGGGCGGCCGCGACCAGCGCCGCCACGGTGATCGCCAGCGTATGTCCGTTCAGACCGGTGTTCTCTTCCCAGCGGTCCTGCGGCGTCACCGGGCCGTTCCTGACGATGAAGCCGGCGGCCGCCTCGACCATGCGGGTGACGCTGTCCACGGTCTCGCCGTCGGTGTCGAAGAACCCGGCCTCGCGCATCTTGCTGGCGAGCAGCACCGGATAGCCGACCTCGTCGAGCTGCAGCCCCTTCCAGAACGGCCGGCCGTCGGGGTAGAAGTTCTGCGCCCAGTGGCCGTCAGGATGCTGCATGGCCACCAGATAGGCGAGCATCCGCCGCGCGTCGTCGACCAGCCCCACCGCCATCAGCCCGAGGCCGGCGTTGACCGCATCGCGCGCCCAGACCAGGTGGTAGCCGCCGAGATCGTCGTGCGAATTGCCCCAGGGCACGCTGAGCGAGGCGACCACCGCGCCCGGAAAGGTCAGGTCCTCGTGCACCTTCAGCACCGCCGCCGAGCGCCGCGCCTGCGCGACCAGTTCGGCCGGCAGTCCGGCCATCGCGGTGAGATCGACCCCGTCGGCCCAGTCCTGCCACTCGGCGAGCGCCGCCGCCCGGGCGGTAGCGAAGCCGGCCGCGAGGCTCGAGCGGGCGAGCGTCGTCGCGCCTTCCTTCGAGCCGCCGAAGCCCAGCGCCAGCACACCGGCGTTCTCGGCGCACTCGCCGAGCAGCGCCACGTTGCCGGGGCCGGCGCGCTCCCAGGTCCAGGTCATCCGGCCGTTGGCTGCGAAATCCTGCCAGCCGTCGGAGGTGCCGACCCGGCCGGCGCTGGCGCGCGAGAAGCCGGGACTGCAGGCGAGGCAGAGCCAGGCGTCCCCGCCCTGGGCCCAGAGCACCTCGTCGCCGACGAGCACGGTATTGGCCTCGCTGAGCGCCCCGAGTCGCGGCGCCAGCAGCGGGTAGAGGCGGACCTCGTCGCCCTCGAGCGCGTAGCGGATCAGGAGCACGTCGCGCGACGGGTCGGCCAGGACCTCCAGGGTCAGCCGGTAGCCGGCGCCGGTATGCACGATGGTCGGCAGCGGGATCTCGGGCTGCGGCGTGGTCAGCGTGTACTGGTAGACCCGCTTGACCTCGCTCCAGCCGTGCGGGCCACCGACGATGAAACCGAGGTCGCGGATCTGCGGCTGGCCGGTCGAAGGCCAGTAGACCTCGTTCAGGATCCCGTGGCCGATCGTCGCCCAGACCCGAACTCGGGCCGAGCGCGGTGGTGATCGAGATCCTTCGCGGACGAGGTCCAGGTCGGCGCCAGGTCCGACGCCCCGCCCGGCGCTTCGCCGGCTCGATCCAGCACGCCCATTGCGCCCTCCTCGGGTCGATCGAGCCGGGCCTTCGGCGGTGGCCGCTTTCGAGGTCGCCGTGTCAACGCCCGGCCCGCCGCAGAGACTAGGCTGCGCCGACGCGTGTCGCAACGAGGCTTCGCGCCGCTGCGCCGGAATCCGGCAAGCCCGGTAGCGCGAACCCCGAGCCACCGCGACCGGAACATCGGTGGCGGGTCCGGCCGCGGCGCGGTATATCGACAGCATGTCTTTGGATCGGATCCCGGCTTTCCGGGCAGGACCGTGTGGGGCCGGGTCGTAGATGTACGTCCGGCACGGCATACGCTTCCGCCATGTCCTGGCGGATTCGTGGCGCCTGCTCGTCCTCGCCTTCGGGCTTTCGGTCTTCGTCTACCTTGTCCATGAGTTCTTCGGCTTCGAGGCCCTGGAGGTCCCGGCGCTGCCGGTGGCGACCATCGGCATCGTCGTCTCGCTCTATCTCGGCTTCCTGAGCACCTCGGCATACAACCGATGGTGGGAAGCCCGGACGATCTGGGGGGAGATCGTCAACAACAGCCGGATCTGGGGGAACTACTGCCTCAGCCTGCCGGACGCGCCGACCGACGATGCGGGGGGCGGCGCGCGGCAGGCGTCGATGCTGGTGCGACGGCACCTCGCCTGGGTGAACGCGCTGTGCTTTCAACTCCGAAGCAGTTCCCGCCGGCTGCCGCTGCAGTCGGGCGGACCCGCGGACACCGGCGCCGACCCGTCGAATCTGATCCCCACGCGATCGCCGGACCGCTATCTCGGGTTTCTGGCCGAAGCGGACGCGGTGCGGGTGAAGGACATGGCGAATCCGGCCGTGCACATCATCCGGCTGCAGAGCGACGCGCTCGCGGGGTTGCGACGGGATGGATTCCTGGACCAGTACCGGTTCGTGGAGATGTGCCGGGTTCTCTCGCGGCTCTACGATTGTCAGGGGCAATGCGAGAGAATAAAGAATACCCCGTTTCCGATACAGTTTACTTATTTCGGCCGGATATTCACCTGGCTGCTGATCATTCTCCTGCCGTTCGCCTTCGTCGATTCGTTCGTGCGGCTGGCGGAAAATCACCCCTACGTTGCCGTGGTCGCCCGGGACTATGTCTTCCTGCTGATTCCATTCAACATGCTGATTTCCTGGATTTTCTTCCTTCTGGGCAGCATCAGCGAGAGCTGCGGCGACCCGTTCGAGGGCGGCCCCACCGATGTCCCGATCTCGACCCTGACCCGACTTGTCGAGATCGATCTGCTGCAGATGCTGGGGGACGAAGACATTCCGCCGCCCTGCCGGCCCCGCGACGGTGCGCTCTATTAGGCCGGGTCGGAGCAGGAACGGGGCAAATCTTTCGCGGGCCATCGGAGTTGCGCCCGCGCCTTGCAGGCCAAATCGCATAGACGAGCGCGCCGCAATGCGCTTAGACTGCCCGGATTGGCGATGCCCGGGGATGGCGGGCACCGGGCAGATAAGGGAGCCTAGGGGGCAGGTGGCGGCGATTGACGGAACTCCGGCCGCGGCCGGCCCGGCGGTGGCGCTTGACGTCAAATCGATCTGCAAGACCTTCGGATCGCACGAGGTCCTGAAGGGCATCTCGCTGACGGCGCACGAGCACGATGTGGTCGCGATCCTGGGATCCTCGGGCTCGGGCAAATCCACCTTCCTGCGCTGCATCAACCTCTTGGAGACGCCGAACAGCGGCGAGGTGCGGGTCAAGGGCGAGTTGATCCGCATGGGCACCCGCCACGGCGCCCCGGCACCGGCGGACATGAAGCAGGTCGACCGGATTCGGGCCAAGCTCGCGATGGTGTTCCAGCAGTTCAATCTCTGGCAGCATATGACCGTGATCGAGAACGTCACCGCGGCGCAGATCCACGTGCTCGGCCGCAGCAAGGCGGAGGCGACCGAGAAGGCCGAGGCGATGCTGGCCAAGGTCGGGGTCGGCGACAAGCGCGGCCACTACCCGAGCCAGCTGTCCGGCGGCCAGCAGCAGCGGGTGGCCATCGCCCGGGCGCTGGCGATGGACCCGGAGGTGATGCTGTTCGACGAGCCGACGAGCGCGCTCGACCCCGAGCTGGTCAACGAGGTGCTGAAGGTGATGCGGGATCTCGCCGCGGAAGGCCGCACCATGCTGGTGGTGACCCACGAGATGGGGTTCGCGCGCGAGGCGGCGAACAAGCTGTTGTTCCTGCACCAGGGCCTGGTGGAGGACGAGGGCACTCCGCGGGAGGTGATGGCGAGCCCGAAATCCGAACGGTTCCGACAGTTCCTCTCCGGGAGCCTCAAGTGAATTTCAGGGCCGGCACGGCTCGCAGGACAAGGAAGTCGATCATGAGAAGAATTGCGGTTTCGGCCTTCGGCATCGGGTTCGCCCTGCTTTCGCTGGCGCTGCCGGCTGCGGCGCAGGACAAGATCAGGATCGGCACCGAGGCGGCCTACAAGCCCTTCGCCTACGTGCTGCCCTCGGGCGAGCTGACCGGCTTCGACATCGACATCGCCAAGGCGCTCTGCGCCCAGATGCAGGCGGACTGCGAGATCATCAACCAGTCGTTCGACGGGCTGATCCCGGCGCTCAATGCCAAGAAGATCGACGCCATCATCGCCTCGATGTCGATCACCGCGGAGCGGCAGAAGGCGATCGATTTCGCGGGTCCCTACTATACGGTGCCGGCGCTCTTCATCGCCCCGAAGAATTCCGGGATCGAGGTCTCGGCCGACGGGCTGGCCGGCAAGTACGTGGGCGTGCAGCGCGGCTCGACCATGGCGAACTACGTGACGGCGAACTTTCCCAAGGCCAGGGTGCAGAGCTACGACACCTCGGACGCCGCGAACCTCGATCTGGCCAGCGGCCGCGTCGACGTGGTCTTCGCCGATTCCGTGGTGCTGCAGGACTTCCTGGCCAGCCCCGACGGCGAGGGCTTCGAGGCGGTGGGCGAGCCGGTCTACGATCCCACGGTGCTCGGCACCGGCGCCGGGATCGGGCTGCGCAAGGAGGACACCGAGCTGAAGGCCAAGTTCAACAACGCGCTGGCCGCGATCATCGCGTCCGGCGAGTACCAGAAGATCAACGAGAAATACATCCCGGTCAGCATTCTGCCGAAGTGAGCCCGGAGGGACAGCGGGCCGCCTGAATGGAAGACCTGATCGCATATCTTCCGCTGCTGCTGCAGGGTCTGCGCATGACCCTGCTGCTGGCGGTCAGCACCCTCATCATCGGCCTGGTGCTGGGGATGCTGCTGGCGCTGGCGAAGCTGTCGCACCACGCCTGGCTGTCGCGCCCGGCCTATGCGCTGACCAACTTCCTGCGCGGCATCCCGGAGTTCCTGGTGCTGCTGGTGATCTATTTCGGCGGCACCCAGGTGCTGGACAGCGTCCTGCCGCCGGGCACGGTCTCGGTGAGCCCGTTCGGCGCCGGCCTGACCGCGCTGTCGGTGATCTTCGGCGCCTATGCCTCGGAGACCTTCCGCGGCGCCTTCCAGTCGGTGGCGAAGGGGCAGATCGAGGCCGGGCGGGCCTATGGCTTCACCGGCTTTCAGACCTTCCGCTACATCGAGCTGCCGCAGATCTGGAAGGTGGCGATCCCCGGCCTCGGCAACCTCTGGCAGGGCTCGGTGAAGGACACCGCGCTGGTCTCGATCGTCGGGCTGGACGATCTGATGCGCAAGACCAACCAGGCGGCGCAGACGACGCGCCAGCCCTTCACCTTCTACATGGCCGCCTCGCTGATGTTCCTCATGGTCACGCTGCTGTCGATGCTGCTGATCGCCTGGCTCGAGCGCCGCGCCAGCCGCGGCATGCCGGGGCGCTAGCGGTGGGCGGGTTCCTCGACATCCTGAAGCAGTACGGGCCGGCCTATCTCAGCGGCGCCTGGCTGACCGTCCAGCTGGTGGTGATCTCGGCGATCCTCGGCGTCGTGGTGGCGGTGCCGGTGGCGCTGGCGCGGCTGTCGAAGAACCGCATCGTCAGCGGCATCGCCACCGGCTATTCGCTGTTCTTCCGCGGCACGCCGCTCCTGGTGCAGATCTTCCTGGTCTATTTCGGGCTCGGCCAGTTCGGCTTCATCCGCAGCTCGTTCCTCTGGCCGTTCCTGCGCGAGGCCTATGTCTGCGCGCTGATCACCTTCGTGCTGAACACCGCCGCCTATTCCGGCGAGATCCTGCGCGGCGGCATCCTGGCGGTGCCGAAGGGCGAGGTCGAGGCGGCGCGGGCGGCGGGGATGTCGACCTTCACCACCTACCGGCTGGTGATCCTGCCGCGGGCGTTCTCGATCATCCTGCCGGCCTATTCCAACGAGGTGATCATCCTGCTCAAGGGCACCTCGCTGGCCTCGACGATCACGCTGCTGGAGCTGATGGGGCAGTCGCAGCTGGCGGCCTCGGCGACCTACCAGCCGATCCAGGTCTTCGCGATCGCCGGGGTGATCTACTACCTGCTGACGCTGGTGATCACCTGGATCTTCCGGCTGCTGGAACGGCGCTTCAACCGCTACCTGGCCGTGGCGCGCTGATGCCGCTGCCTTCCGGTCGTGGGGACGATCGCGACTGCGGACGACTCTCTCCGCCGCCGCTTGCGGGCGCTGGGTTCGCGCCTCCCCTGGGCCACTATCGTTTCTCTTGAACGGAGCAGACTTTGCGGCAGCACTGGGACGAGGCGCGGCGGCGCGGCATGCGCGGCAACCTGAGGCGGCTGCGGAACTACCTGCGAAGCAGCATTGGTCGGGCTGGCCAGGCGACGGACGAACGGGAAAAGCCGCCCGACCTCGGCCAGCGCCTCCGGCGAGTGGACTCGCGCCCGATCCCCGAGGGACAGGGCGAGCTGCGGTTGTTCATCATGGCGCGCAATGCGGCCCTGCGGCTGCCCTACCTCTTCACCCACTACCGCGCGCGGGGGGTCGACCGGTTCTTCGTGGTGGACAACGGATCCACGGACGGAACCCCTGATTTTCTGGCGTCGCAGCCGGACGCGCATGTTTTTCACACCGAAGACTCCTTCGCCCAGGCGAATTGCGGGATGTCCTGGGTGGAATATCTGTTGGACTTGTACGGAACCGGCCGCTGGTGCCTGGTCGTCGACGAGGACGAAATCTTCTATTACCCTCATGCCGAAGACGTGTCGCTGAAGGACTTCTGCAAGTACCTCGATGCGGAGCGTGCGACGGCCGTGCACTCGCTGCTCTTGGACATGTATTCGGACAAGCCCGTGGCCGAGACCCGCTACCGGCCGCAAGAGCCATTTCTTCAGACCTGCCCGTTCTTCGAGACCGGGAACCGGCAGCGCCGCAGCGACGGGCTGTACGAAGGCGGCATGCGCCTGAGGGTCTTCGGCACGCGCAATATCCTCAGCAAGCACAATCTGGTTAAATGGCTGCCGGGAGTGCGGCTGAGTGGCGGCATGCACTTCGTCTCCGGCGCCCGGCTGTCGTCGGTCAAGGGTGCGACGCTTCACTTCAAGTACTTCCACGACTTCGCCGGGAGGGTGACAGCGGAAGCCGGCCGGGGCGAGCACTGGAAGGACGCCCTGCAGTACCGGGCCTACGCCACCGGCGTTTCCGAGCAACCGGGGGTAAGCCTGCACTATTCCGGCTCCCTCCGCTGGCGCGACAGCCGGCAGCTCGTGGAGCTGGGCCTCATGCATTCGAGCAAACGCTTCGAAGCCTTTGCCGCCGGTCGCGCACCGCCCCGGCGCGCTCCTTGATATTCAGCCGTGCAAATCGGCAGATTCGGCCCGCGCGTCAGTCGCTGTCGTCGCGGGGGCATTCGAGGTCGAGCACGGTGGTCGGGCCGTCGCCGGGGCGGACCAGCATCTGCATGCCGCGGATCACCGAGCCGCCGGCGCGGGTGGCCGGGACGGGCTGGCCGCCCTCGCGGGCCAGCTCGGCGACGAGGCCGGCGAGGAGCGCCGTCGGCGCCTCGGGCGGCTGCACCCGGGTGACGGCGCCGGAGACCAGGTCGACCTCGTCGCCGGGGGCGAACACGGTCAGCCGCACGCCGTTCGCGACCAGGCTGTCGCTCTGCAGCACCAGCGTCGCGGGGTCGATCTCGACCAGCAGGAAACCCTGGCGGCCGCTGGCGCGCAGGCGCGTGCCGGCCTGCGAGGCGATCACCGCGCTGTCCTCGAAGATGCCGATGCCGAAGCGCTCGCTCTCCTCGGCGCAGGCGACGACCAGCCGGCCGAGGCGGTTGCCCTCGATCAGGTTCTGGTCGACGATGCCGCCGCCGAAGAGCCCGATGCCTTCCTGGATCACCAGGCCGCGGTGGCCGGTGTCGGAGGAGACGCCGTAGCGAAGGGCCTCGTAGGAGGTGCCGCCGGCGATCATCACCCCCGAGAGCGCCGAGGCCGCGCCGCTGGCGGCCACCAGCACCGCGCCGCGGGCATGGGCCCGGGCGATGGCGCGCAGCACCGCACTTTCCTCGCCGCGATGCAGCAGGGTCTCGACCAGCCGGATTCTGGTTGCCGCCGCAGAGCAGGATGGCCCGCATCCCGGCGATGTCCTCGAGCAGGTCGGCGTCGTGGGCGGCGTAATCGACGGTGTCGATGCCGACGCGGAGGTCGACCGCCTGCACCCCGAGGCGGCTCAGCAGCCGCACGTGCTCGGCGGCGGTGCGGCCGGGGGTGGCGGAGGCCGAAGCCAGCACCCCGACGGGGCCGGCGCCGATGAGCGGCAGGGTTTCGGCCAGCATCTCCGGCGCGGCCTTGAGCGGCGAGGAGCCGAGCAGCACGATCTTCGCCTCGGGGTTGGGCGTCATGCCGAAGGTGCGGGCGCGGCGCCCGAGGCGGTCGGCGCGCAGGGTGGCGCTCAGCCGTTCGCTCTCGAGCGAGCAGCGGAAGTTCAGCGCCGACATCCTGAGGCCGCTCTCGGGCGTGGCGATCAGGCCGCGCGAGCGCCGCGGCTGCCGCTCGAGGCCGACGGTGACGTTCAGGCCCGACCTGGCGTCGAAGGCCTCGGCGCGGTCGGCGCTGTAGGCTTCCGGATCGGCCAGCACCAGCCGCGCCAGCAGGTCGTAGAGCGTATAGGCGCCGAAGGCGTTGCGCCGCGAGCGGGCCGGGGCGCGGTAGGCGATCTCGCGCTTGCGCACCCGCCGCTTGCCGGCGCCCGCCTGCGGCCGGAACCGGGCGAGGTCGATGCTGTCGCCGTCGTCGAGGTAGCTGAGGCGGAAGTCGCGGAAGCTCTGCCCCGCGGGATCGACCGTCGCCGGCCCGATGTCGACGACCATGACGCCGTACTCGCCGCAGACCCGCGCCGCCTGTCCCTCGACCAGGAGCGCGGTGTTCTCGTCGATGCCGAAGCCGCGGCGCGCCCCGGCGGCGACCATGGCGACGACCAGCCGGCCGAGCCGGCCGCGCTTGATGAAGTGCTGGTCGAGCATGCCGTAGGGAAAGAACCCGAGCCCGGCGCCGAGCAGCAGGCCCGGGCGGTCGGGATTGTCGGTGACGCCGTGCACCACGGCTTCCAGCGAGGCGCCGCCGAGAATCATCGGCTGCGACATCATCGCGGCGCCGGCGCTGGAGCCCGCCACCAGCCCGCCGGCGGCGCGGGCGGCGCGGATCGCCGCCAGCACCGGGGTCTCGCCGCCGCCGGGGGCCAGGGCGCCCACGATCTTGGCCTGATCGCCGCCGGTGAAGTAGACGCTGCCATAGGCGGCGATGCGGGCGCAGAGGTTCGGGTCGTGCGCCATTGCCCGGGCGTTCTGGGCGGTCAGCAGCACCGCCTCGGCCTCGAAGCCGTGCTCGCGGAAGACCTGCAGGCTCTCCTGGCCCACGGCCGTGGGCTCGGAGGAGGCGGTGGGGAAGACCAGGATGCGGCCGCCGGCCAGCCGGTGCATCTCGGCGAAGATCGCGACGTTGTTGTCCTCCAGCCGGCCGCCGATGACGGCGAGGCTGCCTGCGGCCGTGACGGCGGCCTGCGGAGACGTCGGGGCCATGCGCTGCCGGTCAGTCTGCCGGCACGATGCGGACGCCGCGGTCGTCGCTGAGGATGCGGAAGCCCTCGGGCACGTCGAACCCGGAGGCGGCGACCAGCTTCTCGGGCGGGACCGGGGCCGGCTTCTCCTTGGGGCGGAAGTAGATGATCTGCTTCCAGCAGCGGGTGATCGCGTCGCAGAAGACCAGCACCAGGTCGTTCGGCCGCGCCATGGTGAGCGCCGCGTCGAGGGAGGCGGTCTCGCTTTCGACGATGCGGATGGCGTCCTCGGGCACCCCGAACTCGATCAGCGCCGCCTTCATCAGCTTCGGGATCTCGTCGGGCTCGCGCCCGCGCGGATTGTCGTCGGCGTGGCAGAGGTAGGTGTCGAAGTGCCCGGCGACCTTGGCGGCGATGTC
This sequence comes from uncultured Alphaproteobacteria bacterium, assembly GCA_963847795.1. Classification (GTDB taxonomy): domain Bacteria; phylum Pseudomonadota; class Alphaproteobacteria; order Rhodobacterales; family Rhodobacteraceae; genus Amaricoccus. The sequence goes on from CAWKBH010000004.1 coordinate 217,506, forward strand.
GCGGACGTCCTCGTCGCGGCGGTCGCCCGGGGCGGTGACGCAGACGATCCGTTTGCCGAGGGGTTGCAGGCGCTCGACGAGATCGACCATGGCGCCGACCGCCGCCTCGTTGTGGCCGTAGTCGAGGATCACCCGGAAGCCGTGCTCGTCGAAGATGTTCATCCGTCCCGGCGACTGGAAGAAGGTGTTGTCGAAGGTTCTGAGCCCGGTGCGGATCTGGTCGAGCGACAGGCCGAGGGAATAGGCCATCGCCGCGGTGAACATGGCGTTCTCGACGTTGTGCAGCGCCTTGCCCTCGACGGTCGCCGGGATCAGGTGGGTCCAGATCAGCGGCATCTGGCTGCCGTTGTCGTAGATCACGATCTGGTCGCCGTTCAGCCCCTGCTCGAGCACCACGGCGCGCTTGCCGAGCCTGATGTGCTCGCGCACCAGCGGGTGCTCGGGGCTGCGGGTGACCCAGCAGATGTGCCTGGCCGGGGTGCGGGCGGCCATCTTCAGGGTGTGCGGGTTGTCGGCGTTGAGCACGGCGGTGTCCTTGGCGACCTCGACCACCAGCCGCTTGACCTCGGCGAGCTGGTCGACGGTCTCGACGCCGCCGAGCCCGAGGTGGTCGGAGGTGACGTTCAGCACCGCGCCGACGTCGCAGAAGCGGTAGCCGAGCCCGGCGCGGACGATGCCGCCGCGGGCGGTCTCCAGCACCGCCATGTCGACGGTGGGGTCGCGCAGCACCATGCTGGCCGAGCGCGGCCCGGTCATGTCGCCCTTCACCGTGACGTTGCCGTCGATGTAGACCGCGTCGGTCGAGGTCTGGCCGACCACGTGGCCGGCCATCTTCAGGACGTGCGCCAGCATCCGCGCCGTGGTGGTCTTGCCGTTGGTGCCGGTCAGCGCCGCGATCGGGATCCGCGACGGGCGTTCCGGTCGGGAACAGCATGTCCATCACCGCGCCGCCGACGTCGCGGCCGCGGCCCTCGGAGGGGGCGATGTGCATGCGCATGCCCGGGCCGGCGTTGATCTCGCAGATGGCGCCGCCGGTGTCGCGGTAGCTCTGGGTGATGTCGGTGGTCAGGAAGTCGACGCCGCCGATGTCGAGGCCGACGGCGCGGATGGCGCGCTCGGCCATCAGCCGGTTGTCGGGGTGGATGACGTCGGTGACGTCGATCGCGGTGCCGCCGGTGGAGAGGTTGGCGGTCTTGCGCAGGAAGACCACCTCGCCTTCGGGCGGCACGCTGTCGTGGTCGTAGCCCCGGGCCTCCAGCAGCCGGTCGGCGGCGGCGTCGAGCTCGAGCCGGGTCAGCATGTTCTCGTGGCCGGCGCCGCGGCGGGGGTCCTTGTTCACCTCGGCGACCAGCTCGGCGATGCTGTGCTCGCCGTCGCCGACCACGTGGCCCGGCATCCGGCGGGCGGCGGCGACCAGCACGCCGTTGATCACCATCAGCCGGTGGTCGTCGCCCTGGATCATGCTCTCGACCACGACGCCGCTGCCCTCGTCGACCGCGAGCTCGAAGGCATCGGCCACCTCGGCGTCGGTGGTCAGGTTCACCGAGACGCCGCGGCCGTGGTTGCCGTCGACGGGCTTGACCACCACCGGGTAGCCGATGTGGTTGGCGGCCTCGACGGCGTCCTCGGCGTCGCGGACCTGGTGCTGCTGCGGCACCGGCAGGCCGAGATCGGAGAGGAGCCGGGTGCACATCTCCTTGTCGGAGGCGATCTCGACGGCGATGTGCGAGGTCTGGCTGGAGAGCGCCGCCTCGATCCGCTTCTGGTACTTGCCCTGGCCGACCTGGATCATGCTGGCCTCGTTCAGCCGCACCCAGGGGATGTCGCGGGCCTCGGCGGCGCGCACCAGCGCCAGCGCCGAGGGGCCGAGCGCGCGGCGGCCGGCGTAGTCGTCGAACTCGGCGATCGCCTCGGCGATGTCGAAGTCGTCGTCGTCGCGCGGTGCGATCAGCTCGATGATGATGCTGCGCGCCACCTCGCCGGCCTCGAGGCCCGACCTCCTCCGATTCGTAGCCGTAGAGCACCTCGACCTCGTCGGGATGCTCGGCCGGCCGGGTCATCGCGACCTCCGCGGGCGCGCCGGCGTGGTTCTGCAGCGCGATCGCCACCTGCGCCATCAGCTCGCCCAGGCGGCAGTCCGGCTCCGCCAGCCGCTCGGTCAGCGGCTCGCCCGTTTCGGCCACGGCGGCGGCGAGGCCGGGCAGGTGCTCGCAGCAGCGGCCCGATCAGCGCGTCGCCGTACTCCGCGACCGGCGTCTCGGCGCGGCGGTGCAGGTCCACCGTCAGGCGGATCAGCGGCAGCTTGGCGTAGACGTTGGGCCCGACATAGACGGCGGTCGAGACGATCTCCATGACAGCTCCCATCGGGCTCGCGTTGAGGTTACCGTCTTTCGTAGCGTCGGCGCCGCGGTTCGGAAAGGGCGATTGCGCCGCCCGCCGCCTCGCGCTCGCCATTCGACTGCGGCGAGTGCGATAGTCGGGCTTGGCCGGCCGATTCCCGGGACCGGCGACAGGAGCCGCCAGCGATGCCCGATGCGACCCGCCCCGGATGCCGCCGCGAGACCATCGCCCTGCCGCAGATGTCGCCGGGGACGCGCCGCGAGATCGGGGTGCTGCGCTTCGGCGCGTCCGGCGCCCGGCCGAAGGCCTACCTGCAGGCCGGGCTGCACGCCGACGAACTGCCGGGCATGCTGGTGCTCGAGCAAGCTCGCGGCCCTGCTCGAGGCCGCCGCCGGGCGCGGCGAGGTCAGCGGCGAGGTGGTCGTGGTGCCGGTCGCCAACCCGGTCGGGCTGGCGCAGCTGACCCAGGGCTACCTGCGCGGGCGCTACGAGGCCAACAGCTCGGGCAACTTCAACCGCGGCTACGCCGATCTCGCCGCGGCGGTCGGCGGCTCGCTGGAAGGGCGGCTGGGGTCCGACGCTGCGGCCAACGTCGCGACGATCAGGGCGGCGATGGCTGCGGCGCTGGCCGGGATGGCGCCGCAGGACGAGATCGCGGTGCTGCGCCACGCCCTGCTCGGGCTGGCGCACGACGCCGACCTGGTGCTGGATTTGCACGCCGACAACGAGGCGGTGGTGCACCTCTACCTCGGAACGCCGCTCTGGCCCGATGCGCTGGACCTTGCGGCCGAGACCGGCGCCCGGGCGGTGCTGCTGGCCGAGGTCTCGGGCGGGCACCCGTTCGACGAGGCCTGCAGCGGCCCGTGGTGGGCGCTGTCGCGCCGGTTCCCGGCGGCGGCGATCCCGCCGGCGTGCCTGGCCGCCACGGTCGAGCTGCGCTCCAACAACGACGTCGACGACCGGACGGCCGCGGAGGACGCCCGGGCGCTGCTGCGCTTCCTGATCCGCCGCGGCGTCGTCGCCGGCGACGCGGGCGCGCTGCCGGCGCTCGCCTGCGAGGCGACGCCGCTGGAGGCGATGCAGCAGGTCAAGGCGCCGTGCGCCGGGCTGGTGGTCTACCGGGCGCGGCGCGGCGACCGGGTGGCCGCCGGCGAGACGGTCGCCGAGATCGTCGACCCGCTGGGCGGATCGGTGCCGGTGCCGGCCCGCACCGACGGCGTCCTCTTCGCCCGGCACGACCAGCCGATCGCCTGGCCGGGGAAGGTCATCGGCAAGATCGCCGGCCGGCTGCCGCTGCCCGAGCGGACGGGGCAGCTACTGCCCGACTGATTCCAACGGCCGTCCGCCCCTGTGCGACAGCTCCGTACACGACCCGGCCCGAGTTCTCGCGGGACGGTCCCGCCTGCCGGATTTGACCGTCGGCAAATCCGGCCGCGGCCGCCCCTGCGGGGGGCGGACGCGACAGACGCGTCCGCCGGGGCGGCCGCAGCCGGATGACACTGACGGTCCAGGCGGCACCCCCCTTCGCCTCCGCCATGGGCTCCGGCGAACGGCCCGGCCGAAGCTCCGCCGGAGCTTCGGCTTGTCGGGCCGGGACTCGCGGGCCAAGGCCCGCTTCGGTCGAAATCAGGAGACCGGGCGGTCATCCGACAAGGCCGCTGCCATGAGCCTCATTTCAGCTCCGCGAGCAGGATGCTGGTCTCGGAGTTCGCCACCGCCTTGAGCGCGCGAATCTCGGTCAGCGCCCGGTCGAGCGCGCCGAGGTCGCCGGTGTTGATCTCGGCCACCAGGTCCCAGCGCCCGTTGGTGGAATGCAGCGCGCCCACGTCCGGCATCCGCCTGAGCGCTGCGACCACGGTGCGGGTGTCCGCCGAGCGGACCTCGATCGACATGATCGCCCGCACCGCCGCCCCGCCGGCGTCGCCGCTGAGCCGGATCGTGAAGCCGAGCAGCACCCCGCCGGCAATCAGCCGGTCGATCCGGTTCTGCACCGTCCCGCGCGAGACGCCGAGATGCTGCGCCAGGGTCGCGGCCGGCAGGCGGCTGTCGTCGCGCAGAAGCCCGATCAGCCGGCGGTCGATATCGTCGAGAGGTGTCATATGTCGTTTCGCTTCCCATGACTGACGATACGCAATACTGTCGCGCATAATGTGGCAGATTGCTATCTTTTCGTTATGACCTCCTTGGCCTATGCTCGGGCGATCGCCGGGTCCGCCGGCTTCCCTTGCCATGGAGACAACGTGCTCGACACGATGCAGGCCGCCCCGCCCCCGAAATCGCTCACACCGCCAGGATGTCCGCATCCTCGGCACCGCGCTCGAGCTCGGCGCCGCGTCGCGCGGCACGCTGATGGGGCCGGACGCGCTGCGCACCGCCGGCCTCGCCCGCGTGCTCGGCGAACTCGGACACCGGGTGTTCGACCGCGGCACGCTGCACGAGGTCGAGGCGACGGCCGTCGCCATGGAACCGCGGCTGGCCGAGCGCTGCCGCCACCTGCAGGCGGTGGCCGGCTGGAGCCGCCAGATCCACGACCGCGCCCGGGAGATGGCCGGCGAGGGCGGCGTGCCGATCTTCCTCGGCGGCGATCATTCGATCTCGATGGGCTCGATCAGCGGCGTCGCCCGGCACTGCGCCGACACCGGCCGCGAGCTCGTGGTGCTGTGGCTCGATGCCCATGCCGACTACAACACCCCCGAGACCAGCCTTTCGGGCAACCTGCACGGCATGGCGCTGTCGCTGATCACCGGCGATCCGACGCTGCGGCCGATCCTCGGCGACCGGCCGCTACACCCGGTCGCGCCGGGCAACGTCCACGTCTTCGGCGCCCGCTCGGTCGATCCGGGCGAGCGGGCCCGGCTCAGGGCGCACGGGCTCGACTGCGTCGACATGCGGGCGATCGACGAGCGCGGGGTCGCGGCGCTGCTGGCCGAGCGGATCGAGGGCTGGCAGGCGCGCGGCGTGCACCTGCACGTCAGCTTCGACGTCGACTTCCTCGACCCGGCGATCGCGCCCGGCACCGGCACCGTGGTGCCCGGCGGCGCCACCTACCGCGAGGCGCACCTGGTGATGGAGATGCTCTGCGACAGCGGGCTGGTCGGCTCGCTGGACGTGGTGGAACTGAACCCCTTCCTCGACGAGCGCGGCCGCACCGCCGTCGCGGTCACCGAACTGGTGGCGAGCCTCTTCGGCCGCACCGTGCTCGACCGCCAGCCCGGCGCCGTATCCGCCGCCTGACCCCATGCCAGGAGACACCCCCATGCTCGACACCGCCGGTCTGATCGACCTGGAAACCCGCCTCGGCGCCCACAACTACAAGCCGCTCGACGTCGTGCTGACCAGCGGCAAGGGCGTCTGGGTCACCGACATCGAGGGCAACCGCTATCTCGACTGCCTCGCGGCCTACTCGGCGGTGAACCAGGGGCATTGCCACCCGAAGATCCTGAAAGCGCTGACCGAGCAGGCCGGCCGGCTGACCCTGACCTCGCGCGCCTTCCGCAACGACCAGCTCGGGCTCTTCTACGAGGAGGTCGCGGCGCTCACCAACTCGCACAAGGTGCTGCCGATGAACTCGGGCGCCGAGGCGGTGGAGACCGCGATCAAGGCGGTGCGGAAGTGGGGCTACGAGGTCAAGGGGGTCGAGGCGGATCGGGCCGAGATCATCGTCTGCGCCAACAACTTCCATGGCCGGACGCTCGGGGTGGTGTCGTTCTCGACCGACGAGGACGCGCGCGGCGGGTTCGGGCCGTTCGTGCCGGGGTTCAAGGTGGTGCCGTTCGGGGACGCCGAGGCGTTGGAGGCGGCGATCACGCAGAACACGGTGGCGTTCCTGGTCGAGCCGATCCAGGGCGAGGCCGGCGTGATCATCCCGCCGGCGGGGTACTTCACCAGGGTGCGGGAGATCTGCACGCGGCACGACGTGACGCTGATCCTGGACGAGATCCAGACCGGGCTGGGACGCACGGGCAAGCTGCTGGCCGAGGCGCACGAGGGCATCGAGGCGGACGTGACGCTGATCGGCAAGGCGCTGGGCGGCGGGTTCTATCCGGTGTCGGCGGTGCTGTCGAATTCCGACGTGCTGGGGGTGCTGAAGCCGGGCCAGCACGGCTCGACCTTCGGGGGCAACCCGCTGGCCTGCGCGGTGGCGCGGGCGGCGCTGAAGGTGCTGGTCGAGGAGGGGCTGATCGAGCGGTCGGCCGAGCTCGGGGCGTACTTCCGCGCCGGGCTGGAGGCGATCCGCTCGAACCGGGTGCGCGAGGTGCGCGGGCGCGGGCTGATGCTGGCGGTCGAGATCCACGCCGAGGCCGGGCCGGCGCGGCCGCTGGTCGAGGCGCTCAGGGCGCGGGGGATCCTGGCCAAGGAGACCCACGGGCAGACCATCCGGTTCTCGCCGCCGCTGGTGATCGAGCGCGCGGAGGTGGACTGGGCGCTGGAGCGGATCGCCGACGTGCTGCGCTGAGCGCCGTAGGCGGGCACGGGGACGGCGGGGCGGCGTTTTCCGCTTGCGCCGACCCCTGGGAGCGTCAGCCGCGCCGCGCCGCCTCGATCGCGGCGACGTCGATCTTCTTCATGTCCATCATCGCCGCGAACGCGCGTTTGGCTTCATCGCCGCCGGCAGCCATCGCCTCGGTCAGCACGCGCGGCGTGATCTGCCAGGAGACGCCCCACTTGTCCTTGCACCAGCCGCAGGCGCTCTCCTGGCCGCCGTTGCCGACGATGGCGTTCCAGTAGCGGTCGGTCTCCTGCTGATCGTCGGTGGCGATCTGGAAGGAGAAGGCTTCGTTGTGCTGGAACATCGGCCCGCCGTTGAGGCCGAGGCAGGGGATGCCGGCGACGGTGAATTCGACCGTCAGCACGTCGCCGGCCTTGCCGGACGGATAGTCGCCGGGCGCGCGGTGGACGGCACTCACCGAGCTGTCGGGAAAGGTCTCGGCGTAGAAGCGGGCCGCAGCCTCGGCGTCCTTGTCGTACCACACGCAGATCGTGTTCTTGGCAACTGGCATCGCTTGTCCTTTCGCTTCTGAACCCGGTTCCCCACCGCCAAGGGTACATCACAACCACGGAATGCGCTCCTGCCGTGTGACGTTCCGCCTGGGGGTCGACGGCCGACGATGTCGGCGGCGATCGGCCGAGGCTCGCTCAGGCCATGAGCCGGGCCAGCCGGGCCTGCGCGGCTTCGACCACGGTCTCGATCTCCAGCCCGGCCAGCCGTCCTTCGCGGACCACCCGCCGGCCTTCGACCACGAGGTCGCGCACCTGGAAGGGGCCGCAGAGCACCAGCGCCGCCACCGGGTCCCAGGCCCCGGCCGCCCCGAGTCCGGAGACGTCCCAGATCGCCAGGTCCGCGCGCTTGCCCGGCTCGATCGAGCCGAGCTCCGCGCCCCGGCCGAGCACCTCGGCGCCGCCGCGCGTGGCGATCTCCAGGGTCTCGCGCGCGCTCATGGCGTCGGCGCCGTTCCGCACCCGCTGCAGCAGCATCGCCATCCGCGCCTCCGCCAGCAGGTGTCCGGCGTCGTTGCTGGCCGAGCCGTCGACGCCGAGCGCCACCTTCACGCCGGCGTCGCGCATCTGCCGCACCGGGGCGATGCCGGAGCCGAGCCGGCAGTTCGAGCAGGGGCAGTGCGCCACTCCGGTGCCGGTGCGGGCGAAGAGGTCGATCTCGCCGGCATCGAGCTTCACGCAATGCGCGTGCCAGACATGGGACCCGGTCCAGCCCAGGTCCTCGGCGTACTGCCCCGGGCGGCAGCCGAACTGGCTCAGCGAATAGGCGATGTCCTCGTCGTTCTCGGCGAGGTGGGTGTGCAGCATCACCTGCCGGTCGCGCGCCAGCTCGGCGGCGTCGCGCATCAGCCCGGTCGAGACCGAGAACGGCGAGCAGGGCGCCAGCCCGACCCGGACCATCGCCGAGGCGGCGGGGTCGTGGAAGGCGTCCACCACCCGCGCGAAGTCGCGCAGGATGTCGGCCTCCGCCTCGACCAGGCTGTCGGGAGGCAGGCCGCCGGCGCTCTCGCCCAGGCTCATCGCGCCGCGGGTCGGATGGAACCGGATGCCGACCGTCGCCGCGGCCTCGATGGTGTCCTCGAGGCGCACGCCGTTGGGAAACAGGTAGAGATGGTCCGAGCTCATGGTGCAGCCCGAGAGCGCCAGCTCGGCCAGCCCGAGCTGGGCCGAGACGAACATGTCGGGAGGCTGCATCCGGGCCCAGATCGGGTAGAGCGTCTTCAGCCAACCGAAGAGCAGCGCGTCCTGCCCGGCCGGCACCGCGCGCGTCAGGCACTGGTAGAGGTGGTGGTGGGTGTTCACCAGCCCCGGCGTCACCACGCAGCCGCGGGCGTCGATCATCTCCGCGCCGGCGGCGGCCGCCGTGGCCGCGGGGCCGACCGCGCGGATCACGCCGTCCTCGACCAGGATGTCGCCGTCGGCGATCTCGCGCCGGTCGGCGTCCATCGTCACGATCCGCGCGGCATCGCGAATGATGAGGCGTGGCATGGGTTCCTCCCGGCGTTCGGTTTCGACGCTCCAGCATATCCGGGGATCGCCGGCGGCGGTTGCAAAAATTCCTTGAAGGAGCCGCGCCTCGGGGCGGCGGATCGCGCCGGCCCGCTGCCCGGCTTGCCTTGCCGGGCGTGCCTCGTCCATAGTCGCGGCAAAGAAAGCAACCCTCGTCCGGACGGGCGCGGGCCTCGGGGGTGGAAGCGATGGCAGCGGATATCGGACTGGTCGGCCTCGGCACCATGGGCGCGGCCCTGGCGCTCAACATCGCCGAGAAGGGCTTCGGCATCGCGGTCTTCAACCGCACCACCCGGGTGACGGAGGAATTCGCCGCGGGTGCCGGCCCGCTGGCGGAGCGGGTGACGCCCTGCAGCAGCCTCGAGGAGCTGGTGGCGGCGCTGAAGACGCCGCGGGCGATCATCCTGATGGTGCCGGCGGGCAAGGTGGTGGACGCGATGATCGCGGCGCTGCGGCCGCTGCTCGCGACCGACGATCTGATCATCGATTGCGGCAACGCCAATTTCCACGACACGCTGCGGCGCTCGGCCGAGGCCGAGGCGGCGGGCTCGCCTTATCTCGGCATCGGGGTCTCCGGCGGCGAGGAGGGGGCGCGGCACGGGCCCTCGATCATGGGCGGCGGCCCGAAGCCGGCCTGGGACCGGGTGGCGCCGATCCTGGAGGCGATCGCCGCGAAGTTCGACGGCACCCCCTGCGCCACCTGGATGGGAACGGACGGGGCCGGGCATTTCGTCAAGACCGTGCACAACGGCATCGAATACGCCGACATGCAGATGATCGCCGAGATCTACGGCATCATGCGCGATGGCCTCGGCATGGAGGCCGAGGAGGTCGCGATGGCCTTCGAGCGCTGGAACCAGGGGCCGCTCAGGTCCTACCTGATCGAGATCACCGGCAAGGTCGCCCGCGCCACCGATCCCGCAGACCGGCCGGCCGGTGATCGACATCATCCTCGACCGGGCCGGGCAGAAGGGCACCGGGCGCTGGACCGCGATCGAGGCGCTGCACCTCGGGGCGCCGGCCACCACCATCGAGGCGGCGGTGGCGGCGCGCAACCTGTCGGCGCGGCTGGAGGAGCGCAAGGCCGGCGCGGCGCTGTTCGGGGGCGGCGCCAAAGCGATTCCCGGCGACGACGACCTGATCGACCGGCTGGAGGAGGCGCTGCTGGCGGGCAAGATCGCCTGCTACGCCCAGGGCTTCGGGCTGCTCGGCACCGCCTCGGGGGAGTTCGGCTGGCAGCTGCCGATGGCCGGGATCGCCCGGGTCTGGCGGGCGGGGTGCATCATCCGCTCGGCGATGCTCGACGACATGGCCCAGGCGCTGGGCGAGGACGCCGCGACCAACCTGATGTTCGCGCCGCGCTTCGCCGAGAAGCTGGCCGCGAGCCACGGCAGCCTGCGCGCGGTGGTGGCGCAGGCGGCGCTGTCGGGGATCCCGACGCCGGCGTTGTCGGCAGCGCTGGGGTACTTCGACATGATGCGTACCGCGCGCTCGACGGCGAACCTGCTGCAAGCGCAGCGGGACTTCTTCGGGGCGCACGGCTTCGAGCGGATCGACGGCCCCGGCGCCCATCACGGGCCATGGGGAAGCCACGAGCCGGCGCCGTCGCGCGCCACCATCAACGGCGCGGGGAAGCTGCATACGGGTTCTAGCTGACCGGCCGCGTGTCCGCGTGCGGACGCCTGGATAACAGCTTGAAAACAAAGGATCTCACGAAAATAGATTTACCGGATCGAAAGGATGGTCCACGCGCTGAAGTGGCGCAGCTGATGCTTGGTCAAGCCACCCTTGGCTCGAACTTTTTGCAGCGGCTCCGCCTGCCGGATTTGAGCGGCGGCAAATCCGGCCGCGGCCGCCCCAGCCTGACGCATTCCGGGTAGAAAGACATGCACCGACACGGCCTCTATCGCGGTCGAAGGGGGAGAAGCCGCACGCGCATTCGGGTCGGCTCCACGGTGAGGAGCGCGCCTCCGGCGAGGTCCGCCGCCGTCTGGCGAACGGCCGCGACGACCGCGTCGCCGATCGCTTCCGGGCTCACGTCCTCGGAGCGGACTTGGACCACGCTGGGCTTCTCGCCGTGCGTCGCTGCGAGAATCGCGCTGAAATCGAGGTCGTGCGTGAAGACGACGTAGCCGTGTGCCTTGGCAAAAGCCATGATCTCGACGTCCGGCGCGTCACCCGCTCCGAGCTCGGACCAGTGCGCCGCCTCGATCCCTGCATCAGCGAGAAACCGCGCCCATCGTGGCGACAGGTTCATGTCGATGAGAACCTTCATGCACCGCCGAGAACGATCTCGCGCTCCTCGGCTCTCCATGCCGCGTAGCGAAGCGCCTGCATGACGTCTTCGCGCTCGAGGTAGGGGAAGTCAGCCAGGACTTCGTCGACCGTGTGGCCTGCACCGATCTGGCCTACGACCATTCCAACCGTCACCCGCAGGCCGCGGATACATGGCTTGCCCCCCATCGTTCCTGGCTCTTGTGTGATGCGGTCGAACGGCGCCATCCTTTGGATCCCCTGTCGAAGCCCCGGTGAATGGTAGAAGCCGGCACCCCCTTACGCAATCTTGGTCGATGGTGGCCCCTACGAAGTGTTCTCGGTATGGAAACACTCAGGATCCCGGCATCGGCCGCGCCTGCAGAACTTGGGTAAGGCCCAGCCGGGGGCGGCCGCGATTCCGCAGCCGCCCGGGGCGCTCGCGCCCGGATGGAGCGCGAGGGTCCAGGCTTCACGCTTCTTCTCATCCGCCATGGGCTCCGGCGAACGGCACGGCCGAAGCTCCACCGGAGGTTCGGCTCGTCGGGCCGGAACTCGCGGACCGCTTTGCGGAGCGAATCAGCGCCCGACCCGGGCGGGACGCCGCAAGTCGCCGGCCGGCGAAGGCGACCGGTCTTCCTGCCAGCGCTCGCCGGCGACGTAGATGGCCGCGATCGACCGGTCGTCGCCGAGGGTCTGCAACAGGAAGAGCTCCTCGGCCAGGGTGCCCACGGTCTCCATGCGAAGCGCCATCGCGGGGGTGGCGGCGCTGTTGAGCACCACCACGTCGGCTTCGGCGCCGGGCGCCAGGGTGCCGATGCGGTCTTCCAGCGACAGCGCCCGGGCGTTGCCGCGGGTGATTCGGTAGAAGGCGCCCAGCGGATCGAGCTTCTGGCCGCGCAGTGCCAGCACCTTGTAGCCCTCGTCGAGGGTGCGCAGCATCGAGTAGTTGGTGCCGCCGCCGACATCGGTGGCGATCGCCCGGCGCACGCCGTCGGCCGCGAGGCCGGCGTCGTCGAAGAGGCCGCTGCCGAGGAAGAGGTTCGAGGTCGGGCAGAAGACCGCGACCGAGCCGGTCTCGGCCATCGCCGCGCGCTCGCGCCCGGAGAGGTGGATGCAGTGGCCGAACAGGCTGCGCGGGCCGAGGAGGCCGTAGCGCTGGTAGACGTCGAGATAGTCGCGGGCCTCGGGATAGAGCGAGGCGGTGAAGGCGATCTCGTCGTGGTTCTCCGACAGGTGGGTCTGCACGTAGCAGTCGGGGTGCTCGGCCGCCAGCGTCCCGGCCAGCTCGAGCTGCGCCGGGGTCGAGGTGATGGCGAAGCGCGGCGTCACCGCGTAGAGCGCCCGGCCGTGACCGTGCCAGCGCCCGATCAGCGCCTTGCGAATCGTCGTAGGAGGCCTGCGCGGTGTCGAGCACGCCCTCGGGCGCGTTGCGGTCCATCATCACCTTGCCGCCGATCATGCGCAGGTTGCGCGCGGTCGCGGCCTCGAAGAAGGCCTCGGCCGAGGCGCGGTGCACCGAGCAGTAGGCGACGGCGGTGGTGGTGCCGTGGCGCAGCAGCTCGTCGAAGAAGCGGCCGGCGATGCGCGTGGCGTGGGCCGGGTCGGCGAACTTCGCCTCCGCGGGGAAGGTGTAGGTGTTCAGCCAGTCCAGCAGCTGCGCGCCCCAGGAACCGATCACCTGCATCTGGGGGAAGTGGATGTGGGTGTCGATGAAGCCCGGCATCAGCAGGTGCGGCCGGTGGTCGACCACCTCCGCGCGCGGCGCCGGCCTGGGCCAGCACCGTTGCCGCCGGGCCGATCGCCGCCACCAGCCCGTCGCGCATAAGGATCGCGCCGTCCTCGTCATAGGCGTAGGATGCGGTGTCGCCGATCCCCGCCGGCTCCGCCAGAAAGCGCAGCACCCTGCCACGCAGAACCCGCTCTGCCATCAGGCCCCTCCCTCGAAAAATCGTCAGTGCCCGGGCCGGTCCCGCCGAGCGCCGCCGCGCCGGCCCCGCTGGCCGGCGCGGCGGTCGGATCAGCTCTGAACGCCCTGGACGTACCAGTCCATGCTCAGCAGGCTCGCGTCGTCCATCGCCGAGCCGGCGGCGACCTTCTCCGCGCCCGACTGGTCGTTGATCGGCCCGGCGAAGACCGGGGCCGAACCGTCGACGATGGCGGCCTGCGTGGCCTCCGCCGCCGCGACCACGTCGGCGGGGATGCTCTTGTTGTAGGGCGCCATCTTGAGGATGCCCTCCTTGAAGCCCCACCAGGTGTCTGAGGACTCCCACTTGTCGTCCATCACCTTCTGGATGCGGTCGATGTAGTAGACACCCCAGTTGTTCTCGATCGCGGTCAGGTGGGCGTTGGGCGCGAAGGTCGACATGTCCCAGGCCTGGCCGAAGGCCATCAGCCCGCGCTGCTCGGCGGCCTGCAGCGCCGCCGGGCTGTCGGTGTGCTGGGCGATGACGTCGGCGCCCTGGTCGAACAGCGCCTTGGCGGCGTCGGCCTCCTTGGCCGGGTCGTACCAGCTCGAGACCCAGACCACCTTGGTCTGGAAGTCGGGGTTCACCTTGCGCGCCCCCAGCGTGAAGCCGTTGATGCCGATGACCACCTCGGGGATCGGGAAGGAGGCGATGTAGCCGGCGATGCCCGATTTCGACAGATGCCCGGCGAGGGTGCCGCAGACGTTGCGCCCTTCGTAGAAGCGGGCGTTGTAGGTGGCGACGTTCTTGGCGCGCTGGTAGCCCGAGCAGTGCTCGAACTTCACGTTCGGGAAGCGCTTGGCCACCTTGATCGTCGGGTTCATGTAGCCGAACGAGCAGGTGAAGATCAGCTGGTTGCCGTCGCTGGCGAGATTGCGGATCACCCGCTCGCTGTCGGGGCCTTCGGCGACGTTCTCGACGATCGTAGTCTGGATCGCGTCGCCGAACTTGGCGATCGCCGCCTGCCGGCCCTGCTCGTGGGCGTAGGTGTAGCCGAAATCGCCGATCGGCCCGAGGTAGACGAAGCCGACCTTGACCGGGTCCGCCGCGAAGGCCCGGCCGCCGAGCAGCGGCAGCGCGGCCGCCGCTGCGCCGCCGGCCTTGATGAGCGACCTTCTGGTGATGAGCGTCATGGTTTTTTGTCTCCCTGTTTGGTTCATGGTCTGAACGGGTGGCCGAGGCAGGCCGGTGCGGCCGAGCCCACGGACTTGCGCATCGAGATCAGCGCCAGCACGATGATCGTGGCGAGGTAGGGCAGCGCCGCCAGGAACTCGGGCGCCACGACGTTGATGCCGGCGGCCTTGGCCTGCAGCTCGAAGGTCATCACCGCGCCGAAGAGGTAGGCGCCGAGCAGCAGCCGCCAGGGCTTCCAGCTGGAGAAGACCACCAGCGCCAGCGCGATCCAGCCGCGGCCGGCGGTCAGCTGCTCGGCCCACATCGGCGTCTGCACCATCGAGTAGTAGCAGCCCGCGAGGCCGGCCATCGCGCCGCCGAAGGCGACCGCGGCGTAGCGCACCCCGATCACCGAATAGCCGATCGAGTGCGCCGAGTGGTCGTTCTCGCCGACCGCGCGCAGGATCAGCCCGGCGCGCGAGCGCTTGAGGAACCAGGCGACCAGCACGGTCATGGCGAGCGAGACGTAGACGAGCAGGCTGTGGCCGAAGACGAGCCGCAGCACCGGGTTGCTCGGCGAGGGCGGCCGGGAAGATCGCGCCGAGAGGCTGGATCGTGGTGCCGACGAAGCCCTCGCCGATCATCGAGGAGAGGCCGATGCCGAAGATGGTCAGCGCCAGGCCGGTCGCCACCTGGTTCGAGGCGAGCGTCAGCGTCAGGTAGCCGAAGATCAGCGCCGCCGCGGTGGCGGCGATCATCGCCGCGACGATGCCGACGAGCGCCACGCCGGTCACCGAGGTCACCGCGAAGCCGGTGACCGCGCCGATCAGCATCATGCCCTCGACCCCGAGGTTGAGGACGCCGCTCTTCTCCACGACCAGCTCGCCCAGCGCGGCCAGGAGCAGCGGCGTCGCCGCGCCGACGATGGTCATGAAGACCGAGATGTAGATGGCGTTGGTCATTGCGCGGCTCCCGCGCGGCTGCGCAGGCGCAGCCGGTAGTCGACGAGGATGTCGGTGGCGAGCAGGAAGAACAGCAGCATCGCCTGGAAGACGCCGGTGGCCGCACTCGGCAGGCCGAGCGAGGCCTGCGCCGCCTCGCCGCCGACATAGGTCACCGCCAGCACGAGCGCCGCCGAGGATGACGATGCCGAAGCGGGTGCAGCCGGCCGAGGAAGGCGACGATGATCGCGGTGAAGCCGTAGCCGGTCGGAAACTGCGGCACCATCTGGCCGAACGGGCCGGCCGCCTCGAAGATGCCGGCGAGCCCGGCCAGCCCGCCGCCGAAGAGCAGCGACAGCCAGATCGTGCGGTCGCGGCTGAAGCCGCCGTAGCGCGCCGCTTGCGGGGCCGCGCCGACCACGCGGACCTGGAAGCCGAAGGTGGTCTTGGCCATCAGGAACCAGACCCCGACCGCGATCACGCAGCGCCAGCGGCACGTTCAGGTAGCCGATGCCGTTGATGTAGGGCAGGATCTCGCTGTCGTTGAAGAGGCGGCTCTGCGGGAAGTTGAAGCCCTCGGGGTCCTTCCAGGGCCCGTTCATCAGGTAGTAGAGCAGCTGGATCGCGACGTAGCTCAGCATCAGGCTCGACAGGATCTCGTTGACGCCCAGCCGGGTCTTCAGGAACGCCGGGATCGCCGCATAGGCCATGCCGGCCAGCGCGCCGGCGATGCACATCAGCGGCAGGATCCACCAGCCCGCGCATGTCCCAGGTGGCGAGCGCGACGCCGGTGCCGGCGAGCGCGCCGATCACGTACTGGCCCTCGGCGCCGATGTTCCAGACGTTGGCGCGGAAGCCGATCGAGAGGCCGATGGCGATCATGATCAGCGGCGCCGCCTTGACGCCGAGGTCCTGCCACTTGCCGGGGTCGATCAGCGGCTGGACGAAAACCTGCCAGACCGCGCCCGGGCCCGTTGTAGCCGAGGACGCGAGAAGATCAGCGCGCCGACGACCATGGTCAGCACGACGGCGATCACCGGCGTCAGGTAGACCATCGCCTTGCTGGGTTCCTGGCGCTTCTCGAGCTCAAAGAGCATGTCTCGTCTCCCGGCCGAACTCCGCGGCGATGACGTGCGGCGCCGTGGTCCCGGCTCGCCGTGCACGCCGCCCATCAGCAGGCCGATCTCCTCGATCGTGATCTCGCCGACGGCGCGCTTCGGCGACAGCCGGCCCTCGTTGATGACCGCGAGCGTGTCGCTGATCGCCAGCAGCTCGTCGAGGTCCTGGCTGATCACCACGATCGCCGAGCCGCCGGCGGCGAGGTCGACCAGCGCCTGGTGGATCGCCGCGGCGGCGCCGGCATCGACGCCCCAGGTCGGCTGCGAGACGATCAGCACCTCGGGCACCTGCATGACCTCGCGGCCCATGATGAACTTCTGCAGGTTGCCGCCCGAGAGCGAGCCGGCGGTGGCGCCCGGGCCCGGTGGCCTTGACCGCGAAGGCCTTGATCACTTCCTCGGCGTAGCCGCGCGCCGCACCGGCAGCTGATCACGCCGTGGCTGACCATGCTCTTGCGGTCGCGCGCGGTCAGCACCGCGTTGTCGGCGAGCGTGAAGCCCGGCACCGCGGCGTGGCCGTTGCGCTCCTCGGGCACCGCGCAGAGGCCGCGGCGGCGGCGCGCGCCGACCCCGCTGGCGCCGAGCGGGCGTGCCGTCGAGGCGGATCGCGGCGGGCGTCTCGACCGGCGTCTCGCCGCTCAGCGCCAGCACCAGCTCGTTCTGGCCGTTGCCGGCGACCCCGGCGATGCCGAGGATCTCGCCGGCGCGCACGGAAAAGCGGATGTCCTTCAGCGCCACGTCGAAGTCGCCGGTGCTGGCGAGGCTGAGGCCGTCGACCGCGAACTTCTCGGCGCCGAGGCTGCGGCCCTCGGCCTTCTTGATGTCCTTGAGGCTGCCGCCGATCATCATCTCGGCCATCGAGCGCGAGCTCTCCTCGGCCGGGACGCAGTCGCCGACCACCTTGCCGCCGCGCAGGATGGTCGCGCCGTCGCAGAGCGCCTTGATCTCGTGCAGCTTGTGGCTGATGTAGAGGATCGAGCAGCCGTTCTTGGCGAGGCTCCGCAGCGTCTCGAAGAGCTGCGCCACCTCCTGCGGGGTCAGCACGCTGGTCGGCTCGTCCATGATCAGGAGCTTCGGGTCCAGGAGCAGCGCGCGGACGATCTCGATGCGCTGCCGCTCGCCGACGCTGAGCGTCGAGACGGTGCGGTGCGGATCGAGGGTCAGGCCGTAGCGGGTCAGCACCTCGCGGATGCGCTTCTCGAGCTCGGCCTGGCCGAGCTTCTCGTCGAAGCCGAGCGCGATGTTCTCCAGCACCGTCATCGCCTCGAACAGCGAGAAGTGCTGGAACACCATGCCGATGCCCATCGCCCGCGCCGCCCTGGGGTTCGGGATCTCACCGCCGCGCCGTCGAAGCGGATCTCGCCCTCGTCGGGGTGCTGGACGCCGTAGATCATCTTGACCAGCGTCGACTTGCCGGCGCCGTTCTCGCCGAGCAGCGCGTGGATCTCGCCCGGCCGCACGGCGAAGCTGACATGGTCGTTGGCCAGCACCCCGGGGAACGCCTTGGTCACGCCGTGCAGCTCCAGCCGGAAGGGACCGCTTCCGGTCATCATCGTTTCTCCCATCTCGGCGGCTCGCTCCGCCGCGGTTCCGATCCGCTGGTCCGTCACCCGCGTCACCCGACGAAGGCGAAGCGGACGAGGAACAGCGCCGCCACCAGCCAGGTCGCCGCGTGCACCTCGCGCACCCGGCCGGTCAGCGCCTTGATCACCGCGTAGCTGATGAAGCCGAAGGCGAGGCCGTTGGCGATCGAGTAGGTGAAGGGCATCATCAGCGCGGTCAGCGCCGAGGGCGTCGCCTCGGTGATGTCGTCCCATTCGATGTCGGTCAGCTCGCGCATCATCAGACAGGCGACGAAGAGCAGCGCCGGCGCGGTGGCGAAGGCCGGCACCGAGCCCGCCAGCGGCGCGAAGAACAGCGACGCGAGGAAGAGCAGGGCCACGACGACCGCGGTCAGCCCGGTCCGCCCGCCCGCCAGCACGCCCGAGGCGCTCTCGACATAGGCGGTGGTGCTGGAGGTGCCGAGGAACGAGCCCGCGACGATGGCCGAGCTGTCGGCGAGCAGCGCCTTGCCGAGCTGCGGGCTGGTGTGGCTGGGGCCCTCCTCGAGCAGGCCGGCGCGCTTGGCGACGCCGATCAGCGTGCCGGTGGCGTCGAACACCTCGACCAGCACGAAGACCAGGATCACCTGCACGATGCCGGTGCCGATGGCGCCGAGCACGTCGAGCTGGAAGAAGGTGGGCGCGATGCTCGGCGGCGTCGAGACGATGCCGCCGAACTGGCTGATGCCGAGCACGATCGAGACCACCGTCACCGCCAGGATGCCGATCAGGATCGCGCCCTTGACCTTCAGCGCGTCGAGCGCGGCGATCAGGAAGAAGCCGAGCATGCAGAGCAGCGGCCCCGCCTCGGTCATGTGCCCGAGCGTAATGAAGGTGGCCGGGTTGGCGACGACGATGCCGGCGTTCTTCAGCGCGATGATGCCGAGGAACATGCCGATGCCGGCGGCGACCGCGCTGCGCATCGAGTGCGGGATGCCGGCGACCAGCCAGCGCCGCACCCCGGTCACCGTCAGGATCAGGAAGATGCAGCCGGAGATGAAGACGGCGCCCAGGCCCTGCTGCCAGGTGAAGCCCATGGTGCCGACGACGCCGAAGGCGAAGAACGCGTTCAGCCCCATGCCCGGGGCCATGGCGATCGGCCAGTTGGCGTAGAGCCCCATGATCGCCGAGCCGAGCGCGGCCGCGAGGCAGGTCGCGACGAACACCGCGCTGTGCTCCATGCCGGTGGTGGCGAGGATCTGCGGGTTGACGAAGATGATGTAGGCCATCGTCAGGAAGGTGGTGACCCCGGCGATGACCTCGGTCCGCACGTTGGTCTCGTGTTCGGTAAGCTGGAAATAGCTGTCGAGCATCATGTTCTCACTGTCGGCCGGGTCGTTTCATTGCTGCCGCCCAGGGGGGCGGCGCGGCTCCGGCATGGTTGGGGGCGGTCATTCAGGCCTCTTGGCCGTGCGTCACGTCCTGCGTCGCTGCATGCCAGCCGGCAATGCGCTGCAGGATCTCGACCGCCACGAAGGCCGCGATCACCTCGGGGCGTTTGTCGGGCCGCCCCGCCGCCCCGATCGGGCAGACCAGCGGCGCGGCGTCGACCGGCGCCGGCCTCGCGCATCCAGCGCAGGAACTGCACCCGCTTGCTGCGCGAGCCGATCATGCCGACATAGGCGGCATCGCCCCGCGCCAGCGCCTCGCGCACGATCAGGAAGTCCAGCGCGTGGTCGTGGGTCAGCACCACGAAGGCGGCGCCCGGCGCGGCGCGGCGCACCACCTCCTCGGGCAGCGGCGTCAGCAGCGTCTCGATCCCCGCCGGCGCCAGCCCCAGTTCCTCGGCGCGGCTGTCCACCAGCACCAGCCGCACCGGCAGCAGCGCCAGCGCCGCCGCCAGCGCCCGGCCGACATGCCCGGCGCCGAGAATGTGCACCACCGGCAGCGCCTGCCACTCCGCGGTCGGCCAGCGCCAGCAGGCGGGTCCGGGTCTCGCCGGCGGCGCGGACGACGCCGAGCCGGGTCCGCCCGCCGCAGCACTGGCCGATCTCCGGCCCGAGCGGCACGTCGAGGGTCTGCCGGACGCCGCCGCGCGCCAGCAGCGCCCGGGCGGCGTCGATCGCCAGGTATTCGAGCTGGCCGCCGCCGATGGTGCCGAGGATGTCCCGGCGCGAGACCAGCATCCAGGCGCCGGCCTCGCGCGGGGTGGAGCCCGCGCGCCACCTCGACCCGCACCAGCATCGCCGGCCCGCGGGCGAGAAAGGCCTCGATCGCGTCGGGGCGCACCGGCATCAGGCGCCTCCCAGCCGGGCGATCGCCATCAGCAGCCGCTCCGGCGTCGCCGGGGCGTCGAGCCGCGGGCATGTCCGGTAGTCCGCCACGCTCGCCACCGCCATCGACAGCGCCTCGAGCACCGAGACCGCCAGCATGAACGGCGGCTCGCCGACCGCCTTGGAGCGGCGGATCGTCGGCTCGCGGTTCACCGACCATTCGGCGAGCTTGACGTTGAAGATCGCCGGGCGGTCCGAGGCGAGCGGGATCTTGTAGGTCGACGGCGCATGGGTCCGCAGCCGGCCCTTGTCGTCCCACCAGAGCTCCTCGGTGGTGAGCCAGCCCATGCCCTGGATGAAGCCGCCCTCGACCTGGCCGCGGTCGACCGCCGGGTTCAGCGAGCGCCCGACGTCGTGCAGGATGTCGACCCGGTCGACGTGGTACTCGCCGGTCAGGGTGTCGACGCTGACCTCGCTGACCGCGGCGCCGTAGGCGAAGTAGTAGAACGGCCGGCCCTTGCCCGCCGCCCGGTCCCAGTGGATCTCGGGCGTCTTGTAGAAGCCCGCCGCCGACAGGTGCACGCGGGCCTGGTAGGCCTCCTTGATGAAGTCGTCGAAGGCGACGCGCCGGTTGCCGATCCTGACCACGTTCGGCTCGAAGACCACCTGCTCGCGGTCGACCGAATGCGCCTCGGCGGCGAAGTCGATCAGCCGCTCGATCAGCTGCTCCGCCGCGTTCTGCGCCGCCATGCCGTTCAGATCCGACCCCGAGGACGCCGCCGTCGCCGAGGTGTTCGGCACCTTCGCCGTCGTGGTCGCGGTGATCTTCACCCGGTCGAGATCGACCTGGAAGCAGTCGGCCACCACCTGCGCCACCTTGGTGTTGAGGCCCTGGCCCATCTCGGTGCCGCCGTGGTTGAGGTGGATCGAGCCGTCGTTGTAGATGTGCACCAGCGCGCCGGCCTGGTTGTACCAGGTGGCGGTGAAGCTGATGCCGAATTTCACCGGCGTGAGCGCGATGCCCTTGCGGATCACCCCGCCCTTGGCGTTGTGGGCGAGAACCGCCTGGCGCCGGGCGGCGTAGTCGGAGGACTTCGCCACCTCGTCGACGATGCGCTCGATGATGTTGTCCTGCACCGTCTGGTGGTAGGGCGTCAGGTTGCGCCCCTCGCCGCCGTAGAAATTGGCCCGGCGCACCTCCAGCGGATCCTTGCCGAGCGCGAAGGCGATCTCCTCCATGATCCGCTCGCCGATGATCAGCCCCTGCGGTCCGCCGAAGCCGCGGAAGGCGGTGTTCGAGACGGTGTTGGTCTTCATCGGCTTGGAGACCAGCCGGACATGGGGATAGAAGTAGGCGTTGTCGGCGTGGAACAGCGCGCGGTCGGTGACCGGCCCGCTGAGGTCGGCCGAGAAGCCGCAGCGCGCGGCGAAGGTGCCGTCCACCGCCAGGACACGGCCGTCGTCGTCGAAGCCGACCTCGTAGTCGATCAGGAAATCGTGCCGCTTGCCGGTGGCCACCATGTCGTCGTCGCGGTCGGGGCGGATCTTCACCGCCCGCCGCCACTTCTTCGCCGCCAGCGCCGCGATCGCGGCAAAGAGGTTCGGCTGGGTCTCCTTGCCGCCGAAGCCGCCGCCCATCCGCCGCACGATGATCGTCACCGCGTTCGACGGCACGCCGAGGACGTGGGCCACCATGTGCTGCACCTCGCTCGGGTGCTGGGTGGAGGAAAAGACCGTGACCTCGTCGTCCTCGCCGGGGATGGCGAAGGCGATGTGGCCCTCGAGGTAGAAATGGTCCTGGCCGCCGACCCGCATCTGCGCCTTGATGCGGTGCGGCGCCCCGGCGAGCGCCGGCCCGACCTCGCCGCGCTCGAGCTTCAGCGGCTCGACGACGAAGGGGTAGCCCGCCGCCACCGCGTCGGCCACGTCGGTGACGTGCGGCAGGTCGCGGTATTCGACCTTGGCCAGCGCCGCCGCCCGCCGCGCGGCGTCGCGGGTCTCGGCGATCGACCGCGAAGATCGGCTGGCCGTGGAACTCGACGGTCTTCTCGGCGAAGACCGGGTCGTCGTGCTTGCCGACCGGGCTGATGTCGTTGTGGCCCGGGATGTCGGCGCCGGTCAGCACCCCGACCACGCCGGGGGCGGCGCGCACCGCGTCGAGGTCCATCGAGACGATCTCGGCGTGCGCCCTGTCCGCGAGCCCGAGCCAGGCGTGCAGCGTGCCCACCGGCTCGGCGATGTCGTCGGTGTATTCGGCGAGCCCGGTGACGTGCTTGTGCGCCGAGTCGTGGCGCTGCTCGACATGGACGCCGCCGCGGATCGCGCGTCTCGAAGGTGGTCTTCTGTTCCATCACGCCGGCGACCTCCCGCAGCAGCCGCACCGGTTCGCCGGTCGATTCCAGGTAGAAGCGGCGCAGCAGGTTCCGCGCCACCATCGCCCGGTAGTCCGACGAGGCGCGCCAGTCGGTGATCGGCCTGAAGTCCTCGGCGAAGGCCGCCTCGGCCGCGGGCCAGCGTCTCCGGCGTCCAGGGCTGGCCGACCAGCGCCGCCTCGACCCCGGCCGCGCGCTTCGGCGTCGCGGCCATGCCGCCGAACGCCAGCCGCGCCGTCGCCACCACGCCGTCCTGCAGCGCCACGTGGAAGCCGCAGGCGACCGCGGAGATGTCCTCGTCGCGCCGCTTGGTGATCTTGTAGGCCGCGTTGAGCGTGCCGGGCGCCGGCCGCGGCACGAAGATCTGCTCCACGAACTCGCCGGGCGCGCGGTCCTGCTTGCCGTAGTCGATGAAGAAGTCCTCGAGCGGCACCGTGCGCCGCGCCGACCCCTTGCGCAGCGTCACCGTCGCCCCGAGCGCGATCAGCACCGGCGGCGTGTCGCCGATCGGCGAGCCGTTGGCGATGTTGCCGCCGATGGTGCCCATCGCCCGCACCTGCCAGCCGCCGATGCGGCGCCAGTAGTCGGAGAGATGCGGGAACTCGGCGTCCAGCACCGCCTGGAAGTCGTCGTAGCTGACGCCGGCGCCAAGCGTGACGCCCTCCGGTCCGGTCTCGATCCGCTTCAGCCCGTCCAGGTTGCCGATGAAGACCGCGGGCGAGATGTCGCGCATGAACTTGGTGATCCAGAGCCCGACATCGGTCGAGCCCGCCACCACCGTCGCCTTCGGCAGTCGCCTCCAGCACCTCGGCCAGGTCGTCGACGCTGGCCGGGACGATGACGTGATCCCCGGAGGTCCGGACCTCGACCCGCGCGCCGTCGTCGAGCGCCGCCAGCCGCGCCAGAACCTGCGCCCGCTCGACCGTCAGCCGGTCGGCCTGCGGCGTGCCGTAGCCGCTCGCCGCCTTCGCGGCCGCCACGATCGGCTGGTAGCCGGTGCAGCGGCAGAGGTTGCCCTGCAGCGCCGTCTCGATCGCCGCCTCGGAGGGATTCGGCTCGCGCATCCAGAGCGCGTAGAGCGACATCACGAAGCCGGGCGTGCAGAAGCCGCACTGGCTGCCGTGGCAGATCGACCAGCGCCTGCTGCACCGGGTGCAGCGCGCCGTCGCGTCCGCGCAGGTGCTCGACCGTCACCACATGGCAGAGATCGACCGAGGCGAGCAGGCGGATGCAGGCATTGACCGGCTCGTAGAGCAGCCCGTCGCCAGTGCGCCGGCCGACCAGCACCGTGCAGGCGCCGCAGTCGCCCTCGGCGCAGCCTTCCTTGCTGCCGACCAGCCGCCGGGCCAGCCGCAGGTGGTCGAGCAGGGTGTCCGACGCACGTACCGCCGGCAGGCGTTCCTCCCGGTCGTTCAGCAGAAAGCGGACCTCGTCACGGATCGCGGTCAAAGTGCGTGCCTCCATCGCGGTCGAAGCGCCCGCGGGCGCGGAAGTGGAACCCGGCGACGTGCCATCAGACAGCGGAAAGCCGCTGGCCTGCAACACGGATCGACGGCAGTCGCCCAAAATGTGCCCAGAGGCGCCCGACTGTGCAGATCGGCATGCACCTCTTGGCGGCAGGCGCCGGAAATCATGGCCATTCCAAGTCCTCCCCCGGCGCTCTTCACGTCGCCGCATTCCCGCCATTCTGGCAGGTTTCAGCGTCTGGGGAAGCCGGGCAATCGCGGATCTCTTTCAAGTAATGCTTGAAAATGCGCCCGTCTGCCGCCGTCTGTGGGCTGCCGGCGCAACCGGCGCGGGCGAACCGCCTTACCGGGCTTCGGCGTGCCGGTCCTGTTCGCCGGCCCAGCAATCCTCGGCCACCTCGTCGCCGCGGGCGAAGCCGGCGAGCCCGGCGTCGGCCACCTCGGGGTTGTAGAGCATGAAGTTCAGCAGGAAGATCTTGTCGGCATAGGCGCGCCCCAGGTAGAAGCCCGGCCGGATCATCCGGATCTCGTCGCGGATCCAGAGGCCGTTGCGTCCGATCAGGGCATCGGGGCGCTGCTGATAGCCGGGCAGGTCGTCGTTGTAGCCATAGTCGATGATCACCGATTCGCGGCGGCCGTCGAGCAGGCTCTGGCCGCAGAAGAGCTTGGCCGGGAACAAGAGCCAGACGTCGGTGGTGGGCAGGATGTAGCTGAGCCAGCCTTCGCGCGGGACCGTGGCGGTCGGCAGCGCGCCCGGGTCGTCGATCAGGAGGCCGAGCGGGCGGAAGTCCTCGACGAAGTTCCGGAGCAGCCGCTGGTCGTGGTAGAACATCTTGCCCTTCCAGAGCTCGCGGCCGACCTGCTCGGCCAGCGCGACCTTGGCCCCGGCGACCCGGCCCTCGAAGCCGCCGAGGATTTCCTGCAGCCGCGGCGCCATCGATGCGCCGCGGGGGAAGAACAGATCGCCGTAGTAGGGCCCGTCGGGGATCGGGCCGGCGGTGAGGCGGCCGTAGAGCTGATCGACCTCCTCCTGGCTCAGCGCCAGCAGGTTGGCCTGGGTCAGCCCGGCGCGCTGGGCGCGGGTCAGCGGGAAGTCGTGCTCGACCTTCGCCATGTCGACGCGGAACACCTTGATCGGGTTGTCCGGGTCGTGGAGGTCGGGGTCGGAGAGGGGGGCGAACGGGATGTCGGGGCGGACCGGCGTGGGGCTCAGCTGTCCGCCCGCGAACAGGTAGCCGAAGCCGGCGAGCCGGAGGCCCCAGAGGACGGCGACGGCGAGCACCAGGACCAGCACGATCCCGACGAGCAGGCGGAGGGCGCGTTCGAGCATCGCCGCCGCCGCCTCAGAGCGTCGCCACGAAGGCGATGAGCGCCTGCTTGTCGCGCTCGCTCAGGCCCTCGCCGAAGCGGTGGCCGGCGTTCTCGACGTGCTCGAGCACGTTGGAGTAGTAGCGCTGCACGAAGTCGTTGCCGACCTGCAGGGTCAGGTCCTGCACCTGGCCCACCACCGCCTCCTTGCGGTTCAGGACCAACTCGATGCCCCTGAGCGACGCGGTCCGGAGCAGCGCGGCGCGGATCGCCAGCAGGCCCTGGCGCAGCTCGCTCCGCTGCGGTTCGGTGAGCAGCGTGGCGTACTTGGCATCGAAGCTCCTGGGGTCGCGGTCGACCAGCACCAGGTCCTGGAGCAGGTCCTTGTAGCGCAGCGAGTTGACGTCGAGCGCCGGGAAGCCGGCCGGGATGGTCAGGCTGAGCCCGAGGTCGCGGCCGAGGACCGCGACCTTGGGCGCGATGTCGATGACGATGTCGCTGTCGAGCAGGAACATCTTCGGGATCCGCCGGTCGGGGTTGAGCAGATCCTGCATCGACGCCTCGTAGAGCCGGTAGCGGCCTTCGACGCTGGGGTCGTAGGCCCAGCACGGCGGCGGGTCGGCCAGCGGCTTGCCGTCGGCGTCGACGTAGGGCGAGGAATAGAAGTCCGGCCCCTGGCCGGGCTTGCCGCAGATCTCCGGGCCGATGGCGTTGTTGTGCATGAAGGGTGCGTGCGCCCAGGCGCTGAGCAGCGAAATGTTGCGGTAGTAGCCGCGGCCGCCGCCGTGCATCACCTCGGGGCGGAGGGGGTCGGCCGGGCGGGACTGTTCGGTGAGCGAGGCGTACTGCGCCCAGACCCGGCTCTTCATGTGGTTGGAGTGCAGCGCGCGGGCCGGATTGGTGCCGATCTCGGACGCCGGCGAGATCTCGTCGTTGCCGAGCCAGTCGAGGCGCAGCGTCGGGTCGGCCGGGTCGGTCGCGGTGAAGTCGGTGTGGTCGTAGGGGCCGGGCTGGCTGGAATGGCAGCGGGCGCAGTTGGCGGCGAAGACCTGGCGGCCGCGTTCGACCGCGCCGTCGAAGTATTCGGCGTCGAGCTGGACCTCGAGGTCGCGCGGCGAGCCGAGATGGCGGGCCTGCCAGAGGTCGGTCGGCCGCGCGGTCAGGAAGAAGCGGCGGATGTCGGCGAGCCGGTCCTCGATGGCGCGGAACGCCCCGCAGTCGCGCCGGCACTGGCCGACGTCGAAGGGGGTCTGGCCGTAGTTGCGCTGCGCGGGATCGACGGCGCGCAGGTCGACGAGGTGGTTGATCAAGCACTGCTCGGCGCAGGAGCCGATGTTGAAGTAGACGCGCTGGATCGCCTCGTCATAGCCGATCGAGTCCTCGCCGCCCTTCAGCACGTGCGGGATCATCTCGGTCTTCAGGCTCTTTTCCCAGCACTTGCCGATCCGGCCGGGCTCGCACCAGCAGGCCTCGGGGTCGGCGTCCGCGGCGCAGGCCGAGGCCTTGCGCCACTTCAGCACCTCCTCCTCGTGCAGCGGGCGGCGGGCGAAGTTGATGATCGCGTTGATGGTGCCGGGGTTCGAGACGAAGTCCATCGGCAGCGCCGAGGTGTCGACCTCGCCCGGGCGGGCACGGGCGATCAGCTGCCATTCCAGCCGGTGCGGCGAGAGGCCGCTGCCGAGCAGGTACGAGATCCGGCTGTACTGGTTGCCGACCAGGGCCTTGATGTTGGCCCAGGCGGGCCTGGCGGGGTCGGCGGGCGGGTTCAGCGGGTCGTAGCCGATGTGGCAGGCGCCGCAGGCCATGCCGATCCGGAACGGCGGCTCGACCGAACCGTCCCAGAGCCGGTTGCGCCGGCTGTCGGGGTCGGCCGGGTCGTCGGAGAGGTAGGCGGCGTAGCCCTGCCAGCCGCCGATCCGCTCCCAGGCGGCGGGGTCGAAGCGGGGATTGGGGAATTTGCGCAGGCCGAGCACGCCGGTCGAGGTGCCGAAGTAGAGGTCGCACGGGGTCTGGCGCTGGTCGACGCTGCCATGCGGGGTGCCGGTGTCGAACGGCGCGTCCTCAAGGTCGCAGGCCGGGTCGCGGTAGCCCTCGCGGCCGACGAAGGCGAGCAGCGTGTCGTCGCCCGGACACCAGGCGAAGCCGTAGGTATCGCCGGGCGCGCGGGCCGGGCAGTCGGGATCGCCGGGCACGCAGCAGTCGGGGTCGGGGATCGCGCCCCAGGCCTGGAAGAGGTCGTTGCGGCGGTCGGCGCGGAGCATGCCGTACCAGTCGACCGCGCCGCCGATCCGCTGCGGATAAGTGTAGGTGAAGAAGCGGTCGTTGAAGGCGGTGGCGAACATCCAGATTTCGCGGCCGGCCCGCTCGGAGGGCGTCAGGCCGGCGCCGGTCGCGGCGAACTCCGGGCTGAGCACGCTCTGCGCCCGTGTCGGGGCTGCCGGCAGGGTGGCGAGGAGCGCGAGCAGGAAACCGGCGAGCAGACCGGCGAGGCGCATCGTTCCCTCCTTGGCGAGCCCAGGGCCGAAAAAGATCATTGGCGACAAATCGAGGCGATCTAAGGCGCGAATTTAATGGGCAAAAAGATACCACTTGTGCGCCAATCCGTCAATTCGCGCCCGCCGGCCGTTGACGCGTGCCGGCGGCATCGGTTTCTTGGCGGCTGGTGGCGAGGGGCGAGCGAGGCAAGATGCAACGGGTGACACGGTCGGGCCTCGAGGTGGCCGAAGTTCTCGCGGATTTCGTCGAGGCCGAGGCACTGCCGGGCACCGGCGTCGATCCGGAGGCGTTCTGGGCGGGCTTCGCGGCGATCCTGCGCGACCTGGCGCCGCGGAACCGGGCCCTGCTCGCCACGCGGGAGCGCCTGCAGCGGCAGCTCGACGACTGGCACCGCGCGAACGGGCTGCCGAGCGACATCGCGGCCTACCGCGCCTTCCTGGCGGATATCGGCTATCTGGTGCCGGAGGGGCCGGAGTTCAGCGTCGCCACGGCCGGCGTCGATCCCGAGATCGCCGAGATCTCCGGGCCGCAACTGGTGGTGCCGGTGATGAACGCCCGCTACGCACTGAACGCCGCCAACGCCCGCTGGGGATCGCTCTACGACGCGCTCTATGGCACCGACGCCATTCCCGAGACCGAGGGCCGGGCCCGCGGGCGCGGCTACAATCCGCTGCGGGGGGCGGCGGTGATCGCCTGGACGCGGCGGTTCCTCGACGTGGCGGCGCCACTCGACGGCGCGGGCTGGGAGGCGGCGCGCGGCTTCACCGTCCGCGACGGGGCACTGGTGGTCGGGCTCGATCAGGGGCGGGAAACCGGGTTGCAGCGGCCCGGGCAGTTCGCGGGCTATCTCGGCGAGGCGGCGGCGCCACGGCAGTTTCTGCTGCGCAACCACGGGCTCTACGTCGAGGTCCAGCTCGACGCCTCCACCGCCATCGGGGCGGACGATCCCGCCCATGTCTCGGACGTCTGGCTGGAGGCGGCGGTGACCGCGATCATGGACTGCGAGGAACTCGGTCGCCGCTGTCGATGCCGACGACAAGGTCGCGGTCTACCGCAACTGGCTCGGCCTGATGAAGGGCGAGCTGAGCGAGCGGGTCGAGAAGGCCGGGCGCAGCTTCGTCCGGCGGCTCAACCCCGATCTCGACTACATTGCGCCGGACGGCTCGCGCCTGACGGTGCGCGCCCGGGCGCTGATGCTGGTCCGCGACGTCGGCCACCTGATGACGAACCCGGCGATCCTCGACGCCGACGGCGCCGAGGTGCCCGAAGGCATCATGGACGCGATGATCACCGGGCTGATCGCGCTGCACGACGTCGGGCCTGGCGGGCGGCGCGCCAACTCGCCCGCCGGTTCGGTCTACGTGGTGAAGCCGAAGATGCACGGGCCGGACGAGGTCGCCTTCGCGGTGGAGCTGTTCGGGCGGGTCGAGGCGGTGCTTGGGATGACGCCGAACACGCTCAAGATCGGCGTCATGGACGAGGAGCGGCGCACCACCGTCAACCTCGGCGAGTGCATCCGGGCGGCCCGCGAACGGATCGTCTTCATCAACACCGGCTTTCTCGACCGCACCGGCGACGAGATCCACACCGCGATGGAGGCGGGGCCGGTGATTCCCAAGGCGGAGATGAAGGACGCGGCCTGGTACCGGGCCTACGAGGACTGGAACGTGGACGTGGGGCTCGCCTGCGGGCTGCCCGGGCGGGCGCAGATCGGCAAGGGCATGTGGGCGGCGCCCGAGCGGATGGCGGCGATGCTGGCCGAGAAGGGCGCGCAGCCGGAGGCCGGGGCGAACACCGCCTGGGTGCCGTCGCCGACGGCGGCGACGCTGCACGCGACGCACTATCACCGCACCGACGTCAGGGCGGCGCAGGCGCGGCTGGCCGGGCGGCGGCGGGCGCGGCTGGAGGAGATCCTGACGCCGCCGGAGGTGGTGCGGCCGACCTGGTCGGCCGAAGAGGTGCAGCACGAACTCGACAACAACGCTCAGGGCATCCTCGGCTACGTGGTGCGGTGGATCGATCAAGGGGTGGGGTGTTCGAAGGTGCCAGATATACACGATGTTGCGTTGATGGAGGACCGGGCGACGCTCAGGATCTCCTCGCAGCACATCGCCAACTGGCTGCGCCACGGGGTCTGCAGCCGCGAGCAGGTGACCGAGACGCTGCGGCGGATGGCGGCGGTGGTGGACGCGCAGAACGCCGATGACCCGCTCTACCGGCCGATGGCTGCGGATTTCCAGGGGTCGGTGGCGTTCCAGGCGGCGTGCGACCTGGTGTTCAAGGGGGCGGAACAGCCGAACGGGTATACCGAGCCGATCCTGCATGCGCGGCGGCTGGAGCGGAAGCGGCTGGACGGGCTGGGCTGACCGCGCTCGGCAATCTGACGCAAAAACAAGCGCTTAGGACGGTCTGCCGGACTCGCGCATCAGCCGCTGGTGCAGGACGAAATTCTCGACCGTCAGCTTCACCACGGTCGCCAGCGCGATCACCATCTGCCGGTCGCGGGAGACGCCGCGGGTCTCGTAGCCGGCGAACATCTCGGCGATCTGCGAGGCGATCAGGTCGTAGACGGTATCGCGGTCGAGCGCGACGCCGCCCCAGGCGATCGGGTCGCCGGCTTCCACCTCGCGGGCCAGGGCGGCGAGCATCCGGTGGTCGAGGGTCAGTCCGCTCATGATCATCTCCCCGGGCCGGCGATGGGCCTCGGTCCTGCTTAGGGCGGCGGGGGGGCGGGGTGCAAGCGGGGGTTTGCGCCTGCCAGGGCGCTGGACAGGGAAAGCAGGCGGAGGCAATGGGTTAACGGCGAAAGTTGAATGCACATCGCATGCACGGAGTATGCACAACGCATGTGCATGATCGCGGGAAAGGCCCGAAGGTTAACGTTGGCGGCTAGGGGGTGAGCCAGCTGCCGGACTTTCCCGACGCGATGATGGCGTCGCAGATGCGGGTCGTTTCCAGCGCGTCGCGGAAGGTGGGGGCGGCGGGGGTGCCGCTGTCGAGCGAGGCGATGAAGTCGGCCATGGTGTGCACGAACGAGTGCTCGTAGCCGATGATCAGCCCGGGCACCCACCAGTGCCCCAGGTAGGGGTGCTCGCCGTCGGTGACGAGGATCGAGCTCCAGCCGCGCAGCGGCCCCTCGATGCGGTGGTCGAACCAGGCGAGGCGGTTGAGGTCGTGCAGGTCCCAGGCGAGCGAGCCGTGCTCGCCGTTGATCTCCAGCGTGTAGAGCGCCTTGTGGCCGCGGGCGTAGCGGGTGGACTCGAAGGTGCCGAGCGAGCCGTTCGCGAAACGGGTGAGCACCGCCGCCGCGTCGTCGATGCCGACCGGGGCGGGCTGGCCGGTGTCGGCGCGCGGGCGCTCCTTGACGAAGGTCTCGGTCATCGCCGTGAGCGAGGCGATCTTTCCGTTGATCCAGGTCGCGGTGTCGATGCAATGGGCGAGCAGGTCGCCGGTGACGCCGGAGCCGGCCGCCTCGACGTCGAGCCGCCAGGTGCCTGCGCCGCCCTGGGGCACGTCGGGCGAGATGGTCCAGTCCTGCAGGAACTTGGCGCGGTAGTGGTAGATGCGGCCGAGCTTGCCGCTGTCGACCAGCTGCTTGACCAGCGAGACGGCGGGGATGCGGCGGTAGTTGTAGCAGACGAGGTTGGGCACGCCCGCGGCCTCGACGGCGGCGACCATGGCCTCGCCCTCGGCGGTGCTGCGGGCGATGGGCTTTTCGGTGATGACGATCTTGCCGGCCTGCGCCGCGGCGACGGCGATCTCCTTGTGCAGGTCGTTGGGGACGCAGATGTCGACGAGGTCGATGTCGGGGCGGGCGACCAGCGTGCGCCAGTCGGTCTCGATGCTCTCGTAGCCCCAGGTGTCGGCGAAGGCCTGGACCTGGGCCTCGTTGCGGCCGCAGGCGGCCTTGAGCACCGGCCGGCGCGGCAGGTCGAAGAAGTTGGGCGCGGTGCGGAAGGCGTTGGAATGGCAGCGGCCCATGAAGCCGTAGCCGATCATGCCGATGTTGAGGTCGCGGGGCATTGGATGGGCTCTCCTTAGCGGAAGGTCGAAGGGCCGAGGTCACAGCTGCAGGTCCGGCCGGAGGAGGCCCGAACCGGCATCAGGCGACGCACTGCGTCGCGCCGGTTCGTCGGCCGGAGCGCGCGAGCGCGGAGGCCGAGCGGCGTGCCGCCGGGACTGGATCGCTGTCCAATCCGCGCGCGCCTGCCTGGGGTGGGCGCGGAATCGCGCCTGCCGCACGCCGAAGGCGTGCCTCCGGCACGGCGGGCAGGCAGGCACGCGCGGATTTGTCGACGGACAAATCCGCGAAGTGAATGCGGCACAGGCGCGCCCGACTCAACCGGCGCCGATTTCGCCGACGGTCGAAATAGGCACGAATCGAGTGGGACCTCATTCCGTCCAGCCGTGCGCGTCGCGGACCTTGATCATCGTCCCGAGAATGTCGTTCCAGGTCTGCTGGTCTTCCATTACCGCGTTCGGGAACATGCAGCCGTCCCAGCAGATGTGGCGCATGGTCTTCGTGAGGGTGCCGTTCGCGTCGCGGAGCCAGAAGCCGGCGTGCTTGACGATATCGAGGCGGCCGTTCGGGTCGATCACCTGGCAGTGGCGGCCGGTCTTCTCGTGGTCGCCGGAGCCGAAGACGGTGCCGTCGTTCTGGGCGACGTGGAAGTCGAGGGTCCAGGGGCGGAGCGCGTCGGCGACCTGGCGGTAGGCGGCGTCGAGGGCGGCGGTGTCGGACCAGTCGAAGTCCTTGGGCAGGATGCGGTCGGCCTCGGCGTTGTAGCCCAGGGTGTAGAGCATCGAGTGGGCCATGTCGGCCTGGTAGCCGACGACGCCGGGGCGGTCGATCATCTCGAGGAGCCGCACCATCTCGCGCCAGGAATGCATGCCGCCCCAGCAGAATCTCGCCCTCGGCGACGATGAACTCGCCGTGGTCGGCGGCGATGTCGCCGGCCTTGGAGAAGGTCTCGGCGATGAGCCTGGTGTTGCCGGCCGGGTCCTTGTCCCAGGCCTCGACCGAGGTCGACGAGTCGACGCGAATGCCGCCGGTGGGGCGGATGCCGAGCTCGCGCATCTGCCGGCCGATCTCGCAGGCCTTGCGGACCTGGGTCAGGAACTGCCTGCGCTCGTCCTCGGAGCCCATGGCGGAGCCGCCGCCGGCGCCAGCCCAGATCGGCGCGACGAACGAGCCGACCTCGAGGCCGTAGGAGGCGATGTGGTCGGTCATCCGCCTGACCGCGTCGGGGTCGCTGTCGATGTCGATGTGCGGGGCGGTGACGAAGAGGTCGACGCCGTCGAACTTCTGGCCGTCGACCTCGGCGTTGGCGGTGAGCCGCAGCAGGGTGTCGAGCGGGATGATCGGCTCGCTGTCCGGGGCGCCCTTGCCGACGATGCCGGGCCACATGGCGTTGTGAAGCTTGGGGTAGTTGTTGGGCATGATCGACCTCTAGCGGAGCGTGTTCCAGGGGGCCTCGTCGGCGACTTCCACCATTTCGTAGCCGACATCGCCGACGCAGGGGCCGAGGATGGCGGCCATACGGGCCTCGCCGCTGCCGGCGTTGAAGGAGGCGTGCACCACCCCGGCGGGGATGAACAGCGAGTCGCCGGGGCCGAGCAGGCGTTTCTCCTGGTCGAGCCACTGCTCGACCTGGCCGGCGACGACGAGGATTACCTCCTCCTGGTCGGGGTGCTTGTGGAAGTTGTGGCCCTTGCCGGGCTGAAGGGTGACGTCGATGACGGTGAGCTGCGCCGCGCCGGTGGCTGGGGGGTTCGAGAGCCAGCGGAGCTGGCCCCAGTCGAGAACTTCGGGCTCGACGTCGGCGCGAATCACGAACTTGCCGGACATGCGGGGTCTCCTATCGGGCGATCGCCTTGAAGGCGCGGGTCTGGTCGGTGAGCGCCTGCTCGACCGGCAGGCGCTCCATCGAAGAGGCGCCGTAGAAGCCGTGGCAGGTGGCGGCGTGTTTCAGGACGTAGGCGGCGTCCGCGGGCATGGCGATCGGGCCG
The DNA here is from genome assembly GCA_963847795.1 of uncultured Alphaproteobacteria bacterium. Taxonomy (GTDB): domain Bacteria; phylum Pseudomonadota; class Alphaproteobacteria; order Rhodobacterales; family Rhodobacteraceae; genus Amaricoccus. The sequence goes on from CAWKBH010000004.1 coordinate 251,210, forward strand.
CCGTGGCAGAGCACGATGACGTCGGGCCGTTCGGCGAGGGCGGCGGCGGCGATGGCGTCGATTTCGGCGACACAGTCGTCCAGCGAGCGGGCGGAGGTGGCGCCGACCGAGCCGCCGGTGGTGACGCCCATGTGGGCGACGATGACGTCGGCGCCGGCGCGGGTCATGGCGACGGCCTCGTCGGGGGTGAAGACATAGGGGGTGGTGAGCAGGTCGAGGGCGTGGGCAGCGGCGATCATCTCGACCTCGAGGCCGTAGCCCATGCCGGTCTCCTCGAAGGAGGTGCGCATGGTGCCGTCGAAGAGGCCGATGGTGGGGAAGTTCTGCACGCCGGAGAAGCCCATCGCCTTCAGCTCGGCCAGGAACGGGGTCATCAGCACGAAGGGGTCGGTGCCGTTGACCCCGGCCAGGACGGGCGTGTTGCGGACCACCGGCAGCACCTCGACGGCCATCTCGCGGACGATGTCGTTGGCGTTGCCGTAGGCGAGCAGGCCCGCCGCCGAGCCGCGGCCGGCCATGCGGTAGCGGCCGGAATTGTAGATGACGATGAGGTCGATGCCGCCGGCTTCCTCGCATTTCGCCGAAAGGCCGGTGCCGGCGCCGCCGCCGATGATCGGCCGGCCCTCGGCGACCATCGCGCGGAAGCGGGTCAGGATGTCGGCGCGGGGGATGGCGGGCATGGGGCGCTTTCCAGTTCCTGCCAGGCGGCGACGAGGGCGTCGGCGAAGGCCGGGTCGTTGATGTGGAGGGGCAGGCGGACCAGCCGGTGCTCGGGGGTGGCCTTGAGGCCGGCCTCCAGCGCGTCGAACAACGCGGCGTCGGCCTCGGGGTCGAAGAAGGCGCCGCCGGCGATGTCGAGGGCGGAGACGCCGAGCTCGGGGATCAGGAAGCGGACCGGGCCGCGGAAGCGGTTGAGGCGGGCGGCGATCCAGGCGCCGATGGCGCGGCATTCGTCGGCGGTGGTGCGCATCAGCGTCACGTTGGCGTTGTGGACGTGGAAGAGCCGGCCGGCATAGCGGGCGGGGATGGTTTCGGGGGCCCAGAAGTTGACCATGTCGAGGGCGCCGGTGGAGCCGACATATGGGATGCCGGCGCGGGCGATGGCGGCGAGGCGGTTGGGGCCGGCGGAGAGGACGCCGCCGCAGAGGTGGTCGGCGATCTCGGTGGTGGTGGCGTCGATGACGCCCGCGAGCATGCCGCTGCCGGCGAGCAGCTCCATGGCGCGGCCGCCGGTGCCGGTGGCATGGAAGACCAGCGGGTCGTGGTCGGCGCGGAGCGCGTCCGCGACGCGGGTGACGCACGGGGTGGTGACGCCGAACATGGTGAGGCCGATGGCGGGCTTGTCGCTGGCGGCGGCGGGAGCGCGGGTCATGGCGACGACGGCCTCGGCGGCCTGGGCGAGCACGGTGCGGGTGATGCGGTTGAGCCCGGCGATGTCGGCGACCGAATGCATCATCATGATGTCGGCGACGCCGACGTAGGGCCCGACGTCGCCGGAGGCGAGCGTCGAGACCATGAGCTTGGGGATGCCGAAGGGCAGGGCGCGCATGCCGGCGGTGACGATGGCGGTGCCGCCGCCGCCGCCGATGCCGACGACGCCGTCGATGTCGGTGCGGCCGGGCAGGTACGCGGCCAGCGCCTCGGCCATGGCGGTGACGGCGGTGCCGCGGTCGTCGCTGGCGGGGATCGCTGGGGCGGGGAGGTCGACCGGGACGGTGGGGCTGCGGGTGCCGACGTCGAGGATCAGCGGCGCGCCGCCGGCGGCGGCGACGCGCTCGGCGAGGAAGGCGAGTTCCGCGCCCTTGGTGTCCGCTGTGCCGACGACGTAGATGTGGCTCATCGTGCGCCCCCCGCCGCGCGCTGGCGCGCTGCGGCGGGCCGGCCTCCTCCCTGGTTTGCCGGTTCTGGGCCGGCGTTCTGGTTGGCCCCTGTCCGGGTGCGGCGCGGGCCGCGAGAACAGGATTGCTTTCGTAATGAGACGACCGTATCGTATTGACATGCACGTCTCAAGTCAAGAACGGCAGAACGCGACACCCCAGACCGGGCAGCGGGCCCGGATGCGGAAGCTGTTGCTGGAGACGGCGATGCAGCTGATGCAGTCGGGACGGGTGCCCTCGGTGACCGACGTGGCCGAGGCGGCGGAGGTGTCGCGGGCGACGGCCTACCGGTATTTTCCGACCCAGGCGGCGCTGGTGCAGGCGGCGGTGGACGAGGCGCTGGGGCCGATCCTGGGCTGGCGCTCGGATCTGCCCGACGCGGAGGCGCGGATCGAGGGGCTGCTGGCCTTCGCCTATCCGCGGCTGGACGAATACGAGGCGACGCTGCGCGCGGCGCTGCTGCAGGCGATGGACCAGTGGAGCCGGCGCCGGGCGGGCACGCTGGGCGACGAGGCGCCGATCGTGCGCGGCAACCGCAAGGCGGTGCTGGCGAGCGCGCTGGCGCCGCTGAAGGCGTCGATGCCGCCGGCCGAGTTCGACCGGCTGCGGCAGTCGCTGTCGCTGGTGTTCGGCACCGAGGCCTTCGTGGTGCTGAAGGACATCTGGGGACTGGACGGCGAGCATGCGCGCGACGTGGCGCTGTGGTCGGCCCATGCCCTGGTCCGGGCCGCGGTGGCCGACGCCGGCCCCAAAGGAAGGAGCGCCGCCACGCACGCAAGCTGAACCGATAACACGAAGAAGAAGCGGGCAGGCCGCGACGGCCAAGCCCGGAGAACTGAAAATGGGAGGACTGAAATGATGCAGAAACGGCTGACTGGACTATTGGCGGGCGCGTCTTGCGCGTTCGTCCTCGGGTTTGCGGGGGCTCCGGCCTCGGCGCAGGAGCTGACGATCTTCTGGGCCGAATGGGACCCGGCCAACTACCTGCAGGAGCTGGTGAACGACTATACCGCCGAGACCGGCGTGACCGTCACCGTGCAGACGACGCCCTGGTCGGACTTCCAGACCAAGGCCTTCGCCGAGTTCAACGCGCACGGCGACGCCTACGACATGGTGGTCGGCGACAGCCAGTGGCTCGGCGCAGGCTCGACTGGCGGCCACTACGTGGATCTGACCGACTTCCTCAACAAGGACAACCTGAAGGACCACTTCGTCCCGGCGACGCTGAAGTACTACTCGGAGTACGGCGGCAAATACTGGGCGGTGCCGATGGAGGGCGATGCCAACGGGTGGGCCTACCGCAAGGACTGGTTCGAGGACCCGAAGGAAAAGGAGGCGTTCAAGGCCAAGTACGGCTACGATCTCGACGTGCCCAAGGACCTGAAGCAGCTCCGCGACATCGCCGAGTTCTTTACCCGGCCCGACGAGAACCGCTACGGCGTCGCGCTCTACACGCAGACCTCCTATGACGCGCTGGCGATGGGCGTCGAGCAGACGATCTTCAGCTACGGCGGCGACCTCGGCGACTATACGACCAACAAAGTCGATGGCATCCTGAATTCACCGGAAAACGTCGAGGCGCTGCAGCTCTACCACGACCTCTACAAGTTCACCCCGCCGAACTGGGGCCAGTCGTTCTTCCTCGAGGACAACCAGGCCTTCACCGAGGGGCTGGCGGCGATGACGATGAACTTCTTCGCCTTCTTCCCGGCCCTTGCCAACTCGGCTACCAATCCGCACGCGGACGCCACCGGCTACTTCGCCAACCCGGCGGGTCCGGGCGGGCAGCAGCACGCGGCGCTCGGCGGACAGGGGATCTCGATCGTCTCCTATTCCAAGAACCAGGACGAGGCGTTCAAGTTCCTGGAGTGGTTCAGCCGCGACGACGTGCAGAAGAAGTGGGCAGACCTCGGCGGCTACACCACCAACAAGGCGGTGCTGGAATCCGACGAGTTCCGCAAGGCGACGCCCTACAACGAGGCCTTCTACCAGTCGATGCAGGGCGTGAAGGACTTCTGGGCGATCCCGAGCTACGCCGACCTCTTGACGCAGATGAACGACCGGCTGCATCCGTTCGTCGTCGACGACAAGGGCACCGCCCAGGAGGCGCTCGACGGCCTGGTGCAGGACTGGAACAAGACCCTCGGCAACTGACGCCCTCGGGAAGGAATCGTCCGGGCCGGCCCCCGTCCGGCCCGGACGCAACAAGAAACGGCTCGTGACCCGGGAGGAAGCCTTTGGCCGTCATCGCTACGCTCGACCCCCGCTCGCGCGCGGCTGCCCGCGGCTGGAGCGACCTCCGGATCCGGAACCTCTTCATTCTGCCGACGATCATCTTTCTGATCGTCTTCAACATCTTCCCGCTGATCTACTCGCTCGGTTTCTCGTTCACCGAGTTCCGGGCCTCGCTGGCCAAGCCGCCGGTCTTCGTCGGGCTGCAGAACTACCGCGATCTGCTGAACGACCCGAACATCTGGAACAACTTCACCGTCACCGCGAAGTACGTGGTGGTGTCGGTCAGCGGCCAGATGCTGGTCGGCTTCGGCCTGGCGTTGCTGCTCAACCGCACGTTCCCGCTCAAGGGCCTGGTCGCGACGCTGCTGCTGCTGCCGATGATGCTGTCGCCGGCGATCGTCGGGCTGTTCTGGAAGCTGCTCTACGACCCGTCGTGGGGCCCGATCAACTACGCGCTCGGGCTCGGGAAGTTCGACTGGCTGTCCGACCCGAACCACGCGCTCTACGCGATCGCCATCACCGACATCTGGATGTGGTCGCCGTTCGTGATGCTGCTCTCGCTCGCTGGCCTGTCGGCGGTGCCGAAGCACCTCTACGAAGCCGCCGCGATCGATCGCGCCGGCACCTGGTACACCTTCACCCGCATCACCCTGCCGCTTGTCGCCCCGCTGCTGCTGATCGCGCTGATCTTCCGAACGATGGAGGCGTTCAAGACCTTCGACTTGCCCTTCATCATGTCGGGCCAGGGCAGCACCGAGACGATCGCCGTCCGCCTCTACAAGATGGCCTTCCAGGAGTGGCAGACCGGCAAGTCGTCGGCGCTCGCCTACATCGTGCTGATCGTCGTGCTTGCGATCACCAACATCTACGTGAAGTACCTCAACCGCGTGAAGGAGCGCTGAGATGGCCGCCGTCACCTCCTCGGCGCACCGCATCGGCAACCGGCTCGCGGTCGTGGGCGTCGTCGCCGCCCTGCTGATCTTCCTGGCGCCGCTCTACTGGATCGGCTCCACCGCCTTCAAGCCGCGCTCGGTCGCGACCTCGGTGCCGCCGACGGTCTTCTTCACCCCCGAGATCTCGCCGTTCGTGAAGCTCTTCACCAAGCGGGTGCAACTGCGCGGCCCGGTCGACCCGGTAACCTACGCCGCCGCGCCCTGGTGGGAGAAGGACATCTACGACGGCGGCGAGCGGGTGCTCAGGGTCGGACCGGACGTGCAGCTCTCGCAGTATCCGAACCGCTTCCTCAACAGCCTGATCGTCGGGATCACCAGCACCGTGCTCGCGGTCGGCATGGGGACCTTCACCGCCTACGGCTTCTCGCGCTTCCGCATCGCCGGCAAGGACGACCTGCTCTTCTTCATCCTCTCCACCCGCATGCTGCCGCCGGTCGTCGTGGCGATCCCGATGTTCCTGATGTACCGGGCGGTCGGCCTGACCGATACCCATATCGGGCTCATCATCCTCTACACCGCCTTCAACCTTTCCTTCTCAGTGTGGCTGATGAAGGGCTTCATGGACGAGATCCCGCGGGAGTACGAGGAGGCGGCGCTCGTCGACGGCTACTCCCGCCTGCAGGCCTTCTTCAAGATCGTGCTGCCCGAGGCCGCGACCGGTATCGCCGCCACTGCCGTCTTCTGCTTCATCACCGCCTGGAACGAATACGCCTTCGCGCTGATCATGACCAACCGCCGGGCGCAGACCGCCCCGCCCTTCATCCCGGCGCAGATCGGTTCCGGCCTGCCGGACTGGACGGTCATAGCGTCAGGGGCCTTCCTGTTCCTGCTGCCGGTCGCGATCTTCACCTTTGCGCTCCGCAACCACCTGCTGCGCGGCGTCACCTTCGGCGCGATCCGGAAATAGGCTCATGCGCATGAACCCCCGCCGGCTCGAGATGCTGTTCCAGTGGCTGATGATCCTCGGGATCGTCGCGCTGGTGCAGCCGTGGATCCATACTCTGCATCGCTACAGCGTGACGATCATCCTGATCGGTCTCGTCGGCTTCAGCGTCTTCATCAAGGTCCCGTCGCGGCCGGAGACGAAGTAATGGCTGCTATCGGCCTGCGCGACATCGAGAAGTATTTCGGCAGCAACTACGTGATCCGGGCGCTGAACCTGGAGATCGCCGACCGGGAGTTCGTGGTGCTGCTGGGGCCGTCGGGCTGCGGCAAGACCACGACGCTGCGCGCGATCGCCGGGCTCGAGGAGATCGATTCGGGCGAGATCGCCATCGACGGGCGGCCGGTGCAGGACCTGCCGGCCGGCGAGCGCGACATCGCCTTCGTGTTCCAGCTGTTTGCGCTCTATCCGCACCTGACGGCCTTCGACAACATCGCCTTCCCGCTGCGCGCCACCGGCGAGAGCCGCGACGCGATCGCGCGCAAGGTGCGCGAGGTGGCGGCGTCGCTCCGGATCGAGGGGCTGCTGGGCAAGCGCCCCTCGGCGCTGTCGGGCGGCGACATGCAGCGGGTGGCGATCGGGCGGGCGCTGGTGCGGCGGCCGAAGGCGCTGCTGATGGACGAGCCGATCGGGGCGCTGGACGCCAAGCTGCGCGAGGACATGCGGGCGGAACTGAAGCGGCTGCACGTCGAGAACGGCACCACCAGCGTCTATGTCACCCACGACCAGGTCGAGGCGATGTCGCTGGCCGACCGGGTGGCGGTGATGAACGACGGGGTGCTGCAGCAGGTGGGCAGCCCGTCGCAGGTCTACCTGCAGCCGGCGAACCTGTTCGTGGCGCAGTTCGTGGGCTCGCCGGTGATGAACGTGGTGCCGGCCGAGATCCGGACCGAGGGGGAGACGGCCTCGGTGGCGCTGGGCGGCGGGCAGGCGTTCGCGGTGCCGGGCGCGCTGGCGGCGCGGATCGGGGCGGTGCTGCCGGCCGGGCACGAGCTGGTGGTGGGGGTGCGGCCGGAAGGGGTGCGGGTGGCGCGCGAGGCCGGGCCGGGGCGGCAGCCGATGCAGGCGCAGTTCATCGAGCCGCTCGGCGCCTACGACATCGTCGACCTGAAGCTGGGCGAGCGGTATCTCAAGGTGCGCACGGCGAGCGGGCTGGTGGGCCGGCCGGGCGATCCGGTCTGGGCGGACCTGGACGTGCCGCAGGTGCATTTCTTCGACGCCACCACCGGCGAGGTGCTGGAGATCGGGCAGGCGGATGGCTGAGATCGGGCTGGAGGGGGTCAGCAAGCGGTTCGGGGCGTCGCGCGCCGTCGACGGGCTGACGCTGTCGGTCGCCGACGGCGAGTTCTGCGTGCTGCTCGGCCCGACCGGCGCGGGCAAGACCACGACGCTCAGGCTGATCGCGGGGCTGGAGCGGCCGGACGCCGGCACGGTGAGGATCGGCGGCGAGGACACGGCCGGCTGGAGCGTGGCGCAGCGCGACGTGGCGCTGGTGTTCCAGTACTATTCGCTCTACCCGCGCTACACGGTGCGGCAGAACCTGGCCTTCCCGCTGAAGTCGGGGGTCCGCGCCTTCGCGCCCGACGAGATCGAGCGGCGGATCGAGCGGGCGGCGAAAATCCTGCGGATCGGGCACCTGCTGGAGCGCAAGGTGGACAAGCTGTCGGGCGGCGAGATGCAGCGGGTCTCGATCGGGCGGGCGATCGTGCGCGACCCGACGGTGTTCCTGATGGACGAGCCGCTGTCGAACCTCGACGCCAAGCTGCGCGAGGCGCTGCGCTCGGAGCTGAAGGATCTGCAGAGCTCGCTCGGCGGCACCTTCCTGTTCGTCACCCACGACCAGGTCGAGGCCATGTCGATGGGCGACAAGATCGGGGTGCTGAACGAAGGCCGGCTGGTGCAGTTCGGCCCGCCGAACGAGATCTACCACGCGCCGCGGAACACCTTCGTGGCGGGCTTCGTCGGCTCGCCGGCGATGAACCTGCTCGGCGGCGCGATCGAGGACGGGACGCTGCGGCTGCCGGGGGCGTTCGAGCTGCCGCTGACGGCGGTGGGGCGGGCCCGGCTGGGGCGCGAGGCCGGGCCGGTGACGATGGGCGTGCGCTCGGAGGACGTCATCGTCGGCGCCGACGGGGCCGCGGCCGCGCAGGTCCACCACGTCGAGAACCATGGCGTGGAGCTGGTGGTGACGCTGCGCGCCGGCGCGACGCTGTTCAAGGCCACGGTTCCGGCGGCGACGCGGTTGAAGCTCGACGAGACCGTCCCGTTCACGTTCAGGCAGGAGCGCCTGCACGGGTTCGACGCCGAGACCGGGCTCAGCACCGGCCATCGCCTCGATGGAGCGCATCCGGCCGCGGCGCAGCGGCAGAACGGCGCGCTCGGCTGACGCCGCTCAGGTCCGGATCCGGTAGCCGGTCCGGAAGATCCACCAGCACGATTCCGAGGCAGGCGAGGCTGAAGAGCGCGATCGCCGCGAGGCTGAGGCCGATGCCGACGTCGGCGGTGTCGAAGAAGGCCCAGCGGAAGCCGGAGATCAGGTAGACCACCGGGTTGAACAGCGTGATCTTCTGCCAGATCGGCGGCAGCATGGCGATCGAATAGAAGCTGCCGCCGAGGAAGACCAGCGGCGAGATCACCAGGAGCGGCACCAGCTGCAATTGCTCGAAGTTCTTCGCCCAGATGCCGATGATGAAGCCGAAGAGGCTGAAGCTGAGGCAGGTCAGGGCGAGAAATCCCAGCATCGCCAGCGGGTGCGCCACCGGCAGCGACACGAAGAGGTGGGCGGTGGCGAAGATCACCAGCCCGATGACGAAGGACTTGGTCGCGGCGGCGCCGACGTAGCCGATGACGATCTCGAGGAAGGAGACCGGCGCCGACAGGATCTCGAAGATCGTGCCGATGAACTTCGGGAAGTAGATGCCGAAGGAGGCGTTCGAGATCGACTGCATCAGCACGGTCAGCATGATCAGGCCGGGAACGATGAAGGCGCCATAGGACACCCCCTCGACGGTCTGGATGCGCGAGCCGATCGCGGTGCCGAAGACCACGAAGTAGAGCGAGGTCGAGATCACCGGCGCGATCAGGCTCTGCACGATGGTGCGCAGGGTCCGCGAGATCTCGTAAACGTAGATCGCTTGCACCGCCCGCCAGTTCATGCCTCCGCCCTCACCAGATCGACGAAGATGTCCTCGAGCGATTTCTGCTGGGTCTGCACGTCGCGGAGCATCAGGCCGGTCGCGGCGAGGTCGCGCAGCAGCGAGACGATGCCGGTGCGCCTGGCCGTGCGGTCGTAGGCGTAGACCAGGCTGCAGCCGTCTTCGCCGAGCGTCAGATCGTAGGCGGCCAGCGCCTCCGGGATCGTCGCGAGCGGTGCCTGCAGCTCGATGGTCATCTGCTTCTGGCCCATGCGCTGCATCAGCCGGGCCTTGTCCTCGACCAGCAGGATCCGGCCGCCGTTAATCACGGCGACCCGGTCGGCGATCGCCTCGGCTTCCTCGATGTAGTGGGTGGTCAGGATGATGGTGGTGCCGGCGGCGCGGAGTTCGGCGACCACCTGCCACATCGTCTTGCGCAGCTCGACGTCCACGCCGGCGGTCGGTTCGTCGAGGAACAGCACCTTCGGCTCGTGGGCCAGCGCCTTGGCGATCAGCACCCGCCGGCGCATGCCGCCCGAGAGTTGCTGGGTGGGCGAGGCGCGCTTGTCCCAGAGCGCCAGCTGGCGCAGCACCTTCTCGACATAGGCGTCGTCGCGGGCCTTGCCGAAGACGCCGCGGCTGAAGCGGACGGTGTCGATGACCTTGGCGAACGGCTCCAGCGTCAGCTCCTGCGGCACCAGTCCGATCATCGCGCGGCTGGCCCGGTAGTCGGTCACCACGTCGTGGCCGCCGACGGTGATGCGTCCCGCGGTCGGCGTGGTGATGCCGCAGATGGCCGAGATCAGCGTGGTCTTGCCGGCGCCGTTCGGGCCGAGAAGCGCCAGGATCTCGCCCTGCTCGATCGCAAGGCTCACGCCTTTCAGCGCCTCGAAGCCGGACGCGTAGACCTTGCGGACATCCTCGACCGCCACGATCGTCGCCATGGAGATTTCCTTCCTGCGCCCGCTGCCGGCGGGCACGAGCGGGCTGCATAGCAGGAGAATGCGACCGGGAAAAGGCGGCCTCGGGCCCGGTGGACTTCCGCCGCCGCAGGCGTCAGAGATCGGTCCGCAGTCCGCAGTCCGTCGCCGGGAGCGCCATGTCCGACAGCCCGCCCATTCGTCCGGTGGTGCGCCTGCGCCCGCAGTCCGGCCGCGGGCGCCGGGACGCGCCCTGGGCCTATGCCGACGAGGTCGTGCTCGACCGCCGGACCCGGGCGATTTCGCCGGGGGCGGTGGTGGAACTGCAGGACGCCGAGCGGCGGCCGCTGGGCTGCGCGGCCTTCAATCCCGGCTCGAAGATCGCGGCGCGGCTGCTCGATCCGGACCCGGCGGCGGCGATCGACGCGGCCTGGTTCGCGGCACGGATCGGCCGGGCGCTGGCGCTGCGCGAGGCGCTGTTCGACGCGCCGTTCTACCGGCTGGCCCACGCCGAGGCGGACGGCCTGCCGGGGGTGGTGATCGACCGGTTCGGGCCGGCGGCCGCGGTCCAGCCGAACGCCGCCTGGGCCGAGGTGCGGCTGCCGGCGCTGGTCGAGGCGCTGCGGGCGGCGACCGGGGTCGCGACGGTGGTGAAGAACGCGGGCGGGCGGGCGCGGGGGCTGGAGGGGCTGGACGCGGCCTCGGCGGTGCTGGTGGGCGCGCTGGACGGTCCGGTGCCGGTGCGGATGAACGGCGCGGTCTATTTCGCCGACCTCGCGCAGGGGCAGAAGACCGGGATCTTCTACGACCAGCGGCCGAATCATGCCTTCGCGGCCCGGCTGGCCCGCGGGCGGAGCCTGCTCGACGTCTTCAGCCATGTGGGCGGCTTCGCGCTGGCCGGGCTGGCCGCGGGAGCGACCGCGGCGCTGGCGGTGGACGCATCGGCGCCGGCGCTCGAGCTGGCGGCGCTGGGCGCGGCCGCGGGCGGGGTGGCGGAGCGGCTGGAACTGCGGCGGGCCGATGCCTTCGAGGCGATGGCGGCGCTGGGCGGCGAGAGGCCGGCGGTTCGGGCTGGTGGTCTGCGATCCGCCGGCCTTCGCGCCGAACAAGGCGGCGCTGGAGGCGGGCTTGCGCGCCTACGAGCGGGTGGCGCGGCTGGCGGCGGCGCTGGTCGAGCCGGACGGGTTCCTGGCGCTCTGCTCGTGCAGCCACGCCGCGGAGCTCGGGCGGTTCCGCGAGGCGAGCCTGCGCGGGGTGGCGCGGGCCGGACGGGCGGCGCAGATCCTGCACGTCGGCGGCGCGGGGCCGGACCATCCGGTGCACCCGGCGCTGGCGGAGACCGCCTATCTCAAGGCGCTGTTCCTGCGGCTGGCGCCGTGAGGGTCGCGCTCGACGCCTGCGTGCTGTTCCCGACGGTGCTGCGGGAGATGCTGCTCGGCACGGCGGCGGCGGGCGGCTTCGTGCCGCTCTGGTCGGCGCGGATCCTGGAGGAATGGGCGCGGGCGACGCGGCGGCTGCCCGAGGGGGCGGAGGCGGTGGCGCGGGGCGAGATCGCGCTGATGCGCGCCGGCTGGCCGGAGGCGGAGGTGGCGGTGGACCCCGAGCTGGTGGCGCGGCTGTCGCTGCCGGACCCGGATGACCGGCACGTGCTGGCGGCGGCGATCGCCGGCCGGGCGGAGGTGCTGCTGACGCTGAACCGGGCGGACTTTCCGACCCGGACCCTGGCGCGGCACGGGCTGATCCTGCGCGAGCCGGACGGGTTTTTGAGCGAGTTCGCGGCCGAGGGGCTGGACCTGGCCGCGGTCGCGGCCGGGGTGCAGGCGCGGGCGGAGCGGGCCTCGGGGCGGCCGCAGCCGCTCCGGGCGCTGCATGAAGCGGGCCGGTCTGCCGCGGCTGGGCAAGGCGCTGTCGGGCGCGGACGCCCCCGCGCCGCGGCGCTGAGCGCCCGCTGCATTGACAGCGGGGATTGCGCTGCGCAAGCTGGGGCCTGGTCTCAGGGGGACGGCATGGCCGAGCGGCGGATTTTCGGACTTTCGGCGGCGCTGGTGACGCCTTTCGCGCCTGACGGCGCGGTGGATCTGGCGCGGCTGGCGCGGCATGCGGCTTGGGTGCTGCAGAACGGTTGCGACACCCTGACGCTGTTCGGGACCACCGGCGAGGGCTTTTCGATCGGCATGCGCGATCGGGCCGCGATGCTCGGGGCGGTCGGCGCCGGCGGCATCGACTTCGGCGAGAAGCTCTACGCCGCGGTCACCGCGACCAGCGTCGAGGACGCGGTGGCGCAGGCCCGGCTGGCGCTCGGGTTCGGGGCGCGCGGGCTCCTGGTCACGCCGCCCTACTATCTCAAGGGGCTGGCGGACGAAGGGCTCTACGCCTGGTTCGCGCGGACCCTCGAGGCGATCGGGCCGGCGCTGCGCGGCGTCGTGCTCTACCACATCCCGGGCCAGACCGCGGTGCCGCTGTCGGTCGAGCTGGTCGGGCGGCTGCGGCGCGGCTTTCCCGAGGCGATCGTCGGTGTCAAGGACTCCTCGGGCGACTGGGCGACAGCGCAGGCCTTCCTGGCGGCGCACGGCGAGCTGGCGGTGCTGATCGGCGACGAGCGGCTGCTGGCGCGGGCGATGCGCGAGGGGGCCCAGGGGTCGATCTGCGGCCTGGCCAATTTCGCGCCCGGGCCTGCTGCGGCCGCTGGTGCATGCCGGGCGCGACGATCCCCGGGTGCTGCGCGTCGTCGACCTGGTGCTGCGCTATCCGGTGGTGCCGGCGGTGAAGGCGCTGGTGGCGCACCGGCACGGCGATCCCGGCTACGCGACGCTGCGGCCGCCGCTGGTCGAGCTGACCACGGCGGAGGCGGAGGCGCTGGCGGCCGGCTACGATGCGATCGTCGCGGATGCCTGAGCCGGCGGCCCTGGCGGAGGCGCCCGATCTGCGGCCGCGGCCCGGCGACGACCGCGCCGGGCAGCTGGCCGAGGCGATCCGCGCCTGCCGGATCTGCGCCGCGGCCTTCGCGGCCACGCACACGGCGCATGCGCCGCGGCCGGTGCCCTGGCTGTCGCCGACCGCGCCGATCCTGATCGCTGGCCAGGCGCCGGGGGCGCGGGTGCACGCCAGCGGCAGGCCGTACGACGACCCCTCGGGCGACCGGCTGCGCGACTGGCTCGGGGTGGGACCCGAGGCGTTCTACGATCGCCGGCGCTTCGCGGTGCTGCCGATGGCGTTCTGCTTTCCCGGCACCGACGCCCGCGGCGCCGACCTGCCGCCGCCGGCGGTCTGCGCCCGGACCTGGCGGCCGCAGGCGCTGGCAAGTGATGCCGGCGGTGCGGCTGACGCTGCTGGTGGGTGCCTACGCGCAGCGCTGGCACCTGGGCGGGCCCGGCGCGCCCGGTCACCGCCACGGTGCGGGCCTGGCGCGACTGTCCGCCGGGGGTGCTGCCGCTGCCGCATCCGTCATGGCGGAACACCGGCTGGCTCCGGCGCAACCCCTGGTTCGAGGCGGAACTGGTGCCCGAGCTGCGGGCGCGGGTCGCCACGCTCCTCGCCGGGCTCTAGGCCGGGCGGATGCCGGAAACCCCGCTCGACCTCGCCTTTCGCGAGCAGGAGGCCGATCCGACCGACCCGGTGCTGCGCCTGCGCTTCCACGAGCGCGTGCTCGACGCCGAGCTGGTGCTGCTGCTCGAGGCCCCGGCGGAGGGCGACCGGCTGCGGCCGCGGGTGTTCGAGCTGGCCGAGGGCCGCTTCGTGCTCGCCTTCGACCGCGACGACCGGCTGGCGGCCGTCCTCGATGCCCCGGCGCCCTTCGCGGCGCTGGCCGGGCGGCGGCTGGTGGCGATGCTGGCCGGGCAGGGGGTGGGGATCGGCCTCAACCTCGGCGAGGCCCCGTCGGCGACGCTGCTGCCAGCCGAGGCCGTCGACTGGATGGCCGGGATGCTGAGCCAGGGGCCGGGCGCGGCGGCGGAGCGGCCGCGGCATTTCGCGGCACCGGCGGCGCCGCCGGAGCTGGTTGCGGCGCTGGGGCCGAAGCTGGCGGCGATGGCGGAGGTGATCGCCGAGGCGTTCCTGGTCGAGGCGGGCTACGCCGGGGGGGACCGGCGGCTGCTGCTGGTCCTGACCGAGGTGCCGGAGCCCGCCCGGCCGGGCGTCGCCGCCGCGGTGGGCGAGGCGTTGCGGTTCAGCGGCCTCGACGACGCGGCGCTGGATGTGACCTTCCTCGGCGCCGATCGGCCGGAGCGCCTTGGCGTCGAGCGGGTGGCCTTGCGGTTCGCGCTGCCGCGGCCGGCCGCCGCCGCGGCGCGGCCGGGGCCGGGCACCGATCCCCGGCGGCCGCCGAAGCTGCGGGGTCCGCGGGGGCGTTAGGGCGCGGCGGGATCGGGCGGGCGGAACGGCCCGAAGCGGGCTTCGGCCTCGGCCGCGGTGTAGCGGCCGAGGCGCACGTCCTCGGCGACGGCGGCGCGGGCGCGGGTGGGGGGGTCGCCGTAGCCGCCGCCGCCGGGGGTGCGCACGCGCACGCGGTCGCCGGGGGCGAGCGGGATGTCCTGGGCCTTGGAGAGGTGCGGCGGGCACCAGGGTCTCGCCGCCGCGGATCACCTCGACGCGGTTGACGCCGCCGTCGCGCGCCGCCGAGCGCGCCCTGCGGGCCGAAGCGGCCGTGGTCCATCACGAAGGAGGCGCGGGCGGTGCCGCGCAGGAGCTCGACCTCGTAGTCGAGGCCGAAGCCGCCGCGGTGGCGCGCCGGCGCCGCCGGAGCCCTCGTGCAGGGCGTAGCGGCGGTAGAGCACCGGGAACTGCTGCTCCATGATCTCGACCGGCGGCGCCTTGGAGATGCCGATGGTGGAGCAGCCGTTGGAGAGGCCGTCGTGGTCGGCGTTGCCGCCGTAGCCGCCGCCGGAGATCTGGTACATCACGTAGTCGCGGCCGCGCTCGGGGTCGTGGCCGCCGAGGGCGAAGTTGCCGGAGGTGCCGGCCGGGGCGGCGGTGACGCGGTCGGGGAGGGGGGCTACCAGGGCGGCGAAGACCGCTTCGGCGATGCGCTGGCTGACCTCGGCGGCGCAGCCGGAGACCGGGCGGGGGTAGTGCGCGTCGAGGAAGGTGCCGGCGATGCCGGTGACGTGGAGGGGCTCGAAGGCGCCGGCGCAGATCGGGACCTCGGGGAAGATGTGGCGCATGGCGAGGTAGACGGAGGAGAGGGTGGTGGCGCGGACCGAGTTCATCGGGCCGGCGCAAGGCTTTGACGAGCCTGCGAAATCGAAGGTCAGGGTGTCGCCGTCGCGGGTGACGGCGAGGGCGATGGTCAGGGGTTCGTTGACGACGCCGTCGCTGTCGATGAAGGCGCGGGAGGTGTAGGTGCCCTCCGGGATCAGGGCGATCATGGCGCGCATCTGGGTGGCGGCGCGGGTGCGGATCTCGGCGATGGCCTCGGTGACGGTGGCGTCGCCGTAGCGGTCGAGGAGGGCGGTGAGGCGGGAGGATCCGACGAGGAGGGCGGCGGCCTGGGCGCGGACGTCGCCGATGCGCTGGTCGGCGACGCGGATGTTGGAGGTGATTATGGCATAGATTTCAGGGTCTAAGCGGCCTTGCTTGAAGAGCTTGACCGGGGGGAGGCGGAGGCCCTCCTGCTCGGCGGAGGTGGCGGAGGCGGAGAAGCCGCCGGGGACGGCGCCGCCGGTGTCGGGCCAGTGGCCGGTGTTGGAGAGCCAGCAGAAGAGTTTTCCTGAGCGATAGTAAGGGGTTGCGAAGCGGACGTCCATCAGGTGGGTGCCGCCGAGGTAGGGGTCGTTGACGATGTAGATGTCGCCGGGCTCGGGGGGCAGGGTGAGGCCCGGGCGATGCGCTCGATGAGGTGGCGGGTCGAGAACTGCATGGTGCCGACGAAGACCGGAAGTCCGCGTAATCCCTGGGAAATCAGCGATCCGTCCGCGGCGGAGTAGATGCCGTCGGAGCGGTCGTCGGCCTCGGCGATGACGGGGGAGAAGGCGGCGCGGGAGAAGGCGAGGTCCATCTCGTCGCAGACCTGCTGCAGGCCGGCCTGGATCACGCCGAGGGTGATGGGGTCGAGGGGCATCGGGCCGGAAATCCGGGTATGGAACGCGTATGGGAGGCGTATGGAAGCCGTATGGGTGATTTCGGGGTTAGACCCGGGGCGGCGGCGCTGGCAAGCTCCGGCGATGGACGAGGCGATCAGGGTGGTGCCGGCGAACCAGGCGGGCTGGGACGAGATCCGGGCGATCTTCGGGGCGCGCGGGCAGGGGGCGGTGTGCTGGTGCCAGCGCTTCAAGCTGGCGCCCGGGGAGGCGTTCAAGCACAGGCCGGCGGCGGAGCGGGCGGAGCGGCTGCGGGCGCAGACGGCCGCCGGGCAGCCGGGGGCGGCGCGGACCAGCGGGCTGGTGGCGTACCGGGGGGCGGAGCCGGTGGGCTGGTGCGCGGTCGAGCCGCGGCCGGCCTATCCGGGGCTGCTCAGGGTCTACCGGGTGCCGTGGGCGGGGCGGTCGGAGGTGAAGGCGGACGCGGGGGTGTGGGCGGTGACCTGCTTCTTCGTGCGGGCGGGGTTCCGGCGGCAGGGGGTGAGCCATGCGCTGGCCCGGGCCGCGGTGGGGTTCGCGCGCGGGCGGGGGGCGCGGGCGCTCGAGGGCTATCCGATGCTGACGGCACCCGGGCAGGAGATCACCTGGGGGGAGATGAGCGTCGGGGCGCGGAGCGTGTTCGCGGCGGCGGGGTTCCGGGAGGTGAGCCGGCCGTCGCCGCGGCGGGTGGTGATGCGGGTGGAGTTTGGGGCGGAATCATAAAAGGCGGCTAATCGGCATCCATCAGTGCCTCGACATCTCGGCGAAGCATGGCTCGATTCTGTCCCATTAAATCGATCAACGCGAACGCTTTCTCTCTTATTCCAATCTCCGAAACGATCTCGTCTATGCTTGAGCGGTTCGCCTCAAAACTGGCTCTGGTTACGATAGTTGCTATACCAGATCGAATAATACCCAGCCAGATTTAGCACTATAGAATCAAGGTAAGAAGGCAAAGTACCTGCGTGAACAAGTTGGTTCCTCGCGCGGTATGCCCGATGAATTTGCCAAACAACTCGATTGGAGTGGTCGTTGAGAGTTCGAGGAACTGATTGAGTGTCCTCGTAGTCAGATCGAAGTTTCCATAACCTACGAAGCGCAAGCGGATCGTCAGAAAACGCGGTCACGAGAGATTTCCGCTGCGCCTCGAACTCCTGAATGAGCAAAATTTCAGCGAATGCTCGCTGACCTTGAATGGCTTGAAATCCGGATGTGTCTGGACAACGTCCAATATTCCGTGGGGCCGTAGCACCATAAGTTCGTCGTATATCGAGATTATTCGACGGCGAGCGTGTCTGAGAGTTAAAAGCGGGCGCATGAGTCGGGCGGAGTGGACGATTCGAGCTTCTTCCGCAGGTTCGTTCAGCAGCACTTCGAACGCCGACCATAGAGAAACAAGGTAGCTCTCGGGATCGGCCGAGATCGGCAATGCTGCAGTCGCACGGACCGGAGAAGCCGCGAGGTGCTCTCCTGATCAAAATTCTGAAGAATGGCGTTGGCATACGCGATTAGCTCGCATATCTTCGACGGGATCGTGACTCGAGCTGGCCTTCGAATAGGTTTTGCCGTTCGACCCACATTCCGCTCTGCGCTCGGCGAAGTTGAACATGCATCACGGCACCCGAATCGGAGTTCATGCCGTATGGATCGAAGTAAGAAATAGCGCGCTGAGCGATCAAGACGACCCACAATTGGCCGCCGCCATGATGGATCCAAAGATCGACGGGAAGATCAGCGTCTGATTCAAAAGTTCATGCGACGTAGCGTATCTTGCGAGGCGTCTTCATGAGCCTGCAGCTGCGAACCGGGTCCAGGCAGTTAAGCTCTCCAGCGATTTCTCCCGGTCCTTCGCGAGGCGACGGCATCTGCCGAGCCATGCGAAGGTGCGCTCGACGACCCATCGGCGGGGCAGAACCTCGAACCCGCTTGCGGTGTCGGATCGTTGATGATCTCGAGTCCAGTCGCCGTGGCCGCTGAGGGCGAGCTCAGATTGTCCCCGGCATAGCCGCCATCCGCGAACACGTGACCCAGCCAGGGGAACCGGTGCCGGAGAGCTGAACACGTCGGGCGCGCCGGCACGGTCCTGAATGCCCGCCGAATGGACGACGACGAACAGCATCAGGCCGAGGGTGTCGGTCATGATGTGTCGCTTGCGCCCCTTGACCTTCTTGCCGCATCATGGCCCGAAATCCCGCCGCTTTCGGTGGTCTTGACGCTCTGGCTGTCGATCACGCCCGCCGTGGGACTGGCTTCGCGGCCTTCGAGCTCACGCGCGCTCACGATCAGCAGGTGGTTGATGCCCTGCCAGAGGCCTCTGTCGCGCCACGCGAGAAATAGCCCTGAACCGTGGAGACCGGCGGGAAGTCCTTCGGCAGCATGCGCCACTGGCAACCGCTCGACGCAATGTCGAGGCTCGCATCCGCAACCGCACGGAGATCGGTGGCTCGCGGCCGGCCACCTCGTTCGGCTGCCGGCAGCAACGGCGCGATCAGCGCCCATTCGCGACACTCAAATCGCTTGGATAGCGACGGCCTCCGTCTATGCTCGACGCAGCGGTATCAGTCCAAGGCA
Source organism: uncultured Alphaproteobacteria bacterium (assembly GCA_963847795.1). GTDB lineage: Bacteria > Pseudomonadota > Alphaproteobacteria > Rhodobacterales > Rhodobacteraceae > Amaricoccus. The sequence goes on from CAWKBH010000004.1 coordinate 269,896, forward strand.
CTTGGTCCCCTCCATCTTCTCGACGACAAAGAGGGAGAATCACAAAACGTTGATATCGCTCAACTTCTTTTCGGGCAGGCTCTAAGAGATTTAGGAGTGCTTAGGAAATTTGAGTTATTTGCCAATACAGTAGCTGCTTCGTGGGTAAGCTTGGTATTGTCTATGACAGAAAAGTTTAGTCCGGAAAGATATTTAGCCATATCGCTTGTTATGGAAGTATGAACTATATAAGACTTAATTTTTAAGTCAAAGTGCGAAAAAATCGTTTGAGGGTCGCCTTTCCCATTCTTTTCACGTTCGCTTCAAAGAAGGTGGAATTCAGTATATCCAATACATGTCGCCTAGCATATCCAGAATTTATAAGATTTGAACAGTAGAATCCGCTCATCCTGCGAACTAATGTCTTTTTTGATGGGTTATCTACGTTATCAAGTATCAATAATTCTAATCGTGATCTGTAAGTTGCGGAAAGCTTTTTCTCCAAAAACGTGCAGTGCGAGGAGACTTCGTCGATCCTGCAACTTTTGTCGCGGGTTATCCTAACAAGGAAGCTTGCTTCGGGTTGGATCAGCGACGATGCAGCAGCGTCCTTTTCAAATGACCACATCAGCTCGAGAAAGATTGGATCGAGCGTCGCACGCGGAACGCGCCCGCGCTTGACATCGCGTATGAGTTGGTTTGCCTCACGCAAGCGCGCCAGCGTGTCCAATGAGAATACCCGAAAGCTATCGAACGTGGTTGGCGTAAGCATCTCGCTCATGAGCTGGGCAAAGAACAGAATCCCGCGCGCGCCCGGCGTCCTGGCCACTTGGTTTTCGGTAGACGCAACAGATGCGCTCCGAATGCGGCGTTGAATGACGTAAATTCTTATATCCGGTGTAATGTGCGGCTGTCCATGACTTCTCACTAAATTGTTTAGGGTGGCCGAGGTTACGGCAGATATTGGTGAAGGTCTGGGTCGCGGCGCGGTCTCGTTCAACCACCTTAGCCGAGACTCGGTACCCACTCCACCGTCCCGCTCGATTTGACCGTGAGAAATCGTGCCGCGCCCCCGCGGACGGCGGCGTCAGGCGGGCGAGATCTCGATCAGGAGGTTGCCGTCGGCGTCCTGGGTCAGGCGGTCGCCGGGGGGGAGGACGGTGGTGGTGTCGAGCTGTTCGAGGATGGCGGGGCCGGTGAGGGTGGCGGCGGCGGGGAGGTGGGCGCGGCGGTAGACGGGGGTGTCGTGCCAGGCGTCGGCGAAGCGGACGGGGCGGCGGGTGGCGAGGGCGTCGGCGAGGGTCGGCGCGGCGGTCGGCGGGGTCGAGGAGGAGGCGGAGGTCGAGGGGCGGGCGGTGGCCGGTGACGGAGGTGGCGAGGTTGACCAGGGCGGCGCGGATCTCGGGGAGCTCGACGCGGAAGCGGGCGAGGTAGGCGGCCTCGAAGCGGGACTGGAGCTCGGCGAGGGTGGGGGTGGCGGAGGGGAGGGGGACGCGGAGGAGGTGGGTCTGGCCCGTGAACTGCATGTCGGCGGCGAAGCTGGTGGTGATGCGGGTGACGGGACCGGGGTGGCGGCGATCAGGGCGCGGCCTTCGGCCTCCTGCGCGGCGAGGATGGCGTGGACCTCGGCGATGTCGAGGGCGGCGAGGGGGCGGCTGACGGTGCGGACGAAGTCGTGGCGGAGGTCGGCGGTGGCGCAGCCGAGGGCGTTGGTGATGCCGGGGCGGGCGGGGACCAGCACGCGGGGGATGCCGAGCTCGCGGGCCAGGGCCGCGGCGTGGAGGGGGCCGGCGCCGCCGAAGGCGAAGAGGGTGAAGTCGCGGGGGTCGGCGCCGAGGGAGAGCGAGACCATGCGGATGGCGTTGGCCATGCGGGTGTCGGCGATGCGGAGGATGGCGGCGGCGGCGCTGGCCGTGTCGAGGCCGAGGGGGCGGGCGATGCGGGCCTCGATGGCGGCGCGGGCGAGCTCGGCGCCGGGGAAGCCCGTGGGGTCGAGGCGGCCGAGGACGAGGTGGGCGTCGGTGAGGGTGGGCTCGGTGCCGCCGCGGCCATAGGCGATCGGGCCGGGGTCGGCGCCGGCGCTGTCGGGGCCGACCTGAAGCAGGCCCGCGGCGTCGATGCGGGCGATCGAGCCGCCGCCGGCGCCGACGGTGCGGACGTCGACCATCGGCAGGTGGATCGGCATGGCGTATTCGATCTCGATCTCGCTGGAGATCGCGGGCTCGCCGGCGCGGATCAGGGCGACGTCGGTGGAGGTGCCGCCCATGTCGTAGGTGATGAGGTTCGCGAGGCCGGCGCGGCGGGCGGTGGTGACGGCGGCCATCACCCCGGAGGCGGGGCCGGACATCACGGTCTTCGCGGCTTCGCGGGCGACCAGGGGGGCGGGGACCATGCCGCCATTGCCGGTGACGACGAGGAGGTCGCGGCTGTGGCCGCGGGTGGTGAGCTCGGACTGCAGGCGGGCGAGGTAGCGCTCGAGCAGGGGCTGGACGGCGGCGTTGACGGCGGCGGTGACGCCGCGCTCGTACTCGCGGGATTCGGAGAGGAGGGCGTGGCCGAGGGTGATGTGGGGGTTGGGCCAGAGCTCAGTGGCGATGGCGCCGGCGCGGAGCTCGTGGGCGGGGTTGGCGTAGGCGTGGAGGAAGTGGATGACGAGGGACTCGCAGCCCTCGGCAAGGAGGGTGGCGATGGCGGCGCGGAGGGCGGGTTCGTCGAGGGGGGTGAGGACGCGGCCGCGGGCGTCGAGGCGCTCGGGGACCTCGAGGCGGAGGTCGCGGGGGATGACCGGGGTGAAGCGGCCGGTCATGCCGTAGGGCTGGGGGCGGGTGCGGCGGCCGAGCTCGAGGACGTCGCGGAAGCCCTGGGTGGTGATGAGGCCGGTGCGGGCGAGGCGGCGTTCGAGGACGGCGTTGGTGGTGGTGGTGGTGCCGTGGACGATCAGGTCGAGCGCGGCGAGGTCGGCGCCGGCGGCGTCGAGGGCGGCGAGGACGCCGGTGGCCTGGTTGTCGGGGGTGGTGGGGACCTTGGCGAGGCGGACCTGGCCCGCGGCGTCGTAGAGCAGCAGGTCGGTGAAGGTGCCGCCGACGTCGATGCCGGCGACGGTGGCGGTGGTGGGCATCTCAGACCCCGACATAGGCGCGGAACTGCGGGGCGTCGGGGGTGAGGCCGCGCGGCGGTGACGGTCTCGGCGGTGCGGCCGGCCACCACGAAGGCGATGCGGTCGGCGACGGCGAGGGCGGCGTCGACGCGCTGCTCGACCAGGATGGTGGCGACGCCGATGGCCTTGAGCGCCAGGATGGTGTCGCGGATCAGGGCGATCATCGAGGGCTGCAGGCCCTCGGTGGGCTCGTCGAGGAGCAGCACCTTGGGCTCGGTGCAGAGGGCGCGGGCGATGGCGAGCATCTGCTGCTCGCCGCCGGAGAGGGTGCCGGAGGGCTGGGAGAGGCGCTCGCGGAGGCGGGGGAAGAGGGCGAGGGCGCGGTCGCGGGTGGCGGGGCCGTGGCGGCGGGTGAGGAGGCCGATCTCCAGGTTCTCGGCGACGGTGAGCTCGGCGAAGAGGCGGCGGCCCTGGGGCACCCAGGCGACGCCGTGGCGGGGGACGTCGTGGGCGGGGAGGGTGTCGAGGCGGGTGCCGTCCAGGGTGACGCTGCCGGCGGTGGCGGGGACAAGGCCCATGATCGCCTTGAGCGCGGTGGACTTGCCGGCGCCGTTGCGGCCCATCAGGCAGAGGACTTCGCCGGGGGCGACGGAGAGGGTCAGGCCGCGGAGGACCCGGACGGGGCCGTAGCCGGCGTCGAGACCGTCCACGGCGAGGGTCATGGCGCCTCCGGGGGGAAGCGATGCTCGCGCGCCGCCGGGAGGGGTTTGCCAAATCGCGCACGACGATGTAAGGCTATGTAAGACCATCGTTGCGCAATCCCGGACCAGCAGTAATGGCATCCACCTCCTTCACCCACAGAATGGACCCTGATCTGCGGGCAGAACTGGAAAGGATCGCCCGCTTCGACGACCGCAGCGCTTCCTACGTGGCCAACCTGGCGATCCGCGCCTTCGTCGAGGAGCGCGAGGCGACGAGAGACCTCGTGCGCGAGGGGCTCCGACAGGTCGCGGCGGGCGCCGGCTCGATCCCGCCGGACGAGGTGCAGGACTGGCTCCTGGCCGACGACGACCGGCCTTTCCCGAACGGCCGGAAGATCCCCTGATCCGCGCCGATGAAGCTGGCGTATCTCCGCACGTCGCAGCCGGGGCTCCGGTGGATGCGGGCGTACTACCGGCGCCGCCCGCAACTCGACATCCGGGGAGCCGTGGCTTCGCTCCGGACGGCCGAGGCGGTCCTTCGCGAGCATCCGACGGCAGGACGGCGGTTTGAGGATTTCGACGATGTTCGGGAGTACCTGATTCAGGGCACGTCGTTTTCGCTGCTCTACACGGTCGCGCGGGATACGGTCTGGGTCATCGACGTCCGCGACCAACGTGGTCGGCGAAGCGCCGAGGCACTTCGGCTGTTCCTTCGAGAGCTTCGCGCGGAGGGAGATGGGTTCGACTGAAGGATCGGACCGGGTCAGTGTTGACGGGGGGGCGGCGGGCATCATGGGCCGAGATAGGCGGACTGGACGGCGGGGTCGGCGCGGATCGCGGCGGGGGTGCCGGTGGCGAGGGTCTCGCCGAAGTTGAGAACGGTGATGCGGTCGGCGAGATCCATCACCACGTCCATGTTGTGCTCGATCAGGAGCAGCGTGGCGGCGCCGGCGATCTCGCGGGCGAGCGCCTTGAAGGTCTCGATCTCGGCGGCGGCGAGGCCCTGGGTCGGCTCGTCGAGGATCAGGAGGGTCGGGTCGAGCGCGAGGCCCATAGCGATCTCGAGCAGGCGCTGGTGGCCGTAGGCAAGGGTGCCGGCGATGCGACCGGCCTCGGCTTCGAGGCCGACGCGGGCGAGGGCGGCCAGGGTGGCGCCCGCGAGGTCGGCGGCGCCGCGGCGCTGGGCGGCGAGGGCGACGTTGTCGAAGACCGGCAGGCGGGGATAGATCGCGGTGATCTGGAAGGTGTAGGCGATGCCGAGCCGCACCCGCAGGTGGGCGGGCAGCCGGGTGATGTCGCGGCCCTCGAAGCGGATGCTGCCGGCATCGGGCCTGAGGCGGCCGCAGATCAGGCCGACGAAGGTGGTCTTGCCGGCGCCGTTGGGGCCGATGAGCGCATGGATCTCGCCGCGGGCGAGGTCGAAGTCGACGTCCTCGACCGCGCGCAGCCCGCCGAAGCGGCGGCTGAGGCCGCGGGTTTCGAGCAGGGTCACGGCAGCCATGGCAGCGCCCGCTCGCGGACGATGCCGAGCAGGCCGCGCGGGGCGAAGAGCACCAGCGCCAGCAATGCGAGCCCGACGACGAGCAGGGTGGCGTCGGTGACGGAAGAGGCGAGATCGACCAGGTAGAACATCAGCGCGGTGCCGATGAGCGGCCCGAGCAGCGTCCCGGCGCCGCCGAGCAGCACCCAGAGCAGCGGCAGGATCGAGTATTGGGTGGCGGCGAAGCCGCCGCCGACATAGCCGAAGAGCAGGCCGTAGGCGGCGCCGGAGACGCCGGCGTAGAGGCCGGAGACGATGAGGGCGAGGAGGCGATAGCGGAACGGGTCGTAGCCGAGCATGCGGCTGCGCTCGGGGTTCTCGCGCATGGCGACGAGGACGCGTCCCGCAGGGGCGCCGACCAGCGCGAGGTTGGCGAGGAGCCCGGCCGCGAACAGCGCGAGGGCCAGGAAATAGCGCGGGGTGTCGGCGGAGAGGTCGAGCGGTCCGAGGGCGCGGGCGGCGCGGGCGATCACGAAGCCCTCGTCGCCGCGGGTGAGGTCGCCGAAGTAGAGCACCGCCAGGTAGCCGGCCTGGGCGAACATCAGCGTCACGATCATGAAGGCGGTGCCGCTGGTGCGCAGCGCCAGGAGGCCGGTGAGGGCCGCCGCGAGGCCGCCGGCCACGAGCCCGGCGAAGAGCGCAGGACCGGCGGGGAGGCCGGCCCGCTCGACCAGGAGCCCGGTCGCGTAGAGGCCGGCGGCGAAGAAGAGCGCGTGGCCGAGGCTGAGCAGGCCCGTGTAGCCGAAGGCGATGTTGTAGCCCATGGCGAAGACCGCCAGCACAAGGATGCGGGCGAGGTTGGTCTGGTGGTAGGCCGGGAGCGTGAGGCCGAGGACGAGGAGCAGGGCAAGCACGGCGAGGTGGAGCGTCAGCACCCGGCCGGCGTCCATGGCTGCCGGACTGTAGCATCGCCGGGCAACCGGGCTTCCTGCCTGCGATCTCCGCATTCACTTCACCGATTTGTCATCGATGCGCGCCTGCCAGGCAGGCGCGCATCGATTGCGCGCTGACGGTAATGCCGAACCCCCTTCGCCCTCCGCTCTCGCGCGCTCCAAGCGACCTGATCGCGCGGCGCGCCACCGGCGCCCCGCCTCCGCCGGCGGGGCTCATACGCTGCTCCGGCCGAACAGCCCTTGCGGCCGGAAGACCAGCACCATGGCGACGAAGAGGGTGGCAACGATCTTGGAGAGCGTGGGGGTGAAGGCGTCGGAGAAGATCGGCAAGAAGACCGACATGATGCCGTCGGAGAGGCCGATCAGGACCGCCGCCACCACGGTGCCGCGCAGGCTGCCCAGGCCGCCGATGATCACCACGATGAAGGAGAGCAGCAACGGGTCGACCCCCATCAGGTAGTGGGCCTGGCTGATCGGCACGATCAGCACGCCGGCCAGCGCCGCGAGCGCCGCCCCGAGGCCGAAGACGCCGGCATAGACCCGGTCGGTGTCGATGCCGAAGGCGGTGGCGGTCTCGCGGTCCCACTGGGTCGCGCGCATCACCAGGCCGATGCGGCTGCGGGCGAGCAGGAGCCAGACCGCGCCGAGGATCAGCGCCGCCGCGGCGATCACCGCCAGCTTGTAGCCGGAATAGCCGAACCAGGGCAGCTGGATCGGCAGCTCGAACGGCGCCCGCACCGCGCGGGCCTCGGGGCCGTAGAGGCTGAGCGCGCCCTGCTGCAGGATGTAGCCCAGCCCGATGGTGGCGATGATCACCGCCTCGGGCCGGTAGTCGAGCCGGCGCAGCACTAGCCGGTCGGCGAGCGACCGCGACCGCGGCCGCGACCAGCGGGCTGACGACGAGCGCCGCCAGGAAGCCCAGCGCCGGGGGGCCGGGGACGGCTGCCGGCGACGTACCAGGCGGTGACGGCGCCGAGCATGAAGAACTCGCCGTGGGCGACGTTGACGACCCGCATCACCCCGAAGACCAGGCTGAGCCCGACCGCGGTCAGCGCCAGGACCGCCGCCATGACCAGGCCTTCGAGGGTGGCGAGCAGGAGGAAGGGAGTGAACGACATTAGATGCTTTGAAGGCTACGTGGCTATCGGGAGGTTCTTAGCAAGTTCTTGTATGAGCTTTGCGGTAGCCCCAAGGCCAATCGCGAGGGTTGTCCAGGACCCCCTGCTTGGATTTTGGAATCGATGAAGATATGCAGCAAGACGGGTGGCTTCAAAACTACGCGAAAGGTTTTCAGAATCATATTGCAAATTAATATGAGAACGCTAAATACAACTGGTAGTATTCCAGAAATAAATCCTATCACTAAAAAAGTATGAACTCTGTATATGACGAACTTTCTCCCAGAGCAGGAATTGGCGGACCTATCGTTATCGAAGAAGCGAACGCGAATGATGCAAGATCTGCAGATACGCCAGTGGCGATATCGAACACGGCGCACAGCCAAGGCCGTACGCTGACTCGGAGGCGACGACTCAGGCGCGCCAAACGGCCGGGCGCAACGGGAACATTGGCTAACGCGGTCGAGCCCCATAAATTCGTGATCTCGTCCACGCACAGGACGATGGCGAAAGCCGGAGTCGATATATAATACATGACGACGGGGAGCAAATAAGCGATAGCAAATGAGGATCAAACTTAAGGAAATCTATAGGAAGTCTCACCTCTGCTTTTTAAAGACCAATATATATCGCTACAAGCTACAACTGGATTGTCGAGGTCAAGCAAGGGCGCAGGCCGGGATCGCTAACTAACGCTTCGAACGGACCAGAGCGTTCGCGTCCAAGGCATAGCATTTTGAGCTTTTTGATGATAAACGTTTGATGCTAGCGTTCTCGATCGTCGTAGAGCACATGGTGAAGCTAGTCCAACGATCGTCAAGCCTCCGCGTCGCAATGCGATCGAAGCCACTTGTCTACGTTGGACTGATCCACCCCGAAACGGACTGACCAAGCTTTGAGACCCAGCTTCGAGAACGGCATGGGTCGTGTAGTCCACCTCGTCGGGGTACATGCCGTCCTCGATCGTGGTGGTGTGGACGACGTCCAGCCGTCCGTTCGTCGACCTTGGAGATGTACTGGTGGCCGAAGACCTGGTGGGTCTTGCCGTTGAAGACCTTGTCGCCCTGGGGGTGCTCGCGGCCGAGCGGGCATGTCGGTCATCGCCTCGATCGCCTCGACGAAGGCCTGGCGGTCGTCGGGGCCGCGGTAGCCGGCCGCCTCCATCGCCGCCTTGATGACGAAGAGCGTCTCCCAGGTCGAGAACATGTGGGCGTAGGTCGAGACCTCGCTGGGGTCGGAGACCGAGGCGCCGTTGTCGTCGACGCCGACCGCGGTGCGGTAGAAGGCATCGTACTCGGTCGAATTCGGGCTGGCGGTAGCGGGGCATGCCTTCCCAGAAGTGGGTGCCGTCGAGGAACTCGAGCCCCGGGCGTCGCCATGTCGACCGCCTCGAGCGAATCGATGAAGCCGAAGATCTGCGGGTGCGCGCCGCTGCCGTAGAACTCGCCCAGCTCCTTGACGAAGGTCAGCACCGCCGGACCGACCATCACGTGGTAGAGCACCTCGGTGGCCTTGGGGATGCGCGGCAGGTAGCGGGTGAACGAGGTCTCGGTCGGCGGGATCGCGATCAACTCGATCACCTCGCCGCCCTGGTCGGCCATCGCCTTGCTGAAGAAGTCGCGGTGGTCGTAGCCGAAGGCGTAGTCGGGGAAGAGCATCGTCACCTTCTTGCCGAGGTTGGCCGTCACCCAGGGCGCCATCGACTGCACCTGGCTCTTCACGTCGGTGATGCCGGGCTGCAGGGTCCAGCGGTTGAGCGCGCCGGAGGCGACGTGGTGGCCCTCCGAGCAGACCAGATACGGCATCTTCAGCTCGCCCGCCCGCGGCGCGCTGCCGACCACCACGTTCGAGAAGAGCGTGCCGAACACCGCGTCCATGTTCTGGGCGGCGAACTTCTCCACCACCTCGGCGCCGCGCTTTGGGTCGGTGCCGTCGTCCTCGAAGGCGATCTCGACCGGCCGGCCGTTGATGCCGCCGGCGTCGTTCAGCACCTTCAGCGCCCCCTGGGTGGTGCGCTCGTACCAGCGGCCGTAGGCGGCGCCGATGCCGGTGCGGTGCAGCTGGAAGCCGAGGCGGATCGGCTCGGAGGTCTGGGCCTGGATGAAGCCGGGCCGCGCGGCGGCTGCGAGCGCGCCTCCGGCCGCCAGCCCTTTCAGCACATCGCGCCGCCGGGGCGCGCCGATCAGTTGCGTGGCCATGGGACCCCTCCGCTGCCGCTGGGCGCGCCGGTGTGCCCCGGCGGCGCCGTCGGGGCAAGCATGTGAGGGCGCCCCGGAAAAGTCCACGGGTTTCGTCCCCTCAGGCGCCGGTGGCGGTGGAGAGCAGCCAGAGGCCGAAGACGGTGTAGGCGACCATCAGCGCGGTCATCGGCAGGTGGGCGCGGAGCGGGCCGGGGCCGGCGAGGCGGAGGCCGAGCACGACGGCGAGCAGGTGGCCGCCGAGGATCAGCGCGAACTGGGCGTTCCAGATCGCGGTGACCGAGGCGGGGACGGAGAGGAAGCCGAACGAGACCCAGTGCTCGGGCAGGCCGAGCAGGTCCCAGCCGCGGTCGAGCGGGTCGTTGAGCGCGGCGACCGCGTACTGGCCGTTGCCGAGCAGGTCGATGAGGTAGTGGGCGGCGTGAAAGCCGGCGGCGATCGGCAGGAAGCTCGGCAGGATTCGGCTCGCCTCGGGCCAGACGCCGCCGCCGCGGCCGGCGAGGCGGTGGCCGAGCCCGAGGGCGCCTAGGATCACCCCGGCGGTGAGCGCCCAGGCGGCGATCAGGCCGAGGGTGTCGGGGACGGTGACGGCGGAGCGGCCGGGAAACTCCAGCGGGTTGACGCCGATCCGGGCGAGCCACCAGAAGGTGTGGTGCAGCCCGTCGAAGCCGAGGGTGGCGAGGACGAGGGTGAGAAAGGCCGCGGCGCTGGGGACGAGCGGCGGCATGTCGAGGATTCTGGCGCCCGGGAAGGCCGGCGCGGAGCCGGAGTTGCCGGTCCGTCGTCCACCAGACCGGGGAGATCCGGGAGATCAGGCCGAAGAACACGGTGAGCGCCTCGCCCTGGCGGAGCCAGGCCGGGCCCTCCAGCACGGCGAGGACGAGGATCGCCACCCAGTAGGTGAGGGCGGCGCGGGCCAGCACCGCGGGGTCTTCGGGGGCGAGCGAGACCAGCTCGAACCAGGCGAAGCCGAGGAGGCCGGCGGTCGCGGGCCAGTGGCCGAGGCGGGCGAGGCCGATGCCGCGGCTCAGGCCGAGCCAGCGGCGGATCAGCGTGGCGGGGGCGGTCCAGGGGTCGATCGGGCGCCAGAGGTCGCCGAGGATCATGCAGGCCATGGGCAGGCCGCCCCAGAGCAGGGTCCAGATCGTCAGGGGCAGCAGGTTCTCCAGCGGATCGCGCGGGCCCAAGAAGCCGAGCACGATCAGCGCGGCGAAGCCCAGTGTGGCGGCCCAGTGCAGCGGCGCCGCTGAGAGGAGCGGCAGTGAGACGAGGGTGCGGGGGCGCAGGGCGGGCAGGCGGGGGGCCAGCGGCAGCAGCAGCGCGGTCAGCGCCACCGCGGCGGCGGCGCCGAGGATGTAGCGGCCGGTGGGCAGCGTCAGGATCACCATGCGCTCGGAGGCGTGCGCCCAGGCGGCGGCGGGGAGGAGCAGGAGGAGAAGGGGCCAGAGCTGCGTCATACGGCGATCGCCAGCGGCACGGGGCCGACGAGCTCCACCGCGCCCTGGAGGAACAGCGCGGCGGCGGCGATCAGGCCGCGGCCCCGGATCGCCTCGGCGCGGGCGGTGCCGGCGGCCAGCGCCCGGGCGATCTCGGTGGGGGCGAGCGGGCCGACCCCGGTGGTGACGAGGCGGTCGCCGAGGTCGGTGTCGGCCTGCAGCGTCACCGCCGGGGCGCGGCGCACCGCGGGATGGCCGGGCAGGTCGACGGCGTTGGCGATCATGGTCGCGGCGGCGTCGGCCTCGGCGGCGGTGCGCGCGAGCACGGTGACGGCGTCGGCGATGCCGAGAGAGAAGCTGCGGCCGCGCCAGCCTGAGGTGGCGAGGCCGCGCACCGGGTCGGCGTGGGCGATCGTCACCCGGTCGGGCAGGCCGGCGCGGGCGGCGATGGCGGCGGTGATCGCGGTGCCCGGCGTGAGGTAGAGCGCGATGTCGCCGCCGTCGTTGACGTAGGCGCGCTCGAGCCCGCCGCCGGCGGCCAGGACGGCGCAGATCTCGTCGGCGACGGCGCCGGCCACCGCGGCCATCGGGGTGATGAACGCCGGCCGGTGCGGCGCCACCGCCCGGGCCATCGCCCGGGCGACCGGCCCGCGCAGCGGACCGGGCGCGGCGCTGCGCAGCGCCGGCAGCTCGTCCACCAGCTCCTGGAGCAGGCCCTGGAAGCGGGCGGTTGCGCGGGCGCAGGCGGCCTGCACCGCCGGGCGCGGCCCCCAGGCCTCGAGAATCAGGTCGATCGGCCCGTGGTTCAGGTGCAGCCGCCGGCCGTCGGGCAGCCAGGCGGCCTGCGGCCCGGTCATGGTGGCGCGGCGGACGCGTCGGGCACGAAGCGGTTGCCGGTGGTGTACTCGCCGCCGGCACGCAGGATGTCGTCGAGCGAGCGGATCGCCGCCGCGTGGCCGCCGAGCGCCAGGTAGTCGGCGCGCGCCATGCTGAATTCGAGCGGCGCCACCAGCGCCGGGGTCGGCACCGAGCCGAAGGCGCCTTCGGGCACCCGGGTGACGTCGACCATGAAGGTGATGCCGCCGCCGGGCCAGACCTGCACCGGCGCGCCGCCGCAGGTCAGCCGGGTCTGCCGGCCCTGCACCGCGCGGGTCAGCCGCACCGGATTGGCGGTGACCCCGGCGCGCAGCGAGCCGCCGGCGCCGGCCATGAACAGCACCGTCGAGAGCGAGGGCTCGCAGTTCTCCTCGATCATCGCGACGGTCGGGGCGAGGGCCGGCGGCAGCTCGCGGCGCGTCGGGACCAGGTCGGCGTCGAGCACGTAGTAGGCGAACTCCTCGCCGGTGGTGGAGACCATCAGCAGCGTCAGGCCGGGTCGTGCCCCCTTGCGCGCCTCGAACGGCCCGAGCGCCTCGAGCGGGTCGGTCAGTCGGGTGCCGCCCCAGCCGGGGCCGGGCTCGGAGACCCGGAAGTAGCGCCCGGGCGTCGAGCGGTGGCCGCGGATGCGGATGCCGCTCGGCTCCCAGCCCAGCACCTTGCCGGCCTGGTGCTCGGAGACGACGCCGGTGATGTGGTCGTCGACCACCACCACCTCGTCAACCAGCCCGCGCCACTGCGCCGCGAACATGCCGATGGTGGCCGACCCGCAGCCGACCCGCATCCGCCGCTCGGTGACGCCGTCGACCACCGGCGCTCGCCCGGCCTCGATGACGAGGCGCGCGCCGCCGTCGATGGCGAGCTCGACCGGGACGCGGTTGCAGAGCCCGAGCAGGGCGGCGCAGGTGGCCCGGCCCTCGGCCTTGGAGCCGCCGGTCAGGTGCTGGACGCCGCCGAGCGACAGCATCTGCGAGCCATACTCGGCGGTGGTGACGTGGCCGATCACCTCGCCGGCGGCGCGCACCGCCGCGGTCTCCGGCCCGAGGAAGCGGTCGGTGTCGATCTTCACCTTGACGCCGCAGTAGCTGAAGATCGCCTCGGTGACGACGGTGACCACGTCGGCGCCCTCGACCTCGCGGCTGACGATGAAGGGCGCCGGCTTGTAGTCGGGATAGGTGGTGCCGGCGCCGATGCCGGTGACGAAGCCGTCCGGCGGCCGGGCGATGCCGCCGTCCCAGTCGCCGGCGGAGAACGGCACCACCGCGCCGCCGGCCTGCAGCGTGCGGTCGAGCACGGTCAGCGGGATCGCTGCGCACGATGCGCCCGCCGACGTTGCCGTAGCGGTCGCAGGCGCCGGTCTGCCCCGGGGCGATGTAGCACATCACCGGGCAGGCGTCGCAGCGGATTTTCGCGGCGGCCGTCACCCGACCCCCCTTGCCTTCGCGAGTCGGGCCGGGGTCAAGGGCCGCGGAACGCGGCGGGCGCCAGCCCGCTTGCCCTTGACGCCGGCCCGACTCGCAGCCCCACACTGGGACAGGCGCCCTGAGGAAGCAGCCGCTTCCTCAGGCGCCTCCCCAGCAGATCTTCCTGTCTCGGCCAAAACCCACGCCAACCTCCCCGCGGCGGCGCGGGCGGAACGGCGAAACCCGCGGGACCGCGACGCGCCGCCTCCGCCGGCCGCGGCGGCGGCCGGCCTCATGGCGCGCCCTCCGCCGCCCGGATCGCCGCCAGCACCCGGTGCGGCAGCGCCGGCAGGCGGTCGATCTCGGCGCCGGTGGCGTCGCGGATCGCGTTCAGGATCGCCGGGGCGGTCGGGATCAGCACGTGCTCGCCGAGGCCCTTGGCGCCGAACGGCCCCTCCGGGTCGGGCTTCTCGATCAGGATCGATTCGATTTCCGGCACGTCGCCGATAGTCGGGATCAGGTAGTCGTGCAGGTTCTCGGTGCGGCCCGGCAGGTATTCCTCCAAGAGCGCCATGCCGATGCCCTGGGCGATGCCGCCCTCGATCTGGCCCTCGGCCAGCGTCGGGTTGATCGCCCGCCCGACGTCGTGGGCGGCGGTGATCTTCAGGAGCCGCACCGTTCCGAGCGCCCGGTCGACGACGAGCTCGACCAGCTGCGCGCCGTAGCCGTAGACCGCGTAGGGCACCCCCTGGCCGTCGGCGTCGAGCGGCGTGGTCGGCGGGTCGTAGCGTTCCTCGGCGGCGAAGACGTAGCCGCGGGCGTCGGCCGGCAGCGTCGCCAGGTCGATCACCCGGGCGCCGCTGACCTCGAGCCGGCCGCCGCGCAGCGCCAGCCGGGCGTCGTCGCCGGCGTTGGCGTGGCGCAGGATCGCCGCGCGCAGGGCCCGGCCGGCGCGCTCGGCCGCCTTGCCGGAGATGTAGGTCTGCCGGGAGGCCGAGGTCTTGCCGGCGTCCGGGGTCAGCGCGGTATCGGCGCCGACCAGGGTGAAGGCGGCGACCGGCAAGCCGAGCGCGTCGGCGCAGATCTGGGTGATCACGGTGTTCGAACCCTGGCCGATGTCGACGGCGCCCTGGTGCAGCACCAGGGTGCCGTCGGCGCGGAGGCCGAGGCGGATCGTCGAGGGGTTGGGCAGCGCGGTGTTGCCGCAGCCGTACCAGCAGGCGGCGAGGCCGGCGCCGCGCCGCAGCGTGCCGCCGACCGCGTTGAACGCCGCCGCCGCCGCGCGCGCCCGGGCCCAGGGCGCCCGCAGCGCGGCGAGGCAGTCGCCGATGCCTGACGCCCTGCAGCAGCTGGCCGGTGGCGGTGGCGTCGCCGTCGGCGAAGGCGTTGCGCAGCCGGAACTCCAGCCGGTCGATGCCGGCGGCGTCCGCCAGCCGGTCGACCAGGGTCTCCAGCGCGACCGCCGCCTGCGGCACGCCGAAGCCGCGGAAGGCGCCGGCGACCGGGTTGTGGGTGTGCATGGCCCGGGCGCGGGCCGCGACGTGCGGCACCCGGTAGGGGCCGGTGGCGTGCACCGGCACCCGGTTCGCCACCGTCGGCCCCCAGCTCGCATAGGCGCCGGTGTCGAAGACGCCCTCGAACTCGAGCGCGGTCAGCCGGCCGGCGGCATCGCAGCCGAGCCGGGCGGCGATCCGCGCCGGATGCCGCTTGGTGGTCGCCGCCATCGATTCGGCCCGGGTGAAGGTCATCCGCACCGGCCGGCCGGTGGCCAGGGCCGCGAGGCCGAGGAGCGGCTGCACCGAGAGGTCGAGCTTGGCGCCGAAGCCGCCGCCGACCGCCGAGGGAACGATGCGCACCCGCTCCGGCGGCAGCCCGAGCACCGCCGCGGTGTCGTCGCGGTCCAGGTACGGCGCCTGGGTGCAGGCGCGGATCACCAGCGTGTCGCCGTCGAGCCAGGCGGCGCCGGCCTCGGGCTCGATGCAGGCGTGCTCGACGAAGGCGGTGCGGAAGGCGCCGGCCACGACATGGGCCGACCCGGCCAGGGCTGCCGCGGCATCGCCGCGGCGCACCCGGCCCTCGATCAGCCGGTTGCCGGGGCGGTCGGGATGGACGGGCGGCGCGTCCGGCGCCTCGGCTGCGGCGGGGTCGATCCAGCGCCGGCAGCGGCGACCAGGCGACCGGGAAACCGGCCAGGTCGCGGTCGGCGCCGTCCTCGAAGGCCACCAGCGCCACCGCCTCGCCGCGGAAGCGCACCTCGGCCTCGGCGAGCGCCGGCTGGTCGGCGAAGCGGGCGATCACCCCGAAGCGGTTGCGCCCGGGGATGTCGGCGGCGGTGAGGACGGCCGCGACCCCCGGCCGGGCCGCCGCCCAGGCTGCCAGGTCGCCGAAGCGGAAGGCGGCGTGGGGGTGCGGCGAGCGCACCGCCTTCAGCACCAGCCCGCCGGGGCGCCAGACGTCGGCGCCGAAGGCCTCGCTGCCCGTCGGCCTTGGCGCGGCCGTCGAGGCGCGGCAGCCGGGCGCCGACCGCGGCGCCGGCCGCCGGCGGCGCCGCGGCGCGGCGCTCGGCGGCGGCGTCGCAGACCGCGGCGACGATCTTGCGGTAGCCGGTGCAGCGGCAGAGCACGCCGCCGAGCGCCGCCTCGACCTCGGCCGGCACCGGGGCGCGGCACCCGGGCGATCAGCGCGCTCGCGGCCATCAGCATGCCCGGGGTGCAGATGCCGCACTGCGCCGCGCCGTGGCGCAGGAACGCCGCCTGCAGCCGCGCCAGCCCGGCGCCGGCCAGCCCCTCGACCGTGGTCACCGCGCGCCCGGCCACCCGCGCCGCCGGGGTCAGGCAGGCGCAGACCGGCTGGCCGTCGACGAGCACCGTGCAGGCGCCGCAGTCGCCGGCATCGCAGCCGACCTTGGTGCCGGTCAGTCCCGCCTCCTCGCGCAGCACCTCCGAGAGCCGCCGGGTCGGCCGGTCGGCGTCGAAGCGAGGCGTCTGCGCCGTTCAGAGTGAAGCCGAAGCGGGGGCGGTGCAGGTTCACCGCGCGCCTCCGGCGAGCGCCCGCAGCGCCCGGCGCAGCAGCTCCGCCGCCGCGGTCGGCGCGGTAGCCGGCATCGGCGCGCACGTCGTCGATCGGTCGCAGCGCCGCCGCCACCGCCGCTGCGTCGATCCGGCCGGCCAGCCCCGCGTCGGCCGGCGCGCCGATCAGCCGCGCCTCCAGCGCCGGCAGCCGCGTCGCCACCGGGCCGCAGGCGCCGACCGCCAGCGCCGCCGCGGCCACCCGGCCGCCTGCGACCACGATCCGCGCCGCGACCATGGCGATCGAGATCACCAGGTACCGGCGCGCGCCGAGCTTCAGAAACGCCGAGCGGCCGGCGGTGGCGGCCTGCGGGATGAGGATCGCGGTGACCAGCTCGCCCGGCCGGCGGTCGGTGCGGCGCGGCGTCGCGGATGAACGTCGGCCAGCGGCAGCCGGCGCCGGCCGCCGGCGGCGGCGAGCTCGACCTCGGCGTCGAGCACCAGCAGCGGCGGCACGCCGTCGGCGGCCGGCGAGGCGTTGCAGAGGTTGCCGCCGATCGTGCCGGCGTTCTGGATCTGGCGCCCGCCGACCTCGGCGGCGGCGGCGCGCAGCGCATCGAAGGCCGGCGGCAGCGCCGTAGCGTCGCGGAGCTCGGCCCAGGTGGTGCAGGCGCCGATCCGGAGGTGGCCCGGTCCGGTGCGAAATGCCGGCGAGCTCGCCCAGGCCGGTGATGTCGAGCACCGCGCCCGCGAGCGCCGGCGCCGTCGGTCGCCGGGATAGAGGTCGGTGCCGCCGGCCAGCACCGTCCGCGGCGCGTCCGCGAGGATCGCCAGCGCCTCGGGCAGGCTATCGGGGCGGTCGTAGAACATGGCTTTGCCCGCCGGTCGGGCGGCGCGGGATGCGCCGTCGTTCATTTGTGTGCAAATAGTTTGCTGCCTCCGCCGCGACCTGTCAACATGGCGCTGAGCGGCGGCACTCGCGGAGGCGGCAATGGGCGCGGAGGACTACAAGCTCGACGATCAGGTCGGGTTCCTGCTGCGCCGGATCAACCAGCGCCATCTGGTGCTGTTCGCCGAGGTGATCCCCGAGGTCACCACCACCCAGCTGGCGGCGCTGGCGCGGCTGGCGGAGCTCGGCCCGATGTCGCAGAACCAGCTCGGCCGGGCGACGGCGATGGACGCGGCGACGATCAAGGGCGTGGTCGGCAGGCTGGTGACGCGGCGGCTGGTGCTGACCGCGCCCGATGCCGAGGACCGCCGGCGGCTGA
Source organism: uncultured Alphaproteobacteria bacterium (assembly GCA_963847795.1). Taxonomy (GTDB): domain Bacteria; phylum Pseudomonadota; class Alphaproteobacteria; order Rhodobacterales; family Rhodobacteraceae; genus Amaricoccus. Next base: position 287,413 of record CAWKBH010000004.1, read on the forward strand.
TCGTCGATCTCACCCCCGAGGGCAGGGCGCTCTTCGCCGAGCTGCGCCCGCGCGCCCTGGAGGCGACGCGGCGGACGCTGGCGCCGCTCAAGCCCGACGAGCGGGCGCGGTTCGTGGCGATGCTGCGACGGCTGATCTGAAGCGCAAGGAGAAGGCGATGTCGAGATCCGAACCCAGATGCGTGGCGCCGACCGGCGATCTCTGCGGCGAGGGCGCGGTCTGGGCGGCCGCCGAGGCGCGGCTGTACTGGGTCGACATCAACCGCTTCCTGGTCCACGCCTGGAGCGCCGGCGACGGCAGCGTGCGCACCTGGGGCTTCGACGAGCCGGCGGTGGCGCTGGCGCTGACCGACCGGCCGGGGGTTCTGCTGCTGGCGCTGGCCAGCCGGCTGATCCTGTTCCACCCGGCCGACGACGGCCGCACGCCGCTCGGCCCCGTGCTCGAGGGCTGGCCCGAGGTGCGCTTCAACGACGGCCGGCCCGACCCGCTGGGGCGGCTGATGATCGGCACCATGGGCAACAACGTCGGACCGAACGGCGAGGCGCTGGAGGTGGAGCCGGGGCTGGGCAAGCTCTGCGCTTCGGCCCGGAGCCGGCCTTCACCGAGCTCGAGCACGGCATCGGCATCGCCAACACCGTCTGCTGGAGCCCCGACGCGCGCAGCTTCTACTTCGCCGACACCCTGAAGAACGAGATCCGGGCCTACGCCTTCGACCCCGACAGCGGCACGCTCGGGCCGTCGCGGCCGTTCTTCACCGGGTTCGACCGTGGCAGCCCGGACGGCTCGGCGGTGGACAGCGCCGGCTATCTCTGGAACTGCCGCCACGGCGGCGGCTGCCTGGTGCGGCTGGCGCCGGACGGCAGCATCGACGGCATCTTCGAGATGCCCTGCAAGCAACGTCACCACCTGCACCTTCGGCGGGCCGGATCTGCGCACGCTCTACATCACCACCGCCGCCGCCGGCCGCGGCCCCTCGGAACGGCTGGCGGGCAGCGTCTTCGCGCTGGAAGCCCCGGTGCCGGGCCTGCCGGAGCGGGTGTTCCGCTTGGGCTGAAGCGGGAAGAGCAAGGAGCGGCCCTTTGGCCGCAGAGTCGTTGCTCCCCGCGGCTCTGGCCGCGGGGCCCCGATTCCTGCCCGATAGGTTTCAAGCCAATATGAATACCTTGGCCGGCGGCTCGGGCATCGACAGCCGTGGTAGCGCCGGGTAGACCGGCCCGGCCGGAATTGCGGGGGGGGGACGCTTGGCCGAGTTCAGCGAAAGACAGCTGCGCGATGCGCTGGGTCGTTTCGCGACCGGGGTCACCGTGGTCACCACGATGACGCCGCGGGGACCGCTCGGCATCACCGCCAACAGCTTCGCCAGCGTGTCGCTCGACCCGCCGCTGGTGCTGTGGTCGCCGGCGCGCAAATCGCGGCGGTTTCCCGCCTTCGAGGCGGCCTCGCATTTCGCCATCCACGTGCTGAGCGCCGGCCAGCGGACGCTGGCCGAGCGGTTCTCCCGGCCCGGCGACGGCTTCGTCGGGCTGGAGTTCCGCCCGGGGCTGGGGGAGGCGCCGCTGCTGGCCGGCTGCACGGCGCGCTTCGAGTGCCGGCACGCCGCCGGCCACGATGCCGGCGACCACCTGATTGTCGTCGGCGAGGTGCTGCGGCTGACCCAGGCCGATCTGGCGCCGCTCATCTACCATCGCGGCGCCTATTGCGGCCTGCAGGGCGGCTGAGCTTGCCCTCCGGGCGCGCTCCGCGGTAGGAGAGCGCCCGAACGAGCCCGGAAATCCCGAGATGGCCAAGGACAAGAGCAGCAGACCGCGCCGGCCGCGGGCGGAGACGCCCAAGGGCTTCCGCGACTATTTCGGCGCCGAGGTGCGGGCGCGGGCGGCGATGCTGGACCGGATCAACGAGGTCTACCACGCCTGGGGCTTCGAGCCGCTGGAGACGAGCGCGGTGGAGACGGTGGAGGCGCTGGGCAAGTTCCTGCCCGACGTCGACCGGCCGAACGCGGGGGTCTTCGCCTGGCAGGACGAGGACGAGACCTGGCTGGCGCTGCGCTACGACCTGACGGCCCCGCTGGCCCGGTTCTATGCCCAGCACCGGATGCACCTGCCGACGCCCTACCGGCGCTACCAGACCGGGCCGGTCTGGCGCAACGAGAAGCCGGGGCCGGGGCGGTTCTGCCAGTTCTTCCAGTGCGACGCCGACACGGTGGGATCGGCGATCGGTGGCGGCGGATGCCGAGATGTGCGCGATGCTGGGCGAGGCGCTGGAGGCCGCGGGGATCGCGCCCGGCGACTACGCTGATCCGTGTCAACAACCGCAAGGTGCTGAGCGGGGCGATGCAGGTGGCGGGCGTCTTCGACCCGGCCGACCCGGAGGCGCAGGCGGAGCGCCGCGGCATCGTGATGCGGGCGATCGACAAGCTCGACCGGCTGGGCGAGGCCGGGGTGCGGGCGCTGCTCGGGGCCGGGCGGCGCGACGAGAGCGGGGACTTCACGCCCGGCGCCGGGCTCGGCGACGAGCAGGCGGCGGTGATCCTGGGCTTCATGGCGGCGCGGGCCGAGCGACGGGGCGGCGACATGCGCGCGGCTGCGCGAGCTGGTGGGCGGATCGGAGGTCGGGCGCGAGGGGGTGCGCGAGCTCGAGGCGATCGCCGAGCTCTTGGCGGCGCGCGGCGCGGCGGTGGTGATCGACCCATCGGTGGTGCGGGGGCTCGGCTACTACACCGGGCCGGTGGTCGAGGCGGAGCTGACCTTCGAGATCGTCGGCGAGGACGGGCGGCCGCGGCAGTTCGGCTCGGTTGCCGGCGGCGGGCGCTACGACGACCTGATCCGGCGGTTCACCGGCGAGGCGGTGCCGGCGACCGGGGTGTCGATCGGGGTCGACCGGCTGCTGGCGGCGCTGGGCGAGAAGGGGCGGCTGACCGCGGCCGAGGCCGGGCCGGTGGTGGTGACGGTGATGGACCGCGAGGCGATGGCCGGCTACCAGGCGATGGCGGCGGAGCTGCGCGCCGGCGGGCTGCGGGCCGAGGTGTATCTCGGCGGCGGCGGGATGGGGCGACAGCTGAAATACGCCGACCAGCGCGGCTGCGCCGTTGCGGTGATCGAGGGCGGCGACGAGCGGGCGCGCGGGGTGGTGCAGCTGAAGGACCTGGCGCTCGGGGCGCGACTGGCGGCGGACATCGCCACGCACGAGGCCTGGCGGGCGCAGCCGGCGCAGGTCGAGGTGCCGCGGGCCGGGCTGGTCGAGGCGGTGCGGGCGATGCTGGCGCGGGCGGGCTGATGGTCGCCGACCGGGCGTATCTGAAGGGCGCGCGGATGGGCGCGGGCCTCGCTCGGCTCGAGGGCGAGGTGGCGCGGATCCTGGCGGTGCTCGGCTCGACAGGAGCGATGCGGGTCGAGCCGGCGGCGCTGCAGCCGGCGGAGCTGCTGCTCGATCTCTACGGCGAGGACATCCGGGCGCGGGCCTTCGTGACCCGTGACGAGGGCGCGGAGATGATGCTGCGCCCGGACTTCACGGTGCCGATCGTGCGGCTGCACATGGACGGCGGCAGCGAGCCGGCGCGCTACGTCTATTGCGGGCCGGTCTGGCGGCGGCAGGACGCGGGCTCGGCGCGACCGCGGGAATATCTGCAGGCGGGCTTCGAGATCTTCGCGGCGGGCGATCCGGGGGCGGCCGACGCCGAGGTTCTGGGGCTGATCGTGGCGGCGCTCGGGGAGGCGCCGGTCGACCTGGTCACCGGCGACCTGGGGCTGGTGCTGGCGGCGATCGACGCGCTCGACACCAGCGCCGCGCGCAAGGCGGCGCTCCGGCGGCACGTCTGGCGGCCGGCGCGGTTCCACGCGCTGCTGCAGCAGTTCGGCGAAGGCCATGGCGCGGCGCGGACCGCCCGCGCCGAGCTCATTGCCGCCGAGGCGCAGGGCGCGACGGCGGCGCTGGTCGCGGCGTCGGGCGCGGCGGTCGGGCTGCGCGGCGCCGACGAGGTGGCGGCGCGGGTGGCGCGGCTGGCCGAGGAGGCGGCGACGCCGCCGCTGGCCGCGGCCGAGGTGGCGCGGATCGAGGCGGTGCTGGCGGTGGAGGGATCGGCGGTCGCGGCGCTCGGGCGGCTGCGGGCGCTGGCGCGCGGGCTGCCGGGGCTCGACGCGGCGGTCGACCGCTTCGCGGCGCGGCTGCAGGCGCTGGCGGCCCGCGGCATCGCGCCCGAGACCCTGCGCTTCGAGGCGAGCTTCGGGCGCACCTCGCTCGAATACTACGACGGCTTCGTCTTCGGCGCGCTGCCGCGCGGCCGGGCCGACCTGCCGCCGATCGCCAGCGGCGGCCGCTACGACGCGCTGACGCGGGCGCTGGGGCAGGGGCGGGGGATCCCGGCGGCCGGCGGCATCGTCCGGCCCGAGGCGCTGGTGGCGCTATGCGGCTGAAGCTCGGGGTGCCGTCCAAGGGGCGGCTGCAGGAGGAGACGATCGCCTGGTTCGGCGGCCGCGGCGTCGCGGTGGCGCGGAGCGGCGGCGCCCGCGAATACCGCGGGACCGTGGGGATCGAGGGGGTGGAGCTGGTGCTGCTCTCGGCCGCCGAGATCCCGCGCGAGCTGGCGGCGGGCCGGCTGCATCTGGGGGTCACCGGCCAGGACCTGGTGCGCGAGCAGATCCCGCGCTGGGAGGACGGCGTGCGCGAGCTGGCGGCGATGGGCTTCGGCTTCGCCGACCTGGTGGTGGCGGTGCCGGCGTTCTGGGTGGACGTCGCCGACATGTCCGACCTCGACGCGGCGGCCGCGGAGTTCCGCGCGCGGCACGGGCACCGGCTGCGGGTCGCGACCAAGTATCACCACCTGGTGCGCGAGTTCTTCCGCGGCCACGGCGTCGCCGACTACCAGCTGGTCGACAGCCAGGGGGCGACCGAGGGCGCGGTGAAGAACCTGACCGCCGAGGCGGTCGCCGACATCACCACCACCGGATCGACGCTGCGCGCCAACCACCTGCGGGTGCTGGCGGACGGGCTGGTGCTGCGCAGCCAGGCGACGCTGTTCGCGGCGCGCGCGGCGCCCTGGGACGCCCCGGCGCAGGCGGCGCTGGCCGCGCTCTGCGCCCGGATCGGGCTGGCGGAGCCGGCGGAGCTTCAGCGCGCGGCGGCGAAATAGGCGAGGCGGGCGCGCAGGGTGTCGTTGCGGCTGGTGGCGAAGAGCACGTCGTCGATCCGGCTGCTGCCGTCGGGCTCGGGGACGATAACCAGGTACTCGGTCCAGGACGGCGGCGCGCCGCCGGGCTTGCTGCGGTCGATCTGGACGAGCGCGGCGTTGCGGGTGTGCGCGGTGCATTCCGGCACCGCGTTGGTGTAGCTCTGGAACAGCACCCGGGGGGGCATGGCGATGGGACTGGCGGCTTCGAGCGCCTGGTTGAGCGCGGCGCTGAGCAGCGGCCGCAGCCCGGCGACATCGCCGGCGACGCTGAGCCGGCAGAACTCGGCCCCGAGCGCGTCCCAGTTGTAGCGGGACTTCTGCGCCGCGGCGGCCGGGGCGGCCGCGAGGACCGCCAGGACGGCGAGGGTCAGCCGGCGCATGTCAGCACACTCCGATCACGGCGAGGTTTGCCATCAGCTCGGGCGGCAGCTCCGAGGCGTCCGCCCGGGCCAGGTCGCGCGGCGCGTCCTCGGGGCGCAGGTAGCGCCAGCCCTGGAACGGCCGGCGCGGTCGCGGCGCGGTGCGCACCACTTCGGGATCGAGCCGGAGCAGGCAGCGCTCCACCCCGTCGCCATCCGTCCGCGACTCGAGCCTCAGCACCCGCTGGCGGCAAAGCACGAGGCCCTTGATCACCCAGTAGAGCGACCCGCCGTCCACGAGTTCGTCCGCCCGCTTCGGCCACATCCGCGTGACGTGGAACGGCCGAGGATCGTCGCCGGCGACGCTGCGCTCGGCAGCACGGTCGGCCTGCCATTCAAGCAGGTCCTCGACGCTTTCGCAGCCGACGCAGAGCTTGAGGAGGTGGATTGCAGTCATGCTAGCAATGGGTAAACTGGTCGCGGCCTTCACAACATATGCGGCTTTTCCAGGGCCGTCCAGACCGGGTCATGAGATCGGGCGCAGCGGAAACGTGCTTGGGCCCACAGCGGTCATGCTTGCGGCGCCGAGGGGATGTCTCTCGCGCCACCAGGGCACGTAACGTGAAGAGGCAAGTGCAAGAAAGGACGATCTGTGGGTGGAATATTGCTCGGGGTCTGGGCTCTTCTGATCGGCATCGTCCTCATCATGCTGGGCAACGGCATGCATTTTACCCTGATCGGCCTGCGAGGTGGGCTTGAGGGGTTTTCGTCCGCAGAACTCGCCATCGTAACGTCGGGCTATTACGTCGGCTTCCTGTCGGGCGCGCGCTACTCGCCGACGCTCATCCGCCGGGTGGGACATGTGCGCGTATTCGCGGCGCTCGGCAGCTTCATGTCGGCAGGGCTGATTTCCTTTCCGCTGCTGACCGACCCGATCGCCTGGACCCTCCTGCGGATGCTGCTCGGCTTCTGCATGTCCGGCATCTATGTCGCTGCTGAAAGCTGGCTGAACGCCGCATCGACCAATGAGACGCGGGGCAAGGTCCTCTCGGCCTACATGATCGCACAGACCCTGGGCATCATCGGCGCCCAGTGGCTCCTTACGCTCGGCGATGCCGGAACGTCCGTGCTTTTCATCGGCGCCTCGATCCTCGTGTCGGTCTCCTTCGCGCCGATTCTCCTGTCCGCGACCTCGACGCCCTCGACCGAGGTCGCGCGCCCGATGACGTTGCGGAAGCTGTTCTCGAGTTCGCCGCTCGGCACCGTCGGGATCTTCCTCCTGGGGAGCATCTACGCGACGCAAGCGGGCATGGGTGCGGTCTTCGGCACCCAGATCGGAATGACCGCAGACCGCGTCGCGCTTTTCGTCGCGATGCTTTTCGCAGGCGCGCTGGTGCTGCAGTACCCGATCGGCTGGCTGTCGGACCGGGTGGACAGGCGAAAGCTGATCTTCGGAGCGGCCGCTTTGGGCGCCGGTTTCTGCACGCTCGGGTTCATCGGCGGCGGCACTCCGGAGGTCTTGCTGGCCGCCGCCTTCATTGCTGGCGGGGTCACGACACCGCTCTACGCCCTGTTCCTTGCCTACACGAATGATTACCTGAGTTCCCAGGATATGCCGTCCGCATCGGGAGGCCTCGTCTTCACCTTCGGGCTCGGCGCTATAGGGGGGCCGCTCGTCAGCGGCTGGGCGATGGAGCGGTCAGGACCGTTCGCCTTCTGGCTCGTTCTAGGGGCGACGTTCGGCGTCATCGCGCTCTACGCGCTCTATCGGATGACGCGCCGTGCGGCTGTTCCGGTGGAGGAGACCGAGAGCTATCTCGGCGTGCTTCCCACCGCCTCGCCGGTCGCGGTCGAGGCGGCCGGCGCGTGGGCCGCCGAACAGGTCGAGGCCGAACGCGAGGCCGGAGCCCACTCCTGAACGCCAGCGTTTCGGCGCTCACTGCTGAAAGCTGGGCTCCCGCTCCATCAGCGCCGCCGCGCAGCGGCATCAATATGTGGCATAGTCGGCCGCAACACACTACCTTGACCAGTGGACCCGTCTCGCGGGTTGTGGCTGCATCCACTCTGAACTCTTGACGCACACGGGAGACAATGAACAAGCCCGACCCGCGCATCCGCCCCGAAGAGAGCCTGTCATGGCAGGAGGTCAGCCTCGACGTCCTGCGCGAGAAGTACGCCAAGGGCGACGAGCGCGAACTCGAAGGCCCGGAGATGGCGCGCGCAGTGCGGCGACGTGTCGCGCGCGCGCTGGCCGAGGTCGAGTCCGACCCCGCGGCGCACGAGCGCGCGTTCCTGCAGGCGCTCGAGGACGGCTTCATTCCCGGCGGGCGGATCAACTCCGCGGCCGGCTCGGGGATCCGCGACGTCACCCTGATCAACTGCTTCGTGCAGCCGGTGGGCGATTCGGTCTCCGAGACCGTGGACGGCAAGCCCGGCATCTACATCGCCCTGCGCGAGGCGGCCGAGACGATGCGGCGCGGCGGCGGCGTCGGCTACGACTTCTCGGCGATCCGGCCGCGGGGGGCGCGGGTGCGCGGCACCGACAGCGCGGCCTCGGGGCCGATCAGCTACATGCACGTCTTCGACCAGTCCTGCGCCACGGTGGAGTCGGCCGGCGCGCGGCGCGGGGCGCAGATGGGCGTGCTGCGCTGCGACCATCCGGACGTGATGGAGTTCGTCGGTGCCAAGCGGCAGGCGGGGCGGCTCAACAACTTCAACATCTCGGTCGGCGTCACCGACGCGCTGATGCGCGCGGTCGAGGCCGATGGCGCCTTCGAGCTGGTGCACAAGGCCGAGCCGGGGACGGCGCAGATCGCGGGCGGCGCGCACCGGCGCGCGGACGGGTTGTGGGTCTACGCCACTATCCGCGCCCGCGAGCTCTGGCAGGCGATCATGCGCAACACCTACGAGGCGGCCGAGCCCGGGGTGCTGTTCCTCGACCGCATCAACGCCGAGAACAACCTCGCTTACTGCGAGCGGATCGAGGCGACCAACCCCTGCGGCGAGATCCCGATCCCCGACCACGGCTGCTGCTGCCTCGGCTCGATCAACCTGACCCGCTTCGTGCGCGACCCGTTCACCGCGGACGCCGGGTTCGACCGGGAAGGCTTCGAGGCGACCGTGGCGGTGGCGGTGCGGATGCTCGACAACGTGCTGACCGCGACGGTCTGGCCGCTGCCCGAGCAGGCCCGCGAGGCCGAGAACAAGCGCCGGATCGGCCTCGGCTTCACCGGCCTCGGCGACGCGCTGATCCTGATGGGCCTGGCTTACGACAGCGCCGCGGCGCGCGAGCTGGCCGCCGAGCTGACCCGGGTGATGCGCGATGCCGCCTACCGGGCCAGCGTGGCGCTGGCGCGCGAGAAGGGGGCGTTTCCGCTGTTTCAGGCCGAAGCGTATCTCGACTCCGGCATGGCGCGGCGGCTGCCCGAGGATCTGCGCGCCGAGATCCGCGCCCACGGCATGCGCAACAGCCACCTGTTGTCGATCGCACCCACCGGCACCATCAGCCTCGCCTTCGCCGACAATGCCTCGAACGGCATCGAGCCGGCCTATTCCTGGTTCTACACCCGCAAGAAGCGCGAGCCCGACGGGGCGATGCGCGAATACCGGGTCGAGGACCACGCATGGCGGCTGTGGAAGGCCCGCGGCGGCAACACCGAGGCGCTGCCGCCGGCCTTCGTCAGCGCGCTGGAGATCAGCGCCCGCGACCACATGGCGATGCAGGCGGCGATCCAGCCCTTCGTCGACGCCGCGATCTCCAAGACCGTCAACGTGCCCGAGGACTATCCGTTCGAGGAGTTCGAGGGGCTCTACCTCGAAGCCTGGCACGCGGGCCTCAAGGGCATCACCACCTATCGGCCGAACAGCGTGCTCGGCGCCGTGCTCTCGGTCGAGCGCGACGCCCCGCAGGATCTCGACCAGTCCGAGCCCGACCGGCGCATCCGCATCAACGACGCGCCGCAGGTGGCGCTGGCGGCGCTGCGCTGGCCGCACCGGCCGAAGCTCGCCGCCGGCTCGCCGTCCTGGACCTACATGGTCGAGGCGCCGGGCAACCGTTTCGCGGTCTTCGTCGGCCACGTCGAGAACGGCGGCAGCCATCCCTTCGAGGTCTGGGTGAACGGCGAGCAGACGCCGCGCGGGCTGGCGGCGCTGGCCAAGAACCTCTCGATGGACCTGCGCGCCCAGGACCGGGCCTGGCTCAAGCTCAAGCTCGACAGCCTGGCCCGGACCCCCGGCGCGCCCTTCACCCTGGCGATGCCGCCCGACGGCCGCCCGGTGCCGGTGCCGGGCAACGTCAGCGCCTTCGCGCGGGTGGTCGAGCACCGCTGCGCGGCGCTCGGGGTCTTCGACGGGCCGGAAGGGGAGACGCCGCTGGTCGACGCGATGTTCTCGCGCAAGGAGCCGAAGTCCGGCGTCGACGGCACGCTGAGCTGGACGGTCGACATCCTGAACCCGGCGACCGGCGACGACTTCGCGATGTTCGTGAAGGAATGCGTGCTGCCCGACGGCTCAAAGCGGCCGTTTTCTGTCTGGCTTTCAGGGAATTATCCGCTGGAGTTCAACGGGCTTACCAAGTCGCTCAGCCTCGATATGCGGGTGATCGACCCGGCCTGGATCGGCAAGAAGCTCCGCGGCCTCAAGGATCTGCCGGAGGCGCAGGGCGACTTCTTCGCCCGGGCTCCCGGCACCGAGAAGCAGGCGGTGCAGCCCTCGACGCTGGCCTACGTGGCGCGGCTCCTGATCCACCGCTACGAGATGCTGGGGGTGCTCGACCAGGGCGGCTATCCCACCGCCGGGTCGGCGATGCTCTGGACCGACGCCCCGGCCCCGGGCAGCGGGCCGGTGCAGGCGACGGGACGGACCTGCCCGGAATGCGGCCACCCGACGCTGATCCGCCGCGACGGCTGCGACTTCTGCACCTCCTGCGGCCACGTCGGCGCCTGCGGCTGAGGCTGGCGGGGCCGCCGATCGTTGTTGTCGGATCCGGCAAATAGAGCCTTGCGGTCCGCTCGCAGCCGGCCGGATGGTCCCGTGCTCCCGGCGTCCAACTGCACGCGAACCGCCTCCAGCGTGGCAGTCGCCGACGCCGCAGGTTTGGTTGCCGCCTCGGTTTCGTGGAGTGATCGCACGTCATCGAGCGTGCGCCTCGCCCGATAGATTTGGTCCTGCACCGCTTTGGCGGCTGCCCGAGTGGCGCTGCTGGCGGCATCGGCGGCCTTGGCTTCTGCCTCAAGCCCTTGCGGGGCCCAAGTTGGCGATCGCTATCAGGCTGAAGACCGACGAGCCGAGCGGATCGAGGTGCTGGATGAACGTCAGGGACTGACCTGGGTGCCGACGATGGCGAGGACCGCGAGCAGGAACGAGGCGGCCAGCGGCTCCCGATGGCGATAGAAGCGCAGCCGAGCCTGCGAGGTCTCGACGAACACCACCACCGCGGCCACGAGCACGAACTTCAGCACCAGGCCGCCGGCGCGCCGAGCGCGCCGCCCGCGCTGCCGGCGGCCGAGGGGCCCCAGGGCAACACCAGCACGTTGCAGAAGATGGTTTAGAGGAGAAACTGCTTCATCATCGACGCCCATTTCAGCAGCTTTGCCAGGCTCGAGGCCGCGTCCGCGATACCCTCGATGACGCCGAGCGCGAAGGCGGGAGCGTCGATGGCGGTCAGGAACAACGGCAGCATCGCCGTTCCGGCTTCGCGGCCGAAATCGGACAGGAATTGATTGACACTCAGGCCGACGACGTTGCGGTTGATCCAGCCGCCTCCGCCATCGCCTGTTTGCTCGGACACGAGCGCCCTCCCTGGTCGTGCGGTGCTGTGACGGGAGGCGGTCGTCTTCCCGCTCGTCTTGCCTACGACGGATCGGCGGCTGCCGCGTCCCAACGCCCGTCGCCGCCTCCGCTGCGGCCAGCCACCGCCGGGGTTGCCGGGTCCGGCGCCGCACTGCCGAACACCTTGGCGTCGAGGTCGGGACCGTAGCTGGTGGCGAGCGGCGCGCCTTGGTGTAGCTGGAAGCTGCGCGCCCCGTCCTCGCTCCGGTCGGCGCGGAGGAACAGCGCATCGCCGGCGGCCTGGCGATAGAAGCGGTGGGCGAAGTCGTAGAGGTGGGTGACGAAGACCACCCGCACCCCGTGCCCGAGCAGCGCCGAGACGATCTGTCCGGCGACCTCGGAGCCCTCGCGCTCGTTGGTGGAGTCGAAGGATTCGTTGAAGAGGATCATCGGGTGCGGGGTGAGCGTGTCGACGATTCCGCTCATGCGGGCGAGTTCCTCGTCGAACTTGCCGCTCTCCATCGTCGCGTCCTCCTCGCGCTTGAAGTGGGTGAAGAGGCCGTCGCAGGGCGCCGAGCGGAACGCCCCGGCGCCGACGAACATGCCGGCCTGCAGCATCAGCTGGGCGAGGCCGAGGCTGCGCAGGAACGTCGACTTGCCGCCGCGGTTGGCGCCGGTGACGATGACCAGGCGCCTGCCGCCGGCGTCGATATCGTTGCCGACCGCCGGCCGGTGCTTGCGCAGGGCAAGCGCCACGTCGGCGAGCCCGCGGCAGGCAAAGCCGGGCTCCCCGGCCGGCGCCGGCTCGGGGAAAACGGTCGGCGCGCCGATCCTGGCCAGCGCGCCGCGCAGGTTGACGCAACCGAGGTAGAAGGCGAGCTCGGCCCGGATCTGGTGGAAGTAGCTCGAGACGTGATCGGCGGACTGGGCGACCGCGTTGGCAACGAGGTTGATCCCGCGGTCGTTCAACTCGGAGAACGCGCGGGCGCCGGCCTCGTCGCGCGGATGCAGCCGATAGGTGAAGCTCGGCGGCCGATCGGCGAGCAGACGGCGCAGCCAGTTGCGGTCCAGTTCCTGCGGCTCGCGCAGGACGTAGCTTTCGGCCTTGCCGCCCTGGCCGAGCCGCGCGCTGATCAGCACGCCCTCGCGGAAGCGGAGCTGCTTCAGATGCGCCTCGACCTCGGCGAAGTAGGCGTCGTCGAGCTCGCGCTCGAGGGTGGCGAACAGCTGCGTGAACCCTTCGGAGGCGAAGCTGCCGCCGCACTCGCGGGCGATACCGCGCAGCTGTCGCAGCGCCTGCACGAAGATCGCCAGGATCTCAACCGAGCTGTTCAGGATCGAGGCGGGATAGTGCATGAAGCCGAAGCTGTGCTTGCGGGCCTGCTCAAGGGTCGCGCCGGTGAGGCCGTAGAATCTGCCGGACGGTGTCGGTGTTGTCGAGGCAGTCGCGCAGGACGTCTGGCGGTAGAGGATCGTGCGGTCGTCGTTCTCCGCCGCCGTGAGCACGACCTGTCGCGCGACCTCGCGCAGGACCTTGTCCTTGCCCGCCATCGTCTCGAACAGCACCTCCAGCTCGAGATCCTGGGTCAGGTCGCCGTGATTGGCGAGCAGCGGCTGCTCGGGATCGAAATCCCGGTCGGGATAGAGCAGGAACGCCTTCATGATCCGAGCCTTTCCCGCAGGCGGGCGGCGGTGACGCCGTGCCGTTCCGCGAGCGACATCGCATAGGCGAGGCCGTCGGCGGGTCGGCGCAGGACCTTGAACGTGCGGTCCGCGGGCCGTGCGGGCACCACGGTGCTGACCATGCTGACGGTCTTCTCGCTCAGCGTCGCCAGCTCGTCGATGAAGCTGACGCAGACGCAGAGCGCGTCGAGCGCCATGATCCGCTCGAACACCCTGGTGCTGAGGAAGAATCTGGTCCTCGAGCGTGGTCGAGTTGAAGATCTCGTTCAGCACGATGATGCTGTCGGGCGTCGCCCTTTCGAGAATCTCGTGGATGCGGACCAGGTCGTCCTCGAGCTTGCCGCGCAGGTTGGCGAAGCTCTCCTCGCGCTCGAATTGCGCGAAGAGCCGGTCGAACAGGAAGAGCCGCGCCTCGGTCCCCGGCACCGGCAGGCCGAGGCTGGCGAGGTAGTTGAGCTGGCCGAAGGCGCGGGCGAAGGGGGTCTTGCCGCCCTGGTTCGGCCCGGAGACCACGATGATCCGCTCCGCGCCATCGAGCTGTAAGCCGTTGGTCACCACGGCCGTTCCCTCACCGGTGAGCTTGTGGGCGAACGCCACGTCGAAGCCGTCGACGCTCAGCACCGCCTTGTCACGCGACAGCGTCGGGTAGCAGAAGCTCAGGCCGTTCCGCCGGAGCCGCGCCATGTGCTCGACCCAAGCGAGATAGAACTGGATCTCCCGGTCGAAGGTGCCGATCACCGGATCGACGAAGTCGGCGTGGCGCTCGACGAAGCCGGTGAGGGGCCCGAAGACCTCGGGGTAGAGCCGGGCCACCCGCTCGAGCACGGCCTCCTCGACGTGGCTCAGCCGCAGATCGTCGGGGAACTGGGCGCGGTAGTCCTTGACGGCGCCGCGCTTGAACTTCTCGAAGGTTCGCTCGATCGCCGCGCTGTAGTCCGCCTCGTCGGCGTACCTGCGGACAGTGACAGTGTCGCCGCGGATCAGCGTCGCGTAACAAATGCCGGCGACACCGGCCTGCAGCGCCTCGATCTCGCCGGTCAGCCCTGTAAAGGCACCGGAGGCCGTGTGATCCGCAAGGTAGCCGCCCAGGACCTGCAGGCCGCGCGAGCTTAGGTCCAGGCCGGCCAGTGCCCGAGCCAGTGCCGTGACCCCGTCGCAGTAAATCACCGCGGCTTCGAGCAGCCAGAGCTGCCTGCGCTCCCGGTGGTGCAGTTCCTTCAGCCGGCCGACCTGTTCCCGCAATTCCCGCATCGCCTTCGCGAACGCCTCGACAGCGCCCAGCGTGGCGCTGGTCTCGAGGTCGCGGAACACGTCGTGGCGGTAGCTGATGGTGTCGAGGTCGTGCAGCGGGACGTGGAAGAACGGCTGCAGGAGGTACTCATCCCGGCCGCGCGTAACTGCGGCGACGACCTGATCGAGGTTGAGATCGCGGAAGTGCTCGGGCTGGGCGGTGTCGTCGGCGATTTCCGCAGTCCGCACCGGCGACAGTATACCGTTGAACGGCCCGGTGGCGTCCGGTCGCGCCGGCTGTCCGGCGCCGATGTCGGTGCCACGAGGCAGGGGATGCGAGCCGTTTCCGTCGCGCCGTGGGCCAGAGGCTCGCGGCCGCCGTCATTGTCGTTGCGGCGGAAATCCGCACCGGGCGTGCCGCCCCGCGAGGTGTCGGCACGGACGTCGTCCGCGTAGATTTTGGTAGGCATACGACCCCTCCTTCCGTTTCCGGATCAGGAAGGAGTCATCAGCCGTTCGGGCGGTTACATGGCGAACTCCATCGCCATGCAACTCCAAGTGGGATCGCCGGAGCACATGTCAATCCCGAAGGCCAGCGCTCAGCGCCCGCCCGCTTTCGACCCGACCGCGCGCCACCGGAAGCACGAGGCGCACGCGGCCGCCGAGCCAGTGCGCGACGGTGTCGGTCATCAGGATCATCGCGAGCCCCAGCCGCGTCGCCTCCGACAACAGAAGGGAGAGTTAAGGATAGACCCGGCTGTAGGCGAGGGCCACGACGAGGTCGCCCGTCCGAAGCCTGCGGATATCGTCGGCAAACAGCAGGCCGGTATGGCCGAGCGGCAGGGTATCGATGCCGAAGCGGTTGAGCTGGATCGCCAGGTAGTTGGCGATGGCGCCCGAGGGCCCGATGCCGAAGGCCGCGTGCGCGCGACGCGTCGGGGATCAGCGTCACCGCCCGGGCGAAGGCTTCGGGGTCGATATCCTCCCTGAGCGCCTTCAGCGACCGGTCGTGAATCGCGAGGGTCATGGCGAAGGCGGCCTCGAGACTGTCGCTTCCGTCTATTCTCAAGGGCGATAGACGCTGCCGTTGGCTCGTGGTGCCTCTGATCGAGCCGGATCGGGCCCGCTTGAGCACTTCTCCCAGGACTCGCGATCTGGCGCAAAAGGTGAACCGCGCCGGGTTTCAAAAACCTGCCCCCGGGAAACCCGTCGCGGTTCACCCCGGGCAATTCAGGCCCGCCCACCCCGCGCACTGCCAGGGGCGCGCTCGATGGCCGCCGCGAGACCTGGCCGGACGCCGCGCTTTACAAGAAGGCTCGGCCTGCCCACAAAGACGCGAAGCTGTCGGCTGTGCCGTACTGCGCCCGGGACGAGCGCGAGCCCGGCGCGAGGCTCGTTCGGATCGGTGGGGAGGCCCGGTGATGACACGGATCGAGGATCTCCTGTCGCGGGTCGCCGCGGGGTCAGGTCGGGCGAGGCGATCGGGGTTGTCGCCGCGGCCGGCGACCTGGGGTCCTTCGACCAGAACGCTCGGCGCCCGCGATGCTTCGAGACGGGAGGAGCAGTGGCAATGACAGACAAGTTCTCCATCGGTCTGGACTACGGCACCAATTCGGTGCGGGCCGTGATCGTGCGCTGCCGCGACGGGGCGGCCATGGGCTCGGCCGTGGTCGACTATCCCTCGGGTCATCAGGGCATCCTGCTCGATCCCGGCGATGACAACCTCGCCCGCCAGAGCCCCAGCGACTACTGCTACGGTCTGGAACAGGCTGTGGCCGGAGCCCTTGCCGAGGCGGCCGGGCAGGACGGCTTCGATCCGGTCGACATCGTCGGGATCGGTGTCGACTTCGACCGGGTCGAGCCCGTTGCCGGTCGATGCCGCCAACCGGGCACTGGCGATGACTCCGGGGTTCGAGGGCAACCTCGATGCCCAGTGCTGGCTGTGGAAGGATCACACCAGCTGGCGCGAGGCCGAGGCGTTCACCCGGATCGCCCGGGCCGAGCGCCCGCAATACCTGGCGATCTGCGGCGGCATCTATTCCTCGGAATGGTGGTGGGCGAAGATCTGGCACTGCAAGAACGTGGCGCCCGACGTGTTCGAGGCCGCAGCCTCCTGGGTGGAGCTCGCCGACTGGGTGCCGTCGATCCTGGCCGGACGCACCCGTCCTGCCGACATCGTGCGCGGGGTTTGTGCCGCGGGACACAAGGCCCTCTACAACGCCGCCTGGGGCGGCCTGCCGGATGCCGAGTTCCTGGGCAAGCTCGATCCCGCCCTCGCCGGACTGCGCGGCCGGCTCTACGACAAGGCCTATGACCTCGAGACCCCGGCCGGGAAGCTCTGCCGGGAATGGGCGGAGAAGCTCGGCCTTCCCGAGGGGATCGCGATCGCCATCGGCGCATTCGACAACCACTACGGCTCGATCGGCTGCGGCATCGAGGAAGGCACCCTCGTCAAGGTCATCGGCACCTCGACCTGCGACTGTGCGATCGTGGCGCCGGCGAACAACCCCGGCACGATTGCCGGGGTCTGCGGCATCGTCGAGGGCTCGATCCTGCCTCGCGTCTACGGTATCGAGGCGGGACAGTCGGCCGTCGGCGACCTGTTCAAATGGTGGGTCGAAGGCATCTGCGAGGGCGGCCCCGACCTGCACGCCGAGCTGACCGAGGAGGCGGCGCGACTCGCTCCGGGCCAGTCCGGCCTGCTGGCGCTCGACTGGAACAACGGCAACCGCACCATCCTGGTCGACCAGCGGCTGACCGGCCTGATACTGGGCCAGACGCTGCACACGACGCGGGCGGAGATCTACCGGTCGCTGGTCGAGGCGACGGCCTTCGGCGCCCGGGCGATCCTCGAACGCCTGCGCGAGGGCGGCACCCGGATCGACACGATCATCTGCGCCGGCGGCATTGCCGAGAAGAACGCCATGCTGATGCAGATCTACGCGGACGTGCTGAAGACGCCGCTCCGGATCTCCACCTCGAAGCAGACCTGCGCCCAGGGCGCGGCCATCGGGGCAGCCTACGTCGGCGGCGCGCATGCCAGCCTCGACGCAGCCTTGCAGGCCATGACCGGCCTCAGCGACGCGCGGTATGCCCCCGATGCGGTGCGCGCGAAGGCCTACGACCGGCTTTACGCGCTCTACCGCCAGATCCACGACGCCTTCGGCGGCGTCAATCGTGCGGCCGATCTGTCGAGCGTGATGAAGGACCTCATCGACATCAAGACGTCCGCCCGGAACGCCACCAAGGCCGCCGAAGCGAAGGAGATCGCGTGATGCTTGGCCTCAAGGCGATGAAGCTCTGGTTCGTGGTCGGGACCCAGCACCTCTACGGCCCCGAGACGCTGGATGAGGTGGCCGAGAATGCCCGCACCGTTGCCGGCGCGCTAGACGACTGCGGCCTGCCGGTGCAGGTCGTGGCGCAGCCGATCGTCAAGACGCCGCAGGAGGCGACCGAGACCTGCATCCGGGCCAACGCCGACCCGGAATGCGGCGGGGTGATCCTCTGGATGCACACCTTCTCGCCATCGAAGATGTGGATCCGGGGCCTGACGCAGCTGACCAAGCCTCTTCTGCATCTGCACACCCAGTTCCATCGCGACCTGCCGTGGGACTCGATCGACATGGACTACATGAACACCCACCAGTCGGCGCACGGCGACCGCGAGGCGGGGTTCATCCACGCCCGTCTGCGGCTTGGGCGCAAGGTGGTGGTCGGCCACTGGAGCGATCGCGCCGTGCAGGACCGGATCGACGCCTGGGCGCGCGCCGCTCGAGCCTGGCACGACTGGCAGGGCGGCAAGGTGGTGCGCTTCGGCGACAACATGCGGCAGGTCGCGGTGACCGACGGCGACCGGGTGAGCGCCGAGATGACGTTCGGCTTCACCATCGACACCTTCGGCGTGGGCGACCTGGTGGCGGAGATGGCGAGGGTCTCCGACGCCGACCTGCGCGGGCTCGCGGCCGAGTACGAGAGGCTTTACGAGGTGGTGCCGGCGCTGGCCGCGGGGGGAGAGCGGCACGATGCGCTGCTGGACGCGGCGCGGCAGGAACTCGGCCTGCGCAGTTTCCTCGGCGACCGTGGCGCCATGGCGATGACCCACACCTTCGAGGACCTGCACGGGCTGAACCAGCTCCCCGGCCTCGCGCCGCAGCGGCTGATGGCCGACGGCATAGGCCACGCCGGCGAGGGCGATTGGCGCACCTCGGCGCTGGTGCGCGCGCTGAAGGTTATGGGGGAGGGCCTGACCGGCGCGACCTCGTTCATGGAGGACTACACCTACCACATGGCCGAAGGCGAGGAGGTGGTGCTCGGATCCCACATGCTGGAAGTCTGCCCGACGATCGCGTCCGGCAAGGTGCGGATGGAGATCCACCCCCTCGGCATCGGCGGCAAGTCCGACCCGGTGCGGCTGGTCTTCGATGCCGTCAAGGGCGATGCCCTGAACGCCAGCCTCGTCGATCTCGGCAACCGCTTCCGCCTCGTCGTCAACGCGGTCGAGGCGGTGGGCCACCCGGCCCTGCCGAAGCTGCCGGTCGCGCGCACCGTCTGGCGCTGCAAGCCCGACTTCGCCACCGCCTGCGCGGCCTGGATCCATGCCGGCGGCGCCCATCACACCGCCTTCAGCCACGACGTGACGCCCGAGATGCTGACCGACTTCGCCACGATCGCCGGGATCGAGATGGCGCTGATCGACGAGGGGACCGAGCTGCCGCGGTTCCTGCAGGACCTCCGCGTGGGCGAGGTCTACTACCACATCAGCAAGGGCTTCCGGTCGTGAGCGACTACACCGAACTCAAGCGCGAAGCCTTCGAGGCGAATGTCGCGCTGCCGCGCCAGGGACTGATCAACCTGACCTTCGGGAACGCCTCGGCCGCCGACCGCGCCCGCGGGGTGTTCGCGATCAAGCCGTCTGGCGTCGGCTATGACGCGATGGGCTGGCAGGACATGGTGGTGGTCGATTTCGACGGCGGGATCGTCGACGGCGATCTGCGGCCGTCCTCCGACACGCCGACGCATCGCCGGCTGCTTCTGGCCTTCGAGGCGGTCGGCGGCGTCGTTCACACCCACTCGACCTGTGCGACGGCGTTCGCGCAGGCCGGGCGGCCGATTCCCAACTTCGGCACCACGCATTCGGATTACTTCTGCGGCTACGTTCCCGTCACCCGCAAGATGACGCCCGAGGAGATCGGCGGGGACTACGAGTGGGAGACCGGAAATGTCATCGTCGAGGGTCTGGCCGACCGCAACCCGCTGTATTGGCCCGGCATTCTGGTCAACCGGCACGGGCCCTTCACCTGGGGACCGACGGTGGCGAAGGCGGTCGAGGCCGCGGTGGCGCTGGAATGCTGCGCCGACATGGCACTGAAGTCGCTTCAACTGGTCCCCGATCTCGAGCCGATCGAAAGCGAGCTTTTCAGCAAGCACTTCTATCGCAAGCACGGTCCTTCGGCCTACTACGGTCAGAAGTCCTGATCATCCCGTCATCGAGCGTGGCGCCAAAGCGGCGCGCCTTTCGAGTGATGAGCCAGCAAGGCACTGAAATACCGTAGTTTTCTGCGTATGGACTCCGTATGGAATGCATATGGAATCCCTATGGACGTTTTTGGCTTTGCGGCGGCCCGGTTCGCAATGACGCGATCCGGTTCCGCCGTCCCGCCGGATTTGGCCGTCGGCAAATCCGGCCGCGACTGCCCTCCCAGGGGCAGTCGCGCAAGCGCGACCGCCAGGGCAGCCGCGCCCGGATTGGCACGGTCCGGGAGGCGGCACGCCCCTCGCCCTCCGCGCTGGCGCTCCGGGCGAGCGGACCGCGCGGGGCGCCACCGGCGCCCCGCTGTTGCGGTCCGCGGCACCTCATCCTGCGCGGCCCCGAAGCGATCCACCGCGGAACTGCGCTTCAGCCGATGCTGCCCAGCGCCGGGAAGGTCTCGAGCAGCCAGAACGACACGCTGCTGAAGCCGCCGGTCAGCATCAACAGCCCGACGCCGACGAGCAGCACCCCCATGGCGCGCTCGATGCCGGCCATGTGGCGCTTCAGGCCCGCCATCAGCCTGAGCGCCCGCCCGAGGAACAGCGCGGTCAGAAGGAACGGCAGGCCGAGGCCGAGGGCGTAGGCGGC
Organism: uncultured Alphaproteobacteria bacterium; assembly: GCA_963847795.1. Lineage (GTDB taxonomy): Bacteria > Pseudomonadota > Alphaproteobacteria > Rhodobacterales > Rhodobacteraceae > Amaricoccus. The sequence goes on from CAWKBH010000004.1 coordinate 307,736, forward strand.
CATCAGCAGCAGCCCCCGCCCGGCGGAGCCGCCCTGCGCCGCCAGGGCCAGGATGGCGCCGAGCACGGGGCCGATGCAGGGCGTCCAGCCGAAGGCGAAGGCGAGGCCGAAGAGGTAGGCGCCCAAGGCGGTGCCGGCCTCGCCGCGCGCCTGGAAGCGGGCCTCGCGGCCGAGCAGCGGCAGGCGCAGGACGCCGAGGAAATGCAGGCCGAAGAGCACGATGACCACGCCGGCCAGCATCGCCATCTGCTGCTGCCAGGCGAGCAGCGCCCGGCCGACCGCGGAGGCGGCGAGGCCGAGCAGCAGGAAGACGGTGGAGAGGCCCAGCACGAAGAACGCGGCGGCGCGCAGGGTCCGGGCCTGGCCGTGGCCGCCGATCTCGTCCATCGAGGCGCCGGCCATGAAGGCGAGATAGGGAGGCACGATCGGCAGCACGCAGGGCGAGAGGAAGCTCAGGAGCCCGGCGACCGTCGCGACCAGCAGCGCGGGCGCGAGCGAGGCGTCCCAGAGGTCGATTCCGAACATGTTGCGGCCACTCGCGTTTCCGGCGCCGACCCTAGCTGCCGGCGGCGGCCGCGTCACCCGCGGATCGCCTCACAATGCCGTGGACAGCGGCCGCCGGCGGGGCTAGCTCTCGCATCGTGACCTGGGATGCCGAACTCGACGCGCGGGGGCTGCTCTGCCCGCTGCCGGTGCTGAAGGCGCGCAAGCGCCTGAGCCAGCTCGCGCCGGGCGCGGTGCTGCGGGTGCTGTCGGACGACCCGGCGGCGCTGGTCGACATCCCGCATTTCTGCGCCGAGGCCCACCACGCGCTGCTCGGCCAGGAAGCCGTCGGCAAGCGCTGCCACGCCTTCCTGATCCGGCGCGGCGCCGCGCCGGCCCGGCGCTGAGCCCGCCCGGTCAGAGCCCCTTGGAGCGGTAGCTCGCGGCGACCCGGCCGATCGACACCAGATAGGCGGCGACCCGCAGGTCCTCGACGTCCTTGCGGCTGTGCCAGATCTCGCGCATCGCCTGGTAGGCGGTGCGCATGGTGTCGTCGAGGCCGGAGCGGACCAGCTCGAGCTCGCCGGCGCCGTGGATGTAGTCGGCGCGGAACCTCTCGGACAGGCCGCGGCCGGCGGCGACTTCCTTCAGGAGCCGGTCGAGCTCGCCGACGAGCAGCGCCTGCTGCGCCTCCTCCTGCCGCCGCTGCATCCGGCCGAAGCGGATGTGGCTGAGGTTCTTGACCCATTCGAAGTAGCTGACGGTCACGCCGCCGGCATTGGCGTAGAGGTCGGGGATGATCACCACGCCCTTCTGCCGGAGGATATCGTCGGCGCCGGCGGTGATCGGGCCGTTCGCCGCCTCGATGATCAGCCGCGCGCTGATGCGGTCGGCGTTGCCGAGGTTGATGACCGACTCCATCGCCGCCGGAATCAGGATGTCGCAGTCGTGCTCGAGCACCGTGGCGCCGTCCTCGATGAAGGTGCCGCCGCGGAAGTCCTTCATCCCGCCGGTGGCGCCGATATGCGCCCTGAGGAACTCGATCGGCAGACCGTCGGGATTGAGCACCGCGCCGTCGCGCTCGATGACCGCGATGACCTTCACCCCGTCCTCCTCGGAGAGGAACTTGGCGGCGTGATAGCCGACGTTGCCGAGACCCTGGACGATCGCGGTCTTGCCGTCGAGCGTGCCCGAAAGGTTCGCGATCTTCACGTCCTCGGGGTGACGGAAGAACTCGCGCAGCGCGTACTGGACGCCGCGGCCGGTGGCCTCGACCCGGCCCTGGATGCCGCCGGCGTTCAGCGGCTTGCCGGTGACACAGGCGGAGGCGTTGATGTCGGTGGTGTTCATCCGCCGATACTGGTCGGCGATCCAGGCCATCTCGCGCTCGCCGGTGCCCATGTCGGGCGCGGGGACGTTCTGGCTGGGGTTGATCAGGTCGCGTTTGGCGAGCTCGTAGGCGAAGCGGCGGGTGATCTGCTCGAGCTCGTGCTCGTTCCATTCCCGCGGGTCGATCCTGAGGCCACCCTTGGAGCCGCCGAACGGCACCTCGACCAGCGAGCACTTGTAGGTCATCAGCGCCGCCAGCGCCTCGACCTCGTCCTGATGCACGGTCATCGCATAGCGGATGCCGCCCTTGACCGGCTCCATGTGCTCGGAATGCACGCTGCGATAGCCGGTGAAGGTGTGGATCGCGCCGCGCAGCCTGACGCCGAAGCGCACGGTGTAGGTCGAGTTGCAGACGCGGATCTTCTCTTCGAGGCCGGGGCTGATGTCCATCAGCCGCACGGCACGGTTGAACATGAGGTCGACGGACTCGCGGAAGCTCGGCTCGCGGAGTGGGGCGTTCATTCTGTCCTCCCGGGACGCTCGCGGCCTTAGGCCCGACCGCGTGGCCCGAGTAAATCACTCCGGGACGGGGGACGCAAGCCAAGACCGGGCCGCGGCGGGCCCTCGAGCCGGCCAGGGCCGGTCGCTCCGGCGCGGCATCCTCCCCTGTGGCGGCCGGAAAGCGACGTTCATCCGGCCCGGTCAGCGATCCGCCAGGATGGCGGCGAGCTCGCGGGCGACCAGCCGCGCCAGGCGTTCCAGCATCGGGTCGCGGATGCCGGCGGCGCGGCAATGCGCCCAGGTCTCGAAGAGATAGACGGCGCTCGGGCCGGCGTGGCCGCAGGCGCGGGCGATGTCGCGCGCCATCTCCGCCTCGGGCCGGCGGCCGGTGTAGCGCGGGCCGGCGCGATCGGCGACGAAGCCGAGCGCCCGCACCGGTCCCGCGGGCGAGGTTGCGCGCAGCCAGGCCGGCCGATAGCCGAGGCCGAGCATTTCCCGCCGCCAGGTGCCCGCGAGCTTGTCGGCGGCGCCGGGGCCGGCGACGCGCATCAGCATGCCGGTGCAGGAACCGCCGCGGTCGAGCGCCAGCACCAGCCCGGGCGCGGCCTGCGAGCCGCGGAAGCGGCGCTGCCAGAGGCAGAAGCGGCGATGCCAGCCGTGGATCCGGCCCACGCGGCGCTCGGCGAAGTCGAGCGCGGGGTTCCACATCAGCGAGCCGTAGCCGAAGAGCCAGATGTCCGCGGCAGGATCGAGCGGTCCGAGCGTCGCCCGTCGGGAGGCGTCGAGCGCCGGCTGATCCATCAGCGGGAGGCCCCCGGCGTCGTCGGGGAACGGCGCGGGATGCGCGCGCTTGCGATCAGCTCCGCGGTCAGGACGTCGCGCATGGGTCAGCCGCCCCGCGGCTTGGCGCGGCGGGTCGGCGCCGCGGCGGCGGGGTCCTCGGGCCAGGGGTGCCTAGGATAGCGGCCGCGCAGGTCGCGCCGGACCTCGGCGTAGGAGCTGGCCCAGAACCCCGGCAGGTCGGCGGTGGTCTGTACCGGGCGCCGCGCCGGCGACAGCAGCTCGATCACCAGCGGCACCGCTGCGGCGCCGAGCGTGGGGTGCCGCGTCAGGCCGAACATCTCCTGCAGCCGGACCGAGACCGACGGCGCGGCGCCGGAATAGTCGACCGGCAGCGAGGTGCCGGTCGGGGCGGTGATCGCTGCCGGCGCCAGCCGGTCGAGGCGCTGGCGCGCCGGCCGGTCCAGGCAGGCTTCGAGCGCCGCCATCAGGTCGAGGCGGGCGAGATCGCTGGCCCGGGTCATGCCCGCGAGGTACGGCGCGAGCCAGGTCTCGAGGGACGCAAGCAGAGACTCGTCCGCGAAATCGGGGAAATCCGGCGCACCGTTGGCGCGCAGCCAGCGCGCCCGCGCGGCGAAGCGGCGGGCGGCCGGGGTCCAGGGCAGGACCTCGAGGCCGAGCTCGCGGATGCCCGCGACCAGCGCCGCCGCGAGACGATCGGGCGGCGCGTCCGGCCAGGGGCGGTCCTCGAGCGCCAGGGCGCCGAGCATCAGCCGCTCGCGGGCGATCACGGCGCGATCGCGGCGCGACCAGGTGCAGACGGTCTCGCGGCGGAGGCGGGGCCCGTGCAGCGCCCGCAGCTCGGATTCGGCGACGGGGAGCGCCAGCCGGATCGTCGCCTCTCGCAGGTCGCCGTCGAGGTCCGCGGCCACGATCAGCGGCGCCGTCGCCAGCGGGTCGTCGTCCGGCAGCAACCCGCCCTTGCCGCCCGACAGCAGGTAGCGCGGCGCCGGGCCGGGACGGCGCAGGCCGATGCGGTCGGGATAGGCGAGCGACAGCGCGGCGCCGGGGCTGAGGCCGGGGCCGGGGGCTCCGGGCGCCAGCGCCCGCAGCCGCCGCACCTCGGTGCGCAGCGCGGCGATGGCGGCGCGGTCGACGGTGACCGCGTGCTCGGCCTCGACCCCGGCGGGATCGTGCAGCGCGGCGAGGCGCAGCGCGATGTCGGCCGGCGGGCGTCCGCCCTGCCCGCGCAACGGGTCGCGGGCCTCGGCGAGGGCGGCGAGCTCGGCGGCGAGGGGGCCGGCTCCCGCGGCCGCGGCCACCACCAGCATGTGGCCGAGGCGGGGGTGGAGCGGCAGCGCCGCCAGGGCGCGGCCGTGGTCGGTGATGCGGCCGGCGTCGTCCAGGGCCCCGAGCTCGGCGAGGAGAGCGCGGGCCTCGGCGAAGGCCGGGGCGGGCGGCGGGGTGAGGAAGGCGAGACCGTCGGGCGTGGCGGCGCCCCAGAGCGCCAGCTCCAGCGCCAGGCCGGCGAGATCGGCGCTGGCGATCTCCGGCGGCGGGAAGGCGGCAAGCGCGCCCTCCTCGCCGCGGGTCCAGAGCCGGTAGCACCAGCCGGGCGCGACGCGGCCGGCGCGGCCCCGGCGCTGCTCGGCCTCGGCGCGGGTGACGCGCTCGGTGACCAGCCGGGTCATGCCGGAGCCGGGGTCGAAGCGGGCGCGGCGGGCGCGGCCGGCATCGACCACCACCCGGACGTCGGGGATGGTCAGCGAGGTCTCGGCGATGGCGGTGGCGAGCACCAGGCGGCGGCCGTCCGGCAGCGGCGCCAGCGCCGCGCGCTGGCGGGCGAAGGGCAGGCCGCCGTGCAGCGGCAGCAGCACCACGTCCGGGGGCAGGTGCGGGGCGAGCCGCGCCGCGGTGCGGCGCGATCTCGGCCTGGCCGGGCAGGAACACCAGCGCGCCGCCCTCGGTCTCGGCCAGCGCCCGCAGGGTCAGCTCGGCCACCGCTTCCTCGAGCCGCGGGCCGCGCCCGGCCCCGGTGGACCACGGGCGGTCGAGCCAGCGCGGTCTCGACGGCATGGGCGCGGCCCTCGGCGGTCAGGACCGGCGCATCGCCCATCAGCGCGGCGACCGGGGCGGCGTCGAGGGTGGCGGACATCACCAGCAGCACCAGTTCGGGCCTCAGCGCCGCGCGGAGCTCCAGCGCCAGGGCCAGCCCCAGGTCGGCCTGCAGGCCGCGCTCGTGGAATTCGTCGAAGATCAGGCAGCCGATGCCCGGCAGATCGGGGTCCGACTGGATCATCCGGGTGAGGATACCTTCGGTGACCACCTCGATCCGCGACCCGGCGATCGCCTCGCCGCGGATGCGGTAGCCGACCCGGGCCCCGACCTGCTCGCCCAGGCCTTCGGCCAGGCGCTCGGCGGCGGCGCGGGCGGCGACCCGGCGCGGCTCGAGCATCAGGATGCGGCCTGAAACCAGGCCGGCCTCGAGGAGATAGAGCGGCACCCGGGTGGTCTTGCCGGCGCCGGGCGGGGCCTGAAGCACGGCCTGGCCGGCCTGGCGCAGCGCCTGGCCCAGTGCGGGCAGGATCGGCTCGATCGGCAGTGGCGGCATAGCCGCGGGTCAGCCGTGGCGCGCGATCACCGCCTGGCCGAAGCTCGTCGGCGCCTCGATCCGCTCCAGCTGCGCCAGACCGTCCGCGGTGTGGCTGAACACCATGCGGAACGGAAACTCGGGCAGCTCGGCCATGGCGTGCGCCTCGCCTGCGACCCGGGTGTAGATGCCCTCGCAGGTCAGGCCGTCGTCGCCCTCGACCGGTGGCGCGAGCTTCAGCTGCGACAGGCGCGAGCCGTCGAACACGGTGACGGTGGTGTTGCAGATCGCCGTCGGCGGCGCGTCGCGGAACAGCCGGAAGGTGGCCGAGACCGGGTCGAGCGTGCCGCCCTGGTCGGCCGGATCGGGGGCGCTGCTGCGCGGCGGCTCGACCGAGACGAAGACCGGCGTGCCCGACTGCCAGTCGATCCTGGTGTGGCGCAGCGCCCGCGGCGACTTGGAGGTCGCGGTGAAGAGCTTCGGCACCACGGTGCCGTCGTTGTCGAGGCGGCCCGACGACTGGCCGTCGAAGAAGAAGTCCGCGAAGACGCTGATGATGCCGGCGGTCTCGATCCGGCTGGTGGCCGTGTAGGCGTTGCCCGACTGCTCCGAGCCGAGGACCAGCACGCCCACCTTGATGCCGGAGATGGTGAAATCGAAGCTCGCCTCGCTCGCCAGCGCCGGCACGGTGCCCGCGGCCAGCGCCAGGCCGAGCGCGAGGAGACGAAGAACGTGGAGGGGCATCGGCGGCGGGCCTCGCGGCGAGAAGGGTCGGGACAGGGCGGGCCGGGTATGCCAAAGAGGCGGGCGGAGGCCAAGGCCCAAAGCAGAAGCGGGACGATGAAGCTTGCGTGACGAAGCGGAGCGAGCGGTGGCGGAGCTGGCGGCCCGGCTGGCCGCCGGGGATCGGCGGGCGCTGGCCCGGGCGATCACGCTGGCGGAATCGACCCGGGCCGATCACCGCGCGTCGACGCAGGCGCTGCTCGCTGCGCTGCCGTCCCCGGCGCGGCCGGCGCTCCGGGTCGGGCTGACCGGAACGCCCGGGGTGGGCAAGTCGAGCTTCATCGAAAGCCTCGGGCTGATGCTGACCGGGCAGGGCCGGCGGCTGGCCGTGCTGGCGGTCGATCCGTCATCGGCGCGCTCGGGCGGCTCGATTCTCGGCGACAAGACCCGGATGGAGCGGCTGGCGCGGGTCCCCGGCGCGTTCATCCGGCCCAGCCCCAGCCAGGCGGCGCTGGGCGGCGTCGGCCGGCACACCCGCGAGGCGATAAGGCTGGTCGAGGGCTGGGGCGCCGAGGTCGTGCTGGTCGAGACCGTGGGCGTCGGGCAGTCCGAGACCATGGTCTCGGAGATGACCGACATCTTCGTGCTGCTGATCGCGCCCGGCGGCGGCGACGAGCTGCAGGGTGTCAAGCGCGGCATCATGGAGATGGCCGACCTGATCCTGGTCAACAAGGCCGACGGCGCGCACCAGCCGGAGGCGACGCGCACCTGCGCCGACTATGCCGGGGCGCTCAGGCTGATCCGGCCGCGCCCGGGTGATCCGGATGGCTATCCGCGGGCGCTGACCGTTTCGGCGCTGACCGGTGCCGGGCTGGCCGAGGCCTGGGCGGCCGTCGAGACGCTGGCGGCGGCGCGCGCCGCGAGCGGCGCCCGGGAGGCACGGCGCCGGGCGCAGGCCGAGGCCTGGTTCGCCCACGCGCTCGAGGCCGGGCTGATCGCCCGGCTGAACGCCGATCCTTCCACGGCGGTGCGGCGGCGCACGCTGGCGGCGCGGGTCGGCGCCGGCGAGATCGCGCCGGACGCCGCGGCCGAGACGCTGCTCGACGCCCTGCGGCCGCCCGAACGGCCTTGACGGGGCGCCGGGGCTTGGCTATCAGGCCGGTTCCAGTTTCCGGGCGTGGCAGCCGCGCGCCCATCGTGACCCGATCCAAGGACGAGATCCGATGTCCCGCCGCTGCGAACTGACCGGCAAGAGCCCGATGGTCGGCAACAACGTCAGCCACGCCAACAACAAGACCAAGCGGCGCTTCCTGCCGAACCTGGCCGAGGTGTCGCTGACCAGCGACGCGCTGAACCAGACCCACCGCCTGCGGATCTCGGCCGCGGCGCTGCGCAGCGTCGACCACCGCGGCGGGCTCGACGCCTTCCTCGCCAAGGCCGCCGACGCCGAGCTGTCGCCCAAGGCGCTGAAGCTCAAGCGCGAGATCGCCAAGGCCCAGGCCGCGAGCTGAGGCGGACCGAGGCCGCGGCTTCCGGCGATTCGTCGTGAGGGTGTCGGATCCCGCTGAAATAGGGGTTGATCCTCAGCGATTATGGTTATGATTTAACTAGGCTTTAATCCTCTCGGCCTCCTGCGATCACAAAGTCGGAAAAATTGTCCCGACGGGACGGTTTTTTCTTGATTGCCGGGGCGCGAGGCCTCATATGCGTCCCCACGACGCCAACGCACGCGCCTCTGTAAGGTCCCCCGATGGGAGAACTCACGCAGCGACGGTAACGTCTCTTTTGGGAACTCCGGGGTTCAGATCCCCCGGGACTGATGGAGATGCGCATGCGACATGCCGCCGCCTTTGCGGGCGAGCCCGCTCGACTCTACGACATCCACCCGTCCGACAGCGCGGTCACCGCGCGCCAGGACGACTTCATCCGCTCGCGGGAGTTCGACCGGCCGACCGTGGTGTTCGACCTCGAGGTGATGCGCGCCAAGTACCGCGCGCTCCAGGTCGGCCTCGGCGACGCCACCATCCACTACGCGGTCAAGGCCAACCCGGCGCCGGAAGTCGTGCAGGCGGTCGCCGCGCTCGGCGGGCATTTCGACGCCGCCTCGCGCGGCGAGATCGACCTCTGCCTCGGACTCGGGGTGCCGGCCAGCCACATCGCCTTCGGCAACACCATCAAGCGCGCCGCCGACATCGCCCACGCCCACGCCATGGGCGTCGAGCAGTTCGCGGCCGACGCCGAGGAGGAGCTCTACAAGCTCGCCGCGAACGCCCCCGGGGCGCGGGTGATCGTCCGCATGCTGGTCGAAACCAGCGAGGCCGACTGGCCGCTCAGCCGCAAGTTCGGCTGCTCGCGGCGCGAGGCGCTGCGGCTGATGGATCTCGGCCGCTTCCTCGGGCTCGACGTCGCCGGCATCTCGTTCCACGCCGGCAGCCAGATGCGCGAGCCGAGCATGTGGGCGATGGCGCTGGACGCCGCGCATGCGCTCTGGACCGAGGCCGCCGAGGCCGGCCACGCCCTGCGCATCCTCAACATCGGCGGCGGCTTCCCGGCCTTCTACGGCCAGCCGCTGCCGGCGACCGAGGACTATGCCGCCGAGGTGATGCGGATGGTGCGTCACCGCTTCGGCACCGACGTCCAGGTGATGGCCGAGCCCGGCCGCGGCCTGGTGGCCGAGGCGGGCGTGATCGTGGCCGAGGTGCTGCTGACGGCCCGGAAGGACCAGGACGACCTGGTGCGCTGGGTCTATCTCGACATCGGCAAGTTCTCGGGCCTCGCCGAGACCATCGACGAAGCGATCCGCTATCAGTTCGAGACCCGCCACGGCGACGGTGACACCGGCCCCTGCATCCTGGCCGGCCCGTCCTGCGATTCGGCGGACGTGCTCTACGAAAAGCGCCCGGTGCAGCTGCCGCTCGGGCTCTCCGCCGGCGACAAGGTGCGCATCCTCTGCACCGGCGCCTACACGACCAGCTATTCCTCGGTCGGCTTCAACGGCTTTCCGCCGCTCGACGCGGTCTTTCTCGGCTGATCGCCGTCGGGGCCTCCGGCAGCCCGGAGGCCCCGCCCGCTCAGGCCCGTTTCACGACCCGGACGATCAGGATCAGGACCACGGCGCCGATCAGCGCGACGATGATCGCCCCGATGATTCCCCCACCGAGGGTGATGCCGATCGCCCTGAGGATCCAGCCGCCGATCACGCCGCCGATGATGCCGATCACCACGTCGCCGACGAAGCCGTAACCGCTGCCCTTCATGATGACACCGGCCAGCCAGCCGGCGATGGCGCCGACGATGATCATGACGATTAGCGCCGTCACCACGCTCAGTCCCGCTGCCGCGGTCGTCGTTGTTGCGTCCATGTCCGCTCTCTCCCTGTCGCCGCTCGGCGGAGGCCGGGGCGCGGAGCCAGTTTAGCAGACAATTCCCGGCCTGGGCCTATCGCAATCGGCTGCGCCCCCGCGAGCCGGTTGCGCAAAAATGCGCCGTGGACTTTGCCGGCCCGTTCGCGTGACATAGATGAGCGAGGGGCACCCGTGGGAGGAGGCCATGGCGGCACGCAAGGGAGGCAGCGCGGTTTTCGCCTCCTACAACATCCACAAATGCGTCGGCAGCGACCGCCGTTTCGATCCCGACCGGGTGATGGCGGTGATCGCCGAGATCGGCGCCGACGTCATCGCGCTGCAGGAGGCGGACCGGCGGTTTGGCGACCGGGCCGGGCTGCTCGACCTGCCGGCGCTGGCGCGCGACACCGGGCTGGTGCCCGTGCCGGTGACCAACAGCCATTGCGGGCACGGCTGGCATGGCAACCTGGTGCTGGTGCGCGAAGGCGCGGTGCGCGGGTTGCACCAGATCGCGCTGCCCGGGCTCGAGCCGCGCGGCGCGCTGGTGGCCGACATCGACCTCGCCGCAGGTCCGGTGCGGGTGGTGGCGGCGCATCTGGGGCTGCTCCGCCACTCGCGGCTGCTGCAGATCGAGGCGCTCCTGACCCACGCCCGCGAATCGACCGGCCGGCCGGTGGTGATGATGGGCGACCTCAACGAGTGGCGGCGGGCGCGACGCTCGGCGCTCAAGCGCTTTGCGCCGGTGTTCGGCCCGGTCGGCCACGGCGTGCCGAGCTTCCCGTCCTATTTTCCGGTGCTGGCGCTCGACCGGGTGCTGGCGCTGCCGCAGGAGATCATCGAGCGGACCGAGGCGCACGACACGCCGCTGTCGCGGCTGGCCTCCGACCATCTGCCGGTGAAGGCGGTGTTGCGGCTCGGCGGCCCGGCGCCGCTGGCGGCCGGCCAGAGCGCCGCCGCCCCGTCCGGTGCCCCTCGGCGCCGGCTGCTGACCCGGCTGCTGGCCGAGCTGGAAAGGACCGCGCCATGAGGATCCTCGGCCTGTCCTTCGCCGCGTCGGTCGCCATCGTCGCGCTGGCCGGCGCAGCGGCGGCCGGGGTGCCGTTCAGCCGCGCCGACGCCAACCACGACGGCGTGGTCACCTGGCCCGAGGCGCACCGCGTGTTTCCGCTCCTGAAGGAGGTGCACTACCACAAGTGCGACCCGAACGGCGACGGGGCGATCGACCAGGGCGAATATGCGCTGCTGACGAATTTCTACTGGATCAATTACCAGCAGCGCTGAGCCCCAGCCCCTTACCGTAAATGTTGATCTGCGTCGCGCAACGAACACTGCACCGAGCAGACATTGAAGATGACGCCGTACCGGCCACCGGAAATCTTCGAGAGCCGGCTGTCGCAAGCCAAAGGGCACGCGGTGACTTGATTAGCCAAATCCACTCCGACCGGGGCGACTTGGTGTGATCACACCTTCCAAGTGACGGGCTCGCCATTCTCGAGCGGCGTAAAGACGGGTTGGGCGCCGAGCGCCACCACGGGACTGAATGGGTCAGCGGGCTTCGGGTAGAGACCGACGAACAACTCCAAATCTGCGTGCTGAAGGGCGAGTATGATGTTCGTCATCTCTATGCCCTCGTCGGTCCGCCGGTACCAAGAGTCCGTCGCGTTGGGCCAATGAACCTTAAAGCCCTCGAGCATGCCGTCTTCGTTCGCCAGGATTTCCATCACGCCCTTGTAGATTGGATCGTATCCCATCGCCCGGTTCGCTTGGCTGCCCCAAAGCTTTCGGCACTCTCGGTCCATCTCGAAGAACGCGCCAATGAACAGCTTAGCGCTCGTGATTAGGTTATCGACCTGCTGGAAGGTGAGCGAGAACGCATTAAACCCGGACCCGCGGCACCGGAAGCCCTCGTCAGTAAAGATGAAATCAGAATGCGAGATCGCATTTCGAAAGTCTGGGTTGTAAAACTCATCAATGATTGCTCCGAGTTCAAACTCCGCAGCGTCCGACAGCTCCTTCACGACCCGAATCTTCTGCTTGGTGGTGACACCCATCTTCTTTGCCCGCTTCTTCTCGTCTCTGGTCAGGAATTCGAAGAAAGGATTGGGGTGATAACCTTTGCCCAGCCTATACCTCATTAGGTTGGCAAGAACCTCATACGGCGCCGACATCTCGATGATGTGGCTGTAGAACAAAAGTCCCACCCGCCAAGTGGTCAGTTCCGGGTCGGCGAAGCTTTCAGCTGACAGCTTCATCCGCATAATGGCGTAAAGGTCGTCGATGACCGCTCTGGATTCGGCGAGAGGATCCCAGCCCCTGTCTTCCATCCCCACGACGCGCAACAGCGAAGAGAAGAAGAGCTTGATGTCGGGTTGGGTAGGTTCCTCCGGGAAGAATATCGGGAACATGATGTCCTGATATCGCTTGCGTATAGCCTCGTTCCTTTCCTCGGCCGGCGACGGGCCGGCGGCTTCCGTGATCATTCATCCCTCCACACACGCTCGCCCCTGGATGGCCGCTCGGGACGTCGGCACTACTACTCGTTTGAGCGCCTTGGGCGAATAGCAACGGCGCCTAGTCAATACGTTCGGTCGCGGGGGCGGGATGCCGCATCAGGCAATTTGGGAGGCGCTGAGGGTATCGTGCTAAAACGGAATGTCAGCTTCGGCCCGGGAGCGGACCTTGCGTCATCGGCGCGCCTTCATCATTTATCGCTACGGGCTGGCTGAGCCCCGCGCGTTCGGGGTTGTCGCCGCGCGGCAAAGCGGAGATAACGCGCCGTCCCGAAGCAGCCGCGCACGTCATGACCCAAGCCTCGGCCAACGTGAACATCATGATCAAGGCGGCGCGCAAGGCGGCGCGGAGCCTGCTGCGCGACTTCGGCGAGGTGGAGAACCTGCAGGTCTCGTCCAAGGGTCCCGGCGACTTCGTCAGCCGCGCCGACATCAAGGCCGAGCAGCTGATCCGCGACGAGCTGACCGGGGCGCGGCCGACCTACGGCTGGCTCGGCGAGGAGAGCACCGAGGTCAAGGGCGAGGATCCGACCCGGCGCTGGATCGTCGACCCGCTCGACGGCACCACCAACTTCCTGCACGGCCTGCCGCACTGGGCGGTCTCGATCGGGCTCGAGCACAAGGGCGAGGTGGTCGCGGGCGTGGTCTACGATCCGGTCAAGGACGAGATGTTCGTGGCCGAGAAGGGCGCGGGCGCGTATCTCAACGACCGCCGGCTCCGGGTCTCCGGGCGGCGGGAGCTGATCGAGATGATCTTCGCCACCGGCATTCCCTTCGGCGGCCGCAGCGAGCTGCCTCGGTCGCTGCGCGAGATGGCGGCGCTCGCCACCCAGAGCGCCGGGATCCGGCGCTGGGGCTCGGCGGCGCTCGACCTGGCCTATGTGGCGGCGGGGCGGGTCGACGGCTACTGGGAACGCGGCCTGAACCCCTGGGACACCGCGGCCGGCCTGCTGCTGGTGCGCGAATTGGGTGGCTTCGTCGGCACGATCGACGGCGACGGCGACATCTTTGCCGAGCGCAGCGTCGCCGCCGCGAACGCCAATGTTTACGAGGCGTTCAGGACCATCCTTCGATCGGCGTGATCCGCGCCTGCCCGGCGGTCAGCGGCCCGTCGGCGCGATCGAAGCGCAGGTGCGCGAGCCCCAGCCCCTCCGCCGTCGAATAGAGCGTGCCCGCCGCCTTGTCGCCGTTGCGGATCTCGGTGCCGGGCGGCGGCGCCGCGCCCTCGATGCGCACCCGCGCCAGGCCCTTGCGCAGCTCGGTCTTGTGCTTCATCCGCGCCGTGACCTCCTGGCCGACATAGCAGCCCTTGCGGAAGTCGACGCCGTGCAGCCGCTCGAAGCCCATCTCGAGGATGTAGCTGTCGTCGGGGATCAGCTCGACCCCGGTTTCCGGCACCCCGAGCGCCACCCGCCGGGCGGCGAGGTCCGCGGGCGTCAGCGCCGCGAGGCCGGCGAGGAGCGCGCCCGGATCGGCCGGATAGGCCCGCCAGCCCAGGTCGGCATGCCGCGGATCGGCGACGGCGCCCGCCGGCGCCGCGCCGGTGCCGAGGACCACCGCGCGCTCGGCTCGGCTCGATCGCCACCTTGGCGCGCAGCCGGTAGAGTCCCAGGCGCTGGGCGAGCGCAGCGGCGCGGTCGGCCTTGACGTCGATCAGCACGTCCGCGCCGTCCGGCACCAGGAAGAAATCGAACAGGTACTTGCCCTGCGGCGTCAGCAGCGCGGCGTAGACCGCGCCATCGTCCAGCCGCCCGACGTCGTTGGTGACGAGGCCCTGCAGGAAATCGCGCGCCTCGGGTCCCGAGACCCGGAGCACCGCGCGGTCGGTGGCGTGATAGCCGGCTGTCATGAACCCTCTTCCCTGCGGCTGTCAGATAGGCAATCCGCGCGCTCCGGCAACCGCTCAGGCCCCGGCGAACTGCAGCTGGTAGAGATCGGCGTAGAGCCCACCCGTGGCCAGCAGCTCGGCGTGCGTGCCGCGCTCGATGATCCGGCCGCGGTCCATCACCACGATCAGGTCGGAATCGAGCACCGTGGCCAGCCGGTGCGCGATCACGAGCGTCGTGCGGCCGCGCGCCAGCCGGTCGAGGGCACCGCGGATCAGCGCCTCGCTCTCGGCATCGAGCGCCGAGGTCGGTTCGTCCAGCAGCAGGATCGGCGCGTCGCGCAGGATGGCGCGCGCGATCGACAGCCGCTGGCGCTCGCCGCCCGAGAACTGTTGGGCGGTCGGCGCGACGGGGGTATCGTAGCCCTCGGGCAGCGCGCGGATGAAGTCGTCCGCCGCCGCGGCGCGGGCCGCCGCCTCGATCTCGGAGCGCCCGGCATCGCGGCGGCCGAAGCCGATATTGGTCGCGACCGAGCCGGACAGCAGCACCGAATCCTGGCTGACCACCGCGATCTGGTCGCGGAGCGAGGCCAGCGTCAGCGAGCGGATGTCGCGGCCGTCGATCAGGATCCGCCCCGCGGTCGGGTCGTAGAGCCGCGGCAGCAGGTTGAAGACCGTGGACTTGCCCGCCCCGGAGCGGCCGACGAAGGCGACGCGCATTCCCGGCTCGACGGTCAGGTTCACCCCGGCGAGCGCAACGTGACCGTCCGGGTAGGCGAAATGCACCTCCTCGAAGCGGATCTGTCCCAGCGCGCGCTCCATCCGCTCCGGGCCGTCGAGGATGGTGTTCTCGGCGTCGAACAGCATGAAGACGCGGTCCAGCGCCGCGGCGCCCTGCTGCACCGTCGCGAAGTTGCCGCCGAGGCGGCGGGCGGGGCCGGCGATCACCCCGAGGCCGGTGAGGAGCCCGGTGAAGTCGGCGATGGTGGTGGTGCCGTCGCGCATCCTGAGGCCCACCACGAAGAGCAGGATCGCCACCGCGATCCCGATCAGCACCTCCATCAGCGGCGCCACCCGCGCCTGCCAGCGGTTCTGCTGGATCCTGAGGCCGAACAGGCGCTCGAAGACGCCCTCGGCGTTCGCGGCCAGCGGGTCCTCCAGCCGGTAGGTGCGGGCCATGCGGATGCCGGAGAGCCCCTCGGTCACCTCCGAGGTCATCGCGGCGACCTGGACCTGGGTGCGCCGCGACAGCCGCCGCAGCCGCCGGCCGATGCGGTTCACCGGGACCAGCGCCAGCCCGAAGACCGCGCAGATGCCGAGCGTCAGCTCCCAGTCGATGTTCAGCATCACGAAGAACGTCACGACGATGGTGAGGATCCCGGTGACGCCGCCCAGCACCGAGCGCACGGCGGTGCCGACCAGGCCGATATCGGAGGAGAACCGCGAGGCGAGCCCGGCCGGCGCCTCGGTCTGCAGCCGCGCCAGGTCGGTGCCGACCAGCCGCGCGAACATGGTCTTGCGCAGCTCGGTCTCCATCCGGGTGGTGGCGGCGGTGCCGGTGGTCTCCTTGTAGTACTGGCCGATCGCGTTGGCGCAGCTCAGCCCGATCACCCCGAGCGGCCCCCACCAGATCACCCCGGACCCGTCCGGGGCCTGGAACGCCGTCATCACCAGCTGGATCATCTTGGCATAGCCGCCGGAGGCGAAGGCGACCAGCGCGGTCATCGCCGTGGAGATCGCCAGCAGTGGCCACTGCGCTGCCAGCCAGTCGCGCCAGAGCCGCCACCAGGGCGACGTGCTGAGGCTCTTCCGAAGGTCGGGCATCGACGGGCGATCCGCTGGCGCCGGATCGGGGCCCCGGCCGCTGGCCGGACTATCACGGGGCGGGCCGGGCGACAAACCGGAATTGCCGTTTCCCCCGGCGGCCGCCGCCGCTAACCTCGCCGCCGCCTCCGGACCTGGAACCACCCCATGACCCTTTCGCGCGGCCGCGACCTGCTCGCCATCCCCGGCCCCTCCATCATCCCGGACCGGGTGCTGAACGCCATGCACCGGCCGGCGCCGAACATCTACGAGGGCGAACTCATCGAGATGACCGGGACCGTCATCGCCGACCTGAAACGGGTGGCGCGGACCGACGGCAGGGTCGCGATCTACATCGGCAACGGCCACGCCGGCTGGGAGGCCGTGCTCGCCAACATCCTGGCCCCCGGCCAGCGGGCGCTGGTCATCGCCACCGGCCGCTTCGGCCTCGGCTGGGCGGCCATGGCACGGCAGATGGGGATCGAGGTCGAGGTGATGGACTTCGGCTTCCGCGCCGCGATCGACGCGGGGCGGGTCGCCGAACGGCTGCACGCCGACCCCGGACACGCGATCCGGGCGGTGCTGGCGGTGCAGACCGATACCGCCTCCTCGGTCCTGAACGAGGTGGCGGCGCTGCGCGGCGCGCTCGACGCGCGCCGGCCACCCGGCGCTCCTGGCCATCGACTGCATCGCCGGCCTTGCCTGCGACCGCTTCGAGATGGACGCCTGGGGCGTCGACGTGATGGTCGCCGCCTGCCAGAAGGGGCTGATGACCCCGCCGGGCCTCGCCTTCACCTTCCACGGGCCGCGCGCGGAGGCCGCGCGGGTGCGCTGCGCCAGCCCCTACTGGGACTGGGGGCCGCGCACCGAGCCGCAGGCCTTCTACGAGCTCTTCTGCGGCACGGCGCCGACGCACCACCTCTACGGGCTGCGCTGCGCGCTCGACATGATCCTCGCCGAGGAAGGGCTGGAGCGGGTCTGGGCCCGCCACGCCGTGTTCGCGCGCACGATCTGGGCCGCGGTCGAGGCCTGGGGCGCCGACGGCGCGCTGGCGCTCAATATCGCCGAGCCGGCGCTGCGCAGCAATGCCGTCACCAGCATCCGCACCGCCCCCGGCGACGGCGCGCGGCTGCGGCGCTGGTGCGCCGATACCGCGGGCGTCACGCTCGGCATCGGCCTCAGCGTGCCCGGGGTCGATCCCGACAGCATCTTCCGCATCGGCCACATGGGACATCTGAATCCGCCGATGCTGCTCGGCACGCTGGCGACCATCGAGGCCGGCCTGCAGGCGCTCGGCATCGCCCACGGTCCGGGCGCGCTGGAATCCGCCGCGGCGGTTGTCGCCGGGACACAAGCTGTGGTCGAGCCGCCGATTGCTGTGGATCAGCCGGCCGAAACGCCCTAAGTCATCCGGTGCGATGCCCGCCAAGGGTCGGCAATAACGGGAGATTATAGAATGAAAGAGGGACTGATCGTACTCGCGCTGGGAATCGCGCTGGCGACCTCCGGCTGCACCTCCAATCCGCAGACCAACCGGGAGCTGCAATGCGCCGGTGGCGTCCTCGGCGGGGCGGCGGTCGGCGGGATCCTCGGGAACCAGGTCGGCGGTGGCACCGGCAAGAGCATCGCGACGGCCGTGGGCGCCGGCGCCGGCGCCGCGGTGGGAACCCAGAACCCCGCCTGCAAGTGATCCGGGGCACCGGCCCCGCCGGCGACCACGGTCGCCCGGCGGGGCCGGTCGCCGCTTCCCTATTGCGAATTGACAGCCGTGGCGGCCGGGCTGTTAATGCGGCGCCGCCGGGTGCCCGGCGACGCCAGACAGCGTGGGGGATACCGAGATGGCCGACCTGATTGCAGTCGTTTTCCCGACCGAAGCCAAGGCCGAGGAGGTCCGGCAGAAGGTCCTGGGCCTGCAGAAGGACTACCTGATCGAGATCGGGGACGCGGTGATCGCCACCAAGACCGAGGGCGGCAAGGTCAAGCTGAACCAGCTGCTGAACACCACCGCCGCCGGGGCGGCCGGCGGCAGCTTCTGGGGTCTCCTGATCGGCGTCCTGTTCCTGAACCCGCTGCTCGGCGTGGCCGCGGGTGCGGCCAGCGGCGCGGTCGCCGGGGCGCTGACCGACATCGGGGTCAACGACAAGTTCATGAAGGGCCTCGCCGGCGAGAACATCAAGGAGGGCGAGGCGGTGCTGTTCGTGCTGGTCAAGAAGGTGACCGGCGACAAGGTGCTCGAGCAGCTCAAGGGCGTGGGCGGCACGGTGCTGCAGACTTCGCTCGACCACACCCGCGAGGACGCCCTGCGCAAGGCGCTCGCCGGCGAGGCGGCCGTCACGTCCTGAACGCCACGAGAGAGGAGAGGTGTGCGCCATGCTCTGGAGGACATCCGCGCTGGGCGACTTCCGCCTGGAGGCGACCGACGGCGCGATCGGGGCCATCCGCGACAGCCTGTTCGACGACCGCGACTGGATCCTGCGCTGGTTCGTCGTCGACACCGGCACCTGGCTTTCCGGTCGCAAGGTGCTGCTGGCGCCGGGCCAGGTCGAGCTCACGGACAGCGACCCGCGGACGCTGGCGCTCGGCATCACCAGGGAGCAGGTGCGCGCCAGCCCGCCGCTCGACAGCGACGCGCCGGTCTCGCGGCACTATGAGCGGCGGCTGACCGAGCACTACGGCTGGCCCGACTACTGGGCGGGCATCACCCGTCCCGCCCTGCCGGTGTCGCCGGAGCCGTCGGAGAGCACGGGATCCACGATGATCCCGACCTGCGGTCGACCAGCGAGATGACCGGCTATCACCTCCACGCCCGCGACGGCGCCATCGGCCATATCGACGATTTCCTGCTCGACCCCGACGGCTGGGCGCTGCGCTACATCGTGGTTGACACCCGCGACTGGTGGCCGGGCAAGCAGGTGCTGATCGTCCCCAAGGCGCTCGCCGGCATCAACTGGGGCGACCGCCATGTCGAGCTCGACCTGACCCGCGAGCAGGTCCGCAACGGTCCCGAGTTCGATCCGAGCCAGACCATGGACCGCGACTATGAGGAGCGCTACCTCGGCTACTACGGCTATCCGGTCTACTGGTAGAGGTTTAGCCCGCCGCCGCCAGCGCCTCGGGCAGCGCGGCGGCGAAGGCATCGAGATCGGCCGCGCGGCCCACGGTGACGCGGATGCAGCGGTCCTGCGGCGCCACGAAGGGCTTGCGCACGAAGATGCCGCGCGCGGCCAGCCCCTCGAGCACCCGCCGGGCGAAGGCGCCGTCGCGGCCGCAGTCGATCGCGACGAAGTTGGTGACCGAAGGCAGCGCCGCCAGCCCGTTCGCCGCCGCGATGGCGGCGATCCGCTGCCGTCCCGCCTCGACCTCGGCCACGACCTGCTCCAGCCAGTCGCGGTCCGCCAGCGCCGCCAGCGCCCCGGCCACGGCGATGCGGTTCACGCCGAAATGGTTGCGCACCCGGTCGAAGGCCGCGATCAGCTCCTGATGGCCGATGGCATAGCCGATCCGCGCCCCGGCCATGCCGTGCGCCTTGGAGAACGTCCGCATCCGGATCACCCGCGGCTCGCTCCACGTCGAGCGGCGGCAGCGCGTCGGCCGGCGCGAAGTCGGCATAGGCCTCGTCGAGGCAGAGCAGGCAGCCGCCCGGCAGCCGCGCGATCATGTCGGCGACGCGCGCGCCCTCGGTGCCAGCTGCCCATCGGGTTGTCGGGATTGGCAAGGTAGACCAGCGGCGCCGCGGCCTTGCGGGCCGCCAGCAGCAGCGCCTCGGGATCCTCGGCGTCGTCGCGGTAGGGAACGGCCTGCAGCGCGCCGCCGAACCCCGCCACGTGGTAGGCGAAGGTGGGGTAGGCTCCGGCCGAGGTCACCACCGGCGTGCCCGGCGCCACCAGCAGCCGCACCAGGTTGCCGAGCAGCCCGTCGATGCCCTCGCCGACCGCGATGTTGGCCGGCGCCACCCGGTGGTGCGCCGCCAGCGCCGCCTTCAGCTCGAAGAGCTCCGGGTCGGCGTAGCGCCAGACCTCGGGCGCCGCCGCCACCATCGCCGCGACCGCCCGGGGCGAAGGCCCGAACACGCTCTCGTTGGCGCCGATCCGGGCCACGAACGCCCGCCCCATCGCCCGCTCCTGGGTCTCGGGACCGACGAACGGCACCGTCGCCGGCAGGCTGGCGGCGAGCGGCGTCAGGCGCATGGCGCGAGTTCAGAGCCGGCGGTGGGGCGTTTCATTCTCGCTCGTCCCAGGTCCCGGCCATCTTGGAGCGCATCTCGGCGGTTCCGCAAGATCCCTTGCCGTCGCCGTCGCGCCGCCGCTAGTCTCGGGCCCGGCGCGGGGTGACGCGCTGGGGTCCCGAATGCTCCTCATTCTCGGCGATATCGTTCCCTACGCGGTGCCGGTGGCGATGAGCCCGCTGCCGATCATCGCGACGCTGATGCTGCTGCTCGCGCCCTCCGGGACCCGGGGCGGCCTCTGCTTCCTGGTCGGCCGGGTGGCGGCGCTGGCGGTGCTGACGCTGTTGGTAGCACTTCTGGCGGAGCCGCTGATCGGCGCGCCGGAGGCGCCCGAGCGGGCGGGATGGCTCCGGATCGGCCTGGGCGTCCTGGTGATGGCTGCGGGCATGGTGCTCTGGCAGCGGCGGCCGCGTGCCGGCGCGACGGTGGCGCTGCCGAAATGGATGCGCTCGGTCGAGCGCGCCACGCCGGCGACCGCGCTCGGCCTCGGCGCGCTCCTGACCGCCGCCAACCTCAAGGAGCTCGCCTTCGTCCTCGGCGCGGGGATGATCCTCGGCTCGGCCGCGCCGCCCCTGGCGCAGGCGGCGACGCTGGCGGTGGTGTTCGCCGGCCTGGCAGGCCTCGGCGTCGCCCTCCCCGTCGTCTGGGCGCTTGCCGCGGGGGACGGCGCGCGCAAGCCGCTGACCGCGGGGCGCGACTGGCTGGCGCGCAACAACGCCATCATCGGCGCGGCGGTGCTGCTGCTGGTCGGCGCGATGCTGGTGGGCAGCGGGATCGAGAGCCTGTAGAGCCGCCCCGGCGGCTCGGAATCGCAGCGTTCAGCCGGCGACGTATCAGAGCCCCGCCAGCCGGGCCGCGGCCGCCTTGAGGATCGCCATCTCCGCCTCGGCCGCCTCGAGCCGCGTGCGCTGTTCGTCCACCACCTCCTCCGGCGCGCGCGCCACGAAGGCGGCGTTGCCGAGCTTGGCCCTGAGCCCGGCGGCCTCCTTGCCGAGCTTGTCGAGGGCCTTGTTCAGCCGCTCGCGCTCGGCGCCGATGTCGATGACGTCGGCCAGCGGCAGGCAGAACGTGCCCCCCTCCCGGGCGATCGTGACCGCGCCTTTCGGCGCCTGCGCCGCCCGCTCGAACCGCTCGATCCGGGCCAGCCGGCCGACCAGCGCGCGGTTGCGCTCGAGCGCCCCGGCCTGCGCCTCGCCCAGCTCCAGCTCGACCAGCGTCACCCGGGCGCCCGCCGGCACGTGCATCCCGGCCCGCACCGAGCGGATCTCCTCGATCAGCCCGATCACCCAGCTCATCTCGGCATCCGCCGCCGCATCGACCAGCTCGCTGCCGTATTCCGGCCAGTCGGCATGGCAGAGAAGCTTGGGCCGCACCGCCGATCTGCCCCCAGAGCGCCTCGGTGATGAACGGCATGAACGGATGCATCAGCACCAGGCACTGGTCGAGCACCCAGGCCATCGTCGCCCGGGTCTCCGCGGCGGCCGCGGGATCCTCGAACAGCGGCTTCGCGAGCTCCACGTACCAGTCGCAGACCTTGCCCCAGACATGGGCGTAGAGCGCGCTCGCCGCGTCGTTGAAGCGGTAGGCCGCCGAGCGCCGCGTCGAGCGCCTCGCGCAGGCGGCCGGTCTCGCCGACGATCCACTTGTTGGCGGTCAGCGTGACCGCCCGCGGGTCGAACCCCGGCTCGGGGCGGCAGTCGTTCATCTCGGCGAAGCGGGCGGCGTTCCAGAGCTTGGTGCCGAAGTTGCGGTAGCCGGCGATGCGGTCGCGGCTGAGCTTCAGGTCGCGGCCCATCGCCGCCATCGCCGCCAGGGTGAAGCGCACGGCGTCGGCGCCGAACTCGTCGATCAGCTCGATCGGGTCGAGGATGTTGCCGAGCGACTTCGACATCTTCTTGCCCTTCTCGTCGCGGACGAGGGCGTGGATGTAGACCTCGCGGAACGGCACCTCGCCGACCAGCTCGAGCTGCATCATCATCATCCGGGCGACCCAGAAGAAGATGATGTCGAAGCCGGTGACGAGGACGGTGGTCGGGTAGTAGCGCCGGAGCTCCGGCGTGTCCTCGGGCCAGCCGAGGGTGCCGATCGGCCAGATGCCGGAGGAGAACCAGGTGTCGAGGACGTCGGGGTCGCGCGAAGATCGACAACGTGAGTCGGTCTGCTTGCGAGCTGTCAGGCTCGAATGGATTGCTTGCGCTTCATTCAAGTCTCGCCCGATCATGTCACGTCCAGCGCGTATCTCGACGCCGTCACCATAGTATCGCTGCGGCTTGCTGTACCGCCGCCTCCTCACTGTGCGCGCAGAACGGTTCTGAGACGTCGCCGAACTTCTCGAGCTCGGATCCGGCAGCCGGAGGTCCGTACCAGACCGGAATCTGGTGGCCCCACCAGAGCTGGCGCGAGATGCACCAGGGCTCGATGTTCTCCAGCCAGTGGAAGTAGGTCTTCTCGTCGCGCTCTCGGGCAGGATGCGGGTGCGGCCGTCGCGGACGGCGGCGAGCGCCGGGCCGGCGAGCTTCGCGGCGTCGACGTACCACTGGTCGGTCAGGAAGGGCTCGATCGGCGACCTTGGAGCGGTCGCCGTGCGGGACCATGTGGGTCTCGGCGTCGATGCCGTCGAGCCAGCCCTCGGCCTCGGCCAGGGTGACGATGCAGGTCGCGCGCCTCGTAGCGGTCGAGGCCGTCGAGATCGCGCGAGCTCGTCGGCAGGCGTCGGCGCCGTCGCAGAACGCCGGCGTTGTCCTTCAGCGACGATCCGGGCGCGGCGTGTCCATCACGTTGATCGCGGCGAGGCCGCAGCGCTGGCCGACCTCCCAGTCGTTGAAGTCGTGCGCCGGGGTGATCTTGACGGCGCCGGTGCCCTTCGCCGGGTCGGCGTAGGCGTCGGCGACGATCGGGATCGAGCGGCCGACCAGCGGCAGGCGGACGGTCTTGCCGACGAGATGGCGCGTAGCGCGGGTCGTCGGGGTGGACGGCGACGCCGGTGTCGCCGAGCATGGTCTCGGGCCGGGTGGTGGCGACGACGAGGTAGTCGCGCGGTCTCGAAGGCGGTTGGCTTGCCGTCCTCGTCCCAGGCGGTCGGATGCTGGTAGGTCGCGCCGTTCTCCAGCGGATAGCGCAGGCGCCAGAGGTTGCCCTTCTGTCTCGACCTGCTCGACCTCGAGGTCGGAGATCGCGGTCTCGAAATGCGGGTCCCAGTTGACCAGCCGCTTGCCGCGGAAGATCAGGCCGCTTGTCGTAGAACTCGACGAAGACGCTGCAAAACCGCGTCGTGGAAGCCCTCGTCCATGGTGAAGCGGTTGCGGCGAGAGGTCGAACGAATCCCCCAGCCGGCGGGACTGCTCGAGGATGGTGCCGCCGGACTGCTCCTTCCACTCCCAGACCTTCGCCACGAAGGCCTCGCGGCCCATCTCGCGGCGGCCGGCGTTGCCGCCGTGCTTCGCCAGCTCGCGCTCGACCACCATCTGGGTGGCGATGCCGGCGTGGTCGAGGCCGGGCTGCCAGAGCACGTCGTGCCCGCGCATCCGGTGCCAGCGGGCGAGGATGTCCATCAGCGTGTGGTTGAAGGCGTGGCCCATGTGCAGGCTGCCGGTGACGTTCGGCGGCGGCAGCAGCATGCAGAACGGCTCGGCGCCCGGCTTGCGCGTTGGCGCCGGCGCGAAAGGCGTCCGCCGCTTCCCAGGCGGCGCTGACCGCGGGCTCGGCGGTGCGGGCGTCGAAGGTCTTTTCCATCGGCATGGCGGGCTTCCTGAGGCTCGGGCAGGCCAACGCTCTTATCGCCACAGCGCCCCGAGGAAAAGAGGCGGCTCCGCGCGGTGCCCGGGGCCGCGGCGGCAGTTTCTCGCCCGCCTCCTGTGGACGGTGCCGGCAAAACCGCTAGTCTCCCGGCCCGACCCCGAGATCCCGGAGAGGCGGCATGAGCAAGTTCGGAACCAGCAAGAGCGTGCCGCGCAAGGAAGACGTGCGGTTCCTGACCGGCAAGGGGCAGTATCTCGACGACGTGGCCCCGGAGGGCGCGGCGCATGCGGTGTTCCTCCGCAGCCCGGTGGCGCATGCGCGGATCGTGTCGCTGGACGTCTCGGATGCGGCCGAGGCGCCGGGGGTGCTGGCGGTCTACGTGGCGAAGGACTTCGAGGGCAAGCTCCGCAACGCCATGGACTATTCTACGGTGAAGAACCGCGACGGCTCGCGCGGGGCGAAGCCGGTCCGGCCGATCCTGGCGGATGACCGGGTGTGCTATGCCGGCGAGGCGATGGCGATGGTGGTGGCGGAGACGGTGCTGCGCGGCGACGGACGCCGCGGAGATGATCGTCTTCGATCTCGATGACCTGCCGGTGCACGTGGCGACCGCCGAAGGCGGGCCGGAGATCCATCCCGAGGCGCCGGGCAACGTCGCCTATGACTGGGCCTTCGGGAACGCGGCGGAGGTGGAGCGGGCGTTCGAGGCGGCGGCGCATACCACCCGGCTCGAGCTCATCGACAACCGGGTGATCGCGAACCCGATGGAGACCCGCGGCGCCTATGCAGAGTGGAAGGACGGGCGCATCCACGTCGGCTATTCGGGGCAGGGGGTCTGGGGGCTGAAGGACGAGCTCGCCGAGAAGATGGACCTGCCGACCCACGACGTCCGGGTGACGACGCCGGACGTGGGCGGCGGCTTCGGGATCAAGGGTTTCGCCTATCCGGAGTATTTCGCGGTGGCGTTCGCGGCCAAGGAGCTGGGGCGGCCGGTTCGCTGGATCGCCACCCGCGGCGAGGGGATGCTGACCGACAACGGCGGGCGCGACCACGTGACCGTGGCGGAGGCGGCGTTCGATGCCGACTACCGGCTTCAGGCGCTCCGGATCAACTGCGTCTCCAACCTCGGGGCGTACAACAGCCCCTATGGCCAGCACATCGCCTCGACCCTGGCGCTGAAGGTGCTGCCGGGGGTCTACAAGGTGCAGAAGGCCTATTTCGCGGTGAAGGGGGTCTATACCAACACCACCCCGGTCGACGCCTATCGCGGTGCCGGGCGGCCCGAAGCGATCTACGTGATCGAGCGGCTGATGGACTGGTCGGCGCGCGACCTCGGGCAGGACCCGATCGACTTCCGGCGCAGGAGCTTCATCCCCCGCGACGCTTTCCCCTATCGCAGCGTGTCGGGGGAGAACTACGACGTCGGGGACTTCAACCGGGTGCTCGACCGGGCGGTGAAGGAGGCGGACATCGCCGGCTTCGCGGCGCGGAAGGCTGCGAGCGCGCGCGACGGCAAGCTCCGGGGGCTGGGGCTCTGCTACTACATCGAATCGATCCTCGGCGACCAGAACGAGACCACCACCATCGCCTTCGCCGAGGACGGCATGGTGGAGCTCTGCGTCGGCACCCAGTCGAACGGCCAGGGCCACGAGACGGCGTTCGCGCAGATCCTCGAGGAGCGGAGCGGGATTCCGTTCGAGAAGATCCGCTTCGTGCAGGGCGACAGCGACCGGATCGCCAAGGGCGGCGGCACCGGCGGCTCGCGCTCGGCGACGATGCAGGGCAACTCGATCAACCACGCCGCCGACGAGGTGATCGCCCGCTTCCGGCCGCTGGCCGAGGAGGAGCTCGAGGTCGCCGGCGCCGACCTGGTCTTCGAGGACGGCGCCTTCCGCATCGCCGGCACCGACCGCGCCATCAGGCCTGGTCGAGCTGGCCGGGGTGGCCCGCCGGACCGGCCGGACCGAGCTCCTCAGCACCACCCGCGAGTTCACCGTGCCGGGCCGCTCCTATCCCAACGGCGCGCATTTCGCCGAGGTGGAGATCGAGCGCGACACCGGCCGGACCGCGGTGGTCAAGTACACCGTGGTGGACGATTTCGGCTACCTGATCAACCCGATGCTCGCCGAGGGCCAGGTGCACGGCGGCGTCGCCCAGGGCATCGGCCAGGCGGTGATCGAGGAGGTGACCTTCTCGCCCGAGGGCCAGCTCCTCAGCGGTTCCTTGATGGACTACGCCATGCCGCGGGCCACCGACGTGCCGCCCATGGACTTCTACGCCGAGCTGGTTCCCTCCACCGCCAACGCCATCGGCATGAAGGGCTGCGGCGAGGCCGGCACCGTCGGCGCGCTGGCCGCGGTCACCAATGCCGCCCTGGACGCGGTCTGGGAGGCGGGCGTGCGCCACGTCGACATGCCGCTGACCCCGGTGCGGGTCTGGGGCTGGCTGCAGGCCGCGAAGATGGCGGCCGAGTAGCCCCCTCCGGGCGCGAGGGCGCCCCTATTCGCCCACTCGACTCCCGCCGCCGCCCATTCTAACGCCGCGGCGGCTTCGGTGCTAAGGATCGGCGCCCGGCGCTACTCCCCCCGGTACGGCCGCACGTACTGCAGGGCCATGTCCCAGGGGAAGAAGATCCAGGTGTCCTGGCTGACCTCGGTGATGTAGGTGTCGACCATCGGCCGGCCCTGCGGCTTGGCGTAGACGGTGGCGAAATGCGCCTTGGGGTAGAGCCGGCGGACCAGCTCCAGGGTCTTGCCGGTGTCGACCAGGTCGTCGATCACCAGCACCCCGGTGCCGTCGCTGCCCATCACCTCCGCCGCGGGGGCCTTGAGCAGCTCGGCGTCGGCCTGCTTCTGCCAGTCGTAGGACTTGATCGAGATCGTGTCGACGGTGCGGATGTCGAGCTCGCGCGCCACGATCATCGCCGGCGCCATGCCGCCGCGGGTGATCGCCACCACCGCGCGCCAGTCGCCGGCATCGGGCCCGTGCTTGTCGAGGCGCCAGGCCAGCGCGCGCGAGTCGCGGTGGATCTGGTCCCAGGAGACGTGGAAACCCTTCTCGTGCGGCAGCCGGTCGCTCATGGCCCCGTCCTCAATCGGCGGCGGTCATTGCGCGGCTTCCTTGCGGCCGGCGACCACGTCGATGTCGGGCGCGTCCTCGGCCTTCATGCCGACCACGTGGTAGCCGGCGTCGACGTGGTGGGTCTCGCCGGTGACCCCCGAGGACAGGTCGGACAGCAGGTAGAGCGCCGACTTGCCGACGTCGGCCTGGGTGACGTTGCGGCGCAGCGGCGCGTTCAGCTCGTTCCACTTCATGATGTAGCGGAAATCGCCGATCCCCGAGGCGGCCAGGGTCTTGATCGGCCCGGCCGACAGCGCGTTCACCCGGATGCCGCGCGGGCCGAGGTCCATCGCCATGTATTTCACCGACGCCTCCAGCGCCGCCTTGGCCACGCCCATGACGTTGTAGTGCGGCATCACCTTCTCGGCGCCGTAGTAGGTCAGCGTCAGCAGCGCGCCGCCGTTCGGCATCAGCTTCTCCGCGCGCTGGGCGGCGGCGGTGAAGGAATAGACCGAGATCAGCATGGTCTGGGCGAAGTTCGCCGCGGTGGTGTTGGCGGTGTAGGAGCCGCGGAGCTCGGACTTGTCGGAAAAGCCGATGGCGTGGACCAGGAAGTCGAGGCCGCCCCAGCGCTCGGCCAGCGCGGCGAAGCTGGCATCGAGCGAGGCCTCGTCGGTGACGTCGCAGGGCACCACGATGTCGGAGCCGACCGAGGCGGCCAGCGGCTGGACCCGCTTGCCCAGCGCCTCGCCCTGGTAGGTGAAGGCGAGCTCGGCGCCGGCGTCGTGGCAGGCCTGGGCGATGCCCCAGGCGATGGACTTGTCGTTGGCGACCCCCATGATCAGGCCGCGCTTTCCGCTCATCAGTCCGGTCGCCATGCTCTCGCCCCGCGGGTGGATTGGGCCTTGGGTGTATTGGAAAGGCCCGGAGGCTTCAAGGTGATCGGCCCGGCCGCGCGGTCAAGCGATCCGTTCCGGTCGCCGGGAGGATCGGCCAGGCTGTGTACTCATAAATCGGCGACAGCGGAGCACAGGCGACGGATCATGACTCCGCCTGCGTCCGCCTTGCGCCAATCAACAGCCATGTCGTCCTCTGCCGCCGGGCGTCGGGATTGCGGGAAATCCGGACCTCGCTCATTGATCCAGATCATCGCCCGGAAAATTGGCTGGAATTAGCGTCCCGACATCGTAGTGAGTCCCGACAGCCCAGGGCTCGCATCGCGATTGGAGGGATGTTCATGCGACCCAAGTTGGCGTTTGCCGCTCAGATTTTCTTAGCATTTGCGGTCATCGGTCCGGCTGCGGCCGAGACCTACGAGATGACGACGCCAATCGCCCCGGGCGTCGCGAGCCCGGACGAGGTCGAAACGTCGATCGGAACGTTGACGCTGAATGACGGTGTTCCGTCGCCCGAGACGACCCAGACGATCTACGACAATCTCGACCGGTCGCGAGCGCTACAGGCCTATCTGCTGGGTATTCCCATCGTAAACCAGGTGGCCATGCGCAACGCTCTGCGCGAATACGGCTCCGTCAACACGACCGACGCGATCTGGGAGAACCTCGTCGATTCCAAGACCGTGGAACTCACGGCCAATGACAACGTCGTCTACAGCTTCGTCTGGCTCGACACCAGCAAGGGACCGCTGGTCGTCGAGATACCGCCCGAAGTGCTCGGGCTGATCGACGACATGTGGTACCGCTGGGTGGCCGATGTCGGCATCACCGGCGAGGATCGCGGCAAGGGCGGAAAATACCTGATCCTTCCGCCCGGCTACAAGGGCGAAGTGCCCGACGGATATTTCGTCCTTCGACCGACCACTTACGGCAACTGGATGCCGTTCCGCTCGTTTCTCGAGAACGGCTCGCCCAAACCGGGCGTCGACCTGGTCAAGAAGTCGCTGAAGGTCTACCCGCTCGGTGGCGAGGCCGATGCACAGGAGATGAAATACGTCAATCTCTCCGGCGTGCCGTCGAACTTCGTCGCTCCCGCCGATTACGCCTTCTGGGACCTGCTGAACCAGGCGGTTCAGGAAGAACCGCCGACGGGCTCGGACCCGACGACACTCGGCCTGTTCGCCTCCATCGGCATCGAGAAAGGCAAGCCCTTCGCGCCGGACGAGAGGATGAAGAAGATCCTCGCCGACGCGGCAAACATCGGCGCCGCGACCGCCCGGGCGATCGCCTACCGGATGCGCGACAAGGACGGCTTCATCTATCCTGACGGTTATTGGCGCAAACCGTTCTTCGGCGGCTACAAGTTTGAGGTCGCACCTGGCGTCAGCAATCTCGACGGCGCTGCCTTCTTCTACTTCCTCGCTACCGGCGTCACGCCGGCGATGGCCGAGGAGATGGTGGGCGAGGGCTCGCAGTATCCGTGGACGGCGCTCGACGCCGACGGCAATCCCTTCGACGGCGGCAAGACCTACAAGCTGCATCTGCCGCCGGACATCCCGGCGAAGCGCTTCTGGTCGGCCATCGTCTACGACACCCAGACCCGCTCGATGCTGCAGACCGACCAGCAGTTCCCAAGCGTCAGCAGCCAAAACAAGGACGTGAAGGTGAACGACGACGGATCGGTCGACGTCTGGTTCGGGCCGGAGGCGCCCAAAGGCATGGAGCACAACTGGGTGCAGACCATCCCCGGCAAGGGCTGGTTCATGATCCTGCGACTCTACGGGCCGCTGGAGCCCTGGTTCAAGCAGACCTGGCGGCCCGGAGAAATCGAGCCGGTATCGAACTGAGCGCGTGTCATCTCGGCCGGAAGCAACACACATGGCGCTGCTTCCCGTCGGTCAGCCAAAGTGCGACAACGCACCTGGCTCATGGGGATCCAGGCTCGGCCGCCGTTGGGGGTGAAGGAGCGAAGGATGCAGGCGCGCAGGGCCCGATGAGGTGTGGCTGTCGGCAACGGCGGCGGATTTCGCCGGGTTCCGGCGGCTGGTCGATCGCGCGACCGATCCGGCCGACTGGCCGCGGGCAGTCGCGCATCGAGCGCAACGTCGCGATCTACGACGGCGCGCAGGTCCGGCGCGCGGCCGCCGACCCGGCGGAGCGCCGGGCGCTGATGGCCGAATGGGCGAGGCTTCTCGCCGACGGCCCCGGGGTGCTGGTCATCGCCGGCGCCTACGCCGACACCGCCCCGATCGATCGCGCGACCGAGGTCTTCTCCGCGATCATCGAGGATCAGCGCCGCTCGGGCGCGGCGGGCGGCGACCATTTCGCCAGGGCCGGCGCCAACGACCGGATCTGGAACTCGCTGCAGAAGCACTGCCTGGCCGACCCGGAAGGCTTCGCGCTCTACTACGCCAACCCGGCCATCGCGCTGGCGTCGGAAGCCTGGCTCGGGCCCGGCTACCAGATGACGGCGCAGGTGAACCGGGTGAACCCCGGCGGCGCGGCGCAGACCGCGCATCGCGACTACCATCTCGGCTTCATGTCGCCCGGGCAGGCGGCGCGGTTCCCCGCCCAGGTCCACCGCCTCTCGCCGGCGCTGACGCTGCAGGGCGCTGTGGCGCATTCGGATATGCCGCTCGAGTCCGGTCCGACCATGCTGCTGCCCTACAGCCAGCTCTGCCTCGAGGGCTACCTCGCCTTCGGCACCGCCGCCTTCCAGGACTGGTTCCGGGCGCACCATGTCCAGCTGCCGCTGGCCAGGGGCGACCTGCTGTTCTTCAACCCGGCGCTGATGCACGGTGCCGGCGCCAACCGGTCCGCGGATCGCTTCCGCATGGCGAACCTGCTGCAGGTCTCCTCCGCCTTCGGCCGGGCGATGGAGAGCATCGACCGGGTGACGATGAGCCTCGCCCTCTACCCGGCGCTGGCCGGCCTGCGCGCGGCGGGCCGGATCACCGCGGCGGAGGCCCGGGACGCGATCGCCTGCTGCGCCGAGGGCTATGCCTTTCCCACCAACCTCGACACCGACCCGCCGATCGGCGGCCTGGCGCCGAAGTCCCAGGCCGAGCTGATGCAGGAGGCGCTGGACGCAGGAACGCAGCCCGGACGAATTCGCCGCCGCCCTCCGCGCCAAGGCTGCGCGCAGGCAGTCGTGACCATGGCCGCCGGCCGCCGCGCCGCTGATCCCGACTCTTTTCCTTAGCATACGGTCTGTGCATGAGTTGTGCATGCACCGTGCATCAGACAAATTCCATAAACCCATGGCACGGCTAGAATTCTTTCGGCCGACGCATCAGACCCCGAGCACCAGCCCCCGGCTCGGCACCGTGTCGGGCTCGCCGGGCATCGAGACGTAGGACGGCGTCATCTCCAGGACCCGCAGCCGCCCCGCCGCGGCAAGCTCGTCCACCCGTGCCCCGAACCCCGCCTCCCAGATCTTGTCCTTGACCGTCAGCACCAGCACACCATCTGGCCGCACCACGCGCAGCAGTTCGTCCAGCCCCTCCGCCCCGACATGCCCGACGGTAAAGACCCCGGCGCAGACCGCCGCGGCGAACGCCCCGTCGGCAAAAGGCAGCGCCCCGCCCAGCGCCGCCCGGTGCAGGCGGTCGTAGACCCCCTTGCGCGCCGCCACCGCCAGCATCCCCTCCGAGATGTCGAGCGCCTCCGCCGCCGGATAGCCCAGGATCCCCAGCCACTCGCCGATCAGCCCGGTCCCGGCACCGGCATCGAGGATCGGCCCGGCGCCGGCCGGCAGCCAGCGCGCCAGCAGCGCCAGGCAGATCGCCGGGTGGCGGTATCCCAGCCGCGCCATCTCGCCCTCGTAGCTCTCCGCCCAGCCGTCATAGGTGCGGGCGATCTCCTCGGGGCTGCCGGCACCGTAGACGGCCTCGAGGTTCGACGGGGCGGCTCGGTCCGGCATGGGCTTCCCTCGGGTGTTGACCTCGGCGGCCCCACCATAGTCATCTGCCCCGGGGCCGGAAGGGGAAACCGCCGCGATGACCGACGCCGAGGCGCTGCAGGCGATCCGCCGGATCCCGGGCTTCGAGGACACCCCCGACGACGCCGCGATCACCCGGCTCGGCGGCCTCACCAACCGCGTCTACCGGGTCGAGGCCGCCGGACGCGAGCCCGTCGTGCTCCGCCTCCCCGGTCCCGGCACCGAGGCCTATATCGACCGCGGCGTCGAGGCGGCGAACGCCCGCGCCGCCGCCCGCGCCGGCGTCTCGCCGCCGGTCCTCCACGTCGATCCCGCCGCCGGCATCATGCTGACCCGCCACGTTGCCGGACGCAGCATGACCCCCGACCTCTTCCGCAGCGTCCCCGGCGCCCCCACCCGCGCGGCCCAGGCCTTCCGCACGCTCCACGCCAGCGGCGAGCGGTTCGAGTTCCGCTTCGAGCTCTTCGCCATGATCGACGACTACCTGGCCGTGCTCGCCCGCCGCGGCGCCGACCTGCCCCCGGGCTACCTCGCCGTCGTCGCGGAGGCCGAGGACGTCCGGGCTGCGCTCGCGGCGCAGCCGGCCGAGCTCGCCCCCTGCCACTGCGATCCGCTCTGCGAGAACTTCATCGACACCGGAACCCGGATGTGGCTGGTCGACTGGGAATATTCCGGCATGAACGACCCGGTCTGGGACCTGGGCGACCTCTCGGTCGAAGCGGGGTTCACCGGCGAGCAGGACCGCGAACTCCTCGATGCCTACTGCGGTGGGCCGCCGTCGCCGGCCGTCGAGGGCCGCATGGTCGCCTACAAGGCGATGTGCGACCTGCTCTGGACGCTCTGGGGCCTGATCCAGCACGCCGACGGCAACCCTGCGGAGGATTTCTGGACCTATGCCACCCGGCGGTTCGATCGCTGCAAGGCGCTGATGGGCACGGATGACTTCGCCGCCCGGATCGCCGCGCTGGCGCCCGCCAGAGCGCCGGGGTGAGGCGAGGCGGAAAAGCACATGGCGGCATGTAGCCGGCCATGGTAGCGTCCGCGGCTGCGGTCGGCAGCGATGCTCAGGCTCCCGGGCGCTGCGCCCTCAACCCAGGACGATAGGCTCGTGCCCGCCAGCTATCCCGATCTCGCCCGCAAGGTCGTCCTGGTTACCGGCGGCGCCTCCGGCATCGGCGCGGCCATGGTCGAAGCCTTCGCCGCCCAGGGCGCGCACGTCGGCTTCGTCGACATCGACGCCGCCGCCGGCACGGCGCTCGCCGGCCGTCTCGGCGAGGCGGGTGCGCGGGTCGCGTTCGAGGCCTGCGACCTCCGGGACATCCCCGCGCTGCGGGACGCGGTCGGCCGGCTGCGTGCCGCGCTCGGCCCGATTGCCGGGCTCATCAACAACGCCGCCCGCGACGACCGCCACGCCACCGAGGAGGTGACTCCCGAGTATTTCGACGAGCTCATCGCCACCAATTTCCGTCACCAGTTCTTCGCCTCGCAGGCGGTGCTGGCGGACATGAGGGCGGCCGGGGCCGGGTCGATCATCTGCATGAGCTCGATCACGCCGATGGTCGGCCTGGGCGGGATGCCGGTCTATGCCGCTTCGAAGTCGGCGGCGATCGGGCTGATGCGCTCGCTCGCGCGCGACTTCGGACCCTGGGGAATTCGGGTGAACGCGATCGCGCCGGGCGCGATCACCACCGAGCGGCAGAGGGCGCTCTGGACGACGCCGCAGTCCGAGGCGATGCGTACCGAGCGCCAGGCGCTGAAGCGGCAGCTCGTTCCCGAGGACGTCGCACGGGTGGCACTGTTCCTCATTTCCGAGGAGTCAGGCGCGGTCACCGGCCAGACCTGCGTGGTCGACGGCGGCTGGGCCTGACAGAGCGAGTTGCCGCAGCCGGATCGCAACGAAGGTTAACGCGGATCATCCCCGGCACATCACCGCGATCGGACTGGCGCCGAACAGCGACGAGGGATCGAGGTCGACGACTTCGCGGCCATCGAGGATGTTGACGAGCGGACCGGGGACATTGGGCGGCGCGGCCAGGCGGGTTCCGGACCAGCTGCGGCGGGCGGGCGTGGCCGGATGCAGGGCGACGGCGACGATGAGGACGTCGGCCTCGTGTTGGCGGGCGAAGGCGCAGAGGTGCGCTGCGGCGGGACCGCTGGCGAGCAGGGGCTGGTAGCTTCCCTCGGCGAAAAGCGCGGGCCTGGTGCTGCGAAGCCGGAGCAGCGCCGCGATCAGCGCGAGCTTCGCGGCGCCGTCCTGGCTCGGCAGCCGTATTGGCGCATCGCGGCGCAGCATCTCGGCGCGGGCGGCGAAGTCGACCGGGCGGCGGTTGTCGGGATCGACCAGGCTCTGGTCCCAGAGCTCGGCGCCCTGGTAGATGTCGGGCACCCCGGGCAGGGTCAGCTTCAGCACGGTCTGGATCAGGCCGTTCGCGGCCCCGTCTTCGGCGACGCCGGCCTCGAAGGCGCGGAACGAGGCCAGGAACGCGTTTCCCGGGCCGGGTGCCAGGGCGCGGCCGACGAAGGCGGCCAGCGCCGCCTCGTAGCCGGGATCGCCGAAGACCCAGCGGGTGTTGACGCCGGCCTCGCGGGCCGACTTCAGCATCGCCGCCTGCACGCGTCCGGCCAGCCGCTCGAGATCGCCCGGTGACGGCGTCGCGTCCTGCCGCCACTCGGCAGGCCAGGCGCCGAGCAGCAGCTGGTAGAAGAAGTATTCCTCGTTGCGGTCGACCGGCTGCCGCGGATCGGCGAGCAGGTCGTGCCATTCGAAGACCCTGTCGCGCCAGCGGGCGGTATGGCCGGAGAGCGCGGCGATCCGGGCGCGGGCGTCCTCGCCGCGCTTGGTGTCGTGGGTCGAGGTGGTCAGCAGCGCCTGCGGCGTGCGCGCCAGGCGCAGTCGCGTTGGCGCGGTGAAATTCGGCGATGCCGACGCCGAAGCGGCCCGGCTCGCTGCCGACCTCGTTCAGCGCGATCAGGCGGTTGTAGCGATAGAGCGCGGTGTCCTCGAGGCCCTTGGCCATCACCGGGCCGCTCAGCTGCTGCAGCCGCATCGCGGCGGCCAGGCAGTCGTCGCGGTCGGCGGGGCGCGCCTTCGGCGAGGTCGAGCGTCAGCACCGCGGCGAGGAAAGTCGAAGACATCGGGATCGAGCGCGGGCGCGCGGCGCCGGGCCTCGGCGATCGCCGCTTCGAGGCGGGCGCGGTCGTCGGCCGCGGATGCCCGTCGTCGTCGACGTAGGTGCGGTAGACGTCGAGGGCGGCCACGACCTGCGCCAGCGCGGCGCGCAGCGCGCTGCGGCCGAGGTCGCGCCGGCAGGGATCGCGCGCGGCGAGATCGAGCAGGCGGGTGACCACCGCCTCGGTCTCGGCGGCCATCGGGCCGCGCCATGATCGCGCGCTTGGCCGCATGGACGATCTCGGCGGGCGGCTCGGTCAGGCCGGTGAAGTCGGCATAGATGCGGGTGAGCGCCTCGGAGCCGGCGGGATCGACCAGCAAGCCCGACCAGCAGGTTGGTGACCTCGTAGCCGGTGGTGCCGTCGGTCTGCCAGTCTTCGGGCAGCTCCTCGTCGGGCGCGAGGATCTTTTCCACCAGCAGCCGGAACGGGCGGACGGCGCTGCGGCGCAGGCGCAGCGTGTAGGCCTTGGGGTCGAGCAGGCCGTCGATGTGATCGATGCGCAGGCCGTCGATCAGGCCTTCATCGAGCAGGCCGAGGACGAGGCCGTGGGTGGCGGCGAAGACCTCGGGCAGCTCGACGCGGACGCCGGCGAGGTCGCTGATGGTGAAGAAGCGGCGGTAGTCGATCGCGTCGCCGTCGAGGTTGAACTTCGCGGCCCGCCAGTGCTGGACGGCGATCAGGGCGTCGAGGGCCGACCAGCTGGCGAGATCGCCTTCGCTGCCGCGGAAGGCCTGCAGGGCGCGCTCGATGTCGCGGCCGGGGCTTCGGGAGACCTCGGCCTTGATCTCGCTCCAGCGCGGATCGCTGGCGGCGCGCGGTGCGGCGGCGTCGAAGGCGGCGGCGAGATCGTCGAGGCCGCCGGCGCGCAGGATCGTGCCGTAGTTGCGGGGGCAGATCGGCAGCTTGTGGGTGTCGTGCGCCCAGACCGCGAAGCCGCCTTCGGCCGGATCGAAGCGCAGCTCGAGCCCGCCGGCGGCCAGAACCTCGCCGTACTGGCCGCCGAGGAACGGCACCAGCACCTTGCCGGCGAGCCCGGGGTAGGGGGCGTTCCAGTCGATGTCGAACCAGCCGGCGAAGGGGCTCGCTTCGCCCCATTCCAGCACGCTCAGCCAGAAGCGGTTGGCGTCGCCGCCGATGCCCATGTGGTTCGGCACCACGTCGAGGATCAGTCCCAGGCCGTGGGCGCGAAAGCGCGCGGCCATGGCGCGGAACTCGGCCTCGGTCCCGAGCTCGGGGTTCAGCCGGTTGGGGTCGGTGACGTCATAGCCGTGGGTGCTGCCCGGGCGGGCGGCGAAGACCGGCGAGGCATAGACGTGGCTGATGCCGAGCGCCGCGAGGTAAGGCGCCAGCGCGGCGCGCGTCGGCGAAGCGGAAGGCGGCGGTGAACTGCAGGCGGTAGGTCGCGCGCAGGGTCACGTCGCGCCCCGGGGCCGCTCGGCGCTGAGAGCCGCGGCGATGTCGGCGAAGAGCGGCGTGCCGGGGAGATCTTCGAGCGCCACGGAAAGCTTGCGGCGCCAGTTCGGGTAGGCGTCGACGGTGCCGGGCAGGTTCACCGGCGCCCGCTCGCCCGCGAGATCCTCCAGGCGGGCGGCGAAGAGGCGGCAGGGCGCGCGGGCGAGATGGCGGTGCACGGCGGTGACGATCTCGACCGGTGCGGCTTCGAGGTCGGCATGCCGGGCGGCGTCGGCGCCGACCAGCCCGGCCGCGACGAGGTCGCCGAGGAGG
Source organism: uncultured Alphaproteobacteria bacterium (assembly GCA_963847795.1). GTDB lineage: Bacteria > Pseudomonadota > Alphaproteobacteria > Rhodobacterales > Rhodobacteraceae > Amaricoccus. The sequence goes on from CAWKBH010000004.1 coordinate 344,379, forward strand.
TTGCGCCGCTCCACGTCGCGGGCGGCGGCCTGCTCGGCCGCGGCCTCCGCGCCGATCAGGCCGTGCTCGGCGCGCAAGGCGACGTCGTCGCCGCGCCACCAGCCCTGGAAGGTCGGCAGGTCGTGGGTCGAGAGGCAGACCAGCGCGTTCCGCGGGTAGGCCTCGGGCGCGATGAAGCCCTCCGCGTCGCGCTCGAAGAGCAGGATCCGGTAGGAGAGGATCCCGGCGGCGTCCATCACCTCGCGGAAGCCTTCGGGCACGTTGCCCAGGTCCTCGCCGATGATGACGGTGCGGTTGGCGCTGGCTGGCGTCGGCGAGCGCCGTGAGCATCGCCTCGATCGGGAAGCGGACGTAGGTGCCTTCCGCCGGCGTGGCGTCGCCCGGCATCAGGAAGAGCTGCCAGAGCGCCATCGCGTGGTCGATGCGCAGCGCCGCCGCGCGGCGGGTGGCGGCTTCGATCAGCGCGCGGAACGGGGCGGCGCGGGTGGCGGCCATCGCCACCGGGGAGAGCGGCGCCAGCTGCCAGTCCTGACCGGCGGCGCTGAAGTAGTCGGGGGGTGCGCCGACCCGGACCCCGGGCACGGTCACGTGGCGGTCGGACCAGGTGCTGGAGCCGTCGAGCACCTCGCCGACCGCGAAGTCGAGGTAGAGGCCGAGGCGCATGCCGGCGTGGAGCGCCGCGTCGCGGGCCTCGCCGAGCTGGCGGTCGGCCAGCCATTGCAGCCAGGCGTGGAAGCCGATGTCGTCGGGGTGCAGGGCGGCGAACTCGGCGACGGCGGCGCTCTCGGGATCCTGCAGCGCCTCGGGCCAGCTGGTCCAGCCGGCGCCGCGGCCCTCGGCGGCCATCCGGGCGGAGATCGCCTCGAAGCGGGCATGACGCTCGAGCGCCTGGCCGCCGGCGGCGCGGAACCGGGCGAATTCCTCGAGATCGCCGCGCGCGGTCTGCCAGAGCCGCCGGAGCGCGCCGAGCTTGAGCTCGGCCACGGCCGGGTAGTCGACCAGTTCGGAGGCGCGCGCGGCCGCCAGGGCATCGGCGGGGACCCAGCGCATGTCGAAGAACGGGATGTCGTCGACGGCGATGTAGAGCGGGTTGAGGAAGCGCCGGTTCGACGGCGAGAACGGGCTGCACCGCGTCGGCTCGGCCAGGAGCAGCGCGTGCAGCGGGTTGAGCCCGATGAAGTCGGCGCCCGCGGCGCCGGCCATCCGCGCGATCGCGGCGAGGTCGGCGAAGTCGCCGATTCCCCAGTTGCGCGCCGAGCGGAGCTGGTAGAGCTGCAGCGCCAGCCCCCAGGCCCGGCCGCCGGCGAGCCAGTCGGGCAGGTGGCAGGCGACGCCGTCGGGCGCGTGGAGCCGCGGCTCGGCCGCGGGCGGCGCGGCGGCGAGGCTCGCCTTCTGCGCGGTCTCGGTGTCGGCGGCGACGCCGAAGGCGGCCAGAAGCCGGCGCAGCGTCTCCGGCGGCGGCCGCTTCTCCGCGCCCTCGATGGTGTAGTAGTGGCGCTGGATCGCGTAGCGCGCGGACGAGATCCTCGAGGACGCTCATCGTTGCTCCTCCAGCGCGACCAGCACCGCGAAGGGCGGCAGGCAGGCGGCCGGCGTCCCGGAAAGCACGCCGCCCGGTCGCCGCGGGCGCCGCCGCGTCGGCCTCGGAGAGGTTGGCGCGGAGCCGCAGGTCGGCGCCGTCGAGCCGCCAGTCGACGGCGATCACGCCATCCGCGGCGGCGATGACACGTCCGGCGTGTCCGGCGGCGCCGGCGAGGCGGGGGACGATCTCGCGCCGGCGGATGTCGAGAAGTCCGCGGACGAAGCCGAGCCAGTCGCGGCCGGCGGCGGTGGCGGGGGCGGCCCAGTCGAGCTTGCAGGCTTCGAAGGTGGCGGGGTCGTTGGGATCGGGGATGCGCGCGCGCATGGCTGGGTCCTCGAAGGCGGCGAAGTGGCGGAATTCGCGCCGGCGACCCTCGCGCACGGCGTCGGCCAGCTCGCCGTGAAAGTCGGTGAAGAAGGCGAAGGGCCGGGTCTCGCCCCATTCCTCGCCCATGAACAGCAGCGGGACGTGCGGCGAGAGCAGCAGGATCGCCGTCAGCGCCCGAACCAGCGGGTGCGGCGCCAGCGTGATCAGCCGCTCGCCGAAGGCGCGGTTGCCGGTCTGGTCGTGGTTCTGCAGGAAATCGACGAAGGCCGTGGGCGGCAGGTGTGCGCTCGGAACCCCGCGGGCGCCGCCGGCGTGGCCGGAGACCTCGCCCTGGTAGACGAAGCCCTCGGCCAGCGCGCGGCCCAGCTCGGCCCAGCGGTCCGCGGCGAAGTCGGCGTAGTAGCCCTCGGCCTCGCCGGTGGCGATGACGTGGGCGACGTTGTGGAAATCGTCGTTCCATTCGGCGGTGTAGAGGCGGCACCGCGCCGTCCGGGCCGCGGTCGTGCAGATGCGTGATGTTGCGGTTGTCCTCGGTCGTCAGGTGGATCTGACGGTCGGGGAAGGCGGCGCGGATCTCCTCGGCGATCTCGACCAGGATCTCGCACCGGCGAATCCGGATCGCTGACCTGATCGACCGCATCGAGGCGGAGGCCGTCGAGCCGGAACTCCTCGAGCCAGTAGAGGGCGTTCTCGATGAAGAACCGGCGCACCGGCGGGCGCTCGAAGGCGATGGCGGCGCCCCACGGGGTCTGGCGATCGTCGCGGAAGAAGTCGGGGGCGTAGGTGTGCAGGTAGTTCCCGTCGGGGCCGAAGTGGTTGTAGACCACGTCCAGCAGCACCATCAGCCCGGCTTCGTGCGCGGCGTCGACCAGCGCCTTGAACGCGTCCGGCGTGCCGTAGGCGGGGTGCGGCGCGTAGAGCAGCACGCCGTCGTAGCCCCAGCCGCGGCTGCCGGCGAACTGGGCGACCGGCATGATCTCGATCGCGGTGATGCCGGCGGCAGCGAGGTGCGGGAGCTTCGCGGCCGCGGCGGCGAACGTGCCTTCGGGGGTGAAGGTGCCGAGGTGGAGCTCGTAGATCACCGCCTCGGGCCAGGGGCGCCCGCGCCAGTCCGGCCGCCGCCAGCGGTAGGCGGCGGGATCGGTCAGGCGCGACAGGCCGTGGACGTCGCCGGCCTGTTCGCGCGCGGCCGGATCGGGCACCACCGAGCCGTCGTCGAGCACGAAGCCGTAGGCATCTCCCGGGCGCGCCTCGGGCTCGATCGGTCTCGAACCAGCCCGCCGCGTCGCGGCGCATCGCGCGGTCCTTGTCCCGCAGGCGCAGCCGCACCCGGCTCTGGGCCGGGGCCCAGAGCCGGAACCGCGCTCCCTGGCGCCGTCAGCGCGGGGCCCCAGGTGGCGCCCGGCGTCCCCGCCTGCCTCATCGCAGCCCCGCCTCGAACAGGAGCAGCGAGCGGGACGGGACGCCGACCGGCATCGCCACGCGCTCACTGCCGCCGCGGGGTCGGCGGCCGGTGCTGGTGTCGACGAGAAGCCGCCAGGCCTGACGCGACGCCGGCTCGGCCAGGCGGAACTTGACGGTTTCGAAATGGCTGTTGAGCAGGGCCAGGATCTGGCTGTCGGCGTTGCGCAGCAGCATCCCGAGCGCGCGCGCCTCGGGGTTGTGCCAGTCGCTCTCCTGCATTTCCTTGCCGTCCGGCCGCAGCCAGGAGACCTCGACCGTCTTGGCGCCGTCCGGCCGGTTGTGCAGGAAGCTTTGCTGCCGGAACAGCGGCCGGGTGCGGCGGATGGCGATCATGTCGCGCGTGAACTCGAGGAACGCGGCGTTGCGCGGATCGAGGTCGTCCAGCTTCAGCCAGTTGATCGCGGTGTCCTGGCAGTAGGCGTTGTTGTTGCCGTCCTGCGTGCGGCCGACCTCGTCGCCCATCAGGATCATCGGCGTGCCCTGGCTCATGCAGCAGCGTCGCCAGCATCGATCGCCGGAGGCGGTCGCGGAGGTCGAGCACCTCCTCGTCCTCGGTCGGCCCCTCGACGCCGCAGTTCCAGCTGCGGTTGTCGGAGTGGCCGTCGCGATTGCCCTCCTGGTTCGCCTCGTTGTGCTTGTCGTTGTAGGCGACCGTGTCGGCCAGGGTGAAGCCGTCGTGGGCGGTGACGAAATTGATGCTGGACCAGGGCCGACGCCCGCGCTTCTCGAAGAACTCGGCCGACCCCAGGAGCCGGGCGGCGAGTTCGGGCAAGGCTGCCGGAATCGCCCTTCCAGTAGGCGCGCACGGTATCGCGGTACTGGTCGTTCCATTCCGCCCAGCCGGGAGGGAACTGCCCGAGCTGATAGCCGTCGGGGCCGGTGTCCCAGGGCTCGGCGATCAGCTTCACCCGCGACAGCACCGGGTCCTGGCGAACCGCATCGAGAAACACCGCATTGGCGCTGAAGGTGTCGCGGTCGCGCCCGAGCGAACTGGCGAGGTCGAAGCGGAAGCCGTCGACGTGGCACGCCTCGACCCAGTAGCGCAGGCTGTCCATCACCATCTGCAACACGCTCGGGTGCCGCAGGTTCACGGTATTGCCGCATCCGGTGGTGTCGAAGTAGTAGCGCGGGTCGTCGCCGAGCATGTAGTAGGAGGCGTTGTCGATGCCCCGGAACGACAGCGTCGGCCCGAGTCTGGTTGCCCTCGGCGGTGTGGTTGTAGACCACGTCGAGGATCACCTCGATGCCCGCCTCGTGCAGCCGGCGCACCATCTGCTTGAACTCGTTGACGCCGCGACCGGGCGAGATGTAGCGGGTGGCCGGGGCGAAGAAGCCGATGGTGTTGTAGCCCCAGTAGTTCGACAGGCCCTTTTCGATCAGGTAGCGATCGTCGAAGAAGGCCTGGATCGGCATCAGCTCGACCGCCGTGACCCCGAGCCCGACCAGATGGTCGATCGCGCGCGGGTCGGCCAGGCCACCGAACTTGCCGCGCAGCCGGTCGGGCAGGTCCCGATGCTGTGCGGTAATGCCCTTGACGTGCGCCTCGTAGATCACGGTGTCGGCCCAGGGGCGGTTGGGGCGCAGGTCCGGCCCCCAGGTCACGGCCGGATCGACCACCACGCATTTCGGCATCACGAATGCCGAATCGCGCCGGTCGAAGGAGAGATCGCCGCGGCTGTGGCCGATCCGGTAGCCGAAGACCGCATCGTGCCAGCGGATCTCGCCGTGGAGTTCCAGCGCGTAGGGGTCGAGCAGCAGCTTGTTGGGATTGAAGCGGTGGCCGTTGTGCGGCTCGTAGGGACCGTGGACGCGATAGCCGTAAAGCTGGCCGGGGCCGACCTCGGGCAGGTAGCCGTGCCAGACCTCGTGGGTGTATTCCGGAAGCGGCACCCGGGCCAGCTCGCGCCGTCCGCGGCTGTCGAAGAGGCAGAGCTCGACCCTGCTGGCGTGGGCGGAGAAGAGCGCGAAATTCGTGCCCGATCCGTCCCAGGTCGCACCGAGCGGAAAAGGACTGCCCTCGGCGAGGGCGTAGCCGTGTGAGCTCATTCCGGGATCGGAACGACGGGGGCGAAGGGCGACCCGCTCGGGGTCCGGGATCGGTTCGCGAGGGTCATCCAGGCTCCTTCTTCAGCAGGTCAAGCACGCCCTTGAGGGGAATGCGCACCCAGGCCGGTCGGTTGCCCAGCTCGTAGCGGATTTCGTAGATCGCCTTCTGCAGCAGGAACAGTTCCAGCAGCGCGTCGACCAGGGCCTCGTCATCGGGAAGCGTCGCCGCCCCTTGGACGTGCTCGCGGTAGGCGGCGAGGAAGCCGGAGGTCGTCTGCTCGCGCCACTGCGCCACCCGGGCGATCGCCAGGGCGCTGGCCTCGCCGAAGCCCTGGGCGTGATGGTCGAGCGCCATCGACGCCGCGTAGTCGAACGAGCGCAGCATGCCCGCGACGTCGCGGAGCGGCGAGGTCTTGATCCGGCGCTCGTCGAGGCTGCGGCCGGGCTCGCCCTCGAAGTCGATGATCGCCAGGTCGTTCTGCGCCACCAGCACCTGTCCGAGGTGATAGTCGCCGTGGATGCGCGACCGGCCGCCCGACGGCGCCATGCCGGCGATCCGGCCGATCCGCGCGAGCAGGGCCGGCCGCGCCGCGAGGAGCGCCGCGATGTCGTCCTGGACGTCCTCGGGGAGGCTCGCCCGGCCGGATTCCAGCCGGTCGAGCAGATCCGTGGCCTCGGCGCTCGCCCCCTCCGACCACTCCCTGAGATGCGCGGCCTGCAGCGGCTCGACCGCGAAGGCGGGATCGTCGGTCGCGGTGGCGAAGGCCTGGTGCAGCTCCGCCGTCCGCTGCCCGAGCAGCGCGCCGATCCCGAGCGGGAAGGCGAAGCTGTCCTCGTCGGGCTCGGGCTCGGCAGAACTCGACCGCATCTCGGATTCGTTCAGGTCGCGCTGCAGCGCCTCGACGACCGCGCCCCAGGCGTCGCCCTGGTTCGGCACGAAGGCGAAGGCGGCGGCCAGCGTGGTCGGGGTCTCGCCGTCCAGTCGGATCGAGCCGTAGTAGGCCGGGGTGTGGGTGAAGCCGGCCGTCCCGGTCAGGAAGCGCGCGACCTCGACGTCGGGCTGCTCGCCGGCGCGCAGCCGACGGTAGACCTTGAGGATCACCTTGTCGCCGAACGCGATCGAGACGTTGCTCTGCTCCACCCCGAGCGGTCGCGGCTCGCCGATGTCCTCGATGGCGACGAAGGCCGGGGTCGCCTCGGCCTGCAGCGTGCCCTCGGCCCCTTCGATCCGGCGCCCCTCGCGCATCGCCTCGAGCAGCGCCAGCGCCAGGTTCTCGTCGAAGGCGCCGTCGATCAGCGCGCCGACGCGCGGGCCGCGCCGGATCTTGGCCAGGGTGAAGGAGAGCTTCGCCGCGCCGGGGCGCAGGTTCTCGTCCCCCCAGCGCGCCGACATCGGCAGGAAATAGCGCTGCTCGTCATGGTCGAGCGTCACGTTGATCGCCACGAGCGCATGCTCGCCCGGCTTCAGCTCGCCGAGAGAGACGAGGCTGACCTTGTCGATCCTGGCGTCCTTGGCCCCGAACCAGCGCTGCAGCGGCAGGAACTGCGGCAGCACGTCGGTTTCGAGCTGTGCGCGCTCGCGCCCGGTCAGCGCGGTCTCGATCCGGCCGTCGCGGGTGGTCAGGGTGATGAACTCGGGCAGGATTTCCGGCAGCGTGGCGTGCCAGCTCGGGGCCTCCTCCTCGTCGGTCAGCACGAACCAGAAGAAGCCGTAGGCCGGCAGGGTCAGCATGTAGGGCAGGTCGCCCACCGGCGGGAAGGCCGAGCGGCCGGTCAGCTCGATCGGCACCATGCCGCGGAAGCGGGCGAGGTCGAGCTCGACCGCCTGCGCCGAATCGGCGAGGTTGGCCACGCAGAGGATCCGGTCGCCCTCGTACTCGCGGAGGTAGGCGAGGATCTTGCGGTTGCGCGGGTAGATCAGCGACATCGTGCCGCGTCCGAAGGCGGCGTGCTGCTTGCGCACGGAGATCATCCGCCGCATCCAGTTCAAGAGCGACGAGGGATCGCCGGCCTGCGCCTCGACGTTGATGGCCTGGTAGCCGTAGACCGGGTCGATGATCGCCGGCAGGTAGAGCTGTTGCGGGTTCGCGCGGCTGAACCCGGCGTTGCGGTCGGTCGACCACTGCATCGGCGTTCGCACCCCGTCGCGGTCGCCGAGGTAGTAGTTGTCGCCCATGCCGATCTCGTCACCGTAGTAGACGACCGGCGTGCCGGGCATCGAGAACAGCATCGAGTTCAGGAGCTGGATCTTGCGCCGGTCGTTCTTCATCAGCGGCGCCAGGCGTCGCCGGATGCCGAGATTGATCCGGGCGCGCGAGTCCTCGGCATAGAACTTCCAGAGGTAGTCGCGCTCGTCCTCGGTGACCATCTCGAGCGTCAGTTCGTCGTGGTTGCGCAGGAAGATCGCCCACTGGCAGCCCTCGGGGATGTCCGGGGTCTGACGGACGATATCGGTAATCGGGTGCCGGTCGGCCTGCGCCAGCGCCATGTACATCCGCGGCATCAGCGGGAAGTGGAAGCCCATGTGGCACTCGTCGCCGTCGCCGAAATAGGGGCGGGTGTCCTCGGGCCACTGGTTGGCCTCGGCCAGCAGCATGCGGTCGGGGTAGAGCCGGTCGAGCTCGGCGCGGATCTTCTTCAGCACCACGTGGGTTTCCGGCAGGTTCTCGTTGTTGGTGCCCTCGCGCTCGACCAGGTAGGGGATCGCGTCGAGCCTGAGCCCGTCCACGCCCATGTCGAGCCACATCCGCATTACCTTCAGCACTTCCTCGAGCACGCGCGGATTGTCGAAGTTGAGATCGGGCTGGTGCGAATAGAACCGGTGCCAGAAATAGGCCTTGGCCACCGGGTCCCAGGTCCAGTTCGACTGCTCGGTGTCGATGAAGATGATGCGGGTCTCGGGGAACTTGTCGTCCCGATCGCTCCAGACGTACCAGTCCCGCGCCGCCGACCCGGGCTTGGCCCGCCGCGCCTTCTGGAACCAGGGGTGCTGGTCGGAGGTGTGGTTGATCACGAGCTCGGTGATCACGCGCAGGCCGCGGCGGTGGGCCTCGGCGACGAAGGCCTTGAAGTCCTTCATGTTGCCGTAGCTCGGGTTGACCGCACGGTATTCGGCGATGTCGTAGCCGTCGTCGCGCAGCGGCGAGGGATAGAACGGCAGCAGCCAGACCGTGGTGACCCCGAGATCCTGGATGTGGTCGAGCCGCTGCATCAGGCCGGCAAAGTCGCCGATGCCGTCGCCGTTGGCGTCCTGGAACGCCTTGACGTGCAACTGGTAGATGATCGCATCCTTGTACCAGTCGACCTGCTGGCGGTCGATGACGCCGCCCTTGTCATCCCGGACCGCGATCGTGGCGTGCCCGGTCCGGCGGGCGGTCTTCGTGGTCTGGTCCATCAGCGTCCTCCCGGCGCGAAAAGCTGCCAGATGGCATAGGGCCGCGTCGCCGGCTCGAGGTCGAGCAGCTGCGTCTTGCCATGCCAGGTGAAGTAGTTGCCGTGCAGCAGGTCGCGGACCTCGATCGAAGCCTCGTCGGGCAGCCCGAACTCCCAGAGGGGCACCTCGAACGAGAAGGTGTGGGTGTTGTGCGGGTCGAGGTTGACGTGGAAGAGCAGGAAGTCGTTCCGGTCGGCGGTGCGCTTGCCGTAGGCGAGCACCTGGTCGCTGCTGGTCCGATAGAAGACGAGGCTGAGGAAGTCGCGCAGCGCCGGATGCTCCCGGCGCAGCCGGTTCAGCAGCCGGATGTCATCCTTGATGTGTCCGGGCGCGTCCATGTTCCAGGCCCGGATCTCGTACTTCTCGGAGTTCAGGAATTCCTCTCTTACCCGGCAGCGGCGCGGCGTCGCAGATCTCGTAGCCGTTGTAGATCCCGTAGTTGCCGCCGAGCGTGGCCGCCAGCACCAGCCGGGTCCGGAACCCGGGCCGGCCGCTGTGCTGCAGGAAGACCGGGTTGATGTCGGGGGTGGTGGCGAAGAAGTTCGGCCGCATGTACTCACGGCACGGCTCCTGGGTCAGCTCGGTCAGGTACTCCTCGATCTCGTCCCGCTCGTTGCGCCAGGTGAAGTAGGAATAGGACTGCGAGAACCCGACCTTGGCGAGCCGCTTCATCACCTTCGGCCGGGTGAAGGCCTCGGCCAGGAAGATCGCGCCCGGGTATTTGGCGCGGACCTCGCCGATCACCCATTCCCAGAACGGAAACGGCTTGGTGTGCGGGTTGTCCACCCGGAAGAGCTTAACCCCGTGCTCGCACCAGTGCAAAAACATGTCGCGCATCGCGAACCAGATGCCCGGGATCGCCTCGCGGTAGAAGTGGAAGTTGACGATGTCCTCGTATTTCTTCGGCGGGTTCTCGGCGTATTTGATCGTCCCGTCCGGACGCCAGTCGAACCATTCGGGATGCTCCTTGATCCAGGGATGGTCGGGGGAGGCGTTGAGAGCGATGTCGAGAGCGATCTCGAGGCCGTGCACCGCCGCCGCCGCCACCAGCCGGTCGAAGTCGTCGAGGGTGCCGAGCTCGGGATGGACGGCCGCGTGGCCCCCCTCGGCGGCGCCGATCGCGTAGGGGCTGCCCGGGTCGTCGGGTCCGGGCGTCAGCGAGTTGTTCTTGCCCTTGCGGTTGGTCTTGCCGATCGGGTGGATCGGCGGGAAGTAGAGCACGTCGAAGCCCAGATCCTTCACGTAGGGCAGGCGCGCGATCACGTCGTCGAAGGTCCCGTGCCGTGCCGGGTGGCCCGACTGGGATCGCGGAAACAGCTCGTACCAGGCGCTGAACGCCGCGGCCTCGCGGTCGGCGAAGACCTGCAGCACCTTGTAGCGCGTCAGGTTCGTCCGCGGCGCCGCCCGGCGCATCGCGGCGAGGATGTCCGGGTGCCCCATCTGGGCGAACCGCTCGCCGTGGTCGCTCAGCGCCTTGTCGCGCTTGAGCAGGTCGCGCAGCGCCGCCTTGTCCGCCCTGTGGCCGCTGCCTCCGGGGCCGAGAGCCGCCTCGATCAGGTCGCGGCCCTCCTGCAGCTCGAGCGCGATGTCGAGGGCCGCCGCGTGCTTCTTCGCCACGTCCCGGCGCCAGGTGCCGAAGAGATCGCGCCAGGCGATGAAGCTGCATTCGTAGAAGGCGTTTTCCGGGAAGCTCGCCGTGACGCGCCAGCGGTCGTTGGCGACGAAGCTCATCGGCAGCTCGTGGAAGTCCTCGGTGCCGGCACGGCGATAGAGAAAAGCCGCGTCGATGCCGTCGTGCCCGTCGGAGAAGATGTCGGCCTCGACGCGGGATGGCCAGCCGGCCACCACCTTGGCCGGAAAGCGGCCGCCGTCGATTTCGATGCTGACGCCTTCGATGGCCAGCCGCTCGGCTGCCAGTGCGGTCAGGCGCTTGACCGCTTCCTCGGTCTGGATCGGCTGCGTCGCCGACTTGCGGTTGACTGTGCGTGCGGCCTGCGCGGCCTTTCCGCTGCCCTTCACGACGTACCCCCTCTTTTACGGCTTCCTTTTACCCTTAGAGCGGCCTACCCGCCGGGGCAACCACCCGGCGCCGGCGGCGTTCCGGTTTCCGCTCCGCGGCCCGCTCCGGGCGCAGCGGCGCTATTTCGCCGCGGCGAAGCGGACGCGCGAGCGCTCGCGAAGCTTTTCGGCCTCGGTCTCGCGGTCGCGTGGCCGGGCGTTGGTGACCAGCGAGGCGAGCAGCAGCCGCGCCGTGTGGCTCACCTCGTCCACCGCCCGCTCGAAGGCTGGCTCGTTGGCGAGCGAGGGTCTGCTGAAGCCGCTGACCTTCCGGACGAACTGCAACGCGGAAGCGCGGATCTCGGCGTCGGTGGCAGGCGGCTCGAAGTTGAACAGGGTCTTGATGTTTCGGCACATGCCGGTCTCCCGGGCAAGAGTGAGATCGGCGCGCGAGCGCGCACGAGAGACCAAGAATGCGGCGCAGCCGAGCGAATTTCAACGTCGCCGCGGTCGCGTGCGGCGGCGCGCCCTCGTCACGACAAAGGCACTGGCGATTCGCTCGTATTCGTGGTATTAACCATTGTAATCTTTTGCACAGCGGATTTTCTCGTTCTGGCGGTCAGGGCTGTATCTCAGCACCATATTTCATTTTTAAAAGTTATTTCAGCAGGTTACAACGTTTCGTATGCATCGAGGGTCGTTAGCGGCCTGACCGGAAAGCTCAAAGGGCGGAAGCCCTGGCAAGTATAAACGGTTTTCTTAGTGCAATTTTTCTTGTGCTTTTGGGGGTGGATGCCTTTGTCGATCGATAATTTCGGTTTCGAATTGCTTGGAAGCCGTTGCTACCCGATCCCGGATCGGGAGCATGGCTTCTACTATCTTCCGCTGGGTGCCGACACCCGGCGCAACAGCGACGGCAAGCCGCAGGGGCAGCTCATCGCGGCGGGCGACACCGCGTTCCTGCAGATCGCGACGGCCTGGGACCTGCCGGGGCAGCGCCTCGAGGATCTGCGGCGTGCGCTGGCCGAGCGGGAGGGGGTAGCCGAGCCCGCGCTGGTCCAACTCGCCTTTGCGCCGGTGCGCGTGGAGCCGGTCCGGCTCTTGGCCGGCGATGGCTCGGATCCGGCGGTGGAGCTCGCGACCGCGCGGTCGTCCGGGATGCCGCCATGGGCGGCGATGTTTTCCCTGCCGCTGAGCGGCGCCGACCGTGACCGGGCGATGGCGGCCTTCAACGGGCGGACCGGATTCCTGGTGGTGCGCTACGCGGCCAGCCTGGCGGCGCCGGTTCGGCACGCGGCGCGGATCGAGGGAGATCTCGCGGGTCTCACCGACGTCGCGCGCCTCGAGGCGGCTCTGGCCGACGGGCGGGCGAGGCTGACGTTCGATGCCGGCGACGCGGCGCTGCGCGACGCGTTCGTGGCGCGGGCGGCAGAGATGCTGGCCGCGCTCGAGCCGGCCGGGACCGGCGACGTCAGCATCGAGCTGGTCGTGAACGAGACCGCGTCGATCGTCGTCGACACCGACGTCGGCAGCTGGTTCCCGGCCGGGGACGCGGTGACCCCGGCGCCGGGACCCGGCTTCCCGCCGACGCCCGAAGCACCGGCCGGACTGGCGGTCGAGCTGGACCTGCCCGGCGTCGACGAGGTGGTGACGGTGGTCGAGGTGACCGGGGCGGCAGCCGCGGCGCGGCTCGTCGGGCCGGAGTTCGCGGCGGTCAGCCTGCCGCGGCCGGCGGAACCCGACGCGACGCTGGCGCTGAAGACCAGCTTCGTCGAAGGCGGGGAGGACTTCGTGGCGACGCGGCCGGTGCCGGAGGGTCCGGCGCTGCAGCTGGCGGCCGAGGATCTCGGGCTGATCGCCGTGACGGTCGATGCCGGGCCGCTGGCCGAGCTGGGGCTCGAGCGCGCCCGCACCACGCTCTACTACCGGCCGTCCGGCCCGGGCTCCCGCGACCTGCGGACCTTCTATTTCGAGCGTGCGCCCTGGAGCGCGCGGTGGTGGCTCGTCGCGCGCGGCGAGCCGCTGGGCGAGAGCCTCAGCTACGATCTGTCCGCGACCCTGACCTCCGGCGAACGGCTTCGCCACGGCCCGGTCGCCGCCCCGACGTCGACGATCACCCTCAACGCCAACAGCGAGGATTGAGCCATGCTGCAGATCGACAAGGTCCAGATGATCGAAGGCCTGAACGTCTATGGCGACGACAAGAAGTTCAACGTCTCCTACGTGATCGCGTCCCAGCCGCAGATGCGGCGGACCGCCAACGGCAAGCTGAGCTTCAGCTTCTACAAGTACCGCTTCCCGGTGGACCGGCCGGACGGCAAGAAGGGCGGCGGGTTCTGCCTGTTCGACGTCGCGTTCACCGTGGACCCGGCGACGCTGGAAAAGATCCGCAGCGTGCTCGAGACCCAGGTGCGGGAAGAGGCGAACCGGCGGAACATCAGCCCGGTGCCGCCGGTCGAGTTCGGCAGCATCACCTATCTCGACGGTTCGTGCAGCCTGATCATCGCCGAGGCCGGCGGGGCCTTTGTCGAGAAGATCCACAACCAGGGCAAGCCGTCGCTCTACGGCGAGAACACGGCCACGTTCGGGGTCGAGATGACCCCGGAGGGCGCGACCTTCTTCGAGCAGGCGATGCAGGGCCAGGGCTCGTCGGTCGGCATCGAATACCACGTGCAGTTCAAGGCCAAGCTGCCGCCGGTGAAGATCAGCGCCGGCTTCAGGGCCTCGGAATTCTATTCGTTCTACCAGACCATCGACACCGACTGGAATCTCTGGAGCGAGGACAGCTACCGCGAGACCCTGCGCGAGCAGATGATCTCGTCCCAGTGCGAGTGGTTCGAGCCGGACTGGGGCATGCTGACCGACGAGAAGGTCAAGGCCGAGCTGCGCGACTGGGCGATTCAAGACGGTCGAGGACCGGGCCGAGAAGATGATGATCGAGGCGATCGCCCCGGTCCCCGACGACCAGCGCAACAAGCCCGACGGCATCGAGGACGTCACCCGCGACATCACCAAGACCAAGATCTCGAGCTTCACGCTCAACTACAACGAGGCGAGCGCGGTCGACTGGGACATCTATCCCAACGGGCCGCTGCCCAACATCACCTCGATGAACGACCCGAGCGGCAAGCCCTACAAGTGGGAGGACTACGCGCGGGTGATCGACCTCGACGACCCGTTCTTCCGCCAGATCCGCGTCAACGTCATGGCGAACGCCAACTTCAAGGATCTGCCGATCTTTTCCGTCGAGGTCATGCTGCGCTATCACGGCCGGCCGATGCCGAACATGGTCGAGGGCGAGCCCGAGGGCGAGGCGGTGCTGCGCAGCCCCGACACGACCGGGCAAGTTCGCCTCCTACGTCGACAACAACGACTGGAAGTACGAGTACAGCTACCAGGTCAACTACACCGGCGAGAGCAAGATCTTCCAGTCCGGAGGTGATCAAGACCGACGAGGGCAACCTGACCATCGGCGTCGACGACGTCGGGATCCTCTCGGTCGACATCACGGCGGGCGATCTGAACTGGAGCGACATCGAGCGGGCGCTCGTCTTCTTCAGCTACGAAGACAAGGACGTGGATCGGATCGAGGAACAGATCCAGCTCAGCTCGGCGCAGCCGACGCACCGGATCCAGAAGGTGATCTTCCAGCCGATGCGCAAGAACTACGAATACCAGATCAAGTATTTCATGAAGGACGGCCGCGAGCTGCTGGGCTCGAAGCAGCAGGGACGCTCGACCAGCCTCTTCATCAACGACGTGTTCAGCGCACGCAAGACCGTGGGCGTGCGCGGCATCGGCGACTTTGCCGGCAGGATCCGGACGATCTTCCTCGACCTCGCCTACGACGACGCCACCAACGACTACCACCTGACCAAGAGCATCGCGCTCGACGCCAACACGACCTTCTTCGACTGGTCGTTCCCGGTCATCTCCGAGACCGCGGGCGTCGTCACCTATTCCGGCAACGTCGCCCACAAGGACGGCACCAGCGAGGCGATCGACAAGCAGACTGCCGAGACCAACACCATCCTGGTGCCGGCGCCGGTCGAGGACTTCCTCGAGGTGATGGTGGTCACCGACCTGATCGACTGGAACACCGGTGCGGCTGGCGCGGGTCTCGCTGGCCTACGACGACCCCGACAACCATGTGTCCGAGCGCCAGGACTACATCTTCAGCGCGCAGAACAAGGCCGGGCAGACCTGGCACGTCGACCTCAAGGACCGCACCCAGAACGGCTACACCTACACGGCCACCTTCTTCATGGCGGACGGCACCCGCGCCGTGGTCGGGCCGACCACGACGAGCGACCTGACCCTGATCCTCGATCCGCTCCAGTGAGCGGCGTGCGAGCCGGAGGCTGAGCGATGCTGTACCTGAAACCGCCCTACCAGATCATCGAGGGCATCACGGTCTTTTCCGATCACGAGCGCGCCGACGTCTTCCACTTCGCGCCGGCGCTGCCGCAGCTCACCACCGTCCTCGACCCGGTGACGAACGTGCAGATGCCGCAGATCCAGCTGATGAAGTTCCGGGGCGAGGCCGGCACCGGCGGCTTCCTGAACTTCAGCGTCGACCTTGCGGTGTCCGACGACAAGCTCGATGAGGTCAAGCGCCAGCTGAAGCGCATGTTCGACCTCCGCGACGATCCGATCATGTCGCCGATCCTGTTCGAGGACGGGCTGGTGAAGCTCCTGATCCTCGGGGCGGCCAGCGACGAACCTGCCGGCGGCGGCGGCGCCGCGAGCGGCGATGGCACCGGCGACGGCGAGCCGAAGCACTTCGTCATCAAGATCGACCACCACAGCAAGCCGGCGCTCTACGGCGCCAACAACGCGATCTTCTCGGTGTCGCTCGACCAGGACGGCGTGCAGATGGTCGAAGCGGCCCTGCAGGGCGACATGCTGCCGATCGGGGTGATCTACTCGCTCGACTTCCTGGCGCTGCGGCCGGCGTTCCAGGTCAAGGTTACGGCCGACTGGGACCGCGATCCAGACCCATTTCGAGGAGAGCTTCAAGGCCGAGGTGCTGTTCTCCTCGGTCGAGATCGGCAAGCAGATCGACAAGCTGGTCGAGGACCGCGCCATCGTCATCGAGGTCGACAGCTTCCTGCCCGAGGGCGAGGACGACGGCGGCTGGATCGGCCACCGCGAGGAGGCGCTGAACGACTTCAAGGACATGGTGACCACCACCTTCTTCACGCCCAGCGTCGATCCGCTGAAGCCGGCGAAGCCCGGCTGGCAGGACGAGATCCACGCCGCGTCGCAGGTCGGGCTGCTGCTGGCCACCGGCGGCTGGGGCGGGGTGGCCTCGTTCAGCTACAAGAAGATCGACATGACCCGGATCGACAAGAAGTCGATCAACCTGACCATGAACGAGCGGGTGACCGTCAGGCGCTCGATCTATCCGCAGGCGCATCTCGCTGGCCTGTTCCAGACCCTGCGCGACGCGCAGGGGTCCGTCGATCTTTCGCGCTGGGTCAAGGAGGTGACGCTCGACGACGACTGGTTCAAGCGCCGGCAGGTCACCGCGCACGCGCTGGTGAACTTCGACGCCGACAGCGTCGAGGCGCTGAACGTCTCGTTCAACTACGGCGGCGCGGTCGAGACCGTGCGCCTGAGCAAGGACAAGCCGGAAGACAGCCGCAGCTGGAACAGCATTCTCGACGGCGGCGCGATGCGCCGCGGCGTCGACTACGAGTATTCGGTCAGCTTCCGCGACATCGACGCCTCCGAGCGGCCCGGCCGGATCAGCGCGCCGCGCCAGACCACGGACAGCGACGAGTTCGAGGTCGCCCCGCAGAACGAGAAGCTCTACTTCATCGACCGCATCCAGATCGGCGCGGCGGGACTGCCCTGGGACCGTTATCCCAACGTCGAGATTCAGCTGCGCTACGCCGACGCCGCGCACGGCATCGATCTCGACGACAGCTTCGTGCTGACCAAGGACAAGCCCGAGATCACCTGGAACCGCTTCCGGATGGACGAGGCGCTGGACAGCTACCAGATCCGCCGGCTGTTCCACGCCGCCGACAATCGCGACCGCGAGATCGGCTGGACCGAGCTCGACCAGGAGCGCTTCACCATCCGAAACCCGGTGCCGATGAGCCGGACCGTGCAGGTGGTGCCGGCGGTGGCCTGGCAGCTGGTCTCAATGGTCTTCGTCGAGATGTCGTACCAGGATGCCGAGAACCAGCTTTTCCACTCCGAGACGCTGTTCTTCATGAACACCGACCAGGACCGCGGGCCGAAGACCTTCGCCGTGGATCTGGTGGACGAGACCAAGCGCTTCGTGCGCTATTCGGCGAAGATCCTGCTGATCGACAACCGCCAGATCACCATCCCGCCTTCGGATACCCAGGAGGCGGTGGTGATCATCCGCAGCGACATGATCGGGCACCGGGTGATCGAGGTGCAGTCGCCGCAGGACGATTTCGCCGCCAAGGAGGTGGCAAGGATCGAGGTCGAGCTCGCCTTCGCCGACCCCGGCGCACGGCCTGAGCTTCGCCGACCGCTTCAGCTTCGACGGGCCGGGGCAGTCGCGGTTCTTCGAGTACGACTACGCCGACAGCGCGCACAGCGCCTACACGCTCACCACCACCGAGATCCTGACCAACGGCATGAGCCGGCGCCGCGAGCTCGGCCTGACGGTCGAGAACCCGCTGCGACTAGCCCTGAGCTGAATCCTCAAGCCAAACGAGGCAGACCAATGTTGCAGTTCGCCAAGGAAGCCCGGGTCATCGAGGGTGTGACGGTCCTCAGCGACAACGCCCGCAAGGACCTGTTCTGGTACCTGCCGGGGCCGGACTGGCAGCTCGCCCGCCGCGACCCCGGCCAGGCGCCGCAGTTCACCCTGATCAGCTACCGCCCGGCCGTCGCCGACGGCGGCGTCAAGGGCGGCGGCTTCCTGTCGATGGAGGTGGTGCTCAAGCTCGACGACGCCACCGAGCGCAAGATCCTGGCGAAGCTCGCGGGCGAGGCCGGCGGGGTGCCGAAGCTGTCGCCGGTGCCCTTCGACGAGGGCTCGGTGCGGATCGTAGCACTCGACCTCGCCGGCAGCGGCGGCACTACCGCCGACGCGACGCCGCCCGGCGCCTTCCGGGCGGTGGAGACCATTCTCGGCGCCACGGTGCCCTCGATGGCGGGCGAGATGAACGCGGTCTTCAGCCTGGTGCTGAGCCAGGAAGGCGCGATCATCCTCGACCAGACCTTCCAGCAGGGCGGCCAGCCGGTCGGGGTGATCGGCGAGCTCAAGTATACCGGCCTGCAGCCGGCGCTCGATGTCGAGATCAGCGCCAACTACAAGCGCATCTACGACCACCTCAGCATGGGGATCGACCTCACCGCCGGCGCGCCGATCGGCGGCGTGCCGGTCTATCTGGACGTCGGCATCGATCTCGCCTTCGAGAAGCTGAAGCAGGACGGGGTCATCCAGGTCAAGGTGATCAACTACTCGACCGACGCCGACAAGTCCGACAAGGAACAGTGGGCGCTCGATTTCTTCAAGAATCAGCTGCTCGCGGACTGGTTCAAGCCGACCCTGCCGCCGATCAAGCCCATCACCCAAGGCCCGGCCACCGGCGGAGGTGCCACCGGCGGCGCCACATCGGGCGGTGCCGCGTCCGGTGGTGCCGCATCGGGCGGTGCCGCGTCGGGTGGTGCCGCATCGGGTGGCGCTGCGTCCGGTGGCGCCGCGTCCGGTGGTGCCGCATCGGGCGGTGCTGCATCAGGCGGCGCTGCGTCCGGTGGCGCCGCATCGGGTGGCGCCGCGTCGGGTGGCGCCGCCAGCGGGACCCCGCCCGCCGGTGGTGGCGAGTCGCCGCCGGCGGCGGCGCGGCGCCGGCAGGTGGGGCTGCGGGCGGCGGAGCGGCTCCGGCAGGTGGGGCCGCGGGCGGCGGCGCGGCTCCGGCAGGTGGGGCTGCGGGCGGCGGCGCGTCTCCCGCGGGCGGAGCGCCGCAGGGCGCGCCGGGCGGCGCCGAGACCGGCGCGCGGGCCGTCCCGGCAATGGCGGAAGCCTCCGGGCTGCGCGGAGCCGCGCGGATCGCGGGCGTCCTGGAGACCGGCCTGCCGGCGGCTGCCCTGAGCAAGTCCATCGCCGACCCGGTCGCCGGGCGGGACGTGGTGCTCGGCCAGACCCCGGAGCAGACCGGGGTCACCCTGAGCTTCAGCGGCGACGGCGACGCCCCGACCGTGACCGTGGACGGGGCGGCGCGGTCGCTGGACGGCCAGCGCCGGCTCACTCTCGACGTGGCCGCAGGCGCGAGCCACGCGTTCGAGGCGCGCTACCCGGCGGGGACGCCGGCGGGCACGACCTTCCGACTGATGTTCGACTTCGACAAGCCGACCGGCGGAGGCTGGCAGGTCAGTCCCCCGAGCCCGGTCTACTCGGGCTATCTGCGCAACCAGACCAGTCCGCTCGACACCGCGTTCGAGACCACGCCCGGCAGCGGCGGCAGCCGCGGCGCGGAGGCGCTGCGCGCCTGGCTGGCCGGCGACGCCACGCCGATCACCCTCGATGCCCACGCCAGCTTCGAGGGCGACGTGAACCGGGCGGAATACAACCAGCAGCTCTCGGAGCGCCGGCTGGAGATCGCCGAGGGGATCGTCGCGACCTCGGTGCCGATCGCCTCGGCGACCCGGCACGGCTTTGTCCGGGCCCAGCAGGCCGGGCGACAGGGTGACCCCGCCGACCGCGTGGTCGAGGTCGCCCGCGCCGCGGCGCCGCGTCCGGCGACGGTGATCACCGGCACGGTCTCGCGGCCGGCCGCCGATGCACCCGGCGGTGGCGCTGCCCCCGGCGGCGGGGCGGCGCCCGGTGGCGGGGCGGCGCCCGGCGGCGGTGCGCCTCCGGGTGGGGGTGCTGCCCCCGGCGGCGGGGCTGCCCCCGGCGGCGGGGCTGCGCCCGGCGGCGCGGCGCCTGGTGGCGGTGCGGCTCCGGGTGGCGGCGCTGCCCCCGGCGGCGCGGCGGGCGGTGCGGCCCCCGGCGGTACGGCCGGGCATGGGACCACCCCGGCCGGCGGCGCCGGCGGAGCGACGCCGCCGAAGCCGCCCGATGTCGGGGTCAAGCTCGCGTTCCGGCTGCAGAAGATCGAGCAGGTCGAGGACAAGACCGTGACGCTGCGCTACAATCGACAGCAGGCGGTGCAGCGCACCTACGCGCCGCAGAGCCTGATCGGCCTGCTGGCCGGGGACCTGAGCGGGCCGCCGAACTTCATCTCGGTCGATCTCGACGCGCCGTTCTTCCGTCGCATCGATATCGAGGTGGATGCGCCGGTCGACTTCGGGCGGGTCGGCCTGATGTCGGCCGATCTCGAGCTCGAATACGGCGACCCGCGCAAGCCGGCAGAGCTCAAGCGCAAGGACATACGCTTCGAGCGCGGCGGCGCGACCAAGGACACCGCCGCGTTCTTCCTCAACGCGACCCACGAGCTCAGCTACCGCCAGCAGCTGCAGTACCACTTCGACCCGCTGGCGGGCTGGGAGGGCAGCGCCTTCAGCTACGAGCTGCCGGTGGAGACCACGCTCGACCGCACGCTGCTGATCAACCCCTTCGAGCACTTCGGCTTCCTCGAGCTGACGGTGATCCCCGGCGATCTCGACCGGGGCATGATCCGCGAGACCGAGGTGGCGCTGCGCTACGACGGCGGGACCTGGAGCAAGGACACCACGCTCAGCGTGCGCCCGGATTCGCCGCCGCAGACCTGGCGGCTCCGGCTCGACGATCCGGAGCGGCGGGATTTCTCCTGGGTCGCGCGGCATCACCTGGTGGACGGGTCGGTGCGTGAGATGCCGGAGGTGGTGCAGCGGGCGACGACGGTCACGGTAGGCGACCCCTTCGACGATCCGCTGATCGTCGAGTTCTATCCCAACTACGATCCGAGCGCGATCGAGGTGCTGTTCGTCGACGTCACCTACGACGACCCCGCCAACAGCTATCACCGGGAGGAGCGCATCGAGTTCCGCGGCCAGGCGCTGCAGTCGCAGCGGCTGAGAATCGCCCGCTACGACGCCAGCCGGAAGGCGTTCTTGTTCCGGCTGACCAAACTTGCGCTGGACCACTCGGTCCAGCGGCTGCCGCCTGTCACGACCGAGGAAACGATCGTCTTCCTCGGCGAGCATCTGACGACCTGAAGAGGAGAGAGCCATGAACCAGCATGCCCAGCCCAAAGCCAACGCCGCGCTTCGCGAGCTCTTCGACCGCGAGCGCCAGCGCCAGCTCGTCGAGAAGCGGGCGGCCCGCGACAAGCCGCCAATGAGCGCCGAGGACGCCCACCGCCCGGTTTCGAACCGGGCCGAACGGTCTTCGATCGGCACCTTCGAGCCGGCCTACGGCAGCCTCGGCAAGGGCCAGCCGACGGCCGGCGGGATCCACGAGGTGGTGGCCACGCCGGCACCGAAGCAGCGGTCCCTTGCCCCGGCAGCGGACGCGGAGCCGCCGCTCGACGCCTACTGGGCCAGCTACGGTGACGCCACCGACCGCGCGCTGCTCCGCCAGCCCGGCGTCGGGGCGATGATCGTCATCGACACCGACGACCGCATCGAGGTCACCAACAACGAGGCCTATCCCTGGCGCTGCGTCTGCTCGCTGCTGATGACGGCGCAGGACGCCACCCAGTGGATCGGCACCGGCTGGCTCGTCAGCCCGCGGCTGGTGCTGACGGCCGGGCACTGCGTCTATTTCCACTCCAACGGCGGCTGGCCGAGCCAGATCGAGGTCACCCCCGGCCGGCGCGGCGACAGCCGCCCGTTCGGCTCGGCGGTCTGCACCGACTATCGCAGCGTGCAGGGCTGGACCCAGGACCAGAACCGCGACTACGACTACGGCGCGATCCTGCTGCCCGAGGCCAACCGGTTCGGCGACCAGCTCGGCTGGTTCGGCTACACCACCCGCTCCGACGACGACCTGAAGGCGGCGACCCTGAACCTGGCCGGCTATCCCGGCGACAAGCCGGCCGGCACCCAGTGGTACCACAGCCGCGAGGTCCAGGCCGTGGACGATCACGTGATCACCTACCAGATCGACACCGCGGGCGGGCAGAGCGGCGCGCCGGTCTGGCAGCTGATGCAGGACGGCAACCGCTACGGCGTGGGCGTCCACACCAACGGCGCGCTGTCGGGCAACTCGGCCACCCGGATCACCGGCGAGGTGTTCAACAACATCATCAGCTGGGTCGGCCTGGTGCCGTGACCGGGACGATCGGCGGGCGGGTTCTGCGCGGAGCGGTGCCGGAAGCGGGCGCGCGGGTCATGGTGGCGGGAAGCAGTCCCGCGCACCGTGACATCGGGCAGCTCACCGGCGCGGGCGGGCAGTTCCGCTTCGCCGGTCTCGAACCCGGCGTCTACACGCTGGCGGCCTACGCGGCGGACGGCGCACGGGGGGAAGCCTCCGTCGCCGTCGCCGACGGCGCCGACGCCGTCCTCGACATCGAGCTCGGGGGCGCGCCGTGATCGCCGACCTCTCGACGGTGGCAATGCCCCCCGAGATCGCGGCCGGCCTCGCCGGGCAGCCGCCGTCGCTGGCCTCCCGGGCGCTGGCCGCGCTCGAGCTGATGGCCCGGGAGCGGCAGGCGCAGGTCGATCCGCTGGCGGCCTGGACCGGGAGCGGGCTGACCGGGGACGGCTTTCCACTGGAGCTGGCCTTTTCCACCGCCGATGCGGCGCTGCGCTGGACCTTCGACCCGGTGCCCGCGGGCCGGTCGCCGCGGGAAGGCCGTGCCACGGTGCTGCGTGCGCTGGCCCGGGTCGGCGCGCCGCTGGCGCCGGAGCTGGCGGCGCTGGCCTTCGCGGCGCAAGGCGACGAGCCGGTCCGCTTCGCCGGCTGGATCGGCGGTCGCCACGATGCGGGCGGCGACCGCTTCAAGCTCTATGCCGACCTGCCCGACGCCGCCGCCGCGGCGCCGCTGGCGGCGCTGGGCCTGCCGCGTCCGCGGCTCCCGGGACCCCCGGCGCGCGCGCGGATGCTCGGCCTCGGCCCCGCCGGCCGGTCCGAGGTCTATTTCCACGCCGAGGCGCCGGCCACCTCGCTGCCCCGTCTGCTCGAACCCGCCGGCCGGCAGGAGGACGCGCCGTGTCTGCTCGCCCTGATCGAGGACGCCTGGGGCCGCAGCATCCGCGACCGGCTTCCGGGCGGCACCATCGGCATCAGCTACGCGCGCGCCACGCCGCAGCACGAGCCGGTGGCGACGATCTTCCTGTTCGCCCGGGCGCTCTGGGGCGGCGACGGGCGGATCCGCTCCCGGATGCTCGAGCGGCTCGCCCGCGCCGGTGTCGCGGCCGCACCCTACGCGGTCGCCAGCGAACCCCTCGCCGCGGCCAACAGCGCGCAGACCCGGCACGGCATGGTCGGCATCACCGTCCTGCCGGACGCGGAGCACTGGAGCGTCGGGCTCAGGCCGGCGCCGGGGCCATGCTGACGCGTCCCGGCCTGCCGCCGCAGCCGCTGCTGGCCGCCTCCGGGGCGCTGCCGGCGGTCGTGGACCTGCCCGGCGGCGCGGCGGCCGACGAGACCAGCTTCATCACCGCCCTCGGCCTGCGGGCGCTGCGCGATCGGCCGGGGGCGGCGCGCGCACGGACCCGCATGCTGGATTTCCTCGAAAGCTGCCGGGTCGCCAGCCCGGCCGGCGCCTTCGCCTACTGGCCCGCGGCCGCGCGGCCGCGCTGGGGGCAGGGGGTCCCCCCGGACGCCGACGACACGGCGCTCTGCCTGCTGGAGCTGCACGCGGCCGGGCGCCTGGCGCATGCCGACGCGGTGCGCCTGGCCGCGCGGCTGCTGCTGCCGAACCGGCTGCGGGCCGCCGGTCCGCGACCGCCCTGGATGCCGGACGGCGCCGTCGCCACCTGGCTCGTCCCGAAGCCGGACGGGCGCAACATCGTGGACTGCGCCGTCAACGCCAACGTGCTGGCGCTCTTCGCCGCGCTCGGAATGCACGGCGGTCCGGTGCGCGCCGCGGCGGTGCGGCTGATCCTCGACGGACTGGCCTGGGCAGGGCGGGACCCGCTGCGCCTTCGCGTCCTGACGCCGTTCTATCCCGAGCTCGCCGAGTTCCGCCTCGCCGTTGCGCACGCGGTGGCCTGCGGCGTGGGCGAACTCGCCCCGGCCGCGCGCCAGCTCGCCATCCTGACCGGCGGCGCGGTGCCGGGAGCCGACGCCGTGATCTGCGCGGGCGCCTATGCGCGGCGCGGCTGGCGGTCGCCGGCCCTGGCCGCGCTGCGGCGAGGCGCCCTCCCCGAAGCTTCCTTTCCCGCCACGAGGCTGCCATGACCGACCGGACCACCGCCCGCATTCTCAGCTCCGCGGAGGCCCTGTCGGTCGCCAGCGCACTGCCCGGCAGCTGGAAAGGCCGCATCGCTCTCCTGTCAGACGCGCTGACGCGCGAGGAGGCCGGCGCTCCGATCTGCACCTCCTCGCCCCCGGACGACCTGCAGCTGTTCGAGGACCCTACCGATGCCACGGTGAAATACTGGCTGCCCCGCTACAGCCTGGCCCAGGACGAGGTCAGCGGCCAGCAACGCTACCGGCTCGCCCTGGCCGAGGCCGACGGCGGCACCTGGAAACTGTCCTTGCGCCTGGCGCGCGCGGTGCCGCCCGGGCTCGAAGATGCGGCGGCGAGCCAGCCGGTGCTGCCGCACACGGTGGAGCTCGAGCTGTCCTACGGCGTGCTGGGCGCACCGCAGTCGCGCAAGATCATGCCGTTCCAGGAACGCACCCCGCTCCAGGACGGCAGCATCGACGCGGTGCTGACGCTCGCCACGCTCGGCCAGCGCGACGAGGTGTACCAGGCGCTGCGCGACGCCGGGCGCGGCGCGCTGCTGCTGGTCCGCCGCGTGGCCCGGGTCGCCGTGGAGGACGCCGCCCCGGAGCGCGGCATAACCCGCGCGGCGGCAACCGGTCGCTTGCGGCCGGACGTGGTGCTGCGCCCCGGGAGCGGGCTGATGCCGCAGCGGCCCGGCACCGGCCCGGTCATCCTGCGCCCGCCCCGGCCGGATGGTCCGATCGTCTTCCACCCCCGACCCGATGGCGGCCCGGTCGTCTTCCACCCGCCCCAGCCCCAGCCGCTGCCGACTCCGGCGCTCGCCTTCGTTCGCGCCGAACGCAGCGACAGCTTCACGCGGTTCTGGCTGACCGTGACCAACTGGCAGGACTTCGCCCCGGAGTACTTCGCCGCCTCGCCGGACCTGCCGCCCTGCGGCGCCAACACCAACGCCGCGCGCTGCTGGGTCGACATCTTCGACGCCGTGGCGAATAGACGGATCTACGGGTTCTGCGCGCTCGGCAGGCCTCAGGACCTGACCCAGCTCTGGTTCGCCGTGGCGGTCGGAACCGCGCCGCCGGACCAGGTCAAGATCGTGATCACCGATCGGCGCGCGAACGTCACCGCCACCTCGAATGCGGTGCCCCTGGTCGAACCGGCGCCACCCGAGCCGGTCTATCGGGTGATCGAGGCGCGCATCGAGCAGACCGTGGAGCCGAGCCCCTTCGCCTTTTCGCCAATCCTGCACGGCTACATCTTCCAGGGCGTCGACGTCGGCGGAACCGGCGGGACCACGACCCAGGGCGGATTGCTTCGGCATCGCGAGGTCTTCAACGGGACGGTCCACAGCTATTTCCAGGACGCCCGCGAGCTTCAGCGCATCTTCTTCCTGCCCGACGGCTTCTGGGTGACGCGGCGGCCCCGCGACAGCCAACGGCATCCGCAATCCGTTCATGACGCTGCGGGTGCAGACGGTGAACGGGTCCACCGACGGCGCGACCGCGAACCTCGACTACGTCGTGACCCAGACCACCGATCCGGCCCGCCTCGCGACGGTGCGGGCGGCGCTCGCGGCGCACGACGGTCTCGACCCCGCCGCGCTGGTGTTCCAGCCCTACCTGACCTCGGGCGTCCGCTTCTTCATCCAGCGGCCGGGGGCGGCGGGCCGGGTCGACGAGGAGCGTCCTGCCGGCATGCTGATGCTGCAAGGCCCGCTTTTCGATACCCTGGTCATGCCGCTGGCCGACTTCCAGCTCTGCTTCGACGCCATGCTCGGGCGCAGCGCGAGCCGGTTCGGCGGCCGTGTCGAGATCGACGTCGACGGCTGGGGCACCGAGATGCGCCCGTTCGTCGCCGACTTTTCCGCCCTGGCCGGCAGCGAGCTCGACCTGGCGCCGACCGAAGCGGAGGGCGGCCTCTCGATCCAGGTCCGGAACGCCGTCGAGAGCCCGGTCAGGATCGGCGAGCTGGTGCTGAGCGCCGCGCGCGCCGGGGCCACCGCGGAGGTGCACGCAGTCGGCGCCGACGCCGAGACCGTGCTGGCATCCGGCGCGCAGGCCGAGTTCAGGGCGCCGGCGGCGGGGCTTCCCGGAACCGGGGCGATCGCCCTGACCGCCACTTCCGGGGTTCGGGTGGAGCCGGACGACGCGGCGGTGCTCAATGCCATCCTGAGCCGCGACACCCTGGACTACTATCGCGAGGTCACCGTCAAGGCCGCGCCGGTGCTGTTCCAGCCGATCCCCGACCGCCCGGACGACCAGATCCTGTCGATCCTGGTGGATTTCGAGGGCGGCGACACGGTCGAGCTGAACGAGACCAACCTGGTTCAGAAGGCGCGGATCGACTATCCCTTCGACGACGTCATCCTGCGGCACGCGGTCGATACCCGCTACCGCTACAGCAAGCGGGTGGTGCGCGCGGACGGCCGGCAGGAACGTGACCCGGCGCCGACCGAGCAGGACGTCGGCACCTTCTTCGTCGAGGTCGTGCGGTGAACCCGGCCGGCCTGCCCGACTTCCAGCGTCCGCTGACGCTGGCGGACGGGCCGGTCTGGCCGGCCTTCGGGGACGCGAACTGGCTGGCGCCGCCGAGCGTGGTCAAGCTGGCGCCGGACGCGGACGGACGGCCGGCGTTCCGGCTGTCGATCACCCGGCCCGCGGTGCCGTTCCTGCCGCCGCCGCCCTACGGCGTCCTCGACCTGAGCCTGGCCGCGGTGCGGGACGGCGCGGCCGCGCTCACCGCGCTCCGCGCCGAGCACCCCGGCGCGGTGCTGTCGCCGCTCGAATCCGCCGCCGGCTGGGTGCGCCTGCAGCCCGGTCCCGGCGTCGAGCTTCCCGAAGGGCTGGGCGATCCGATCTCCCTGAGCTGGAACGGGCTCGGCACCGCCCGCTTCAACCTGCGCCTCGAGGCCGACGCGGCGACGCGGGTGGCGATGCTGGTCGAGGACGGCACCATGCCGCTCACCGTCGGCATGACGCTGGCCTTCGACGGCGTCTCGCCGCGGCTGGACGCCCGGGTCTCGTTCGACCCGGTGGCGCTGCTGGCGGCGCTGGCGCCGTTGCTGCCCGGCGACGGCGCGTCGCTTCAGGACCTGACCGCCGCCCTGGGCGGTTCGCCGGAAGCGCTGCCGCTGCAGGTGGATGCGGGGGCCGGCCGCGACCCGGCCTTCGCCGAGACCCTGGCCGACCGGCTGGTCGCCCGCTTCGCCGCGGCCCCGGTGGTCGATGCTGGGCAGCTGCCGCG
Source organism: uncultured Alphaproteobacteria bacterium (assembly GCA_963847795.1). Classification (GTDB taxonomy): domain Bacteria; phylum Pseudomonadota; class Alphaproteobacteria; order Rhodobacterales; family Rhodobacteraceae; genus Amaricoccus. Next base: position 371,722 of record CAWKBH010000004.1, read on the forward strand.
GTTTCGCCTCTCCGCCGACGGCGGCGTCGCCGGCGGCCGATTCGACTGGGATCTCGCCGAACCGGTGCAGGCCCGGCGCTGGATGGCGCTGCAGGTCGATCCCTTCGCCGAGCTTCGCGCCTTCATAGCGGCGAACGGCGCCGCGACCCTCGTCACCCGCAATACCTCCCAGCCGATCCCGACCGGCAGCCAGCTTATCTCGGCTTTCGCGAACCTGCCGCGGGACCGGGTCGGGCTCGATACGCTCGGTGTCACCGTCCGGGCCGCGCCGGCGCCGCCGCACCGCCCCCAGGCCGTGGTGGCAACGGCGCTGCTGGAGGCGCCCGCCGACCGGGCGGACCTGCGGCTGCAACTCGCGCCGGGCGAGCCGCTGGACTATTCGGCCCAGGGCTTCGCGGTTCTGGTGGATGCCGTGGGGGTCCAGCAGCTGACCGGTCCCGAGCGCCGCTGCTCCGGCCCGGTACTGCGGCTGCTGCCGGAGGACTTCGCGATGCTGCCGCTGGCCCTGGCGGCCGCGCCCGACCTGCTGCAGCTGGCGCGCCTCGAAGGGACGCTGAGCTACCGGCTCCGCGACCTCGCCCACACCCTCGACTTCGCGCTCGACCTCGATCGGCCGAGCGCGGCGCTGGCGCTGCCGGCCGACGCCGCGGAGGCCAGCCTCGCAGTCGTCGCCCGCGCCCTGGCCGGTGACGGCCTGCTCGATCTCGGCGTGCTTCCGGCCCGGCCCCGGCGCTTCGAGCTGACGAGCTTCGCGACCTACGGCCCGCAGCTCGCCGCGATCCGCTGCCCCCCGCCGCCCGGCACCCCCGTCATCGCGCTGGAACTGATCCCGGACGGCCGCAACGAAGACCCGGCCGAGATCGTGCCGCTCGCCTTCTCGGCCGCGGAGCCCGCTCGGGAGTGGCACTACTTCTCGCCGTCACCGTTTCTCGGCGGCTTCCGCTGGCGGATCCGGGCCGGACCCGACGAGACGCCCCAGGCCTGGCGCCACCGCGATCCCTCCGCCGATCCGCTGGTGGTGGACGTGCTGGCGCTGGACGTCGGCTGAGCTTCGAAAACGCCCATACCGATTCCATATGCGTTCCATACGGAGTCCATACGCGAAAAACAGGCCCTTTCAGTGCCTTGCGAGTTCCTCACTCGAACGACATCTCGGCGCGAACCTGCTGGCGCAGGAAGTCGATCGGAACGCTGACCCCGTCCTTGCGGAAGTGCCAGTAGGTCCAGCCGTTGCAGGACGGCGCGCCTTCCAGCGCAGCCCCGACCTGATGGATCGAGCCGCGGACATCGAGCGCGACCAGCGTGCCATCGGCGCGGATGCGCGCGGCGTGGCGGCCGTTCAGCGACACCAGGGTCTCGCCGGCGGCGAGCAGGCCCCGCTCGACCAGCTGGCCGAACGCGACACGCGGCTCAGCACGCTTGGGCGTTGTGATCGCGGCCGCCTCGGCGTCGAGCGGCCGGACGGCGGCGATCCGCGCCTCGGCGATGGCGCGGTACTCCGGCTCTTGCTCGATGCCGATGAAGCGGCGGCCGAGGCGTCTGGCCACCGCGCCGGTGGTGCCGGTGCCGAAGAAGGGGTCGAGCACGACGTCGCCGGGGCGGGTAGAGGCGACCAGCACCCGATGCAGCAGCGCCTCAGGCTTTTGGGTGGGGTGGGCCTTGTCGCCGGCCTCGGTTTTCAGGCGCTCGGACCCGGTGCAGAGCGGAATCACCCAGTCCGAGCGCATCTGGATGCCCTCGTTCAGCGCCTTCATTGCCTCGTAGTTGAAGGTGTACTTCGACTGGTCCGACTTCGCCGCCCAGATCAGGGTCTCGTGGGCATTGGTTAGCCGCTTGCCGCGGAAGTTCGGCATCGGGTTGGTCTTGCGCCAGATCACGTCGTTGAGGATCCAGAAGCCGGCGTCCTGCAGGATGGCACCGAGGCGGAAGACGTTGTGGTAGGAGCCGATCACCCAGATCGCTCCATCGGGCTTCAGCAGGCGGCGGGCGGCGGCGAGCCAGGCGCGGGAGAACTCGTCGTAGGCCGCGAAGGAGGCGAAACGGTCCCACTGGTCGTCCACGGCGTCGACGCGGGAATTGTCCGGCCGGTGCAGGTCGCCGCGGAGCTGCAGGTTGTAGGGCGGGTCGGCGAAGATCAGGTCGATGCTGGCGGCGGGCAAGGCGCGCATGGTTTCGATGCTGTCGCCGGGGAGGATCGCGTCGAGTTCCAAGGTGCTGCAATCGGACGTCTTCTTGAGCTGTGCCATCGAGCGCGTCCCGTTGCTGCGGTTATGCGCCCCGAGAGTGATTCAAAAGCGAATCGCGGTCAAACTGTAAGTCAATCAATGGCTTAACTAAATCGCTTCACACAAGATGTTGTGGATTGGCCGGAACGACCGCCTATGGTGTGGGGTAACGCCGAGCCGGGCGAGGCCTTCGGCATGGCCGGGGGTGCCGTATCCCATGTTGGTCTCCCAGCCGTAGCCGGGAAACTGTTGCGAAAGTGCCACCATGATCCGGTCGCGGGCGACCTTGGCGACGATCGAGGCGGCGGCGATCGAGAGCGCCAGCCCGTCACCGCCGATGATGGCTCGGGACGGGCAGGGCAGGCCGGGCGGTTGGATATGGCCGTCGACCAGGGCCAGCGCCGGGCGGAGACCAAGCCCGGCGACCGCGCGGCGCATCGCGAGAAAGCTGGCCTGGAGGATGTTCATCGCCTCGATCTCGGCGACGCTGGCGGTGCCGATGCCGACGATCGCCGCGGCGTGGAGGGTCAGCGCGAGCTCGTCGCGGCGCCCCGGCGTCAGGCGCTTGCTGTCGTCGAGGCCGTCCGGGATCGCCTCCGGGTCGAGGATCACCGCGGCGGCCACGACGGGCCCGGCCCAGGGACCGCGTCCGACCTCGTCGATGCCGCAGACCGGCCGCGGCGCGACGCGCTCGTGACTGTAGTCAGGCCGCGGGATTCGGTCGTCAGCCATGTTCGCCTGCGTGCCGGTCTGCGGACCTGATAGCCGAAGGCCGGCTGGACGCGCAATGCCGGGGGTTGAGGCACTGGCGATGGCGAAGACGTCGGGCAGGCGGTGGCTGATCAGGAGCACGGTAGCGCCCTGCGCCGTCTAACGGCCGACACTCAAACTGGCAATTGGAACCACTCCGCCTTCATGAAATCAAAGGGTTAGCGGCGTCGCCGACAAATTGAGGACTGACCTCCGACACCCGAGGGCTGACCACCGACACCCCCAGACTGACCTGATCCGGAGCCCCTGGCAAGCCACGGCACGAAAAAAGCCGCCCCGAAGGGCGGCTCCAATGGATCCAAGGGAGGCGGGGTGGCGTCAGCGGGCGGCCACGGCTTTCCTCTTATTTCCTTTCTCCGTCTCCTTCCGCAGCTCGTCCTTCCGCTGGTCCAGAATCCGGTCCATCGCCGTGGTGGTGTCGATGGCCTTCCAATGCTGTGCGATGAATGGGTTGAGGTCGTCGTCGCAGTTCATGCGCAGGTAGTAGGCGCCGACGAAGTGGTCGAGGCCAATCTCGCGGCCTCCTTCGGACATCGCCTCGTCGATCGCCTCGATCGTCATCTCCATCGCGATGCCGAAGCGATATGCGCTCGCATGCATGAAGATATTCAGGAACTCAGGTTCATCGAAGAGCCCGCCGTCGGCAAGGCCCGCGCGGTGCACCAGCGTGGCCGCCGAGCTACGCAGGAGTTGAGCATCCTGCGTATAGGTCATCGGCAGGATCTCGATGGGACGAAGCCTGCGGGTCAGAGTCTGGTCATGGTTGATGAACTCGCGCCCCTCGAGGGTGGCGGTGAGGATCAGGCAGACCGGCCACCGGCGATGCTGCATGAGGTTTCGGAACTTCTTCGAGAACATCCGCATGCTGTCGGAGGTCGCGTATCGGCCGCTGTCCTGCACCTCGTCGAGATGCAGCGCCGCGACGCGTTGCCCCTCGAACTGGGCCATGACCCGCTGGGTGAGGTAGTCTTCGTCGCGGCTCGCCTCGCAGGGATATCCCATCTGGCGGAGGATCTCCCGCAGGGTGTCCTTCACAGTGGCTTGCCCCGGCACGATGACGCCGACGATCCTGTCCCCGAACTCGCGCCCGCCCGTGGCCTCGGCCACGGCCTGGAAGTTCATGATGACCCTTTCCGCCATGCGGGACTTGCCGGTGCCGGCGGGGCCGAGGAGGGCGGCGCCCTTCTGCTCCATAACGCCGGCCTTGAGCCGCGCCTCGCGCTCTTCCAGCACCGTGAACACCCGCGTCTGGAAGTCCCGGAACGGCGCTGTGGGGAAGAACTCGGTCGAGAGGCGCGTCGTCAGGTCCGCCCTCTGCCGGATCGCGGCCACTGCCGCGAGGGTTGCGTCGTCGATCATCCGTTGTCCTCCTGCCATGCTGATCCACCGGAGCGGGGTTTCACCTTGCTGCGGAAGCGGTCGAGACCGCCGGGTGCGCCGGATGCGGTGCGAGGCGCCTCGGCCTCGTCGGTGGCCGTCGCCGCCTCGGCGGTTTCGGGGCCGACGACCTCGGGGCCGCCAGCCGCCGCACCGTCCTCCGGCTGGGCGGCATCGATGCCCGGGTCTTGGAGGTCATCTGCACCGGGATCGGCGTCGTCCTCCTCGTCCGCACCCATCGCGAACCCGTACATCAGCGGGTCGCGGTATTCATCCCGGCCGAAGACGGGCTTCTCGTGCTGGCCCTTGCCGAAGTCCCTGACCTAGCGGGCCATACGGTCGACCTCCTCCAGGGTGTATTGGCGTGGCCCGACGCCCGCAGAGCGCGCGATCAGCGTCGCATTCTCCCAAAGGGAATCCCGCGCCTCCGCGCGTTCCTCCGCCCGTGCGGCCCGCGTCTCGCTGGCCTCGGCACGCTGCTGCCGGCGCGCGGCGCGCCAGTCCGCCAGCCTGATACCCCGCATGCTGGCCTCGACCGCGGGCACGGCCACGAAGCCGTCCTTGCTGCGCAGCGAGATCGCGCCGAGATCCATCGGATCGACGATGGCCTCGATCCGCTCGCCGGGCCTTGCGGTGCGGGCGCAGCCGGGCTTCATGCGCTGCGCGCGGGTGAACGCGTCGGCGTAGCTGATCCCCTCGAACAGGATCCCCTCCTCGGAGACGTCCACGGTCACGAATGTGCCGCATGACTCCCTGAGGGCGGCGGGACCGGGGATCTGGCTGGGATCGAGGCGCGGGTCGGCGCTGAGTTCCTCCCACTTGTCGGCCGGGGAGACCCGGCCCAGGTTGCGGTTGGGCTGAGCGTGGTAGTACGCCGCGAACCTCGCGAACTGGAGATCCACCTCGTCGTCGGTCAGGCACGCCTCCTCATGCGGTTTGCGACCCCCGAGTTTCGTCGGGTTGGACGCCGTGTAGCCCGAATGGGGACGGGCGAAACCGCGATCCGCGGTCAGTTCCAGCGTTCCACGTGCCCGCGCAGGTGCGGCAGGCCGGTCACCGTGGTCATCAGCGAGCCGGATAGGCGCCGGACGGCCGAGGCGAAGCGCGAGCCGCCGAACGGGTACTTGCCGAACTCGCTGCCGCTGTCCGTCGTGACCTCGGTGAGCGGACAGACGTAGTTCCAGTGCGCCTTGGTGATGCCGGCCGCGCGCAACAGGAATGTCTTGTCCATGGAGCACATGCGAAGCGCCTGCAGCGATGCGGCTTGGTTGGGCGCCCTGCAGATGGCGTAGCCGAGGATGACCCGCGTCGCGACATCGATCACCACCACGATCCACCGCCGCACCGGCTTGAGCTTGCGCCGCTCCTCCGCGGTCATCCGTCGCCATTCGGCGCGGGTACCAGAAATCCATCTGCACTTTCTGCCCGGGGAACTCCGCCTTCACGCCGGTCTCCGTCGTGCCGAATTTCCTGCGCGCGGCGGCCTCCCCCTCGCGGTGCAGGGTGACGCTGTAGGGATCGAGATACTTGTCGACGTAGCGCTCGTAGGTTCGCGCAGACCGTTCCGGGATGTTATCGGGGATCCCGGCGGCCCTGCGCGCGGCGCCTGACGGCCTCCACCGTCGCCTCGGCCACCGCCTCCTTCGTCATGCTCGGCTCCCGCTCGTAGCGATACAGGTGGCTGAGAATGAAGAAGTGATCGTCCGCCTCTTTCGGATTGAGCAGATCGGACCGCGACAGCGAGGGCTGGAAGGCACGCGGATCGCCTCCGGTACTCCGCAACAGCTTGTCGTACCGCAACAGCGTCGACGCCGCGGGCAGCGGTTTCAGGAACTGGCTGGTGTTGGGCCTGTCGGTCCCATAGCGCGTCCGTGCCTGATACTGCAGATCGTCCTTCGACAGCTTGTCCCGGTACTCCTCCACGCCCTCGCGCGTCCGAAGCATTCCGAGCGCGTGGTAGTGCTCCATCCGCCGCGCGAGGAAGACCATCCTGTCGATGCGGGCGCGCTGCTTGGGGGTCGCCCCATGCACCTCGCGCGTGCCATGGAGTTGGCGGTCGGTCTTCCGCGCAAGGCAGTGGTAGCCGCGGTCGGTGACGAGCCGTTCCTGCTCGACCAGATGCGGGATCTCGTCGCTGCGGAACAGGCGCTGAATCGCCCCCTCCTCAGGATCTTGCACCACCAACCGGTAGTGGGTGACGCTCCCCGTCCCCGCTTCGGTGACAGGATCGACGCGGAGGAACCTCACGGCCTTCCAGCTGAACCAGGTCGGCCTTGGTGATGTTGTGCAGATACATCAGGCCCCCCCAGCCGGCACAGGGTGTCGGGCGCGAAGGGATCGAGCAGATGCTTCGTGATGTCGCCATCGCCGATCAGCCGGACCGCCGCCCGCCAGCCCCGGTCTCCAGCGCGGCACGATCGAGCAGCTGCTGGAAGGTGAAGGTTGCTCCGAGGTCGTGCGCCGCCTTGAGGACGATGCGGTCGGCTTCCGGATCCCATCCGCGGCGCGCATGGTGGACGTCCTCGGCGCAATTGCGCTGGACGGGGTGGAAGCTGAAGCGCGAGACCACCGCGAAGCGGTCCGCGACCGCCCGCGGCGTCTGGGCCGCGATCGTGCGGACCTCAGCGAGGTAGCTCCTCCGCAGGGCCTTCTCGTCGTACTTGACCGAGACGAGCGTCTCCGCGCCGCAGGTCGTCGGCGACGCCGACGAGGAGGGCCGCCTTCGGGGACCGGACCGGCGTGGTCGATGGCATCCACTCTATGGCATCACCGTCTTCCCAGGCCATCGGGACCCACTCGGCCTTGAACTCGTGCCGGCGTCGATGAGGATTCGCAGTACGCGAGCAGAGCGGCGACTTCGTCACAGGCGGACGCCCCCAGTGCCGCCGGCCCCACCAGCTTGCGGGCGAGATCCTCGAGGTCGACGCACGGCGCATCGACCAAGGACGAGGCGAGATGCCGGGCGACGACGCGACCGGCGGAAAGCGCCTCCGCCGCGGCCAACAGGGTAGACGGTCCTTCTCGGGATTTCATGATGGACACTGCCTCCAGGGCGACGGCTTCACTTGGCGCGTCAAGCGCCTGCGCGAGAGCGCAGGCGAAGGAGGTCACGCCGCGAGGCGACCAGGGGCAGCTGCCTCCTCGTCGGCATCTTCCCGGGACCCGCATTCGACATCATCGATCAGGCGCGCCGGACCCTTGATGAGGGCCTCGAGCGATGCGGATCGATTGTCGCGCTTGGCATCGACGGAGGTGAGGACATCGAGAACGTCGTCGATCGGCCAGGATGCTGGCGGGGCTTCGCGGTCGAGGACGATGTCCCGAAAGGCGAACGCCAGGGCGAGGCCATGCTCGCCGGCCGCGCGCCGGAGAACGTCGATGAGGCCCCGCCCGAGACGAGCAGGAAGTGCTCGGCTTCTCGGCGAAGGCCCTCTTCCGCGCCTGTGGAAGTCGGGTGGATTGAGCGGCTTGGAGCGTGCATGTCGGGCCCTGTTTCGGCGACGGACATTTCGTCGGTTCCGTGATTGGCGGATCATCGTCGGCGGGATGGCCGCCTATGGCGTCAACCTCCCGTGCAGGCGCAGCAACTCGATCCGCCGATGCGCCGAAACGTCCCCGGCCTTGACCAGCGAAGAGGACACGACGTGACAGACGTCCCTTACCGGATCATGCGTGCAGCGGACGCCGGGAACGAGACGGGCGAGGAGCGACTCGGCGCGATGCCCTATCTCTCGGGCGGGCAGCGTATCCCGCGTTTCCGTTGTGCCGTCGGCACACGCTCCACGACCGATGGTGATGGGAACAATCCCGTAGCACTCCGTGACAGGGCCGTAGTACCCCTCGAGGGACAGAGACACCCGCTCGAGACGTCCGCCGTAGGCCGCGATCAGCCAAGCGGCGACCACCTCCAGCGCTGCCTCCAATTCGTCGTAGGTCACAGGCTCTTGCATCTTCGGGTCCTTTCTCTTCGGTCAAGAGGTCCGGAATGACCCGGGCCGCACGAAACGCAGAGCCGGCGCCGTACCGTGGGCGATCATTTTCCCAGGATTTTGGCGAGCGTCGTCCAGGCGAACATGGCCTTGTCGCGTCCGTCCATCTGCCACCCGATCGCGCCCGGCGTCATGGGGAGGTCGAGTCGTCCGTCCGCATAGACGATGCTCCCACCGACCGATCCGGATGACCGACCCATCGATGCGTGCGCCGGGGGAAGCGCGCCGGACGGCAATCATCTGGTGGGAGTTCAGCATGTCGTCGGGAGTTTTGGGACTGCCGCCTGCGTCGATCTACTTGGCGCAGATCGACGCGCCATGGATCATCGCACGAGCCTCGGCGAGGTCGAGGGTGCGCGCCACCAGGCATGTGAGACTCTTGAGTTCGTCCAGCAGCACCCCTGCGGCGCTCACCTCCGGCGACAGCATCTCGACGCGGTGGAACACCGTGGTTTCGCCGAATTCGTCCCAAGCATCGTAGGTTTCGTACCCGGCCTTCGTCCCGGCCGCGACGGCGTCCTCTACGAACGCGATGCACTTCCGCAGGCCATTAAGTCCGGCCTCGCAGAAGAGTTCACTCGTGCTCCCCGTGGCGACCACGCGGCTCACCCGTGTGAGCACGCCAGGGCAGGACACGACCAACGGCCGGCAGCGAGGTCGGCTGATCTCGAGCCGGAGACGCCGGGCAGCGGCGAGCGCCGCTGCCGCGGGGAAAAGGGGATCGGTCGAGGAAAGAGCTTCGTCCATGGGCACTCCATGCAGCGGACGGCGGTCGGGTCGACCGTCAAGGGAGTCGACGGGGGTGCGGCATTAAGCGTGCAAGTCGGGCCCGGTTTCGGCGACGGACGTACCGTCGGTTTCCGTCAAGCAGGGTTCGTTCAGCTGGTGTTCTTCAACGTTCCAGGATCGAGATTGGCCGGGTTCGAAGTCCACGAAGCATTGGGCAGGAATCGTGGGACGACGCCTCCGTCGAAGCGCCGCGAGTACGGGCCCTCCAGGAGGTCCCTCCAGTTGTTGATGGAACTGCCGTTCACGGCCGGGTCGGGCGCGTAGCCAGCGGCGTAGCGCTCGAGCGGAGCGTCCGGTTGTGGCGGTTGCGGCTGGCCGAAGTAATCGTCCTCCGCCAGTCCCAGCGGATTGGTGCGGAACGGCCTGCCAGTGCCAGACATCGAGCACGGTTCCGTCGTCGGTATAGTGGAGGCCGCGCTTTCCGGAGGCTCCGGGCAATCCGTCAAGCGGACGGGGACCGAGATGGATCGAGCGAAGCGCCGCGAACCTGCTGGCGTCCGACAGCATGACGGAGACCTTGTCCTCTTAGTAGTCCGTCTCGTCGGCGCTGGCGAATCCGTCCTGGACCATCCGCCAGCCCTTCGCCGTCTTCTGCAGCGGGACCTGCTTGAGGCTGCGCGTCGGATCCTGCCACTCGAACAGGAAGTACGCGTGGTGTCGTCACGCACCGCCCTCACCGTGGCGGCCGTGCCGCCGGCGATCAGATTGGCGCCGCCGGCCGTCTGGATGGTCACCGGGCGGGCGGCGCGCCAGGCCGGGTCGTCGAAGTCGCCATCGACGCGGGCCGGATCCGAAACATGGGCCATTTCGAGATTTCTCACCGTGAGCGCGTCGAGCGCATAGAGCCCGGCGGCGGCCACGGCGGCGGTGACGCCCGCCGCAACGGCCGCGCGCCCATAGGCCGGGCGCGGGACGGTGATCGCGTAGAGCGCGCGCCAGCCGGCCATCGTGATCTGGGCCGTGACGTGCAAGACGACGTAGCCGACGAGGCTCCACGCGACGAGCCGGTGGATGGTGCCGACACCCCAATGCGCGCGGTTGACGACGCCCGAGAACATCAGCAGCCGGGTGCAGGCGGCAGTGGCGAGGAGCGCATAGGCCAGCCAGTAGATCAGGACGTTAACCGATCTCCAGCGCCTGCGGCGGTCGGGCGAGCGCAGATCGCGGAGCCGGTCTGCATCCATCCGGAGCCGCGCGATCTGTCGTGCGCCCATGAGGTAGGTCGCGTAGGCCGCGACCGCGGCCAGCAGGGCGCAGGCCGAGGCGACGTGCCAGAAGAGCACCGCCCCCTGCGGGCCGATCGCGGCGGCGACGGCGCGCGACCAGTCGGCATCGAGGGCGTCGGGGGCCACCCGGAACCCCGTCGCGAAATTGACGAGGAGGAGAGAGGCTACCAGCCAGTGCAGCACCAGGGTCGCCGCGTCGGCCCGCCGCCACCGCTGCCGTGGAGCGGCGACCGTCGCGACGGAGCCTGTCGCCGTGACGGCTCCCCCCGCGTCCGGTCGCCGCAAACGGCTCGCGGTTCACTTGCCCGCGTCGAAGAGGGTCACCTCCTCGAACGGTGTGGCCGACCAGGGGCGGAAGCGGTTCAGGTGGAAGGTGGATGGTTGGCAGGGCGTGACGTCAACCGTCAGGTAGTTGTATTCCTCCTTCGGCTTCTGCCCCTTCCAGTAGAGATCCTCGGGGTATCCTGCCGGGCGCGGAATCGAGGTGCGACCTGGCAGGACCGGGTCCTGTTCCGCCCCGCCGCCGCCGAGGATCAGGTATTTCACGCCGTCGACCTCGTAGAGTTCGGTCGTGTGCACATGCGCGTTGAAGACGACGAGTTCGGCGAAGTCCTTGGCATAGGACGCCAGCGTCGCGTGCGGGTTGGTGTCCTCGGGGATCGGATCGAATCCCGCGCGGTTGTAGACCGGGGCGTGGAAGGTGACGAAGACGTTGCGGATGCCCTTGGCCTTGGCGTCGTCGAGCCATGTGACGAGCTGCTCGAGCTGCTCCTGATAGACCGGGCGGGTCGCGTCCCAGCCGGAGGGCGCGAAGCGGTCGGTCTTGCCGGTCCAGAGGTAGATGAAGCGGGTGTCGTGGAAATCGAACGTGTAGATCAGCCGCTCCGGCGAGACGCCGAGCTTGGCGAGATACGGCGCCGAGCTGAGCACGCCCTCGATGTTCGGGTCGTCCCAGACCTCGTGGTTGCCGATGGTCGGATAGTACCGCCCCTCGAGTCCGGCGGCGCGCATGTCGTCGTCCGGCGCCGGCAGTCTCGAGTGCACCAGGTCGTTCATCCGCTTCCAGTAGGGGCTGTCCTGAAGCGTGCGGCCTTGTGCGCCCCACCGGACGATGTCTCCGGCATCGATAACGAACTTGGCACCGCCCTCGGCGACTTCGCGAACGATACCGTCGCCCACCCGGTCGCCGCCGTAGTTGCGGTACATGACCGTCCGGATCCCGGCGGCGAGCTTGATGTCCTCCACGGTCGCCTCGACCACCCAGCCCTTGTCGAAGGCCAGGCGGGCGACTTCCGACTTGGTCAGGAACGGCATCTCGACATTCGTGAGCACGCCGGTGTGCGGGTCGAAGGTGAGCTTCGAGTCCTTCTTGACGATCTCCTCGGCGACCTTCTCGCCGCCAGCGCGAACAGCAAACCGCCGGACGCGGCGTTTTCGTGCCGCTCGTGTTCCAACCCGGGGAGGCCTTCCAGTTCGACTGGGGCGAGGACTGGGCGGCGCTTGCCGGGGAAAACACGAAGTTCCAGGTCGCCCACATCAAGCTCTCGCACAGCCGGGCGTTTCTGCTCAGGGCCTACCTGCTTCAGACCCACGAGATGCTGTTCGATGCCCACTGGCACGCCTTCCGGGTCTTCGGCGGCGTCCCCGGGCGGGGCATCTACGATAACACGAAGACCGCGGTGGACCGGGTCGGCTCCGGAAAGGCGCGTCAGGTCAACGCCCGGTTCCTGGCGATGGCAAGCCACTACGTCTTCGAGCCCGACTGCTGCAACCCGGCCGCGGGCTGGGAGAAAGGCCAGGTCGAGAAGAACGTGCAGGATGCCCGCCACCTGATCTTGCAGCTGATGCCGGACTTCCCCGACCTGGCGGCACTGAATGCCTGGCTCGAGCAGCGCTGCATCGAGCAGTGGGAGCGCACGCCGCATGGCACGCTGCCGGGGACCGTCGCCGAGGTCTGGCACGCGGAGAAGACGGCCCTGATGCCGACACCGCCGGCCTTTGACGGCTTCGTCGAGCAGAGCAAGCGGGTGTCGCCGACCTGCCTGGTCAACTTCGAGCGGAACCGCTACAGCGTCCCGGCGTCGTTCGCCAACCGCCCGGTCAGCCTGCGGATCTACCCCGACCGGCTCGTGGTCGCGGCCGAGGGGCAGATCGTCTGCGAGCATGGAAGGGTGATCCAGCGCTCGCACAAGCTGCCACCCCGGACGATCTACGACTGGCGGCACTACCTGGCCGTCATCCAGCGAAAGCCCGGTGCGCTGCGTAATGGCGCGCCCTTCGCCGAGCTGCCCGAGGCCTTCCGGCGCCTCCAGCAGCATCTGCTCAAGCACCCGGGCGGCGACAGGGAGATGGTGGAGATCCTCGCCCTGGTGCTGCAGCACGACGAAGAGGCGGTGCTTTGTGCGGTGGAATTGGCGCTTGAGGCCGGGGTGCCGACCAAGACCCATGTGCTCAATCTGCTGCACCGGCTGATCGACGAAAGCGCCTACGGGCACGCCCGAGGTCGCCCCGCCAACGGGTCTGGCGCTGCTCGAGGAGCCCAAGGCGAATGTCGCGCGCTATGACGGCCTGCGCGGCCGGAAACAGGGGGCGCGCCATGCGTCATGATCCCGCCAGCGCCGCCATCGTCATCATGATGCGCAGCCTGAAGATGTACGGGATGGCCCAGGCCGTCGAGGACCTCATCGAACAGGGCTCGCCCGCCTTCGAAGCGGCCGTGCCGATCCTGTCGCAACTGCTGAAGGCCGAGGTCGCTGAACGCGAAGTCCGGTCCATCGCCTATCACCTCAAGGCCGCGCGCTTCCCGGCCTACAAGGACCTGGCAGGGTTCGACTTCGCCGCCAGCGAGATCAACGAGGCTCTGGTCCGCCAGCTGCACCGGGGCGAGTTCATCGACGGCGTCCACAACGTCGTCCTGATCGGCGGGCCAGGCACGGGGAAAGACGCATGTCGCGACCGCGCTCGGGGTCCAGGCCGTCGAGCACCATCGAAGAAGGTCCGCTACTTCTCCACGATCGAGCTCGTCAACACGCTTGAGCAGGAGAAGGCGAAGGGCAAAGCCGGGCAGATCGCCGAGAGCCTCACGCGCGCCGACCTCGTGATCCTGGACGAGCTGGGCTACCTGCCGTTCAGCACCACGGGCGGGGCTTTGCTCTTCCACCTTCTGAGCAAGCTCTACGAGCGTACCAGCGTCGCCATCACCACCAATCTCAGCTTCAGCGAATGGGCCACGGTCTTCGGTGACGCCAAGATGACCACCGCGCTGCTCGATCGACTGACCCATCGCTGCCACATCCTTGAAACAGGAAACGACAGCTTCCGCTTCAGGGCCAGCGCCGAGGCGGCACGCAGCAAGAAGGAGGGACGACCGCCATAGACCCAGACCTGAACCGGCGACCATAACCTTCAGACGGGTCACTTCTCGATGGAAAGCCCGGGTCAGTTCTCAGCGGAAATCAACACCCATACCTTTGGCGACGCTGGGGAAGTGCCAATAGCCCTCCATCTGACGCTCGGTATTCGCCAAGCGTAACGCAATGATGTCTTCACCCACTGCGGCTCACAACGAAAGCTGACACACGGCTCGAACAAACGCGCAGCTTCAAGGTCGAAGCCGCCCGGGGGGTCGTGTCGCGCGCGTGGTGGAAATTGGCGGGCGGCGCAATCTCCGGGTGACCTGAAACGCACCCAACCGGCGGCGGCAACCGCCAAGGAGATCACGCCATGACCATGAGTACAGACACCGCCATGCCTGCGCTACCGCTGGGCGAGGCCGGGAGCGATCCGATCGCGCGACGGAGGTCAATCGGCCATGGATGCGACAGGTTGAGCTAACACCGCCAAGGATCCTGCTTCCGATCGCTGCCGAACGGCCAAACTTACCCCGCGGTTACTTGGGAGTTGTGCATTGAGCGGCGCCTGTGGACAGGGCGTCCGACGTTGAGCATGGTTCGGAAGCGCAGCTACTGAAACTGGAGATTTTGCAGCCCGTGCACGCGCCACTTCCCCTCCGTACCGCACCGGTTCACCGCGAGACTATGCCGTCCTTCCTCTCCCGCCTCGCGGCGGTCAACGGCCTGGGAGCTGCGGACTTCGCCGTCGATCTGGGGTTCTCGATCAAGCGTTTCCTGAACCTGGAGGAGGATGCGGTGCGGGCGCTGGCCGGCGCGGGTGGGCTGGACGCCGCCGCGGTCGCGGAGCTCCTGTCATGGACCGGGACCGGTGTGGGCGACGTGCGGACGGAGCTCCGGGGCGAGGTCTTCGTCTCGCGCGCCCTGCGCAACCCGCGGATGCGGGGCTGCCCGGTCTGTCTGCGCGCGGATGCCCGGGGGCAGGAGCGTACTCCGGCCCGGACGATGGCGCTGCGCGGCGACTGGCAGCTACGCGAGGTCAGCCTCTGCGTCCGGCACGGCCACCCGCTGGTGACGCTGTGGGAGGTGGGGACGCCTGCCCATCGCTACGACGTCGCCGCAAGGCTGAGCGAGGTCTCGCAGCGGGTGCTCGGCGGCGGGTTCGACGCGAAGCCGGTGACGCCGTCGCCCTACGACCTGTGGCTGGACGCGCGGCTCGAGGACGGGCGGGACACGACCTGGCTGGCGGGGCAGTCGCTGTTTGCCGCAACGACCTTCTGCCGCCTGCTCGGGGCGGAATTGCTGCGGCTGGAGGAGGGGCCCGACGACGATCCAGCGGCGCGGCAGCGGGCGGCCCAGGCGGCGGGCTTCGCCGCGACCCGGCACGGCCCGGAGGCCATCGAGGCGGCGCTGGACCGCCTCGCGGCGCGCGCCGACCGCGCCGGCGACCGTCCAAACAAGGCGTTCGGGCCGCTCTTCCAGAAGCTCTCGCAAGACTATCGGGAGGAGCCCGCCTTCGCCCCTTTCCGGAAGCTCCTGCGCGACCGGATCCTCGAAGTCTGGCCGATCGCGCCGGGCGCCGACCTGCTGGGAGAAGTGGGTGGCGGAACGGCGCCTGCATTCGGTGGTGACGGCCGCACGGGAGGCAGGGATCGGCACTGCCCCGATGGAGCAATTGCTGATCGAGGCCGGCGCCCTCGCCGCGGACGATTCGCGCCCGACGGCGCGCAAGACCTTCGCCGCGGCGCCCCGTGCCGGGCTGCTCGCCGAAATCCCCACGCTGATCGGCTCCACTACGCTGCGCAGGGCGATGGGGGCACACCAGAATTCGTTCGACGCCTTGGTCGCCGACGGCGTTCTGGCGCCGCGCGCCCCGGGCGTGCAGTCGGCCTGGCGGCCGCGGGACGGCCTCGATCTGGTGGCCGAGGTGCAGGCGCGCGCGACCCGCCCGACGGCTGGCGGAGCTTCCGGGTGCGGAAGGCCGAGATCGACCGGATGGCCCGGCCGCGGGGCGCCCCGACCGAGCGCGGGACGATCCCCGCCGGGGCCGTGGCGCAAGGTCGGGCTCCGGGATGGCGGACACTTCCTCGCCCTGCTGGCGGCCGGCCACAGCCCGGCGCAGCCGCTGAAGCACCCGCGGACCGGGGTCGAGCGCCCATACATGAGCCCAGAGGACATCGCGGCGTTTCACCGGCGCTTCCCGACGCTGCGGACCATGGCCACTGAGTTTGGGAAAGCCCGAGGCAGTGCGATGCTCGCGCGGCTCGAGGCGGCGGGCGTGCGGCGCTTCAGCCCGGGCGGCGTGGACCATGGGCCTATCTGGCTGCGCGCAGAGGTCGAAGCCGCGCTCCGCTGAGCCTCGGGAGGGGCGTGAAGGCTGCCCGGTCGGCGTCGGCGCCGCCTCGCCGCCCGCCTCCCGCCTCCGCTACGCTTCGTTCCTTCGGGAAATATCCATTTAGGACAGTAATTTGCGGCGTCCGGTTACTTGACCCGGGCGCGCCGGACCACAGCGTCCTGTCCCTTCGTCCTCTAAAACACTGACTTTTGTCGACAATTCCCAGTTTGAGTGTCGGCCGTCACCGTCAGCCGCTGGCGCGATGGCGACCCCGGGCGGAGTTCGAACCGCCGACCTACCGCTTAGGAGGCGGTTGCTCTATCCTCTGAGCTACGAGGTCTCGACGTCTGTCTAGCGCTTCGGCGGCGCGGCGGTCAATCAAGCGCTTGTGTTTTGCCGCCCGGCGGTCGGGGGCGCAGCCTCGGCGGAGGAGGCGGGATGTTCATTCGGGCGAGGATTGCGCTTCTGCTGGTGGCCGGCGTGCTGGCGGCGGCACCGGCGCCGGCGGCGCCGAGCGGTGTCGAGCGCGCCGCGGCCGGGCTGATCGCCGAGAGCGGAGGGATTTACCACGATCCCGCGCTCGCGGCCTACGTCCGGCGGGTGGGCATGCGGCTGGTCGCGGCGGCGGGGCGTGCCGGCGAGGCCTGGAGCTTCACGGTGCTCGACACGCCTGACACCAATGCCTTCGAGCTGCCGGGAGGGCGGATCTTCGTCACCCGGGGAATGCTGGCGCTGGCGGACGACGGGGCGGAGCTGGCGGCGATCCTCGGGCACGAGATCGGCCATGCCGTGGCCGGGGACGGCCTGGTCGGGCGGAGCGAGCGCGACCGGCGGGCGGCCGAGTTCGCGGCGGACCGGCGGGGCATGCAGTTCATGGCCGCGGCCGGCTACGACCCCGAGGCGCAGGCCGACTTCCTGGAAACGCTGCTGGCGGACCACGCGCTGGGGGCCCGGCTCCGCGGCGGCGATCCGGCGCGGGCGGTCGCGGCGGCGCGGAACGACGATCACCCGGCGCTCGCGGACCGGCTGCGGGTGGCGCGGCGGGAGGCGGCGCGGTTCGGGGCGCAGACGGGCGCGCGCGACCGCGCGGGCTATCTCGCCGCGATCGACGGGATGGCCTGGGGCGACGGCCCGGCGCAGGGCTTCGTGCGCGGGCGGAGCTTCCTGCACCCGGATCTCGGCTTCGCCTTCACGGCGCCGGCCGGCTATGCGCTGGACAACCGGCCGGACGCGGTGGTGGCGACCGGGCCGGGCGGCGCCATGCTGCTGCTCGACAGCCTGCCCGATCCGGGTGGCTCGCCCGAGGCCTATCTGGTGCGGGGCTGGGTGCCGGAGATCGCCCGCGGCGTTCGGGTCGCCGGCGTCGAGGGGCTGCGCCGGACCGCGCTCAACGGGCTGCCGGCGGCCCAGGCGCAGCTGGATCTGGCCGCGCGCAGCAGCACGCGGGTGGCCGAGCTGACGGTGGTGCGCCACGGCGGGCGGCTCTACCGGCTGACCGGCCTGCATGCGCCCGGCGACGCCGCCGGGGCGGCGGCGCTGGCGGCGGCGGCGGCGAGCTTCCGGTCGCTGCCGGCGGCGGAGGCGGCGCGGATCCCGCCGCGCAGGATTCGGATCCACCGGATCGCCGCGGGTGAGAACGTGGCGGCGCTGGCGGATGGGATGCCGGTGGGGGCCGGGTCGCGGGCTTGGTTCGATCTGATCAACGGGCTGCGGCCCGGGCAGGGATTGCGGGTGGGGGACGCGGTGAAGGTCGTGGTGGAGTGAGGGAATCCGGCTGAGCTGGAATGCGTGCGATTCCAGCATTTTGGCGGAATGGGGTGATGCACGGGGCATGCACAGGTCATGCACAGCGCGTATGCGCGTGCGTCACAGCAACGTGCCGATTGCGACCAGCGCCGCGCCCAGCAGCGCGCCGCCCAGGGCGTAGACCCAGCCGGGGGGCCGGCGGCGCTCGGGCGGCGGCGGCGGGGTGTTGGCGCGGATGAGCGCGGCTTCGGCGAGCTGGGGCAGGCGGGGGCCGAAGCGGGCCAGCACCCGCGCCGTGGCGGCGAGGTCGCGGGCGATGGCGGCGGGGCCGAGGTTCGAGCGGATGTAGTCGGTAACGACCGGGCGCGAGGTCTCCCACATGTTGATCGCCGGGTTCAGGCTGCGGGCCACGCCTTCGACCACCACCATGGTGCGCTGGAGCAGGATCAGCTCGGTGCGGGTCTGCATGCCGAAGCGCTCGGTGACCTCGAACAGGTGGGCGAGGAGCCGCGCCATGGAAATGCGGGTGGCGTCCTGGCCGAAGATCGGCTCGCCGACCGAGCGCAGCGCCTGGGCGAAGGCGTCGAGGTCGCGGTCGGCGGGGACGTAGCCGGCCTCGAAGTGGACGGCGGCGACCCGGTGGTAGTCGCGGCGCAGGAAGCCGATCAGGATCTCGGCATAGACCCGGCGGGTGTAGGCGTCGATCCGGCCCATGATGCCGAAGTCGAAGACGACAAGCGCGCCGTCGGGCCCGAGCTTGAGGTTGCCCTGGTGCATGTCGGCGTGGAAGAAGCCGTCGCGCAGCGCCTGGGTCAGGAAGATCTGGATGATGCGCTCGGAGAGCCGCACCAGGTCGGCGCCGCTGGCCTGCAGCGCCGGCAGGTCGCCGAGGTTGATGCCGCTGGCCCATTCCAGGGTGAGCACGCGGCGGCCGGAGGCGGGCCAGATCACCGCGGGGACGCGGAAGGCCGGGTCGCGCGCGGTATTGGCGGCGAACTCGGCGGCGGCGGCGGCCTCCATGCGCAGGTCGAGCTCGCCCTGCACCACGCCCTCGAAGTGGCGGATCACCGCCTTGGGGCGCAGGCGGCGGGCGAAGGGGGCGAGCAGCTCCACCATGCCGGCGGCGAAGTAGAAGGCGTCGACGTCGCGCAGGAAGGCGCGCTCGATGCCGGGGCGCAGCACCTTCACGGCGACGACCTGGCCGGTCTCGCGCAGGGTGGCGCGGTGGACCTGGGCGAGCGAGGCGGCGGCGACCGGCGGCTGGAAGTCGGCGAAGACGGCGTCGAGCGGCTGGGCGAGCTCGGTCTCGACTGGCGCTGCGGGCCTCGTCCATCGAAAACGGCGGCAGCTTGTCCTGCAGCACGGTGAGCTGGGCGGCGAGCTCGGGGCCGACCACGTCGGGGCGGGTCGAGAGGAGCTGGCCGAACTTGATGTAGGCCGGGCCGAGGGCGGTCAGCGCGCGCAGGATCGGCGGCTGGGTCGGGTCGCCCTCGTAGCCGAGCCACTGGAACGGCCAGCCCAGCACGCGGGCGGCGATCCGCAGCGTCGGCGGCGCGTCGAAGGCGGCCAGCGCCGTGCGCATCGCGCCCGAGCGCTCGAAGGTCGCGCCGGTGCGGATCAGGCGCCAGAGGTTGTGCGGGCCGCGCATTCAGAGCATCCGCATCAGAGCTTCCAGGCCGAGTGCAGCGCGGCGATCCCCATCGAGAGGTTGCGGTACTTCACCTGGCCGAAGCCTGCGGCGGCGATCAGGGCGGCGAAGGTCTCCTGGTCGGGGAAGCGGCGGATCGATTCGACCAGGTACTGGTAGCTCGGCCGGTCGCCGGTCACGGCCTGGCCGAGGGCGGGGATGACGTTGAAGGAATAGCGGTCGT
This sequence comes from uncultured Alphaproteobacteria bacterium, assembly GCA_963847795.1. Taxonomy (GTDB): domain Bacteria; phylum Pseudomonadota; class Alphaproteobacteria; order Rhodobacterales; family Rhodobacteraceae; genus Amaricoccus. The sequence continues at coordinate 391,401 of CAWKBH010000004.1, forward strand.
AGAGCCAGCGCAGCGCCGGCTCGGGGACCTGGCTGAATTCCAGGACGAGCAGGCGGCCGCCGGGCCGAAGCACGCGGTAGGCTTCCGCCAGCGCGTCCTCGATGCGGGTGACGTTCCGGATGCCGAAGGAGATGGTGTAGGCGTCGAAGCCGGCGTCCGGAAAGGGCAGCGCCATGGCGTCGCCGACGACCCAGTCGAGCGCGCCGGCGAAAGCGGTCGCCTCGGCGCGCCTGCGGCCCTCGGCCAGCATGTCCTCGGTCAGGTCGAGCACGGTGGCGTGGCCGCGGCCGCCGAGGCGGCGCAGGAAGCGGAAGGCGATGTCGCCGGTGCCGCCGGCGACGTCGAGGAGCTGCATCCCGGGGCGCGGCGCCATCCAGTCGAGCAGGGCGTCCTTCCAGAGCCGGTGGATGCCGAGGCTCATCGCGTCGTTCATCAGGTCGTAGCGGCCGGCGACCGAGCTGAAGACGCCGTGCACGCGGCCGGCCTTCTCCGCCTCGGGGACGGTCTCGTAGCCGAAATGCGTGGTGGGCTCGGGAGCGTCGGACATCGGGGCGGGCGGTCTTTCGGTCGGTTCCGCCGCTCCTTATAAGGCAGGTCGGGCGCGCTGCAACCGGCGTCGCCGGAACGGAGAACGCGATTGCCCGAACTGCCCGAGGTCGAGACGGTGCGGCGCGGCCTCGAGCCGGTGCTGCAGGACCGGGTGATCCTGCGCGCCGACGTCCGCCGCCCGGACCTGCGCTGGCCGTTCCCGCCGCGGCTGGCGGAGCGGCTGGAGGGCGCGCGGGTGACCGGGCTCGGGCGCCGGTCGAAGTACCTGCTGGCCGGGCTCGACCGCGGCGAGACGCTGATCGTGCATCTCGGCATGTCGGGCCGGCTGCTGGTCTCCGGCGCGGCGCTCGGGGTCTTCCACCACGACCACCCGGCGCCGGAAAAGCACGACCACGTGGTGCTGGACATCGAGGGCGGGGCGCGGGTGACGTTCAACGACGTGCGGCGGTTCGGGGCGATGGACCTCTGGCCGACCGAGGCGCTGGAAGGCCATCGGCTGCTGGCGGGCCTGGGGCCGGAGCCGCTGGGGAACGGCTTCAACGGCACCACGCTGGCGGCAAGCCTGGCCGGGCGGGCGACCTCGGTGAAGGCGGTGCTGCTGGACCAGCGCGCGGTGGCGGGCCTCGGCAACATCTATGTCTGCGAGGCGCTGTGGCGGGCGCGGGATCTCGCCGCTCCGGCTGGCGCGCGAGGTGACGGCGGCGGAGGCCGAGGTGCTGGCGGTCTCGGTCCGCGAGGTGCTGGCCGACGCGATCGCCGCGGGCGGCTCGTCGCTCCGGGACTATCGGCAGGCGGACGGCGAGCTGGGCTACTTCCAGCATTCCTTCGCGGTCTACGGCCGGACGGGCGAGCCCTGCCTGCGGCCGGGCTGCGGCGGGGTGATCGCCAGGGTGGTGCAGGCGGGCCGGTCGAGCTTTTACTGCCCGGTCTGCCAGGGTTGAACGGCGGGCGGGCGGTGGTAATGCTGGCGCGTGACCCCAGCGAGGAGCCTGTCCCGTGGCCTATGAAACCCTGATCGTCGAGGTCGAGGACCATATCGCCACCATCAGGCTGAACCGGCCCGATGCGCTGAACGCGCTGAACACCCAGTTGCTCGAGGAACTGGGCGAGGCGCTGACCGAGATGGACGCCTCGAACCGGGTGCGGGCGATCGTGGTGACCGGCTCGGAGAAGGCCTTCGCCGCCGGCGCGGACATCAAGGAGATGGCGGAAAAGAGCTTCGTCGACATGTTCGTCGAGGACTATTTCACCGGGCCGTCGGAGACGATCATGCGCTGCCGCAAGCCGGTGGTGGCTGCCGTCGCCGGATACTGCCTCGGGCGGCGGCTGCGAGCTGGCGATGATGTGCGATTTCATCATCGCCGCCGACACGGCGAAGTTCGGGCAGCCGGAGATCAATCTCGGGGTGATGCCGGGGCTCGGCGGAACCCAGCGGCTGACGCGGTTCGTCGGCAAGTCCAAGGCGATGGAGATGTGCCTGACCGGGCGGTTCATGGATGCGGCCGAGGCCGAGCGCTGCGGCCTGGTCAGCCGGGTCGTGGCGGCGCGGGACCTGATGCGCGACGCCCGCGAGACCGCCGCCAAGATCGCCGAGAAGTCGCCGCTGACCGTGCGGGCGATCAAGGAGGCGGTGAACCGCAGCTACGAGACGACGCTGCGCGAGGGGCTGCTGTTCGAGCGGCGGCTGTTCGACGCGCTCTTCGCCACCGAGGACCAGGTCGAGGGCATGGCGGCCTTCGCCGAGAAGCGCAGCCCGCAGTTCCGCGGGAAGTAGGGGAGCCCGGCGGAACCGCGGTTGACTTGGGTCGGGGGCGCGGCTAAAGACGCGCCTTGATTTTCGCATGAGAGACCGGATCCGAGACATGGCCAATTCGCCGTCATCCAAGAAGCGCGCGCTGCAGGCCGAGCGCCGTGCAGACGTCAACAGGGCGCGCCGCTCGCGGATGCGCACCTTCGTCCGCAAGGTGGAGGAGGCGATCGCCACCGGCGAGTTCGCCGCCGCGGCCGCGGCCCTGCGCGCGGCGCAGCCGGAGATCATGCGCAGCGTCTCCCGGGGCGTGCTGCACAAGAACACCGCGAGCCGCAAGATCTCGCGGCTCGCCGGCCGGGTGAAGGCGCTGGGCGCCTCCGAGCCTCAGCCGCAGGCGTAAGCCCGCGCGCATGGCGGCCGGGCGACGCTTTCGCGTCGCCGGCCTCAGCGACCGATCTCGGATGCGTCGGCGTCATTCTGCGGCGCGGCGGGAGATTTTTTTATTGCGGCGTGACAGAGAGAGCACGATTCGGGCGGCCGATGGATGTTCCGCCTTCGGTCCCGTTGTCCGGCCGCCGGCGGTTCGGTATTGTCCGGTGTCACGGAACGATTCCGGTCCGCCGCGTATCCTAGTAATTCGAGCTTGCCTTTAGTGTTGATTCAGCACGGTCTGTAACATATCCGTTACGAAGCAGTGCGCTTGAAGTGCGGCCGAAAGAAGCTTCCGACACAGAACGACAAACTTACGGGAAGGTAACGTCAATTGCATGCGATGCCCGGCGGGCGGGATGCTCGTGAACCAGTCGACCCGAAACACCGCCCGGATTTGCGCCTTCCCTTCGTCTGCCGGCCGCCATCGACGACGGCCCCGCCTCGTTCCTGTCGCACGCCCGCTCCGGGGCTCCTCCGGACCGGGCGCAGCCTCGCCGAGCCCCTTTCCTCCGATCTGTGACAGCGAGCCGAAATGAAACCCCAAGCGATCCCGCGCGACACGGATGCCTGTCCCGAGGCCTGGACCCGCGTGCGCGGCGCCCTGCTCGGCCAGCTCGGCCAGGACGCGTTCCAGAACTGGATCGATCCGCTGGTCTTCGTCGGCGCGGACCACGGGGTCGGCCACTTCTCGGCGCCGACCAGCTTCATCGGCACCTGGGTGTCGCGCCACTACGGCGACACCATCCGCCAGCTGCTGTGCAAGGACGGCGTGCCGGTCAGCCGGCTGGAATTCGGCGTGGCGCCCGCGAGCGCCGGCTCGGTCCAGTTGGTGCCGCGGGCCACGGTCGCGGCGGCGGTGGCCGCAGCGGTGGCGCCCGACGTGGACCTGCCGGCCTCGCCGCTCGACGGGCGCTGCACCTTCGACAACTTCGTGGTCGGCAAGCCGAACGAGCTGGCGCATGCCGCGGCGCGGCGGGTGGCCGAGGGCGGGCCGGTGGCCTTCAACCCGCTGTTTCTCTACGGCGGGGTGGGGCTCGGCAAGACCCACCTGATGCACGCCATCGCCTGGGAGGTGCGGCAGAACAATCCCGAGGCGCGGGTGCTGTACCTGTCGGCGGAGCAGTTCATGTACCGCTTCGTCTCGGCGCTGCGCTTCAAGGAGATGCACGGCTTCAAGGAGATGTTCCGCTCGGTCGACATGCTGATGGTCGACGACGTGCAGTTCATCTCCGGCAAGGATTCCACCCAGGAGGAGTTCTTCCACACCTTCAACGCGCTGATCGAGCAGCAGAAGCAGATCGTGATCTCCGCCGACCGGGCGCCGGGCGAGATCGACGGCATGGAGGAGCGGATCCGCTCGCGGCTGCAGTGGGGGCTGGTGGTCGACCTGCACCCGACCGACTACGAGCTCCGGCTCGGGATCCTGCAGGCCAAGGCCGAGGCGCAGCTCGAGCTGAACCCCGGCGTGGTCATCGGCACCGGGGTGATGGAGTTCCTCGCGCACCGGATCAGCTCGAACGTGCGGGTGCTCGAGGGGGCGCTGACCCGGCTCTTCGCCTATGCGAGCCTGGTCGGGCGCGAGATCGACCTCGACATGACCCAGGAATGCCTCGCCGATATCCTGCGCGCCTCCGAGCGCAAGGTGACGATCGACGAGATCATCCGCAAGGTGGCGGATCACTACAACCTGAGGATGTCGGATCTGCTCTCGGCCCGGCGGGCACGGCAGGTGGCGCGGCCGCGCCAGGTGGCAATGTTTCTGGCGAAAACGTTAACGTCGCGGTCGCTTCCCGACATCGGCCGCCGCTTCGGCGGACGCGACCACACCACGGTGATCCACGCGGTGCGCAAGATCGAGGAACTGCGCGCCACCGATGGCCAGATCGCCGAGGACGTCGAGCTGCTCCGGCGCATGCTCGAGGCCTGACGCCCGCCGAGGCTCGCGCCCGAACGCGGAAGCCTCGCCGACGCCTTTGATTTCGGCGCCCGGGCCGGCGGCCCTCCCGGTCAGGCGCCGGGGATCACCAGCACCTTGACCTCGCCCGGGCGGGCCGGGTTGGCGATCGCCCCGGCCGCCTCGGCGAGGGGGATCGCGCGCGAGACCAGCGGGCCGACCGCTATCCTGCCGGCGGCGATCAGGCCGGCGGCGCGCGCGTGCGTGAAGGGGTTGATGAAAGCGAAGTGCAACTGGATCTCGCGGAAGAGCAGGTCGAACGGCTCGATCGGCACCGTCTCGCCCCGGGGGAGCACGCCGAGGACCACGATTCGCCCGCCGGCGCGGGTGAGCGCCGCCGCGCCGGCGACCGTCTCAGCCACGCCGGCGCATTCGAGCGTCAGAATCCGCGCCCTCGGGCCAGATGGCCAGCGCCTCCGTCGGAGTCGCCGCGATGGCTGCGGCGCCGAGGGCGTGCGCCAGCGCGCGCTTGGCCGGGTGGCGGGTGATGAGCATCGCCTCGGCCCCGGCGAGTTGCGCCAGTTGCAGCGCGAGCAGGCCGATCACGCCGCCGCCGAGAACCAGGACCCGCTCGCCCGCCTTCGGGGCGCCGATGTCGACGCCGTGGAGCGTACAGGCTAAGGGCTCGCAGAAGGCGCCGTGATGGGGGTGCAGATCGGCGGGCAGGACCACGGCCTTGTGCGCCGGAAAGGCGGCGAACTCGGCGAAGCCGCCGTCGCGGTGGATGCCGGTCGCGACGTTCCGCGTGCAGAGGTTTACCCGGCCGCGCAGGCAGGTGTCGCAACGGCCGCACCAGGTGTTGGGGTCGCAGCTGACGCGGCTGCCCTCGGCGAGGGTCACGCCGGCGCCCCGCCCGACCACGATGCCGGAGAACTCGTGCCCGAGCGTCACCGGCGGGGCCGAGGGAAACTCGCCCCTGAAGAGGTGGCGATCGGTGGCGCAGATGCCGGCGGCTTCGACCCGGACCAGGACCTCGCCGGGGGCGGGATCGGGAACGGGAACCTCGACGCTGCGGATGTCGCCGGTGGCGTGAAGCCGTATCGCCCGCATGTCCGCCTCCCGTCCGAGCTCCCGACGATGCCACGCGCCGCCGCCCCTGTCACCGCGGTTCGAGCTGCCGCGATCGGCCCAGCGCGGCGGCGGACCCGGCAAGGTCCGAGCAGGTTCGGCGCGGGCCTTGCCCTTTCGGCGAATATGGGTAACGTCACGGTCCGCGCAACCGGATGCGGCCGCGGCGACGGTTCTCGGCAACGGTGACAGGCATGAAACTCAGCATGGAGCGCAGCGCCCTTCTCAGGGCCATGGGCCGGGCGCAGTCGGTGGTCGAGCGGCGCAATACCATCCCGATCCTGTCGAACGTGCTGATCGAGGCGGAGGGCGAACAGGTCAGCTTCCGCGCCACCGATCTCGACATCGAGGTGATCGACAAGGCGCCGGCGATGGTCGGCCAGGCCGGCGCGACCACGGTGGCGGCGCATACCCTGCACGAGATCGCCCGCAAGCTGCCGGACGGGGCGATGGTGGAGCTGGTCGACGACGGGCTGGCGGGGCGGCTGGACGTGAAGGCCGGACGCTCGCATTTCAGCCTGGCGACGCTGCCGCGCGAGGACTTCCCGATCATGGCGAGCGCGGAATATGCCTGCAACTTCGCCTGCCCGGCGCCGGTGCTGCGGCGGCTGTTCGACAAGGCCAAGTTCGCGATCTCGACCGAGGAGACGCGCTACTACCTGAACGGCGTCTACATGCACGCGGCCAAGGGCGCCGACGGCCCGGTGCTGCGCTGCGTGGCGACCGACGGGCACCGGCTGGCGCGGATCGACGCGAGCCTGCCCGAGGGAGCGGCGGAGCTGCCGGGGGTGATCGTGCCGCGCAAGACCGTGGGGGAGCTGCGCAAGCTCCTCGACGACGACGAGATGACGATCGCGGTCTCGGTGAGCGAGACCAAGGTGCGGTTCGCGACGCCCGAGGTGACGCTGACCTCGAAGGTGATCGACGGGACCTTCCCCGACTATGCGCGGGTGATCCCGGTGGGGAATTCCAAGCGGCTCGAGGTCGACGCGGCGGAGTTCGCGCAGGCCGTGGACCGGGTGGCGACGGTGAGCTCGGAGCGCTCGCGCGCGGTGAAGCTGGCGCTCGAGGACGACCGGCTGGTCTTGAGCGTCAACGCCCCGGATTCGGGGGCGGCGGACGAGGAGCTGGCGGTCGCCTACGGCGACGAGCGGCTGGAGATCGGCTTCAACGCCAAGTATTTGCTGGAAATCGCCGGACAGGTCGACCGGGAGAACGCGGTCTTCCTGTTCAACTCCGCCGGCGATCCGACGCTGATGCGCGAGGGCAACGACAAGTCGGCGGTCTATGTCGTGATGCCCATGCGGGTGTGACCGCGCTCGCGGTCGACCGGCTGCGGCTGTCGCATTTCCGGTCGCATCGGGCGGCGGAGCTGCAGCTTCGGCCCGGGCCGGTGGCGGTTTTCGGGGCGAACGGGGCGGGGAAGACCAATCTGATCGAGGCGGTCTCGTTGCTGTCGCCGGGCCGCGGGTTGCGCGGCGCCGCGAGCGAGGAGATGGCGCGTGCGCCCGAGGGAATCGGCTGGAAGGTATCGGCCGAGGTGAGCGGGCACGAGATTTCCACGTGGTATCAGGGAGTTGGCCGGTCGGTGGAGATCGACGGCAAGGCGGCGGCGCAGGCGGCGCTGGGGGCGGTGGTGCGGGTGTTGTGGCTGACGCCGGGGATGGACCGGCTGTGGGTCGAGGGGGCGGGGGAGCGGCGGCGGTTTCTGGACCGGGTGGCGCTGAGCCTGGTGCCGGAGCACGGCGAGGCGGTGGTGGGGTACGAGCGGGGGGTGCGGGAGCGGAATCGGCTCATTCGCGACGGGATCAGGGACGGGGGGTGGTTCGCGGCGGTCGAGGCGCAGATGGCGGGGTTCGGGGAAAGGGTGATCGCGGACCGGGAGGTGGCGCTGGGGCGGCTGGCGGCGGCGCCGGAGGGGGAATTTCCGCGTGGCGGATCTGAGGCTTGAGGGCGAGGGGCCGCGGGACGCGGCGGGGCTGGCGGAGGCCTGGCGGGAGGGGCGGGGGCGGGATCTGGCGGCGGGGCGGACGCTGGTGGGGCCGCATCGGGATGATCTGATTCGGCGGTCTATCGGGCGAAGGGGATGCGCGGCGCGGCTGTGCTCGACGGGGGAGCAGAAGGCGCTTCTGATCTCGGTGGTGCTGGCGAACGCCTGGGCGGTGGGGAGGGAGTTCGGGGGCGCCGGTGCTGCTCCTGGACGAGGTGGCGGCACATCTGGATGCGGATCGGCGCGCGGGCGCTATATGATGCGGTGAGACATATCGGGGCGCAGGCCTGGATGACCGGGACCGGGCCGGAGCTGTTCGACGGGCTGGAGGCGCAGCGGTTCCGGGTGAGCGAGCGGAACGGGGAGTCCTTGATCGAGGAGGGATAGGATATGTGGCCGAAGTCGATTTCGCTGGTGACGCTGGGGGTGGCGGACCTCGGACGCGCGCGGGCGTTCTATGCCGCGCTCGGCTGGGAGGCGGCGCAGGCGCCGGAAGGCGTTGTTTTCATTCAGCTTGCGGGTCAGGTGCTGGCGCTGTTCGGCATCGAGGACCTGGCGAAGGACATGGGCCGGGAGCGGGCGGGGCTGGGGACCGGGGCGGCGAACCTGGCGCGGAACTTCGCCACCGAGGCGGAGGTGGACGCGGGGTTCGAGCTGGCGCTCAAGGCGGGGGCCACGGTGATCAAGCGGCCGGAGAAGGTGTTCTGGGGCGGGTACTCGGGGTATTTCGCCGACCCGGACGGGCATGTCTGGGAGCTGGCGATGAACCCGTTCTGGCCACTAGGGGTTGACGGGACGCTGACGCTGCCGGGGTGAGCGGGCGGTCTGGAACGCGTCTGGAAGGCGTATGGAACGCGTATGTATAGCAAATCGCTCGGGTATTGGCGGCGATGACGCTGAGCTGGGGGGCGCTCATGGCCTATGCCGGGGCGCTGGCGCTGCTGGTGGCGACGCCGGGGCCGGTGGTGGCGGCGCTGATCGCGCGGGCGGCGACCGGCGGCGTGCGGGGGGCGGTGCCGCTGGCGCTCGGGGTCGGCGTGGGCGACGTGCTGTGGCCGCTCTGCGCCATGCTCGGGATCGGGGCGGTGGCCGGGGTCTGGGCCGGGTTCCTGACGGCGCTGCGCTACGGCGGCGCGGCGATGCTGGTGTGGATGGGGGTGCAGCTGGTGCGCAAGGCCGAGGCGGCGGCGATCAGGGCCACGGCGGGCGGGCCGGGGCGGGAGCGGGCCTGGACCGGGTTCACGGCGGGGCTGATGGTGATCGCGGGCAACCCCAAGGCGATCCTGTTCTACATGGGGGTGCTGCCGGGGTTCTTCGACTTCCGCACGCTGACGCCGCTCGGACATGGGGGTGATCTGCCTGGTCTCGGCGGCTGGTGCCGTTCCTGGGCAACCTCGGCTGGGCGGCGATCTTCGCCCGGGCGCGGCGCTGGCTGGCGGACCCGGTGGCGATGAAGCGGACGCACGTGGCGGCGGGGGTGGCGCTGGTGGCGGTGGGGGTGGCGATTGCGGTGGGGTGAGGGGCGGGCATCGTTCGAGCTTGCATTTTCCTTTCATGCTTGCATTTAGTGAAAACAAATGTAGAGCTAGCTGAGATAGGGCAGCCGAGGAGAGCCGACGTGGCCGCGACCGTACATTTGCTGCACCCGCATACCTCGCCGGTGGCGGGCGTTTTGAGAATTGGACATACGGGCCACCGGGAGTTGGAGGCAATGCATGCGGCGGGTAGGTTTCCTTACCGCCGCGTCGTGTTCGACGCCGCGCACATCGGGCATCAAACTGACCTCCTAAAATCCCTTAAGGCAAGCGGCTGTGAAATCGTCCTTGACCCAAATTTTGCAGAGATGGCGACGGTTGGCCGCTTTGAGTCGTCCATCAGGAAGCTTGCGTGGGCAAATGCCGAACGGCCCTGGGAGGCATCTGACTTTGGGGTTCGTCGCAACCTTAGCGTCGCAAAGGCGATTGCCGAATTTGCGGTCAAGTATGGCGTCAACGTGGTGCTCGCGCCTGGCCATCTGATCGAGCAGACGGGCGACCCATGGCAAGCTGTTGATTGGGAAAGGTGTAGTGCCTTGCGCAGTGAGTTGGATCGGGCCGGTGGGACGGAAATTGCAATCGACTATCAGATTATTACGACAACGCTTCTTTTGAAGCACACGTCAAATTGACGGAAGCTAGTCGCAGGCGTTCGGGACCTTCCTGTTCAGAACGTTTGGCTGCGTGTATCCGGTTTTGGAGCGACTTCAACTGGCGTTGGCACTCGTCACTATATCGAGGCGGTGCGAGAGCTTCATGACGTGGGCCGGCCTTTCGTCGCAGACGCCGCAGGAGGATTCGCCGCGCTCGCTACGGCGGCATTCGGTGCTGTAGGGGGAATAAGTCACGGCGTTGGGCTCAAAGAAGCATTTAAGTCGAGTGATTGGCGGAAGCCGCCGAACGGGGGCGGGTTCAATGCCGCGCCTCGTGTCTATGTTCATGAGTTGGACCGGTACTTTAAAGAGCAGCAGTTGGAAGCCATTTTTCAGACGAAGGGAGGCCGTTCCCGCTTCGGCTGCAATGATACAACGTGCTGCGCTCACGGGGAGGACATGCTGGAGAACTCAAACGCTCACTTTGTAACACAACGGGGACGCCAGATTGAGAACTTATCGAGCGTTCCGGAGTCTAGGCGGGCAGACCACTTTTTGCTCCGGCACCTTGACCCTGCTGTTCGGTCGGCTCGGCTCGGTGTCAAGCTCAAGATTACGGATGCAGCGGTCCTTAAGGCGGTGATCGATGCGAGGACGCGCCTGGTTCGGCTCCGCGATGCTCTGGCCGACCTTCACGAAAAAGGAGAAGCAGCAACTAGGTCCCGCACGCCGTTGTTTCGTGGGGGCTCGTCCGGGCTCAGCGCAGTTCTGGGTAACTAGCCATGGCAAGTGCAGTCGCCAAGATTATTGATGATCTCCGACAGAGAGGTGGTCTGAAGGGTACGGACGTGGCGAACATTGCTGCCGTGTCTCCCGCAACGGTGTCGCGCTGGACGTCGGGCGCTACGTTCCCGCATCCGAAAACGCAACTCCTAATTTCCGATCTTCGATACGTCGTTGACCGGCTAGCCGAGTTCTACTCTCCCGATGAGACGCGTGTCTGGCTCTACTCCAAGCATCGCCTTCTCGGAGGCGAAAGGGCAATCGACCTTATCCACGGTGGACGTTCGGATGAGGTTTTGGCCGTGATCGAGAGCCTGGACGAGGGAACGTATACCTAACGATGGCAAGTTCGGGCCGTGTACATGATCGTGCTGTCCTTGATGCGCTAGAGGCAATCGATCCTGAATTATTCGACGGTGACGTGTGGAGAATAACCCGACTTGGTCGCGACCCGCTTCGGGGCTCCAGCGCGGGCGGTCGTTGGAGCCCGGGTGGCGATGTTGAGGTCCTCTACACCAGCCTTGAAAGAGCGGGCGCCCTTGCGGAGATTGGCTTCAGGCTTTCCCTTGAGCCGGTTTGGCCAAGTCGGCTTGAGCATGGGTTGTACGAGAATTCGAGGCGCACTCACAGCGATTGCTGCGGTTTCCCGATATCACTAGCCTTCAGAAGCTTGGGGTGGACCCGCGAAGATACGAGACGTTTGACTACTCTGCGACGCAGGCAATCGCGGCGGCAGCTCCGTTTTCTTGAATATGACGGGCTGATCGTCCCGAGCGCCCGATATAACTGCGCAAATCTTGTGTTCTTCGTCGACAGATTGGGTGCGGCGGGAGGAATTGACCTGCGTCATTCTGAACGAGTTGACTGGAAGGAATGGCGCCCGTCCAGCGGCTGATAAATCCGGCCACAGCGCCCCCAGCGGAAACGTCAGCGCCTCGAACGGCGCGGCGCGGATGTCGTCGCCGTCCTGGAAGGCGGCGGCGAGGGTCCAGGCGCCGGCGGCCAGGGTGAAGGCTTCGAGGGTGCGGGCGTCGGGGTCGACGAGCCAGAGGTGGGCGACGCCGTTGCTGCCGTAGAGGGCGCGCTTCTCGGTGAGGTCGAAGCGGCGGGTGGCGGGGGAGAGGATCTCGCAGACCCAGTCGGGGGCGAGGGTGAAGAACGGGGCGTCGGGGTAGGCGGGCATGCGCTCGCGGCGCCAGCCGGCGAGGTCGGGGACCAGCACGTCGTCGCCGAAGTGGAGCTCGGGCTCGATGGCGAAGTGCCAGCGGCCGGGGGCGCCGGGGCCGCCCTGGAAGGGGCCGTCGAGCTGGCCGGCCATGGCGGAAGCTGGCGCGGGCGTGGCGGATGGCCGGGCGGGGGTGGAGGTGGAGGCGGCCGTTTGCGAGCTCGGCGACCTGGTGCGGCGGGGCGTCGAGGACGTCCTGGTAGGTGGCGCGGCGGGGCTGGCGGGCCTGGGTGTTCATGGGGGGAGGATAGCGCGGGGGTGGGGTGGTGTCATCAGGCGGGGCGTTAGGGGTGTGCACCGGGGGCGGAGGCGTCGGGGATGTGCGCCACGGAATGTGGCGCAGGCGGCGTTTCACCTTGTTTTCACTTTATTTGAGAAAAATATTTGCAAATATATTTCACGCGACGGTGCCTTGCGCGCGGAGTGCGGGGCGGTCCGGGGTGGCGGAGAATTGTATTGGCGAGCCTTGTGTTGAGCGCGCTTGATCTAGCGGGCGGGGATGTGCGCTACGAAATGTAGCGCAGGCGCCGTTTCACCTTATTTTTACCTTATTGGAGAAATATATTTGGCAATTATACTTCACGCGACGGTGCCAGGCGCTGGGTGCGGGGGCGGGCGCGCGCTTCTTGGGGCGGTGCTTCGGGGGCACCGGCGGCGGGCCGGCCGAGGGGTGGCGGGTCAGCGCTGGAAGGCGTGGAGCTCGAACTCGGTGGACTGGGGCGGCGTGGCGAAGCCGCCGGGGATGCCCTTCTCGAAGCTCGGCATCAGGGTGCCGTCGCGGAACTTCTCCCAGCTCGCCTTGGAGTCGTGGACGGCGATGATGGTCCAGCCGCCGGGGGTTGCGCCGGCGGCGTGGACGAGCTGGCCGGGCGGCAGGCTGCCGTCGCCGGGGTGCACGACCTTGAGCGCCGCGTCGTACTGCGCCTGGGTGCCGTTCGGGGAAAAAGTGGATGATGCCGTAGGCCATGGTTTCCTCCCGTTTGTTGATTGTGCGGGGAGGGTACGCCCCGGGCCGGGGGTTGACAACGGCAGGGCGGCGATCGGTCGCGCGAGCGCGGTTGCGGATAGGCGGGGCGCAGTGATCTAGGTTAACGCCGTTGAACGCCCTGGAATTTCGGGCGCGCGGGCGGCATGTCCGGGCGGCGTGACAAGCGCGCGGCGGCCCGGATAGACTGCGCCACCATTGCCAAGGACCCCCGACAGCATGGCCGAGCCCGCTCCGCGTGCCCGAGGAATACGGCGCCGATTCCATCAAGGTTCTCAAGGGCCTGGAGGCCGTGCGCAAGCGGCCGGGCATGTATATCGGCGACACCGACGACGGGTCGGGGCTGCACCACATGGTCTACGAGGTGGTGGACAACGGCATCGACGAGGCGCTGGCGGGGCATGGGCGACCGAGGTGAGCGTGGTGATCCATGCCGACGGCTCGGTGAGCGTGATCGACAACGGGCGCGGGATCCCGGTGGGGATCCACGAGGGCGAGGGCGTCAGTGCGGCCGAGGTGATCATGACCCAGCTGCACGCAGGCGGGAAGTTCGACCAGAACAGCTACAAGGTGTCGGGCGGGCTGCACGGCGTCGGCGTGAGCGTGGTGAACGCGCTCAGCGACTGGCTGGAGCTCCGGATCTGGCGCGAGGGGTATGAGCATTTCGCGCGGTTCGAGGGCGGGTTCACCGTGGAGAGCCTGCGGCGGGTGGGGCCGGCGGAGGGGCGGCGCGGGACCGAGGTGCGGTTCCTGGCCTCGCTGGGGACGTTCTCCAACCTCGACTATTCGTTCAAGACGCTGGAGCACCGGCTGCGGGAGCTGGCGTTCCTGAACTCGGGGGTGCGGATCAGCCTGCGCGACGAGCGGCACGCGGAGGTGGAGGAGGTGGAGCTCTGCTACGAGGGCGGGGTGCGGGAGTTCGTGCGCTATCTGGACCGCTCGAAGACGCCGCTGATCCCGGCGCCGATCTGGATCGAGGGCGAGCGCGACGGCATCGGCGTCGAGGTGGCGATGTGGTGGAACGACAGCTACTACGAGACGGTGCTGCCGTTCACCAACAACATCCCGCAGCGCGACGGCGGCACGCACCTGGCGGGGTTCCGCGGCGCGCTGACGCGGGCGGTGAACGCCTATGCCGGGGAGTCGGGGCTGGCCAAGCGCGAGAAGGTGGCGCTGAGCGGCGACGACGCGCGCGAGGGGCTGACCTGCGTCTTGTCGGTGAAGGTGCCGGACCCGAAGTTCTCCAGCCAGACCAAGGACAAGCTGGTGAGCTCCGAGGTGCGGCCGGTGGTCGAGGGGCTGGTGGGCGAGAAGCTCGGCGAGTGGTTCGAGGAGAACCCGGCCGAGGCGCGGGTGGTAGTCGGCAAGATCGTCGAGGCGGCGCTGGCGCGCGAGGCGGCGCGCAAGGCGCGCGAGCTGACGCGGCGCAAGACGGCGATGGACGTGGCGAACCTGCCGGGCAAGCTCGCGGACTGCCAGGAGAAGGATCCGGCGAAGGCGGAGATCTTCATCGTCGAGGGGGACAGCGCCGGGGGGATCGGCGAAGCAGGGGCGGAGCCGGGCCAACCAGGCGGTGCTGCCGCTGCGGGGCAAGATCCTGAACGTGGAGCGGGCGCGGTTCGACCGGATGCTGGGCAGCCAGGAGATCGGGACGCTGATCACGGCGCTCGGGACCGGGATCGGGCGCGACGAGTTCAACCTTGAGCAAGCTGCGCTACCACAAGATCGTCATCATGACCGACGCCGACGTCGACGGGGCGCATATCCGCACGCTGCTGCTCACGTTCTTCTTCCGGCAGATGCGCGAGCTGATCGAGGCGGGGCATCTCTACATCGCCCAGCCGCCGCTCTTCAAGGTGACCCGCGGGCGCTCGGAGGTCTACCTCAAGGACCAGGCGGCGCTGGAGGCGCACCTGATCGAGCAGGGGCTGGACGGCGCGGTGCTGCGGCTCGGCTCGGGGGCGGTGCTGGCCGGCGCGGACCTGGCGCGGGTGGTCGAGGAGGCGCGCGGCGTGCGGGCGGCGCTGGCGGCGTTCCCGACGCACTACCCGCGGCACGTGCTGGAGCAGGCGGCGATCGCCGGGGCGCTGCTGCGCGGCGTGCTCGACGACGACCCGCAGGGCACGGCTGACCCATGTGGCGGCGCGGCTGGACCTGATCGCGGCCGAGTACGAGCGCGGCTGGCAGGGACGGCCGACCCAGGACGCCGGGCTCAGGCTGTGGCGGACGCTGCGCGGGGTCGACGAGGTGCGGGTGCTCGACGGCGGCGTGCTGCGCTCGGCGGAGGCGCGGCGGCTGGCGGCGCTGACCGGCGCGCTGCAGGAGGTCTACGGCGAGACCGCGCATCTGCTGCGCAAGGACCGCGAGCAGGCGATCTTCGCGCCGTCCGACCTGCTCGAGGCGGTGATGCGCGAGGGCGAGAAGGGGCTGGCGCTGCAGCGCTACAAGGGCCTGGGCGAGATGAACCCCGAGCAGCTCTGGGAGACCACGCTCGACCCGGAGGCGCGGACGCTGCTGCAGGTCCGGATCGACCAGTTCGACGAGGCCGACGAGGTCTTCACCAAGCTGATGGGCGACGAGGTCGAACCGCGGCGCGAGTTCATCCAGACCAACGCGCTGAGCGTGGAGAACCTGGACTTCTGAAGCAGTCATCGCAGAGGCCTCTCGAAAGGCCGCGCAACCCACCCAGGGCGATGTCCCGGCGCCGACGGCGGTTATCGAGCCGGGGTCGATCCGCTCAGAGGCCAGACGTGCGACCGCCGAGCGCATGCACTCCGACCCGATATCGGGTTTCGAAAACCTTGCCCGCCTTGAATACATGAGCGGTTGGCGTTCCGCGCGCGTTGATCGGATTGGGTGATGCGGAAATCTGCGTGCCAAGATCGAAGGCCGAACAGATCGGTTCGACGCCAAGTGCCAGATGCCGACCATTCCAAGGGGGGTGCTGCCGCCCCCGATTGCTCAACCACAGCAGCAGATCAGGGAAATGATCGGCGCTCCACTCCAGACATACGCGATAGTCTTCCGCGAGGTTGTGAAGCTCGGCGTGACCGCCGACGTGCGACAGTTGCAGCAAGTCCTCGGTGCGCTGGGACAGGGGGAGGCTGGCAGGGTCCAGGGTCGTGCCGTCGGTGAGGGCAATGGCGCGCCAGTCGGCGGAGATGTGGCCGGGCGCGAAGATCGAGGACGGATCGACCCGGCCCGGAAAGGTGACCCCCGCCTTGGCGCTGACGTTCAGCCTTGCCCCGCCGGGCGTCGCGGGCAGGCGGAACACCGGATGCAGCCCGATCGGTAGCGCGCAGTCGCGCCGCGGGTTGATAGAAAGCCCGAAGTCGAGGGCTGGCTGCCCCTCGACGGGCCGCAGCCGCCGCCGCAGCCCGGCGATCGGGTGCCACGATGGATAATCTATCGCCAGGGCAAGCTCATCCTCGGCCGAGGCCAGCCACCGCCAGTGGTGGTTGGAGCCATGGCCATGCGGAGACGGATCGGGCTCCAGCGCTGGGTCGGATGCGGGCCAGCCGTCCCCGGCCGGGCGCGCGCCCGCGGCGCCGAACGGCACGCAGGGCCATTCGCCGCGCAGGCGCTGGAGGATGCCGGGCTGGTCCGTGGCTTCGTCGCCCTCGAACCATGGTGCGATGTGGAACGGTGCGATCTGCCGACCGTCAGGCAGCACGAACAGGGTGGGTCCCAGCATCGCGCCGAGCGTTTCCAGCGTGACGACGCCATGCGACCAGGCGAGGCTCCTGCCGGGCGGCGGCGCCATCACATCACGCCGAAGCGCTCGAAGGCTTTCACGGTGCTCATCCCGGCCTCGATCGCCAGCCGAACCTTGTTCTCGGTTTCGGCCTTCTCGAAGGCGAGCCGGATCGCTTGCTCCTCCGCCTCGCGCGGGACGACCAGGACGCCGTCGCGGTCGCCGAACAGGATGTCGCCGCGGCGGATGCGGATGCCGCCGATCTCGACGGCGACGCCATAGTTCAGGTGCAGGGCACGCGTCGACATCAGTTCGCCGCACAGAGCGTAGCGCGGCGACGCGCCGGTGGCGACGTAAATCTCGTCAGGCTTGAGGTTGTCCAACGCCTCGAACATCAAGCCGAAGGGCTTGGCACTGGTCGCGGAACGGCCGCCGGGATCGGAGGCCGAGAAGAAGTCCGCCTCGAGCACCGGCATCGCGCGGCCGACCACCACCATGTCGCCGCGGAGCGCCCGGATGTGGGGCGGCAGGAACTGATGCAGCAGGCCCATGGTGTCCAGAATGTCGCCGACCACGGCGGTGGACAGCCGCGACCGCATCGCGGCGAAGAGATCGGCGTCGTCGTCGAAATTCATCGTGCGGACTCCATCGCCATGACGCCGTGCATGACGCCGCGGAGCTCGGCCATGCCCTTGAGCCGGCCGATCAGCGAATGGCCCGGATTGATCCGGGTCTTGCCGATGTCGTCGGCCAGCAGATGGCCGTGGTCGGGACGCATCGGCAGCTGCCAGTCGGCGCGATCCTCGTCCTGGCGGCGCTGCTGCTCCTGCATCAGCGCGATGACCACGGCAGTCATGTCGGTCGAGCCGCCGAGGTGGTCCGCCTCGTGGAACGAGCCGTCCGGCTCGCGGGTGACGTTGCGCATGTGGACGAAATGGAGGGCCGAACTCGCGGACCATCGCCGGGAGGTCGTTGTCGGCGCGGGCGCCGTAGGAGCCGGTGCAGGACGTCAGGCCGTTCGCCGTCCGATCCACCGCCGCCAGGATGAAGCGCGCGTCCGCCGCGGTCGATACCACCCGCGGCAGGCCGTAGGGGCTGAACGGCGGGTCGTCGGGGTGGATGCACATCCTGACGCCGCAGTCCTCGGCGACCGGGACGATCTCCTGGAGGAAGTGCGCCAGATTGCTGCGCAGGTCGTCGGGGGACGCGCCGTCGTATTCGAGCAGGGCGGCGAGGAGGCCGGCGCGGTCGTAGCTGCGCTCGGTGGCGGGGAGGCCGGCGATCAGGATGCGCTCGATGCGGTCGATCGCATCGTCCGACAGCGTGCAGAACCGGGCCTCGGCCTCGGCGATCCGGGCGTCGTCATAGTCGTCGGTGACGCGGGGGCGGCGCAGAACGAAGAGGTCGTAGGCCGCGAAGTCCAGCGCGTCGAAGCGGAGCGCATAGCCGGTCGAGGGCATCCGCCAGGTGAGGTCGGTGCGGGTCCAGTCAACCACCGGCATGAAGTTGTAGCAGATCGTGGTGATCCCTGGCCGGCACAGGCGCGGATCGTGTCCTTGTACCAGCCGATGTATTTCGCCCGCTCGGGGCCAGCGATTTTGATTTGGTTGTGGACAGGAATGCTCTCGACCACATCCCAGAGGAGGCCCGCCGCCTCGATCGGCGCCTTGTGCCGGGCGACGTCGCCGTCGCTCCACGGCATACGGCTGCAGTTCGTCGGCGCCGAGACCGCCCGGCCCGGCTGAGCCGCCCGACGCCGGATCGGCGAGCTGGCGATCAAGGCGGCCAACGACGTGCTGGACAAGAAGCCGGTCGAGAAGGATCAGTCCGTGCCGGTGCTCAGCCTGTCGCGCACCGACCCGGACGGGGTGAAGGCCTTCCTCGAGCAGCTCAAGGCCCTGGGCTGAGGCCCGCGCGTCCGGCTTGGCGCCCGGGCCGGACGCGACCTCGCGAGACATCTCGAATGCTCGACGCCGCACCTCCCCCGACGCGCATCGGCGGCCTCCTCGAATTCGACGTCGTCACCAAGGCCTACGGCCAGACCGTGGCGCTGTCGGGCTTCTCGCACCGCTTCGAGCCGGGGCGCGTGCACGCGCTGATGGGCAAGAACGGCTCCGGCAAGTCGACGCTGGTCAAGCTCGTCGCCGGGGTAATCCTACCCACCTCAGGCACGCTCCGGGTCAACGGCGCCGACGCCGCCTTCCACACGCCGCAGGACGCCTTCGACGCCGGCGTCGTCACCGTGCACCAGGAGCTCTCGCTCGTCCCCTCGCTCTCGATCGGCGAGAACATCTTCCTCGGCCGGCTGCCGATGACCCGGCGGCTCTGGGTTGGCGTCGTCGATTGGGCGCGCCTGCACCGGGACGCGACGGCGCTGCTGCACGAGATGGGGCTCGACCTCGACTTGCGGCGGCTCGCCTCCACCCTCAGCGTCGGCCAGCAGCAGGTGGTCGAGATCGCCAAGGCGATGTCGTTCAACCCGCAGGTCCTGCTCCTCGACGAGCCGACCTCGGCGCTCGCCACCCGCGAGGTGAACCTGCTCTTCACGCTGGTCCGCCGCCTGCGCGAGCGCGGGGTGACGATCATCTACATCACCCACCGAATGAGCGAGCTCTTCGAGATCGCCGACACCTGCACAGTGCTGCGCGACGGCGTGCTCGCCGGATCGGTGAAGATGGCCGACGCCACGCCCCCTCGATCGTCGAGATGATGTTCGGCGAGACCGCCCATGACCGCCGCCCGGCACGCAAGGCCATCGACTGCACCGGGACGCCGGTCGTCGCCGTCCGCGGCCTGACCCGGCACGGCGCCTTCGAGGACGTGAGCCTCGAGGTCTACCGTGGCGAGATCCTCGGCATCGCCGGTCTCCTCGGCGCCGGCCGCACCGAGCTGATGCGGGCGATCTTCGGAGCCGACCCGGCCGACGCCGGCGAGATCGCCCTCGACGGCGCACGCGTCGCCGCCGTCACCCCCAAGACGATGAAGCGCGCCGGCCTCGGCTACACCCCGGAAAACCGCAAGGAGATCGGCCTCGTCCAGATCCTCTCCACCCACGACAACCTCTGCATGGCGAGCCTCGGCCGGATCGCGCCCTCGGGCCTCATCACCCGCGGCCGCGAGCAGGAGGCGGTCGCCCGCCAGATCGCCGACCTCGCGATCAAGGTGCCGGAGCCGATGCTGCCGGTCTCCTCGCTTTCGGGCGGCAATCAGCAGAAGGTGGTGATCGGCAACTGGCTGAACACCGAGCCGCGGGTGATGTTTTTCGACGAGCCGAGCCGCGGCGTCGACGTGCAGGCCAAGCGGCAGATCTTCGACATCATCTGGGACCAGGCCGAGCGGGGGCTGGCCGCGATCTTCGTCTCCACCGAACTCGAGGAGGTGCTGGAGGTGGCCGACCGCATCCTCGTCGTGCGCCAGGGCCGCATCGTCGCCGAGGTCGACCCGACCGCCACCACCCTCTCCGAACTCTACCGCCTCTGCACGGAAGGACCGTCCGCATGAGCGTCGCCACGGCCGAACGATCCCGGCCGAACCCGCTGCTCCGGCTCGCCAAGACGTACCCGATGGAAATGATCCTGGTGGTGCTGGTCGTCGTGCTGATCTTCACCGCCCAGGGCTTCGCCAGCGTCCGCAGCCTCCTGAACGTGCTCCGCACCGGCGCGCTCCTCGGCATCATCGCCTTCGGCATGACCGCGGTGATCGTCTCCGGCGAGATCGACCTCTCGGTCGGCGCCGGCGCCGCGCTCGCCGGCTGCATCGTCGGCTGGTTCTGTGGCGCGCTGACCGACCCGCTGGGCGGCCTCCTGGCCACGGTCATCGGCATCGCGGTGGCGGTCGGGGTGGGCTTCTGTATCGGTTTCTCGGTCGGCAAGTTCCGCGAATGGTTCAACGTGCCGAGCTTCATCAGCACGCTCGCCCTCTTCACCGCGCTGCGGGGCGCCGCCAACCTGATCACCGGGGTTGGGGGTTATTTTGTTATTTTCGTATATTTTGTGACGTTGTGTGTATGTATTTTGACGTGATATTTGTTTCGTTGTGTTGTCTACGTGTTCGTTGTTAATATGGATGTCGCGCGTTTGTCGTGTATCGACATCTGGTTTTCAAGTTTTCGATGTTGGTATCTTCGACGTGTTGATTGTTGTTTCTGGTACGTTGATCGTTTCGTAGATCGTTTCGTGTATTGTTATTACTGTTACTGGAATGTAGTTCGACGTGATCGCGTTTGTCATCATCGTTGTTATCTCGCTTTTCGTCGTCAGAGAGATAAAATGGGGTACGTTGATCGGTGTGCTCTTCCTCGGTTGTATCTCGAATGGGATGACGCTGCTGAACGTCATCGAATACTGGCATTACGTGTTGCGCGTCGTTATCATCCTCGTCGCCGTGCTGCTCAACCAGGTCCTGGAGCGGCTGATACCAACCCGCATTGATCAGAACTCTTCGGCCCAAGACCGTCTGCCGATGGATCGGATGCGCCAGGGCTGATCGATGAGGTCGTTCCAGGCAGCGCAGCAGTGGGCGACGATGTCGTCGTAGCCGGTGAAGACGCGGTTCGAGAGCCAGTTGTCGCGCATGAACTGCCAGACGTTCTCGACCGGGTTCAGCTCGGGCGAGCGCGGGCGGCAGCGGCAGGAGCGTGATGTTCCCGGGCACGACGAGCGCCCCGGCGAAGTGCCATCCCGCCTGGTCGAGCAGGAGAACGGCGTGGGCGCCGGGCGCCACCGTGGCGCTGATCTCGGCGAGGTGCGCCTGCATCGCCTCGGTGTCGCAGAACGGCATGACGAGGCCGGCGCCCTTGCCCTCTGCCGGGCAGATCGCCCCGAAGAGATAGGCCCAGGCGGTGCGCTGGTCGTGCGGCGCCCGCGGCCGGGTGCCGCGCCGGGCCCATCTCCGGGTGAGCTTGTTCTTCTGGCCGATCCGGGCCTCGTCCTGCCACCAGAGCTCTATGTGCTTGCCAGGATGCGCGGCGCGGACTTCCGCCAGGCGCTCCGGGAGACTTTTTTGAAAGCCTCCGCCGCCTCCGGGTCCTGGGCGTAGTGCCGCGGCCGCGCCGAGAGCTTGCGAAAGCCGAGCGCCCGCAGCTCACGCCCGACCGTCGCCTCGCTCACCGACACCCGAAACTCTTCCCACAGCCACTGCACGAGGTCGATCAGCCGCCAGCGCACCACCCCGTCCCGCCAGGGTTTGGGACCGGCCTCCACCGCACCGCGCCAGCGCCGCGCGCTGCTCTGGCGTGAGGATCGGCGCCTTGCCTGGGGCCTTGCGGTCGACCAGCCCGTCCGGGCCTTCGGCGTTGAAACGCACCACCCAGTCCCGAACGATCTGCAGCCCGACCCCGCCGATCCGCGCCGCCTCCGTCCGGCTCCCGCCGTCGCGGATCACCGCCAGGGACAGCAGCCGCCGAACCTGCTTAGCGTCCCGACTGCATCGGGCCAACCGCCGCAGGTCGTCACCGCTGAAACCACCTCGAAGCTCGATCGCCGCTGCCATGGAAAACCCCGCCCGTTTTCCATGATGAATCACGCACGCAAGGGAATCCCTGCGTGAGTTAGGTCAGCGCGAGCTGGTATGAGGTAGAGATATGGATTTCGACGGCAAGGTGGCCTGGTGACGGGCACGACCGGTATCGGCCTGGCACGGCCAGCGCTGCAGAGGGCGGTGCGCGATCATCGCCTGCGGCATCGACGGCGCCGCCAACGCGGCGATGAAAGCGCACTGGAAAGCGCCGGCGCGCGGCGCTGATAGTCGACACCGACGTCTCGGTGTCCGAGCAAGTGCGCGACGCGGTACGGCCGGCATCGCCAAATTCGGCGGCATCGACGTCATCGTCAATGCGGCGGCGGTGCATCCCTATGGAACCGCGACGACGACCGACTGGGAACCTGGAACGGGCGATGACCGTCATGTGGCTCGATCTATCTGACCGCGCATTTCGGCATCCGGAATGATGAAGCGCGGCGGCGGTGCCATCGTCAACGTCGCTCGGTGCAGGGCTTCGCCTGCAGCAGAACGTCGCGCCTATGCCGCGACCAAGGGCGCTATCCAACGCTCACCGCCGCTGGCGCTCGACTATGCGGCATCGGGATCCGCGTGAATTCGGTAAGCCCCGGCTCGATCCGCACGCCGATCCTCGAAAAGGCCGCGCGCGGCGACAATGGCAGCGACGCCGGTCGAGGAGGCCTACAGACGCTTCGGCGCCGCGCATCCGCTCGGCCGCATCGGCGAGCCGGAGGAGGTGGCGGATTGATGGCCTTCCTGTGCTCGTCGAAGGCCGGCTTCGTGCACCGGATCGGACTACAGGATCGATGGCGGCCTGACCGCCGGCATAGGCGTGAAGTAGGAGGTAGGATGTAGATGGCCTCGGCTGTATCGCGAGTCGCTGACGCTGAGAATTTCCGCTTTGCGCCAGGCGGGAGCGACGCATATCGTCGCTCATCTGACCAACGATTCGCAGGCAAGGACCCGCGATCTCCGCGGTGCCGAGTGGAGGTGGGGCGATTGCTCAGTCGAAAGCTGCTGGACGCTACGAGGAGTTCGTAGAGCTCGTCGTGCAGTCGGTGGAGGCCTAGGACTGAAGCTGCCGCGATAGAGAATTTCTCGCCGAAGTTCTGGTCCGAATCCTGCTCGATGGCCGAAGCGGGAGCAATGAGGGATGAAGCGGCTGATCCGCGACGCCGGCCGGGCAGGAGTGCCCTGCTTCGGCTACAACTTCTCGGTCACGGAAGTCTGGGGCTGGCAGCGCGGGCCGTTCGCGCGCGGCGAGGCGCAGTCTGTCGGCATCGACGCCACCCGGATCGATCCCGACACCCCGCTGCCGGACGGCCTCGTCTGGAACATGCGCTTCCGCCCGGCGCGGCCCGGCGCGGCGCCGGTCCGCGTCTCGGGCGATGAGTTGTGGCAGCGGCTCACCGCATTCCTCCGGGAGGTCGTGCCCGTGGCCGAAGAGGCCGGCGTCGTCCTGGCGGCGCATCCCGACGATCCGCCGGCCGAAGAGCTGCGCGGCGCCGCGCGCCTGGTGAACCGGCCGGAGAAGTACGACCGGCTGCTCGACATCGTCGACTCTTCCTCGAACTGGCTGGAGCTCTGCCTCGGCTCGCTGCAGGAAATGCCAGGCGGCGAGATCTACGACCATGTCCGCCGCTTCGCGCGGCGCGACCGGATCGGCTACGTCCACTTCCGCAACGTCAGGGGCAAGGTCCCGCAGTATGTCGAGACCTTCGTGGACGAAGGCGACATCGACATGGCCGAGATCGTCCGCATTCTGCGCGACGAGGACTACGGCGGGGTGCTGATCCCCGACCACACCCCCGGCATGACCTGCGCCGCCTCCTGGCACGCCGGCATGGCCTTCGCGCTGGGCTACATGCGCGCGCTGGTTCAGAACGCCGATGCCTTGGGGCCGTCCCGGTCCCTGGCGAAATCCATGGCGGCGGAGTAGCCGATGCGGACCGAACCCCGATGCCTCGTCCCCTCCGGCGACCGGTGCGGCGAGGGAGCGGTCTGGTCGGCGGGCGAGAGTGCCGTCTACTGGTCCGACATCAACGCTTCCTGATTCACCGCTATGACATGGGCGGCGACAGCCTGCGGTCCTGGTTCTTCGACGAGCCCGTGGTGGCGATCTGGCTCACGTCGCGGCCAGACCGGATGCTGGTTGCGCTCGCCTCGAAGCTGATCTTCTGGTGGCCCGCGACCGACCGGCGCAGCGATTTCGGCTTCGCGCTGCCGGGCTCGCCGGAGGTTCGCTTCAATGATGGCCGTGCCGATCCGGCGGGGGATTTCTGGGTCGGCTCGATGAAGAACAACGTGCTGCCCGATGGCGAGCTCGGCGACGCCGGGCCGGGCATGGGCGTCCTCCACCGCCTCGATCCCGCGGGCGGGATCACGGAGTGGCGCAAGGGCCTTGGCATCGCCAACACGCTGTGCTGGAGCCCGGACGGCCGCAGCTTTCTATTTCGCCGACACGCTGGCCAACGCGATCTACGTCTACGACTATGCGGACGGCGCCATCTCCGACGAACGCGTCTTCCAGGCGGGTTTCGCGCGCGGCGCGCCGGACGGCTCGGCCATCGACAGCGCCGGCTGCCTGTGGAACTGCCGGTTCGGGGGCGGCTGCATCTTGAGGCTGGCACGGGACGGCTCGATCGACGGCGTGATCGAGATGCCGGTGCAGAACATCACCACCTGCACCTTCGGCGGCCCGGAGCTGAGGACGCTGTTCATCACCACCGCCAGCATCGTCTCGCCTCCCGGCAACCGCCTAGGCGGAAGCCTGTTCGCCCTGGAGGTCGAGGTGCCGGGGATGCCGGAGAACCGGTTTCTCATCTCCCGATAAATCGCCTGCGCGTCAGCTCGGGCTCTCCGCTGCGGGTCAATGAGGCTGGCATTCGAGAGCCGTAGCAGATCAGCTGCAAGACCACAAAACGCTGCCACTGTTCGTTGACGCTGAGGGACGGGCGTTGTGGAGACGGACGATCACTGTCCGCCGTGAACGGCGGATAGTGCAAGGCCGGTCCAGGTCGGCCCAAAGCCGCCGTTCGACCAAGTCTGAGGGTTGCGTCGCAACATCCAGTAACGGCCATTGCCAAGATCCGCATGGCCGGCCGATGCAACCTCACCGTCTCGCCGCCGGGATGGACGGCGCCGAGAGGAGTCGGCCGAGAACCACGCCGACCACATCAAGGCCCGGCGCCTACATCCTGCCGGAGTTGAGAAAGGCGCGGGCTTGGTCGCGGGTCTCGAAGATGTGCGTGCGTGCCTCGGGAAACACCTCGCGCAGCTTCATGCGCATGAAGGCCGAACCGGAATATCGTGAGACGGTCGAGTAGTAGCGCTCGTTGAGGTCGGCGACCATGCGCGCCCATTCGGCCTCCAGTGCCTCGTCGATTCGGAAGCCATCGTAGTTGACGATGACATCGACCCGACCCGGCAAAGGCGCGCAGGCATCGGCGACCAGCCGGCCGACGCGGTCGACTTCGTCACGGCTGCGCACGCGCATCTTCTCGAAATTGAGGAACAGCTGTCGGGTGGCCGGGTCGACGGCGATTCGGTCGGGCAGATCGAGGTGCAGAAGGTCGATGCGGAGGTCCATCTCGCGTCGCCGGAATATCCGCGCGTCCATGAAGCGCACCCCCTCGACCAGTGGCGGCATGCTCATCAGCGCCAGGATTTCCTTATCGACATCGATGCCCGGAGCGACCTCGGTCAGTTTCAGGCCGCCGCGCGTAAGCTCGAACACGCATCGCTCGGTGACGTAGAGCACCGGCTGGCCCAGCCGCGCGGCCCGCGCGCCGGAGAAGGTAATCTGCTCGACCGCCCCCAGGAACTTGCGCGTCCGGCCTTCCCGGCGGATCTCGATGCCGGCCTCGGAGACGCCGACATCGAGGCCATGCGCCGTGAAGGTGCCGACGAAGACCACCGCCCGGGCATTCTGCGAAATGTTGATGAAGCCGCCAGCGCCTGCGAGCCGCGGGCCGAAGCGCGAGACGTTGACGTTGCCTGCCGCGTCCGCCTGTGCCAGGCCGAGACAGGCCATGTCGAGCCCGCCGCCGTCGCAGAAATCGAACTGGGCGTTCTGCGGGATCACTGCATCGCAATCCACGGCGCCGCCGAAATCGAGGCCCGAAGCCGGCTGCCCGCCGATCACCCCCGGCTCGGCGGTGAGCGTCAGGTGGTCCAGCAGCCGCTCCTCGGCGGCCACCGAGGCCACGCCTTCGGGCATGCCGATGCCGATATTGACCACACCCCGCGGTAGTTTTCCATTTCGAGTTTTCCTGTTTGCTGCCGCCGCCCTGAGAGCCTGCCCAAAAGAAGTTGACGATATCCTTTGTGATTCTCCGTCTTTGTCGAGAGATGGAGGCCCAGTGCCTTGGACTGATACCCTCGTGTCACAACGGAGGCGTCGCCCACATTGCTTCGCATGGGCGCTGCCCCCTCCGCCCCCTCAGGCGCTTGACCCGTCGGCGATCTTTCAGCTCGCTGTCGGATACTGGCCGTCGAAGGTGCTGTTGAGCGCGGTAAAGCTCGGGGTCTTCACGGCGCTCTCGGACGAACCGCTGGCCGGCGAGGAGCTCCAGGTCCGGCTCGGGCTGCACCCGAGGGCGACCTACGATTTCCTCGACGGACTGGTCGCGCTCAGAATGCTCGATCGGTCGGGCGACGGGAAGGACGCCCGCTATGCCAACACCCCCGCGACCGACCACTACCTCGACCGCGGCAAGCCGAGCTACGTCGGCGGCATCTTCGAGATGCACAACGACCGGGTTTTCCTTCTGGGCCGATCTCGACGCCGCGCTGAAGACCGGACAGCCGCAGAACGAGACGCGGCATGGCGGCCGGCCGATGTTCGAGGCGCTCTACAGCGATCCGGCAGGGCTCGAGCGGTTCATGCTGGCGATGCGGGGCGCCTCCGCCGGCAACTTCGCGGCGCTCGCGAACACCTTCGACTTCTCCGGCTACCGGAGGCTCTGCGACGTAGGCGGCGCCACCGGGCTCCTGTCCTGCCTGGTCGCCCGCAGCCACCCGCACCTCCGGTGCCAGTCCTTCGACCTCCCGGTAGTGGAGCCGATCGCCCGGGGGCACATCGAGCGGGACGGTATGTCCGGGCGCGTCGAGGCCGTTTCCGGGGACTTCTTCAAGGATCGCCTCCCGGAGGCGGACGTCATCACGATGGGCATGATCCTCCACGACTGGAATCTCGAGGGCAAAACGAAGCTGATCCACGGGGCTTACGACGCGCTGCCGGAGGGAGGGGCGTTCGTCGCGATCGAGAACCTCATCGATGACGAGCGGCGGGAGAACGTCTTCGGCCTGATGATGTCGCTGAACATGCTGATCGAGTTCGGGGACGCCTTCGACTTTACCTTCGCCGACTTCAAGGCGTGGTGCGGCGAGGTGGGGTTCAGACGCTTCGACACAATATCGCTGGCAGGGCCGGGGCGAGCGGCGATCGCGTACAAATAGCCGGCGCGGCGCTCCGATCGGTCGGGCCAGCGCAGGCTTGTGCGCGACACCACTCGGGCACTTCCATCGGTGATGGGCTCCCTCGAGCTCAATCGAAGAAGCCACGTCCTCGCGGTCGATCAGGCCGATCGGAGCACCGTCCTGCGAATCGATCAAGGCAGTATCACACCCAGCGGCCGCGCGACCTGAACTCCTGCCGCAAGGCCGAAAACGCCCCTACGGATTCCATATGCGTTCCACACGGAGTCCTACGCAGAAAGTCAGGCCATTTCAGCGCCTTGAGGTATTCTCGCTCGAACGGGGCAAGTCGGTCGCCGGGGCCGTTGGTATCAATCGAATTTTAGCGGCTTGGTGCCAAACTCCACCGGTTCTACCCAAATCGTCAGGAGACGGCAGTATGCACTCGGTGGAGAGCATCGCGGCGGAGATCGTGCGCCGCGAGGGGGGGTACGTGAACGACCCCGACGATCCGGGCGGCGCCACCAACCACGGCGTCACACTCGCGACCTTGCAGCGGCTCGGCACCGACCTGACCGGCGACGGCAAGGTCGATGTCGCCGACGTCAGGGCGCTGAGCCCGGCCAAGGCCACGGAGATCTACATCCGGCACTATTTCCAGGAGCCGAAGCTGAACCTGCTGCCGGCGCCGCTGCAGCCGAGCGTCTTCGACATGCAGGTGAACGCCGGGGCCAACGCGGTGCGCATCCTGCAGCGGCTGCTGGCGGCCTTCGGGCTGGCGCTGGCGGACGACGGCGCGATCGGGCCGGCGACGGCGCGCGCCGCCGCCCAGGCGATGCAGGCGGCCCCGGAGCACCTCGTCGACGCCTACGGCATCGCCCGGCGCAACTACTATTACCGGTTGGGCGACCAGCGGCCGGCGAGCCGCAAGTACGCGCGGGCGAAGGACGGCGGCAAGGGCGGCTGGATCCTGCGCGCAGAGGAATTCATCACGGAACGCTTCCGCCTGACGCGGGCGGAGCACGACGCACGGGTGGCGGCATGGGGTTGATCGGAAGCATTCTCGGGGCGAGCGGGGCCGTCCGGCAGGTCGGCGAGGCGGTCGGCGGCGTGGCCGAGGTCTTCGTCGGCAACCAGGCCAAGCGCGACGACATCGCCAGCCAGCAGTACCTGGCGGCGGTGGGCGAGCTCGGTGCCGAGTTCGCCAACAAGGGATCGAGCCGGTTCGACGGCTTCGTCGACGGGCTGAACCGGCTGCCGCGGCCGCTGCTGGCGCTCGGCACGCTCGGGCTCTTCGTCTACGCCATGGCGGCGCCGGCGGGGTTCTCCACCCGGATGCAGGGACTGGCGCTGGTGCCCGAGCCGCTCTGGTGGCTGCTCGGCGCGGTGGTCTCGTTCTACTTCGGCGCCCGCGAGCTGCATCACCAGCGCACCCGCGCCGCCGCGGCGGCGTTGCCGCGGCTGGCGGCCGGCCTCGTCGCCGGGCGCTCGGGCGGCGGAATCGCGCCGCAGCCCATCGCGGCGCCGGTGCCGCAGCCGGCGGCGGCCGCGGACCCGGAGTACAACCCCGCGCTCGAGGAATGGCGCAGCCTGCAGCGCTGACCCCGCAGGCCCGGATCACGGGCTTGCAAATTGAACCTGTCGCGGTTTCGGACCATAGTGCCGGCCCGAGCCGCGGAGTGGGGCATGATCGTCGAACTGGGGCACCTGGCGCTGATCCTCGCGTTTCTGGTCGCCATCGTGCAGATGGTGGTGCCGATGGTCGGGGCCAGCCGCGGCTGGGCGGACTGGATGCGGCTGGCGGTGCCGGCCGCGATCGTGCAGTTCCTGCTGACGCTGGCGGCCTTCGCGCGTGCTGATGCACGCCTTCGCGGTCTCGGACTTCTCGGTGCGGCTGGTGGCGCAGAACTCCAACTCGGCGCAGCCCATGATCTACAAGCTGGCCGGGACCTGGGGCAACCACGAGGGCTCGATGCTGCTCTGGATGCTGATCCTGACGCTCTTCGGCGCGATGGTGGCGGTCTGGGGCGGCAACCTGCCGCCGGCGCTGAGGGCCCGGGTGCTCAGCGTGCAGGCCACGGTGGCGGTGGCGTTCTTCGGCTTCATCCTCTTCACCTCGAACCCGTTCTGGCGGCTGGCCGATGCGCCGATCGACGGCAACGACCTGAACCCGCTCTTGCAGGACCCCGGGCTCGCCTTCCATCCGCCGTTCCTCTATTTCGGCTATGTCGGCCTCTCGATGGCCTATTCCTTCGCCATCGCCGCGCTGATCGAGGGCCGGGTCGACGCCGCCTGGGCGCGCTGGGTGCGGCCCTGGACGCTGCTCGCCTGGGTGTTTCTGACCGTCGGCATCGCCATGGGCTCGGTCTGGTCCTACTACGAGCTCGGCTGGGGCGGCTGGTGGGCCTGGGACCCGGTGGAGAACGTCAGCTTCATGCCCTGGCTGATCGCCGGGGCGCTGCTGCATTCGGCGATCGTGGTGGAGAAGCGCGACACGCTGAAGAGCTGGACGATCCTGCTTGCGATCCTCGCCTTCTCGTTCTCGCTGATCGGCGCCTTCATCGTCCGCTCGGGGATCATCACCTCGGTGCACGCCTTCGCCGACGACCCTAGGCGCGGGGTCTACCTGCTCTGGATCCTCGGGGCGTTCATCGGCGGGTCGCTGATGCTCTACGCCTGGCGGGCGCCGGTGCTGCGCTCGGGGACGGTCTTCGCCACGGTCAGCCGCGAGAGCGGGCTGGTGGTCAACAACCTGCTGCTGGTGGTGGCGACGCTGGTGGTGTTCTTCGGCACGATCTGGCCGCTCCTGGCCGAGGTGCTGACCGGGCGCAAGGTCTCGGTCGGGCCGCCGTTCTTCAACCTCGCGTTTACGCCGTTCATGGTGGCGCTGGCGGTGGTGCTGCCGCTCTTCGCCACCCTGCCCTGGAAGCGCGGCAATCTCGGCCGGGCGATGCAGCCGCTCTGGGGGGCGCTGGCGCTGGCGGTCGCCCTCGGGGCGCTGGTCTGGGCGCTGCAGACCGGGCGCTCGATGCTGGCACCGATCGGCGCGGCGCTTGCGGCCTGGCTGGTGCTGGGCGCCGCGGCCGACCTCGCCGGCCGGGTCCGGCTCGGCCGCGCCGGCCCGCGAGAGGCGCTGCGGCGGGCCTGGAACCTGCCGCGCGCCGACTGGGGCAAGGCGCTGGCCCATGCCGGGCTCGGCGTCACCATCTTCGGCATCGCCGCGGTCACCGCCTGGGCGAGCGAGGACATCCGCGCCGTCCGGCCCGGCGACAGCTTCCCGGTCGCCGGCTATACCCTGCGCTTCGACGGGGTCGCCCGCACCCGCGGCCCGAACTACGGCGCCGACACCGCCACCGTCACCGCGCTCCGCGACGGCCGCGAGATCGCCGTGCTCCGCCCGGAGAAGCGGATCTACGACGTGGAGGGCACCGGCACCACCGAGGCGGCGATCGACCGCGGCCTGACCCGCGACCTCTACGTCGCCCTCGGCGACCGGCAGCAGGACGGCAGCTGGGCGCTGCGGACCTACGTCAAGCCGTTTTCCAACTGGATCTGGCTCGGGGCGCTGATCATGGCCGCGGGCGGCGGCGTCAGCCTGACCGACCGGCGCTACCGGGTCGGCGCTCCGGCGCGGCGCGCGCCGCGGGCCGCGGCCGTGCCGGCGGAATAGCCGTGCGGCGCGCGCTCCTGGTGCTGGTGCTCTGCCTGGCGCCGCTGGCGGCGCCGGCGGTGCAGCCCGACGAGATCCTGCCCGACCCCGGGCTCGAGGCCCGCGCCAGGGCGATCACCAAAGAACTGCGCTGTGTGGTCTGCCAGAGCGAGTCGGTCGACGAGTCCGACGCCGACATCGCCCACGACCTGCGGATGCTGGTGCGCGAGCGCCTCGTCGCCGGCGACAGCGATGACGAGGTCCGCGCCTTCGTGGTCGACCGCTACGGCGAGTTCGTGCTGTTCCGGCCGCCGTTCAGCTGGAGCAACGCGCCGCTCTGGCTGGCCGGGCCGGTGCTGATCCTGGTGGGCGGCGGCCTCGCCTTCGGCTTCATCCGCCGCCGGTCGCGCGCGCCGGCACCGGAGCGCCCGCCGCTGACGCCCGAGGAGGAGGCGCGGCTGCGCGAGCTGACCGGCGGCTGACGCCTGCCGCGGCTTTCCGGCCGGCGACGGCGGGGCTATCGTCGCGCGGCATCAGACCGGGGGGCCGACACCGATGGACTACGCAACGCTGCTTCTTACGGCTCGCGGATGACGTCGCGACCATTACCCTGAACCGGCCGGAG
Source organism: uncultured Alphaproteobacteria bacterium (assembly GCA_963847795.1). Taxonomy (GTDB): domain Bacteria; phylum Pseudomonadota; class Alphaproteobacteria; order Rhodobacterales; family Rhodobacteraceae; genus Amaricoccus. Next base: position 423,150 of record CAWKBH010000004.1, read on the forward strand.
GCGATGAACGCGCTGACCGCGGAGCTGCGCCGCGAGCTGATCGACGCCATGGCCAGGGTCGCTGAGACCGCGCGGGTGGTGGTGCTGACCGGCGCCGGGCGCGGGTTCTGCGCCGGTCAGGATCTGGGCGACGCGCTGGTCGGCGAGAGCATCGACCTCGAGACGCCGCTGCGCGAGGAATACGAGCCGCTGCTGCACGCGATCTACAACTGCCCGGTGCCGACGATCGCGGCGGTCAACGGCGCCGCTGCCGGCGCCGGCGCCAACATCGCGCTGGCCTGCGACGTGGTGATCGCGGCGCAGTCGGCGATCTTCATGCAGGCCTTCGCCCGGATCGGTCTGATCCCCGACGCCGGCGGCACCTACTGGCTGCCGCGGCAGATCGGCTTCCCGCGGGCGATGGGCGCGGTGCTGTTCGCCGAGCCGGTGACCGCCGATCAGGCGGCCGCCTGGGGCATGATCTGGCAGTCGGTGCCCGATGCCGATTTCGCCGCGACGGTGCAGGCCCGCGCGACCCAGCTCGCCACCGGTCCGACCGCCACCTACCGGCTGGCCAAGCAGGCGCTCCGCCAGAGCTTCGGCAACACCCTCGACGCCCAGCTCGCCCTGGAAGCCACGCTGCAGAACCAGGCCGGCGCGACCCATGACTTCCAGGAAGGCGTCACCGCATTCCTCGAGAAGCGGCCCGCCCGCTACGAAGGACGCTAGGGCGTGACCCCATAAACCGCCGACGCCGAGGACTGCGCAAAACGGCCCCGAGGATGGGACAGCCCTTGTCTGCCGTCGCAAGCGGCGCGTCCCTTATGTCGCGAAACGCCCGCTCTCCTGCGTGCCGTTGCTTCGGTCACTGGCTCCCAGGTGCATTGGCGGTTACCGCCTCCATCACCCGATTGAGGTTGAAGCTGCCGGGCTTCTGCCGCGGCGGGAAGTCGCGGAAGCTCTGCAGCCAGGTGCCGACATAGGCGGCGGCGGGAGCGATCGCAAACATGTGATCGAGATACCAGCGCTGGTAGCCCATGGCGTTCTCCTCCTGCGCGCGCTCGAAGGGATCCATGCGCAGGTTGGTCAGGCTGGGGGCGCGCAGCTCCTCGAACGGCTTCTGCCAGACCTCGAGGCCCAAGGCGTTCTGCTGCAGGAAGGTCACCTTCCAGTCGGTGTAGCGCAGCGCAGCGACGCTGCCGTCGTCGGTCCAGTAGATGAAATCCTTGCGCGGCCAGGCGCCGTCGCCCTTCAGGGCCGGCAGCAGGTCGTAGCCGTCGAGATGCGCCTTGAAGCTCCGGTCGCCGACCGTCTCGCCTTTCAGGAGTTCATCCTTGACGCCGGGATCGCCCGCCGCATCGAGCAGCGTCGGCAGCATGTCCTCGTGCGCGCCGATGTCGTTGATGACCGTGCCGGGCTTGATGACCCCGGGCCAGCGGATCACGGTCGGCACCCGGTAGCCGCCCTCCCAGTTGGTGTTCTTCTCGCCGCGGAACACCGTCGTGCCGCCGTCAGGCCAGGTGAAGGTCTCCGCGCCGTTGTCGGTCGAATACATCACGATGGTGTTGTCGGCGATCCCGAGCTCCTGCAGCTTCGCAAGCAACTCGCCCACCAACGCGTCGTGCTCGACCATGCCGTCGGCATAGATGCCGTAGCCGGTCTTGCCCTCGGCGGCCGGGTCGAGATGGGTGAAGATGTGCATTCGGGTCGAGTTCCACCAGACGAAGAATGGCTTGCCGTCCTGGTGCGCCTTGTCGATGAACCCCAGCGCGGCGTCGGTCACCTCGCGGTCGACCGTCTCCATGCGCTTGCGGGTGAGCGGGCCGGTATCCTCGATGCGCTGGCTGCCGTCCGGATTGGCCCAGGAATGGATCACGCCGCGCGGGCCGAACTTCGCCTTGAACGCGGGATCCTTGGGATAGTCCGGGTTCTCCGGCTCCTCCTCGGCGTTCAGATGATAGAGGTTGCCGAAGAACTCGCCAAACCCGTGGTTCGTCGGCAGCATCTCGTCGCGGTCGCCGAGATGGTTCTTGCCAAACTGGGCGGTGACATAGCCGAGCGGGCGCAAGAGGTCGGCGATGGTCGGATCGTCCGCGGTCATCCCCTCCGGCGCGCCGGGCAGGCCGACCTTGGTGAGCCCGGTGCGGATCGGCGACTGGCCGGTGATGAACGCGGCGCGCCCGGCGGTGCAGCTCTGCTGCCCGTACCAGTCGGTAAAGAGGGCGCCCTCCTTGGCGAGGCTGTCGATGTTCGGCGTCCGGTAGCCCATCATGCCGTTGTTGTAGGCGCTGATGTTGAACTGGCCGATATCATCGCCCCAGATGACGAGGATATTCGGCTTTTGCGCCTCCTGCGCGTCGGCAGGTATGGCGGCCAGGCTACAGGTTAGGGCGCCGGCCAAAAGAGTGGCGCCGAACCATGCATTCCTTGAAGGATGCATCACTTTCTCCCGCGAATCGAAGCTCGGCCAGCATCGCATAGCCTTCTGTGTGTCGTCACGGTCTACCACGGCTGGAGTACGGGCGGCCACATCCTGTTGCCGCAGATGAGGTCGATGCGGCAGCCGCTTCGGGCCGACAGCCGACAACGTCATCTGCGCATTCGGCCGAGGCCTCCATGCGTACGCGCGCTACGGCGGCGTGATTTCCTGGCAGGTGACGCGAACCCGGAGCCGTCGGGCGCGTTGAGGGAGGGACCTGCCAAGGAGACTCCCATGACCGTTGCAACCGACCGATCCCCGTCCGACACCGAGATCGCCGACCTGGCCCACGCCATCTGGGAACGCGAGGGCCGCCCCGAGGGGCGCGATCGCGAGCACTGGGAACGCGCCCGGGGCATGCTCGAGCGCGGCGAGACCGATCCCGAAGGCGAAGGGGCGCGCGCCCCGCGCCCGGTACAGCCGGGCGTTCAGGACGCACCACCGGGCATGGTTCCCGCTGAGAAGCAGGCGTCGCGGAGGCGAGCTGCGCGAAGGCCCCGGCGGCCGCTTGGCCAAACAGATCGCCGATCTCCCGAAGGAGTCCGAACATATGCCTGGCCCGCGGGACCCGGCGCCGATTCCGCCCACCGGTGAGGAAGGGTACGTGGCAATCCCGAGTGAGGACGACGCAGCCGCGAGCGCGCTCGCCGAGCCTGCCGATCCGGGACCGGGCCGAAACGGGACGCCCGGTCCGGCGCTCCCGCCGCAAGGCGGCACCCTGATCTCCGATCGGGCGCCGCGCGGGGTGGCATGATCCTTCGCCCGTGCTATCACCCGGGACGGATCGCCCGGGAGAGCCATGGCACGCCGCATCTCCGCATCGCTCTGCACGCCACAGGACGCGCCGGCCTCGCGCCGGCGCGGGCATAGGGCATGGCAGGCACGCTCCTCGAGCGCATCTCGCGGGCGCCGCGGCCGCATGATCCGGCGCTCGCCGCCGGGATCGCGGAGCGGTTCGCCGACCTGCCCGGTCCGGCGCGCGCGCTGCTCGAAGGCACGGCGGGATGCTCGGGCTTTCTCGCCGGCCTGATCGAGCGCGAGGCCGACTGGCTGCGCGCGGCGCTGGACCAGCCGCCCGAGGCCGCGTTCGCCGCCGTCCTCGCCGCGATGCCCGCCGACGGCGTGGCCGCGCTCGGCGACAGCCTGCGGGTCGCCCGGCGGCGGGCGGCGCTGCTGATCGCGCTCGCCGATCTCGGCGGGGCCTGGGGGCTCGGCGAGGTGACCGAGGCGCTGAGCGCGCTGGCCGACCGGGCGGTGCAGCTGGGGCTGGAGGCGCTGGTGGCGGCGGAGATCGGCCGCGGCAAGCTGCCGGGCTGCAGCGAGGCCGACGTTCCGGAGGCCGCCGGCATGTTCGTGCTGGCCATGGGCAAGATGGGCGCGCGCGAGCTCAACTATTCCTCCGACATCGACCTGATCGTGCTGTTCGACGAGACCCGCCACGATCCCGAGGACTACGCCGAGCTGCGCCGCGGCTTCATCCGCGTCACCCAGCGGCTGGTGAAGCTGCTCTCGGAGGTCACCGCCGAGGGCTACGTCTTCCGCGTCGATCTCCGCCTGCGCCCCGATCCGTCGGTGACGCCGGTCTGCATCGCCACCGACCCGGCCGAGCACTACTACGAGAGCGTCGGCCGCACCTGGGAGCGCGCCGCCTACATCAAGGCGCGGCCCTGCGCCGGGGCGATCGCCGCGGGCGAGGCGTTCCTGGCGCGGCTGCGGCCGTTCATCTGGCGCCGGCACCTCGACTTCGCGGCGATCGAGGACGCGCAGAACATGCGGCAGCGCATCCGCAGCCACAAGGGCCTGACCGGGCCGATCCGGGTGCCCGGCCACGACCTGAAGCTCGGCCAGGGCGGCATCCGCGAGATCGAGTTCTTTACCCAGACCCGCCAGCTGATCGTCGGCGGCCGCGACCCCGAGCTGCGCCAGCGCGAGACGCTGGCGGCGCTGGCGGCGCTGGCCGACAAGGGCTGGGTCGAGCGCGACACGGCCGCGAGCCTCGGCGAGGCCTACGTCGCCCACCGCACCCTGGAGCACCGGCTGCAGATGCTGGAGGACGCCCAGACCCAGCGCCTGCCGGAGGGGCCCGACGACCTGGCCCGGCTCGCGGATTTCTCCGGCTGCGGCGACGTCGCCGACTTCGAGCGCCGGATCGCGGCCCGGCTCGAGACCGTGCAGGCGCTGACCGAGACCTTCTTCGTGCCCGACGCCCGCCCGGCCGAGGCCCCGGCGCCGGCGGCGGTCTTCGCCGACCCGGAGGCGGCGCAGGCGACGATGCAGGGCTGGCGCCGGCTGCCGGCGCTGCGCAGCGAGCGGGCGCGGGCGATCTTCCGGCGGCTGGAGCCGGAGCTGATGCGGCGGATGGCCGGCGCGGCGAGCCCCGACAACGCCCTGCGTTCGCTCGACGCCTTTCTCAGCCGGCTGCCCGCCGGGGTGCAGCTGTTCTCGCTGATGGAGGCCAACCCGCCGCTTCTCGACCTGCTGGTCGACGTCTGCGGCACCGCCCCGCAGCTCGCGCGCCATCTCGGCAGCGATCCCGGCGTGCTCGACGCGGTGATCAGCCGCGACTTCTACCTGCCGCTGCGCGGCGCCGCCGCGCTGCGCGGCAATCTCACGCGGCGGCTGCAGCAGGCCGGCGACTACGAGACGGCGCTGAACGCCGCCCGGATCTGGATGAAGGAGCGGCATTTCCGCATCGGCGTCCACCTGCTGCGCGGGATCGCCGAGCCCGAGGCGGCGGCGGTGGCCTATTCGGCGGTGGCCGAGGCGGTGGTCGCGGCGCTCTGGCCGGTGGTGGTCGCGGAGTTCGCCACCCGGCATGGACCGCCGCCCGGGGCCGGGGCGGTGGTGGTCGCCATGGGCAAGCTCGGCAGCCGCGAGATGACCGTCAGTTCCGATCTCGACCTGATCGTGATCTACGATGCCGAGGGCGCCGAGAGCTCCGACGGCAGGCGGCCGCTGCCGGTGACGGTCTATTACGCCCGGCTGACCCAGGCGCTGATCTCGGCGCTGAGCGCGCCGACCCCCGAAGGCATCCTCTACAAGGTCGACATGCGTCTGCGGCCCTCCGGTCGGCAGGGGCCGGTCGCCACCGCGCTCGCCGCCTTCCGCCGCTACCAGGCCGAGGAGGCCTGGACCTGGGAGCACCTGGCGCTGACCCGCGCCCGGGTCGTCGCCGGGCCGGAGCGGCTCGGGGCCGAGGTCACGGCGGCGATCGCCGAGGTGCTGGCCAGGCCGCACGACGCCGCGAAGGTGCTCACCGACGCCGCCGACATGCGCCGGCGGCTGGCCGAGGCGCACGAAGCGGCGGCGGCGAACCCCTGGGAGGTCAAGCTCGGGCCGGGGCGGATGATGGACATCGAGCTTCTGGCTCAGGCCGGGGCGCTGCTCCACGACCTCGCCGGGATCCGCAGCCCGCGGCGGATGCTCGACAAGCTCGGCGGGCGCGGCTGGCTGGCCCCGGCGGACGCCGCGGCGCTCGGGACCGCGCTCGGCCGGCTGGCGGCGCTGCAGCAGGTCGGGCGGCTGGCCAGCGACCACACCATCGACCCGGCCGAAGGCGGCGCCGGGCTGGTGCGGCTGGTGCTGGCGGCGACCGACCAGCCCGACCTCGACGGCCTGCGCCGCACGCTCAAGGCCGAGGCGTCGCGCAGCGCCGCGATCGTCGCCCGCCGGCTGGCGCGGCCATGACGCTGCCGATAGTCTTTCATCCCGACTATCTGGCGCCGCTGCGCCGCGGCCATCCGTTCCCGATGTCGAAATACGGCTACCTGCGGGCAGCGCTGCTGGCGCGGCGGCTCCTGCCCGCCAGCGGCGGCTTTCTGGTCCCGGCCCCGATCTCGGTCGCTCGCGCCGCGGCGGTGCACGCGCTGGCCTATGTCGAGCGGGTGGCGAACCAGGCGCTGACGCCGGCCGAGGAGCGGCTGATCGGCCTGCCCAACACCGCCGCCGTCGCCCGCCGCGCCTTCCTGTCGTCGGCCGGCACGCTGCTCGCCGCCCGGCTGGCGCTGGAGCAGGGCCTCGCCGTGAACATGGCCGGCGGCTCGCACCACGCAGGCCCCGAGGGCGGCGCCGGCTTCTGCGTCTTCAACGACGTGGCGATCGCCGCCCAGGCGCTGCTCGACGAGGGCCGGGTCGGCCGGGTGCTGGTCGTCGACTGCGACGTGCACCAGGGCGACGGCACCGCCCGGATCTTCGCCGGCCGCGCCGGGGTCCTGACCCTCTCGCTGCACGCCGCGCGCAACTACCCGGCCCGCAAGGCGCGCTCGAGCCTGGACTTTCCGCTGCCCGACCGGCTGGGCGACCGCGCCTATCTCGAGGTGCTGGCGCACGCGCTGGCCGCGACCGAGGCCTTCCGCCCGGATGTGGTCTTCTACAACGCCGGGGTCGATCCGCACGCGGACGACCGGCTCGGCCGGCTGGCCCTGTCGGACGCCGGGCTCCGGGCGCGCGACGCGCTGGTGATCGGCTGGGCGCGGGCGCGGGGGCTGGCGCTGGCGGCCGTGCTCGGCGGCGGCTACGACCGCGACCCCGAACGGCTCGCGGCCCGGCACGCCATCCTGTTCGAGGAAGCGACACGCGCGGCCGTGCAGGCTTGACGCCCGGCCTCGGCGCTCCTAAGCCCCTGGAAAACGGGAGGAAGCCATGGGCACGCCAGACGGACTCCGAATCGGCTGCTGGCTCTCGCTCCCGAGCCCCGAGGTCGCCGAGATCGTCGCGGGGACCGGCTTCGATTTCGCTGTGGTCGACCTCGAACATGGCGCGATCGGCATCGAGACGGCGCTGCGCATGCTGATGGCGCTGGCCGCCGCGCCGGCCGTGGCGGTCCGGGTTCCCGAGGCCAGCGAGGGCTGGGTCAAGCGGGTGCTCGACGCCGGCGCCGCCGCGGTGATGGTGCCTCGGGTCGAGGACCCCGCGACGGCGGCGCGGCTTTCGGCCTGGGCGCGCTACAGTCCGGAGGGAAGGCGCGGCGAGGCCCCGTTCGTCGTGCGTGCCGGCGGCTGGGGTCGCGCCGCCGCGGCCTACCGCGAGCGCTGGCGGGCGAGCAGCGGCCTGATCCCGCAGATCGAGTCGCCCGAGGGCGTCGCCGCGGCCGCCGCCATCGCGGCGACGCCGGGCGTGACCCAGCTCTTCTTCGGCCCGTACGACTTCGCCGCCTGCCTCGGCACCGGGCCGGGCGACCCGCGCGTGGCCGACGCCGCCCGCGCCGTTGCCGCTGCGGCGCGCGCCGCCGGCCGCGAGGCGGGCAGCTTCGTCTTCCCCGGCGGTGGCTTCGCCGTCCTCGCGGAGATGGGCTTCACCCATGCGGCGCGGGCATCCGACGTCAGGCTGCTGGTTTCGGCCCTGGACGATGACCTGGCGACCGCGCGCAGGGAGGCGCGTGATGGGGAAGGATGAGCTGGCCGTCGACCCGCGCGGCCTGATCCTGGAGGCCTATCGCATGGAGATCGGCCCGAAGGACTGCCGCACGATCTTCTTCGACTGGGCGCTCGGCCTGCCCGGTCCGGCCGGCGAGGCCGAGATCGCGGCGCTGCTCGCCCACTACGGGCCCGGGCACCCCGATCACCCGATGACCGCCGTGCTGCGCGAGGGGCTGGAGCGCGCCGCCGCGCCGCAGGGCCGCCGCGGCGGCCGCCGGAGGACCTGACCGGCTGCATCCGGCGGATGCCGGGTCACGGGCGGGTCCCGAGTATCTTCATCGGCAGGTGATATTTCTGCACCCAGTCGACCGCGGGCATATCGGTGCTGCCGATGTCGAATTCGACCACCTCGGGAATCCCCCGACCCGAGCGTCACCAGCGCGCAGAAATCCGCCCCGAACTCGGTCGATGCCAGGCGGGATCGGTCGATGTCGAAGGGCCGGCCGTCCAGCTCCACCGGCCGGCCGCACAGAAACCGCCAGTCGCCGCTCCGGCCGTCGACACTGAAGACGGCGTCGACGGGACGGCCAACGGCCTCAGCCACCCGCAGCTTCACCGCGGCCTTAGCGCTCAGTGGCTCGTCGCCTCCGGCGGAGGCGGCCGGCGGCGCGAGCATCGCCGCCAGGACGATGGCTACGACCGCGGAACAGGGGTTTCCCATGCGAATGCCGCCCGCATCGTCTATGATCGGGGCCTGATTTTAGAGCGAAGCCGAGTCGGCGCCAGCGAATTCCCTGGCGGGCTTCGGAGGGGGAGCGATGTACATCTTCACCGGTTCTCTGTCGGACCTCAGGTCCTATGTCCGGGACGAGGTCGAGTTTCCCGGCGACACCGCGAGGGGCAAGCGCGGCAACGTCGCGAAGCGCATCCAGGAGTGGCTGTGCCTGAACGGCTACGACGTGGTGGTCGACGAAGACTTCGGCGTCGTCACCGAGGGTGCCCTGAAGGAATTCCAGACGACCTCCGGCCTCGCTGGGACCGGCGTGCTCGACCAGCCGACGCACCAGGCGCTGGTGGCACCGATGCTGCGCACGCTCTCCCCGGCGACGGCGGGGGGCCTCGGGTTCGGAGCGGCCGTGGTCGCGATCGGCGGCGTGCACTTGGCCGAGCATCCCCGCGAGGCGGGCGGCGATAACCTCGGGCCGTGGGTCCGGCTCTACATGGACGGCAACGAGGGGGCGGCGTGGTTCTGGTGCGCCGGTTTTGTCACCTTCCTGATGAAGCAGGCGGCCGAGGCGCTCGGCGCGAGCCTGCCGATCGCGGGCTCGTTCTCCTGCGACTCGCTCGCCGCCCAGGCCAAGTCGGCCGGCCTGTTCGTGCCGGGACTGCGGGTGAACCCCGCGGCCCTCGCCCCCGGCTCGATCTTTCTGGTGCGCCGCACCGCCTCCGACTGGACCCATACCGGGATCGTCAGCCGGGCCGAGGCGGATGTCTTCCATACCCTGGAGGGCAACACCAACGACGACGGGAACCGTAACGGCTACGAGGTCTGCACCCGCCGGCGTGGCTATGCCGGCAAGGACTTCATCGTCTTCCAGCCGGCGGCGGCGTTGCGCGCCCGGAGGTCAGGCCGGCGCGCCGCTTAGCGCCGCCAGCACCCGCGCCCAGCTGCGGATGCCCTTGTGGAAGCTCCTGAGGTCGTACTTCTCGTTCGGCGAATGGATGGCGTCGTCCTCCTGGCCGAAGCCGATCAGGATCGAATCCATCCCCAGGATCTCGCGGAAATGCCCGACAACCGGGATCGAGCCGCCGCAGCCGACGAAGACCGCGGGCTTCGGCCACTCGTCGCTCAGCGCCTGCCGCGCCCTGGCGAACTCCGGCGCCTCCACCGGCAGGGTGGTGGCGGGCGCGGGGTCCTTGCTGTCGAAGCTCACCGTGCAGTCGGGCGGCAGGCTGGCGCGGACGTAGGCGCGGAAGCTCTCGAGCACCTTGCGCGGGTCCTGCGCGCCGACCAGCCGGAAGCTGATCTTGGCGTGGGCCTCCGCCGGCAGCACGGTCTTGAAGCCCTTGCCGGTATAGCCGCCCCAGATGCCGTTGACGTCGCAACTAGGCCGGGCCCAGATTTGCTCGAAGAGCGTGCGCCCCTTCTCGCCGGCGAGCTCGCTCAGCCCGACCGACCCCAGGAAGCCGGCGGCGTCGTAGTCGAGCGCCGCCCACTGCGCCCTGATCGCGTCCGGCAGCTCGTGCACGCCGTCGTAGAATCCGGGCAGGGTGATGCGGCCGTCGTCGTCGTGCAGCCCGGCGATGATCCGCGCCATAACCCGGATCGGGTTGATCGCCGGCCCGCCGTACATGCCCGAATGCAGATCGCGCTCGGCGGCGTGGATGGTGAACTCCATGCCGGCGAGGCCGCGCAGCATCGTCGAGATCGCCGGCGTGTCGGGGCCGAGCATGCCGGTGTCGCAGACCAGGGCCATCTGGGCGGTGAGCTCGGCCGCGTTCGCCTTCAGGAACGGCACCAGCGAGGGCGAACTGCTCTCCTCCTCGCCCTCGAGGAGCACGGTCAGGCGGCCGGGGAGCTTGCCGGTCACCGCCTTCCAGGCCCGGCAGGCCTCGACGAAGGTCATCAGCTGCCCCTTGTCGTCCGCGGCGCCGCGAGCGAAGATCGCCGGCCCACGCGGGGTCTCGGCGATCGTCGGATCGAAGGGCGGGCGGGTCCAGAGCTCGAGCGGATCGACCGGCTGCACGTCGTAGTGGCCGTAGAACAGGAAGTGCGGGCCGTCGCCCGCGCCTTGCGCCACCACCATCGGGTGCCCGGGCGTGTCGCGACGGCTGGCCTGAAAGCCGATGCTTTCCAGGTCGCGCACCAGCCAGTCCGCGGCCTCGCGGCAGGCACCGGCATAGGCGGGATCGGTCGAGATGCTCTCGATCCGCAGCAGCGCGAACAGCCGTTCCAGCGCCTGCGGCTGGTCGGCGTCGATTTGGTTCAGAACGGCATCCAGCGCCATCGCGCGCGTCTCCCTCGTGGCCTTCCGGGCGACCCTATTGGTTTTGGGTCCCGGCGCAATCACCCCGTGCGCGCCGGAGGCGTCCTGATCTAGGATGGGCCAACCGGGGAGGTCCGCCGCATGGCCGAGGACAAGCCGCCACCGCCGCCCTCGGGCTGGCGCGCCCTCGTGGGCTTCGTCCAGCAGGGCCAGGTCCTGCTGGCGGTCGCGGTGGCGGGCGCCGGGCTGCTCTTCAACTTCGACACCCAGCGGCGCGCCGAGCTGGCAATCAACCGCACCGCGGTCGACACCGCGCGCGGCGAGACGGTCCGCAGCGAGTTCCAGGACGATCCGCACAATACCTTGGTGGAGTTCAAGGCGACCTTCCCGCACCATGCCTTCTGCGCCGCGCTGGGCTTCTTCATCGCGGAGAACGGGCGGCTGAACCGCAGCATGCTCGACCGCCCCGACGACCAGGTGCGGCAGATGAACGACGCGCTGCTGCTCGAGGTCGAGGCGCTGGCCGCGGAGGAGGGCATCGGCGCGGAGGCCTTCGCCCGCTTCCGCGCGGCTGCCGCGGCGGAGGCTGCGCGCGGGGACGACGGCCCGGGCTGCGCCGGCGTCCAGGCCGAGCGACCGGTGGCCGCGTTCCTCGCCAAGCCGGAATGCATGCTCGCCATCGACAGCTTCGGGCAGAACGCCTGCAACATCGCCCGCTGGACCGAGCAGCGCCGCGAGGCGATCCGCGCCGAGCAGGTGGCGATCGCCGCGGCGCCCGCCGGACCGGCGCCGCCGGCCGCCGAGACGCCCTCCCGCGTCCCCGGGGTGCTGGCGACCCCGACGCGGCCCGTGGTCGCGCCGGCGGAGCGCGCCGCTCTGCCGCCGCTGCCCGGCCCGGGCGAGGCCTGCGGCGGCACCTCGCCCCTGGTCTTCGTCCAGTTCACCAATGCCGCCGACCGCTCCGCCGTCGAGGCGGTGCGCGACCGGCTGCTGCAGGCCGGCTGGCAGATGGCGCCGGCCGAGGCCACCCCGACCGGCCGGACCAGCGGCGACCTGCGGATCTACTGGGAGGACCAGCGCCCCTGCGCCGAGGCGCTGGCCGGCATCGTCGGCGGCCTCCCCGAAGTAGACCGGCCGATCCGGGTGCTCTCGCTCGCCGACCGCTACAACGGCCTGCCGCACGGCCAGATGGAGCTCTGGCTGCCGGCCCTGCACTGATCTCGATAACGCATCACCTGCCGGGGGCCGAACCCGGGGAACGTCCCGCCCCGCCCGCCGTTGATCCGGCGCGAGGCTCCGCCGGGCAGCGCCGGGGAGACCATCCATGCGAACGGCCACAGCGATTTCCTGCCTTCTCGCCGCCGGGCTACTGGCGGGATGCGCCGACAACGCGAGATATCCCGTCTCCGCGGGCACCGGGCCTGATCCGGTCCTGCCCGCGGTCAGCCAGTCCGTCATCCCCACCGTCGACATCGCCCCCGCGCAGGGCTGGCCCGCCGGGGCTGCGCCGCAGCCGGCGGCGGGCCTGCAGGTGGCCGCCTTCGCGACCGGGCTCGACCATCCGCGCTGGCTCTTGGTGCTGCCGGACGGGGACGTGCTGGTGGCCGAGAGCAACGCCCAGCCGGCGCCTGCGCGCAGCCTGCGCGAGGTCTTCATGAACCTGACGCAGCGCGTGGCCGGGGCCAAGGTGCCGAGCCCGGACCGGATCTCGCTGCTGCGGGACGCCGACGGCGACGGCGTGGCCGAGACCCGGACCGTGCTCCTCGACGGCCTGACCTCGCCCTTCGGCATGGCGCTCGTCGGGAGCGATCTCTACGTCGCCGACACCGACGCGCTGCTGCGCTTTCCGTATGCAGCCGGGCGAGACCCGGATCACTGCGCCCGGCGTGCGGGTCGCGGCGCTGCCGGCCGGCGCGATCAACCACCACTGGACCAAGGGGCTGGTCGCCAGCCCGGACGGGCGCAGGCTCTACGTCTCGGTGGGCTCCAACAGCGATCACGGCGAGAACGGCATCGCCGCGGAGATGGACCGGGCCGCGATCTGGGAAATCGACCCGCAAAGCGGCGCCGCCCGCGTCTTCGCCAGCGGCCTGCGCAATCCGGTCGGCCTCGACTTCGAGCCGCAGACCGGCGCGCTCTGGACCGTGGTCAACGAGCGCGACGAGCTCGGCGGCGATCTGGTCCCGGACTACCTGACCGCGGTGCGGCCGGGCGCGTTCTACGGCTGGCCGTACAGCTACTGGGGCGGCCACCTCGATCCGCGGGTGACGCCCGGGCGCCCGGATCTGGTTGCGCGCGCCCGGGTGCCCGACTACGCGCTCGGGCCGCACGGCGCGCCGCTCGGACTGAGCTTCGCCGACGGCGCCGCGCTCGGGCCGCGGTTCCGCGACGGCGCCTTCATCGGCGAGCACGGTTCCTGGAACCGCAAGCCGCAGAACGGCTACCGGGTGATCTTCGTGCCCTTCCGCGGCGGCCGCCCGTCCGGCCAGCCCGTGGACGTCCTGACCGGGTTCGTGGCCGGCGGCGCGGCCCGCGGCCGGCCGGTCGGCGTCGCGATCGACGCGCGCGGGGCGCTGCTGGTGGCCGACGACGTCGGCAACACGATATGGCGGGTGACCGCGGCGCGGCCGGCTCAGGTGCCGCGGCCGATCCAGCCGCCGCCGAGGACCCGGGTGCCCTCGGGCGCGTAGAAGACGCAGGCCTGCCCGGGGGCCACCCCCTCCTCGGGGTCGAGGAGCTCGACCCGGGCGCGGTCCGGGCCCTCGGGGTGGATCCGCGCCGGCTTCGGCGGCCGGGTCGAGCGGACCCGGACCTCGGCCTCCCAGCCGCCGGCGGGGGCGGCTTCGAAGCCGCCGTCGCCCAGCCAGTTCACCTCGGCGACCTGCACGCTCCGGCTGGCGAGCGCCGCGCGCGGGCCGACCACCACCCGTCGCGCGTCGGCGTCGAGCCGCACCACGAAGAGCGGCTCGCCGCCGCCGAGCCCGAGGCCGCGGCGCTGGCCCACGGTATAGCGGATCACGCCCGCGTGCCGCCCGAGCACCCTTCCGTCGAGATGCACGATCTCGCCCGGCTCGGCGGCGCCCGGGCGCAGCTTCTCGATCACCGCGGCATAGGAGCCGTTCGGCACGAAGCAGATGTCCTGGCTGTCGGGCTTCTGCGCCACCGCCAGCCCGTAGCGCGCCGCCAGCGCCCGGGTCTCGGCCTTGGAGCCGAGCTCGCCGAGCGGGAAGCGCAGGTAGGCGAGCTGGTCGCGGCCGGTCGAGAACAGGAAATAGCTCTGGTCGCGGGCCGGATCGGCGGCGCGGTGCAGCTCCGGCCCGGCGGGGCCGTCGACGCGGCGGATGTAGTGACCGGTCGCCATGCAGTCGGCCTCGAGGTCCTTCGCCGTCTCCAGCAGGTCGCGGAACTTCACCCGCTCGTTGCAGCGGATGCAGGGCACCGGGGTCGCGCCGGCGAGGTAGGCGTCGGCGAACTCATCGATGACGCTGGCCCGGAAGCGGCTCTCGTAGTCGAGCACGTAGTGCGGAAAGCCCATCGCCTCGGCCACCCGCCGCGCGTCGTGGATGTCGCGACCGGCGCAGCAGGCGCCCTTGCCTGGCCAGCGCCGCGCCGTGGTCGTAGAGCTGCAGCGTGACGCCCGACCACGTCGTAGCCCTCCTCGGCCAGCATCGCCGCCACCACCGAGCTGTCGACCCCGCCCGACATGGCGACGACGACCCGCGTCTCGTGCGGGGCCTTGCGTAAACCCAGGCTGTTGAGGGTCGGCGGGATTCGTGGCAGAAGCATGGCGGGGAGCGTCCTTGGGATGCTGGGGAATATAGTAAAACCCTAAGTAAGCACAAGGGCTTGGTTCACCGGCACTTAAGAGATCGGCTTGTAAGTATTGGCGTGGGTAGTGTGCGAGTTAGGGAGTACAACATGTATATTCGCCGCGAGAAAGGTCCGGTTTACGTCGTTCTGCCGGACGGGACCAAGCTGACGCGTTCCGATCTGCCGCCGGCCAACACCAAGCGCTGGGTGGCGCGGCGCAAGGCCACGGTGGTGGCCGCCGTCGATTTCGGGCTGATCGAGCCGGCGGAAGCCTGCACCATGTACCACCTTTCCGACGAGGAGCTGGACATCTGGCGCAGCGCGGTGCGGCGGCACGGCGCGGCGGCGCTGCGGGTGACGGCGATTCAGAAGTATAGACAACTTTAAGGCGAGCTGGTATGCTGGAGCTATCGTAATCAGTCGTTAACCAGTCCGGGGTTAAGTGGGATCCGTGTTGGCGAAGGGGCCGGTTGGTAGAACGGAGAGCAGACCATGCGCGTCCTCCTAGTCGAAGACGATCCGACGACGTCCAAGAGCATCGAGCTGATGCTGCAGAACGCAAATCTGAACGTTTACGCGACGGATCTCGGCGAGGAAGGCATCGATCTGGCCAAGCTCTACGACTACGACCTGATCCTCCTGGACCTGAACCTGCCTGACATGAACGGCCACGAGGTGCTGCGCCAGCTGCGAATCGCCAAGGTGGAGACGCCGATCCTGATCCTCTCCGGCCAGGACGACACCGAGAACAAGCTCAAGGGCTTCGGTTTCGGCGCCGACGACTACATGACCAAGCCGTTCCACCGCCAGGAGCTGATCGCGCGCATCCACGCCATCGTGCGCCGCTCCAAGGGCCACGCCCAGTCGCTGATCGAGACCGGCAAGTTCACCGTGAACCTCGACGCCAAGACCGTCGAGGTCGAGGGCAAGGCGGTGCACCTGACCGGCAAGGAATACCAGATGCTGGAACTGCTCTCCCTGCGCAAGGGCACGACCCTCACCAAGGAGATGTTCCTCAACCACCTCTACGGCGGCATGGACGAGCCGGAGCTGAAGATCATCGACGTCTTCATCTGCAAGCTGCGCAAAAAGCTCTCCGAAGCCACGGGAGGCGAGAACTATATCGAGACAGTCTGGGGCCGCGGCTACGTGTTGCGCGACCCCGCGAGCAGCGAGGCGAAACGCCGGCTGGCGGTCGGGGCCTAGGCACCCCCGCATCCGCGCTCTGGGTAATCTGGTCGGCCCACCGGGCTTCGGTCCGAGAGGCGCGTAACCTCTTCTTCATGATCCGGCAGGCTCCGGCCCGCCGCGACCGATCCGGTCGGCGCAGCAGCGCCCCGGCCGCTCTCCGCTCCGGGCTCTGCCGCCTCCGCGGCGCCTGACTGGACGGCCGTTCCGTCCCGCGCTATCCGGTCCGTCAGGAGACCCCGGAGACGCACCGCCTTGAACCCCCGCCCCGCCGTCGACAACCTCACGCCGCAGGCCGCCAGGGAGGAGCTCGCCGAGCTGGCCCGGGCCATCGAGGCCGCGAACCTCGCCTATCACCAGGCCGACGCGCCGCGGATCATCGATGCCGACTATGATGCGCTGAAGCGGCGCAACGCCGCCATCGAGGCGCGCTTCCCCGAGCTCAAGCGCCCCGACAGCCCCAGCGACCGGGTCGGCGCCGCCCCCGCCGAGGGCTTCGCCAAGGTCCGCCACGCCCTGCCGCTCTTCAGCCTGGAGAACGCCTTCGATCCCGCCGAGGTCACCGAGTTCGTCGAGCGCGTCCGCCGCTTCCTCGGCCTCGCGGCGAGCGATCCCCTCGCCTTCACCGCCGAGCCCAAGATCGACGGCCTGTCGCTGTCGCTGCGCTACGAGGCCGGCCGGCTGGTGCAGGCCGCCACCCGCGGCGACGGCGAGACCGGCGAGAACGTCACCCCGAATGCCCGCACCATCGCCGACATCCCCGAGACCCTGACCGGCGCCCCGGCGATCCTCGAGGTCCGCGGCGAGGCCTACATGCGCCATGCCGACTTCGCGGCGCTGAACGCCCGCCAGGCCGCCGCCGGCAGCCGCACCTTCGCCAACCCGCGCAACGCCGCCGCCGGCAGCCTGCGCCAGCTCGACGCCAGCATCAGCGCCTCCCGGCCGCTGCATTTCTTCGCCTATGCCTGGGGCGAGCTCAGCGAGCCGCTGGCCGACACCCAGACCGCCGCCATCGCGCGGCTCGCCGCCCTCGGCTTCGCCACCAACCCGCTGATGGTCCGCTGCGACGGCACCGAGGAGATGCTCGCCCGGTACCGCGCCATCGAGGCCCAGCGCGCCACCCTCGGCTACGACATCGACGGCGTCGTCTACAAGGTCGACCGGCTCGACCTGCAGGCCCGGCTCGGCTTCCGCTCCGCCACCCCGCGCTGGGCGCTGGCGCACAAGTTCTCCGCCGAACGCGCCTCGACCCGGCTCGAGGCCATCGAGATCCAGGTCGGCCGCACCGGCGCGCTGTCGCCGGTGGCCCGGCTGACCCCGGTCACCGTCGGCGGCGTCGTGGTGCAGAACGCCACGCTGCACAACGCCGACTACATCGCCGGGCGCGACAGCCGCGGCAACCCGATCCGCGACGGCCGCGACATCCGCGTCGGCGACTGGGTGACGATCTACCGCGCCGGCGACGTCATCCCCAAGGTCGAGGACGTCGACCTCTCCCGCCGCCCTGAAGGACAGCCAACCTTACGTCTTCCCCGACAAGTGCCCCGTCTGCGGCTCGGACGCGATCCGCGAGGAAGGCGAGGCGGTGCACCGCTGCACCGGCAACCTGATCTGCCCAGCCCAGCAGGTGGAGAAGCTGAAGCACTTCGTCTCCCGCGGCGCCTTCGACATCGAGGGCCTGGGGTCGAAGCAGGTCGAGGCCTTCTTCACCGAGGGCTGGATCCGCGAGCCCGCCGACATCTTCGCGCTCGAATCCCGCCACGGCGATGCCCTGCGCACCCGCGAGGGCTGGGGCGAGCGGTCCGCGACGAACCTCTTCCGCGCCATCGCCGAGCGCCGCCGCATCCCGCTCGACCGGCTGATCTTCGGCCTCGGCATCCGCCACGTCGGGGAGACTGCCGCGCGGCTGCTCGCCCGCCACTACGGCTCGTGGTCGCGGTTCGCCGCGGCGATGGCAGCGGCCCGCGAGCACGCCGGGCCGGAGTGGGACGAGCTCAACGCCATCGACGGCGTCGGCCCGATCCTCGCCGCGTCGCTGGTCGACTTCTTCCACGAGCCCGCCAACCGCGCCGCCGTCGCGCGCCTGGTCGCCGAGCTCGAGATCCAGGACGTCGCGGCGCCCCGCACCGCCGGCTCGCCCATCGCCGGCAAGACCGTGGTCTTCACCGGCACCCTGGAACGCATGACCCGCGCCGAGGCCAAGGCCCGCGCCGAGGCGCTCGGCGCCAAGGTGGCGGGCTCGGTCTCCGCCCGCACCGACTACGTGGTCGCCGGCCCCGGCGCCGGCTCGAAGGCGAAGGCCGCGCGCGAGCTGGGGGTGGCGATCCTGAGCGAGGACGACTGGCTGGCGCTGCTCGGCGTGACGGACGGACCGCCGGGTCGACTCAACGTGACGACCGCCCGTTCGAGTGAGGATGTCCCAAGGCACTGAAATGCCGCAATTATGCGTATGCCTCGAGTATAGAATGCATGGGGAATCGAGGGGAGTCGGCCTCGGCGGCCGCGATGCCTTCGGGCAGATCGAATAGAATGCCTTCGACATTGGGGTAGCGCGCGACGCGGACGGACCGCCAGCTCGAACTGCGGGTGAGGACCGCCCGTTCGCGTGAAGATGTCCCAAGGCACTGAAATGTCGCAATTTTATGCGTATGGACTCCGTATGGAATGCATATGGAACCCGTGTGGGCGTTTTCGCGAGCGCGACGATGCAGGATACGTTCCCCGAACCCGCAACAGCGAGGCACCGCCTCGCGCGGGTTCGTCGGCCGGAGCGCGTGAGCGCGCAGGCCGAGGGGCGTGCAGCCGGGACCGGAGCGTCGTAATCCGCGCGCGCCTGCCTGGGCTGCCTGGACGGCGCGGAACGCGCCTGCCAGGGGCAGGCAGGCGCGGGCGGATTTGTCTCCGCCAAATCCGCCAAGTGAATGCGGCGCGGTTGCGCGTGCGGGCAATGGTCGGAAGGGATTGACCGGATCTATCAGTTCTTCAGCACCATGCAGTCGCCGCCGGACGCCTGCAGCCGATTGCAGAGCGCGTCCGCCTCCGCCCGGCTCGACCGCCCGACCTGCGCCATGTAGAGCCGCCCCGGCAGGCCCGGCCGCCGGGCGTGGACGTACTGCACCGCCTCGCCGCCCAGCACCGCGGCGAAGCGGTTCTGCAGCCGCCCGACCTGCCGCGCCGCCACGTCACGGTCGCGCCCCGAGGCGACGATCACCCCCCATGGCAGCACCGGCGGCCCCGACGCGAACTCCTTCAGGCTGCGCTTCGCCGCCTGCGCGATGCACGCCGACTGGAACGCGCCGCCCTCGGCCAGCGCCAGGTCGACCGTCGCCGGCGGCGCGTCGCGCCAGGTCTCGGCCGGGCGGCCGGTGATCGCCTGCACATAGGCGCGGGTCTCGGGCGCCAGGTCGCCCTGGCGGGCGACGAAGCGGTCGGCCCGGGCCTCGCCGCCGTTGTAGGCGACCGCCGCGAGGCCGATGTTGCCGTAGCCGCGGCTGAGATCGGCCAGGTAGGCGGCCGAGGCCGCCAGCGCCTCGGCCGGGTTGAACGGGTCGGCGAGCCCGCGCAGCTTCGCCGTCCCGGGCATGAACTGGGCGATGCCCTGGGCGCCGGCCGGGCTGACCGCGCCGGCGTCGAACAGGCTCTCGCGCCAGATCAGCCGGACGAAGAAGTTCGGGTCGAGCCCGTTCCGCCGCGCCACCGCCTCGATCATGCCGCAGACGTCGGGGACGTAAGTCGCCAGGCTGATGCAATAGGCCCGGTCCGCGGTGCAGCGCCGGTCGGCGGCGGATCGGCGCCCCGGCGCCCGGCGCCGGCGTCTCCAGGGCCGCCAGCGTCAGGGTGGCGTCGGTGGCGACGCCGCCGGCCGCGGGCCGGGAGGGCGGCGCCGACATGTCTGCCCGGACCCCGGATCCCGGCGCCAGCAGCGCCGAGAAGCCGAGCAAGGCGAGAATGCGGATCTGTCCCCCGATCTTCACGGGCGGACGGTAGCGGCATCCCGCGAGCGCTTCCAGTGGGCTCGTGGGCTTTCTTAAGCCATTCTTAACGACGTTCGCCGCCGCGCGCCCGGCGGTCGGCCGCGGTTGGCAAGCCGCGACGGATCGCCGAAGATGCCGCCACGATGAGCCGCCCGGACATCCTCTTCCCGCTTTTCGCCGACCTGACCGCGCTCGACGGGGTGGGGCCGAAGACGGTGAAGCTGTTCGAGAGGATGGACATCGCCCGCCCGGTCGACCTCGTGCTGACCCTGCCGGTGTCGGGCGTCGACCGCAGCCTGCGCGCCTCGATCCGCGAGGCCCGGCTGCCGGGCGTGGTGACGGTCGAGGTCGAGATCGGCCTGCACCAGCCCGGCGCCACCCGCACCCGCCCCTACCGCGTCCACGTCCGCGACGCGCTGACCGAGTTCCAGCTGGTCTTCTTCCACCCCCGCCCCGACTGGCTGCGCGCCACGCTGCCGGCCGGCCAGCGCCGCATCGTCTCCGGCCGGGTCGAGATCTTCGACGGCATCGCCCAGATGGTCCACCCCGACCACATCCTGCGGCCCGGCGGGGAAGATGCCGACCAGGATGCGGAGCTGATCGAGTTCGAGCGGCCGCGCGCGCCGGTGCCCGCGCGCGAGCGCCGCGTTTTGCATCTGCCCGCCTTCGAGCCGGTCTATCCGCTCACCCAGGGCCTGACGCTGCGGGTGATGACCCGCGCGGTGCAGGATGCGCTGGGGCGCGCGCCCGAGCTGCCGGAATGGATCGAGCCCGGCCTGAAGCGCCGGCGCGGCTGGCCGGACTGGCAGGCCGCGCTCCGCGTCGCCCACGAGCCGCTCGGCCCGGCCGATCTCGCCCCGACCACCCCGGCCCGCGAGCGCCTGGCCTACGACGAGCTTCTGGCCCACCAGGTGACGCTGGCCATCGCCCGGGCGAAGCTGAAGCGCGCCAAGGGCTTCGCCACCCGCGGCGACGGCCGCCTGCGCGCCAGGGTCGTGGCGGCGCTGCCCCACGCCCTGACCGGCGCCCAGGAGCGCAGCGTCGCCGAGATCACCGCCGACATGGCGTCGGATCTGCGGATGAACCGGCTGCTGCAGGGCGACGTCGGCTCCGGCAAGACCCTGGTGGCGCTCCTCGCGATGCTCGCCGCCGCCGAGGCCGGCGGCCAGGCCGCGCTGATGGCCCCGACCGAGATCCTCGCCCGCCAGCACTGGCTGTCGCTCGCCCCGCTCGCCGAGGCGGCGGGGGTCCGGCTCGAGATCCTGACCGGCCGCGACAAGGGGTCCGAGCGCGCCGGCAAGCTCGCGGCGCTCGCCGCCGGCGAGATCGCGATCCTGGTCGGCACCCACGCGCTGTTCCAGAAGGACGTCGCCTTCGCGGACCTGCGGCTCGCGGTCGTCGACGAGCAGCACCGCTTCGGGGTCCGCCAGCGCATGGATCTCGGCGAGAAGGGCCGTGCCGCCGACATCCTGGTGATGACCGCCACCCCGATCCCGCGCAGCCTGACGCTCGCCCAGTACGGCGACATGGACCTCTCGGTCCTCGACGAGAAGCCCGCCGGCCGGCTGCCGGTCGAGACCGCGCTGATCTCCGCCGCCCGCACCTCGCAGGTGATCGAGCACCTGCGCCGCGCCATCGCCGAGGGCCGGCAGGCCTACTGGGTCTGCCCGCTGGTCGGCGAGAGCGAGACCGCCGAGATGACCGCCGCCGAGGAGCGCTTCGCCAGCCTCCGCCTCGCCCTCGGCCCCGAGGTCGCCGGGCTGGTCCATGGCCAGATGCCGCCCGCCCAGAAGGACGCGGCGATGGCCGATTTCGTCGCCGGCCGCACCCGCCTGCTGGTCGCGACCACGGTGATCGAGGTCGGCGTCAACGTGCCCAACGCCTCGATCATGGTGATCGAGGGCGCCCAGGCCTTCGGCCTCGCCCAGCTGCACCAGCTGCGCGGCCGGGTCGGCCGCGGCGCCGCCCATTCCAGCTGCCTGCTGCTCTACGACCCGCCGCTCGGCGAGACGGCGCGGGCGCGGCTGGAGATCATGCGCGCCACCGAGGACGGCTTCCGCATCGCCGAGGAGGACCTGGCGCTGCGCGGCGCCGGCGACCTGATCGGCCTGCAGCAGTCGGGCCTGCCGCGCTTCCGCATCGCCGACCTCGAGACCCAGGCGGAGCTGATGCGCGTGGCCCAGGACGATTCGCGCCTCCTGCTCGCCCAGGACCCCGAGCTCGCCACGCCGCGCGGGCAGGCCATGCGGGTGCTGCTCTACCTCATGGAGCGGGACAAGGCGATCCGAATGCTTTCCGTGGGTTAGGCCTTTCGGCTGATGTTCCCTTTCCGTTCGCGAAAGCGCTTGACCGATGGTTAAGAAAATGAGAACATTAGAGGAACGAATGGGACCGAAACGGGAATACGACCATGATCGACGCCGCCCGCCGCATGCTGAACGCCGATCCCGAGACCCTGGCCGGCGAGGCTTTCGGGCTGGCCGCCCTCTGCGTCGCGATCCTGGCCGCGCTGTTCCTGCCGCTCCTCGCCTGAGGTCTCGTTGCGTTTGCCTGCGGTGCGCGCCCGCGGATGCTGCCTGTCCGCCTGACCCTGACGATCGATCACCGCGCCGCCACCTGATCGCCGCGCCCTCGGGGCCGCGGCGATTTTTTTGGCGCTGCCCGGGCCGCGGGCATCCCTCGCCGGCAGGTTACGCCGATTGCATCGGCACTGCCGGTCTCGGCGGCCGGTCAGGCGGCGGCGAGCGCCTCGTCGACGGCGGCGAGGGTGGCGTCCCAGGCGAGCAGGATCGAGGCGTGGCGGTTCTTGTAGTCGCGGGCCGGCAGCAGCACCTCGAGCTCCTCGAAGGGGGCGCCGGGGGCCGGGCCGCCGGACTTGAGCATGGCGGCGAGCGCGTCGCGGGTGCGGGCGATATCCTCGCGGCTGGCGCCGACGACGTGGCGGGCGAGCACCGAAGCCGAGGCCTGGCCGAGGGCGCAGGCCTTGACGTCCTGGCCGAAGGCGGTGATCCGGCCGTCGGCGAGGTTGAGATCGACGGTGACGGTCGAGCCGCAGAGCGGCGAGCGCTTCTTCGCCGTGACCTGGGGCCGGTCCAGCCGCTCGGTCAGCGGAATGTCGGCCGCCAGCGCCAGGATGCGCTGCGAGTAGAGCTTGATCAGGTCGTCGTCGCCGCTCATGGCCGGCCGGTCCTTTGCATTCCTGCGAGCCTTGCATAGATAGGGCCAAACCCGTCGCCGGAAAAGGGAGGCCGGATGCCCGCCTTCGAGATCGCCAGCCTGCGCTTCGATGCCCGCGGCCTGATCCCGGCGATCGCCCAGGCCGAGACCGGCGAGGTGCTGATGCTGGCGTGGATGACCGCCGAGAGCCTGGCCGAGACGCTGCGGACCGGCGAGGTCACCTACTGGTCGCGCTCGCGCGGGGAGTTGTGGCGCAAGGGCGCGACCTCGGGGCACACCCAGCGGCTGGTGGAGCTCAGGGTCGATTGCGACCGGGACAGCCTGCTGCTGATCGTCGAGCAGACCGGGCCGGCCTGCCATACCAACCGGCCGAACTGCTTCTTCACCGCGGTGCGCGCCGGCGAGGAAGTCACGATCTCCGACCCGGTCGCCTGAGCGCCGGCGGCTCCGCCAGGCCCAGCCGCCTGCGGATGCCCTCCGGCGTCGCGCCCTCGGCGCGCAGCGTGGCCAGCGCCCGGGCGTCGTCGCGCTTGGCGAGGCGGCGCCCGCCCGCGTCGCGGATCAGGCGGTGGTGATGCCAGACCGGCACCGGCAGCGCGAGCAGCGCCTGCAGCAGCCGGTGCAGCGGCGTCGCCGGCCAAAGGTCTTCGCCGCGCACCACGTGGGTGATGCCCTGCCAGGCGTCGTCGACCACCACGGCGAGGTGGTAGGCGGCAACGCCGATGTCCTTGCGGGCGAGGACGACGTCGCCGACCCGGGCGAGCAGCAGCGCCGGGTCGAGGCGGTGGCGGCCGGCGTGGGCGGGGCCGGTCTCGTCGAAGTCGAGGGTGGCCGGGTCGACTTGGGCGAGGGCGCGGGCGAGGTCGAGGCGGATGGCGTCGCCCGCGGCGTGGGCGTCCATGGGGCGTCCGCGGCAGGTGCCGGGGTAGACGGGGCCGTCGGGGGTCTCGCGCTCCTGCGGGGCGGAGAGCGCGGCGCGGATGTCGGCGCGGCTGCAGCGGCAGGGATAGGTGAGGCCCAGCGCGGTGAGCCGGTCGAGCGCCGCGGCGTAGCGGGGCAGGTGCTCGGACTGGCGCAGCACCGGCTCGGGCCAGGCGAGGCCGAGCCAGGCGAGATCGCCATAGATCGCGGCCTCGTATTCCGGGCGGCAGCGGGCGCGGTCGGTGTCCTCGATGCGGAGCAGGAAGGTGCCGCCGTGGTTTTCCGCCAGATCCCAGGCGGTCAGGGCCGAAAACGCGTGGCCGAGATGCAGGGGGCCGGTCGGCGAGGGGGCGAAGCGGGTGCGCAGGTCAGTGGTCGCGGGCTTGCAGGCGCCGGGCGCGGCGCTCCTCGCCGGCCTGGTAGATCAGGATCCAGGCCAGCAGGATGAACATCGGGTGGGTGAGGCCGCCCGAGAACAGGATCGCCGGGATCCAGATCAGGAAGGTGACGATGGCGACGATCGGCCGGCCGGCGATGAGGATCGACAGCGGCGGCAGGAAGAGGGCGAGCACGTAGTTCATGGGCGGCAGGTAGGAAGGTCGGGGAGCGGGTGCAAGGGGGGCGGATTTCTGCAGGCAAGTCAATCGGTTGCTGTGCCAGTCCGCCGGGATCGGCGCCTCCCGGCGCGCGCGACCCCCGGCGAGCGAGGCGATCGAGCGGCGGATCAGGTCAGAACGTCACCCTGGCCCGGAGGCTGGCCACCCAGATTCTGGTCGACCCCGGGGTTGAGCGACGGGTTCCAGATCGACTGGATGTCCGGGGTGATCGCCAGGTTGGGCGTGAGGTGGAAGCGGTAGAAGGCCTCGGCGTTGACCTGCTCGCGCTGGAAGGGGTCGGGGACCACCTCGCTGTTGGGGCGCACCCAGCCGAGGCCGATGCCGAAGAGGTCGGAATACTGCTCGCTGGGCCGCCAGCCGAGGCCGACCGACATGGCGCGATCGTTGACCCAGCCCTCCGACAGCCCCGCCCGGAAGAACCACATCAGGTTCTGACCGACCGTCATGTTGGCGTTGAACGCCAGCCCCCGCGCCTGCGGCCGCAGCGTGGCATTCGACTGGTCCGGCTGGGCGTCCTTGTACCAGCCGGTCAGGTGGATGTTGTTGCTGTCCATCGGTCCGCGGGCCTGGATCGGAACGCCGGTCCGCGCCAGCGCACTCCAGCCGGCCTCGAACTGGTAGAAGAGCTCGCCGGTGTCGAAGACCTCGTTGATGGTCCAGCCGGTGTCGCTCGAGTTGGCGGAATAGACGCCGCCGAGCAGGTAGAGCCCGCCGTCGGTGGGATAGACCGTCGCGACGGCGCCGGCGCCGCGCAGCGGCGAGGCGATGGTCGGGCTGGTGGAGAAGCTCTGGTTGAGGAACTGGCGGTTGTCGTCGAAGAACGGATAGGCGTCGATGAAGTTAGGCGCGAAGATCTTGCCGACCGAGTACTGGAACTTGTTCCCCCACAGGTTCTGCCGGACGTAGGCTTGGGTGATCCCGAGGTCGAAGTCGCCCCAGGTCGCCGCCGTCGGCACGATCGAGCCGGTGGTGAGGCCCGCCTGCAGCGGCGGGTTGTCGGTGCCGATCGGCCCGCGGTCCTCGATGACGAGGTCGAAGGCTAGCGCGTCGGGCTGGCCGGCGTTCACCAGATCCTTCGACAGGTTCAGGGTGAACTTCTGCCCGACCGAATCGTGCTCGGTTCCGCCCAGGAACGGCGAGAGATCGGAGTAGTTCTGCCAGAGCACCCCCAAGGATTCCGCCGAAGCTGATGCCGGTCTTGGCGTGCACGTCCGCCTTGAAGGCGTCCCAGGGGTCCATGATCGACGGAAACCGGAAGAGCCCGGAATGCGGCGCGTTGTCCTCCTTGAGGTCGCCGTCGCCTGACAGCGTGCCGTCGAGGAGCAGCGGATACTGCCCCTCGTCCAGGGAGCTCGGGGTGTCGGCGGTCTGCGCCCGGGGCGCCGTGCCGGTGGCCAGGACCGCGGCGGCGAGGGCGAGGCGCCAGCGCGACGCCATCAGAGCTGGTCCTTCCAGACCGGCCGGTCGCTGCCGCGCACCGTCAGCAACGGTTCCTGCCACTTTCCGGGCGTCTTGGACAGCTTCGCCATCGGGGCCAGCCGCTGCACCTTGCCGTAGGGCGAGGCGAAGGTGACCGTCTCAGGGTCGATCATCCGGTTGTCCTCGCCCGGCTCGAAGTCGACCGAAGGGAAGGTGCCGAGGCTCGCGTACCACATGGCGGCGCGGGCGAGGTTGACGTGCACGTGGTAGCTGCCGCCCTCCGTGGCGCGCCGGCGCAGGGCCGCGATGATCCCCGCGCCGCCGAGATAGCCGGCGATGTAGTCGTTCATCACCAGCGTCGGGGGGAAGGCCGGCGGCGGGCCCTCGGGCGCGGATTCGGGGATAGTCTCGGGGAAGGTCTCGCCGAAGTCGGGGAAGCCGCCCGAACCCTCGGCGACGGTAAACCCCGTCGTGGCCAGCGCCTCCATGTCGAAGGTACGGACCATCCTCCACGGGCCGTCCCAGCTGTAGCCGCGCATGGTGAGGTAGACGACGCCGCCCGGCCGCTTCGCCACCACCTCCTCGATGCCGAAGCCCAGCCGCTCGACGCCGCGGCCGCTGAAGCCGTCGATGAAGACGTCCGCCTCCGGCACCAGCGCGGCCAGTGCCGCGTTCTGGTCCGGCCGGTTCAGGTCGAGGTTGGTCGAGCGCATGCCGATGTTGACGTCGGTCCACATCGCCTCGTGCTCGAAGGACTGATCGCGCATGATGTGCAGCACCTCGGCGCCGTATTCCGACAGCGTCCGCGCCGCGGTCGAGCCGGCGATCACATGGGTGAGCGTCAGCGCCTTGATCCCCGACAGCGGCTGCGTCGGGTCGGGCGTCCAGGGCGCCGGCTCGCCGTCGGCGACCTTGCGGATCTCGATCAGGTCGGTGCCGGCCAGGTGCGCGCCCTCGGGATGGGCCAGCCACTCCGCGGCGCTGCGGTGCATCACCCCGACGGTGCCGGTCTCGAACATCGCCGCCTCGAGCTCCTCGCCGTTCCATGTGGCGACCGCCGCGGCGATCGCGTCACGGCTCGGCACGGTGCCGAGCAGCTTCAGCGCCCGGTCGTTGAGGTGCGGATAGGCCGCGGTGATGTTCATGAACCGGCCGTCCTTGGTGCGGAACGGCACGAAGGAGAACGGGTTCCCGAGCCCGACCGGCGCCTGGTAGAGGTTGCCGTTGATCGTCGGCGTGAAGGTGAAGCCCAGTGCCACCGGGTCGTCCGGCGCCACCGCGCCGGTCGCCAGCCGTACCTGCATGATCGGCGTCATCAGCGGGTTGACGTTGTAGACCGCCTCGCGCAGGTCGACCTTCACGTCCTGGCCTTCGCCAGTGCGCTCCTTCCAGATCGCCGCCGCCGCCACCGCCGCCGCCATCGCCGGCAGCGCCATCGCGGTGCCGATGCGGAAGTGGCTGCGCAGGATCGGATCGCTGCCGGTGAAGGTGACGGCGCCGCCGCCGTCGTCCGGCTCCTGGCCGAGATCGCGCATGAAGGTCGCGAAGGCCGCGTCGATGTCGAAGGCGGCCTCCTGGGCGCGCGCCGGGTTGCCGAGACCGGAAGCGAGCGCCGCTGCGGTCACGTAAGCCGTCGTCTCGAGGACGTCCCTTCGCGTTAGGTTCATCGATTGATTCTCCAAGGACCCCTGGCAGGAAACCGGTCGTGCCCGGCCTTCGATGCCGGTCTGCGGGGCGCTGAACGAAGCAAGCGCACGACGGTTTGCGGCCCCACTATGGGCGAAGATCGCGGCGCGGGGAAGGGTCGAATCGGGAAGGCGGCTCGCCCCAGGGCGACTGGGCGGCAACGAGCGTGCCCCGGTCAGGCGGGGACGGGCGTGGGGGCGAGCCAGGCGGCGAAGTCGGATTTGGCCCGGTCGGTCAGGGCCTTGTAGCGGTCGCGGCGGCCGCGGCGGCCGGCGCGGGCGTCCGGCAGCGGGGGGAAGAGGCCGAAGTTGACGTTCATCGGCTGGAAGGTTTGCGCCTCGGCGCCGCCGGTGATGTGGCGCAGCGAGCGCGCCGGTGGCGGTGGTGGCCGGCGGCGGCTCGAGCCGGCGCCCCGTGCGCTCGGCGGCGGCGAGGCGGCCGGCGAGGAGGCCCATCGCGGCGCTCTCGACGTAGCCCTCGACGCCGGTGATCTGGCCGGCGAAGCGCAGCCGCGGGTCGGCGCGCAGCCGCAGCCCGGCGTCGAGCAGCCGCGGCGAGTTCAGGAAGCTGTTGCGGTGGATGCCGCCGAGCCGGGCGAAGGCGGCGTTCTCGAGCCCGGGAATGCGGCGGAAGACCTCGACCTGGGCGGCGTACTTCATCTTGGTCTGGAAGCCGACGAGGTTGTAGAGGGTGCCGAGCGCGTTGTCGCGGCGGAGCTGGACCACGGCGTGGGGCTTGCGGTCGGGGGCGTGCGGGTCGGTCAGGCCGACGGGCTTCAGCGGGCCGAAGCGCAGGGTCTCGCGGCCGCGCTCGGCCATCACCTCGATCGGCAGGCAGCCTTCGAAATACGGGGTGTCCTCCCAGTCCTTGAACTCGGTCTTGTCGGCGGCGATGAGCGCGTCGATGAAGGCCTCGTACTGGTCGCGGTCCATCGGGCAGTTGAGGTAGGCGGTGCGCTCGGCTTCGGTCTCGCCCTTGTCGTAGCGGGACTGGAACCAGGCCTTCGACAGATCGACGCTGTCGAAATGCACGATCGGGGCGATGGCGTCGAAGAAGGCCAGCGCGGTCTCGTCGGTGAGGCGGCGGATCGCCTCGGCGAGCGCCGGCGAGGTCAGGGGGCCGGTGGCGACGATGACGCTCGACCAGTCGGCGGGGGGCAGGCCCGCGACCTCGGCGCGGTCGACGGTGATCAGCGGGTGCGCTTCGAGCCGCGCGGTGATCTCGGCGGAGAACGGCACCCGGTCGATGGCCAGCGCGCTGCCGGCGGGGACGGCGTGGCGGTCGGCGGTGGCGATGACGAGGCCGCGGGCCTGCCGCATCTCCCAGTGCAGCAGGCCCACGGCGTTCTGCTCGTCGTCGTCGGAGCGGAAGGAGTTGGAGCAGACCAGCTCGGCCAGGGCGTCGGTCCGGTGGGCCGGCGTGCCGACGCCGGGGCGCATCTCGTGCAGGATCACCGGTACGCCCATGCCCGCCACCTGCCAGGCCGCTTCGGAGCCGGCGAGGCCGCCGCCGATGACGTGGATGGGGTCTGCGCTCATCCGGCGGATCTAGGCCAAGGCCGCGGGAATGAAAAGGGCCGGCCCGGCGACGCTTCCACGGCGGGAAGATTTGCCGATTTGAGCGAATCGCGCGTTGGGTTAGCAAGGGGTTGATCCCGTGTCCGTGTCGGCGACGGTCCCGCCGCCGAAGGGGAGGACGGAATGCCGAGCGACCAGGGTTCCGCGCCGTTCGAGAAGACCGTGGTGCTGATCCACGGCGCCTGGATGACTCCGGGCTGCTGGGACCGGTTCAGGGGCCGGTTCGAGGCCGCCGGCTACCGGGTGCTTACCCCGACCTGGCCCTTGATGGACCGGCCGGCCGAGGAGCTCAGGCGTGCGCCGGCGCCCGGCTTCGGCGCGATGACGGTGGGGCGGATCACCGACCACCACGCGGCGATCATCCGGGCGCTGCCGGCGCCGCCGTTCATCGTGGGGCATTCCTTCGGCGGGCTGGTGGCGCAGCTGCTGCTGGACCAGGGGCTGGGCGCGGCGGGGGCGGCGATCGATCCCGCGCCCTTCAAGGGGCTGATCCCGGACCTTGTGTCGCTCGGGGCTGCGACGCCGGTGCTGCTGCGCTGGGGCGCCTGGTGGCAGCCCTTCATGCTGAGCCGCGCCGCCTTCGACGCCCGCTTCGCCAACACCGCGCCGGCGGCGCTGCGCGAGACCGAGTATGCCCGCCTGGTGGTGCCCGCTCCGGGGAAGATCTTCCTGCAGGCCGCACTGGGGGCGGGGCTGGCGGTGCATCCGAAATCGCGGCGACAGCCGCTGCTCTTCACCTCGGCGAGCGAGGACCGGACGGTGGCGCCGCCGCTGGTCCGGATGGCCTACCAGCGGCAGAGCGCGTCGCCGGCGAAGACCGAACTGGCGGACTTCCCCGGCCTGTCGCATTTCCTGATCGCCGAGCCCGGCTGGGAGGCGGTGGCCGACCGGATCATCGGCTGGCACGCCGCGCTCTAGGGTCAGGCGAGCGCCGAGCGTCCGACCTGGCGCTCGTCGACGGAGAAACGGCCGGGACCGCTGGCGGCGAGCAGGACGAAGCCGCCGGCGATCGCGAGGTTCTTCTGGAAGTTGACGATCTGCGCCACCCGGTCGTAGCCGTCGAGGCCCAGCGACGGCAGGTAGTGGTAGAGGATGCCGGTGACGACCGCGAAGGCCGCCAGCGCCAGCGCCGCCCAGCGGGTCTGCCAGCCGACCAGCACGGCGAGGCCGCCGAGGAGCTCCACCGCGATGGCGGGGAAGACGAAGAAGCCGGGCAGGCCGCCCGAGGCGGTGTAGGCCATCGAGCCGGGGATGTCGCCGAGCTTGCCCCAGCCGGCGAGGATGAACATGAAGGCGAGAAGGACGCGGGCCACGAGGGCGCCGTAGGAACGGGTGGTATTCATGATGATTTCCCTGCGAGGGGCGCAACCGCTGCGCCGACGGGGAACTAGGTAGCAGCGGTGTGATTGGGAAACAATCTGGCTTCTGGGCAACCAGTCGTTTCCGGATAGCGGCAAATCAGCGCGCGGTGCCGACCGAAGCGGGCCTCGGCGCTCTCGCCGTAGGAATTCCTACGGCAAGGTGGCGCTCGTTAACCGCCGGCCTTCTGAACGACAGCATTGCGCCAGGAGCGGTCGCCCGGGAGTCGCGCCCTCATGGACACGAAGGGCGGGCAGAAGTTCGCGGTGACCTGTGCGAATGACCGAGGTGCGGACTGAGCGGGCGTTGGCCGGAGACTTTCATTTTTCTTTAGCGGTTGCGGCACTATCGAAGAGTCGGTCGGCAAGCACCGCAATGCTGATGTGGCGAGGCGCTAGTGTCCTGAACCGGAAGTTCGTCGCATCATGATTGCGCCTGCGTGTTGTATCGGCAGAAGCGCTCGATGGAAGCCAGGATGTCGTCGGCTGATTTAGTCCACCGGAAGGGCCTTGGCTCTGCATTGTGGTGGTCGATGAATGCCGTGATGTCGGCGCGCAGGGCCGCGACGCTGCGGTAGATCCCCCGCCTGATCCGGCGCTCGGTGATGAGAGCGAAGAAGCGCTCGACCTGATTGAGCCAGGATGCGCTGGTCGGGGTGAGATGCACGTGCCATCGCGGCCGCTTGGCGAGCCAGGTGCGGATGAGCGGGGTCTTGTGGGTGGCGTAGTTGTCCATCACCAGATGCACGTCGAGATCGGCGGGAACGTTCCTCTCGATCTCGTCGAGGAAATCGCGGAACTCGCGGGCACGGTGGCGGCCATAGCATTTGCCGATGACGGCGCCGGTGGCGATATCGAGCGCGGCGAACAGCGAGGTCGTCCCGTGACGCGTGTAGTCATGGCTCCGGCGCGCCGGCTGGCCGGGGCGCAACGGCAACATCGGCTGGCTGCGGTCGAGAGCCTGGATTTGTGATTTCTCGTCCACGCACAGGACGATGGCGCGATCCGGAGGCGACATGTAGAGCCCGACGACGTCGCGCACCTTGGCGACGAAATCGGGATCGGTGGAGAGCTTGAAGGTTTCCAGCCGGTGCGGCTGCAGACCGAAGGCCCGCCAGATACGCTGGACCGTCGAGGTCGACAGCCCGCAGGCCCTCGCCATCCCGCGCGAACTCCAGTGGGTGGCGTCCTCGGGCAGGCTCTCGAGCGTCGTGACGATCACCGCCTCGATGCGCGCGTCCTCGATCGTGCGTGGCGCACCCGGGCGCGGCTCGTCCCGCAGACCGTCCAGCCTCCGCGCCGCAAAACGGTGGCGCCACTTGCCGACGGTGGCCTGATCCACCCCGAGCGTGGTGGCGACCTGCTTGCTTTGCAGCCCTTCGGCACAGGCCAGCACGATCCGCGCCCGCATCGCCAGCGCCTGCGCAGTCTTGCGACGCCGGGCAAGCCCCTCCAACTCGGACCGCTCGCTCTCGCTCAAGACAATCTCCGGTGCGCCTCGCCGACCTGCCATCCCACATCTCCCGCGCTGCTCGCGAGAGACACTGCCACACTAACCAGATGCGCCGAACTTCAGATTCGGGACACTAGCGGCGGAATAGCACAAACAGGCCCTCAAAACGCGTAGCGGCAACCATCAGGCGGCATTGCGCCTCGGGCCAAGACATGGCTGAGGTGAGTGAAAAGAGAGCGGGTTGCGCTATGACCACATGTTCGGACGACGCGCTTCAGACGCTCCAGCGTGAAGTCCAGAGATTGCTGGGTCGATGTTTGCTGCGACTGCAAGAGTACGAGCGTTTGATCAAGTCCATCATGGCGCATCATGAAATCTCCGGGCCGGCTCATGCCCTGGAGACGGTCCGAGCAGAGCGTGTGGCCGACACCGCGCGCAAGACACTCGGCACCCTGGTAGGCGACCTCCTAGGATCGTACGTTGTCACCGACGAGAACGACACACCCTTCGAGGACACGACCAATGCTCCTGAGGGCGTCGGCTCTTTCCGCTTTCGGATGTATCTGGGCCTATCGAACGCAGATTTCGTCCGAACAGAAAATGAACTCAAAGAATTGGTGCTTCTGCGGAACAACTTGGTTCACCACTTCATTGAGCAGCACGATCTCTGGAGCTTGGACGGATGCCGGGGCGCGCACGATGCCTTGGTAGCCGACTACAGCCGCGTAGATGAACACGTCAAACGACTCCGGGAATGGGCTGAAAATACGGAGCAATGTCTGCGTCTGGTCGCAGAGGTCGTCCACTCGGATGAGTTCCGCGACCTTATGATCAATGGCATGGCCCCGGATAGCACCGTGGATTGGCATGACGCAGGCATCGTGCGCGCCTTGCGGGACGCAGCCGGTGCGTTGGCAGTCGATGGGTGGGTCCCCGTCGCGGAGGCTGGCAGATGGATTGCCGAGCGGCTTCCCGAACAACTGCCTGCGAAGTATGGATGCAGAAGTTGGCGGCAGGTCGTGCATGAGTCGCGAGTTTCGAGATTCGGTACTTTGAGATGGATGGACAGCCCTGTGCCTGGTATCGGAAAAAAGAGAGTTCCGTGAACTCACGCTGAAACACATTTGCAGCGTAGTGTTGTATTCGAAGCCATATGCTGTAAGCGCGTTTGCACAATGAACGACGCCATTGTGCTAAATTTCGTGATTACTTCGGCCGCTCATGCGGCGCGCATCCCTAATATTCCCGCCCACGATCATCTGGAATTGATGCTCGCGATATTTCTGCTCGCCATCTCTTCTGACGTGCAAGTCTTGCTGTGCAGGGCTCGGACGGCGGGTTTGGGCTCAAACATGCCGCTAGTCGCGGTATGTTTGAATGTCTGCTTCGGGCCGCGGCGGACCCATGGCGGCCGCGGCGCCGCTTGCTTGGCGCCCTCAGCCGGCACTGTATGTCCTAAGTAGCGGAATGCGTCAGGCAGGGACGTCCGCGGCCGGAACTGCCAACCGTCAAATCCGAGAGGCTGCACGGTTCCGCGGATCTGACCAGGATCGCGAAGATCCGGTTAAAATCTGGAGAAGTCATTCATAATATCAAACACTTGCCCAAGCGACCGCACGCGGACGCGGCCCCGGGGCGGTCAGCCGAACATTTCCTCCTGCCCGGCCTCGCCGTCCTCCGCCTGCTCCGTCGGCCCCGCCTCGGGTCCCGGCCGGTTGTCGAGCAGCCCCGCCGCCCGCAGCTCGGCGATCCCGGGCAGGTCGCGGTCCGATTCCAGCCCGAAATGGTCGAGGAACCCTTGGGTCACCACGAAGGTCATCGGCCGACCCGGGGTCATCCGGCGCCGGCCCAGCCGCACCCAGCCGAGTTCGATCAGCTGGTCGAGCGTGCCGCCCGACACCGAGACCCCGCGGATCTCCTCGATCTCGGCCCGGGTCACCGGCTGGTGGTAGGCGACGATCGCCAGGGTCTCGATCGCGGCGCGGCTGAGCTTGCGGGTCTCCACCACCTCCCGGCTCATCAGGAAGCCGAGGTCCGCCGCGGTGCGGAAGGCCCAGCCGTCGCCGATGCGGCCGAGCTGCACGCCGCGGCCCTCGGTAGCGGCGGCCGAGCGCGGCCAGCGCCTCGGCCACGTCCGAGCCCTGCGGCAGCCGCTCGGCGATCTCGCGGGCGCTGAGCGGCGCGCGGGCGGCGAAGAGCACCGCCTCGACCATCCGCTCCTGCTCCGGCAGGGGCGGCACCGAAAAGGCGCCGTCGGTGAAGAATCCCCGCGTGGTCTCGTTCATCGTGCCTCCTCCGCCGGTCGTTGCCGCAGCCAGATCGGCTGGAACGCCCCGTCCTGCCGGAGCTGCAGCTGGCCGGCCTTCACCAGTTCCAGCGCCGCGGCGAAGCTCGCCGCCGTCGCCGAGCGCCGCCGCTCCGGCCCGGCCCACTCCGCCGGCAGCCAGGCCGCCAGCACGCACCCAGTCGATCGCGGTGCCGAGCAGGCCGCGCATCCGCTCCAGCGCCTGCTCCATGGTGCAGACCGGCCCGCGCGCCAGGTGCAGCGGCGTGAAGTCCTCGCGGGTCTTGATCCGGGCATAGGCGCGCATCAGCTCGATCAGCGTCGCGGTGTGCACCACCCGCAGCTCGCGCGCGACCGGCTGCGCCTCGCCGCGGGCGAAGACGTCGCGCCCGAGCTGGTCGCGCGCCATCAGCCGGGCGGCCGCGTCGCGCATCGCCTCGAGCCGCTGCAGCTGGAACGCCAGGTGCGCCGCCATCTCGTCGCCCGAAGGCTCCTCGCCGCTCGGGTCAGGCGGCAGCAGCAGCCGCGACTTCAGGTAGGCGAGCCACGCCGCCATCACCAGGTAGTCGGCCGCGAGCTCGATCCGGAGCCGCTTCGCCGCCTCGACGAAGCCGAGGTACTGCTCGGCCAGCCGCAGGATCGAGATCCGCCGCAGGTCGACCTTCTGGCTGCGCGCCAGCGCCAGCAGCAGGTCGAGCGGCCCCTCGAAGCCGTCGACGTCCACCACCAGCGCCTCGGCGGCCAGCCGCGCCGCGGTGGCCTCGGTGTCGAAGAAGTCCTCAGGCACGCGCCAGCCCCTCGAGCTCGGCGAACTCGCGCCGCCAGCGCCGCCATGTCGCCGCCCGCCTCGCCGCGGCGCAGCGCCAGCGCCCGCGTCCGCCCGGGCCAGCGCCGCGCCGGCCAGCTCCGGCGCCGCCCCGGCGACCTCCGCCATCTCCTCCGCGTCGCCGTTGCAGTGCAGGACCACGTCGCAGCCCGCCGCGATCGCCCGCTCGACGCGCTCGGCGAAGCCGCCCTTCAGCGCCTGCATCGACAGATCGTCGGTCATCAGCAGCCCGTCGAAGCCGATCTCCTCGCGGATCAGCCGCACCAGCCGCGGCGACTGCGTGGCCGGCGCCGTCCGGGTCCAGCGCCGCATAGACCACGTGCGCCGTCATCGCCATCGGCAGGTCCGCGAGCGCCCGGAACGGCGCGAAGTCCGCCGCCGAGCAGCGTCCGGCGCGGCCGCCACCTCCGGCAGGTCGAGGTGGCTGTCGAGCGCCGCCCGCCCCTGCCCGGGCATGTGCTTGATCACCGGCAACACGCCGCCGGCCAGGAGCCCATCGGCCACCGCCCGGCCGATCGCCGCCACCTCGTCGGGGTCGCTGCCGTAGCAGCGGTTGCGCAGCACCGGGTGGGTCTCGGGGTGCGCCAGGTCGAGGACCGGCGCGCAGTTCACGTCGATCCCGACCGCGCTGAGTTCGCCGGCGATCAGCCGGTAGCGCAGATACATCGCCCGCACCCGCAGCTCCTGGTCGCGCAGCCGCGCGCATTCATCGAGCGCCGGCAGCCACTCGCGCCAGCGGCGCGCGCAGCCGGGCCACCCGTCCGCCCTCCTGGTCGACCAGCACCGGGGCGTCGCGCCCGACGCTGTCGCGCAGGTCCGCGGTCAGCCGCCTGAGCTGGGCCGGGCCGGCGACGTTGCGGGCGAAGAGGATGAAGCCCCAGGGCCGGGAGGCCGCGAAGAACGCGCCGCTCCTCCGCCGTCAGCGCCGGTCCGCCGCAGCCGAAGATGACCGCGCGGGGGGCCATCGACTACAGCGTCACCGGGATGCAGGCGACGCCGCGGCTCCGCAGCGCCTCGCAGATCTCGGCGGGTCTGGTCGGCGCGTCTCGAAGCCCGCGACCCGCAGCCGGTAGAACACCCGGGCGTTGGCGGTGGTGCGCTCGACGTAGAGGCTCTTCGAGCCCAGGAGGTCGGGGTTGCGCGCGACCAGCTGCGCCCAGGCCTTGCGGGTGATCTCCTCGCTGTCGAAGGCGCCGAGCTGCACCAGCCGGGTGCCGGGCCGCAACCCGGAGACCTCGTGCGTCGCCGGTGCCGCCGCGGCGGGCAGCGGGAGCGGGAGCGCGGAGGCGCGGGAGCCACTGCCGCCGGCCGGGTCGAAGCTACCGGCACGGTCTTGGCCCGGGCGACCACCAGGTTGTTCGGCCGGTTCCGTGGCCGCAGGCCGGGCGCGGCCCCGGGCAGCTCGGCCGCTGCGGCGTCGGCTTCGGGCGCACCCGCTGCGGCCAGGTCGTCCGGCGCATCCTCGCGGAGGCATCCGCAGATCCGCGTCCTCGCCCAGAACCTGCTGGGCCAGGGCCGCCGGGGCGGCCAGGATCAGCTCGCCCTGCGGTGCGTCCTCGGCGGCCAGCGCCTGCGGCTCCGGCCGTCGCGGGCGGGATGTTCGCGCGGCAGCGGCGCCGGCCGGCCGGCCAGCACCGCGTTCACCTCCAGGCCCTGGTGCGCCGCCTGCAGGCCGCCGGGGTCCGCGGGCTCGATCCGGGCCGGGCCTTCCATCGCCCGGATGATCGGCACCTCGGCCGCGTCGCGGGTGCCGAGGCGGTAGGACCAGAGGCCCATCGCCGCAACCAGCCCCAGAAACACCGCCGCACCGGTGAGCTTTCGAACGCCGTCAGGGATCAGACGGTCTGCACCGTCGCCCGCAACCGACTCGTAGTCGTCGCTGTAAAGATCGCGCATGGGGTTCTTGCCTGTTTTGACACACTATATCCTGTAGGTGCCGCTGCTCCAACCCCGAAATGTTTGCCGGATGCGTTATCGCATCTCTTTCATCGGAGTCACCCCGAGAATACCAAGCCCTGCCGCAATGACAACCTGCGTCGCGCGCACCAGCGCCAGCCGGGCCCGGGTGGTCTCGCCGCGCCTCCTCGCGAATGAAGCGCAGCTCGGGCTCGAGCTTGCCCTGATGCTGCAGCGCGTGAAATTCAGAAGCAAGATCATACAGATAGAAGGCGATCCTGTGCGGCTCGTGATTGGCCGCCGCGATCTCCACCTGCCGCGGCCATTCCGCTGCCTTCCGGGCCACCCGCAGTTCGCCCGGCGCACCCAGCGGCGCGAGGTCGGCGGCGGCCAGCGCGGCGTCGCCGGTCTCGAAGCCGGCCTCGGCCGCGCGCGCCAGCACCGACTGGGCCCGGGCGTGGGCGTACTGGACGTAGAAGACCGGGTTGTCCTTGGACTGGTCCAGCACCTTGTCGAAGTCGAAATCGAGCGGCGCGTCGTTC
Organism: uncultured Alphaproteobacteria bacterium; assembly: GCA_963847795.1. Classification (GTDB taxonomy): domain Bacteria; phylum Pseudomonadota; class Alphaproteobacteria; order Rhodobacterales; family Rhodobacteraceae; genus Amaricoccus. The sequence goes on from CAWKBH010000004.1 coordinate 460,680, forward strand.
TTGCGGGTCAGCATCACGAAGCGGGTGACGTCGGGCCCGACCTGCTCGACCACGTCGCTCAGGGTCACGAAGGCGCCGGCGCGCTTGGACATCTTGAACGGCTCGCCGCCCTTGTAGAGGCGGACCAGCTGGCAGAGCTTCACGTCGAGCGGGACCCGGTTCTCCGACAGCGCCGCGACCGCCGCCTTCATCCGCTTGACGTAGCCGCCGTGATCGGCGCCCAGAACATCGATCAGTTCGTCAAAGCCGCGCTGGATCTTGTTGTAATGATAGGCGATATCCGGCGCAAAATAGGTCCAGCCGCCATCGGATTTCAGCACCGGGCGGTCGGTGTCGTCGCCGTAGGCGGTCGAGCGGAACAGGGTCTGCTCGCGCGGCTCCCAGTCCTCGGGCAGCTTGCCCTTGGGCGGCTCGAGCACGCCTTCGTAGAGCAGCCCCTTGGCCTTCAGCGCCGCCAGCGCCGCCTCGATCTGGCCGGTGCCGTAGAGCGACTTCTCGGAGAAGAAATGGTCCATCCGGACGTGCAGCAGCGCGAGATCGGCGCGAATCATCTCCATCATCGCCGCGGTCGCGAAGTCGCGGACCTCGGCCAGCCAGTCCGATTCGGGCCGCTCCAGCAGGCTGTCGCCGTATTCGGCCTTCAGCGCCTCGCCGACCGGGATCAGGTAGTCGCCGGGATAGAGCCCTTCGGCGATGGCCGGCTCCAGCCCGCAGGCCTCGCGGTAGCGCTCGTAGGCGGAGCGCGCCAGCACGTCGACCTGGGCGCCGCCGTCGTTGATGTAGTACTCCCGCACGACCTCGTAGCCGGCGAAATCCAGCAGCCCCGCCAGCGCATCGCCGAAGACGGCGCCGCGGACGTGTCCGACGTGCATCGGCCCGGTCGGGTTGGCCGAGACGAACTCGACGTTGACCCGCCGCCCGGCGCCGAGCGACGAGCGCCCGAAGCCGCCGCCCGCCGCCAGCGCCTGCGGGATCACCCCGAACCAGCGGCCGGGCGCCAGCCGCAGGTTCAGAAAGCCCGGGCCCGCCACCTCGGCCGAGACGATCCCCGGCGCGCCGGCGAGGGTCGCGGCCAGCGCCTCGGCGATGTCGCGCGGGGCCATCCGCGCCGGCCGGGCCAGCACCATCGCCGCATTGGTCGCCATGTCGCCATGCGCCGGATCGCGCGGCGGCTCCACCGTCACCGGGGCGAGATCGAGCCCCTCGGGCAGCCGCCCGCCGGCGACCAGCCCGGCGATCCCGTCGAGCACCAGGCCCTTGACTTCCGCGAACAGATCCATCGCCATCCCTCCGATGCGGCTGGCGTTAGCACAGGATCGGACGACCCTCTACGGCCAATTGCCGGCCGCCTCCGGCCGCGCGCCGGACCGGCGCACGAGCGGACTGCCGGAATCCGTCTCCTCCTGCTGCTCGCCGCTCGCCGCGCCGGCCGGGGCGGCGGCACAGTCGGTCTCGCCGCGGGACTTCGAGGCGATGGCCCAGGGCCACACGCTCTACTTCACCCTGGACGGGGCGCCCTTCGGCGCCGAGCAGTACTTCAGCGGCCGCCGCAGCCTCTGGCGCTTCGCGGACGGCCGCTGCGAGGCCGGGCGGTGGTGGCCCGAGGCGGACCGGATCTGCTTCCGCTACGATGCCGACGCCGACGCCGCGGCGGAGTGCTGGCGCTTCCGCGACCGCCCGGGCGGCTTCGCCGCGGCGCTGGTCGAGAACGGCGCCGAGACCGGCTTCGTGCTCGACCTCGCCGGCAGCGACCGCACGCCCCTCGACTGCCCGGGGCCTGACGTCGGAACCTGAACCCGCGGGACCCGGGCTAGAACGCCAGGCGGCCCTGCCCGGGCGGCGGCGTCTTCCGCGCCGCGGGTCTGCGATCCGGCCGGGCGCGCACGCTGCCGTCGGCGAACTGCAGCTCCAGCGCCGCGGCCGCGCCCGCCTGCGCGGCGCGGGTCAGCACGGCGCCGCTGCCGTCGCGGACGATGGCGAAGCCGCGTTCCAGAACCTTCTCCGGCCCCAGGCTCGCCAGGGTGCGCGCCAGGGCATCGAGCTCGGTCCGGGCATCGGCGGTGCGGCGGCCGCCGCTGCGCGCCAGTCGCGCCTCGCGGGCCTCCAGCCGCTCGCGCAGCCGGGCGATCGCCGCGGTCATCGCCGCCGGCCTGAGGCCGAGCTCGAGCCGCAGCAGCCGCTGGCGTCGCTTCTCGTTGCCGATCGCCAGCAGCGCCGGGCCGAACCTGCCGGCCGCGCCGCGGCTGAGCGCGAGATGCAGGTGGCGGGTGAAGGCGATCAGCGCCAGCGGCAGGCGCACGCCGAGGCCGTCCAGCCGCTGCGCCCGCTCGGCGATCAGCGCCTCGGGCCGCGGCAGGCCGCGCGCCAGGTCGCGCAGCCGCTGGCCGCGCTGGGCGAGGCCTCGCGCCAGCGCCCCGCGGCGCCGGTGCTCGAGCCCCGCGATCGCCGCGATCAGGTCGACCCGCACCGGCACCGCCATCTCGGCCGCGGCGCTCGGCGTCGGCGCCCGGCGGTCGGCGGCGAAGTCGATCAGCGTGGTGTCGGTCTCGTGGCCGACCGCCGAGATCAGCGGGATCCGGCTCTCGGCCGCGGCGCGCACCACGATCTCCTCGTTGAAGCCCCAGAGGTCCTCGAGGCTGCCGCCGCCGCGGGCGACGATGATCAGATCCGGCCGCGGCACCGGCCCGCCGGGCGCCAGCGCGTTGAAGCCGCGGATCGCCGCCGCGACCTCGGGCGCGCAGCGCTCGCCCTGCACCGTCACCGGCCAGAGCAGCACCGGCCGCGGGAACCGCTCGCGCAGGCGGTGCAGGATGTCGCGGATCACCGCGCCCGACGGCGAGGTGACGACGCCGATCACCTCCGGCAGGTAGGGCAGCCGGCGCTTGCGGGCCGCGTCGAACAGGCCCTCGGCCGCCAGCGCCTGCCGGCGCTTCTCCAGCATCGCCATCAGCGCGCCGACCCCGGCCGGCGCCAGCTCCTCGATCACCATCTGGTACTTCGACGCGCCCGGGAAGGTGGTGAGCCGCCCGGTCGCCACCACCTCCATGCCGTCCTCGGGGCGGAACGCCAGCGCCCGCGCCGTCATCCGCCAGACCACCGCGCCGAGCACCGCGCGCTCGTCCTTGAGGTCGAGATAGAGATGCCCCGAGGCCGGACGCGAGATCCGGCCGATCTCGCCGCGCACCCGGACCCGGCCGAACTCGCCCTCGATCACCCGCTTCACCGCGCCGGAGATCTCCGACACGGTGAATTCGGGCGCGTTCTGGCCGGCCCGCGGTTCCTCAAACAGCTCCATCGGGGCACGATAGGACAGCCGGCCAGCCTTCGCCATCCTTCCGTTGGCGGACTCGGATCGCGTTACCCGCCCTGCTGTCGGGAGGACGATCGCGGTCGCAGGCTTTTCGCCCGCTCGCGAAGGGTCTGGAACACGACGTAGAGCGCCGGGATCAGGAAGATGCCGACCAGGGCTGCGGCCAGCATGCCCCCGGCGACCCCGGTGCCCACGGCGCGCCGCGACAGCATCGAGGGGCCGGTGGCGAAGACAAGCGGCAACAGGCCGGCGATGAAAGCGAAGCTCGTCATCATCACCGCGCGGAAGCGGGTGCGCGCGCCCTCGATCGCGGCCTCGGTGATCGGCAGGCCATGCTCGCGGCGGGCCTTGGCGAACTCCACGATCAGGATCGCATTCTTCGCGGCGAGCGCGATCAGCACGACGAGACCGATCTGGGCGTAGATGTCGAAGGCGATGCCGGCGGCGAGCAGGGCCAGGAGCGAGCCCGCCACGCCCACGGTCACCGAGAGGAGCACGGGGACGGGGATCGTCCAGCTCTCGTAGAGGCCGACGAGGAAGAGGTAGGCGAAGAGGATCGCCAACGCGAGGACCGTCGTGGTCTGGCCGGCGGCCTCGATCTCCTGCAGCGCGGTGCCCGACCATTCGTAGCCGTAGCCGGGCGGCAGCACCTTTGCCGAGATTTCCTGCATCGCGGCGATCGCCTCGCCCGAGGCGACGCCCGGGGCCGGGCCGCCGTTCATCGTCACGGCGCGGTAGTTGTTGAAGCGGACGATCGCCTGCGGGCCGAGGCGCTCCTCGACCCGGGCGACGGCCCCGATCGGTACCATCTCGCCGGTGGCGCTGCGGACGTGGATGCGCTGGATATCGGCGACGGCGGCGCGGTCGGCCTCGCGGGCCTGCATCCGCACCTGCCAGGTGCGGCCGTAGAGGTTGAAGTCGTTGACGTAGATCGACCCGAGCGTGCCCTGCAGCGTGGCGAAGAGGTCGCTCACCGAGACGCCGAGCGTCTGCAGCCGTTCGCGGTCGAGATCGAGGTAGAGCTGCGGCGTCGAGGCGGAGAAGGTGGTGAAGGTCGGCCCCAGGCGCGGATCCTGCGCGGCGGCAACGGTCAGGCCGCCAGCGACGGCCGCGAGGTCGGCCGGGTCGCCGCCCTGGAGGTCGAGGAGCTGATACTCGAACCCGGAGCCGGTGCCGAGGCCGATGATCGGTGGCAGGTTGAAGGCGAAGACCTGCGCCGCGCGGATCGCCGCGCCCTTGACATTGGTCCGCATGATCGCGGCCAGCACGTGCGTCTCGCGGGTGGTCCGCTCGTCGAACGGCTTCATGGTGACGATGGCGAAGCCGGAGTTCGACTTGGCGAGGCCGTCGAGGAAGCTGAAGCCGGAGACCGTCATCGCGTGGCCGACGCCGTCGATGCCGGCGAGCATCTGCTCGACCTCGGCCATCGCCGCCTTGGTGCGGTTGACCGAGGCGCCGTCGGGCAGGCGGACCTCGACGAAATAGGCGCCCTGGTCCTCGGACGGCAGGAAGCCGGTCGGGACCCGGCCGAAGAGCCACGCGGCCCCGCCGCCAGCGATGGCCAGCAGCACGAGGCCGAGGACAGCGCGCCGCGCGATCACCGTGGCGCCGGCGACGAAGCCGTCGCGGGTGGCGTCGATCCGCCGCGACACCCAGCCGAGGACGCCGCGCTTCGGCCCATGGTGCGGCTTCAGCAGGATGGCGCAGAGCGCGGGCGACAGCGTGAGCGCGTTGATCGCCGAGAGCACCATCGAGACCGAGACGGCGACGGCGAACTGCTGGAACAGCTGGCCGGAGATGCCGGGGATGAAGGCTACGGGCACGAAGACCGAGAGCAGCACCAGTGTGATCGCGACGATGGCGCCGGTGATCTCGCCCATCGCCCCGTGCGCGGCCTCCGCCGCCGTCATGCCGGGGTTCTCCTCCATCACCCGCTCGACGTTCTCGACGACGACGATCGCGTCGTCGACGACGATGCCGATGGCGAGGACCAGCGCGAGGAGCGACACGGTGTTGAGCGAGAAGCCGAACGCCAGCATCACCGCGAAGGTGCCGATCAGCGCGACCGGCACGGCGATCAGCGGGATCAGCGTCGCCCGCCAGTTGCCGAGGAAGAGAAACACCACCAGGATGACGAGGATGAAGGCCTCGAACAGCGTGTGTTCGACCTCCGAGATGCTCGCCTTCACGAACTCCGTGGTGTCGTAGGGAACGGCGTAGCTCATTCCCGTCGGGAACCGCTCGGCCAGCTGCTCCATCGCCGCGCGGACGCCAGCGCCGGTGGCGATCGCATTGGCGCCGGGGGCCTGGTAGACGCCGATCATCGCCGTCGGCTTGCCGTCGTAGTTGGCGGTGACGTCCGACGCCTTGGCCCCGAGGTCGACGGTCGCGACGTCGCGGACGCGGAGGTAGGAGCCGTCGGGCTCGGCCCGGATGACCACGTCGCCGAACTGCGCCGGGTCGGTCAGCCGCCCCTGCGTCACGATGTTGAGCTGGAACTGCGGGTCCTCGGTCATCGGCTGCGCGCCGATCCGGCCGATCGCGGCCTGGACGTTCTGGGCGCGAAGTGCTGCCACCACGTCGGACGGCGTGAGCCGGAGGCTCGTCATCCGGTCGACGTCGAGGTCGAGACGCATCGCGTAGTCGAGGGCGCCGAACAAGGTCACGTCGCCGACGCCGGGCACCCGCTTCAGGGCGTCGACGACGTTGATGGTCGCGTAGTTGGAGAGGAAGAGCCCGTCGAATTCGGGCCCGTCGCCGGACAGCACCACCGCCTGCAGCAGCGCCGACGACACTTCTTCACGCTGACGCCGCTCTGGGTCACCTCCTGCGGCAGGCCCGGCGTCGCTAGCGCGACGCGGTTCTGCACGTTGACGGTGGCGATGTCGGGATCGGTGCCGACGGCAAAGGTGATGGCGAGCGAGTAGGAGCCGTCCGAGCCGCTGGTCGACTTCATGTAGAGCATGTTGTCGACGCCGACGACGCGGGCCTCGATCGGCTGCGCCACCGTGGTCTCGACGACGTCGGCGCCGGCGCCGGGGTAGGAGGCGGTCACCGAGACCTGCGGCGGCACGATGTCGGGATACTGCGCCACCGGCAACGCGCGGAGCGCGATCAGCCCGGCCAGCGTCAGCACGATGGAGATGACGGCGGCTAGTCGCGGCCGCGCGATGAAGACGTCGGAGAGCATCAGCCGGCCGGGGCCGCGTCGACGAGGACGCCGGGGCGCACTTTGTTCAGGCCTTCGATGATGACGTTCTCGCCCTCGGTCAGGCCGCTCTCGATCACCGCCTTGCCCTGCGCGGTCCGGGCGACGGCGATCCGCCGCTGCTCCACCTTGCCGTCGGCGCCGACCACCATGACGAAGGTGCCGAGCTGGTCGCGCTGGACCGCGCTCTGCGGCACCGTCAGCACCATCGCCGCGTCGCCCTGCTCCAACGCAACCCGTACCAGCGCGCCGTCGAGCAGCATCCGGTCGGGGTTGTCGAACCGAGCGCGCACGGTCACCGTGTCCGTGCCCTGGCCGACCTCGGCGCTGATGTAGTCGAGCGTGCCGTCCAGCGGATAGACCACGCCGTTGGGGAGAGTGAGGCGCACCGAGGGCGCTGCGCTGATCTTGCCTGCGGCGTCCGCCGCGCGGAAGTCGAGGACCCGCGCGGTCTCGACCTGGGTCTCGACCTCGACGCTGTCGAGCCGCGTCAGCGTCACGAGGGGTCCGCTGTCGGGGCCGACGAGCGCGCCGACGTCGAAGTTCGTGAGGCCGACGATGCCGGCGAACGGCGCGACTATCGAGGTGTAGGACAGCTCGAGCTTCTGGCGATCGAGCGCGGCTTTGAGCTGCTGCAGCTGGCCCTCGGACTGGTCGAGCTGGGCCTGGGCGATGTCGAGTTCGTTCTGGGCCACCGCCTGGCGCTGGACCAGGGTCTTCTTGCGGTCGCGTTCCAGCTGCGCCAGGTCGCGCTGGGCCTGGCCGGCGCGCAGCGCGCCCTCCGCCTCCTGGACCGACGCGGCGTAGGCCTCGTCCTGGATCGTGAACAGCACGTCGCCGGCCGCGACGGTCTGGCCTTCGGTGAAGTGAATGTCCTCGAGAAAACCCGCCACCCGCGCATGGAGGTCGACCTTCTGCGCGGCGCTGACCCGGCCGGTGTAGGTCAGGCCGAAGCGGACGTCGGAGATCGCCGCCGGCGCCACGGTGACGGCGGGCCGCGGCGCCTCCTGCGCCGTGCCCGGGAGCGCGGTCCCGAGCGCGAGGAGCAGAACCGCAATCTGCCGAACTTCCACTGCGCGCATCGGGAATTCTCCGGACCTCGACCTCACACGGTGTCCAGCATTCCTGCCCGTCCCGCAAGCGCTGGTTGCTCCGCGCTCACTGCTGCAGCAGCCGCTCCGATGCGCGCCCGTCCTGCCCTCCCGTTAATCCTTCAGCCCCGACAGCTTTCCCGGCATATGCCTCGTGCATGCCCGGTGCATAATGCGTGCATCGAACGAAATCCCCTTAACCGTTGCGATCCCACACTTTCCCCCGACGCCGCCCGGCCGCCCTTGCGCATCCGCGCCACCCTCCCTAGAAGGCAAGCGCGGACCGGTGGAGCTCCCCCATGAACATCCTCATCCTCGGCGGCGGCGGCCGCGAGCATGCGCTGGCCTGGGCCTTCGCGCAGAACCCAAAATGCGACCGGCTGTGGTGCGCGCCGGGCAATGCCGGGATCGCCGAGGAAGCGACCTGCGTGGCGCTCGACATCCTCGACGGCGACAAGGTCCTCGGTTTCTGCCGGGAGAACGACATCGGCTTCGTGCTGATCGGCCCCGAGGCGCCGCTGGCCGAAGGCGTCGCCGACGTGCTGCGGTCGGGCGGGATCCCGACCCTGGGGCCCGGCCGCGCAGCGGCGCGGCTGGAGGCGTCCAAGGCCTTCGCCAAGGAGATCTGCGCCGCCTGCGGCGCCCCGACCGCGGCCAGCCAGACCTTCACCGACCCGGAGGCGGCGCGGGCCTACGTCGCGGCACGAGGGCGCGCCGATCGTGGTCAAGGCCGACGGCCTCGCGGCCGGCAAGGGCGTGACCGTCGCCGCCAGCGTGGCCGAGGCGCTGCGGGCGCTGGACGCGATCTTCCGCGAGGGTCCGGGCGCGCGGGTGGTGATCGAGGAGTTCATGGCCGGCGAGGAAGCCAGCCTGTTCCTGCTCGCGGACGGCGAGGACATCTGCCTGCTCGGCACCGCCCAGGACCACAAGCGCGCCTTCGACGGCGACCAGGGCCCGAACACCGGCGGCATGGGCGCCTATTCCCCGGCGCCGGTGCTGACGCCGGAGCTGACCGAGGCCGCGGTCGCGCGGATCGTCCGCCCGACGCTGGCCGAGATGGCCCGGCGCGGCACGCCGTTCCAGGGCGTGCTCTATGCCGGGCTGATGATCGCGGACGGCGTGCCGCGGCTGGTGGAATACAACGTCCGCTTCGGCGATCCCGAGGCGCAGGTGCTGGCGATGCGGCTGGGCGCGCAGCTCCTGGACGCCTGCTTCGCGGCGGCGACCGGCGGCGCTGGCAGGGGCGCGGGTGAACTTCGCCGAGGACCATGCGCTGACGGTGGTGATGGCGGCGCGCGGCTATCCCGGCGACTACGCCCGCGGCGAGGCGATCGGCCTCAGCGAGAGCGACGATCCCCGGGTGAAGGTGTTCCATGCCGGCACCCGGCTCGACGGCGGGCGGCTGGTCTCGAACGGCGGGCGGGTGCTGAACGCCACCGCCCGGGCGCCGAGCCTCGCCGAGGCGCGCGACCTCGCCTATGCCGGCGCTCCAGGCGGTGGACTGGCCGGGCGGCTTCTACCGCAGCGACATCGGCTGGCGGGCGCTGGGCGGTGCGCCGGCCCCGCGCTGATCAGTGCTCGCCGCCGGCCATCGCGGCCTCGCGCAGATCGGCCTCGCTGGCGCTGGCACCGTTGAAGACGACGTTGAGCAGCACCGCGCCGATGGCGGCGAGCAGGATGCCGGAGTCGATCAGCGGGCGGATCACGTGCGGCAGCCACATCGCGAAGTCGGGCGCCACCAGCGGGATCATGCCGAGGCCGACCGAGATCGCCACCACGAAGAGGTTGTTGCGGCCGGTGGCGAAGTCGACCCGGCCGAGGATGCGCACCCCGGTCGCGGCGACCATGCCGAACATCACCAGACCGGCGCCGCCGAGCACGACCGTCGGCAGCGCCTCGACCAGCGCCCCCATCTTCGGGATCAGCCCCAGCACCACCATGATGGCGCCGCCGGCCACGCAGACATAGCGCGAGCGGATGCCGGTCACCCCGACCAGGCCGACGTTCTGCGAGAACGACGTGTAGGGGAAGGTGTTGAAGACCCCGCCGATGATGGTGCCGAGCCCGTCCATGCGCAGGCCCGCCGACAGCAGCGGCTGGGTCAGCTTCTTGCCGGTGATGTCGCTGAGCGCCAGGAACATGCCGGTCGAATTCGATCAGCGTCACGATCATCACCAGGGTCATGGTGGCGATCAGGATCGGGTCGAAGATCGGCGTGCCGAAGTGGAAGGGCCGGATCGGCGCGAACCAGGCCGCGGCAGCGACCCTCTCGAAATGCATCATCCCGAGCGCCGCGGCGATGATGGCGCCGACCACGATGCCGAGCAGCACGGCGATGTTGGACAGGAACCCCTTGGCGAAGCGGGCGAAGCCGATCACCACCGCCAGCACGATCAGCGACAGGACGATGTTGGAGATCGGCGCGTAGGCCGGGTTGTTGACCGTCGCCGCCAGCGACAGCCCCGGCGGCGCCGCCGGGACCGCGGTGCCGGCGGCCTTCACCGCATCGAGCCAGGCGGCGTTGGCCGGGTCGACCAGCTTCGGCGCGGTCGGGCCGATCGGGTTGCCGAAGATCCAGTTGATGCCGATGCGCATCAGCGAGATGCCGATGACCAGGATGATGGTGCCGGTGACCACCGGCGGGAAGAAGCGCAGCATCCGGCTGGCGACCGGCGCCAGCAGGATGCCGATGATGCCGGCGCCGATGATCGAGCCGAAGATCATCCGCGCGCCCTCGGTGCCCGGATGCGAGACGGCGATCGAGATCATCGGCCCGACCGAGGCGAAGGTCACGCCCATCATCACCGGCATCCGCACCCCGAACCACGGGGTCATCCCGAGCGACTGCAGCATCGAGACGATGCCGCAGCAGAAGAGGTCGGCCGAGATCAGGAAGGCGACGTCCTCGGGCGCGAGCTTGAGCACGCGGCCGATGATCAGCGGCACCGCGATGGCGCCGGCATACATCACCAGCACGTGCTGCAGGCCGAGGGCGAAGAGCTTCGGTGCCGGCAGCACCTCGTCGACGGAATGGAAGGTGGTGTCCATGCGGGTCTCCGGTGTGGGGGCGGATGCGAACTCTCGCCGGGCGACGATCGGCGGCCGGCAACGTAAAGGAGGAACGCTGCCATGGTGCGTTCGGCGGGCGCTTCTGTCCAGCATTCAAGCTGCGCCGTGGCGCGAAGCAGTTTCGCCGCTCGCCTGAAGATTGCTCGTGGCAGCAGAGGAAGGCGGCGAAAGCCGTCAGATTCTGCTTCTCGGGCATGCGGACGACGAGGCCGTCGAGGTCGTCGCTGACCTTGAGCTGGCAGGTCAGACGGCTGAGTTCCGGATCGGGCTGCCAGGCGAAGTCGAGCATGTCCTCCTCCATCGCCTCGCGTGGCGGCAGCCGGTCGATCCAGGCGGCATCGACGTAGACGTGGCAGGTGGAGCAGGCGCAGGCGCCGCCGCAGTCGGCCTCGATCCCCGGGATATTGTTGTCGCGGGCGCCCTCCATCACCGTCAGGCCGGTCGGGACCTCGACCTCGTGCGGGGTGCCGTTGAACTCGATATAGGTGATCTTCGCCATGCGGTTCGCTGCCTTGCGATTGCCCGCGGCTATCTAAACCGCGGGTCTCCGGCCCGCCATCCCCAATTGCGACATTCTTCCGCCGGGCGCGGCCATCGGCTAGCGTCGGTCGCGTGGCAGAGGAGGCCAGCGGCATGACAGTTTTCATTTGCACGGCCTGCGGCACCTCGTTCCCGGATGCGGCCGAGGCGCCGCCCGTCTGCCCGATCTGCAGCGACGAGCGCCAGTACGTGCCGCGCAGCGGGCAGGCCTGGACGACGCGCGAGGCGCTGGCGGCCGGGCACCGCAACGCCTGGCGCCGGCACGAGCCGGGGCTGATGAGCCTGCAGACGCTGCCGGCGTTCGCGATCAACCAGCGGGCGTTCCTGCTCACCACGCCGGCCGGCAACGTGCTCTGGGACTGCGTCGCGCTGCTCGACCCGGCGACCGAGGACCTGGTGCGAGCGCTCGGCGGGCTGAGCGCGATCGCGATCTCGCACCCGCACTACTATACGACGATGCAGGACTGGGCCGCCGCGTTCGAGGCGCCGGTCTGGCTGCACGCCGCCGATCGGCAGTGGGTGGTCCGGCCCGACCCGGCGATCCGGCACTGGGAGGGCGAGGCCGAGGCGATCGCGCCCGGGGTGACGCTGGTGCGGCTCGGCGGGCACTTCGCCGGCGGCACCGTGCTGCACTGGGCCGCCGGCGCGGCCGGGGCGGGGGTGCTGCTGGCCGGCGACATCCTGCAGGTCACGCCGGGGGCGGACCGGGTGTCGTTCCAGTGGAGCTATCCCAACATGATGCCGCTGCCCGCCGCCGCGATCCGCCGGATCGTGGCGCGGCTGGAGCCCTGGCGCTACGCGCGGATCTACGGCGCGTTCCTGGGGCAGGACGTGCTCGGGGACGGTCCGGCGATCGTCGCCCGCTCGGCGGCGCGGTATGTCGAGCTGCTGGAGGGGCCGCCACCGTAGGCCCGGAAGGGATCCGTCCTTCGTTCGCGCCGAAGCCGGGTGCCGTGCTCAGGGGGCGCGGAAGTGCTTGGAGAGCTTCAGGCCCTGGCCCTGGTAGTTCGAGCTGAGGTCGCGGCCGTAGAGGATTTCCGGGCGCTCGGCCATGCGCTCGTAGACGAGGCGGCCGACGACCTGGCCGTGGTCGAGCGCGAAGGGGGCCTCGTGGCAGCGGACCTCGAGGACGCCGCGCGAGCCGGTGCCGCCGGCGCCGGCATGGCCGAAGCCGGGGTCGAAGAAGCCGGCGTAGTGGACGCGGAACTCGCCGACCATCGCGAGGTAGGGCGCCATCTCGGCGGCGTAGTCGGGCGGCACGTGGACCGCCTCGCGGCTGACCAGGATGTAGAAGGCGCCGGGGTCGAGGATGATGCGGCGGTCGCGGGCGGTCACCGGCTCCCAGAACTCGGCCGGGTCGTAGTGGTCGATGAGGTCGAGGTCGATCAGGCCGGTATGCGGCTTGGCGCGGTAGCCGACGAGGCCGTCTGCGCGCGGCTCGAGGTCGACCGAGAAGGCGAGGCCGCCGGCGATATGCGCCTGGCCGCTCACCAGCCGCTCGGCCGCGTCCAGGCGGCGGAGCGCGGCGTCGTCGAGCACGGCGTGACCGTGGCGGAAGCGGATCTGGTTGAGCCGCATGCCGGGGCGGACCAGCACCGAGAACGAGCGCGGCGAGATCTCGGCGTAGAGCGGGCCGGCGTAGCCGGGCTCGATGCGGTCGAACTCGGTGCCGCGGTCGGTGATCAGGCGGGTGAAGAGGTCGAGCCGGCCGGTGGAGCTCTTGGCGTTGGCGACGGCGGAGACGGTGTCGGGCAGCGCGAGGCCCTCGACCAGCGGCACGACGTAGACGCAGCCCTTTTCCAGCACCGCGCCGTCCGCAAGGTCGATCCGGTGCATCTCGAAGTCGGCGAGGCGCTCGGCGAGCGCTGCGCCGCGGCCGGGCAGGAAGGAGGCGCGCACCCGGAAGGCCTCGCGGCCCAGTCGCAGGTCGAGGCTGGCCGGCTGGATCTGGCCGGGCGCGAACGGCGCGCCGGCAGTGATCCAGCCGTCCGCCAGCATTCGCGCGATGCCCTGCGACGGCACCACGCCGACCCGGCCCGCGGGGTCGTGCAGGGGTATGGTCGGGCTAGCGAGATTCGAACTCACGACCTTTCGACCCCCAGTCGAACGCGCTACCAGACTGCGCTATAGCCCGACACGAGGGGCTTTATAGCCGGGTGCCCGAGCAGGGCAAGGGGAAAGCCGCGGGCGCTCAGCGCGGCGGCTTGTCGTCGGTCATCACCGCCCGGAGCGCCTGCAGGTCGGTGAGCAGCGCCCTGAGCGCGGACTTGTCGAGCGGCTTCGGCGGGCCGCCGGCAGCCGCGGCCGCGGCCTGCTGCAGCGGGGCGCTGGCGGTCTCGGACACGGTCGCGACCACGGTGTCGCCGGCCGGCTCGAACAGATCGCGCTGCGGCCTCGGCGGGGCAGGAGCCACGCGTGCGACCGGGGCGGGGCGGGGCGGCGGCGCGGCCGGCCTTGGCCGGGGCGGCGGCTTCGGGCGTCGGCTCCGGGATGGTGCCGAGGCCGATCACGTGGCGGATGCCGCGCTCGCGCAGGATCTTCTGCACGCCCTTGATGGTCATGCCGTCGTCGTAGAGCAGGCCGCGGATGCCGCGCAGCAGCCGCACGTCCTCGGGGCGGTAGTAGCGCCGGCCGCCGCCGCGCTTGACCGGCTTGACCTGGGCGAAGCGGGTCTCCCAGAAGCGCAGGACGTGCGGCGGCACGTCGAGCGCCTCGGCGACCTCGCTGATGGTGCGGAACGCTTCGGGAGACTTGTTCATCAGGCGTCGGTCCCCGGGCTCACTGTTTGTTGCCGATGTCCACGCGCTCTTTCATGATATGCGAGGGTCGGAACGTAAGGACGCGGCGCGGCTCGATCGGAACCTCCTCGCCGGTCTTGGGATTTCGCCCGACGCGTGCGGACTTCGCGCGCACGCTGAAGGTGCCGAACGAGGAGATCTTCACCGTCTCGCCGCGCACCAGCGCGTCCGACATGTGGTTCAGCACCAGTTCCACCAGGTCGGCCGATTCGTTGCGCGAGAGGCCGACCGACCGAAAGACCGCTTCGCTGAGCTCCATCCGGGTCAGGGTCTTCTCACTCATGGCCGTCCCCCCTGTTTGCCGTATTGTTTGGTTAACCCTAGGGGCAATTCCGAAAGCGAGTCAATAACAACGGCTTGGGCGCGGCAGCGAATATGTGCCTACCAGCGGACCACCGCGGCGCCCCAGGCGAGGCCGCCGCCGATCGCCTCCATCAGCAGCACGTCGCCGGGCAGGATGCGGCCGGCGGCGTGGGCGACCGAGAGCGCCAGCGGAATCGAGGCCGCCGAAGTGTTGCCATGGTCGTGCACGGTGACCACCACGCGCTGCATCGGCACGCCCAGCTTGTGCGCGGTCATCGTCATGATCCGGAGGTTCGCCTGGTGCGGCACCAGCCAGTCGATGTCGGCGGTGGTGAGGCCGGCGCGCGCCAGCGCCGCGGCGCCGGTCTCGGCGAGCTTGACCACGGCGTGCTTGAAGACCTCCTGCCCGGCCATCTTCACCACGCCGGCGGTGCCGGTCGAGGAGGGGCCGCCGTCGACGTAGAGCAGGTCGGCGTAGCGGCCGTCCGAATGCAGGTCGGTGGCGAGGATGCCGCGGTCGGCGCGAGGTGCCCGCGCTCTCGGCCGCCTCGAGGATCACCGCGCCCGCGCCGTCGCCGAACAGCACGCAGGTGGCGCGGTCGGTGAAATCGAGGATGCGCGAGAAGGTCTCGGCGCCGATCACCATCACCCGCCCGGCGGCGCCGGCACTGGATCAGCGCGTTGGCCTGGGCCAGCCCGAAGATGAAGCCGGCGCAGACCGCCTGGATGTCGAAGGCGAAGCCGCCGCGCATGCCGATGGCGCTCTGCACCTTCACCGCGGTCGCCGGGAAGGTCTGGTCGGGGGTGGCGGTGGCGACGATCACGGTGTCGATGTCGGCGCCGGTCAGCCCGGTGTCGGCCAGCGCGGCGCGGGCGGCGGCGGTGGCGAGGTCGGAGGTGGTCTCGCCCTCGGCCGCGAAGTGCCGCCGCTCGATGCCGGTGCGGGTGCGGATCCACTCGTCGGAGGTGTCGAGGGTGGCGGCGAACTCCGCGTTCTCGACCACCCGCTCGGGCAGGTAGTGGCCGCAGCCGAGCGGCACCGCGCGCAGCACGCTCATGTCGGCGCTCCTCCGCGGGCGGCGGCGTCGGAGGGCGTGCGCCGCCGGCCCGACCGCGATCCGGGCCGCGAGCCGCTCGGTGAAGCCGTGCTCGGCCAGGATGAAGGCGAGCCGGATCGCCGCCGAGACCCCGGTGGCGTCGGCCGAGCCGTGGGACTTGATCACCGTGCCGTTCAGCCCGAGGAAGACGCCGCCGTTGGCCCGGCGCGGGTCGATGCGCTTCTGCAGCCGCTTCAGCGAGGTGAGCGCGAACAGCGCGCCGATCCGGCTGAGCGGGCTGTAGGCGAAGGCCTCGCGCAGCAGGCCCTGGATCATCCGGGCGGTGCCTTCGCCGGTCTTGAGCGCGACGTTGCCGGTGAAGCCGTCGGTGACGATCACGTCGACCCGGTCGGAGGGCATGTCGCTGCCCTCGACGTAGCCGATGTAGTCGAAGTCGCTGGCCGGGCCGGTCTCGGCGATGCGCTCGGCCGCCTCGTGCAGCTCGGAGCGGCCCTTGTGCTCCTCGGTGCCGACGTTCAGCAGGCCGACGCGCGGGCGGGTGAGCCCGAGGGCGTTGCGGGCATAGGAGGCGCCCATCACCGCGTATTTCAGCAGGTCGTCGGCGTCGGCGCGGATGTCGGCGCCGGCGTCGAGCAGCACGTTGTAGCCGTGCGGGTTCAGCGAAGGCCAGAGCACGGCGATCGCCGGGCGGTCGACGCCCGGGGCCTTGCGCAGCGACAGCATGGAGAGCGCCATCAGCGCGCCGGTGTTGCCGCAGGAGATCACCGCCGGGGATTCGCCCGCCTTCACCGCCTCGATCGCGCTCCACATGCTGGTGCCCTGGGCGCTGCGCAGCACCTTGGAGGGCTTGTCGTCCATGGCGACGACGCCCGCGGCGTGGCGCACCTCGGTGCGGGCCTCGAGCAGGCTGTCCTTGTGGATCGAGCGCGTCAGCAGGTCGGCGTCGCCGTGCAGGATGTAGCGCAGGCGCGGGTTCTTCTGCAGCGACATGCCCATGCCGTGGACCACCTCGACGACGCCCTGGTCGCCGCCCATGGCGTCGATCGAGATCACGATCTCCGCCGCATTCGGGGTGGTCCCGTCGGCGGGGCCGATCCTGGCTGTTTCGGCGGTCATTTCAGACCAACCTCACGCGGGCAGCGCTCAGGCGGCTTCGTCGTCGAGATCGGTGTCTTCGACCTTGGCCACGACTTCGCGGCCGTCGTAGTGGCCGCAGGCGCCGCAGACGTGATGCGGGACGTCGGAGTTCGCCGCAGTTCGGGCATTCGTTGGGATTGCCGGCGACCAGTGCGTCATGCGACCGGCGCATGCCGCGCTTGGCGCGCGTGACCTTGCTTTTCGGGACAGCCATGTTTCGACCTCGATATCTGCCGGGGGATTGCCCCGATCACCCTTTCGTCGGCCCGCGGGGTAGCAGATCGCGCGCGCGATGTCACGCCCATGGCCACCCGTACCGGACAGGAAAACGAACCGCGGAACATACCGATTGCGCGCCCGCGCGCAAGTCCCCGCGCGGCGATTCTCACGAGCCGTCGCCGATTTTGCCCCGGAGCGCGGCGAGGGCGGCAAAGGGCTTGAGCTCGGTCTCTTCCTCGCGCGCCGGCGGTTCCGGCCGGGCCGAGGCTGGCGCCGGGCTTGCGGGGATAGGCCGGCAGCGCCAGCGCCAGCGCTTCGACCGCCACCAGCCCGAGGTCGATGCGGTCGCCCAGCGGCTCGGCCTCGTCGTCGCTGTCGGGGGAGACCTCGATCGGCGCGGCGGGGGCCGCGGCCTGCGGCAGCCAGCTGCGGCCGAGCGGCTGGTCGATCCGGGTCGTCACCGGGTCGAGCGTGACCACGCAGGTCTGCACCACGGTCGCGCCGAGCCGGCCCTCGAGCCGCCAGCCGCCGCCGGGCAGCGGGGTCAGGTGGCCCGCGGAAGCGCAGCTTGCGCACCGCCCGGGCGTCGAGGAGCCGGGCGAGAGCTTCGGCCTCGGCCTCGGTGGGGGAGATGTCGAACGCGAAGTCGTCCAGGTCGCGGATTTGCCGGAGCTCGATCACTCGGGCGAATTCGGGGTTGTCGGCGGCGCGGGGGATGAGTTCGGGCATTGTCGGTCCTCGAGGCCGGCAGCGCGCTGCCCTGGCCCAAGTTCCTTGAATTTAGACCATGCCGGGAGTAGGGGAGCAAGGGAATTCGGTGCCGCCAAGAGGATATCATGCGCCAGAAATCGCTGCGCAATGCCGGGGTTGCGCTGATCTTTTGCGGCGCGCTCGCGGCGGGCTGTGCCCCCACGATCCAGGTCCACGGCTACGTCCCCCCGGCCGCGGACATCGCCCGGATCAAGCCGGGCTTCGACGACAGCGCTACGGTGGAGCAGGTGCTGGGGCGGCCGTCGTCGAGCGGGGTGCTGTCCGACACGGCCTGGTACTACGTGCAGAGCACGATCGAGAACTACACCTACCACGCGCCCAAGGTCGTCGACCGCACGGTGCTCGCGGTCAACTTCGACCAGCGAGGGATCGTGCACGACATCCAGCGCTACGGCCTCGCCGACGGCCGGGTGATCAACCTGACGACCCGGACCACCGAAACCGGCGGCCGCCAGCTCGGCGTGCTCGAACAGCTGTTCGGCAACATCCTGAACCTCGACGCGGAGCAGCTGAACAACAACCAGTGACCGCGGGTCTCCGAGACCGGATCGCTACGTAGGAAACCGGCGACCGTCGGGTTCCATGCGACCACGAGCCGCTCCGGAGCAGGCCGTCAACGGCTGCACCCCATGCCCGACAAGTCGCCTGCCGGATTAACGGACGTCGGGGGCCTCAGCTGCGCCGCCTCGCCGGGCGCGATCACTCCCGCTTCGGCGCGGGCCTCGACGGCGTTCGGCGCGTCGAAGCTCGGCGGCCTTATGCCGAACATCCGAACGCCGCTTGACAGATCAGTGAGGACGGGAAAGGTTCTCCATGCTGCCGGCGTGCCGTTAACTCAGTCATTTTCCATGCCCTCGGTAGATGCGCACGAACCGGTTACGGTGGCGCCGACCGATCCTCTTGGGATGCGTTGCGAGCAGGCGCCGAATTGTCCAAAGAAGTTAATATGATGCGCTTCCTCGCCATCTGGCTGATGATGATGGTGCACGTTCCGCACGGCTCTGACTTCGTCACCGCTCGCATCGGTCTGAACTATGAAACCGGTCTGACGTTTGCGATCGAAGGCCTGGGCCGGATCGCCTCGCCGTTGCTGGGACTAGTATCCGGCTACTTTTGCGTGGCGCTCGTCGAGAGGAGCGGAACCCGGGGTCTCACCAGGAAGAAGGTGAGCACATTGCTCGTTCCGCTGGTCTTTTGGAGCGGTGCGCTCTATGCGATGTTCTTCGCCTTGTTTCTGCTGTCGGGTGGCCGGCACTTCGGCGCTTCGATCAACGTCGGTGTCGACAGGATCGTCGGGCTCTGGACGATGCCGCTCAACGTGCCGCTGCACTACCTGACCGACCTTTTCAAGTGTTGCCTGATCTTTGCAGCGGCGAACATCGTTCTGGACGCGCGTGGCGCGGAGCGTCCGGTGCGCTCGAACTGCTATCTCGCGCTCGGCGTCGCGCTGTGCGCCGTCATCCTTTGGGCGCGGCTGCAGTACAATCTGCCCGCATTCGTGGACGACGAAGGTGATTTCCGAATCCTCATTCGGAACGACCTGGCGTTGTTCTTTTTTTGGGGCGTGGCTGCCGCTTATCGGAACATTGAGATTTCCGACGTTTCGCCCCGGTTCGACCGTTCCGTGAGCTGGTTTCTACTTGGGCTGCTGCTCGTACTGCTGGCGTTCCTGTCGTCTGCGTCGGTAAAATTGCAGGGCCTCTACGGGTTCCACTCGATCCAGTATTCGATGATGGATCTGGTCAAGAGATCTGTCGGGGCCTTCATCATGATATCGGCGATCTCCAAGTTTTCGCGGCGCGGGTGGATTTTCGACGTCCCGCGGCAGATCACCTTCCGATTGTTCTGCAGTCACGCGGTCGTCTTCGCCTTCATCAGCGCTGCCGCGGTCACGGCCGAGGTGAAGATATTCGACAGTGCCGCGAAGCTTGTGCTGCTCATGGTGCTGTTTCCGACGGCGGCGATTTTCTTCGCCTGGGCGTCGGTGGAGGCGCAGCGGCGGGTGGCCTGGTCGCTCCGGCCCGGGCTGCTGAAGCGGCTGGTCCAGGGAATACCCTGATCGATCCGGGGGAAGGCGGCCGGCCGCGTGGCTTGCCGCGCGCGCAACTGTGGCGCTATTCCCGAGCGATCTGATCGGGAAAGGGGCGGGGTTGGGCGAGCGCATCCTGAACGGCCTGGCCTGGTGCGTGGCGCTGGCCTGCCTGGCGCCGATGGTGGCTGCGGTGCTGGCGGCGCTGGCGGGAGATCTCGCAGACCTGGCGCGGGCTGGCCGACACCGTGCTGCCGGGCTACGCCGCGAACACGCTGATGCTGGTGGCGCTGGTCGCCGCCGGCACCGCGGCGATCGGCACCGGCGCGGCCTGGCTGGTCACGATGTACCGCTTTCCCGGGCGCGCGGCTGTTCGAGGTGGTGCTGGTGCTGCCGCTGGCGTTTCCGGCCTACGTGCTGGCCTATGCCTATACCGACTTCCTGTCGCATCCCGGGCCGGTGCAGACGACGCTGCGGGCGGTGACCGGCTGGGGGCCGCGCGACTACTGGTTCCCGAACGTGCGCTCGCTGCCGGGCGCGGCGGTGATGCTGATCTGCGTCTACTATCCTTACGTCTACCTGCTGGCGCGCACCGCGTTCGGGCAGCAGTCGGCGACCGCCTACCTGGCGGCGCGGACGCTGGGGCAGGGGCCCTGGGCGGCGTTCCTCCGGGTCAGCCTGCCGATGGCGCGGCCGGCGATCGCCGCGGGGGTGCTGCTGGCGGTCATGGAGACGATCGCCGACTACGGCACGGTGGCCTATTTCAACGTGCGGACCTTCTCGACCGGGATCTACCAGGCCTGGTTCAACATGCAGGACCGCGGCGGCGGCGGCGCAGCTGGCGCTCTGCCTGCTCGGCTTCGCGCTGCTGCTCGCCGGCTTCGAGCGGATCCAGCGCGGGCAGGCGCGGTCGCACATGCGCGGCGGGCGCGCTGGCCGGGATCGAGCGGCAGCCGCTCGCGGGCGCGCGCGGCTGGGTCGCCGGGTTCTTCTGCCTGCTGCCGGTGCTGGTGGGGTTCCTGCTGCCGGTGGCGATCCTGGGAACGATGGCGGCGGGGTCGGGGCAGACCCTGACCGATCCGCGCTATCGCGGCTTCGTCGGGCATTCGCTGACGCTGGCCGGGATCGCGGCGCTGGTGACGGTGGCGGGCGCGGTGCTGGTCGGGTTCCGGGCGCGGATGCGGCCGGGCCGCGGGTCGCGGGCGCTGGTGCTGGGGGCCGGGCTCGGCTACGCGGTGCCGGGCGGGGTGATCGCGGTGGGGCTGCTGGTGCCGTTCGCGGGGCTCGACAACGCCATCGACGGCTGGGCGCGGGCGCATCTCGGGGTCTCGACCGGGCTGCTGTTCACCGGCTCGATCTGGCTCCTGGTGCTGGCCTACATGGTGCGGTTCATGGCGGTGGCGCTCAACGCCTTCGACGCCGGGCTGGCCACGGTCAGCCCGCGGATCGACGCGGTGGCGCGGACGCTCGGCCGGCGGCCGCCGGCGGTGCTGGGGGCGGTGCACCTGCCGATCCTGAAGGGCAGCGTGCTGACCGCGCTGCTGATCGTCTTCGTCGACACGATGAAGGAGCTGCCGGCGACGCTGATCATGCGGCCGTTCAACTTCGACACGCTGGCGGTGCAGGCGCACCGGCTGGCGGCGGACGAGCGGCTGAACCAGGCCGCGGTGCCGAGCCTCGTCATCGCCGCGATCGGACTGCTTCCGGTGATCCTGGTCTGCCGCGGCATCGCCGCCCAGGGCCGGCGCGAGAGCCCGGGGCAGGGTGTGCGGCAGCCGTCCTGAGCGGCGCCTCTGCGGCTTCCACTGTGGAGAAGCGATCGTGTTGCCTCACGCCTCCCCCTTTTAGTCGTTGCCCAGGTCGAAGATCCGGCCCGTCAGCCAGTCCGGCCAGTCCCGCTCGAAGAAGGAGCGGGCGCTTTCGTCGAACGACCGGTTCGGACGCGTCGTGACGTGGAGGGTCGCGCGGTTCATCCGCACCAGGATCTGCTCGTCTCGGTCGGCGGCGCGCTCCTTGCGGAACCGGTAGGACTCGAGTGGGCCGTCCGCCGTCCGCGGCAGCTCCTCGCCCTCGGGGTCGCGGATGGCGCGGGCTCCGCGGCTGCCGCCGCCGTGGCGGATGAAGTGATCGAGCGCGCCGAGCACCGCCTCGGACGCCAGCGCCATCTGCTGCCACTGCAACGCCCGAACTGCCTCGGCAGGGCGGCCGAACGCGAGGCCCGTGGCCCGGATATCGGCGTTGAGGGCATGTGCTTCCGCTAGGGCCGCGCTGACGCTCTTGGCGTCGCAGATCATGCCGGCCCTGTCGCTCATGCGCTCCTGGATACTGGCGCGCACGGAGGTGACGGTCCGCGGGCTCTCCGGCCGCAGCACGGCGCGGATCTGCGCCACGCCGGTCTCGGCGGCAGGGCGAATGTCGCGGTCGGGCGCTGCGTTCGCCCGGCCGTTGGCGGCGATGTGCTCGGCCGCCCGCGTGCCGAAGACCTGGCCGGCGTTCAGTGCTGCGCCCCCGGGCCGCGTCACCCCGTGGGTTCCTGCGGCCTCGCCTGCCGCGTAGCAGCCCGCGAGGCTGCTGCGCCCCCAGGTGTCCACCGCGATGCCGCCGTTCATGTGCTGGTTGTTGACGGCGAACTCCAGCGGCTCGGTCGCGATGTCGATCTTGTAGCGGCGGTAGAGCTCGATCGCGAGCGGGTTCATGTGCCGCAGGCGGTCGATCGGCAGCGCCTGATCGGCCCCGGCGGCGCCGAGATAGTGGCGCACGTCCTCGTCCAGCCGCTCCAGGCTGAACGGGGCGTCTCCGGGCACCGGCAGCGGGTTGCGGTTGAAATCCATGAACACGCGCCGACCCTCCCGGGTCTCGCGGTAGATCGCGAGGTCGACGAGGCTCGAGCCGAAGTCCAGCATGCGCGTGGCATGGAACGGCCACTGGTAGCCTTTGCGGAAGATGTTCGAGGCCAGCTCCTGCGTCGTGCGGTAGTAGCCGGCGAGGAAATGGTGCTCCCGGCCGCCGGCATCGACCGAGCAGATGTGGGGCAGGGCCTGGACGTAGGTGCCGGAGAGGTTCCAGGGAAAGCCCTCGCGCCGCGTGCCGATGCCGAACTGGCTTTCGGTCAGGTTGACCAGTTCGATCCCGGCGTCCAGCGCCAGGCCGAGCGAGCCGAAGCAGCCGTTGGGATAGACGCTGTCGCGATAGAGCTCGCCCGGGCCGCCTGCCGCGAGGATCAGGACCGGGCACTGGAAGAGCACCAGCCCGAAGGGGTTCGTCGCCGTGCTCTCCCTGGGCCGGAGCGTCAGCATGCCGCAGACCCGGCGCGACGGTCCGTTCCCTTCGGTCAGGATCTTCACGGCCGTGGTGTGATTGCAGAAGGGAATGCCGAGGCGGATCGCCTCGTCGGCCAGCACCTTCACCATCAGCCGCGAGGTGCGCGGCCCGCAGCTGGTCGCCCGCCCGACCTCGTCGTGGTCGGTCTGGTAGCGCAGCGTCCCGCCGAGCGGGTCCTGCGGCAGGGGCAGGCCGAGGTACTGAAGCGAGGCCATGGCGCGCGAGGAGCCGACGGCCTCGACATAGGCCGTGTCCTCGTCCATGGCCCCGCCGCCGCGGATCGCCCGGGCCATCGCCTTGTAGTCGTCGCCCCGGTCCGCGGTGTTGGCGGTGTGCAGGGTCTGCTTGTCGGAACCGGAGCAGGCCGAGGTGCCGCCCCAGGCGCTCTGGCTGACGATCAGCACGTCGCCGCCGCGCCGCCGCAGCTCGACGGCGGCGCGAAGCCCGGCGGCACCGCTCCCGACCACGACGCATCCGCAGCGATGAACCGGCACCCGGTAGCCGCCGACATCCATGAGCTCGGTCGCGGCCCGTTCCGGCGGAAGCCGGGGCATGGCGACGTCGGTCAGCGAGTCGAGAATATGCTGCGGAACGTCAACCGACACGGCGGGGATCCGGTTCGAGGGGCCCGGGACCCGCGGCTCTCATGCCGGCACTCCGACGCTGGAGGTGCGCACGATCAGCTCGACGGGTGCGCGATGGGTCGCGGGCGGGCGCTCGCCGTCCTCGAGCCAGGCGAGCATGGCCTCGGCGGATTCCCGGCCGAAGCGCGCAACGTCGCAGCGCACCGAGCTGAGCTGCGGCCAGGTCAGCGCGCATTCCTCGATGTCGTCGAAGCCGACGAGGCGGAAGTCCCGGCCCACCCGCACGCCGGCCTGGGCGAAGCCTGCGAGCATGCCGAGCGCGACGAGGTCGGAGAAGCAGATCGCCCCCTCGATGCCGGGGTGGTCCGACAGCAGGCCGAGCGCCTTGTCGCGGCCGAAAGCGCGCGACGGCCGGCCCGGGAAGGCGATGGTCTCCAGCCCGGCTTCGGCCATCACCGCGCGGTAGCCGGCCATGCGCTCTTCGGTCACCGGCCGGTTCTCGAGCCCGCCGACGAAGGCGATGCGCCTGAGCCCGAGGCCGAGCAGGTGCTCGGTGGCGAGCCGGCTTCCGGTCTCGTAGTCCAGCGAGGCAAAGGGAAAGGCCTCGGTCCGGGCATCGATCCGGCGCAGCACCTGCATCGCCGGGATCCCGGCGCGGCGCACGGTCTCGAGCCCGTCCGGCTCGTCGACATAGGTCGGCGAGATCAGGAAGCCCGAGACGCCGTGCTCGATCATCGACGCGATCACCTGGCTCTGCACCGCCGGCGTCTCGTCGGTGTTGGCGATCACCGTGGCATAGCCGCGGCTCGCGAAGGTCATCTGCGCGCTGGCTGCGAACTCGGTGAAGAAGGGGTTGCGCAGGTCGTTGATGACCAGCCCGATCAGCCCGACGTCGGCGCCGCGCAGGTTCGCGGCCGAGCGGTTGTAGACGTAGTTCAGCTCGCCCATCGCCTTCTCGACCAGCGCGCGCGTCGCCGGCCGCACCAGCGCGCTGTGCTGCAGCACGTTGGAGACCGTCGACTTCGAGACCCCGGCATGGCGGGCAACATCCACGATCGTCGGTCGCTTGTGCATCGCGTCTCGTCGAGGGTCGAAGGCTTCCCCGGAGACTGCGCGATTTCGCGACGGCAGGGGAGTCATTATGTCCCCCCGTGGTCGGCCCGGATCATGTCGGCGGCCTTCTCGCCGATCATGATCGCCGCGGCATTGGTGTTGGAGGAGATCAGCGTCGGCATGATCGATGCGTCGGCGACGCGAAGCCGCTCGATGCCGTTGAACCGCAGCCGGACGTCGACCACGGCCTCCTTGTCGGCGCCCATGCGGCAGGTGCCCGCAGGGTGGTGCGAGGTCTTGGAGTGCTTGCAGATGAAATCGAAATACGCATCGTCAGTCTTCACCTCGGGCCCGGGCAGGCGTTCGGCCAGGATGAACGGTTGCAGCGGCTTCTGCGCGAGGATGCGCTTGGGTCAGCTTCAGCCCCGCGATCGACATCGCCCGGTCGCGCGGGTCCTGCAGATAGTTCGGGTCGATCAGCGGTGCCGCCGCCGGGTCGGCGCTCGCCAGCCGCACCGACCCGCGCGAGCGCGGCCGCAGGTAGCAGGAATTCAGCGTGAACCCGCCCTGCGGCATCGCCGCGACGCCGGACTCGATCCCGGTCCCGAGCCCGAGATGGAACTGGATGTCGGGCGAGCGCGCGTCCGGGTCGGCGTACCAGAAGCCGCCGGTCTCGAAGAGGCTCGAGGCGACCGGCCCGCGCCGGGTCAAAAGGTACTGCAGCCCGGCGACCGCGGACCAGAGCGGCTTCGCATACCGGTCGTAGGTGTGGGGACCGGAGACCTCGCAGATGCAATAGAGGTCGAGATGATCCTGCAGGTTCGCCCCCACGCCTGGCTGGTCGCAGACCACCGCGATGCCGAGGCCGCGCAGGTGGTCCGCCGGCCCGATCCCGGAGAGCTGCAGCATCCGCGGCGAGCCGATGGCGCCGGAGGAGAGGATGACCTCGGATGCCGCCGTGATGCGGGCGCCGTCCATCAGCTCCACGCCGGTGGCGCGGCCGTTCTCGACCGCGATCCGCCTGACCTGGGCGCCCGTCCGGACCGTCAGGTTCGCCCGTCCCCGGTTGGGCGCGAGATAGGCCATCGCCGCCGACGAGCGCCGGGCGTTGCGCTGGGTCAGCTGGTAGTAGCCGACGCCGTCCTGCGTCTCGCCGGTCATGTCGTCGTTGCGCGGGATGCCGAGCTCCGCCGCGGCGGCGAAATACGCCTCGCAGATCGGCAGCGGCGCCCGAGGCTTGGAGACGCCGAGCGGCCCGCCCTTGCCGTGCCAGCGGTTCTCCCAGGTGTCGTTGTCCTCGGCCTTGCGGAAATAGGGCAGCACGTCCTCGTAGCCCCAGCCGACGCAGCCCTTCTGCCGCCACTCGTCGTAGTCGAGCGCGTTGCCGCGGGTGTAGATCTGGGCGTTGATCGCCGAGCCGCCGCCGATCACCTTGGCCTGGGTGTAGCGGAAGACGCGGGCCCGCCATGTGCTTCTGCGGCACGCTCGACCAGCCCCAGGCGCCGATGCCCTTGGTCATCTTCGCGAAGCCCGCCGGCAGGTGATAGAACGGATGCCAGTCGCGCCCGCCCGCCTCCAGCAGCAGCACCCGCGCCGCCGGGTCCTCGCTCAGCCGCGCCGCCAGCACGCACCCGGCCGAGCCGCCGCCGACGATGACGAAGTCGTAGCCCTCCGCGTTCATGCCGCGAGATCCCTTGCCGATGATGTGGTCCGCGGATCTCAGCGCCTGCGCGGCGATGGTCAGCGCCGGGTTCACCGCCGCCGAGGTCGGCAGGAAGCTCGCGTCCACCACGAAGAGGTTCGGGTGGTCGTGCGCCCGGCAGTAGACGTCGAGCACGCTCGTCGCCGGATCGGTTCCCATCCGCGCCGTGCCGCACTGGTGCGACGGCGTCCGCCGGTCGAAGGGCTTCGACAGCACCAGCGGGAAGCCGGCGCGCCGCAGCACGGCCTTGAGCCTCGCCACCAGCGCCTCGTGCGTCTCCCAGTTCGAGCGCCGCCAGTCGAGCACGATGCGGTCGTCCTGGACCGTCACCCGGCTCCGCGGGTCCGGCAGGTCCTCGCTCATCGCGTAGAAGTCGACCGCATGGCCGGCGAGCCAGCCGGCAACCGGCTTCGGCACGCCGCCCGCAGCGGCGAGGATCGTCCCCGACACCTTCCCGAGCAGCTGCATGTTGCCGAGCGGCGCCCCGTCGGGCCCACCGGTGAGGTAGAAATCGTTGACCAGGAAAGTCTTCTGGTAGACGGAATTGTTGCGGCGGAACGGATGCACCGCCATCACCGCCGAGCAGTTATGGTTCATGAAGTTGCGCCCCACCTGGTCGGAGCGGTTCGCCACGTTCGACCGCAGCAGCAGCACCGCCGAGTTCACCGCCCCGGCGGACAGCACCACCGTTCCGGGCGAGATCCGCCGCGTCTCGCCTCCCTGGCGATACTCGACCGCCGCGATCCGCCCGTCCGCGCCCGCGACCAGCCGCGTCACCAGCGCCCCGGTCTCCAGGGTCACGTTGGAATGCTCGAGCGCCCTGGCGATCCCCACCGTCTCGCCGTCGCGCTTGGCGCCGGTGGTGTCGGGGTAGGCGTCCCACGGCGTCGCCGCGCGCTTCAGCCAGCGGTCGAGATCGATCCCGAGCGGCAGCGACGAGGGCGTGACGCCTGCCGCCTTGAGCCGCGCCCGCACCGCCGCGATGCGCCGGCTCGTCCGGCACCGGCGGAAAAGAGTAGCTCCCGGAGTGCCGCGGCTCGGTCGGGTCTTCCCCGGCGTCGCCATGGACGCCGTAGAGCTCCTCGGCCGCCTGGTACCAGGGCTCGAGGTCGTCGTAGCAGATCGGCCAGCCGGGGGTCGTGCCGCCGAGATGCCGGATGGGCGCGGAAATCCTCGGCCCGGTAGCGGATCAGGACCGCGCCGTAGAGTTTGGAGTTGCCGCCGACATAGTAGTAGTTGCCCGGGTTGAACGCCTCGCCCTCGGGCGTGTGCCAGCTCTCGTCCGGACGGAAGTGGCCGCGCTCGAAGATGGCGCGGTCGTCGCGCGCCTCGGGGCAGTCGGCGAGCCGCTCGCCGCGCTCGAGGATCACGATGCGTCGCCCGGAGGCGGCCAGCGCCGCCGCCATCGTGCCGCCGCCGATCCCGGAGCCGATGATCACGATGTCCGGGCCGTCGCGCATCACGAGATCCGCATCTCGGTCTTGGGGTCGAAGGCCACGGCCTTCTCCATGTTGATCGCGAAGGGGAAGGTCTGGCCGGGATGCACGTCGACGTCGGCGCGGAACCGGCCGGTGACCTCCGTGCCGCCGAGATGGGTGACCACGAAGGTGTCCGAGCCGGCCGGCTCGGTCACCTCGACGGGCGCCTCCACCACATGGACCGCCCGGCTGTGGCGGTCGGCGCCGTCGCGGTCGGTGATCGCCTCGGGGCGAAGTGCCGAGCACGATGTCCCGGCCGGCGTGGCGCTCGAAGCCGCGACCTTCGGCGAACGGCAGCGTCGCCTCGCCCCCGCCGGCGAGCAACGCCTTCGCCACCGGCTGGCCGTTCTCGACCGCGATCTTCGCCGGGAACAGGTTCATCGACGGCGAGCCCATGAAGCCCGCGACGAAGACGTTGGCCGGGTTGTCGTAGATCTCCTTCGGCGTGCCGAGCTGCTGCACGTGGCCGCCGAACATCACCGCGATCCGGGTCGAGAGCGTCAGCGCCTCGATCTGGTCGTGGGTGACGTAGACGATGGTGGTCTTCAGCTTCTGGTGCAGCTTCTTGATCTCGGTGCGCATGTCGACGCGCAGCTTGGCGTCGAGGTTCGACAGCGGCTCGTCGAACAGGAAGACGTCGGGGTCGCGGACCAGCGCCCGGCCCATGGCGACGCGCTGGCGCTGGCCGCCGGAGAGCTGGCCGGGCTTGCGGTCGAGCAGGTGCTTGATCTGCAACAGCTCGGCGACCTGGTTCATCGCCTTGTCGCGCTCGGGCTTCGGCACGCCGTGCATCTCGAGGCCGAAGACGATGTTCTGGCCGACGTTCATGTTGGGGTAGAGCGCGTAGGACTGGAACACCATCGCGATGTTGCGCTCGGCCGGCCGCACCCCGGTCATCGACCGGCCCTTGATCGCGATGTCGCCGGAGGTGACCTCCTCCAGACCCGCGATCATGTTGAGCAGCGTGGACTTGCCGCAGCCCGAGGGGCCGACCAGCACCAGGAACTCGCCCTCCTCGATCGAGATGTCGGTCTCGTGCAGGATCTTCACCGAGCCGTAGGACTTGGTCGCGCGCTTGATGTCGAGAAATCCCATGATCTTATCCTTTCACGGAGCCCGCCATCAGCCCGCGTACGAAGTACCGGCCGGCGACGATGTAGACGAGGAGCGTGGGCAGGGCGGCCATGATCGCCCCGGCGAAATGCACGTTGTATTCCTTCACGCCGGTCGAGGACTGGACGAGGTTGTTGAGCGCCACCGTCATCGGCTGGCTGTCGAAGTCCGAGAACGAGGCGCCGAACAGGAAGTCGTTCCAGATGTTGGTGAACTGCCAGATGATGCAGACCACCGCGATCGGCCCCGACGACGGCAGCATGATCCGCCGGAAGATGGTGAAGAACTCCGCCCCGTCGATCTGCGCCGCCCGCACCAGCTCGGTGGGGAACTGCTGGTAGTAGTTCTTGAAGTAGAGCGTCGAGAAGCCGATGCCGTAGACGAGGTGCACGAAGATCAGCCCCGGCACGGTGCCGGCCAGTCCCATCAGCCCGAGCATCCGCGCCATCGGGATCAGCACCATCTGGAACGGGATGAAGCAGCCGAAGAGCAGCAGCCCGAAGACCCAGGTGTCGCCGCGGAAGCGCCACTTGGTCAGCACGTAGCCGTTCAGCGCGCCGAGCACGGTCGAGACCGCGACGGCCGGCACCACCATCAGCAGCGAGTTCAGGAAGAACGGCCTGAGGCCGGTCGCCGCCACCCCGATCTGCGCCGTCGACCAGGCCTTGCCCCACGGGGCGAGCGTCCACTGCCGCGGCAGCGCCATCATGCCGCCGGCCTGGATCTCGCTGAGCGGCTTCAGCGAGTTCACCACCATCACGTAGAGCGGCAGCAGGTAGTAGAGGCAGAAGATCGCCAGGATCGTGTAGATCACGAAGCGGGCGCCGGCGCCGGTCCGGATGACCTGGGACGAGGCCGCGGTCGAGGCGGTTGCGGTTGCGGTCGCCATCACTTCTTCTCCCTGAGCTCGGACCAGATGAAGGGCACCATGATCGCCGCGATCGACATCAGCATGATCACGGCGCTCGCCGCGCCGATGCCCATCTGGTTGCGGGTGAAGGTGTAGGAATACATGAAGGTCGCCGGCAGCTCGGTCGCCGTCCCGGGCCCGCCGCCGGTCAGCGCGATCACGAGGTCGTAGGACTTGATCGCCATGTGCGCGAGCACCACGAAGGCCGACATGAACGCGGGGCGCAGCTGCGGGATCACGATCCGCCGGTAGAGCGCGAAGGTCGAGGCGCCGTCGATCTGCGCCGCCTTCATCACCTCGTTGTCGATGCCGCGCAGCCCGGCGAGGAACATCGCCATCACGAAGCCGGAGGTCTGCCAGACCGCGGCGATGACGATGGTGTAGATCGCCATGTTGCTGTCCTTGATCCACTCGAAGGTGAAGCTCTCCCAGCCCCAGCTCCGCACCACGGCCTGCAGCCCGATGCCGGGATCGAGGAACCACTTCCAGGCCGTGCCGGTGACGATGAAGCTCAGCGCCATCGGATAGAGGTAGATCGTGCGGATGAAGCCCTCGGCGCGGACCTTCTGGTCGAGGAAGATCGCCAGCAGCAGGCCGATCGCGCAGGAGATGACGATGTAGAGCGAGCCGAAGATCAGCAGGTTGTGGACCGCGATCCCCCAGGCCCGCAGGCGGAAGAGCTTCTGGTAGTTCTCCAGCCCCACCCAGCCGAACGAGGGCAGGATCCTGCTGTCGGTGAACGACAGGTAGAGCGTGAACAGGATGAAGCCGTAGACGAAGACCAGCACGATCGCGAAGCTCGGGCTGAGCACCAGCTTCGGCAGGGCGTCGCGCAGCCAGTCGTTGCCGCTCCTGCGGACATGGGCGGTCTGTGCCATGGGTCGTTTCCCCTCGGAAGGTGGGAGGACGGCGGACCGTCCTCCCGGGTGGCGCGCCTACTGCGACAGCTGGACCGCGTCGACCATTTCCTGGACGGCGGTCGCCGCGTCGTACTCGCCGTTGAACTCGGCGGTGATCACGTCGTACATCGCGTTCTTCACCGAGGCCGGGTTGGCGTGGCCGTGCGCCATCGACCCGAACAGGTTGCCGGAGGCCGAGGCGGCCTTCAGCTGCTCGTAGGCCTTCTGGCCGCAGGCGTCGAAGCTCTCCACCGACACGTCGGTCCGCGCCGGCACCGAGCCCTTCACCTTGTTGAAGGCGACCTGGAACTCGGGCGACTCGACCGCCTCGGCGAAGGCCGTCTGCTCCGGGGTCAGGCTGTCGCCCTGCTTGAACACCGCGAACTGGTCGGTGTTGAAGGTGACCTGCTTCTCGGTGCCGGGGAAGCGGAAGCAGAGGAAGTCCTTGTCCGGCACCTTGCCGGCGTTGAGGAACTCGCCCTTGGCCCAGTCGCCCATGAACTGGAACGCCGGCGTCGCCGTTGATCACCATGGCGCTGGCGAGGTTCCAGTCGCGGCCGGAGAAGTTGTCGTCGACGTAGCCGCGGATCACCGTCATCCGTTCGAACACCTGCTTCATGGTGTCCGAGCCGAGGGTGTCGGGATCGAGGTCGATGAACGCCTTCTTGTAGAACTCCGGCCCCCCGGTCGACATCGCGACCGCATCGAAGATGGTCGCGTCCTGCCAGGGCTGGCCGCCGTGCGCGACGGCGGTCTTGCCCGACGCCTTCACCTTGTCCATCGCCGCGACCAGCTCGTCCCAGGTCGTCGGCTGGGCGATGCCGAGCTCGTCGAGCAGCGGCTTGTTGGCCCAGACCCAGTTGGTCGAGTGGATGTTGACCGGTGCTGCAACCCAGTGGCCGTCGTACTTCGAGAACTGCTGCAGCGCCTCGGGCACCACCGCGTCCCAGCCGCCCGGACCGGCGACCGGATCGAGGTTGGCGAGCGCGCCCTCCTTGGCCCAGTCGGTGATGTCGAAGCCGAGCAGCTGCACCGCGGACGGCGGATTGCCGGCCGTGACCCGCGCCCGCAGCACCGTCATCGCCTGCGTGCCGCCGCCGCCGGCCACCGGCATGTCCTCCCAGCCGATGCCCTGCTTCGCGAGGTCGTCCTTCAGCACGTTGAGCGCCGAGGCCTCGCCGCCGGAGGTCCACCAGTGCAGGACCTCCACGTTCCCGGCGGCCGCCAGGCTCGCCGACGTGGCGAGCGCGGCCGCGGCCACCAATGTCCTTCCGAAAAACATACGCATGAGTTCCTCCTTGTTTGCGTTGTTTCAGTCCCGGCTGAAATCGGTCAGCCGTTCGTCACCCAAGGTGCCCGCGTGCGGCCGATCCGCATCTGCACGGTCTTCACCTCGAGGAATTCCTCGAGCCCGTAGCGGCCGAGCTCCCGCCCCTGGCCGCTCTCCTTCACGCCTCCGAACGGCAGCTCGGCAAAGCCGTCCATCCAGCTGTTGGTCCAGACGGTTCCGGCCCGCGCCCGGCGGGCGAACTCCAGGCAGGTATGGACATTGTCGCTCCAGACCCCGGCCGAGAGGCCGTAGGCGGCGGCGTTGGCAAGGCCGATCGCCTCGTCGAGCGTCCTGAAGGTCAGCACCGACAGCACCGGCCCGAACACCTCCTCGCGCGCGATCGCCATCTCGGGCGTGACGCCTGCGATCACGGTCGGCTGATAGAACTGGCCGCCGAGCCCGGGGACCTCGAGCGGCGCGCCGCCGAGCCGCACGCGCGCGCCCGCCGCGACCGCGCCCTTCACGTACCCGTCGATCTTCGCCTGGTGCTCCGGCGAGACGATGGCGCCGACCTTGGTGGCCTCGTCGAGCGGATCGCCGAAGGCGACCTTGCGCGACAGCGCCACCACCCGCGCCGTCACCTCCTCGGCGATGTCCTCGTGGACGATGATCCGCGAGCCGGAATTGCAGCATTCGCCGGCATTGAAGTAGACGCCGAACACGATCGCATCGACGGCGCTGTCGAGGTCGGCGTCCGGGAAGATCACCTGCGGGTTCTTGCCGCCGAGCTCCAGCGAGACCTTCTTCAGCGTCGGCGCCGCCGCCGCGACGATCGCCTTGCCGACTGCGGTCGAGCCGGTGAAGGTCACCATGTCGACGCGCGGATCGGTGGTCAGCATCGCCCCGACCGGCTGGCCGTAGCCGAGGACGATGTTGACGACGCCTGCGGGCAGTCCGGCCTCGACCAGCAGCTCCCCGAGGATGACGGTGGTGGAAGGCGTCATCTCCGAAGGCTTCACCACCGCCGTGCAGCCGGCCGCCAGCGCGAAGGGCAGCTTCTGGCTGACGATCAGGAACGGGAAGTTCCAGGGGCAGATGATCGCGGCGACGCCGACCGGCTCCTTCAGCACCACGCCGAGCATGTCGCGGCCGAGGCTGTTGTGGCTGTCGCCCGACAGCGTCCGCGCCAGCGCCGCCGCATAGCGCCAGAGGTCGGCCGCGCCCTCGATCTCCGCCCGCGCCTGGGCGATCGGCTTGCCGGCTTCCAGCGTCTCGACCCGCGCGATCCGCTCGCGGTCGCGATCGATCAGACGGGCGACCTCGAGCAGCAGCGTCGCGCGCTCCTTGCCCGACAGCTCCGACCAGCGCCCGTCATCGAAAGCGGTCCGCGCCGCCGCGATGGCTGCCTCGGTCTCGCCGGCACCGCCTTTGGCGGCGCGGGTGACCAGCACGCCATGGGCCGGCGAGATGCGCTCGAAGGTGGCGCCGTCGGCACTGTCGCGCCAGACCCCGTCGATCAGATGGCGGGCCGCGAACGGCTCGGCCGGCAGCGCGGCGTTGCTCCCGGCGATCAGCGTCAGGTCCTGAACGGTCATTCTCATCTCCCCGGAAACTCTGGCTTCCGCTTCTCGCGGAAGGCGCCGACCCCTTCGGCACGATCCTCGCTCGCCGCGATCATTCCGCCGCCGAGCGCCTCGATCAGCGCCGCGCGATCCTCGCCGACACCGGCCTGGATCATGTATTTCGCGACTTCGACGGCCCGCGGCGACAGCGTCACCGCCCGCTCCGCGATCGCCCGTGCCGCCGCCAGCACGTCGTCGGCCACCTCGGCGACGAAGCCGAGCGCCAGCGCCCGCTCCGCCGACAGCCGCCGGCCGAACAGCGCCATCTCCCTGACCGCCGGCTCGGGCAGCAGCCGCGCCAGCCGCTGGGTGCCCGACCAGCCCGGCACGATGCCGACGCCCGCCTCGGGCAGCGCCAGCGTCGCCTTCGTTGCCATCACCCTGATGTCGCAGGCCGCGGCCAGCTCCAGCCCGCCGCCGAAGGCGTGCCCGTTCAGCGCCGCGATCGTCGGCTTGCCGAGCCGTGCCAGCCGGTCGAAGATGCGATGCCCCTCGCGCACCCAGTGCCGCGCGAAGTCGAACGGCGCCATCGGCCCCCAGGCGGTGATGTCCGCCCCGGTGCAGAACGCCTTCTCGCCGGTGCCGGTGACGATCACGGCGCGCACCTCCGCGTTCCGCTCCAGCGCCGCGCAGTGCGCGTCGAGCGCCTCCAGCATCGGCACGGTCAGCGAATTGAGCTTCGCCGGATTGTCGAGCCGCAGCTCCGCAACCGCGCCCTCCATCGTGAGGTGCAGCGCGCTCACGATGCCGCCACCGCCGGCTCGCGCCCGTGCGCGGGCACCGCCGGCGCCGGCTTCGTCTCCAGCCTCAGACCCATCGGCCCGGCCCCGAGCAGGCTCGCCGGCAGGGTCTTCGCGTCCGGCGCCAGGCTGACCCGGCCGAGCGAGGCGTCCACGATGTCACGCTGCGGGTCGATCCCCGGGCATGACCTCGGTCGCGACCAGCCCCTTGTCGGTCAGCCGGATCACGCAGCGCTCGGTGACGTAGAGCACCTCCTGGCCCAGCTCCCGCGCCCGCCGGCCGGAGAAGGTGACGTGCTCGACCTGCTCCACCATCTTCGGGAACCGGCCCGGCTTCGCGATCCGGATCGCCCCGCCCGCGATCTCGATCTCCGCCCCGGCCTCGAACTGGCCCGCGAACACGATCTTCCGCGCGTTCGCCGTGATGTCGACGAAGCCGCCGCAGCCGGCGGTCAGATACGGCTTCTTCCCGAGCTTCGAGACGTTGACGTTGCCCTCGACGTCGATCTCGAGGAACGACAGGAAGGTCACGTCGAACCCGCCGCCCTGGAAGTAGGTGAACTGGCTCGGAGACGGCATGAAGGCGTCGGCGTTCGAGGCGCAGCCGAAGGCGAACCCCATCAGCGGCATGCCCCCGACCGCCCCCTGCTCGATCGCCCAGGTCACCGCCTGCGGATAGCCTTCCTCCAGCAAAATCCGCGGCACCATCGAGCAGATCCCGAAGCCGAGATTCGCGGTCATCCCGTCCTGCAGCTCCATCGCCGCCCGACGGGCCACGATCTTCTCGATCCCATGCTCGGCGATATGGAAGCTCGACCACGGCCGCATGATCTCGCCCGAGATCGCCGGGTCATACGCGGTCTCCGTGGTCTGCAGCTGCTCGGGATCGACCACGACGAGATCGACCAGATGCCCCGGCACCCGCACATCGTGCGGCCGCAGCGACCCGGCCGCGGTCACCCGCTTGACCTGCGCGATGACGAGCCCGCCGTGGTTGCGCACCGCGATCGCCTGGTCGAGCCCGCCGAGGTAGGCGCCCTCGTGCTCGTAGGTGAGATTTCCCCGCTCGTCGGCCGTAGTCGCCCGGATGATCGCCACGTCCGGCACGATGTTCGGGAAATGCAGCCAGGTCTCGCCCGCGAACTCGATCCGCCTGACGATCGGCTTCGCCGCGGCGGCCGCGTTCATGGCGCAGCCTTCGCGGATCGGATCGGCGAAGGTGTCGAGCCCCACCTGGGTCAGGACCCCGGGGCGCCGCGCCGCCACGTCGCGGTGCATGTCGAAGAGGATGCCGGACGGCACGTTGTAGGCGGCGACGCGGTCCTCGGTCAGCATCCGCCAGATCTCGGGCATCGGCAGCGACGACGGCCCGCTCGGGTAGGAGCCCGCGATGATCGTCGAGAGCAGGCCGTCCCTGGCGATGTGGTCGACGCCCTTGATCCCGTACATGTCGCCGGCCGCGATCGGGTGCAGCGTCGTCAGGTTCCGCGGATGCCCCTCTGCGTCGAACCGCGCACCGATGGCGGCGAGCACCCGGTCCGGGCACCCGAGCCCGGAGGAGGACGAAACCGTGACCACGGCCCCGTCCGGGATCCGCGCCACCGCCGCTTCGGCCGAGACGATCTTCGATGCCATGGCTCAGAAGCCCTCGTAGTCGACGCGCACCGCGCGTCCGGTCTGCGCCGCTTCGCGGACCGCAAGCGCCACCGCGAGCGATTTCACCCCGTCGACACCATCGGCAGACGGGCGGCCACGCCCCGCCACCGCGTCGCCGAAGAGCCCGATCGAGCGGCTGTAGGGGTCGTGGACCGCGTATTCGATCCCCTGCCGGCCATCCGCGTTCACGAGGCTGACCTCGCCCACCGGCTTCTGGGTCATGATGCCACGACCGAAGATCGACCCTTCGGTGCCGTGGATCTCCACTCCGGAGCCCGCGAAGGGATGGGTGAAGCTCTCGTGGCTCTGGACCATGACGCCCGAGGGCGTCGTCCAGACCGACATCACGCTGTCCTCGACGCCCGCGCCCATGCCGGAGGTGCCGGCCATTGCCACGACCTCGAGCGGGTCCTCGGCAAGATAGAAGCGAACCGTGTCGGCGTCGTGGACGGTGATGTCGGGGATCACGCCGCCACCGGCCGAGGCATCGTTGATCCGCCACCCCTGGAGGTGCGGCGGCAGGTGCACCGCGTGGAACACCCGCACGCTCAGCACCTTTCCGATCCGGCCGTCCGCGATCAGGTCGCGGATCGCCAGGTGCGACCCCGCGTTCCGAAGGTGATGGTTGGTCGCAAAGACGACACCCTCGGCCTGCGCCGACCTGACCATTTCCGCGGCCTCGGCCACGGTCATCGCGAGCGGCTTCTCACAAAGCACGTGCTTGCCGGCGGCGATGGCCGCCATGGCCTGAGGGTGGTGCTTCTCGTTGGTGGTGGAGATGTAGACCGCGTCGATCTCTCGGGACTCCAGGAGTGCGCCGAGGTCGGTGCTGCTTGCGGGAATGCCGTGCCGGGCCGCGTAGTCCGCGCCGCGGCCTGCGTCGCCGCTCACCACACCGACGACCTCGTGCCCCTGCGCCCGGATCGCACCGATCACGTACTCGGACGCAATCGTGCTCGCCCCGATGAGGCCCCACTTCATTGGCTCTTCCCTCGCGTTTGGTACGTTCCAATCTATACTGGAACGTGACAATTCCGTCAAGCGCTTTTTTGGAACGTGCCACAGTGATCGGCGACGAACGGGTAACCGCCCGCAGAACGCCGGTTTGTTCCGGGGGACCCGAGGAAACCTGCCGGTCCTCTAGCTAATCCAGATCATCGCACATGGGCCGAGCCCCGAGGTTTTCCCGGAGCAGGATCTCGATCCGGATCTCCTCCTGGGAGGCGATCGGCTCGCGGTTGTCACAGCGGGCGCGGAGGACGCGGAGGGCGCTGCGGACCAGGTGGCCTGGGTTCTGCGCAATGACCGCGTCGAGCTGACCGTTGCAGAGGAGGGCCTCGGAGAAGCGCGTTCTTTCGTGGGCGACGATGGTCTGGGCGCGCGGATCGCTGACCTCGGCGATTGCCTCGAGCGCGAGGCGCGCCTCGGAGCTGAGCACATAGGCGCCGAGGATATCGCGATAGTTCGTGAAGGCGCTGCGGATCACGGCGCGCGTGCGCTCGGCGTCTCCGTGCGTCTCGAGAGTGGGCAGAGCCGTCAGGTTGGCGAAGGCGCGCGCCAATGTGCGGTCGAATCCCTGGCGGCGCTCGAGGCTGTCCCGGGCGTTCAGCGTCTCGGCCACCACGAGGATCTGGCCGGACCTCCCGCCGACGAACCGCCCCAGCAGCGATCCCGCTGTCGCGCCCGCGGCGCGGTTGTCGACCCCGACGAAGTCGCCCTCTCCGGGGTGGCCGGACACGAACTGCACCACCCGGACGCCCCGCTCCCGCAGACGCCTCGTCGCGTCGCGCACCTGCGGTGACGCCGGCGCCATCAGCGCGACCCCGTCGAGCGCCGTGAGATCGATCGCCGACAAGAGCTGGGCGACCTGGTGCGGCTCCTCGCTCACCACGCGGCGGTAGCGTACGTCGACGAACTCTCCGGCAAACATCTCCCGCGCCTCCTGGATATGGGCGACCACCGTCTCGAGGAACTGGTCGCCGTGCCGCGGCAACAGGTATTCGAACCGGTACGTCCTTCCCCTGGCCAGGTTCGCCGCCGACAGGTTGCGCACGAAGCCGATCCGCGCGATCGCCTCGTTGACCGCGTCGACCGTCGGCTGGCGCACGCCGGCGCGGCCGTTGAGCACGCGGTCGACCGTCGCGAGGCTCACCCCCGCCGCCCTGGCAAGATCCTTCGTCGTCGGGCGCATTCGCCTCCGGCTCCCTCGTGCTGGTCATTTTCTGAGCTTCCTCGCCCGAATGCAATCGATTTGAGGTGCGTACCTCAGATTTTTGTTGCCATGAGGTACGCACCGCAGTTACGAAAGTTATTAGTACGAGTTGCTGCGCATCAGACGCGGCTTCACCATCGGGAGGTGATCGACATGCTGAGACATCTGTTGCTGACGGCCGCCGCGGGCGGGCTTCTCGCCGCCGGACCCGCCAGGGCCGAGGACTTGACCCTTTGCTGGGCGGCCTGGGATCCGGCGAACGCGCTCGTCGAGCTCTCCAAGGACTTCGAGGCGCAGTCGGGCAACACGATGCACTTCGAGTTCGTGCCCTGGCCGAACTTCGCCGACCGGATGCTGAACGAGCTGAACTCGGGCGGCCACCTCTGCGACCTGATGATCGGCGACAGCCAGTGGATCGGCGGCGCCGCCGAGAACAACCAGTACATCAAGCTCAACGACTTCTTCGATGCCAACGGCATCAAGATGGAGGACTTCATCCCGGCCACCGTCGTCGGCTACGCCGAGTGGCCGAAGAACACGCCGAACTACTGGGCGCTGCCCGCCTTCGGCGACGTGGTCGGCTGGACCTACCGCAAGGACTGGTTCGAGCGGCCGGAGCTGCAGGCCGAGTTCAAGCAGAAGTACGGTCGCGACCTGGCGCCGCCGGAGACCCTCGACGAGCTGAAGGACATCGCCGAGTTCTTCCAGGGGCGCGAGATCGACGGCAAGAAGGTTTACGGCGCGGCGATCTTCACCCAGGCCGGCGCCGAGGGTATCACCATGGGGGTGACCAACGTCCTCTACAACTACGGGTTCCAGTATGACAACCCGGACAAGCCCTATGATCTCGAGGGCTTCGTCAACTCGCCAGGGGCGGTCAAGGGTCTCGAGTTCTACAAGGCGCTCTATGATTGCTGCACCCCGCCGGGCGCGTCGAACTGGTACATGTCCGAGGACATCGACGCCTACAAGTCGGGCCAGGTGGCGCTGCAGATGAACTTTGCCTTCATCTGGCCGGGCGTGAACGCCGACCCGGACGTCGGCGGCGACAAGTCGGGCTACTTCCCGAACCCGGCCGGGCCGGACGGGCACTTCGCGCAGCTCGGCGGGCAGGGGATCTCGGTGGTCGCCAACAGCGCGCACCAGGAGGCGGCGCTCGACTACATCAAGTGGTTCGCCCAGCCCGAAGTCCAGAAGAAGTGGTGGGAGATGGGCGGCTACTCTGCGCTGAACTCGGTCGTCAACGACCCGGGATTCGCCACCAGCCAGCCCTACGCCCAGACCTTCCTCGACTCGATGGCAATCGTGAAAGACTTCTGGGCCGAGCCCTCCTACGCTTCGCTGCTGCTGGCGATGCAGGAGCGGGTGCACAACTACGTGATCGCCGGCAACGGGACCGCACAGGAAGCGCTCGACGGGCTGGTCAAGGACTGGACCGAGGTCTTCCAGGACGACGGCAAGATGTAGCGCGGCCGCCCGCGGCCGCAGCCTGACGTCCTATCAGCGCGGGGCCGTCCCCCGGCCCCGCGCCGCGTCCGAGTGAACGGGAACAAGACCCTTGATGATGTCGAAGCCCGCGATCGATCGCCTGGCCGAGTCTACGCCGCCGGGGATCGCGCGCCGCGTACGCGGCCTGTCGGACCGGGCGATTGCCTGGCTCTTCATCGCGCCCACCATCGCGCTGCTGCTGGCGATCAACATCTTCCCGCTCGCCTGGACGGTGCGCCTCAGCTTCACTAACATGCGAGTCAACCGTCCGAACGAGGCGATCAAGTTCGTCGGCCTGCAGAACTACACCCGGATCCTCACCGACGAGGACATCTGGCACAGGATGCAGGCGACCGCGCACTTCGTGTTCTGGACGCTGTTCTTCCAGG
Source organism: uncultured Alphaproteobacteria bacterium (assembly GCA_963847795.1). Taxonomy (GTDB): domain Bacteria; phylum Pseudomonadota; class Alphaproteobacteria; order Rhodobacterales; family Rhodobacteraceae; genus Amaricoccus. The sequence continues at coordinate 500,650 of CAWKBH010000004.1, forward strand.
TGCTGATCGGCTTTACGCTGGCCTGGCTGATCAACCGCAAGTTCCGCGGCAACGACGTCTGGACCACGATCATCGTGCTGCCGATGATGCTGTCGCCGGCGGTGGTCGGCAACTTCTGGACCTTCCTCTACCAGCCGCAGAGCGGCCTCTTCAACTACGCGGTAAGCTTCCTTCACCGGCATCGACCCGTCGAGCTTCTCGATGATCTCCTCGGTCGCGCTCGCACCCTGGGCGATCGTCATCGTCGACACCTGGATGTGGACGCCCTTCGTGATGCTGATCTGCCTCGCGGGGCTGCGCTCGATCCCGGACTCGATCTACGAGGCCGCCGAATGCGACCGGGCCTCGAAGTGGCGGCAGTTCTGGACCATCACCATCCCGATGGTGCTGCCGTTCCTGATGCTCGCCGTCCTCTTCCGCGGCATCGAGAACTTCAAGATGTTCGACCTCGTGGTGCAGCTGACCGGCGGCGGCCCGGGCTCCACCACCGAGCTCACCTCGATCAACCTCAAGCGCGAGGCCTTCGAGAAGTGGCGCACGGGCTACGCCTCGGCCTACGCGATCATCCTGTTCGTGACCGTCTTCGGCCTCGCCTCGATCTACGTGAAGGCGCTGAACCGGGTGAAGCAGCGATGAGTGCGGTCTCCGTCACCGAGCCGTCGGGCCGGCAGAAGTGGGTCGCGGGCATCCTGGTCGCCGGCTACGCCGATCATCACCCTGCTGCCGCTGCTCTGGATCATCGCGACCGGCTTCAAGTCGCCCTCGGACGCGATCGCCTATCCGCCGAAGGTCGTCTTCGAGCCGACCCTCGAAGGCTACGTCAACCTCTTCACCACCCGCACCCGGCAGACGCCGGAGTTCATCGCCGAGCACCCGCCGCAGACCTGGTACGACCGCATCGTCGCCAAGTACGACATGTCGATCGTCGGCCCGTCCCGCTACCGCGAGCGGTTCATGAACTCGGTCATCATCGGCTTCGGCTCGACCTTCCTCTCGGTCTTCCTCGGGACGCTCGCGGCTTACGCCTTCTCGCGCTTCAAGGTGCCGCTGAAGGACGACCTGATGTTCTTCGTTCTCTCGACGCGGATGATGCCGCCGATCGCCGTCGCGATCCCGATCTTCCTGATGTACCGCGCGCTCGGGCTCTCCGACACCCACCTCGGGATGATCCTGCTCTACACCGCGGTCAACCTCTCGCTCTCGGTCTGGCTGCTCAAGGGCTTCATGGACGAGATCCCCGTCGAGTACGAGGAGGCGGCGCTGATCGACGGCTACACCCGCTTTCAGGCCTTCCGGAAGGTGGTGCTGCCGCAGGCGACGACCGGCATCGCCTCGACCGCGATCTTCTGCCTGATCTTCGCCTGGAACGAATATGCCTTCGCGGTGCTGCTGACCTCGGGCCAGGCGCAGACGGCGCCGCCGTTCATCCCGACGATCATCGGGGTCGGCGGCCAGGACTGGCCGGCCGTCGCCGCCGGCGCGACGATCTTCCTGCTGCCGGTCATGGTCTTCACCATCCTGCTCCGCAAGCACCTGCTGCGCGGCATCACCTTCGGGGCGGTGCGCAAATGAGCGGGTTCTTCGCCGGCCTCGCGGGCCTTCGTCGCGGTCCCTGGGAGATGCTGGCCTCGATCCTGATCGCGCTCGGGGTCTTCATGCTGATGCAGCCCTGGGTCTTCGCGCTCTACACCTGGTCGTTCCTGGTGACCCTGACCGGCACGGTGATGTTCATGATCGTCAGCAAGTTCCGGGAGTAGGCCGATGGCGCAGATCCGCATCGAGAGCCTCCGCAAGGACTTCGGCAGCTTCACCGCCGTCCGGGGCTCGAGCTTCACCATCGAGGACGGCGAGTTCTTCATGCTGCTCGGCCCCTCGGGCTGCGGCAAGACCACGACGCTCCGGATGATGGCGGGCCTCGAACTGCCGACCTCGGGCGAGATCTACATCGACGGCGAGGAGGTGGCGCAGAAGCGGGCGAGCCAGCGCGACATCGCCTTCGTCTTCCAGATGTTCGCGCTCTATCCGCACATGACCGTGGGCGGGAACATCGGCTACCCGCTGCGCAGCGAGGGCATGAGCCGCGCCGAGACCCGCGCCCGCGTGCTCGAGGTGGCCAAGCTCCTCGGCATCGAGCCGATCCTGCATCGCCCGGTCGGCCGGCTCTCCGGCGGCGACCGCCAGCGGGTCGCCCTCGGCCGCGCCATCGTGCGCCGGCCGAAGGCCTTCCTGATGGACGAGCCGCTCGGGGCGCTCGATGCCGAGTTCCGCGAGCACATGGCCGAGGAGCTGCGCGCGCTGCACGACCGCATCGGCGCGACCACCGTCTACGTCACTCACGACCAGCTCGAGGCGATGCAGATGGGCGACAAGATCGTGGTGATGAACCACGGCGTCGTCGAGCAGTTCGGCGTGCCGCAGGACATCTACGACTGGCCGGCGACGATGTTCGTCGCCGACTTCATCGGCTCGCCGCCGATGAACTTCCTGCCCTTCGAGGGCGGGGTCGCGCCCGGCGCCGACCGGATCTCGCTCGACGGCGCCGAGGTCGAGGTGCCGGTGCAGCGCGACGGCGCATCGGGGTCGCTCGTCCTCGGCGTGCGGCCCGAGCACGTCCGCCTCGACGACGGCGCGCCCTATCGCGCCCTCGTCGTCGCCGCCGAGTATCTCGGTACCACCCAGATCGTCACGCTCCGGACCGACCGCGGGGAGATCAAGGCGCGGCTTCCCGCCGATCGGCCGGTGCAGGCGGGCAGGACGACCGGCCTCGGCTTCGACGCGCGCACCCTCACGATCTTCGAAGCGGCGCAGGGCCGGGCGCTTCGCTCCGCAGGCAACGAGAGGGTGCTCCATGGCTGAGGTCACGCTGCAGGGCATCGCCAAGGCCTTCGGCCCGGTCACCGCCATCGACGACGTCACCATGACGATCCCGGACGGCAGCTTCGTGGTGCTGCTCGGGCCGACCGGCGCCGGCAAGACCACGACGCTCCGGCTGATCTCCGGCCTCGACCACCCCGACCGCGGCGAGATCCTGATCGGCCGCCGCCCGGTCACGAGTCTGATCCCGGCGCAGCGCAATGTCGCGATGGTGTTCCAGCAGTACTCGCTCTACCCGCACCTGTCGGTACGGGAGAACCTCGCCTTCCCGCTGAAGTCGCCGATCCTGCGGACCCCGCCGGCCGAGATCGAGCGCAAGGTCCGCGCCGTCGCCGAGGTGCTGCAGGATCGCCGGCAAGCTCGACAACAAGGCGACCGCCCTTTCCGGCGGCGAGATGCAGCGGGTCTCGATCGGCCGCGCGCTGGTGCGCGACCCCGCAGTCTACCTGATGGACGAGCCGCTCTCCTCGCTCGACGCCAAGCTCCGCGCCGAGCTCCGCATCGAGCTCAAGCGCATCCAGGAGGACACCCGCGCCACCTTCGTCTACGTCACCCACGACCAGATCGAGGCGATGACGATGGCGACGCATGTCGGCGTCCTCGACCGCGGCCGCCTCGTCCAGTACGGCAGCCCGCGCGACATCTACCAGAACCCGGTCTCGGCCTATGCCGCCAGCCGCCTCGGCCAGCCGCGGATCAACCTGCTGCCCGCCGACGTCTTCGCCGGCGCCCCGGCCGGCGCCCGCACCATCGGCCTCCGCCCCGAGCAGATCCGCCAGGGCGAGGGCGAGGAGAGCACCGTCGCGCGGGTCGAGCGCCTCGGCGACCAGACCCGGCTGCATCTGAGCTTCCGCGACCACCCGCTCGTCACGGTGACGACCGCCCATACCACGCTCCGGCCCGGCGACATCGTCAGGATCCGGCCGCAGAACCCCTTCTACTTCGACGCCGCCGGCGCGCGTCTTTCCTGAGAGAGAGCATCATGACCCAGTTCATCAACCGCCGGGAAGACATCGTCGCCGAGGCGATCGACGGCCTCGTCGCGGCTTCCGGCGGCCGGCTCGCGCGGCTCGACGGCTACCCGCACATCCGCGTCGTGGTGCGCACCGACTGGGACAGGTCGCAGGTGGCGCTGGTCTCCGGCGGCGGCGCCGGGCCACGAGCCGGCGCATGCCGGCTTCGTCGGGCGCGGGATGCTGACGGCGGCGGTCTGCGGCGACGTCTTCGCCAGCCCCTCGGTCGATGCGGTGCTGGCCGGCATCCTCGCCGTTACCGGCTCCGCCGGGTGCCTGCTGATCGTGAAGAACTACACCGGCGACCGGCTGAACTTCGGCCTTGCCGCCGAGCGCGCCCGCGCCTTCGGCCTCAACGTCCGCGTCGTCATCGTCAACGACGACGTGGCGCTGCCCGACACGCCGCAGGCCCGCGGCGTCGCCGGCACGCTCTTCGTCCACAAGATCGCCGGCGCGCTGGCCGAGCGCGGCGCCGACCTCGCCACCGTCGCCGCCGCCGCCGAGCGGGTCATCGCCGGCACCCGCTCGATCGGCATGTCGCTCGACACCTGCACGGTGCCCGGCGCGCCGAAGGAGGACCGCATCCCGAAGGGCAGGGCCGAGCTCGGCCTCGGCATCCACGGCGAGGCCGGCATCGAGCAGGTCGACTACCGCGACGCCCGCGGCGCCGTCGCCATGGTGGCCGAAAAGCTCGCCCCCTTCATGACCGCCGGCCGCCCGCACGTGATGCTCCTCAACAACCTCGGGGGCGCCTCGGTTCTGGAGATGCACGTGCTGCTGCACGAGCTCGCGAAGTCGGCGATCGCCGAGCGGATCGGCCACGCCATCGGCCCGGCGGCGATGATGACCTCGCTCGACATGCGTGGCTTCTCGGTCTCGGTCTATCCGGCGGACGCGGCCGATCTCGAGGCCCTGCATGCGCCATGCGCTCCCGCGGCCTGGCCCGGCGTCCACGAGCTCGGCCCGGTCGGGATCCGCGGCCTTCCCGACGGCCTGCGGCCGATCAAGCCGCTGCCCTCGGCGCATCCGGCGACCCGCGCCTTCCTGACGCGGTGCTGCGAGATCCTCATCGCCGCCGAGGCCGACCTCAACCAGCTCGACGCCCGCGCCGGCGACGGCGACACCGGCTCGACGCTCGCGGGCGCCGCGCGGGCGCTGCTCTCGGCGATGGACGAGCTGCCGCTCGCGGACCACACCCAGCTCTATCGCGCGATCGGGCTCGAGCTCAGCCAGACGATGGGCGGATCGTCGGGCGTGCTGCTCGCGATCTTCTTCGCCGCGGCCGGCGACGCGGCCTCGTCCGGCATGTCGCCGACCGACGCCCTGCAGGCCGGGCTCGCCCGCATGCAGGAGATCGGCGGCGCCCAGCTCGGCGACCGGACGATGGTCGACGCCCTCCAGCCCGCGCTCGCGTCCCTTGCGAGCGGCGGCATCGGCCGTGCCGCGAAGGCGGCGCGCGAGGGAGCCGACCGGACGGCAACGATGGCGCGTGCCAAGGCCGGCCGCGCCGCCTACCTCAACCCCGAGCAGCTGAAGGGAGCAGGTCGATCCCGGAGCGGAGGCCGTGGCGCGGCTGTTCGAAGCGCTCGAACTCCTGCTACGCCAGCGGCCGCGTCACCTGACCGAAGCCAAAAACGCCCATACGCATTCCATATGCGTTCCATACCGAGTCCATACGCGGAAAATTCCGACATTTCAGCGCCTTGCGACCTCCGAGCGAACCGGTCGTTCGACGCCCGTCGCTCAGGTCAGTTGAAGACCCGCTGCCGGGCCGTGTTGGCCTCGTAGCGTTCGCGGGCCTTCTCCAGCCGCTCCGGGTCCGCCGACCTCCGGCACGGCGACGTCCCACCAGTGGCCGCCGGCGCCGGTGCCGGAGACCGCCTCGGTGTCGATGACGATCACGGTGGGGACGGTGCGGCCGCGGGCGGCGACGATGCGCGCTTCGAGATCGGCGATGCCCGTGGCCTTCTCGGCGTGGGCGCCCATCGAGGCGGCGTGGGCGACGAAGTCGATCTCGGGCTGCGCCTCGACGTTGGAGTCCTTGTACATGTTGTTGAACTGCGGCGCCGCCGCATTCCTGCTGCAGGCGGTTGATGCAGCCGTAGCCGCGGTTGTCGGTGAGCACGACGGTGAAGGGGATGCGCCGCATCACCGCCGTGGCGAGCTCGGAGTTCGCCATCATGTAGGAGCCGTCGCCGACGAAGCAGATCACCTCCTTCGCGGGATCGGCGAGCTTGATGCCCATGGCGCCGGCGATCTCGTAGCCCATGCAGGAATAGCCGTATTCCATGTGGTAGCCGCCCCTGGCCGCCTGCCAGAGCACCTGCAAGCGCGCCCGGCATGGTGCCGGCGGCGCACATCGCGACCGTGTTCTCGGTCGCCGTCCGCTGCACCGCGCCGATCACCTGGGCGTCGGAGGGCAGCGCGTTGCTGTCCGCGGGCGGCGCGGCGGTGACCTCGGCCACCGTGGCGTGCCAGTCGGCGCGGGCCCTGGCGTCGGCGGCGTCGAAGCGCTTGTCGCCGAGGGCGGCGTCGATCTTCGCGAGCGTCACCTTCGCGTCGCCGACCACGCCGATGGCGCCGTGCTTCAGCGCGTCGTAGCCGTGGACGTTGATCGAGACGAGCTTGCGGTCGGGGTTGGCGAACACCGTCCACGAGCCGGTGGTGAAGTCCTGGAAGCGGGTGCCGACGCCGATGACGAGGTCGGCGGCCTCGCAGGCGGCGTTGCCGCAGGCCGAGCCGGTGGTGCCGGGCGAGCCGAAGTTCATCGGGTGTTCGAAGCTGGTGGCGCCCTTGCCGGCCTGGGTCTCGACGATGGGGATGTTGCGACGCTCGGCGAAGTCGGCGAGCAGGTCCTCGGCGCCCGAATAGAGCACGCCGCCGCCGGAGACGATCACCGGCGCCTTCGCGGCCCGGATCGCCGCGACGACCTCCGCGACCTCGACCGGGTCGGGCTCGGGCCGGCGGATGCGCCAGACCCGGGGCTCGAAGAAGCTTTCCGGGTAGTCGAAGGCCTCGGCCTGCACGTCCTGGCAGAAGGCGAGGCAGACCGGGCCGCAGTCGGCCGGGTCGGTGAGGGTCCGCATGGCGCGGGGGAGTGCGGTCAGCAGGTGCTCGGGCCGCGCGATGCGGTCGAAGTAGCGGGTGACCGGCCTGAAGCAATCGTTGGCGGAGACGGTGCCGTCGCCGAAATCCTCGATCTGCTGCAGCACCGGGTCGGGGCGGCGGTTGGCGAAGACGTCGCCGGGGATCAGCAATACCGGCAGGCGGTTGACGTGGGCCAGCGCGGCGGCGGTCACCATGTTGGTGGCGCCGGGGCCGATCGAGGAGGTGACGGCGTGGGCCCGGCGGCGGCGTTTGGTCTTGGCGTAGGCGATGGCGGCATGCGCCATGGTCTGCTCGTTCTGGCCGCGCCAGGTCGGGAGCGCGTCGCCGATGCCGTGCAGCGCCTCGCCGATGCCGGCGACGTTGCCGTGGCCGAAGATCGCCCAGACGCCTTCGATGAAGCGCTCGCCCTCTTCGGTCATCTGCACGCTCAGCCAGCGCATCATCGCCTGCGCCGCCGTCAGCCGGAAGTATTCATTGGGTCGCCCATCGGTTCCCCTCCCTCGATATCCTTGGGGCTCACGCCACCGCCTCCCGCGCGGACGCCCGCGCCTTGTCCCAAATCCCGCAGAGCCGGGCGTAGCGGTCGGCCATCTCGGCGACCGCGTCGGCGTCGTTCGTCTCGCCCGTCATCCAGGCTTTCGCGACCGTGCCGAAGATCGTCCGGCCGACGGCGAAGCCCTTGACGAGGTCGAAGCCGGCGGCGGTCTCGAAGCTGGCGGCGAGCTCCGTCTCCGGCGCGTCGAGGCCGAGGACGACGATGCCGCGGGTGTGGGCGTCGTTCTCCTCGATGGCGGCGATGGCATTGGCCCAGCCGGCGCGCGAGGTCATCGGTTCGAGCTTCCACCAGTCGGGGCAGATGCCGGCAGCGTAGAACTGGCGGATCAGCGTCGCGGTGGTGTCGTCGTCGACGGGCGCGACCTTGGAGGGGATGATCTCGAGCAGGAACTCGAGCCGGTTGCGGCGCGAGGCCTCCCAGAGCCGCTTCACCGTCGCCTCCTGGTCCCTGCGCATCTCGGGCGTGTCGTCGGGGTGGCAGAAGCAGAGCACCTTGACCACGTCCTCGCGCGCCCACTGCGTTCAAGCCCCCGAAGTCGAGCCCGAGCTCGGGCTCGAGCGTCAGCGGCCGCGAGCCCGGCCATTCGCAGGGCCGGCCGATCCAGAGGCCGGTGCCGGAGGCGGCGTGCAGCGCCGCGCGGCCGAGGCGGTTGTCGCAGAGGATGCCGTAGCCGGGGCGGCCGTCGGCCACCTCGAGCGCCGCCGTCAGGCAGAGCTGCTTGAAGGCGCCGATCTTCGCCGGGGTCGCACCCGCCATCTCCTCGAGCTGCATGCGGTGGTCGAAGGCGAAGACCCGCATCTCGGAGAAGTCGCCGCCATGCTCGCGCTGGCGGTTGGTGGCCCAGTGGACCTGCTCGAGCGCGGCGTCGTTGCGGAGATCGGGGCGGACGACGCCGCGGTCGAGGAAGAAGTCGAGCTCGGTCGAGCGACGGATAGGCCGGGGTGCAGCCGTGGCGCGAGACCGCGAAGGCGCCGCAGGCGTTGGCGAACTTCAGGCTCGTCGGCCAGTCCTGCTCGGTGAGCCAGCCGCGGAGCAGGCCGGAGAAGAAGCCGTCGCCGGCGCCGAGCACGTTGAAGACCTCGATCGGGAAGCCGGGGCCGGTCTGGCCGTCGTCGAGGCTCGCCGGGATCGGGCCCTCGAAGGCGAGGCGCCGCGGGCGCCGCGCTTGCAGACGAGCGTCGCGTCGGAGACGGCGCGGACCGCGCGCAGCGCTGCGAGGGTGTCGGTGGTGCCGCCGGCGATGTGGAACTCCTCCTCGGTGCCGACGATCAGGTCGAAGAGGTGCAGCGTCGCCTGCAGCTTCCGCGTGACCTCGGCGCTCTCGACGAAGCGGCTCTCGCCCTCGCCGTGGCCGGCAACGCCCCAGAGGTTCGGGCGGTAGTCGATGTCGAGGGCCGTCTTCGCGCCGTGCTTGCGGGCGAGGCTCGAGCGCCTTCAGCACCGCCGCCTCGGTGCGGGGGTGGCTGAGGTGGGTGCCGGTCGCGAGCACGGCGCGGGCCTCGGCGATGAAGCCCTCGTCGATGTCGGCCTCGGTCAGCCCCATGTCGGCGCAGTTCTCGCGGTAGAAGATCAGCGGGAAGTGTTCGTCGTCGCGGATGCCGAGGATGACGAGCGCGGTCAGCCGCTCGGGGTCGACCTTGACGCCGCGGGTGTCCACCCCCTCGCGCGCCAGCTGCTCGACGATGAAGCGGCCCATGTGCTCGTCGCCGACGCCGGTGATCACCGCGGACCTGAGCCCGAGCCGCGCGGTGCCGCAGGCGATGTTGGTCGGCGAGCCGCCGATGTACTTGGAGAAGCGAGCCCATGTCCTCCAGCCGCCCGCCGATCTGGTCGCCGTAGAGGTCGACCGACGAGCGGCCGATGGTGATGAGGTCGAGGGTCTTGGTCATGTTCGCGCCCGCCTTGGGTTCCACCTAAGCCCCGCGCCCTCGGAGCTGCTGCTCAATATAGGTCATGCTCTCGCGCAGCGCCGCCTCGGGATCGGCGAGATCGTGCACCTCCGGCGCGAAGGGCTCGAAGCTGTACGGCCCCTCGAAGTTCAGGGCCAGCAGGGCCTTGATCTGCGCCAGGTTCTCCAGCCGGTCGGCGTCGTCCACCAGCACCCGGTGCGGGTCGAGCATCCTGTCCACGCTCACCTCCGGATCGACGACGCCCGAGATGTGGACGATGCCGGTCCGCTCGGGGAAGGACTCGGTCTCGCCGGCGAGGCGGTGGTGGAAGGTGTCGTGCACCAGCCGGTAGACATCCGCGCCGCCCGCCTCGTCGATGGCCGCGACCGCCTGCTGCTTGGTGCGCAGCGACGAGATCGGGAAGCCGAGCGGCTCCACCAGCCCGATGAGCCCGCGCTCGCGCAGGATCGGCGCCATCGCCTTCAGCGCCGCCACCAGGTCGGCATGGGCGACCGGCGTGCCGTCGTTCAGCGGGCACATCACCAGCGCCTTGGCGCCGGCGGCCTTCGCATAGTCGGCGAGCGCGATGGCCCGCGCGGGCAGGTCGCCCGACCAGACGTTGAAGGGATAGAGGGCGTTGATCGAGATGATGGTGACGCCGGCCTCTTCGGCGGCGGCCTTCACCGCCTCCGCCGGCACCGTGCCGACCACGTCGGGCAGGTCGTTGCGGACCTCGACCTCGGTGATGCCGAGATTGCGCGCCATGGCGAAGAAGTCCTCGACCGAGAGCCTGGGCGCGGCGATGTGGTTCAGGGCAAAACGCATGGGCCGCCCTCAGTCGTAGAGCGCCGGGCGCGCCGGCAGGGTGATCGGGACGATGCTCCCCGGGGCCTCCTGCGCCGCGACGCAGGCGTCCGAGGAAATGGCGGCAACATAGCCGTCCCAGGAGGTGGGGCCCGAGGCGGTTCCCTTGGCCGCGGCGTCGATCCAGTCCTGCAGCTCGACGTCGTAGCTGTCGATGAAGCGGTCCTTCCAGTCGGTCAGGATCGCGTTCTGGAGCTTCGCGTCCTTGCGCATCACGATCGACATCGGCTCCGGCAGGTAGGCGAGCCCCTCCTCGCCCACGACCTGGCACTGGATGTCGTAGCCGTAGCGGCAGTTCACGAAGACCTCGACGTCGATGCGGATGCCCTTGGCGGTCTCCAGGAGCACGACCTGCGGATCCTTCAGCTCCGGGTGCGCATGCGAGGTCCGCCGCGGGAAGACCACCTGCGCCGAGACGTAGTCGTCGTCGAGCAGCCAGCGGAAGACGTCGATCTCGTGGATCAGCGTGTCGTGGATCGCCATGGGCGTGACGTACTGCTCGGGCACCGTCGGGTTGCGGTGCGCGGCGTGCACCATCAGCGGCTGGCCGATCTCGCTTTCGACTACCTGCTTCAGCATCCGGTAGCCTGCGTCGTAGCGGCGCATGAAGCCGACCTGGACCAGCCGCTTGCCGTGCGCCGCCTCGGCATCGACGATGCGCCTCGCGCCCTCGGCGGTGGTCGCGAGCGGCTTCTCGCAGAAGCAGGGCTTGCCGGCGGCGATCGCGGCGAGCACGTATTGCTCGTGGGTCGGTCCCCATGAGGTGACGAGCACCGCGTCCACGTCGGAGGACGCGATCAGCTCCTCGCCGGTGGCGAAGATCGTGGCGTCGGGAGCGATGTCGGCCTTCACGGCCCTGGCGCCCTCGAGGTTGACGTCGGACAGCGCGGTGATCCTCGCCCCGGCCAGGACCTGGTTGATGCGGCGCGTGTGGTCGCGCCCGATCGCACCCGTGCCGATCACTCCGACTCGAACGGTCATTTCTGTCTCACTTCCAGTACTTGTCGATGTAGCGCTGCATCTCGGCGCGCATGAAGATGCCGGATTCGTCGGCCTTCTCTTCCCAGGCGAAGACGCAGGCGGTCATGATGCCGTCGAAGCCGACCTCGTGCAGCGTGCGGAAGAAGTCGTCCCAGGGCACCTCGCCCTGGCCGATGTTGAGGTGCTGGTGGACGCGCGCCGTCGAGCCCGGCGGGTTGAGGATGTAGCGCAGGCCCGAGCTGGCCTTGTGGTTGAAGGTGTCGGCGATGTGGACATGCGCCAGCACGTCGGCGCATTCGCGCAGCATCGCCACCACGTCGTCGCCGAAGTAGAAGCTGTGCGGGGTGCAGTAGAGGAACTTCACCCGCGGGCTGTTGACGGTGCGGATCAGGTCGACCGACGGCTGGAGCGTCTCGCACCAGTCCTCCGGGTGCGGCTCGACGTGGAGGTTGATGCCCTCCTTCTCGAAGATCGGCACTAGTTCCTCCATCGAGCGCCACCAGGCGTCCTCGCAGGCCTCGATCATCGAGCCGGTGTGGCAGCAGTAGCAGCTGCCCTTGTCGGGGTGCGGTCCGCGGCCGAACTCGGAGTTCATCGTGTCGACGCCCATCTCGACGGCGATCTCGATGGCGCGCTTCCAGTGCCGCACCGCCGCCTTGCGCTCCTCCTCGTCGTTGGAGGCCCAGCGGTACATCGGCAAGAGCGTCGCGATGCCGACGCTGGCGTCGCTCAGCGCTTTCCGGAAGCTCTTGATCCGATCGGGAAAGACGCGCGGCGCCTTGAACCACTCCAGGAAATCGCCGCGCGGGGCGAGCTCGATCCACTCGTAGCCGAGCTCGGCCACCTTGGAGGGCAGCGCCTCCAGCGAGCAGGTGGCGGTGCATGTAGGGGTCGAGGGCGATCTTCATTGCTTCCTTCGTCTTCCGCGGCATGCGCGCTGCGGCCATCGGCTTCGCCGGCGCGCTCACGCTTCTCGCGTGCGCTTCAGCGACAGCGATCCGAGCGGCCGGTGGTTCAGGCCGCGTCTTCGTATTCGGCCTGGGTCTTGGCGCCGGTGATGTAGGCGACGACGTCCTGGCCGTCGGTCTCCTCTTTCCTGAGGTTGGCGCAGATCCGGCCCCGCCGCCAGACCACGATGCGGTCGCAGAGGTCCATCACCTGGCGCATGTTGTGGCTGATCAGGATCAGGGGCTCGCCCGGCCTCCTTCAGCGTGCGGATGATGTTCTCGACCTGCGCGGTCTCCTGCACCCCGAGCGCCGCCGTCGGCTCGTCCATGATGGTGAGCTTGGAGTGGAAGGTGGCGGTGCGTGCGATCGCCACGCACTGCCGCTGCCCGCCCGACATGTACTGGATGGTATTGTTGATGTTGGGGATCTTCACCCCGGTCTTCTGCAGCCCGGCGATGGTCGCCTCGCGCATCCCCTTGTAGTCGAGGATCGAGAACGGCCCGAGGTTGAAGCGGATCATCTCGCGGCCGAGGAAGAGGTTGTCGGGCACGTCGAGGTCGTCGGCCAGCGCCAGGGTCTGGAACACGGTCTCGATCCCGGCCTCGCGGGCCTCGAGCGGCCCCTCGAACTCGACGTACCGCCCGTTGAACCAGACCTTGCCGGCGGTGCGCTGCTCCACCGCGGTGATCTGGCGCACGAAGGTCGATTTCCCGGCCCCGTTGTCGCCCATGATCGCCACGTGCTCGCCCTTGCGGATCTCGAAGTTGCAGTCGATGAGCGCGTGGACGCCGCCGTAGTGCTTGGTCAGCCCCTCCGTCTTCAGGATCACCTCGCCGAGCCTGGCGTCCGAGTGCGGAGCATCCGCGCCTTCGATATTGGTCTGGATGTCGCTTGCCATGGTTTCCTCCCTCAGCCTTTGGCCGCCGCGCGGCGCTGCCGCCACTGGTCGAGCACCACGGCGCCGACGATGATCGCGCCCTTCACCATCTCCTGGTAGTAGGCGTCGAGCCTCAGGAAGGTGAAGCCGGAGATGATGACGCCGAAGATCAGCGCGCCGAGCACGGTGCCGATGATCGAGCCCCGGCCGCCCGAGAGGCTGACGCCGCCGATCACCGTCATCGCGATGGCGTCGAGCTCGTACATCGTCCCCATGCCCGCCTGCGCCGTCAGGTTCTTCGCACGAGAGCACGATGGCCGCGACCGAGGCGAGGATGGCGGCGATGCTGTAGACCAGAACCTTGTGGCGATCGACCTTGATCCCCGACATCCGCGCGGCGGCCTCGTTGGAGCCGATGGCGTAGGTGTGCTTGCCGTAGACTGTGTAGCGCAGGACCAGGTGGAACAGGATCGCCAGCCCGATGAAGATGAAGACCGGCGTCATGCCCTTGCCGATCGCGGCATAGCTGTCGGTGGGGAAGCTGATCGGCTCGCCCTTCGACCACCACTTGGCGACGCCGCGGGCGGTCACCATCATGCCGAGGGTGGCGATGAACGGCGGGATCCGGGTGTAGGCGATCAGGGCGCCGTTGATCAGGCCCGCAACGAGCCCGCAGGCGAGGCCGACGGTCAGCGGAACGATCACCCACATGTCCTGCCAGCCCTCGGGCAGCATCATCTTCGGGTTCGGATGACCGTTGACGATCGAGACCTGGGCGAAGCTCATGGCGATCATAGCGGTCGCGCCGACCACCGAGCCAGAGCTCAGGTCGATGCCACCGAGGATGATCACCTGGGTCACGCCGATGGCGATGATCCCGACGATCGAGACCTGCAGGATGATGATCGACAGCCGTGCGGTGTTGAAGATCGAGGTGGCGTTCGCCCGGGTATTGAACAGGAACGAGTCGCCCATCAAGAGCCAGCCGAGCGCCTCGAACGCCGCCACGATCAGGATCAGCCCGATGAAGACGTTCAGCTCGGGCGGCCGCGTCCGTTTCTTCGGGTCGAAGGTCAACCCGCCAATGCCATGCGTGGTCTGCGCCATGTCGGTTTCCCCCCAGCGACGTCCCTCTCGGCCCCTCCGCTCGCGCGGCGGGGTTCGGGCCGGCAGCGGCCGGCCCGTTCAGCCGTTGCGGCTCAGTTGTTCTTCGCCAGGAACTGGTCGACGTTGGCCGGCGTCACCAGCTGGAACGGGATGTAGACCTTCTGGTCCACCTCCTCGCCCTTGGCCAGCTTCAGCGCCGCGTCGAGCGCCCCCTTGCCCTGGCCGGCCGCGTCCTGGAACACCGTCACGTCGAGCTCGCCCGCCTGCATCGCCTGCAACGCGTCCTGGGTGGCGTCGACGCCGCCGATCACCAGCGGCTTCACGTCCATGCCGGAGGCCTTGATCGCCTGGATCGCGCCGATCGCGCTCTCGTCGTTGTTGGCGATCACCCCGTCGAACGGCGCGCCGGTCGAGAGCCAGTTGGTCATCAGGTTCTGCGCCTGGTCGCGCATCCAGTTCGAGGTCTGGCTGTCGATGATGTTGATCTTGACGCCGCAGGCGTCGGAGCCGATCACGTCATGGATGTCCTGGGTGCGCTGCTGCGCCGCCTGGTTGCTGAGCTCGCCCATGATCACGTAGACGCTCGCCTCGGACTTGCCGGCCTCCTTGAACAGCCGGCAGACCTCCTTGGTCTCCAGCGTGCCGGAGTCGCGCTCGTCCGAGGCGACGAAGGCCTGGTTGTCGGGCAGCGTGTCGACGTTGATCGGCTCGCGGTTGACATAGACCAGCGGGATGCCGCCGGCCGCGGCCGCGTCCGACATCGCCTGGGTGGCCGAGGTGTCGACCGGGTTGACGATGATCGCGTCGACGCCGGAGGCGACGAAGTTGTTGATCTGGTCGAGCTGCTTGGCGACGTCGTTCTGCGCGTCCTCGACCTGCAGGTCGACGCCGTCCATGCCCTTGGAATCTTCGATCATCCCGTTCCTGAGCACGGTCAGGAAGTTGTCGTCGAAACGCGCCATCGATACGGCAACGGTCGCGGCCGGCGCTCCGTGTGCCAGCAGCGCCGAGAGCGCTACGCCCGCGAGCAAAGTCTTCATGGTCTTTTCCCTCCACTGTGGGCGTCCGGGTCACCCCTGCACTGCCGGAATCCCGGGTCTTCTCGCCCGGCCGGCCACCCGATCGGTTCCGGGTGGCGTGGCTGCAGGAATGTCAAAAAGCCGCCTCCGGGTCAATCAGCATGGTGCGGCGGCGGTTATCATTCATGACATAAAATGAAACCAGATGGTGATGTGAAACCATCATCCTATAGCGATTCGGGCGTCCAGACCTCGAACGGCAGGAAACGCTGACCCGGGGTTTCGGCCATGCCGCGCTCGACCGTGTTGATCATCAGCGGGATAAGCTCCGCACAAAGCTGGCGTAACGGGGTTCCGATCACGATCTTGACCGTCCCGTCCTGAAGCGCCTCCCGGGTCTGGTCGGTGATCTCGTTGACCACGAGCATCACCTCGTGCGCGCGCCCCGCTTCCCGCAGCGCCGTGATCGCGCCCTCCATGCCGCCGCCGGCGCAATAGATGCCGGCCAGATCGGCGTGCTTCTCGAGCAGCGCATACGTCATCTCGTAGGTGAGCCGGGGATCCTCCAGGTTCAGCTGCGTGCTCAGCACCTCGAGATCCGGCGCGTACTCGCGGAAGGAGCTGCGCAGCCCCGTCTCGCGGAGTTCGTGGCCGTGGTAGCGGTGCCCGCCGATGAAAGTGGCGATCTTGCCTGGACGCGACGCCATCCGGGACAGCAGCCAGCCCACCGCACGGCCGACCTTGAGGTTGTTGAGCCCGACATAGTTCTCGCGGATGCCTTGCGCGAAATCCGAAAGCAGCGAGAAGGTGGGAATTCCGCGGGCGCGCAACTCCGTCACGGCGCGGGTCACCTCGTGGTGGTCGAGCCCGGTCGCCGCCACGGCCTGGACCTTCCCGGGCATCGACATGAGCAGGTCGGCGAGCTCGCTGGGCCGCGTGGTCTCGACGAAACGCAGCGTTCCGCGGAGGCGGTGGTGCCTGTGCACCCGGAGTTGATCCTCTATTTCCGCCGCAAACTTCCGGTAGAAGGCGTGATCACCCTTCTGCAGGACCACGCCGAAATGCAACTCCGGGAGATCGGCGAGGATGCGGCTGTGGATCGCGTTCGCGCCGTGGAAGCCGATCCGCCGCGCCGCTTCGTGCACCTTGCGCGCCGTCTCTTCCCGCACCTTCAGGCGCCCGTTCAGAACCCGATCCACCGTGGCGACGCTCACGCCGGCTTCGCGAGACAGGTCAGCGATCGTCGCCCGCTTCATGCCGCCGTTCCGCTCCGTTCTGATGCAAACCCATCACGATGATGGAACGATCATACAGCAGCCGGCCCGCGAAACCAACGCCTATCACCATGTGCGATACGCCTTCTCAACCCGAAACGGATTCCGCGTGCGTCCGCGGTCACATGGAGGGATTCACTGATGCACAGGTCATGCACAACGCATGCACAACACGTATGCCAAAGAAGAGTCGGGAATTGCGGC
The DNA here is from genome assembly GCA_963847795.1 of uncultured Alphaproteobacteria bacterium. Lineage (GTDB taxonomy): Bacteria > Pseudomonadota > Alphaproteobacteria > Rhodobacterales > Rhodobacteraceae > Amaricoccus. The sequence goes on from CAWKBH010000004.1 coordinate 517,364, forward strand.
AGCCGAGAGCGGAGCGGGGAACCGAGCTGTTCAAGCGAAGGCGTACTGTCTCCGGCCGATCTCTTCGGGGTCGCGCAGGATGAGGCACCGCGGACCGCAAGAGCGGGCGCTGGCGCGCCGCCGGTCCGCTCGCCCGGAGCGCCAGCGCGGAGGGCGAGGGGCGTGCCGCGTCCCCGGGTAGGTCAGTCCGGCCGGATTTGCCGACGGTCAAATCCGGCGGGACCGCGGAACCGCGTCGCGTCATTGCGACCGGGCGGAAGCCGCCTCACCCGCGCCAATTGCCCGAAGCAGTTAACCGGAGATCGTATCATATCACCCCATGGTCGTCCGGTCCTACTGGCTGGCGGTTCAAGAGAACCTGCGCGACGTCGCCCGGGTCCGCGCCGCCGCAGAATTCCTCGCGCAATCCGTGCGCGAGACCGAGACGGGCTTCGTTCGCAAGTAGAGGCTCCGATCGGGCAGGCGCGAGGGCGCGAAGACCCGTCCAGCGGCAGCGGGGCTCGAAGATCGGCCAGGCCTCAGGCAGCGCGCCGGCTGTCAACGCTGCGCGTCGCGGATCAGCCTGGAAGACTTCTCTCGGAGCGGCCGGTCGGTCTCGCCGGGGACCCATTCCAGCGGCCAGACCTCTCGGATCAGTTTCGGGCCATCCTCGTCGGCGTATCGGGGGACCGAGGCGAGCAGGATCTCCGACAGCCGTCGCCCCAGGGCCGCAAGCGGGACACTGAAGCCGCTGAGGGCCGGCGACATGTACCTGCAGAACGGGCCGGCGACGACGACCAGCACCGCAACGTCGCGACCGGGCTGCAGGCCCAGGTCGCGCAGCGCCCGGCAGCCGCCGAGCGCGACGGCCTCGTTGTTGTAGATGATGGCGCTAGGCGGGGCGTCGGCCGACATCACCCGCTGCGTGGCGGCGTAGCCGCCCGCCTCGTTCACCTCGCAGGTTGCGGCGAGGGCGGCGTCCGGCGCGATGCCGTTCGCCCGCAGGCCCTTGCGATAGCCCTGCGCCATGAGATGGGCGAAGTTCAGCGCCGTCGAGGGGCTGATCATCGCGATCCGGCGGTGGCCGAGGGTGGCGAGCCGGTCGACCAACTCCTCGCCCGCCCTGGCGAAGTCGAGGTCCAGCGAAGGAAAGCTGCCTCCGCCCGAGCGGCTGCGGCCGAGGGTGGCGAAGGGGAAGCCGACCTCGGCGAGGTAGTCTATGCGCGGATCGTTCCGGCGGGTCCAGGCGAGGATGACCGCGTCGGCCCAGCGCGCCTCGACGAGGCGGCGCAGGCGATCGAGATCGCCGCCCGGCCGGTCCATGACCGCGATCAGTTCCAGCCCGCGTTCGGCGAAGCCCGCCTGCAGCCCGTTGAGGAGGGGGACGAAGAACGGCTCGCCGTACTCGTTGTTGTCCGGGTGGGGTTGCAGCAGGAACGCGATGGCGTGCGTCGTCCCCTTGCGCAGGCTGCGCCCGGACTGGTTGGGGGCGTAGTTCAGCTTCGACGCCGCTTCGAGCACCCGCCGGCGGGTCTCGGGGTTCACGCCGGCACGCCCGTTGAGCGCGCGCGACACCGTGCCGATCGACAGGTTCAGGTGGCGTGCGAGGCCGCGGATGTCCACGTGTCGTCCCCTTCGGATGCGGCTATCCGGCCCGCGTCTTCCTGCATGACCGTCGACCGAGGCGCCCGATTGATGGTAAACGTTTACTAGAAAACGTTTACCACGATTCGGCGCCATGAGAAGCCTGAAGGCGCGGCGGGGAGGCGAAGTGGTCGAAGCGATCCTGGTGGGCTGCGGCGCCATGAGCCGCACCTGGCTGCAGGCCGCGCGGCAGATCGAAGGTCTGTCGATCGTGGGCCTCGTCGACATCGACGCGGAACGGGCCCGCGCGCGGGCGGCCGAGTTCGGGCTGAGCGGCACCGCCATCGGCACCTCGCTGGACGAGATCCTCAAGGCGACACGTCCCGATGTGGTTTTCGACGTGGTCGTGCCCGCGGCCCGTTGCGAGGTGGCCCTGACGGCGATGCGCGGCGGATGCCATGTGCTGTCCGAAAAGCCGCTCGCCATCAGCCTGGCGGATGGCCGCAGCATCATCCGGGCGGCGAAGGCGGCGGGCCTGATCCACGCGGTCGTGCAGAACCGGCGCTATCTTCCGGCGGTCCGCCGCATTCGGCGGTTTCTCGACAGCGGCATGATCGGCGCGGCGACCAGCCTGCATTGCGACTTCTTCCTCGCCCCGCATTTCGGCGGTTTTCGCGAGGAGATGGAGCATGTTCTGCTGCTGGACATGGCGATCCACACCTTCGATGCCGCCCGGGCGATAACCGGCCTGGAGGCGCGTCGCGTCTGGTGCCGCGAGTGGAATCCGAAGGGGTCGTGGTACCGACAGGGCTCGTCGGCGGTGGCGGTCTTCGACGTCTCGAACGGCGGGATTTTCAGCTATCGCGGCAGCTGGTGCGCCGACGGGAGGCGGACCAGCTGGGAGGGCGTGTGGCGCATCGTCTGCGAGCGCGGTTCGCTGACCTGGGACGGGTCCGAGGCGATCCACGCGGAGAGCGTCGAGGGCGCCGAGCGCGAGGGCCTGTTCGACGCGCCGCACCCGGTCGAGGTCCCGGCGCTCGACCCTTCGGACCGGGTGGACGGGCATCTCGGCGTGATGCGCGACTTCCTGGTCGCCGTCGAGACCGGTCGCCCGCCGGAGACAGCGGGCGAGGACAACCTGAAGAGCCTGGGCATGGTCTTCGCGGCGATCGAAAGCGCCGAGACGGGCCGGCCTGTCGATATCGAGATTCTGACGGAGCATGGCGTTGGACGATCGGCTTCCTGGCATCCGCATCGCTGGGAGGCGCCCTGGAGATGACCGGCCAGGTGTGCGCGCTCGACTACCTGAAGGCGTGCCGGGGAGGCGCACGCTTCGTGCCCGAGACCGCCTGAGCATTCCGGCCTCCGGCCGGACAAGAGCAACGCCGGCGCCAAGCCGGGCCCCGTAGCACCGCGAGGTCCCCAGAACGGGACCAAAGGGAGGAAATGACATGAGAAACATCATCCGCACCGGCCTCGGCGGTGTGCTTCTTGCGGCGGCAGGCCTGGTGGCCGCCACGACGGCCGGCCAGGCGCAGACGCTGCGCGAGAACTGGTGCGACGGCGTGCACATCCGCTTCTTCGCCGGCGGGGCGGAGGGCGACGCGTTCGCCTCGATCGTCTACAACGGCGCCAAGCAGGCCGAGGCGGATCTCGGCGCTTCGGTGGACTACATCTTCTCTGGCTGGAAGGCCGAGACGATGGTGCAGCAGTTGCGCGACGCCGTGGCCGCTCAGCCGGACGGCATCGCCATGATGGGTCACCCGGGAGAGGCCGCCATCATGCCGCTGGCCGAGCAGGCGTCGCAGGCCGGCATCAAGATGATGTACCAGAACGTTCCGCTTCCGGACGTGGTCGCCAAGTTCGGCGGCGGCTACGTCGGTGCCCAGCAGGCCCCGCAGGGCAAGGCGCTCGGCGAGGAGGCGGTCCGCCGCTTCGGCCTGAAGTCCGGCGACACGGCGATCGTCTTCGGCCCGTTCGACCAGCAGCCGGAGCGCTATGTGCGCGAGGGCGCCACCGCCGACGCTCTGGAGGCCGCCGGTCTCAACGTCGTCCGCATCCCCTCGCCGACCGAGTGGGCCGCCGATCCCAACCTCGCGATCCCGGTGATCACCGCGGCGCTGACCAGCAACCCCGACACGAAGGCGATCATCTATCCCGGCGGTCAGCTGCTCGGCAACGCGCCGACCTACATGCAGGCCGCCGGCAAGAAGCCGGGCGAGATCATCCAGATCGGATTCGACACCAGCCCCCAGATCGTCGCGGCGTTCAAGGACGGCTGGGTCCAGCTCACCGCGGACCAGCAGCCGTTCCTGCAGGGCTACCTGCCGATCCTCAGTCTGTGCCAGCAGGTGGTCTACGGGCTCGCGCCCATCAACGTCGACACCGGGGCCGGCTTCGTCACCCCCGAAAACTACCAGGCGGTCGCGGACCTCGCCACCGAAGGCCTGCGCTGACGCCAAGCGCGCCGGTCGCTCTGCGGCCGGCGCGCCCTCATGCGGGGACTCGACATGGCCCGACATCTCATCGAGCTGAGAAACATCACCAAGTCCTACGGCAGCGTCTACGCGCTCGGTGGCGTGAGCCTGCATGTCGACCCCGGCGAGGTGGTCGGGTTGATCGGCGACAACGGCGCCGGCAAGTCGACGCTGATCAAGGTTCTCGCCGGAGTGGTCAAGCCGACTTCCGGCGAGATCCTGATCGAGGGCAGGACCGTCACCAGCTGGAACCCGGCACGCTCGCGGGCGGCGGGGATCGAGACGGTCTTCCAGGATCGCGCGCTCGCCGTGCAGCAGTCGATCGTGCGCAATATATTCATGGGGCGCGAGCTGGCCGGGCGCTTCGGCTGGCTGAAGGTCCGCGAGGAAGTCGAGGCGGCAGAGCGGCTGATGCGCGAGATCGGTTTCACGTCCAAGGTCTTCTCGCCGCGCTCGATCGTGGGTCAGCTCTCGGGCGGCGAGCGCCAGGGCGTGGCGATCGCGCGCGCTATCCTCAAGGACGCCAACCTCATCGTCCTCGACGAGCCCACCACCGCGCTGTCGCTGACCGAGACCGCCAAGGTCTTCCACTTCGTGCGCCAGGTGCGGGAGGCGGGCCGCTCGGTCATCTTCATCGGGCACAACATCCACCATGTTCACGACATCGCGGAGCGGTTCGTGGTGATCGACCGCGGCAAGGTGGCGATGGAGAAGCCGAAATCCGAGGTCGGTTCCGTGCACGAACTCATCGAGTTCATGGAGGACGTGGCCCGGCCGCGGCACGTTCAAGCGGGAGCGCAGTGATGACGGATTCCGCCAAGGCGCGCGACGGCGAGCACTCGGAGCTTCATCCGAGCGAACGCTGGCTGGGCCGGGTTGTCGTCGCCAATCGCGCGGCACTGGGCTCGCTGGCGGTGCTGGTGCTCATGCTCCTCGTCTTCTTCATCGCCAATCCGCGGGTGTTCTCCACCTGGGGCCTCTACACCTCGGTCATGACCACGCTGCCGGTGGCGCTCTTCATGGCGGTGCCGCTGGTCTTCGTCGTCACCGCGGGCGAGATCGACCTGTCGTTTCCGGCGATATTCGGCTGCGCTTCGCTTGCCTTCGCGGTGGTGGTGCAGGCGGGGTTCGACCCGTTCCTCGCGATCGTCGCCGCGGTCATCGTCGGCACGATGCTGGGCCTGGGAACCGGCGCGCTGGTGGTCTATTGCGGGCTTTCCTCGCTGGTGGCGACGCTCGGCATGAATTTCATGCTGCGCGGCGCGATCCTCATTCTGACCCAGTCGAAGTCCATCGCCTTGCCGCAGCTGTCCGGCAGCCTGGCCTTCAAACTGCTCTCCGGCAAACTGCTGGGTGTCCCCGTGCAGATGTTCTGGGCGATCGCGTTCGTGGTGTTCTGCGCGTTGCTTTACAACCGCCACCGCTTCGGGGCGCAGGTGCATGTCGTCGGCGACAATCCCGACAGCGCCAACGAGATGGGCGTCAACGTCAACCTGGTGCGGGTGAAGGTGTTCGGCTTCATGGGCCTCGGGGCGGCGCTGGCCGGCGTCTTCTCCACCATGATCAACTTCACCTGGTGGCCGACCTCCGGCGACGGCTATCTGCTGCCGGTCATCGCCTCGGTCTTCGTCGGCGGCACGCCCACCTGGGGCGGCGTGGGCACCGTCTTCGGCGGCGCCATCGGCGCCACGACCGTGGCTTTCATCCAGACCGGGATCGTCGGGGCGGGGCTGAGCGGCTTCTACGTCCAGTTCTTCAACGGCCTCATCATCATCCTGTCGCTGATCGGGCACCGCTGGAACCAGGCCCGGTACCGATAGAAGCACGACGGAATCCCGGGCCGGGGTACGGGATACCAGCGGCCCCGGCTTCATCGTCGGTCACCGGCCTTCGTAGGGTGGGTGATTCACCCACCCTACACCAGCGGCGCCTACAGTGCGGCCATGTCGAACTATCGCCGCGCCAGGGTTCCCGGAGCCATCTACTTCTTCACCGTCGCGCTCGCGGACCGGCGGTCGCGGGTGCTTGTCGAGCATGCGGACGCGCTTCGGGCCGCCTTCGTCGCGACGGCGCGGGAGCATCCGGAATCCAGACCTCCCCCGTTCCGGAATGGCGGAAAATTGAATCACCCTGGAGCGGCCGGCTTGCGCGGGCGTCCGACGCTTGCATGGGGAGGATTTCTTGAGGTTTCGGCGCGGGGGCGGGCGTGGCGGCGGAGCCAGGCCACGAAGGCCTTGAGCGGCGGGCGCATCACCCCGGGCCGGGTGACGATGAAGTAGCCGAGGTCGGGGCGCGGGTCCTCGAAGAGCACGGTGAGCCGGCCGGAGGCGAGCTCGCGCTCGACGACGGCGCTCGTGGTCAGCGAGATGCCCTCGCCGTCGCGCAGGCCCTCGAGCACCAGGTGGCCCGGCAGGTGGGTGACGTTCTCGGTCTTCGGCGCGATCACCCCGCGGGTGCGCAGCCAGGCCGACATCTCGCTGGTGCCGAGCTCCTGCAGCCAGGGCAGGTCGAGAACGTCGCGGGGGTGGCTGATGCGGCGGTCGCCGATCAGCGACGGCGCCCCGACCATCACGTAGGTGGTGGGCACGAGCAGCTCGACCGCCAGCCCGCGCCAGTCGCCGTCGCCGTAGCGGATCGCCACGTCGATGCCGCCGGGCGCGAGCTCCACGAGCTGGGAGGTGGGGTTGAGCATCAGCTCGACCTCGGGGTGCTCGTGGCGGAATTCCGAGAGCCGCGGCATCAGCCAGCTCACGGCGAAGGCCGGCGTGGCCGAGATCTGCAGTGGCCGGGTGGCGTCGGCGCCGGTCAGCTCGTCCACGGCGCGGCGGATATCGCCGAAGGCGGCGTCGAGCGCGGCGGCGAGGCGCGCGCCCTCGGGCGTAAGCACGGCGCGGCGGCCCTCGCGGTCGAGCAGCTGCACCCCGAGCTGGTCCTCGAGGGCACGCACGCGCTGGCTGACGGCGGCGTGGCTGACGTTCAGCGCCGCGCCGGCGCTGGCGAAGCTGCCGGTCTCGGCCAGGGCGGCGAAGGCGCGCAGCGCGCCGAGCGAAGGGAGGTTGCGCCAGTCCATCTGTAAGCAGGCCTTACATGTCCGATTCTTTCCTGACTCGCCTGGAATCGGGTTTGGGTCAATAAGTAAAGGACAAAGCGAAAGCCGACGGAGGATATCGCCATGATGAGCATATACGCCCGGAGTTTCATGATCGCGACTTGGCTGGATCGGGAGGACGAGGCGGCCGCAACGCCACACGCCGAGCCGCGGCGTCGGGCCTGGTGGCTGCCACGGCTGACGCGGGGGCGGCAGTGGTCATGATCGCGTCGGGGTTCGAGGACTTCGTGTATCGCTCGGCCCTGCCGGAGCGGGCGGGGTTCGTGCGGATCCCGCACGGCATCGAGGCGCTGCTGCGCCGCGCCAGGGAGCGCCACGCGACGCGCAGGGCGGTCAGGCAGCTGCTCGCGGTGGACGGGCATCTGTTGCGCGACATCGGCCTGACCCGCGCCGACGCGGCCATGCTGCTGCGCGACCCCGATCGGCGCACGGAGCCCTGAAGGCTGACGCCGGCGGAGGCGTACGTCGCGGCTTGCGGCGCAGATCCCAAGCGTCCATTCATGCTTCCGGGCGACGGCTTCGGAGGCGCACGGGATGGCGGAAGACGGGACCGGGGAGTGCGTGGTCTGCCACCGCCAGCTGCCGCGCGAGGAGCTGCGCCCGGTGGCGAGCCTCGGCAGTGGGATCGCGGCGCAGCTGCGGGCGGAAACCGGGGCGGTGCCGGCGGATGGGCTGATCTGCCGCGACGACCGGGCGCGGCTGCGGCGCCTGCAGGTCGAGCGGCTGCTGGAGGCGGAGCGGGGCGAGCTGGGCGAGCTCGACCGCGAGGTGCTGGCCAGCCTCGAGGCCGGCGAGACCGTCGCCGAGGACACCCAGGCGGCCTACGAGGAGCAGATCGGCTTCGGCGAGCGGGCCTCGGACGCGGTGGCGGCGTTCGGCGGATCGTGGCCCTTCATCACGATCTTCTGCGGGATCATCCTGGTCTGGATGGCGGTGAACCTGATCGGGATCCTGGCGCGGCCGTTCGATCCCTATCCGTTCATCCTGCTGAATCTGGCGCTGTCCTGCGTCGCGGCGCTGCAAGCGCCGGTGATCATGATGAGCCAGCGCCGGCAGGAAGCGAAGGACCGGCTGCGGGCGGAGAACGACTACAAGGTCAACCTCAAGGCGGAGCTGGAGATCCGGCACCTGCACGACAAGATCGACCACCAGCTGCAGCGGCAGTGGGAGCGGCTGGCCGAGATCCAGCGGGTGCAGCTGGAGCTGCTGGAGGAGATGGCGGCGGAGCCGGGGCGGTAGCCTGGGTCAGAGCGGCCGGCGGGCGCGCTTTCGTTGCAGCTCGAGATGGCCGAGCGGGGTCCAGCCGGCGAGCGTGGTGTCGATGCCGTCCTGGCGCAGCGCCGCGGCCAGCACGCGCTCGACGCGCGGGCGGTCGGCGCGGGCCAGGGGGGCGAAGTCGATGGTCACCTGGCCGCCGAGGCCGCGCAGGCGCAGCTGGCGGGGCAGTTCGGCGGCGGCGGCGAGGTTGGCCTTGAGGGCGGCCGCCGGCGAGAGGTCGGCGCCGGTGTTGACGTCGACCGCGACCAGCGCCCGGGTCGGCTCGATCGACATCATGGCCGGGCCGAGCGCGACGGTCGGCCGGCGGAGCGCCGCGACCTCTTCCCAGACCCCGGCGTCGGCGAGCGCGGTCGCGGCCTCGCGGACGCTCTCGCCGCCGTCGCGCCAGTCGCGCAGCGCCTCGGCGGCGGCGCCGGGCGCGGCGCGCAGGCAGGCGGGCGGGCCGTCGGTCTGCCCCGCCAGCGCCTTCCACTCGGCGCGGAGCGCGGCGATCTCGCCGAGGATCGCCGCCGTCGTCGGCGTCGGCGGCGGCGCTGCGCAGGATCAGGCCGAGGCTCGGATCGGCTCCGGCCATCGCCTTGGCGGCGAGAGCGGCGAGCGCGGCGCGGCGGTCGGGGTCGCGCAGGGAGCGGGCGAGGTTGAGGCCGGGCGCGCCGGGGGTGAGGATGGCGGTCCGGGCCTTTAGGAGCAGGCGCGCGGCGACGGGCGGTGCCTTGCCGGGCTCGGCCCAGCCGCCGACCTGAACCAGCAGCGGCCGGCCGGGGGCGGGCAGGCGCGGGCCGCGGAGGAAGCCGGAAGCGCCGCCGAGATCGACGATGACGCCGCCGAGCCCCTTCATCGGCCGGCCGGGCAGGGCGCGGTAGATCGCTTCGGGGCGCGGGGTCGGATCGGCGGGGTCGGGGTCGACCAGCAGGTCCTGCAGGCGGCCGTCGACCATCAGCGCGGCGGCGTGGCCGCCGGCGGGCAGCGGCTCGATCAGGATTCTGGCGTCCCTTCACGGCGCGGCGGGGCCGAGTCCGGCGGCGGCGAGCAGGCCCAGCGTCTCGGTGAGCGGCAGGCCGACGACGTTGGAGTAGGAGCCGCCGATCCAGGGGATGAAGCCGCCGGCGCGGCCCTGGATGGCGTAGCCGCCGGCCTTGCCCTGCCACTCGCCCGACGCGAGGTAGCCGGCGATCTCGGGGGCGTCCAGGCGCTTGAAGCGCACCGCGGTCTCGACGGCGCGGGACCAGCGGCGCTCGCCGCGGCGGAGCGCCACGGCGGTGATCACCCGGTGGCGGCGGCCGGAGAGGAGCTGCAGGAAGGCCCGCGCCTCGGCGGCGTCGGCGGGCTTGCCGAGCAGGCGCCGGCCGAGCGCGACGACGGTGTCGGCGGCGAGCACGGCGGCATCGGGGCCGGCGGGCAGGGCCTCGGCCTTGGCGCAGGCGAGGCGGAGGGCACAGGCGCGGGGTGTCTCGCCGGGGCGCGGGCTCTCGTCGATCTCGGCGGGGAGGATGGCGTCGGCGACGATCCCGACCTGGGCGAGGAGTTCGCGGCGGCGCGGGCTGGCCGAGGCGAGGATCAGGCGCGGGCGCACGCGCGCCGGGCCGGCCGCGGCCGGCTCACTTGAAGCGATAGTTGATGCGTCCCTTGGTCAGGTCGTAGGGGGTCATCTCGACCTGGACCTTGTCGCCGGCCAACACGCGGATGCGGTTCTTGCGCATCTTGCCGGCGGTGTGGGCGATGATGACGTGGCCGTTTTCGAGCTCCACCCGGAAGGTCGCGTTGGGCAGAAGCTCGGTCACGACCCCGGGAAATTCCAGAAGCTCTTCCTTGGCCATGGGCAGTCCGATGCTGTTTCACGAGACGCAGGCGCTCGCACGCCCGCGCGCGGAAAATGGCCCCGGAACCCGGGGAATACAAGGGAAATCGCCCTCCCGCGACCGTCCGGCCGGCGGGAGTGTTTCGCCCGTGGTCCCTCGGAGTCCGTTCCATGCGCCTTCCGGCAGATCGACTCGGCCCGAAACGGATTTCGCGTGCGTCGACCGCCACATGGAGGGATGCACTCACGCACAAGGCATGCACAACGCATGCACAACACGTATGCCAGAAAAAGTCAGGAATTGCGGCGGCCGAGAGCGGAGCGAGGAACCGGGCTGTTCAAGCGGAAGGCGCATCACTCCTGCTCCTCCTCGTCGGGCGGGCCGAAGCGGTCGCGGATATGGCGCTCGATCTGGTCGCGGGCCTGGCGGTAGGCGGCGAGCTTGGCGTCACGGGTCTCGCCGAGGCCGGTGGGGTCGAAGATCGCCCAGTATTCGACGTCGAGCGCGTGGTAGCGGGTGTATTCCTGGGCCTGGCGCATCGCCGCGGGCGAAAGGGCAACGATCAGGTCGTAGGCGTCGATGCGGTCGCCCCATTCCTCCATCTCCTGGAAGCTGCGGGTGCGGTGGCGTTCGAGCTCGACCCCGATCTCGGCGCAGACGGTGATCGAGAAGCCGTCGATCTCGAGCTCGTTGCGGACCCCGGCGGACTGCACGTAGATCCGGCTGCCGTAGTATTTCTTCATGATGCCCTCGGCCATCGGCGAGCGCACGGCGTTGTAGTCGCAGCAGAACAGCACCGACTGGGGATTGGCGGACAAGGCCGTCAGCCCTTGAAGTGCAGCACGCAGATCAGGGTGAAGAGCCGGCGGGCGGTGGCCATGTCGGTGTCGACCTTGCCTTCGAGCCGTTCCAGCAGGATGCGGCTGCCTTCGTTGTGGATGCCGCGCCGGCCCATGTCGATGGCCTCGATCTGGGCCGCGGGCAGCCGCTTCACCGCGTCGAAGTAGCTCTCGCAGATCTGGAAGTAGTCCTTGACCACCTGGTTGAAGGGGGTGAGCGAGAGGTGGAACTCGGCAGCCCGCTCCTCGGCTTCGGTGCTGAGGTCGAAGACCAGCCGGCGCTCGCGGATCGCCAGTTCGAGCCGGTAGGGGCCGGCCGGCGCCGGCCGGCCGTCGCGCGGCGGCAGGGCGAAACGGTTGTCCTCGAGCAGGTCGAAGATCGCCACCTGGCGCTCCTGCTCGATCTCGGGGGTCGGCGGGGCGAGGCCGGTGTCGTCGAGCGTTACCTCGATCAGGCGGTCGGGACCGTCGGCGGCATCGGGCATGGCATCATTCCTGGTTCAGGCGGTCGAGCCGCGCGCGCAGCGAAAGCCCGTGCGCCTCGAGGCCCTCGGCGAGGGCGAGGCGCTCGGCGGCCGGGCCGATCGCGGTGAACGCGGCTGGGGTCATACGGCAGATGGTGGTGCGCTTCATGTAGTCGAGGACCGAGAGGCCGGAGGAGAACCGGGCCGAGCGGGCCGTGGGCAGCACGTGGTTGGGGCCGCCGACGTAGTCGCCGATCGCCTCCGCGGACAGCGCGCCGATGAAGATCGCGCCGGCGTGGCGGAACCGGGGCGCCAACGCCTCGGCGTCGGCGGTGCAGATCTCGAGGTGCTCGGGAGCGAGGCGGTCGGCGAGCGCCACCGCCTCGTCCCAGTTCGCCACGGTGAGGACCGCACCGTGGTCGCGCCAGCTGGCGCCGGCGATCTCGCGGCGGGCCAGCATCGCCAGCCGCGCCTCGACCGCCGCGGCGACGGTACGGCCGAAGGCGGCATCGTCGGTGACCAGGATCGCCTGGGCGGCGCTGTCGTGCTCGGCCTGGGCCAGCAGGTCGAGGGCCAGCCAGTCGGGGTCGTTGGCGGTGTCGGCGAGGATCAGGACCTCGGAGGGGCCGGCGATCAGGTCGATGCCGACCCGGCCGAACACCCGGCGCTTGGCGGCGGCGACGTAGGCGTTGCCGGGACCGGTGATCTTGTCGACCGGGGCGATGCTGGCAGTGCCGTAGGCCAGCGCCGCGATCGCCTGGGCGCCGCCGATGCGGTAGACGGTGTCGATGCCGGCGAGCCGGGCGGCGAGGAGCACCAGCGGGTTGACCTGGCCGTCCGGCGTCGGGGCGCAGACCACCAGCCGCTCGACGCCGGCGACCCGGGCCGGGATCGCGTTCATCAGCAGCGACGAGGGGTAGGAGGCGCTTCCGCCCGGAACGTAGAGGCCGGCGGCCGCCACCGGGGTCCAGCGCCAGCCGAGTTCGGCCCCGGTCGGGTCGGTCCAGCGGGCGTCCGCGGGGAGCTGGCGCTCGTGGTAGGCGCGGATGCGGGCGGCGGCGAGCTCGAGCGCGGCGCGGTCCCCGGGGTCGACCGCGGCGACAGCGGCGTCGATCTCGGCCGCGGAGAAGGCGAGGGTCGCCGGCGTCAGCCGCAGCCGGTCCCAGCGCTCGGTCAGCGCGATCACCGCCGCGTCGCCGCGCGCGGCCACGTCGGCCAGGATCGCCGCGACGTCGGCGTCCACGTCGGCATGGGCCTCGCGCTTCTGCGCGAGGAGCGCCGCGAAGCGTGGCTCGAAGTCGACGTCAGTTGTCGCGAGAAACTGCGGCATCAGGCTCGGGCCTCCCAGGCCCCGCCTGCCATAGCGGCTTGGCCCGGTCGCCTCAAGTGCCGCCGGCTCAGGCGGTCTCGAGGAAGCGCAGCAGGACCGACGCCAGCAGATCGGGCTGGTCCTCGTGCACCGCGTGGCCGGCGAAGGGCAGGTTGAGCAGCCGGGCGCCGGGCACGCGGTCGGCCAGCCCGACCGCCTGCGCCCGGATCACCAGGTCATCGTCGTCCCCCCGCACCACCAGGAGCGGGCCGGCGATCCGACGGACGGACTCGCCGGGATAGCCGGTCGCGCCGTCGCCCAGCCAGAGCCGCCGGATCGCGCTCACCAGCCTGGCAAAGTCGGGCTCGGGGTTCAGCCGCTGGTAGGCCTCGTATTCCCGCGGCAGCATCCGGCGACAGCTCTCCGCCGTCAGCCCGGTCGCGAAGGCGCGGGTCGGATCGTCCGGCCCCAGCAGCCAGTGCGCGCCGATCGTCGCCAGCCGGCCGATGCGCGGCCCCCCGGGCGACGCGGCCAGCCGCAGCCCGACGATGCCGCCGTCGCTGTAGCCGAGCAGGTCGACGGTTCCGAGCCCGAGCTCGGCGCAGACCGCTTCGACGTCCTGCTGCAGCCGCGCGTAAGTAAGCGGTTCCGGCCCGAGCGTCGAGCTACCCTGGCCGCGGCCGTCGATGCCGACCAGGTGGCGGTGCGGAGCAAGCGCCGGGGTCAGCACGTTGAATTCCTCGATGTTGCCGAAGCCGCCGTGCAGCAGCAGCAAGGGCGGCGCCGCGGCTTCGCCGCACGTCTCGACATAGAGGCGCGCGCCATCGACCGCGATGTGGCGACCGCCCTCGTGAGTGAAGTGGTCCATCCGCGGTCTCCCTGCCTCGGGGGCGCTATTCCTCGGGATGCGCCGGCGCCCGGCGGGCCTGGGCGAGGTAGGGGCGCGTCACGTCGGCGAGCCGGAGGTCGAGGCATTCGACGTCGAGCGCGATCTCGCCGTCGCCGGCGAGGATCAGCCGCAGCGTCCCGGCGCCGTCCGCGGCCGGCTCGAAGACCAGGGCGAGGATCTCGAGCACCAGGTCGCGGTCCGCGGGGTCGACGCCGTTCGACCGCGCCTCGAGCACGCTGTCGATCGCCAGTATCGCCCGCACCCGTTCGAACGGCCGGCCCTGGCGTGCGGCTGCCGCTGCGTCCTCCCAGCGGAAGCGGTTGACGAGCAGCGAGAAGCGGCGGCGGCGCGGCGCCCAGGTGATCTCCGAGGTCTGGGCGACGGCATCCTGGAGCAGCGCCGACATCACCGCCAGATCCTCGGGCGTCTCGGCCCGCAGGCGCAGCGGCTGCTCGGCGCCGTCCTCGAACCGGGCGTCCTCGGTCATGCGGCCCGCTCATGCAGGCGCTCGATGCGGGCGCCGCAGGCCGAGAGCTTTTCCTCGACCCGTTCGTAGCCGCGGTCGAGGTGGTAGACCCGGGCGACCCGGGTCTCGCCCTCGGCGGCGAGGCCGGCGAGGATCAGGCTGACCGATGCGCGCAGGTCGGTGGCCATCACCGGCGCGCCGCGCAGCCGCTCGACGCCGGTGACGGTGGCGGTGCCGCCGTGCACCTCGATATGCGCGCCCATGCGGGTGAGCTCGGGGGCGTGCATGAAACGGTTCTCGAAGATGCGCTCCTCGAGGTGGCTGACCCCGTCGGCGAGCGCCAGCAGCGCCATCATCTGCGCCTGCAGGTCGGTGGGAAAGCCCGGGAAGGGGGCGGTGGTCACGTCGACGGCGCGGGTGCGGCCGTTCTCGCGGCAGACCTTGAGGCCGCTGTTGGTGGCCGTTACCTCGATGCCGGCCTCCTCGAGCTTGTCGGCGAAGGCGGCGACCAGATCCCGCCGGCCGCCGATCAGCTCGACCTCGCCGCCGGTGATGGCCGGGGCGAGCATATAGGTGCCGAGCTCGATCCGGTCGGCGACCACCGGGTGCGTGGCGCCGCGCAGGCGGTCGACGCCCCTGATCTCGATGGTGTCGGTGCCCTCGCCGGCGATCTGGGCGCCCATGCGGCGCAGGCACTGGGCCAGATCGACGATCTCGGGCTCGCGGGCGGCGTTCTTCAGCACCGTGGTGCCGCGGGCCAGCGTCGCCGCCATCAGCACGTTCTCGGTGGCGCCGACCGAGACGAAGGGGAACTCGAAGACCGTGCCCTTCAGCCCGGAGGGGGCGTCGGCGTGCACGTAGCCGTCGCGCAGGTCGAGCCGGGCGCCGAGCGCCTCGAGGCCATGCAGGTGCAGATCGACCGGCCGGGCGCCGATGGCGCAGCCGCCGGGCAGCGAGACCACCGCGTGGCCGTCGCGGGCCAGCATCGGCCCCAGCACCAGGATTGAGGCGCGCATCTTGCGCACGATCTCGTAGTCGGCACGGTGGCTGGCGATCGCCTGGGTGCCGATCACCAGCACCCGGCCTTGCTGCAGGCTCGCCACCTCGCAGCCGAGGGACTCCAGCAGCTGGGTCATGGTGGCGATGTCCGACAGCCGCGGCGCGTTGGTCAGCGTCACCGGCTCGTCGGTCAACAGCGCCGCCGGCATCAGCGTCAGGCAGGCGTTCTTGGCGCCGGAGATCGGGATGGCGCCCTTGAGCCGCTGGCCGCCGTGCACGAGGATGCTGTCCATGGTTCCTGCCTGTTATCCCTGGTCTTCGCCGCCCTGCCCGGGGCCGCTGCGCGCGCGTTTCTGTGCCTTGCGCCGGGCGAGGTTGGCGCGCAGCGCCGCGGCCAGGCGGTCGGTCCTGGCCCCCTTTTCCCGGGCCTTCGGTGGCTTGGGCCGCGGGGGCTTCTCGGTCATGGCGCCTGTACTAGCCCAAGGGGTGATCGGGGTCCAGAACGCCGCAGCCGCTCCGGACCCCGACGCGAGGGGGCACAGAACCGCGCAGGCGACCCTTTGCCGTTGCCGCGCGAAGCACGAGCTGCTCGCTCCCGGGGCCTGCGGCGGAATTGGCGTTGAAGATCGCGAGGCGCTCCTCTATGGAGACGCACCGACTCGCTGCCGTAGCTCAGGGGTAGAGCACTCCCTTGGTAAGGGAGAGGCCGAGAGTTCAAATCTCTCCGGCAGCACCATTAAGATCAGCGGGTTATGGGACCATCGATTGGGCGGCGGCCGCTCCAGCCCACACCCGGCCCACACCGAAGCGAGAAAGTGACGCTGTTCACGATCATCCTGGGCCACAGCCGCTGGCTCTGGGGCAGGCTCGGACGCCACCCAGGACCTGCAGACCGTCCTGCGCTGCCATATCGACGCCTTCGCTGCCATGGACGGCGCGCCGTCCGAGCTGCTCTACGAGCGCACTAAGACGGCCGTGATCGGCGAGGACGCCAATGGCGTCGTGCAGGACAACGCCTCCCGTGGCGCACTTGGATTGTGAGCCTATGTTCTTTGTTTGTTCGAGCTATCGAAATTTACCGTTGTTTTCGAGGGTCGTAGCGGCAGGCTGTTCACCTTGCGGCTCGGAGCGGACTATCTGGTGGCGCGCGAGGTGATGCGCTCCGACTCGCCGTTCGGGACCAGGCTCCGGGCGCTGGCGCTGCACCTGCGGTTCAGGCGAGACACGTCGGGCTCGCCTGGCTTGAGGACCTGCTGCGCGACGTCTTAGGGGTCCGGATCAGCCAGGGCGGGCTCGTCAACCTGCTGCGCGCCGCTGCCGCGCCGGTCGCGGCGCAGGCGGCGCGGCTCGGCGAGCGCCTGCGGGAAGGCGCGGTGATCGCCTCCGTCGAGACCGGGCTGCGGGTGGCCGGGAAGAACGCCTGGCTCTGGGTGATGCACCACGGCGACAGCGCGGTGTTCCACGTCGACCCGAGCCGGGGCAAGCGGGTGCTCGCGGTGTTCTTCAGCGAGCATCGCCCCGACTTCTGGCTCTCGGGCCGCTACGCCGGCAGGCGGGCTTCGCGCGGCACGGCCACCAGTTCTGCCTCGCGCACCTTATCCGCGACGCGCAGTATGCGATCGACGCCGGCGACACCAGCTTCGCCCCCGGGCCCCTCGCGCTGCTGGAGCGGGCCTGCCGGATCGGCGCCGCCCGTGCGGACCTCAGCGACCGCCAACTCACCCGCTACCACGCCAGGTTCGTCCGCAGGCTGAGCGACCTCCTGCAGCCCGCGCCCACCCATCACGAGGAGCTGCGCGCGGCCATCGCCAAGGCCCGGCGCAACCTTTCCTCTTCGTCACCAACCGGATGCTCGAGCCCACCGACAACGGCTCCGAGCGCGCTCCGCCCCTCGGCCACCTTCCGGAAGGTCACCGGCGGCTTCCGCACGCCGTGGGGCGCCAGCCTCCATGCCGACCTCCGCTCCGTGCTCGAAACCGCCCGAAGACGCGCGATCCCGCCCCTCCACGCCATCGACATCACCCTCCAGGGACGCCCACTCCAGCCCGCACGAGGGGTGAGCAGTTACGAAATGTCCGCAGTCAACAGGTTCGGATAACAGTTGGCCCGAGAGAACGGACTTTGGCTCGATGGTCGCACCCCTAGTCAACAGACCTGCCGCTACAACCCCAGAAAACAACGAGAATTTTTTTGGCGGTGCGAGCGGGAGGAGAACGGGTTGCGTCAGGGAGTTGGCTGACCAAAGCTGTCCAGTAGCGGTGAGCCGCCGCTCCTCCCGCAGGGCGTTCGCATCAGAGACCGAACGGGTAGGTCTCGTCCTCGCCGGCCGTTACGCGCGTCGGTAAAGGCGTCACAGGATGGGTTTCGTCTGGTCAGGAAGCGACGCATAGGCATAGTGGGCCCAGCGTTCGGTATCGGGCCGATAGACCACACCGATGTAACGCTCCAAGCGCAGTTCCGACAAGACGCCCCGGAGGTCCGGGTCGAGGTCGCGCAGGTCCAAGAGGAAGCGCTCCTCTCCGACTTCATGGCACAGCACCTCATAGCTGCCCGGACGCGAACATGGGCCGGTCCCGCAGGTTCCAGGACTCGTGCGAGCCGGAGTACATCACCCGGTAGTAGCGCTCGGCGTTGGTGACCAGGCGGGCGTTCTGCGTCGCGTCGAAGAACTGCTCGCCGTCACGGCTCACGTATTGCAGCTGGTTCTGCAGCAGGTCGACCAGGATGTGGGTCACCGGCGCCTCGCAGAGAGCGTAGCCCTCGCTCAGCGACGCCCGCCCGTAAGCCGCGAACTCCCGCGACCACGGCTCGAGGCAGGCGTAGCGGACGCGCGCCTCCGCCGCCGCCCTGGGATCGACCCGGTCGAGATAGCCGAGCACCGCTGCGATCGAGGCGATCATGCTGTAGAGGTCCAGTCCGTAGAACGCCGCCCGGTCATCGGGCGGTTTCGCCGCGTTGTCGCGGCGCAGGAACTCGACGAAGTCGTCGACATCGCGGTTCCGCCACATCCAGGTCGGAAACCGGGTGAAGGGTGTCGAACGCATCGGCTCGCCGGGCCGCTGGCGCACATGGCGGTCGATGGCAGCGGCGTCGGGCCAGTCGGCCTCCACCGCGACGATGGTGAAGCCATGGCGCTCGATCAGGCGCCGGGTGATAACGGCGCGGGCGCGATAGAATTCCGAGGTGCCGTGCGAGGCCTCGCCGAGTAGCACGACGCGCGCCGATCCGAAGCGGTCGAAGGCGTCGGCGAAACCGGGCTCGTCGAGCCCCGGCAGCGGCTCGACGGCGGCCCGGAACGCCGCTGCGAGCGATGTCGGCTGGCCTGCGGGCGCGACCGGCGCTGCCGGAGCGGCCTTACGCCCCGCCGGCTCCAGATAGTAGTCCTTGTGCTTCACTCCGACGCGTCGGGCAAGAAACCCGCCAAGTACCGCACCCGGTGCACGGCCCCGGCGATCGAGGCCGCCGGCGTCAGCAGGGCTGCCATGGCGATCGCCGAGCCCAGGAACAGGAAGCCGCCCGCAATGCCGCCTTCGAGCTCGCCGATCGCCTCCTCCGAGACGAAGGCCGAACGCGGGACGTCCGGTTTGTCCTCGAGCGTCTTGGCAGACCAGAGCCTCCCCGAGCTTTTCGCGAACCGCGTCCTCGTTCACCAGCATGCTGATGTCGAACCGGCTGAAGCCCGCGATCAACAGATCGTACATCGCGCCCTGAAGCGTCGCCCAGCTGTCGAACACCCCCACCGCCTCGGGCACATCGATGTCGTGCTCCGGCCCTGCCTCGATTTCCGGCATGGTCTCGCCTCCGATCCGCTCCGGCTCGGCATTCGCGCGCGGCGGCGGGTCAGCATTGACGCAGGTCAAGCTCCTCGCGAGGTAGCGGTCGCGGGGCTCAACGCGCGGAGCTTGACTTCCGTCAACTCCGTGGACGGCGCCGGAGGCGACCTGCGACGCGGTGCCCTGGCGCCCGCAGCGGGTCAGGTGGCTGATCGGCTCAGCTGATCCTCAAGGTACTCGGCCGCCTGCCGCAGCGTCGCGAGATGCGGATAGTCCGCCTCCGGGACGTCGACGCCGAGCCGCTTGTGGAGCGCGGCGACCAGATTGAGGAAGTCCATCGAGTTCGAGCTCGAGGTCCTCCTGCAGGTGGTCGTCCTCGCCCACGGCCGCCGGGTCGAGGTCGGGGGCGACGTGCGTCAGTTCCTCGAGGAACGCGGCGCGGATCTGGTCGGGGGTCATAGCGTCTCCGGGCTCTGCAGCAGCTTTTCGATCTCGGCAAGGAAGCGGGCGCCGCGGCGTCCGTCGCTGGCGCGGTGGTCGGCGGCGAGGGTGACGGTGACGAGGGTCCGCGGAACCACCGCATCGCCGATCACCCATGGCCGCCGCACCGGGGCGCCGAAGCCGACCAGCGCCACCTGCGGCGGGTAGATCACGCCGGTGAGAGCGTCCGATCCGCCTTCGCCGAGGCTGGAGACGGTGATGGTGCCGTCGGTCATCTCCGAGCTGCGCAGCCGGCCGGTGCGGACCCGAGCGACAAGGTCGCGCATCGCCGCCATCAGTTCGTCGAGCCCGAGCCTGTCCGCGTCGTGGATCGCCGGCGCGACCAGCCCGCCGCCGCGCAGCGCGACGGCGACGCCGCATGCACCCGCTGCGACGGTCGATAGGCGTCTTGCTCGTACCAGCCGTTCACCTCCGGCACCGCGCGGGCCGCCCGCGCCGCGGCCCTGACGAAGAGCGCGCCCATCAGCAGCCGTTGCTCTGGCGATCGGTCGGCGTTGGTCGCCCCGAGCCAGTCGGTCGCCGACTGCAGGTCCAGGGTCTGCGTGAGGTAGTAGTGCGGTATCTCCCGCTTCGACCGCGCCATTGCCGCTGCGATCGCGGCCCGCATCGCCGCGAGGTCGAGCCCCGGCTTCGGCGCCGGCCGCTCCGTCTCCGCCAGGGCCTCGACATCGGCCAGCAGGATCGCGCCTCCGGGTCCCGATCCGACGACGCCCGCCAACGCGAGGCCGCGCTCGGCGGCGAGCGCGCGCGCCGCCGGCGAGGCGGGAGGCGCGCCGGAGCCGGGCGCGGCCGGCTGCGGCGGACGGGGCGCCTCCACGACCGCCGCCTGCGGCCTCGGTTCCGGTGCCGGAGCCGGCGGGACGGGTTCCTCCGGCTTCTCCTTCCCGCCACCGATCAGCGCGAGCGGGGCGCCCACCGGCAGCCGGTCGCCGACCTTCGCGTCCAGCCGCTCGACGACGCCGTCTTCGAAGATCTCGATCTCGATGGCGCCCTTCTGGGTCTCCACCACCGCAACCACGTCGCCGTGCTTCACTCGGTCGCCGGGCTTGACCAGCCACTCGACGAGCGTCCCCGCCTCCATGTCGGCGCCGAGCGAAGGCATGGCGAAGACCGACATCTCTCAGCCCTTGCCGAGCGCCGCGCGGGCGGCGGCGACGATCGGCGGCACCTGCGGGATCGCGGCGTCCTCGAGGTGCTTGGGATAGGGGATCGGCACCTCGGCGGAGCAGACCCGGCCGACCGGCGCGTCGAGCCGCCAGAGCAGCTGCTCCATGATGCGCGCTGCCACCTCGGCCGCCAGCGATCCCGAGCGCCAGCCCTCGTCGACGACCACGGCGCGACGGGTCCGCCCGACCGACTCCATGATCGTGGCGTCATCGAGCGGGCGCAGGCAGCGCAGGTCGACGACCTCGGCCTCGATGCCTTCGCGGGCCAGCTCCTCCGCGGCCTCGAGCGTCTTGTAGAGCGAGCCGCCATAGGTGATCAGCGTCAGGTCCCGCCCGCGGCGCCGGACGACGGCGCGGTCGATATCGACCGGCCCGGCGTTCGCAGCGAGGGTCCCGGCGCGGTTGTAGAGCATCACGTTCTCGAAGATCAGCACCGGATCAGGCTCCTGCAGCGCCGTCCAGAGCATGCCGCGGGCGTCCTCGAGCGTCGCCGGGGCCAGCACCCGCAGGCCGGGGATGTGCGCGTACCAGCCCTCGAGCGAGTGCGAATGCTGTGCGGCGAGCTGTCGCCCGGCGCCGGTGGCCATGCGGATAACCAGCGGCACTCCGAACTGCCCGCCCGACATGTGCCGGACGGTGGCGGCGGTGTTGAGGATCTGGTCGAGCGCCAGCAGGCTGAAGTTCACCGTCATCAACTCGACGATCGGCCGCATTCCCGCCATCGCCGCGCCGATCCCGGCCCCGGTGAACCCCGATTCCGACAGCGGCGTGTCGCGGATGCGCTCCGGCCCGAATTCGGCGAGCAGTCCCTTCGAGACCGCATAGCAGCCGCCGTAGGCCGCGACGTCCTCGCCCATCAGGAAGACCCGTTCGTCGCGCAGCAGCGCCTCGGTGATCGCGGCCTTCACCGCCTCGCGGTAGGTCGTCTCGACCGTCGCCTCCGACGGCGCCACCGGCTCCGGCGGCGGCGGACGCACCTCGGCGGTGACGTGCCGGGTCAGCTCCGCGAGCGGCTCCCAGGGGCCGGCCTCGGCAAAGGCAACGGCCTCGGCGACCTCCGCCTCGACCTCGGTTTCGATGCGCCGCACGTCCTCGGGGTGGATCAGCCCGTTCTCCTCCAGCCAGCCCTGGAAGCGCACGATCGGACCCTTGGCCCGCCAGGCCTCCACCTCTGCCTTGTCGCGATAGAGCTGGGCGTCGAACATGGAATGAGCGCGGAAGCGGTAGGTGTCGCACTCGAGGAAAACCGGATGCGGACGCTCGCGGATCGAGCCGACGGCACGGCGCGCTGCGGCCTCGACCGCCACCACGTCCATCCCATCGACCACTTCGGCCTCGATGCCGTAGCAGGCGGCCTTGTCGCGGATGGCGGTGACCGACTCCGAGCGAGCGAGCGCGGTACCCATGGCATAGAGGTTGTTCTCGCAGACGAAGAGCACCGGCAGCGACCAGAGCGCCGCGAGGTTCATCGACTCGTGAAACTCGCCCTCGGCCACCGCGCCCTCGCCGAAGAAGCAGGCGGTGACGTTGGGCGTGCCCGCCATCCTGTCGGCCAGCGCAAGACCCACCGCGAGCGGCAGCCCGCCGCCGACGATGGCGTTGCCGCCGTGGAAGTTCCGTTCGGCGTCGAAAAGATGCATCGAGCCTCCGCGCCCGCCGGAGCAGCCGCTGGCCTTGCCGTACATTTCGGCCATGACACGGGTCATCGGCACGCCGCGCGCCAGCGCGTGGCCGTGCTCGCGATAGGTCGCGACGATCCGGTCGCCGGTTTCGAGCACGGGGATGACGCCGGTCGCCACGGCCTCCTCGCCGTCGTAGAGATGCAGGAAGCCGCGGATCTTCTCCTGGGTGTAGAGTTCGGCGCATCGGTCCTCGAAGCGGCGGATGCGGATCATGCCCTTGAGCAGCTCCAGCACGTGGTCGTGGCTGAGCCGGGGTTTGGAGAGAGTGGTCATCGCTCGTCGGCCTCCAGGGTAGAGAGGTCGCCCTCGGGCAGCCCGAGCTCGCGCGCCTTCAGGAGCCGGCGCATGATCTTGCCGGAGCGTGTCTTCGGCAGGCTCTGCCGGAAGGCGATCTCGCGCGGCGCCACCGCCGGGCCGAGCCGCTTGCGGGCGTGGCCGCGGATGTCGCGCTCCAGCGCCTCGGAGGGCTCGAAGCCCGGATTGAGCGCGACATAGGCCTTGACCACCTCGCCCGCGGTCTCGTCCGGCAGGCCGATGACCGCGGCTTCGGCCACCGCCGGATGCTCGATGAGCGCGCTTTCGACCTCGAACGGGCCGATCAGGTGGCCCGAGCTCTTGATCAGGTCGTCGGCCCGTCCGACGAACCAGTAGTACCCGTCTGCATCCCGCATCGCGAGGTCGCCCGTCAGGTACCAGCCGCCGGCGAAGCACTTGGCGTAGCGCGCCTCCTCGTGCAGGTAGGCGCGCATCATCGAGGGCCAGCCCGGCCGCAGCGCCAGCTCGCCGACCTCGCCGGGGGCCAGCTCGCGGACGCCGCCGTCGTCGCGCTCGACGATGCCGGCTTCGATACCCGGCAGCGGCCTGCCCATCGAACCCGGCTTGATATCCATCGCGGCGGTGTTGGCGATCATGATGCCGCCGGTCTCGGTCTGCCACCAGTTGTCGTGGAACGGCCTGCCGAACACCTCCTGGCCCCAGACCACGCCCTCCGGGTTCAGCGGCTCGCCGACGCTGGCGAGGAAGCGGAGGCGCGAGAAGTCGTGGCCCAGGGCCGCGTCCTTGCCGGCGCGCATCATCATCCGGATCGCGGTGGGCGCGGTGTACCAGACCTGCACCCGCTCGCGCTCGAGGATGCCGTACCAGCGCTCGAGGTCGAACTCCGCCTCGTCGACGACCATGGTGACCCGGTTCACCAGCGGCGAGATGATCCCGTAGGAGGTGCCGGTCACCCAGCCCGGATCGGCGGTGCACCAGTAGATGTCGCCCGGATGCAGGTCGAGCGCGATGCGCCCGGTCGCGGCATGGGCAACCACAGCACCATGCACGTGCACCGCGCCCTTCGGGCGGCCGGTCGTGCCGGAGGTGAAATGGATCAGCGCCATGTCCTCGGGTCCGGTTCTGGCGGTCTCGCATCGGTCCGATGCCGCCGCCATCGCCGGGCCGAGCGCGACGCAGCCCTCCGGAGCCTCGTCGTCGACGATGAGCACGAGCTTCAGGGAAGGAATATCGGCGCGCCAGGCCGCGATCTTGCGGCGGTAGGCCGAGGCGGTCGTCACGAGGGCGGACGCCTCGCCGATCTCCATGCGCGCTCGGATCGGCTCCGGCCCGAAGGCGGCGAAGAGCGGTGTGAACGTCATCCCGGCCTTCAGGGTGCCGAGCGCCGCGGCGTAGAGCTCCGGCACCCGCCCAAGCAGCGCGAAGACCCGGTCCCCCTGCGCGAGGCCGTGCGCCGCGAGCACGTTGCGGAAACGTGCCGCATCCGCTGCCAGCCCTCCGTAGGTGAGCTCCCGCCGCTCGCCTTCCCGCCCGAGCCAACGGATAGCGACCTGGTCGCCATGGCCGGCGGTGACATGCCGGTCCACCGCTTCGTGGGCGATGTTGAGCCCGCCGCCCGGCAGCCCGTCGAGCGTCGCGCGCGCGGCGTCCCAGCTGAAGGGCCCGGCCTCTGCAATCGCTCCGGGCGCCTTTCGGATCGTCTCCCAGCCAGGACGGCCCCGGGGCGCCATCTGAGATTGAGAATTCGGTCAACGTCGGAGCCTCATGGCAACAAAGTCAATGACTTGGGTTGCCGGGCACCCGTGCCCGAGCCGCCCGCCCGGCTTGAGGCAAGGATGCGCGACAGCTCCGGTGCCAGACTCTCGACGATCGTCTCTTGCGGCCGGTTGACCGTGAAACGGGACCCGAAACGTCAACGACGCTTGCGAAGACCGACGAGGCCAGGACGGCCGTGTCGCCCATGCCACGGACCATCGCGCCGATACCGCCAGGCCCGCCGAAAGTTCCATGCCACGGTTTCTCGAACCGCATCACGTTCGGCAGATCTCCTGTCATCGGGTGCTCCATCATCTTCGCCTCCGGCGGATGAACAGTTGCACGCTTCTTGTCCGGCGGCATTGACCTCAATCAAGTTGCGGCAGAGTCAGCAGTTGAAGCCGAGGCGTTCGATTGTCGGGCCAGAGCCTTGGCACGGGTCATGGCCTCGTTCCGGCGGGAGTGGTCTGGTCCGAGGTCGGCGTAGGCGGTGCCGTCGCTGAGCATGTGGTGGATCGCAGTGAGGATCGATGCGGCGATGGCGCCATAAAGCTCTCGCCTTGTCAGCCACTTGCGCGCCTGCGTGGCCGACGATCGCCTTCCGCTGCACCGGCCGCCCGCCGAGCAGCGGAGAAGAGGCAGATTGCAGCGTCTTCGGGTCCTCGATGCCGGGTCCCCGACCGCCCCGGTTCCCCTACCCGGCAGGCGCGGTCGCAGGCGTGCGCGCCGCCGCGCTTGCTTGCGCCTCCGCCTGGGCGACCTGTCGCTTGACCGCGACGAAGCTGTCCGGCGTCACCGAGATGGAATCGATCCCGGCATCCACCAGCAGCCGCGCGAAGGCCGGATCGTTGCTCGGGGCCTGGCCGCAAAATCCGACCTTGGCGCCGGCAGCATGCGCCCGCTCGATCACCGTCCGGATCATCCATTGCACCGCCGGGTCGCGCTCGTCGAAGAGCGCGGCGAGCTCGGCCGAATCGCGGTCGACGCCGAGCGTCAGCTGGGTCAGGTCGTTGGAGCCGATGGAGAACCCGTCGAAGCGGCGGGCGAATTCCTCGGCGAGGATCACGTTGGACGGGATCTCGCACATCACGTAGACCTCGAGCCCGTTCCGGCCGCGCTCCAGGCCGTTCTCGGCCATCACGGCCAGCACCCGGTCCGCCTCGCCCGGCGAGCGGCAGAACGGGATCATGACGATGACGTTCGCAAATCCCATCGTGTCCCGCAGCCGCCGGATCGCCCGGCACTCCAGCGCGAAGCCTTCGCGGTAGGCGTCGGAGTAGTAGCGCGAGGCACCGCGAAACCCGATCATCGGGTTCTCCTCATGCGGCTCGAACTGCCGGCCGCCGAGCAGCTCGGCGTACTCGTTGGTCTTGAAGTCGCTCATCCGCACGATGACCGGCTTGGGATGACAGCAGGCGGCGATCCGCGACAGGCCCTGCGCCAGGGTTTCGACGAAGTACTCGGCGCGATCGGCGTAGCCGCGCGTGAGAGCTTCGATCTCGGCGCGGGCGGCCTCGTCCTGCAGATCCTCGAAGCGGACCAGCGCCATCGGGTGCACCCTGACGGCGTTCGACACCACGAACTCCATCCGCGCCAGCCCGACCCCTTCGACCGGCAGCCGCCACCAGCGGAACGCCGCGGCGGGGTTGGCGAGGTTCAGCATGATCTTCGAGCGGGTGCCGGGCACCGAGCCGAGATCCAGTTCCTCGACTTCGAAGTCGGCGGTGCCCGCATAGACGAACCCCTCCTCCCCCTCGGCGCAGGACACCGTTACTTCCTGCTCGTCGTGCAGCACGTGGGTCGCCTCGCCGGTGCCGACGATCGCCGGCAGGCCCAGCTCGCGGCTGACGATCGCAGCGTGGCTGGTCCGCCCCCCGTGGTCGGTCACGATCCCGGCCGCCCGCTTCATGATCGGCACCCAGTCCGGGTCGGTGATCGAGGTCACGAGCACCGACCCGTCGACGAACCGGTCGATATCCTTGGCGCTCTCGATCAGGCAGACCCGCCCTGCCACCACGGCCTCGCCGACGCTGAGGCCGGTCAGGAGCTTCTTGCCGGCCGAGCGGATGCGATAGGACTTCAGCGCCCCCGCCGCCACCCGCGACTGCACCGTCTCCGGCCGCGCCTGCACGATGAAGATCTCGCCGGTTTCACCGTCCTTCGCCCACTCCATGTCCATCGGCTGCCCGTAGTGGCGCTCGATCACGACGGCCTGGCGGGCAAGAGCGAGGATCTCGTCGTCCGACAGCACGAAGGCGGCACGCTCGGCCTTGGACGTCGGCACGTTGCGCGTGGTGCCGCCGGCGCCGGCATAGACCATCTTGCGCTCTTTCGCGCCGAGGCGCTTCTCCAGGATCGGCCGCAGGCCCGGGTCGGAGAGCAGCGGCTTGAACACCTCGTACTCGTCGGGGTTCACGGCGCCCTGGACCACGTTCTCGCCGAGCCCCCAGGCGGCGTTGATCAGCACCGCCTTGTCGAAGCCGGTCTCGGTGTCGATCGAGAACATCACCCCGGCACCGCCCGAGATCGGCGCGCACCATCTGCTGGATGCCGACGGACAGCGCCACCTTCGTATGGTCGAACCCCTTGAGGCGCCGGTAGGTGATCGCACGGTCGGTGAAGAGCGAGGCGTAGCAGCGCCGGCAGGCGTCGAGCAGCGCCGCGTCGCCGCGGACGTTCAGGAACGTCTCCTGCTGGCCTGCGAAGCTCGCATCCGGCAGGTCCTCGGCGGTCGCGCTGGAACGGACGGCTACAGCCGGGTTCTCCGCGCCGATGCGCCCTTCGAGGTCGCGATAGGCCGCAAGGATATCCGCGGCGGTGTTCTCGGGCCAGTCGCCCCCGATGATCGCCGCGCGGATCGCCGACCCGGCCTCGTGCAGCGCCAGCTTCCCGGCGTCGAGCCTCGCCAGCGTCTCGTCGATCGTCTGGTTCAGGTCGTTGGCCGCGAGGTAGTCGCGAAAGGCATCGGCGGTGGTGGCGAAGCCGGGGGGAACCCGGATGCCCTCGGGCGCCAACGTCCGCACCATCTCGCCGAGCGACGCATTCTTGCCCCCGACCACCGCCACGTCCCCACGCGACAGGTCGTCGAACGAAATCACGCTTCGGATATCTCCAGGCATCGGGTACTCCAATGGTGCGGGTCTGGACCCGACCAACATTTGACTGCCTGAAGACCGCCCGCATTGATCTCCATCAAGTCGCGGGCGCCGGCGCTGGGACATCCTGCACCGGCGCCCCGGCGGCAGCAGGAAAGGACACCGGATGAACCGCGATCAAGTGCAGGCTCTGGCAGACAGGATCCAGGGCGCTGCGGCACTCGACCTCGACCTGGCGGTCGCCACGCTGGAGGGCCTGCGCACCGCATTGCCGCGGGCGGCTTCGGATCTCCGGCCGAGCGTCGTCGAATCGACCGACGCGGCCCTGCATCTGGTGGCCCGGACCCTTCCGAACTGGTCGGTCGCCCTCTCGGGCACCGCGCACGAATCAGATGGCCACTGGACATGCACGTTGCGGCCCTCGGGCGCACGCGACGACGAGGAGGTCATCGGCATCGGCCGCGCGCCGACCGCACCGCTGGCGCTGATCGTGGCGCTCCTCCACGTCGTGATCATCCAGGCCAAGGGCTATCAGTAACCGCGGTCGCACGCGCTCGGGCAGCCAGCCATCAGCGCGTGAACCCTCCGCGATACCAGCGGCCGCGGCACCTGACGCCGGCCGCAAGGTCGAAAACGCCCATACGGACTCCTGTACCTGAGACTTAGCCGTGCTCTAATTCGGTTGCGGCGCTCGGCGGTCGGACGGCTTCCTGGTCCGCGTCGCTTGCGGGGGCATGCCCCCGCAAGCGACGCGCGGCCGTCAAATGGCCCGGTCCCCGGGCGCCGGGATGTTCGATCCGGACAGTCGGTTGATCGCCGCGTCGGCGGCCGGTCGCGTACAGGACAGGACCCACATGCTCGCTCCCGCTCCCCTCGCCGGCGTCGATGTCGGCAAGCACTTCCTCGACCTCGGCTTCGATCCCGCCGCGAAACCGCTGCGGTTCGGCAACGACGCCGCCGGCATCGCCGCGCTCGCCGAGGCGCTGCGACGCCGGGGTGCCCCCGGCGTCGCCATCGAGGCGATCGGCCCTGGCTGGCCCCTGGCCGGGGCGCTCGCCGCCGCCGGCTTCGCGGTCGGCATCGCCGACCCGCGGCAGGTGCGCGCCTTCCGCACCGCCGAGGGGCGCATCGCCAAGACCGACCGGCTGGACGCCGGCCTCATCGCGCGCTTTGCTCGCACCATGCCCGACCGCCTCCGCCCCGCGCCGGAACCGCAAGCCCTTGCGCTCAAGGCGCTTTCCACCCGCCGCCGCCAGCTCACCGAGTTCATCGCCATCGAGAAGACCCGCCTCGCCCAGGCCTTCGACGCGGGCATCGCCGCCAGCCACCGCGCGGTGATCGCGGCGCTGAAGGCCGCCTGCGCCGAGGTCGAGCGCCAGCTCGAGGCGGCGATCGCCGCCGATCCCGCCCTCGCCCGCAGGCGCGAGATCCTGGTCTCGATGCCCGGCATCGCCGGGCGCATCGCCTCGGTGGTCCTCGCCGACATGCCCGAGCCGGGACGCCTCGACAAGAAGACCGCGGCCAGCCTCGCCGGCATGGCGCCGCATCCGGACCAGAGCGGCCCCCGGCCGGGCCGCAACGCCATCTCGGGCGGCAGGCCCTGCCTCACCACGGCCTTCTACATGGCCGGCATGGTCGCCGCCCGCTGCGACCCCCGCTTCAAGGCCACCTACCGCGCCATGCGCGCCGCCGGCAAACCGCCCAAGCTCGCCATCGTCGCCACCGGCCGACGCCTCGTCGTGATCGCCAATGCGCTCATCCGGGAGAACATCACTTTCCCCGAAAGCAGGTTCGCCTCTTGACTCGCAATACAGTCGCCATATGCGTTCCATACGGAGTCCATACGCAGAAAATCACGGCATTTCAGGGTCTTGCGGACTCCTCACTCGACCGGGCAGTCGTCACGTGGAATCGACTCGCGAAGCTTCATACGCTCTAGGACTTTCGCGAGCTCCCGAATGCCGGGCTTGGGAGCGTGACCCGCAGAACATCTCCGGGAAGCACTTCCGTGCGCTCGTCCGCAGAAATCTCATGCGTCTCGGACCCTGTGGCTCGTACGATGGTATAGACCGGAGCGGCAACGCTCTCGGCGTCGGCTGAATTGCGGCCTTGTTCGCTGACCGCTGCCAGGGTTTTGAGCTGGTTGGCCATCCGCTCCCGCAGCGACGCGGCCTCGAGCTCGATCTCGCGGAGCTGCGCCGCCGCATCGGTCCGAAATGTCTGGTGCAGCTCCGCCCGGCGCCGCTCCGCCTCGAGCTTGCCCTGCCGGGCCTGGGCCAGGGATGCCTGTAATGCCAGCCCGTCGCGACGGGATGCCGATTGTGCCCGCAGAACGTCACGCAACTTGGCGGGTGTCGAAACGTTGCGCTCGACCAGGGTTCGCTGCGCCTCGACATCGTCCGCGAGCAGGCCCAGCTCTTCCTGATAGAGCTTTGTGTTCTCCTCGAGCGTGGCGATCTCGTTCGCGAAGCCGTCGATCTGCGCAGCGATTCCGGTGTCTGCGCTCTGCAACCCGTCGCGGCGAAGCTCAAACAGCCTGCGTTCGTTCTCTACCGCAAGGCGGGCGGCGGCGGGATCGAGCCCAGGTTGATCTGGCGTAATCCGGTAGTCGAAATCGGTCCCGTCCAACTCGGCTCGGAGCCGTGCGATCTGCACCTCCTGAGCATTGCGGCGCAAGGCCATGTCGGAATAGTCCCCTTCAAGCGCGATCGTCCGCAGCAGCACGCTCTCGGGATCACCCGCCGCGCGCCTGAGACCGCCGGCGAGCGCAACGAGTTGCAGGGCGGTCATGCCCGGACGAAATTGATAGTTGCCCGGGGTCGCGACCTCGCCGACGACGTAGATGGGCGCATAGGAAGCGATTCGCACCGTGATTGACGGGCTGGGCACGAAAGGCGTCAGCCCAGTGGTCAGCGTGAGGCGGACATCCTCCAGGCTTTTGCCTGAGACCGCTACACCGCCGAGCAGCGGCAGGCTGATGCTGCCGTCGGAATCCACGGTGAAGTCTCCTGAAAGACCGAGATCACCGTACACACTTACGGACAGAGTGTCGCCTGAACCAATGCGGTACGGCTCTGCCCGGCTCGCGGTCGCGAAGACCAATGAAGCCAGGGCAACAGCCAGGACGAGACTAGCTCGTGCGGCAGCCATTAGCTTGTTCACGTTCGCCTCCCTCCGCACTGGCGCATTGCCCTGGGATTTTCCAACCACCTCCACGTAGCGCCCCCGTCATTCGGATCGGACCGCTCTTCACGCGGTTGAAGACCACGGCCGCTCGCATTCTCGGCGCTACCGCAGCCGATTGCTCGACGGCCCAGCGCAGGTCCGCCAAGAGCGATGCGCCCGGCCGGACGACGACCAGCGCCAGATCGGCACGGGTCACCAGCTGGGCCGCCTCGCCGAACTCGCTCAGCGGGGGACAGTCGATCACCACCAGGTCGTAGGTCCGCAGCAAGGTCTGCAGGCGGGGAGCGAATCCGCGACCGGTCTCCACGGCCGGCAGCAACGTGCCGGCCTCCGCTACAGGCAGGATGTCAAAGGCTGGGTCCCGGCGACAGACGAGCCCGTCCTCGAGCGAAGCTGGCGCTTCGATTTCCGGCTGGCCCCCGCTAAGCCGCTCCAGGTCAAGCCGACGGGCGACGTTCGGCGAGCGCAGGTCGGCATCGACGAGGAGAACCTTGGCGCCGGAGGCGGCGGCGGCTTTGGCTACCGCAATTGCAAGCGTCGTTCTGCCGTCGCCGCGGACCGTCGAGGTCACGGCAGCAACTGCAGGCCGGTCTCCGAGCAAGAGCGCCAGATTGGCGTGGATCTCTGCAGCCAGCTCACCTCTGTCGGCGCTCGCGCGTGAGACACGCAGCCTGCGAGACCGGGGCAGATAGCCCGCAATGGCAAGGTCGGTCCGGTCCATAACGGTCTCGGGCGAGGCAGTTCGGTCGTGCCGCCAGCTGCGCAGCAGCGCGCCACCGAGCCCAAGCATGCCGCCCAGGGCAACGCCCGCCATTATCAGTTTGGCCGCTCGGCTGGTCGAATTTGCAAACCCGGCCTCCGCTTCTGACACGATCCGACCCTCGGGGACGGCTACGCCTTCCTGCTCGATGGCCTGCTTGTAGCGGGTCAGATAGCTCTCGTAGATCGCGCTGGTCGTCTGGACGTCGCGTTCCAGTTGCGAATCCTCGACGGACGCTTTCTCGGCCTTGTCGAGCGCCAGTTCGGTCTGCGTAAGCTCGTCCGTCAGCAGACTTTCCCACTTCTGGGCGGTTTCGACGTCCCGCGCCAGTGAATTCCGGATGCGGGCACTCTCGGCGCGTATCTGCTCATCGACGGTTGCGAGGTTGGCGAGAATGTCGGCGAGTGCGGCGCTCCTCACCGCTCCCTGCCCCTCATACCTGGCGCGCTCGCGGTCCAGCCGATAGCGCTCGGCGATCAGGTTCTGCATCACCGGTGAATCGACCTGAGGGACGCTTCCTTCACTCGAGGGGTCATCGCTTTCAAGCTTGGATTTCGCCTGGACGACTGCGGCCCGGGCCGAGGCGATTTGGCCATTGAGAACAGAGATCCGCTGGACTTGCATCGTGGCGCCCTGCTCGGCCAGCAGGCCAGCATTGTGACGGTAGGCCTGCAGGCGTTGCTCGGCGGCTTGAAGCTGCCCGCGCAGGCTTTTGACGCGCGGTGCGAGCCAATCAGTCGCCCGTGTGGTGGCAGCCTCCTGGATCGACACCTGGTGGTTGAGGTAGGCCTCGCCAAAGGCGTTGGCTACCGCGGCGGAGTAGATCGGATCCTCGGATTCGTATGCAATGAAGATGGTATACGAGTGGCCGTCGTTGATGACGTCGAGTCCGGAGAGGAGCGAATCAATCTCCAAGCGTTGGGTCTCAAGCTCAGACGACTGCTGCTGGCTTGCATCGCTTGCGACGTCGGCGCTTGCGAGAACCTGGTGATGCGAGAGGCGCGACAAGGACGCCAGGATTCCCGAGATCAGAGAGTGAACGTAGCCCTGAACCAGTCCGGGGCTAATGCGCGATTTCCGGACCTCGATACCCTTCGAACGCAAAATCTCTAACGCGCTTTGGGCAAGGTTGCGCGACCGAATGATGTCGAGCTCCGACTTGATCGCCGGATTCTCTTGCGGCAGCGGCGCGATAAGCGACTCGCTCGGAATTACCTGCTGGCTGCGCACGTCGAGAACGAGCACCGTCTCCGAGCGGTAGACCTTGGGCGAGTTCGCGTGCACCGCAAGCGCCAAGCCTATGCCGGCCGCCACCGGGACGAGCAGCGTGAACTTCCACCGCCAAAGCCATGTCAATAGGGCCGACGGGCCGTCCCCGGCAGGGGTCGACAATATCATGATTCTATCCCCCCGCGAGGTCGGGCCCGGCGGGCCTCCTCAGGCCTCGTCTCGAGGAAAGAGCGAGCTTAGCTTGAAAGCAGCCTCGGTTCTATTGGTCGCCTTCAGCTTCTTCATAATGTTTCTGATGTGGATCTTCACGGTACTCTCGCACATGTTAAGCTCGTACGCTATTATCTTGTTCGCCTTCCCCCGACGCAGAGCGTTGGCCACCGCGGCCTGACGCGAGGTAAACAGGCCCTCGATCGTCGCGCTGGGCTCGGAACGTGGAGCGAGCGATTCGCGCAGCGACAGCACGCTCTTCGCCGGCAGGAAGACGCCGCCCGCCGACGTCAGTCGCGTGGCTTCGACGATCGCATCGATGCCGATGCTCGCCGGTATGAAGCCGCGGACGCCGCAGTCGACGGCCGCGATCATCTCGCGAACGTCCTCGGTTTCCGCCAGCACGATGACCGGCGTCGGACGGGCCTGATCCACCAGGCTCTTGAGTTCCTCCGTCACGCCGTCGTCCGAAGGCGTCCGGCTGCCGATACTGAACAGAATGACGTCGGGTGTTGCCGTCGCATCCGCCGAATTGGCCCACTCCTCGACCGACGTGTAGCCAGCGACGCCAAGCCGCGGATGCATTGCCTCCACGCTTCGCACGAAGCACTCGCGCTGCAGCGTACGACCGTCGATAAGGACGATGGCGCTTCCCTTGCGCACCGGCGGCCGCGCCGCAGAGATCGCCCTTGCCTTTCCAATAAAGGTTGCCCCCGTCGCCATCTTTGGCGAACCACTTCCAACCAAGCTCATTATAGATACCCCCATACCCCGTATCGGCAAGCTTAGCAGATGCTCAGTGCTCCGCAAATCTTTTGTATACGCCTTATTGTGTAATGCTTCCTACGCGATTAGTCTCGGACGCTGGCAACCCGTGATCAATTGAAGGTTGAGGTCCGTACGGTGAATCGGCCGAAAGTGTTAACGCCGAGAAGTGCCTAGTTAGATGGCTCAACCACAGGCTGTTGGTAGCAAGCTTTTCGAACTCGTTTGAAGATGGGGCCTGGTTTAGAGGCGCGGTAGCGTTCTATATCAGGCACATCTTCCGCAACGAAAAGGCCTCGGCGTACTGCTCCGGCGCGCGGCATTCGAGACCACGCAGCCTGGCGATCCCGCGGAAGGTTGCGTCGTCGAACCAGTCCTTTTCGCGCTGCGAGACAAAGTGCGTCGTGAGCAACTCGACTTTCCGCTCCATCACCGCCGCGGACATCGGCGCGTAGCAATTCCTCCGTCCGAGATCTCCGTCCCACTTCGGGATCTCGTACTCGAGGATCAGGTGGTCGCGGAACAGATTCCAGACATGCCGGTTTGCCTCGCGATGATCCTGATGTGCGTCTTCGTCCGTGTGGACCAAAATGAGATCCGGCGACACCCGCGTGCGGAGCTCCGCCAGCCACGCCCGGATCTCGCGACTTTGGCAGGGAAAGAGCCCGTCCTCGAAATCGCCGGTCTCAATGGTCCGGGTCGTGGCACAAGCGAGAAAATCGACGGCCGCGGCCCGGGCCTCCGAGGCACGTTCGCCCGGGGCGCTCAAGACACACCAGTGAACGTCAAGAGCGATCGGGCCGCCGGCCAATGTGAGGATCAGTCCGCCGGCGCCGATCTCGATGTCGTCGGCGTGAGCTCCGATACAGAGGACGGAAAGGCGCGTGCGCCCGGCGCACAGGCCGAGCGAAATCACGGCAGCGCCACCTTCAAGCCCCCACTGCGATAGTCGTCGTCCTTGCGGCGCAACCAGGGCGTTTCGCCGCGCTCGACCATGTCCTGCAGAATCTGCCAGTCCCGCAACGTGTCCATCGAGCGGAAGAACCCGTCATATTTGTAGGCCATCAGCAGATTCTTCTCGATCAAGCGCGTAAACGGTTCGAGGACGAGCTCTTCGCCCTCGCGCATGAATTCGAATATTTCCGGACGGAAGATGAAATAGCCGCCGTTGATCCAGAATCTCGGCCCGCTCGGAGGACCGGAAGGCCAACACCTGTCCATCCTCGGCTAGGTCGACGAGGTGGTAAGTGAGCGGCGGTCGAACCGCCAGGAAGCAGCCGAGCTTCCCGCTGCGCTCGAACCGATCGACCATCACCTCGAGATCCACGTCCGACAGGCCGTCACTGTAGTTTGCCAGGAACATGCGCTCGCCTTCGACGTGACGCCGCACTGCCCACAGCCGCTGCCCGATGTTTCGC
Source organism: uncultured Alphaproteobacteria bacterium (assembly GCA_963847795.1). Lineage (GTDB taxonomy): Bacteria > Pseudomonadota > Alphaproteobacteria > Rhodobacterales > Rhodobacteraceae > Amaricoccus. The sequence goes on from CAWKBH010000004.1 coordinate 552,373, forward strand.
CATACGCCGGTGTCGATCAGCGAAACGCGCCAATCCAGCGGCTGATCGCCAAGCATCTCGACCTTCTGCCCGCCGCCCGACACCACGCAGTCCGCAAAGGCATGCGGACGGGAATTAAGGAAGAAATCCTTGATAACATTGGCCTTGTAGCCCATGCAAAGCACGAAGTCGCTGTGGCCGTGGTTGGAATAGTACTCCATCACGTGCCGCAGAATCGGCTGATGGCCGACCGCAATCATCGGTTTGGGAACGTTCTCGGAGTACTCGCGGATGCGAGTACCGAGGCCACCGCAAAATAGCACGACCTTCATCGGACGACCTTCTTGGGATCGATCAGTCGTACCTGCGGCACGGGCACGGCGAACTTCGCGCCCCATTCCGCGACGTGCGCCATCTGCGCCACAATCTCGTCGCAGAGGTTCCACGGCAAGATCAGGATGATGTCCGGGCGCGCGGCGTCGATCGCCTCTACGGGGAGAATCGGAATGTGGGTTCCCGGCGTGAACCGGCCATGCTTGTAGGGATTGCGATCGACCGTGAAGTCGATGAAATCGCGGCCGATACCGCAGTAATTGAGCAGCGTGTTTCCCTTCCCCGGCGCGCCGTAGCCGCAGATCCGCTTTCCGGCCTCCTTCGCCTCGATCAGAAATTTCAGCAGGGCCCGCTTTACCTGCCGGGCCTGGTTCTCGAAGGCGGCGTAGGCCTCGACATCGTCCAGTCCCTCGGCTCGCTCCCGCGCCAGCAACTCGGCAACCGCCGGGGACGTCCCCAGCCCGGCTTGCTGATGCGCAAGGTAGACCCTGAGGGATCCCCCGTGGGTTGGAAGCTCTTCGACGTCGATGACCGCGAGGCCGTGGCGGCTGGCGAGGATCTCGATCGTCAGCATCGAGAAATACGAGTAGTGCTCGTGGTAGATGGTATCCAGCTGGTTGCCGGCGAGGAGCGTGGCGACGTGCGGAAACTCCAGCGTGATCACCCCGCGCGGCTTCAGCAGGATCGACATCCCCGCGACGAAATCGTTGAGGTCCGGCACCTGCGCCAGGACGTTGTTGCCGACGATCAGATCGGCCGCGACACCTCGGCCGCGTATCGCCTGCGCCGTAGCGCGGCCGAAGAATTCGACCGTGGTCGGCACGCCGCGGGCGGTGGCGGCGGCGGCGACGTTTGCAGCGGGCTCCACGCCGTGCACCGGGACGCCGAGCGGCAAGAAATGCTGCAGCAGGTAGCCGTCGTTGCTGCCCAACTCGACCACCAGGCTTTCCGGCCCGAGCTCGAACCGCGCGGTCATGGCCTCGGCGTAGCGCCGGGCATGCTCGAGCCAACTGGTCGAGTACGACGAGAAATAGCCGTACTCGGTGAAGATGGCTTCGGGCCTGACGTAGTCCCTGAGTTGAACGAGGAAACAGGACCCGCAGACCATTACGTGCAGGGGATAGTATTCCTCGACCTCGTCGATCTCATCCGCGGTCAGGATCTTTTCGCAGGGAGGCGACATGCCGAGATCGACCACGCTGTGCCTCAGCGGGCTTCCGCACACGCGACAGGCAGCCGTCGGCAGCTTCGATGTGAAGAGCGCCGGGGCGCCTCCGGATTGAACGTTCATGAATGCCTCGATCCGTTCCGCAATGTTCGACCTGGGCCTTGCGGCCGAGCCACGGCGGCCACGCTAGCCTGCGCCCGACCCGACGGACGACAAGCCAAGCGGGCCATGGCATCATTCGTTCGGCTAGGGTTCTACCCAAACGTGGAGGCGATCCCGCCGGCGGCACCGGGCTACGCCTCGGGCGGAGGGACGACCTTGGGCGGCGCGAGGCGATACGATGCGATTTTCCGAGACGGGTATCGACGGTCTGTGGCTGATCGAGACCGAGCCGCACCGGGACGAACGCGGTCAGTTCGCCCGGACGTTCTGCGCCGAGGAATTCGGCCGCCGCGGCTTGGCGGTGCAGTTCGTGCAGCACAGCGAATCGCTGTCGATATTTGCCCGCACCAGGCGTGGCCTGCATTTTCAGAGGGCGCCGCACGAGGAGGTCAAGCTGGTGACCTGCGGCAGCGGTGCGATGTGGGACGTGGCGGTCGATCTGCGTTCGGGCTCGCGGACCTTCGGTCATTGGTACGGTGTCGAGCTGACGCCTGAAAACGGCCGCGCCCTCTACATCCCCGGTGGTTTCGCCCACGGCTTCCAGACGCTGGTGGACGAGACCCGTACGAGATACATGATGTCGGCGTTCCATGCTCCGGAAGCGGCCGGAGGCCTCGCCCACGATGATCCGACCGTTTCGGTCGGCTGGCCCCAATCTCCGGCGATCATGTCGGAACGCGACCGCACCTGGCCCTTGCTCGCCGAGCTTGAGCCGCTGGACTAGTGGATTGAACGGATCAAATGAGTCCGGTTGGGGATTCCTTTCCGGGTGCGGCCATGCGAGTCTGGCCTATGCGCACAGGGATCAGCTTCACCGTATCGGCCGACGACCGTTGCAGGCGATCGTCGCGGCACCCACGAGCCCGCAGAAGCACGTCTGGCGGGCCCGGATATCCTTCTGAGCGACGGGGGCGCGGGCACCTCGGCGATCATGGCCGAGACCGGCAAGTCCAAGACCTGCGTCTGGCGTTGGCAGGAGCGGTTCATGCATGAAGGCGTCAAGGGACTGCTGCGCGACAGGTCGCGTCCGCCCGGCAAGGCGCCGGTCCTGCCGGAGCGCGTCGCCGAGATCGTCCGCCTGACGCAGGAGCCGCCACCGTTCGAGGCGACCCACTGGACGCTGCGCGCGGTGGCGACGTCCGCCGGCGTCGCGGCGTCGACGGTGCGGGCGATCTGGAAGGCCCACGGCCTCAGCCCGCACCGCCGGCGGCAGTTCAAATTGTCCAACGACCCGGCCTTCGCCGAGAAACTCACCGACATCATCGGTCTCTATGTCGCTCCGCCGGCTCATGCCGTGGTGCTGTCAGTCGACGAGGAGTCGCAGATCCAGGCGCTCGACCGGACCCAGCCCGGCCTGCCGATGAAGAAGGGCCGCGCCGGCACCATGACGCATGACTACAAGCGGCTGGGGACGACGACACTGTTCGCCGCTCAACGTGCTCGACGGCACCGTCATCGCCAGAACATGCAGCGCCACCGCCATCAGGAGTTCATCCGCTTCTTGAACCGCATCGAGCGCGAGATGCCGGCCGACAAGGCCATCCACGTGATCCTCGACAACCACGCAGCGCACAAGAAGGACAAGGTCCGCGCCCGGCTCGCCCGCCATCCGCACTGGACCTTCCACTTCACCCCGACATCGTGTTCGTGGCTCAACGCCGTCGAGGGGTTCTTCGCCAAACTCACGCGACACGACCGGAGAGCCGTGGTCGTGATCATTCGGGTCAATCACAGATGGGCATTGCGGGCGGATGGCGTTTGCGGCGGGTTCACGTCACGATGACCACCTCCGCCTCCCACAAAGCGCGGAAGATCGGGGTTGCGACTCGCTTTGACGACGAGCTCCACGTCATTAATCACATGAAGGCTCAATGTCTCGCCGCGCTTCAGGATTTCGTAGATCACACTCTCCAGAATGGGAAGGGCCTGCCGGTCTTTGCTGAGTAGGAGGGTCGCGAGTGCCCCATGCGATGACATTGTTCGCACCACTGCCGCCTGGACCGCTCCCGGTAGGTTGCCCTTCATAGCTTGGTCCTTCGTGGTCTTCTCAATCTGCGCCATCACCACAGGGTTCTCGCGGGTGATTGCGGCCACCTGGTTCACGAAAGCTACCTGATCATCGATGGGAGTCGCCTCGCCAAACAAGCGGTTGAGGCGTTCAATGATCTCCTGAGTGTAAACGGGGACAGCCCCCGGCCTCTCGCCGACTCCACCACCCCTGACAGGCTTAAGGGCTGTCGGCTTCCATGGAGGTCGATGTCACCTAGCGGAATTCCATCGAGACGGTTCGCCAAAAGCTCTGAAAACGCTGCGTAAGTCTCGAGGCCGGCGTCTCCCAAATCCACGAGCTGGGAGATGTAGGCATAGAGGCGACCAAACTTCCCCAAGCCCGATCGGAAGTCGGTCAAGGTTGCGATCGCTGCCTCCACTTGCGCGCGCCCATGATCCGCCTTCTTTCGGTCAATCGGCACGGAATCTTGACCCCTGTTCGGCGTCGAATTTTGACCCCCGATTGGGCGAGGAGCGGGACCCGGCCCGGCGCAGCGGTGCGGGTGGCGGAGACGGGCCGGGTCCTGCTCCGGTAAGGCGCTGAGGGATCAGGCGCGGTTTTTGAAGCGCCGGCGTTCGTTGCCTGTCTCGACGATGTCGCAGTGGTGGGTGAGGCGGTCGAGGAGCGCGGTAGTCATCTTGGGGTCGCCGAAGACGGCGGGCCATTCGCCGAAGGCAAGGTTGGTGGTGACGACGACCGAGGTCTGTTCGTAAAGCCGGCTGACGAGATGGAAGAGCAGCTGGCCGCCGGCTTGGGCGAAGGGCAGATAGCCGAGCTCGTCGAGGATCGAGGAGGGTCAGGAAACGGTCCAGTGGACCGTTTCCCCGACGAGGGAAGTCCATGCGGCAGAGGTGGTCGGCGATGCGGCCCTGTCGGCCGGCGCGGGCCTCGGCCTCGAGCCTGTTGACGAGGTCGACGACGTTGAAGAAGCGGCCACGGGCGGCGCCGCGGATGCAGGCCCGGGCGATGCCGACGGCGAGGTGGGTCTTGCCGGTGCCGGTGCCGCCGACCAGGACCAGGTTGCGCTGCTGGGCGAGGAAGCCGCCGCCGGCGAGGTCGCGGACCAGTGTGTCGTTGATCGGGGTGCCGTCGAAGGCAAACTCGTCGATCTCCTTGGCCATCGGCAGCTTGGCGATGGCGATCTGGTATTTGATCGAGCGGGCCTGCTTCTCGGAGAGCTCCGCCGTCAGAAGATCGCTCACCACCCTCTGGGGTTCGTGCTGCCGCTTCACGGCGGTGGCGACGACCTCGTCGTAGGCCGCGCGCATGCCGAAGAGCTTCAGCCCGCCCATCGTCGTCATGATCTCGCTCCGCTCCATCATCCGCTCGCCCTCCTCAGGCTGTCGTAGCGAGCGCAGTCGGCAGCAGGCTCATGCCGCAGCCGCAGCGCCTCCGGGGTGGTGATCGTCGCCGGCGGTCCGGGATCGCGCCGCCGGGCGAGGATGTTGAGAATGACGTCGGCCGAGTAGACGCCTTCCCTCAGCGCCTCGGCGCAGGCGGCTTCCACCGCCGGCAGGCCGTCAGTCAGCACCGCGCCGAGCACCTCGACCATCTGCCGGTCGCCGTCGGACGCCGTCTTCAACTTGCGCCGCACCCGCTCGAGCGCACCCGGCAGCACCCAGTCCTGGAAGGGCGCGCCGTTGCGAAGCGCACCCGGCTTGCGAGCCAGCACCGGGACATAATGCCAGGGGTCGTAGACGGTCTGGCCGCGGCCGAAGGCGCGCCGATGCTGCCCGACCACGCGGCCGTCCTGACGAAGCTCGATCCGGTCGGCATAGGCGCGGACCTCGACCGGCCGGCCGACCGCGCTCGCCATCACCGAGCACTTGTTGTTGTCGAAGCGCACGAGGCAGGTCTTCGACGGCGAGACCGGCGTCGAGCGGAAGCCGTCGAAAGGCCCGGCGTAGGGCACGAGGCTCGGCCGCTCGGCCTCGAACATCTGCCAGATCGTCCGGTCGCGGACATCCGGATGCGGCTGGGCCTTCGCCCAGGCGATGCAGCGATCCAGGAGCCAGGCGTTCAGCTCGTCATAGCCCCGCACCCGCACCCGCGGCGAGAAGAACCGTTGCCGCACCGTCCCGACCTGGTTCTCCACCTGACCCTTCTCCCACCCGGCCGCCGGCGTGCATGCCACCGGCTCCACCAGGTCAGTGCCCGCACATCTGCTGGAAGCGACGGTTGTAGTCCCGCTCCTTGCCTACGAGGATCGCGTCCACCGCGGTCTTCCCTCGCCATTGTCACTCGGACCAATGGCGCGACAATGGCTCGATGTCGTAGATGCCCCGCGTGCAGGCCCCCCTGAAGAAGGCGAACGCCCGGTCGTGGGCGTCGAACACCATCTCCTGGCTCTCGCGCGGATACGCCCGCACGAACAGCATCCGGCTGTGGCAGAGCCGGACCTGCGCCACCTTCACCGTCACCGTCACCCCGGCGATCAGCACGATCTCGTGGCTCCAGTCGAACTGGTATGCCTCGCCCGGCGCGAAGCTCAGCGGCACGAAGGCCGCCGCCGTCGCCGCGGCGCGCTCTCGCTGCCACGCAGGCCGCATACCGCCGCACCGCGTCGTAGCCGCCTTCGTAGCCGAGCCCGCGCAACTCTTCGAAGAGGCGGATCAGCGTCAGCCGCTCCCGGCTCGACCGGGCCGCGTTCACCGCCAGCAGACGGTCGAGTTCTCCCCGCCACGGCCCGATCTTCGGTTGCGGCTGCACGCTTCGCTCGTACTCGAACGCCGTCGCCCCGCTCCGCAGGATCCTCCGCACCGTGTTGCGCGAGACGTGGAGCTCCCGGAAAATCTCCTTGATCGACCGACCGCGCATGTAATACCAACGGCCCTACGGCTTGACCGTCGCCCAGTAGCGGGAAGTGGTTGATGCGACCGAGGCTGGGTCGTGGATGAAGAAGTTCCAGGCGTCGCAACAAGTCTCGACGATCTCGGGGTAGCCGTCGAAGACGGTATTGGAGAGCCTGTTGCCGCGGAGGTATTCCCAGACGTTCTCCACCGGATTGAGTTCGGGCGCGTAGGGCGGGAGCGTGAGCAGCGAGATGTTGTCCGGGACCGCCAGGTCCTTGCCGCCGTGCCAGCCGGCGCCGTCGAGCACCAGCACCGCATGGGCGCCGGGGGCGACGGTGCGGGCGATCTCGGCGAGGTGCAGGTTCATCGCTTGCGTGTCGGCGAAGGGCAGCACCAGGGCGGCGCCGGTGGCGCGCTCGGGGCAGACGGCGCCGAAGATGTAGGCCCATTCGTAGCGGGTGTCGCGCACGGCGCGCGGCCGGGTGCCGCGCTTCGCCCAGACCCGGGTCAGCGTGCCCTGCTGGCCGACGCGCGCCTCGTCCTGGAACCGAGATCTCGAGCGGTTTGGCCCGTGCGCTCGCGGGGATGGCCTCGGCTACCGCCTGCGGGAAGCTTTTTTAAAAGCCTCCTGAGCGGCCTCGTCGGCCTTCGGGTGGCGCGGGCGCACCGACAGCCGGCGATAGCCGAGCTCCCGCAGCTGCTTGCCCACCGTGCGCTCGTGCATCACCACCCCGAGCTCCGCCGCGATCCACCGCTTCAGGTCGATGCGCCGCCACCGCACCACCCGGTCGAGCTTCGGGTCGGGACCCGCTTCCACCCGCGCCGCCAGCAGCGCCTTCTGCTCTGCAGAGAGCAGCCGCGGCCGGCCCGGCGAGCGGCGGTTCTCCAGCCCCGCGAGCCCCTCGGCGTTGGTGCGATGCACCCAGTCGCGCAAGCTCTGGCGATCCATGCCGCAGGTCTCCGCCGCGGTCTTGCGATCGACCCCCTCCAGCACCAGCGCGATCGCCAGCATCCGCCGCGCCGCCCGCGCCGACTTCGCCTTCCCCGACGCCGCCCGCAGCTCCGCCGCCGTCATCTCCCGCCGCGTGATCGCGATCGCTCCTGCCATCCCTGCCTCCTCTGCCTCGCCGGCAGTGAGTCAGACTTCACCCGATTTGGGAATCCCCACAGAGTCAAACGGCAAGGCCGTTGGTATAAAACTCGCGACGCACCCGCGCGATCGTGTCCACGCCCTTCATCCTCTGCCACCCGTCCATAAACGCCCGACAGGCACTGCCGCATCACAGAGGACAGGGGGTCAATTTTGGACGCCGATCCCGGACCTCACGGGGTCAACATTCCAACATTCCACGCCGATCCACACAAATCTGCACGGAATTTGAGTCAGCCCCCCTTTTCAACGCCGATAGCAGGTCCCGTTTCAGTGCTGGTTGACATCCTGAAGTTGGGATCCGGTTCCGTCGGCCATAAACTCTCGCAAACTCGTTCTCCGCCCCACCGCGTCGGCCAAATGTTGAGAGTTTTGGCGCTGAGGCTCCCTGCTGCGCGGAGGCCGATACAGACACCTCTCACCAGGCCGATTCTCTGAACCATCGACGTGGCAGGAAGTCTTGGTCTTGCGTGCACCTTGGGAGCGGGCGCAGTCTCAGCCCCCCGCCATGTAGGGCATTAGGATGACTTCGCTCTGGGGCCCTATCTCGGTGAACCAAGCCTCGCGATAAATGCGGCCGTCGAGCGCGAGAGAAACCCCGCGCTCGATCTGCGGTTTCAGACCCGGGTAGTCTTGCGAAATTCTGTCTAGCAACTCCTTGAAATTGCGTGCATCTACTTCAACCTGCGCCTGCCCGTCGGTGAACCGACGCAGGGACCCCCAGATCGTCACCGCAACCATCCGCTCAGCCCCTTGACAGCGCCTTGAGGACGTGCGGCGGCGACATGGGCAGCCTGTTCAGGCGCGTGCCGATTGCACGCGATACCGCGTTCGACAGAGCGGCAAGCGGCGGCACGATCGGCGTCTCGCCGACGCCGCGCACCCCGTAGGGGTGGCCGGGATTGGGGATCTCGAGGATCACCGTGTCTATGTTCGGCAGGTCCGAGGCGACCGGAACGCGGTAGTCGAGGAAGCCCGGATTCTGCAGCCGTCCGTCCTCACCGTAGATGTACTCCTCGTTCAGCGCCCAACCGATGCCCTGCACCGCGCCACCCTGCATCTGCCCCTCGACATAGTCGGGGTGCACGGCCTTGCCGGCATCCTGGAAGACCGTGTAGCGCAGAACCTTGGTGGCACCGGTCTCACGGTCGACCTCCACATCGACCAGATGCACGCCGAAACTGACCCCGGCATGGTCAGCGTGGGTCTCGTAGTGCCCCGCGATCGGCCCGCCGGTCTTGAAGGAGACCGCGGCGATCTCGGCCAGAGTCATCGGCGGGAAGTCACCGGCGTTGGTCCCGGAAGGCTTCGCCGCGCCGTCCTCCCAGACCACGGCCTCCTCGTCGATCCCCCAGATCCGGGCGGCGCGGCTGCACATCTTGCTGATGGCGTCGCGGGCGGCCTTGATCGTGGCGAGCCCGACCGTAAAGGTCACGCGGCTGCCGTCAGTCACGTCGCTGAAGCCGAGCGAACTGGTGTCGGCGATGATCGTGCGGATCTTGTCGTAGGGAATGCCGAGCTCCTCCGCGGCCATCAGGCTGATGGAGGCGCGCGAGCCGCCGATGTCCGGGTTGCCCTCGGTGATGCCCACGGTCCCGTCGGTGTTTACATTGAGCGACACGCAGGTGTTGCCGCCGAAATTGAACCAGAAGCCGACCGAGAGACCGCGTGCCTGACCGGGGGCGAGCGGGGCGGAGTAGTGCGGATGCGCCTTGGCGGCCTCCAGCGTCGCCTCAAGCCCGATCGCCTCGAAGGTCGGGCCGTAGGAGGCCTTGGTGCCCTTGTGGGCAGCGTTCTTCAACCGCACGTCGAGCGGATCCAGGTCGAACTCCTGACAGAGCTCGTCGACGACGCTCTCCACGGCGTAGATCGCCTGGGGCGCCCCGGGCGCGCGGTATGCCGCCTCTTTTGGCCGGTTGGTCAGCACGTTCCAGCCCAGGGTCCGGACCGCTTCGAGGTCATAGGCGGCGAAGGCCGCCTGCGCGCCCATTTCGACGGTCGCGCAGGGGAACGCGCCCCCGGAATAGCGCAGACGCGCCTCGGCGGCGGTGATGCGCCCGTCCTTGGTCATCCCGATCCGCACGTCGATGGAGGTGGAGACCGTCGGGCCAGTGGCCCGGAACACCTCCTCGCGGCTCATCACGATCTTGACCGGCCGGCCAGACTTGCGCGACAGCAGGAGCGCGACCGGCTCGATGAACACCGTTGTCTTGCCCCCAAACCCTCCGCCGATTTCCGAGGCGGTGACGCGAAGCTGGCTGGCCTCCATGCCCAGCAGCTCCGAACAGATGTCGCGGACGTTGTAGTGGCCCTGGGTGCAGCACCAAAGGTCCGCCTTGCCGTCGCCGTTCATCGAGGCAAGGCAGGCATGCGGCTCGATATAGCCCTGATGCGTCGCCGCCGTGGTGAAGCTGCGCTCGACGATGCGGTCGGCGCGGGCGAACCCCGCCTCCAGATCGCCATGTCCGAACTCGCAATGACCGGTGACGTTCTGCGACATGCCCTCGGGCACGGTCTCGAAGCTGCGCCCGGCCTGGACCACGGGCGCGTCGGTCCGCATGGCCGCGTCGACGTCGATCACGTGCGGAAGCTGGCGGTAGTCGACCTTGATGAGCTTGAGCGCCGCCTTGGCGATCTCGGGGGTTGCGGCCGCGACTGCCGCGACCGCATGCCCGTCGTAGAGCGCCTTGCCCCGGGCGAGGCAGTTGTCCCGGACGTCGCGCAGCGTTGTCACGTCCTCACCGACGTCGATCACCCTGTCGCCGACGAGCCGGCCGAAGTCCTTCGCGGTCACGACGGCCTTGACGCCCGAAAGCCCCTCTGCCGCGGAGGTGTCGATGGACAGGATCTCCGCGTGGGCGTGCGGGCTGCGCAGGATCCGCCCCACCAGCATTCCCGGCGCGGACACGTCGGCGCCATAGAGCGCGCGGCCGGTGACCTTGTCGACGCCGTCCGGGCGCGGGGGGCGGGTGCCGACGACCTTGAAGACGCGCTTGCTGTCGGAATCCAGAGCCATGTCAGGCAGTCCTCATCTTTGCGGCGGCGTCCTGGACGGCGCGGATGATCTTGTCGTAGCCGGTGCAGCGGCAGAGGTTGCCCGCAAGCCAGTAACGCACCTCGGTGTCAGTCGGGTCCGGGTTCTTCTCGAGCAGAGCCTTGGCCGCGACCAGGATGCCAGGCGTGCAGATGCCGCATTGCAGGGCCGCGTGGTCGATGAAGCTCTGCTGGAGCGGGTGCAAGGTCTCGCCGTCGGCGATCCCCTCGACGGTGGCAACCGTGGCGCCCTCGGCCTCCGCCCCGAGCACCAGGCAGGAGCAGACCAGGCGTCCGTCCAGCGTCACGCTGCAGGCCCCGCAATCGCCGGTTCCGCAGCCCTCTTTCGCCCCGGTCAGGCCAAGGCGGTTGCGCAGCACGTCGAGCAGCGACTCGTCGGGTGCGCAAACGAACTCCACCGCATCGCCGTTGACGGTGGTGGACACGTGGATGGACTTCATTTCGTTCCTCCGGCGCGCGCGTAGGCGATCAGTGCGGCGCGCCTGGCCAGCACGCCCGCGATCTGCGTTCTGAACTCGATCGTGCCGCGCTTGTCGTCGATCGGGCTGCAGGCCGCTGAACAGGCCGCGGACAGCGCGGTTAGCGCCGTATCGTCGAGTATCGTACCTATGATGGCGTCGGCAGCGGCGGCGACAAGGCGGACTGTGGGGGCCACGGCCCCCAGAGCCACGCGGGCGGCGGTGACCGCGCCGGCCGCGTCCAGCGTCAGGCTGACCGCGGCGGAGGCCACGGCAATGTCCATCTCGGTACGCGGGATGAAGCGCAGATAGGCGTCGCCCGAACGCTCCGGGCGCCCCGGCAGAAAGATCGACGTCAGAAACTCGCCCTTCGCGAGAGTTGTCCTTCCCGGGCCTGCGGGAATATCGGCGATCGGACAGTCACGCTCCCCGCCCGGGCCCATGATCCGCGCCACGGCGTCCGCCGCGATCAGGCCCGGCACCGCATCGGCAGCCGGCGATCCGTTGCAGAGGTTTCCGGCCATCGTGGCGCGGCCCTGAACCTGGGTGGAGCCGATCAGCTCGAATCCCTCGACCACGCCTGGCCAGACCGAGCGGACCTCTGCGTATTCGCCAAGTTCGGCGCCCGACACGGCTGCGCCGATGCGAAAGCCCCCAGCCTCGGGCGCAATCGCCCGCAGGCCGGGGATGTGCTTGACGTCGACGACGAGTGCGGGTTCGACCAGCCCGGCCCTGAGTTGCACCATGACATCGGTGCCGCCCGAAATGATACGGGTAAGACCCGGTTCCTGGGCGATGAGCGCTGCCGCTTCCTGTGCCGTTGCGGGTCGTGCAAAGCGCATGCTCTCACCTTTCATTCGTATCTGGCCGAAGTCTTGCGGCCGCAGGTCCGATATCGGAGCGCTCGGCTGTCAGATTGCGCGTCTGGGCCGCCGTGGCAATGGGCGAACGAGGGAGCGGGCATTGCTGCGCGGCGGATCGCCCGCGAGCCCGAACCCGACAGAACGCTACGACGTGCTCTGGCCCGGCACTTTCCCAGGACACACCGATCTTCGCAGGGGCGAGCTGCTGAGCAGAGCGGGAACGCCTACCCCTGTCCTTCGTCACATTCCATCGTCGCGGCGGACGATACTGATTTCGACGACCTTCTCGCTTCGCGTCGCGCCAGTCCTAATGCCTACCCAGCGCGGCTCCCGGGCGCTTTCACCGAGGACCGCAGTCCGTCTGCTCTACGAGCGCTCGCTGGGTCTGATTGCCGCGAGATAGACCCGCTTATCCGGGAGCTGTACTTGAGCCACGCCTCGGTGAGACATACATGGAGGCGGCAGAAGGTCCCCATCGCGGCTTGATAGTCAGGGTGGTCATATGTCTCGTCGGCGCCGTGGACCTCCAGCGCGTCCCGCTCGGCTTCGGGCAATAGCCCAATCAACCGTCGGTCTTCGGCGAAGAATTGTGGAACCGAACAGGAAGTAGAAGCCAGGATCGCGCTCTGCACGCCCTGCGGGCGACGCAACAGCCACTCGATGGCTAGCCAGCCGCCCTAAGAGTGCCCGAGGATGTGGCATTCTTTCAGCCCGAGGCCCAGAGTTGCTGCAGGCCCCAATCCAACGGAAACCCTTCAAGCAACGCCTTCAGCCGCGTCCCGTCCGGCTGTCGCCCATCGAGCTCAACGACGTCCGGCGCGAGCAGCGTAAGCCGCTACCGGCTCATGTAGCTACGGGTCGACGCGCTCCCGCTGGGCTCCCCCATGGTCCCGCAGACACCATCGTCCAACATCCTCCGCCACCGGAACGCCTGCGCCCGCGCCCTGACCATCGCGTTGTCGCCGCTCCGCACCGCCACTATCACTTGGGTCCGCCGGTGATCCAGGCCGGTTGCTATTCAAACGGTAGTCTCACCGTGATGACGGCGATACTCTCATCACGACAGCGGGAGATTCGCGGATGCTCTCCTCCTACCGGCGCACCACGCTCGACGGCCAGCCCCTTCACCCCGACACGCAGATGGTGTCCTTCGGGTACGACCCCTCGCTCTCCGAGGGTGCGGTCAAGCCGCCGGTGTTCCTGACCTCGACCTTCGCCTTCCGCAGCGCAGAGGAGGGGGCGGAGTTCTTCGACGTCGTCGCCGGGCGCAAGCCTGCGCCCGAAGGCATGGGCGCCGGCGGGCTGGTTTACAGCCGCTTCAACCATCCCAACACCGAGATCGTCGAGGACCGCCTGGCGCTCTACGACGGGGCGGAAAGCGCGCTGGTCACCGCCTCCGGCATGGCCGCAATCGCGGCGGTGGTGCTGACCTACCTGCGCCCGGGCGATGCGCTCGTGCACTACACGCCGCTCTATGGCGGCACCGAGACGCTGATCGGCAAGGTCCTGCCCGGCTGGGGCGTCCACCCGGTGCCCTTCACCGATGGGGTCGCGGAGCACCCGTTGCGCCGCGCGCTCGAGGAGGCCGCGCGGCACGGGCCGGTGAAACTGGTCTACCTGGAGACACCGGCGAACCCGACGAACGCCATGATCGATCTGGCGTTGGCGCGTGCCACGGTCGACGCCTGGGCAAAGACTTCCGGCCGGGCGCCGCTCATTGTCTGCGACAACACCATGCTCGGGCCGGTGTTCCAAACGCCGCTCGCGCACGGTGTCGACATCTGCGTCTATTCGCTGACGAAGTACGTCGGCGGTCACTCTGATCTGATCGCCGGGGGGATCACCGGCACACAGGAGGTGCTGAAGCCTGTGCGCCAGACGCGCAGCGCCTTCGGCTTTCAGCTCGACCCGCATTCCTGCTGGATGCTGTCGCGGTCGATGGAGACGCTGTCGCTCCGGATGGAGCGCGCCGCCGCAAGCGGCCGAAAGGTGGCCGCCTGGCTGGCCGGCAACGACACCCTGCCCTGCAAGGTTCTTCATCCAGAGCTCGGGCGCGACCCGAGCATCGCTGCCATCTACGCGCGGCAGTGCAGCGGTCCCGGCTCGACCTTCGCCTTCGTGGTCGCAGACGACCGTGCCTTGAGCTTCCGGATCCTGAACGCACTCGAACTCTTCAAGCTGGCCGTCAGTCTCGGAGGCACCGAGTCGCTGGTCTGCCATCCCGCCTCGACCACACACTCCGGCGTGCCGCAAGCGGTCCGCGACGCCGCCGGTGTAACTGAGGGGCTGATCCGCCTGTCAGTTGGGCTCGAGCACCCGGACGATCTGATCAGGGACCTGGCACAAGCCTTCCGACGGGCGACGGCGCCGGCTGCATAGGACACCCTCTGACGCAACTCGTCCTCCGCTCGACTTTGTCGCCGACACTTTTTCTTCTCACTGAAGCTTCCGTCGGACTGGCCTGCGGATCAGCTTCGCCATGGCTCGAGCACGAGATCGCGCGTCACTATCACCCGCACCGGAAACCCAGGCCGGATGGTCAGGGTCGGCGGCACGGCGAGCTGGCGTCGGGCGATCTCGTCACCGGCGCGTCCGACGGTGCAGCGCGACGATCACGATGCGACGGGCGCGACAATCAGGATGAGAGAGCGGCGCCGGTGGCGGAGCCGAAGGGAGTGCGTAGCCCGACCGTAGGTCCGCCACCGGCGCCGGCGCGTCCGTCGACCCACTGGGTCGGACGCGCTGGGGGGATCGCGGCCGGTCGGGGTATGCGGGTGTTTTTCTCTGTTTCGGAGGAGCGCCCGTGCCCGGACGCCACGTGACCGATCACCAGATGAGGCTCTTCATGAAGCATTGCATGACCGACCCCACGCCCGTGGCCGCCGCTCGGGCCGGGTTCAGCACCGCCACCGGCTACCGCATGGCGCGGGACCCGCGACTGCCGTCGGAGAAGCGCCTGCCGCGCGAGCGGCGGCGCCCCGACCCTTTGGCAGACGTGTTCGACGCCGATGTCGTGCCGATGCTGAAGGCGAGCCCCGGCCTCAGGCCAGTCGCCATTCTCGAGGAGTTGCTGCGCCGCCATCCCGAGTTCGGGCCCGGCATCCGGCGGACGTTGGAGCGGCGCATTCGCCAGTGGCGCGCCCTGCATGGCGCTGAGCGCGAGGTGATGTTCCGCCAGGTCCACGAGCCGGGCCGGATGGGCCTGTCGGATTTCACCGACATGTCCGGGCTCGGGGTCACGGGGGCCGGATCGCCACTGCCGCACCGGCTCTACCATTTCCGGCTGGCCTTCAGCGGCTTCGAGCATGGCCATGTCGTGCTGCGGGGCGAGAGCTTCGTCGCGCTTGCCGCGGGCCTGCAGGATGCGCTCTGGACCCTCGGCGGCGCGCCGGAAGAGCATCGCACCGACAGCCTCTCGGCGGCGTTCCGCAACCTGGGGCCGGAAGTCGAGGAGGACTGGACCGTCCGTTACGATGCGCTGTGCGGCCACTACGGCATGGCCGCCAGCCGCAACAATCGCGGGGTCTCCCACGAGAACGGAGCCATCGAGGCGCCGCACGGCCATCTCAAGAACGCGATCAGGGACGCGCTGCTGCTGCGCGGCTCGCGTGACTTCGACACGATCGCCGAGTACCGCGCCTTCATCGATGCGCTGGTCGGCCGCCGCAACGCCCGCAACCGCAAGCGCATCGACGCCGAGCGCGCCGTGCTGCGGCCGCTGCCGAACCGTCGCGCCGAGGACGGCGAGGAGGCGATGGTCACGGTGACGTCCTCTGGCGGGTTCATGCTCCGCCGGTCTTCTACACCGTGCCCTCGCGCCTCATCGGCCACCGGCTTAAGGTGCGCCTGCACGATGATCGGCTCGAGGTCTTCCTCGGCGGCACGCCCCTGATGACCCTCCCGCGCGGCCGCGGCTATGGCGACAACCGTCGCGGCCATGTGGTCGACTACCGCCACGTCATCCACTCGCTCAGGGCCAAGCCAGGCGCGCTGCCCGGGCTCGTCTACCGGGACCAGCTCTTCCCGCGCGACGCCTATCGCCGACTCTACGACGCCGCCATGGCGGCGCTGCCGGAGAGGACAGCCTGCAAGCTCGTCGTCGACGCGCTGGCCATCGCCCACGAGCGCGGCTGCGAAGCCGATATTGCCGCCCTGATCGACGCCAGCCTCGACGCAGGCGACCTGCCGGACCTCGCCGATCTGCGCGCCCGCTTCGTCCCGGCCCCCGAGACTCTGCCGCAGGTCACGGTCACGCGGACCCCGCTCAGCGCCTACGACGTGCTGACCACCGCTCCCGCAGAGGGAGCGCCGGCATGACCGCGACCGACCCCATCGACGAGGCCCGCCTCGGCCTTCTGCTGGGCGAGTTGCGCCTGCCCGGCATCAAGCACATCTGGCCGAGCTTCGCCGAACGCGCCGACAAGGAGGGCTGGCCCGCCGCCCGCTTCCTCGCAGCCCTCGCCGAGCACGAGCTCGCCGAACGCGCCCGTCGCCGCATCGAGCGCCACCTGACCGAGGCGCGCCTGCCGCCCGGCAAGACCCTCGACAGCTTCGACTTCGACGCCGTGCCGATGGTCTCCAAGGCCCAGGTCATGGCGCTCGTCGCCGGTGACAGCTGGCTGGAGAAGGGCGACAACCTGCTCGTGTTCGGCCCGCCCGGCGGCGGCAAGTCTCACTTGGCCGCCGCCATCGGCCTCGGTCTGATCGAGAACGGTTGGCGCGTGCTCTTCGCCCGCACCACCGACCTGGTGCAGCGCCTCCAGGTCGCCCGGCATGAACTCGCGCTCGAAGCCGCCATCGCCAGGCTCGACAAGTACCACCTGCTGATCCTCGACGACCTCGCCTACGTCACCAAGGACCAGGCCGAGACCAGCGTGCTCTTCGAGCTGATCAGCGCCCGCTACGAGCGCAGAATCCGTTCTGATCAGGATCTTCCCCGATCCCGCGATGACGCTCGCCGCGGTCGACCGTCTCGTCCACCACGCGACCATCCTCGAACTCAACGTCGAGAGCTACAGGCGCCGCACCGCCGTCGAGCGCCGCAAGGGACCGGGCCGCGCGCGACAATCAAAACCGCCGCTGATTGACGCTCCGCGACAATCAGGAGGCGAAAACTCTTGCTCGAGGCCGCTGACGCCGCGATCATCTCTTTCGTCGCGGCACTTCGACTCTCATCCAGATTGTCGCGCTCAGATCACCCAGACTGTCGCGCTACAGGCTCTGCCGGTCGGATGGTCTGTCTCGGGGAATGACTTCCCCTTTAGGATTTCCTGCGTGGGGTCGCGGAGAGGCAGGGTGTTCGCCACGAGATTTGCTCTGACAGGGACGACACGAAAGCAATTCGCGGGCATCCTGATAGCTGCGAACGGCAGACCCCGGGGGAGGGGCGACCCCACCGTCAATCTTGTCGAAACGCCACCTCCCCTGGCCCGAACTCACGCGAGGCAAGATTGGAAACGTTGAAATCCGAAGTTGGCCGGTCCGGGAACACACGGCCTTACGCACGGAAGCCCCACTCCGCCGGCGGACGCCGGGCACGACGGGACTTCACGTGCGAGCACTGCGGCCGCGACTTCCGGGCCAAGCCCGTCCACGACCAGCGCGGGATCAGCCCGAGGCGCTTCTGCTCCAAGCGCTGCGCTGGCGGGCACAGGACGGCGATGGCGAGCGCGCAGCGGATGGAAGCGGCCGGTCACGCTCCTCGTTCGCGTGAGCAGTGCCACTTTTCGGCAGCGGAACCGTGGTCGAGTTGCCGTCCGTCGAGCCGTTGTAGATCGCGACATCGCTGCTGCCGGGCGGCAGGATATTGAGGTAGACCGTGCCGTTGCCGTTGCTTTTGGTGACGGTCAATTCGACGAACTTCTTCTGCCCGCCGCGGGCGTCCAGATGGTAGTCGAAATACTCGTGGCCGGTGATCTTGCCGCTGACCATGTCGCCGTAGTTGCCCGGGCGAAACCTCACGTCGGCGGACATCTGGGCGTGTACCAGCCCTGGTAGGGCGAGTGTCCCGCGAGGACGAAGGATCGATGGAACATGTGACGCCTCACTTGCAACTGAGGTATTTCGAGCGCTTCGCCTCGTTCACGTTCGCCGGGCAACCCTTCGCTTAGTCGCCGGTCCAGCCCACGACGCTGGTTCCGGCCGCGTCGAACGAGCACTGGAAGGATTGGCCCGCCGTGGTGGTGCCGTTGACCGCGTGGCTGCCGTCCGTGCGCGTCCCTTCGTAGGTGACGTTGGCGATGTCGCTGGTCGACAGGCCGAGCTTCTTGGCGGCGTACTGGTTGCACTGTGCCATCATGTCGAACTCATCCGCCGCGAGCCCCGCGGCGGCGGCGCCGGAGTTGCTGCTGGCTTTCGTCTTCTTGCCGCAGGACGAAGGCTTGACGATGTCGACCGAGCTGAAGCGGCCTTGCGAGATCGGCATGTGGACGCACAGCCCCTCGCTCGCATTCCACCAGTAACTGCCACTGACGTTCTGGTAGCCCAGTTGGTTGAGCCCGCCCTCCGCTTGCCCGGCGCGAGCGCCGACGAAGTCGGCGAGTTCGGGCGGCGGATGCGCAGAGGCCGGGCCAAGAAGCCCGAGGAAGACGGCGGCCACGATGAACATTGCGAGCCGGTTGAGTTTGGTCATTGGGCTATCTCACATCTGAGCTTGGTGCATTGTCGGTCGCGAGACGGCGCCCGCCGCCCGTCAATTGCAGGACGGATACTTGTGGCGATCCGCCTCGCTCAGGTCCGCCGGGCACCTGCTCTTGCCCTCCGCCTTGGCCTGCCGGCCCCGCCTGCGCCCGCACGATGCCCCCGAGGGTGTCGCTGCGGCCGAGCGTGCTGACGTTGCCCCCGTCCCGCAGCTCACCGCCGATTTTGGCTCCCGTGAGCGGGATGAGGGTGTTCGGGACGGCGTCGGCGCGGTTCGTGAAGTTCATCGAAGAAAGATTGACCTCGGGCATGGTCCCCACTCCTCTTCGGAATTCTGACGCACCCGTGAGAGCCAATTTGTGGAGGGTCGTCAATCCGAGTTCCCGCTGTTTCGCCAGTCTCCTCAAATAGATCAGTAGTTTGGTACGCACGGTCAACGAACTTGGGACGCACGAGCATGGAACGCGGCATGTTCCGGGTGCTACTCGCGTTCGTCCCAGCCACGACGCGGTCGGCCCCGGCAACTCCGCCCCGGCCGGCATCCGATCTGGATTCGCTTTCCCATCGACGAGCCGGTCGGCCGGATCCTCGCCGATGCCATGACGCTGTTCTTCAAGGAAATGCCGTGTTGCGCTGCCGGGGATCTCCCTCAGCTCGAGGCGGGCTTCTTCGGTTTGCTGCAGGGCCTGATGTCGGGCGCGCTCGACAGTGCGGCGGAGGGGACGGTGGCCACCGCCCGCGCAACCGCGATGCAACGCTTCATCCACCGCAACCTCGGCGAGCCGCAGCTCGGCGTGAGTTCCCTGCTGACCGCGTTCGGCGCGGCGCGGACGACGATCTTCCGCGACTTCGAGGGGTTCGGCGGCGTGCGCCGCTACATCACCGATCAGCGGCTGAAGCGCGCCTACGCCGATCTCGCGTGCCGAGGCGAAAGGCGCGGCTCTGTCCGAGCGGTGTCGGAAGCCTGGGGATTTCAGTCGGTCAGTCACTTTTCGCGGCTCTTCCGGCATCGTTTCGGCGTGTCGCCGACCGATGTCGTGGGCGCCGACCTTGCTCGGCACACCGAGATGGCGCCCAGTACTGCGGACAGCGAGTATACTCTGCCGGATCCGCAGGCGCTTTCGCATATTTGCGACCGGATGGTGGAAAGCTGGGGCTGAGCAGCGGGGATCCGAAGCTGGAAGGCCTTCGGGACCGGCGGAACGAGCGTCAGAGCGCCGACAGGCGCTGAAGCGCGTCTATTCGCTTCAGATAGGCGGCTTCCACACAGGTCGCCTGATCCGTCCGGAAAGCGCACATGCTGCGCTGTCGGAACCACGCCGCCTGAGCCTCGCGCTCGGTATCGGTGGTGCGCGGGTCGGCATTGACCTTCGCCCAGAGCGCCGCGAGTTGCTGATCGAGCGCGCGCAGGTGCGGGTCGGTGCAGACGAAGGCGTCCGTCGCGTAGGTCGGCGCCGCGCAATTCGCCGACGTTTGCTCGGGCGGTGGCGGGACGGGCGCACGATCCCTTGTGGTGCAGGAAACCGCCGCGAGGAGCGCGATTGCGAGGGCCGCGCTCCATGAAGCACCCTGCCAGATGCTCATTTGCAGGCCGGATAGTTGGCGCGGTCAGCCTCCGAGACGTCGGCGGGGCAGACTTCGTTGCGGTTCGAATCCGCGACATCGGTCTCCATCGGCATCTTTTCCTCGACACAGCCGGCGAGAAGCGGAAGGAAGAGCAGGAGGGCGAGAAATCTCATTCGGTGAACCCCTTGAATTGTCCCTGCGCAGCTGCCGGTAACGGTGGGCGTGCGGTCTCTGGCTACTGCTCAGCGATGGATGAGCCCGTCGGCATCTCGATTCTCGGCGCACTGCGCGGCGAGGCCGTTCGGCCGGAATCGCACCCCGACGCCCTGCATCCGAACGTCGACTTCGTTCGACCAGCAGCTGGAGGATCCGCGCCTTGTCGGCCGGGAACAGCTCATCCCATAGTGGGTCGAGCTCTTTCAGGGTCTCGGAAGCCTCGTCCTCGGTGATGTCGTCCCGCTCAGCCCACGCCGCCTGCTGTCGTCAAGAAGCTGACCGAGACCGTGAGGGCCGGTCCCGAGCCCGAGATGGTTGCCGCGGGCGGCGAGAGCGGCGGTTCGAGCCGGCCAAGGGAGACTTCCGCGGCGGTTAAGCCGGTGACCGCCTCGCTGAAGACCACGTCGGAGACGATCGGGCCGGCGGTCGCTGGGCCGATCTGGCCCGTGCCTCGGCTGACCGTCACGCTCGGCCCGCCTGCCACACCGATGCCGTCGGGGGGCGTCCACCCGATCGCTCACGACGACGGATTGGCGCCACGCGCTACCGCCCCTGAACAACGAGATGCGGATAGCTCGTTTCCATAACAACACTTCGGCCATGCCGGAAGGGTTCGAACAGCGCCTGGGCGGGCTTTGCTGGGAGGTTGGCGAGATGTGATCCGAAGAGGAACCGCAAGACATGATTGCGTGCACTTTCGGTGTCAGGAAATTCGACGCGATAGCGGATCTCCTCGCGTTCTGGCCGCAAGCCGTGGGAGAGAAGGATGGCCTCCAGATCCTCGGCCAACATGAACGGGAAGCCCGAATGTTCCAAAGCAAAGCCCAACTTCCAAATCTTTGCCAATGCATTTTCGCGATCCAGAAGCGCAGCGATCATGCGCCCGCCCATCGAAAGCGCGTCGAGCAACCGAGCGACGGTCATTTCGGGGAATGACACGTAGTACAGACAGTGATTTGCGAGTATAAAGTCGAAATGACCCGGCAAATTATCAATGTCTTCGCAAGCGAATACACGTCTGGCCAGACCTGAGAGGCGATCGGCTGCCTCATTTCGAAGGTTCACTCTTGGCTCGAAAAGGCTAATCTCAATGTGATCAGCGGGTGTTCCTTGCACACGGAGAAGGTGCGCCAGGAACTCGCCGGTTCCACATCCGAAATCGAGAAGCCGCGCCGGAACCGCGCGGCCAGTGACCCAATCCAGATGGCGAACCATTGAGGCTACCTGCGGGGCGGTCTCGGTCGAATGAGCGAGAAAGTACGCGTAGTCCTGCCGGATCTCATCATAGTCAACTTTCGGCGTTTTAGTCATGGGCCGGGCAAGAGACTGATTCCAGTCAGCGCAATCGAGTGCACTGGGAAAGTGATAGGATCGCAAAGTTGCCATGGTTTTAGAATTGCGAATGCATCGGCTGGGGTATAGAGGCCGATGCCGATCAGGTTGCTGCCGTAATCAAGCATAAGCCGACCTCCCCCTCGCACCTCCATTCATAGGCCACGCCGTAGTGATTTGGCGATCCGTTTTTCGGCTGCCTACCCTTCCGCGGCAGCGCGGCAGGGTTGCCCACGTCTCGCCCATCGGAGCGCCGGGGAAGGTAACCGCCGGTGCCCCTCCCATTCCAACGGGAAGCACGCCAGCAGGTCGTCCAGCTGCAGCACTGTGGATCGGCGTGGAATGTTGACCCGTGAGGTCCGGGATCGGCGTCCAAAATTGACCCCCTGTCCTCTGTGATGCGGCAGCGCCTGTCCGGTGTTTATGGACGGGTGGCAGAGGATGAAGGGCGTGGACACGATCGCGCGGGTGCGTCGCGAGTTTTACATGCGCGGTCGGTCGATCAAGGAGATCTTCCGGGAGCTCCACGTCTCGCGCAACACGGTGCGGAGGATCCTGCGGAGCGGGGCGACGGCGTTCGAGTACGAGCGAAGCGTGCAGCCGCAACCGAAGATTGGGCCGTGGCGGGGAGAACTCGACCGTCTGCTGGCGGTGAATGCGGCCCGGTCGAGCCGGGAGCGGCTGACGCTGATCCGCCTCTTCGAAGAGTTGCGCGGGCTCGGCTACGAAGGCGGCTACGACGCGGTGCGGCGGTATGCGGCCTCGTGGCAGCGAGAGCGCGCCGCGGCGACGGCGGCGGCCTTCGTGCCGCTGAGCTTCGCGCCGGGCGAGGCATACCAGTTCGACTGGAGCCACGAGATCGTGCTGAGCGCCGGGGTGACGGTGGACGGTGAAGGCAATGGCGAGGGAAGACCGCGGTGGACGCGATCCTCGTGGGCAAGGAGCGGGACTACAACCGTCGCTTCCAGCAGATGTGCGGGCACTCCCTGGTGGAGCCGGTGGCATGCACGCCGGCGGCCGGGTGGAAGCCGCCAGCGCCGAGGCGCTGAGGGAAGGCGTCTACTCGGCCGACGTCATTCTCAACATCCTCGCCCGGCGGCGCGATCCCGGACCGCCGGCGACGATCACCACCCCGGAGGCGCTGCAGCTGCGGCATGAGCCTGCTGCCGACTGCGCTCGCTACGACAGCCTGAGGAGGGCGAGCGGATGATGGAGCGGAGCGAGATCATGACGACGATGGGCGGGCTGAAGCTCTTCGGCATGCGCGCGGCCTACGACGAGGTCGTCGCCACCGCCGTGAAGCGGCAGCACGAACCCCAGAGGGTGGTGAGCGATCTTCTGACGGCGGAGCTCTCCGAGAAGCAGGCCCGCTCGATCAAATACCAGATCGCCATCGCCAAGCTGCCGATGGCCAAGGAGATCGACGAGTTTGCCTTCGACGGCACCCCGATCAACGACACACTGGTCCGCGACCTCGCCGGCGGCGGCTTCCTCGCCCAGCAGCGCAACCTGGTCCTGGTCGGCGGCACCGGCACCGGCAAGACCCACCTCGCCGTCGGCATCGCCCGGGCTTGCATCCGCGGCGCCGCCCGCGGCCGCTTCCACAATGTCGTCGACCTCGTCAACAGGCTCGAGGCCGAGGCCAGTGCCGGCCCACAGGGCCGCATCGCCGACCACCTCTGCCGCATGGACTTCCCTCGTCGGGAAACGCTCTCTCCTCGACGAGCTCGGCTATCTGCCCTTCGCCCAAGCCGGCGGCCAGCTGCTCTTCCATCTCGTCAGCCGGCTTTACGAACAAACCTCGGTCGTCGTCACCACCAACCTTGCCTTCGGCGAATGGCCCGCCGTCTTCGGCGACCCCAAGATGACTACCGCGCTCCTCGACCGCCTCACCCACCACTGCGACATCGTCGAGACAGGCAACGAACGCCGGCGCTTCAAAAACCGCGCCTGATCCCTCAGCGCCTTACCGGAGCAGGACCCGGCCCGTCTCCGCCACCCGCACCGCTGCGCCGGGCCGGGTCCCGCTCCTCGCCCAATCGGGGGTCAAAATTCGACGCCGAACAGGGGTCAAGATTCCGTGCCGATTGACACAGCACCGCCGACTGCCGCCCATCGAGGATCGCCTCGATCATCTCCGGCGCCAGCAGCGTCAAGCGCAGGACCTGGCTGACGTAGGTCTTGCCGATCGCCCTTAACTCTTGCCAGGTTCTCGATGGTCGCATGCACGCCCACATCCAGCATCTTCCGCCACCGGAACGCCCGCGCCAGCGCCTTGACCATCGCGTTGTCGACCCGCGGCGGCGGCGCCCACTCGGCCCCGTCCGGCGTCACCACCAGCTTCCGCCCGCCGCGCTTCCGGAACGTCAGAGGGATGTGGACGGTGATGGTTTCGCCGTCCGCCGAGACCGTCGCCCGCGTCACGCTGCCGCTCTCCTGCTGCTGGTCACCTCACGCACCAGCCCGGCGATCCGTTCGGCCGCAGCCGGACCTCGACGCCGTGCATCCGCACGTCGACCCGCTCGACCAGCAGTTCCACGATCCGCGCCTGCTCGGCCGGGAACAACTCGTCCCACAGCGGGATCGAACTGGGTGAGCGCCTCCCGGACTTCTTCCTCGGTGATGTCATCCTGCTCGGCTCGGGCGGCGCGCCATCTACCGACGATGATCTCCGGTTGCCGGGAGATGCTGCGTAGCTGGTCGAAGACGGCGCTCTCGATCTCGGCGTCCGGCACCCGCCGGACCGGACAGGCGTCGGGTCCGCGCTTCAGCACGTCCTGGCTGACGTAGAGCAGTAGAGCCGGTTGCTCTTCCCGGTGTGCGTCGGCGACATTGCGGCCCCGGTCGGGCCGAAGGGCAGCCCCTTCAGCAGCGCCGGCGTCTGCGCTCTGGTGTTCGCCGACCGGGTGCGAGCGTTCTCGGCGATGATGGCGTGGACCTTGTCCCAGAGTGCCTGGTCGATGATCACTGCGTGCTCGCCCCGGGTATTCCGCGTCCTTGTGGACCGCCAAACCGAGGTGGGTCCGGTTGTTGAGATCGAGCGGACAATCGCCGCCTCGGGCTCGGACACCACGAGCTTGCGGTTCTTCACCAGTAGCCGAGCGGCACGTTGCCGCCCATGAACATGCCCTTCTGCCGCGATGCAGCGCTCGACCTTTGATGTCGAGGCCGGCCTCAAGTCGGCGCAGGATTGGCCGGTGCCCCGACCGCGCGCACGGCGCAGGTGCTTGGGTCGCCGCGCCATGCCGACCAAGTCGGTCACGAACCGGCGACGGCGCCTGGAGGATGCGGGCTCCGGCCCGGGCGAAGCGCACCCTCCACGGCTTCGCGTCCGCGACCGGATACGACATCGCAAGGATCAAGTTCGAGGCGAGCCGACCTTCCGCCGATTCGGACCGGACTGGCTTGAGCGGCAGTGGGTGGGCATCGAATCCAACCCGCAGCCGGCGAAAGCCGTCTCGCTCGACGACATCGAGATCGCCGGGATCTTGAGAACTCAGGCGGGCTGGATGAACATCGTTCGGTATCGCGGTGCGGCAGGAAACTGCCGCGGATGGAGCGATAGGCGTGCCAGGTCGCGTGACCGAGTACCGGGAAGATCACGATCAGGCCCACAATGCCCGTCAGGACGGAAACGGCGAACAGGACAAGCACGATCGCACCCCAGGCCATCATCACGCGGCGATTGTTCCAGACCATGGCCATGCTGGTTCCCAGCGCGGTCAGGGCGTCGGTGTCCTCCTCGAGCAGCATCGGTACCGCGAACACGCTGATCGCGAAGGCAAAGGCCGCGAACAGCGCGCCCACGCAGCCCCCGACCAGCAGCATTCCCCAGCCGGTCGGGGTGGTGAGCAGCATCGGCAGGACCTCGCCGGTGCCGGGAAAGTCGACCACGCCGAAGAACAGCGCGTAGATCAGCACCGCAGCGCGGATCCAGAGCATAAACAGCCCGAGCAGCATGGCGCCCATGAAGAAGGCCGAATAGCCCGACCGCATGTGCACGAACACCATCGAGCGGAAGGTCACGTGCTCGTGCTTCTCAAGGCTGCGGCTCTTGGCGTAGAGGCCGTTGGCGATCAGCGGCCCGAGCACCATGAAGACCGGCGAGCGCGGGGAAGATGAAGTGCGAGATTTCAAGCCGGAACAGCGACCAGACCACGAGGAGCGAAACCACGAACACGCCGAAGCCGTAGAGAAGGCTCGGCACCGGGTTGTTCCAGGTGTCCTTCCAACCCGCCTGCAACCAGGCGCCCCGCGGTCCGCCACGGCAGGTCGCGGGCGTAGCGGTTCTCGCGCGGCAGCGCCGGGACGACTTCGGGAATGATGCCGTCGCTGTGGAACCTCTCGGGGGGTGGGGGGCCTTTGTGATCGCTCAGCATGACGAACTCGCCGCGTGGAAGCCGGCGCCTTCCTTGGGGACCTTGAGATGCGGGACGCAGTCGGGCTGCGATCCGAACGAGATGGCGATCAGGTGGGTATTGGCCGCGATGAACAACGCGACGACCGTGACCGCGATCGCGATCGCGGTCGGTGTCCAGAACGGTCTGGGACCGGTTTGCGGTGCCATCATTGCCCGTGCCCCTCTGCCTTGTCCTGAATGTAGATGGCCAGGATCTTGCGCTCCGCCACGCCGAGACGATGTTCCCATGTCGGCATCCAGCCTTGCCGGCCGCCGTAGACCGTCTCGAACACGCTGGCCTCGTCGCCGCCGTAGATCCAGAAGGAATCGGCGAGGTTCGGCGCGCCGAGGTCCGTCATGCCATGGCCGTCGTCGCCATGACAACTCGCGCAGTTGTCAGCGAAGAGCGCCGCGCCGGCGTCGTGCACGTCTTTCAATACGTCCGCGCCGCTCAGCGACCGGACGTAGCCTACCACTGAGCGGATCTCGTCGCGGGTGAGCATGCCGTCGCGTCCGAACGCCAGCATCTGCGAATCCGCGTGTCGGGCTGCGGCGAGTTGATGCCGACCTGCAGGGTCTCCATGATATCGTCGGCGGTGCCGCCCCACAGCCAGGCGCTGTCGACAAGGCTCGGGAAGCCCGGCCCGCCGGCGGCGTTCTGGCCGTGGCAGGCCGCGCAGTTGTCGCCGAAGAGCGCCGGCGCGGTTTCGTTCACTACCCGCATCAGCGTGGGATCGGCACGGATCTCTCGATCGATTTCTTCCTCCATCGGCCGCGGTCCACACCGACCGTTGCAGCTTGCGCGCTTCGATCTGCTGGTTGGTGAATTCCTTCTGATCGAAGCCGAGGATCCCCTTGGTGTAGGTCGTGACCAGCGGAAAGGTCGGCATCAGGATCCAGTAGATCAGCACCCAGGCGTGGGTGATGCCGATGAACCACCAGATCGCCACCGGCACGCCCGTATTAAGCTCGGTGATACCGTTCCACTCGTGGCCGGTGGTCTGGTGCCCGGTGAGCGGGTCGCGTTCCTTTACCGACATGGGCCGTCCTCGTCGTCGAGTATGCTCCTGGCCGCGCGATCGAAGCGGTGGCCGAGCGAAGGCCAGAACGCATAGACCGCGATCCCGATCGACAGGACGACGAGATAGACGAGGCCAAACGACTTCGAGAACCAGACGAGCCAGTCATGGGACATGTCAGTACTCCGCCGTTGGCTGCGTCTTTTCCGGTAGGTCGGTCAGCAGCCCGAGGATTGGAGGTAGGCGACGAGGGCGTCCATCTCGGTGACCCTGCCGGCGTCGCCGTCGAAGGCGCGCAGATGCGTGGCCTCCCCGTACCGTTCGGCAACGCTGCTGGCCGCGTCGCTGTCGGGCCGCGTCTGGCCGACCGCGTCGACGGCGGCGTTCTCGATCATCTCGTCGTTGTAGGGCACGCCGACGTCGCGCAGCGCCGCGAGCCGGCCGGGCAGGCTGGCGACTTCGAGCTGGGCGTCGAGCAGGAAGGCATAGTGCGGCATGATCGACTCCGGCACCACCGCGCGCGGATCGACCAGGTGCGCGACCTGCCAGGCGTCGGAGTACTTCTCGCCGATCCGCGCGAGATCCGGTCCCGTCCGCTTGGAGCCCCACAGCATCGGATGATCGTACTTCGACTCCACCGCCAGCGAGTAGGGGCCGTAGCGGTCGACCTCGTCGCGCAGGGTGCGGATCATCTGGCTGTGGCAGGCGTAGCAGCCCTCGCGGATGTAGATGTCGCGCCCCGCCTGCTCGAGCGGGGTGTAGACGCGCATGTCGGGCGCGTCCTCGACCGTGGAATCGATGGTGAAGAGCGGCGCGATCTCGACCGCGCCGCCGACGAACGCCGCCGGCGACGATGCCGACGCTCAGGCCGACCGAATAGCGCTCGAGCCGGTAGTGCGACGCGGCGTGCCATTCAAAGAAGCGGCGAAACGGCTTCAGGAAGGAACGGAACATGGCGCTACTCCGCGGCCGGAACGGCAGGCTCGCCCGACTCGGACAACGTCGGATAGTCGATCGCCGGTTCCTCGTGCCGGAACATGCCGGATGGTCATCACCACGTTGTAGAAGCAGATGATGGTGCCGATGAGGAACAGCAGGCCGCCGAACGCGCGGCAATGTAGTAGGGGTGCATCGCCACCAGCGAGTTGACGAACGAATACTTCAGGGTTCCGGCGTCGGTGTAGGTGCGCCACATCAGTCCCTGGATGATCCCGGAGTTCCACATCGCGAAGACGTAGATCACCGTCCCCGCTAGCGCGATCCAGAAGTGCCACTCAACGAGGCGCCAGGAATACATCGTCTCGCGCCGCCAGAGCATCGGCACGCGCGACATAGAACGAGCCGAAGATGATGAACGACACCCAGCCGAGCGCGCCGGCGTGGACGTGCCCGATCGTCCAGTCGGTATAATGCGACAACGCGTTGACCGGCCGGATCGCAAGGAACGATCCCTCGAAGGTCGCCAGGCCATAGAAGACGGCACCGATCATCATGAAGCGCAGTGTCGCGTCGTCGCGCACCCTGTGCCAGGCGCCGTTCAGCGTCAGCAGCGCATTTCCCGCCGAGGCCCAGGACGGCACCAGAAGCATAACCGAGAAGGTCATGCCAAGGTTTGCACCCATACGGCAGCGCTGTGTAGTGCAGATGGTGCGATCCGACCCAGATATAGAAGAAAATGATCCCCCAGAAGCTGAGGATCGAAGCCGATAGGAATAGATCGGCCGCTGCTGCCCGCTTGGGCAGGTAGTAGTAGAGCATCGCCGAGAAAGCCCGTGGTCAGGAAGAACGCGACCGCATTGTGGCCGTACCACCACTGGATCATCGCGTCCTGCACGCCGGAGAAGGCCGAATAGCTCTTCGCGGCGGCGAACGAGGCCGGGACCGCGAGGTTGTTGAAGATGTGAAGGATCGCGACGACCACGATGAAGGCCATAAAATACCAGTTCGCGACGTAGATATGCGGCTCCTTCCGGCGGGCAAGGGTGCGAATGTAGAGCACAAAATAGATGACCCAGACAATCGACCAGCCAGAGATCGGCATACCATTCGGGCTCGGCATATTCCTTGGATTGGGTGACACCCATCAGGTAGCCGGTGACCGCGATGAGGCAGAACAGGTTGAAGCCGAGCAGCACGAACCATGGGCTGAGGGCGCCGGGCAGCCGTGCGCGGCTGGTGCGCTGCATCACGTGGAAGGAGGTGGCGATCAGCGCGTTGCCGCCAAAGCCGAAGATCACGCCGGAGGTATGCACCGGGCGCAGACGGCCGAAGCCCGACCAGGCCGCATCGAAGCGAAGGTCGGGCCAGGCGAGCAGCGCCGCGACCCAGACGCCGACGAACATGCCGACCACTGCCCAGACCAGCGCAAGGATGATGCCGACCTTGGTCGGGTCGTCGTAGTAGGAGTCGAGCCGCGATATCGGGCGGCTCCGGGGCGTAGATCGTTTCGCCGACCATGAAGAACAGCACGCCGGCAAACAGCAGCACGATGAAACCGTGCACGCCCATCGGATCCCCGCGAGCGACGGCCGCCATGGCGAGACCGACGAGCGCGATGACCCCGAGGGTCAACATGGCGCCGCGCCGCTCGGAGACGGTGAGGTTCCTGATCATCGCTTGGTCTCCTCGGTTCCCGTCGCGGCGTCGAGTGCGGACTCTGGCGCAGGCTCGTCGGCGTCATAGAGTATCCGCTCGGCCGCGCCCGCCAGATCTTCATACTGCCCATTCCTCAGGCTCCAGAGGAAGGCTGTAAAGCCGACAAGGCCCATGACCAGCGAAAGGGGGATCAGCAGATAGAGAATAGTCATGGCGTTACGGTTCCGCGTGCGGTGCGGGGCCTGAGGTCGGCCTGCGGCGGGAGGAATGCGCGGTTGAGCCGCAGCGCGTTGGCGACGACGAGAACCGACGATGTCGACATGGCGAGCGCGGCTACGAGCGGCGTGACCAGTCCCGCGACCGCCAGAGGGATCGCGATGCAGTTGTAGAGCACCGCCAGGCCGAAGTTCTGCCGCACCAGACGCGCCGCGCCGAGCGCTACCTCGTGCGCCGTCATCACCGCGTCGAGCCGCTCGCGAATGAATATGAAATCGGCCGCGGCGCGGCCCGCGTCCGACGCCGACGCCGGCGCCATCGACACGTAGGCCGCGGCGAGCGCCGCCGTGTCATTGAGCCCATCGCCCACCATCAGCACCCGATGCCCGTCCGTCCGTAAAGCGTCGAGCCGGGCAATTTTTGCGCCAGGGGTCGCGCCGTGCGTGACACGCGTGAGGCCGAGTTCGCGGGCGACGCGTTCGGTAGGTGCCGATCCGTCGCCCGAGAGCATCTCGGGCTCGAGGCCGGCCGCCTGCAGCGCCGCTATCGCCTCGCGCGCGCCCGGTCGCAGGGTCTCGGCGACGCCGAAGGCTGTCGCGGGCGCGCCCTCCAGCGCAAAGGCCGGCCCCGATGCATCGGCGGGCTGGCTCGCGATCTCCGCGACCCAGCGACCATGGCCAAGTCGCGCACGGCGGCCGCCAACGACGCCCTCGACGCCGCAACCGGGAACCTCCCGGAGCGCCTGCACCGCCACCGGGGCAGCGTCGATATGCTCCGCCACCGCCTTCGACACCGGATGTGTCGAGTGGAGCGCCAGCGTGCGCGCCGCGGCGCGCGCTTCTGCGCCGAGGGGGCCACCAGTCAAGATGGGATGGCCAGTGGTCAGCGTCCCGGTCTTGTCAAGGACGACACGGTCGATACCGGCCAGTCGCTCGAGCGCCGAGCCGTCCTTCAGCATGATGCCGGCGCGGAAAAGCCGCCCTGCGGCAACCACATGCACAACC
Source organism: uncultured Alphaproteobacteria bacterium (assembly GCA_963847795.1). Classification (GTDB taxonomy): domain Bacteria; phylum Pseudomonadota; class Alphaproteobacteria; order Rhodobacterales; family Rhodobacteraceae; genus Amaricoccus. The sequence continues at coordinate 583,368 of CAWKBH010000004.1, forward strand.
GGCACGGCCAGCCCGAGCGCGCAGGGGCAGGTGATGACCAAGACCGAGATCGCGACGAAAAGCGCGGTCTTCCAGTCTCCGCCGGTCACCAAGAGCCAGCCAACGAAGGTCGCGAGCGCTACGAGATGAACAATCGGCGCGTAGAGCCGCGCGGCGCGGTCAGCGAGGCGCACATAGGCGCTGCGCCCCTGCTCGGCAGTCTCGAGCAGGCGCATCATCTCGGCAAGGTAGGACGCGTCCGCCGCCCGCACCACCCGCACGTCGATCGCCCCGGTGAGGTTCAGCGTGCCCGCTTCGAGCACATCACCCGGTCCCGCCGCCACCGGCGCCGATTCGCCGGTTACCAGCGCACGATCAAGGTCGGACGCGCCGCGCACCACCTCTGCGTCCACCGGCACCCGCTCGCCCGCTGCGATGCGCAGCATCATGCCGGGCTCGATCTCCTCCAGGGCCATGTAAGATTGTTCCCCATCGGGTCCGAGCCAAACCGCGCCCCTGGACGCGAGCCTGGCCAGATCGGTGACGGCGCTGCGGGCCCGGTCGCGCATCAGGCGATCGAGATAACGGCCGATCAGCAGGAAGAAGATCAGCGTCACCGCGGCGTCGAAGAATGCCCCTGCCCGCCCCGCGCCGTCTCGAAGAGACTGAGGCTCAGCGTCAGCAGGATCCCGACCGTGATAGGCGCGTCCATGTTGAGCCGGCCGGCGCGGAGCGCGGTCCAGGCCGACAGGTAGAACGGCCGGCCCGCGTAGACCGCAACTGGCACGGCGATGAGCGCCGAGATGAGGTGGAAGGTCTGCCGCGTGGCGCCATCGGCGCCGGCCCAGACGGAGACCGACATCAGCATTATGTTCAAGACGCCGAAGCCCGCCACGGCGAGCGAGCGCAAAAGCATCGCTGCCTGTCCGTCGTCCTGCGGAGTCTCGCCCGGCTCGATCGGGGTCGCCGGATACCCCAACTCCGAGAGCGCATCGATGACCGGCAGCGGGTCGGTCTCAAGGTCCTCGAGCGTGACCCGCACCCGGCGCAACGTCAGGTTCACCCGCGCCGCGCGGACGCCGGGGCAACCCGCGAGCCCACGCTCGATGGCCGCGACGCACCCGCCGCAGCTGATGGACGGCACCGACAGCAGGCAAGAGGCCGCGCCATCGGCTCCGGCTCGGACCCAAGTCCGGCGCTCGGCCCGGGACTTAAGGCCGGGCGGGCCTCCCCCGACGACGGCCGCCTCGGTCGGCATGATGCCGGTGCAGCAGCTCATAGTCCCGATCTCCAATCGCCAGATGACGCTCGTCTTCCGCCAACTGCCGATCCCACAGTGGTAGTCGGGCCGCCAGTTCAGGGCAAGGTGCGGGATCCCGATACCCGATAAGTGCCTCGGAGAGGCTGCGCTCGCGCGTGCGGCGACCGTAGCCGACGCGATTGACGTGATCGGCGCCCGCCCAGCGGGCTGAGGTGGCCGCCAGCGCCGCGAGACGCGCTGCCGAGGCGCCCGCCGTCGCGGCCGCGCGCTCGGCCCGGGACGCTAGACGATCCGGGGCGACGATCTCGCCGCCGCAGCCGATCACCACTTCGTCGACGTAGCCAAGTATCCAGCTGCCGCGGTGGCCGTAGGCGACCCGCACCGAGTGGTCGTTGGTCTTGTAGCGCACCAGCGCCTGCGAGCTGAACCCCCCCGGGGGCCCGGCGTCGAAAGGAGCGGCCCGCCATCACCACCAGGTGCGCGGCGCGCGCACCTATCGTTTCGGTGTACCCCCGCAGGATCTCCGCCTGGCGCCTGCGGCATTGCGCCTCGAGCCGGGCGTTGAAGTCCTCCCAGGAGGCAAAGCGCGGCAGCGGCACCGTGAAGCGCGGCAGCGGCACCACGAAGATCCGCCGCACCCAGCCGACCAATCCCCCGACGGCGACCTTGTCGTTGCGACAGGAAGCCGCTGAAGAGCGCGGCCCGCTTGCGCGGCCCGTCGGGCAGGATGCGCGCCACCGGGCAGTGGTCGTTGTCGTAGAGCACCGACTGCGGCACCAAGTGCGCCGTCCGCCCGCAGCGAGACCATCACGCCGCAGTTGTGGCCGACTTTAGCACCGCCGTTTCCAGTCGGCGCCGCCGGCGTGGAAGCCACGCAGGTGCTGGCCGATACCCAGGACGTGGTGCTGCCGCTGGTGCCCTATCTCGACATGCTGCGGTAGCTGTTCATCGCCGTGGCGATCTACGCCGGCGGCCGTCAACACGTACTCGGCGGTCCCGACGGTACGAAGGTTCCGCTCGCACAGGTCCCGTGCGACCGCCTTGATATTTCCCGGGCCCGCAACCACAAGGGAGACGTAGCATCCACTTGGTTGCCGCAATCTTGCCGCGACTCGAAGGGGTCTGGGGCCACCGCTTTGCGGCTCGGTACGGCAATAGTTACTGGCGCCGCGCGTCGTTCAGAAAGAAAGCTGCACCTTAATCGAGCGGCGGCGGTCACCTGCAATCTCGAAGGCCGCCACGGCGTCCTCGAGCGGATAGGTACCGGTCAGAAGGGGCTTCAGGTCCACCTTGCGCCTGTTGATGAGATCGACCGCCAGCGCGAACTCGGTGTGGAAGCGGAAGGTGCCGCGGATCTCGATCTCTTTCGCGACGACCAGATTCTGCGGAATGGCGACGTCGCCCCCGAGCCCGAGTTGGACGAGGACGCCGCGCGGGCGCAGAACGTCGAGGCCTGCGCGCACCGCGCGTTCATTGCCTGAGGCCTCGAACTGAACGTCGAAGCTGCCCTTGCCCCCGCCGTAAGCAGCGAGCGCCTCGGGCTCGCGGGCCACGGCGACCGCGTGCAGCGCAACCGCGAACGGCTCGGCCAGCGCCGCCTCGCCGATCGAGACGCTCTCGGCCACCTTGTGGCACTGGCTCGCCAGTGCGACCAGCCGCTGGCGGAAGGCGCCCTGGATGTGCGGGAAGGGCATGGCGCTGCCGTAGAACCGCATCTTCAGGCACTGGTTCTGCAGGCCGGATAGACAGTACTCGCAGGCGCCGCAGGGCCGACTCGGCGACACCGCGACCCGGTCGTCGACCGCGAGCCCCTGGACACCCTCGCCCAGCGCCACGATCCGGCCCGCGACCTCATGGCCAAGGATCATCGGCTCGCGCAGGCGGACGGTGCCGAAGCCGCCGTGGTTGAAGTAGTGCAGGTCGGAGCCGCAGATGCCGCCGGCCTCGACGGCTACCTCGACCTCCCCGGGACCGGCGGCCTCGGCCTCGCGCTCCTCGATGCGCAGATCCTTGGCGGCATGGATGACAACGGTGGGCATGGATCTCTCCTCAGACGACTGGCGTTGCGAGCGGGCGGCCGGCGAAGTGCGCGGCCAGGTTGTCACGAACGAGCTGGCCCATAGCCCTGCGCGTCTCGACGGTTCCCGAGGCGTGGTGCGGCTGAAGGACCACGTTGCGAAGCGTCGCGAAGCGCGAATCGATGTTCGGCTCGTTCCAGAAGACGTCGAGCCCCGCACCGTTTATCCTCCCAGTCTCGAGCACTTCTACCAGTGCCGGCTCGTCCACGGTCGAGCCGCGCGAGACGTTGACCAGGACGCCCTCCTTCCCCAGCGCATTGATGATTCCCTTGGTGCTTTCGCCGCCGGCGTGGGTCACGATCAGGAATTCCGATCGTCGCGCCAGCGCGACGAGGTCGCCGACGAACTCGAACGGCAGGTCCGCGCGCTGGTTCAGGTCGAAATAGGCGATGTCGGCGTCGAAGCCGGTCAGCCGCTTCGAGACCGCGACGCCGATGCGGCCCATGCCAACGATGCCGACCGGCTTGCCGCAGACGCGGGTGCCTTGGGCCAGCCGCCGTCGCGCACGTAGGCGTCGGCCTGCGGAATCTGTCGGGCCGTGGCGAGCAACAGTCCGATGGCCATGTCCGCGACGTCGGCGGTCAGGACGTCGGGCGGTTCGTCACTCGGATGCCCGCGGCCGCCGCGTGGCCGAGATCGATCGCGTCGGTACCAACCCCGTAGCAGGCGATGATCTCAAGGTTCGGTAGCGCCCGCATCAGCGCCGCCGAGGCGCCAAGCTCGCCACGGGTGGCGATCGCGCGCACCTCGGCCGCGTGAGCGGCGACAAAGGCGTCGCGCTCCGGCGCCTCCCAGAGCTTCAGCAGGCGGTAGCGCGCCTCCATGTCGTCGAGGTTCCAGATGGGGTAGGCGCGGATCATCAGCACGGCGGGGTTTGTCACTGGAGCGTTTCCTTCTCGTTCGGATGGCACTTGAGGAAGGCGCGAAGTCCCGTCGCCACTTCGGCGACGATCGCCGGCAGCCGCCGCCCAATGTCGAACGTCACGACGCCCGGCTCTCCCGACTGGTCTTCGAGCGCCGCGAGCTGGCTCGCCAGCGGCGACGCCGGCGTGAAGTGGCCGGTGCGCCGCGCCATGCGGTTTGTCAGCACCGCCTGGCTACCGCGCAGAAAGACGAATGCGACCGGCCGCCCGGCTCCTTGCCGCAGCCGATCGCGATAGCCTCGCTTCAGGGCCGAGCAGGAAACGATGCCGCCCTCGGCCAACACCCCGCCCACCCGGTCGAGCCAAGGCCAGCGGTCAATTCGTCGAGCGGGGGCGTCGGAGGAGAGGAAGACCGCGGCTCCGACAAGCTCCTCGACCCGGCCCCAGCGAGCAGCGGGCGTGCGCTTCGCGAGCCATTCGGAGAAGGCCGGATCATCGACGAGCACCTGGTTCAGTGGCGTCTCGAAGTAGCCGGGGGCGATGGCGTTGACCTGGAGACCGTGCTTCGCCCAGTGGTTGCCATCCCGCGGGTCAGGTTTCGGACGGCGCCCTTGGTTGCGGTGTAGGGGGCGATGCCCGGGCGGGCGAGCTCGGACTGGACCGAGGCGATGTTGACGATCTTGCCACGACTGCGGGAGATCATCGCCCGAGCGACTGGCTGACTGACGTAGAAGATGCTCGATACGTTGGTGGTGAGCAGCAACTGCCACTTGTCGACGGGGAAGTCCTCGAGCGGCGTGCGAAACTGCATCCCGGCGTTGTTGACAAGGATGTCGATCGGACCCTCAGCCAGCACCGCCGCGGCGAAGGCCGCGGCCGTTTCGGGATCGGTGACGTCGAAAGGGGGCGGTGGTGACCTGTAGCCAGCGCCGGCGAGGCGGTCGGCAGCGGATGCGAGCCTGGCGCGGTCGCGACCGTTCAGCACGACCTCGGCACCGTGGGCGGCGAGGCCCTCGGCGAGCGCGAGCCCAATTCCCTGACTCGAGCCGGTGACGAGGGCGCGGCGGGCCGTGAGGTCGAAAAGCGGAAGGCACATGAAACTATTCCGCCGAAACCGGGGCACCGCGGAGGATTCCCTTCACCCGGTCCATGCCGAGGCGGAGGAAGGGGTCGGAGTGCACGTAGAAGTATCTCACACCCTTGTCGAGCCAGTAGGGCATTCATCGGCCGTCACCAGCGTGCCTGCGAGCCGGCCGGCTGCCAGGATCTTGCTGACCCCTTCGCCGACCTTGGCCATCACAGGCTGCGGGCGCGGCTCACCGAAGGCCGGTGCCGGCGCGTAGCCCATGTCCTGAGAGAGATCGCCAGGGCCGATGAAGAAGACGTCGATGCCATCGACCTCGAGCATCGCCTCGAGGTCGTCGATGGCCCCGACCGTCTCGATCATGGCGATGACAATGCGCTTCTCGTGGTTCGAGGGCAGGGCATAGCGGACCGCATCGACGATGGCGCGCGCCTGATCGGCGGTATCGACCATCGGCACCATCAGCCCATCGGCGCCGGCGTTGAGATAGCGGATGAGTAATACCAACGGCCTTGCCGTTTGACTCTGTGGGGATTCCCAAATCGGGTGAAGTCTAACTCACTGCCGGCGAGGCAGAGGAGGCAGGGATGGCAGGAGCGATCGCGATCACGCGGCGGGAGATGACGGCGGCGGAGCTGCGGGCGGCGTCGGGGAAGGCGAAGTCGGCGCGGGCGGGGCGGCGGATGCTGGCGATCGCGCTGGTGCTGGAGGGGGTCGATCGCAAGACCGCGGCGGAGACCTGCGGCATGGATCGCCAGAGCTTGCGCGACTGGGTGCATCGCACCAACGCCGAGGGGCTCGCGGGGCTGGAGAACCGCCGCTCGCCGGGCCGGCCGCGGCTGCTCTCTGCAGAGCAGAAGGCGCTGCTGGCGGCGCGGGTGGAAGCGGGTCCCGACCCGAAGCTCGACCGGGTGGTGCGGTGGCGGCGCATCGACCTGAAGCGGTGGATCGCGGCGGAGCTCGGGGTGGTGATGCACGAGCGCACGGTGGGCAAGCAGCTGCGGGAGCTCGGCTATCGCCGGCTGTCGGTGCGCCCGCGCCACCCGAAGGCCGACGAGGCCGCTCAGGAGGCTTTTAAAAAAGCTTCCCGCAGGCGGTAGCCGAGGCCATCCCCGCGAGCGCACGGGCCAAACCGCTCGAGATCTGGTTCCAGGACGAGGCGCGCGTCGGCCAGCAGGGCACGCTGACCCGGGTCTGGGCGAAGCGCGGCACCCGGCCGCGCGCCGTGCGCGACACCCGCTACGAATGGGCCTACATCTTCGGCGCCGTCTGCCCCGAGCGCGCCACCGGCGCCGCCCTGGTGCTGCCCTTCGCCGACACGCAAGCGATGAACCTGCACCTCGCCGAGATCGCCCGCACCGTCGCCCCCGGCGCCCATGCGGTGCTGGTGCTCGACGGCGCCGGCTGGCACGGCGGCAAGGACCTGGCGGTCCCGGACAACATCTCGCTGCTCACGCTCCCGCCCTACGCGCCCGAACTCAATCCGGTGGAGAACGTCTGGGAATACCTCCGCGGCAACAGGCTCTCCAATACCGTCTTCGACGGCTACCCCGAGATCGTCGAGACTTGTTGCGACGCCTGGAACTTCTTCATCCACGACCCAGCCTCGGTCGCATCAACCACTTCCCGCTACTGGGCGACGGTCAAGCCGTAGGGCCGTTGGTATAACGGGCGCTCGTGCGACTGCGGGCGGACGATGCCAGCACCGCCGGCCCCGCGGATCGCCTGCGACGTGATGCGGATGTCCTCAAAGCCCCAGGTACCGTGCTCGCAGTCGAGAAAGATCGCGTCGGCGCCGAGTTCCACCAGGCGCACGGCAAGGCCCGACGACAGGTGGTGGGTGTTGAACATCGTCACGGCCTCGCCGGCGGCGAGGCGGCTTCGGAGTTTCGCTCCCATCATCGGTGGTTGTCCTTATTCGGCAAGTCTGGCGTGTCCGGAGGGGCCATCGAGCCCTTCGGCCTTGACCAGGCCGCCTGATCAGGCCGACATCACCATGCTCGGAGAGCGCAGTTCGAGAATTTCCACCAACTCCCGCCGCATCGCCGCGCCCAAACCTTCATGATCGCCATCTGCATCGCTTCTACCGTCATCTTCTGACAACGAGTCCTGAGTCTAACTGGCCTTGCGATGCGGCTCGGCCGGTGCCACGCGGTAGTGTGCCGCGAGCCGCTCGAGCGCGATCTTCAGCACCACCTTGCCCGAGCGGGCCGACCAGCCGAGCCGCTTCTCGGCGGTCTCGAGGCCCTCAAGGAAACAGCAGATCCGGAAGACGATGTCCGAGAGGCCGGGGCCGAGCGCCTGCATCGCCTTGGCGACGCGGACGCGGGCGTCCTGCGGTCCCTCGGCCGGGCCCCGCCCCTGGATGGCGCCGCGGGCGCCGCCGGCGGTCAGGAACCGTTCCCAGTTCTGGGCGATCCGCGGCCCCATCTGCGCCAGCTCGAAGTCCTCGCGCAGCCGCTCGCCGGCCTCGATCAGGTCGGCGGTCAGGTAGGCCGCGCCATCCCGGTCGCGCTTGCGGCCGAGCACCGACAGCGGGCTCTCGGCGAGGTTGAAGCGCAGCTTGCGCTCGCCCGAGCCGTCGTCGGCCATCACCGTGCGCTCGGCGAAGAAGCGATGCTGCTCCTGGAACGGCGCCTGGGCCTCGGCGAAGCCCTCCCGCGGTGCCCGGCCGACGCGCTCCTCGGTCAGGAGCCGCTTCAGGGCGGCGCGGCCGACCGCGGTGATCGAGTAGCAGGCGATCTTGCCGGCCTTGGCGCAGGCGATCCATTCCTGCAGCGCGAAGGCATGCGCCACGTCGCGGTCGACCACGGCGATGCGGTTCTGCCGGCCCGGCACCACCTCGCGCAGCACCACCGCCTTTTCCATGGTCGGGGCGACCGCGAGGAAGGCGCCCTTTTCGCACAGCCGGCGCAGGATGCGCCGCGCCTCGCGATCGATGCGCGGATCGGAGCGGTCGGCGGGCTTGGCGGCCGGGCTGGGCATGGGCGGCGACTCCTTCGAGACGGTGGCGGCACATTCGGCGGCATGGATGCGGGCGAGACGCTCCAGCGCCTCGTCGACCAGCGGGTCGTCGCGCCAGGCCTCGACCCGGCGGATCTGGCGCATCACGGTCGAGGCGTGGCAGCCCCTGGCCCGGGCCAGCGCGCGCAGCGGCAGCCCGCCGGCGGTATGGGCGACGTAGGTCACGGCAACGTCGGGCAGCCAGCCGGGGATCATGCGGGACGCCGCTGACGGGCTTTGCGCATGGCGATCGAGCGGAAGGGAGAGAGGCACATGCTGGCAGCTCCTTTCACGGCAATTTTCGCAAAACTCGTCTTAAGGTTGATTCGTGAAGATATCCTTTCCCCGCGGAAAACGTTCACCTTTCCGGCCCGGTCGTCGCTGGGGGGAGCGAACGATGCACGCTAAAGTTGCGCAACAGGGGTACGACCTGAGCGATTATGGCGGCACGGAAAACCGAAATGAGGGACACCATGACCGACCTCGCCACCGTGCTGAACGCCCTGCGCCGCCCGAAGATCCTGATCCGCGCTGCCCGCGCCGGCGTCGTCGACTATCGCCGGGAGCGCGACCTGAAGCGGATCCTGCGCCAGCCGCGCAGCGCCGCCCCGCAAGCGGCGATCGGCAGCCTGCTGGCCGAGGAGAACCGCCTGGAGGTCATCCGCACCGCCGGCGAGGCCACCTACAGCATCCAGCGCCACGTCGCGGTGCTGACCGCGATCCTGGCCGAGGCCCGCCTGCTGGCGGTCGCGGCGCCGCAGGCCTGAGGGCGGCCAGGTCCGGGCGTCCGGAACCATCCGGCATACGATCGCGTTCCTTCCTTGCCATTCCAGCACGCTTGGGGTCTGCTGCCGTCGTGACGGGTCGCCTGATCATCGCCTCCAATCGGGTCGCCAGCCCCGGTGCTCCCCGCGCCGGCGGCCTCGCCGTGGCGCTGTGGGAAGCACTGACCGAGCGCGGCGGCGGGGTCTGGTTCGGCTGGTCCGGCGAGACCGTGGAGCGCGAGACCCGCGGCGTGCGCCTCTTTGCCGAAGGCGACGTCGACTTCGCGCTCGCCGACCTCACCCAGGCTGAATACGACGGCTATTACCTGGGCTATGCCAACCGGTCGCTCTGGCCGGTGTTCCACTACCGCGTGGATCTGGCGCATTTCGACGAAGCCGACTTCGCCGCCTACGAGCAGGTCAACCGCCGCTTCGCGCGACTGCTGACGCAGTTCACCCGCGAGAACGACACGATCTGGGTTCACGACTACCACTTCCTGCTGATGGGCCAGGAGATTCGCGCCTCGGGCTGGCAGGGCCCGATGGGCTTCTTCCTGCATATCCCGTTCCCGGCGCCCGAGGTCTTCACCTCGCTGCCGCATCACCAGCGGCTGGCTCACGGGCTCTGCGCCTTCGATCTCGTCGGCTTCCAGACCGAGCGGGATACTGCGAACTTCAAGCGCTATCTGGTTGAACTCGCGGGGGCTGTCGTCCTCGACGATGGCCGTCTGCGCGTCTTCGACCGCATATTGACCGCCGATACCTTCTCGATCGGCGTCGACGCCTCCGACATCGAGCAGCAGGCCGGGGCGGAGGAGGGCCGCGCCGCCGCCGCGCGTCTCGGCCGGATCATCGACAACCGGGCGCTCGTGATCGGCGTCGACCGGATGGACTATTCCAAGGGCCTGCCGCAGCGCATGGAGGCGTTCGGGCGAATGCTCGACGACCACGACGAGCTGCACGGCCGCGTCAGCTTCCTGCAGATCGCCCCTCCGTCGCGCGAGGCGGTCGACGCCTACCAGGTGCTCCGCGAGGAGCTCGACCGGCTGGCGGGCCGGATCAACGCCGACTACGCCGACCTGGACTGGATGCCGATTCGCTACCTGGCCCGCGGCTATTCCCGCGGCGCGCTCTGCGGGCTCTACCGCCTGGCGCGGGTCGGGCTGGTGACGCCGCTCTACGACGGCATGAACCTGGTGGCCAAGGAGTTCGTCGCGGCGCAGTCCCCCGAGGATCCCGGCGCGCTGGTGCTGTCGGAGTTCGCCGGCGCGGCGGAGCAGCTGCAGGCGGCGCTGCTGGTCAACCCGCACGACATCGCGGCCACCGCCGACGCCATCTACCGGGCGCTGTCGATGCCGCTCGAGGAGCGCAGCGAACGCTGGCAGGAGCTGATCCGGGCGGTGCGCGAGCACGACATCGCCTGGTGGCGGCGAAAGTTCCTCGAGGCGCTGGACGCGACCCGGGTCCCGGCGTGAGCCTGGGCGACCTCGCGGATCTGCGGCTCGGCCTCACCAACTCGCTCTTCGTCGATTTCGACGGCACCCTGGCCGAGATCGGCCCGGACCCGGACGCGGTCGGCCTGACGCCCGACGCTGCCGCGGCGCTGGGGCGGCTCGCCGCCCGGCTCGGCGGCGCGGTGGCGGTGTTGAGCGGCCGCGACCTGCGCGACCTCGCCCGGCGCACGCCCCCCGAGGTCTGGCGGGCAGGCGGCCACGGGCTCGAGATCCTGCCGCCCGGCGAGGAGCCGCCCGCGCCGCCGCCGCCGCCGCCCGAGGCGGTGCTGGCGCCGCTGCGCGCCGCGACGCGCACGCCCGGCGTCCGGCTGGAGCTGAAGGGGCCGGTCGCCGCCCTGCACTTTCGCGCGGCCCCCGCTGCCGAGGCCGCCTGCCTCGCTGCCGCCGAGGCCGCCGCTGCGGCTGTGCCGGGCCTGGTGCGCCAGCCGGGGAAGATGGTTGTCGAGGTCAAGCCCGCCGCCGCGCACAAAGGCAGCGCCCTGCGCCGACTGGTCGTGTGCGCCGCCGTTCGCAGGCCGCCGGCCGGTGATGCTCGGCGACGACACCACCGACGAGGACGCAATCGTCGCGGCTCAGGATCTCGGCGGCATCGGGGTGAAGATCGGCCCCGGCCCCTCGGCGGCCCGGCTGCGGGCCCCCGAGCCCGCCGCGGTGCGGGCCTGGCTCGCCCGCGAGTCCGCGGGGGACTGAGCCCCCGTTAAACATGAACGCAACCGCGTGCATCAATCGCGCGCCGATCGGTTCATAAGGACTCCACGCGCTTGGCGGGATCGCCGCTCCGCGCCGGCTGGGAGTTCGGACGATGTTTGGGCCGGTTTTCGAGGGTATCTTCAGCTTCAGCGGACGGCGCAATCGCAAGAGTTTCCTGCTCTATTCGCTGGCACAGTCCGCGGTGGCCGCCGTCCTGATGCTGGCCTTGGGGGTCGCCGCCACCCAGGGCGAGCCGGTAAGGAGTCTGATCGCGCTGGTCTGCGGCTTTCCGCTCCTGGCGGTGTTCATTTCCGGCTGGGCGGTCGCCGTCCAGCGCTGCCACGATTTCGGCTGGACCGGCTGGGCGACCCTGATCACGGTGCTGCCGATCGTCGGCTGGGGCTTCGCCCTCGCCCTCAGTCTCGTTCCCGGGAACGCGGGAGACAACCGCTACGGTCCGGCCTCGCGGGGAGGCCGGCGATGGCCCGATGAGTGGGGCGAAACGGACCTTGATGCCCAAGGGGATTGCCGGTATCACCCCGCCACCGGGCGATTAGCTCAGCGGTAGAGCGCTTCGTTCACATCGAAGATGTCGCAGGTTCGATTCCTGCATCGCCCACCACCGGTCGCTCGTGGCGGAACACTTCCGGCGGCAACCCGGCCATGAACCGCATCGCCCGGCCCAGATGCGCGCGCATCGCCCGCGCCGCGGCCGCGCCGTCGCCGGCGAGGATGGCGTCGGCGATGACCCGGTGCTCGACGACCGAGGCGGCGATCAGCTCGGAACTGAGCGCGCCCCCGATCTGCGCCATGATCAGCGACAGCTGCAGCTGCACGTTCAGCGCCATCAGCTGCCGGTTGCCGGCCGCGGCGATGATCGCGGCATGGAACTGCTGGTTCTCGGCGATGTAACCCGCCGTCGAATGCGGCGCTTCGTTCCAGATCGGCGCGACGGCGCAGCGGAACCGCCCGGCCCGGCGGGGATCGGCCATCGCCGTGGCGGCGCGGCGCGCCGCGAAGACCTCGAGCTCGGTTCGGATCTCGAAAAGCTCCTGCGCCTCGGCCGCCGACAGCCGCCTGACCAGGGCGCCGCGATGCGGCACGATCTCGATCAGCCCTTCTGCAGCCAGCCGGCGCAAGGCCTCGCGCACGGGGCCACGGCTGACGCCGAGCTCGCGAGTCAGGTCGGCCTCGACCAGCCGTTGCCCCGGCGCGAACCTCCCGCCGCGGATCGCCTCGCTGAGGAAGTCCGCGACGCCCATGCCGGTGCCGCTCCGCCGCTCCGCCTCGACCATGCCCGCCCGCTCGTCCGCCGATCCCGCCCCTCACGCTAGCACGCTCCGCTTGACAGCCGCAACATCGTCCTACAATCCTGTCTGGCGAAGCGCGACCATGGGGAGGGGCGCGGATGCTGATCGGCAAGGCCGGCAACGCCACGACGGCGATCAGTACCGCGGATTCGGCCAGCATCACCGTCCGCGGCCGCGACCTCTGCAGCGACCTGATGGGACGGCTCTCCTTCACCGATTACTTCCACTTGCTGGTCACCGGCCGCGAGCCCACCGAGACCCAGCGCTTCTTTCTCGACCTCTTGCTGGTCGCGATCGCCGAGCACGGCCTGGTGCCGACCAACCAGGTCGCCCGCATGACCTACGCCGCCGATCCCGCCGCGCTGCAGGGCGCTGTCGCGGCCGGCATCCTCGGCTGCGGCTCGGTGGTGCTCGGCACCAGCGAAGCCTGCGGGCGCTTCCTGGTGGAGGCCCGGGCGCGGGTCGCCGGCGGCGAAAGCCTGCCCAGCCTCGTCGCGGCCATCCGCGCGGCTGGCGGCAAGGTTCCGGGCTTCGGCCACCCGCTGCACAAGCCGTTCGACCCGCGCGCGCAGCGCATCCTGGAGCTGGCAGAGGCGCGCGGTGCCGCCGGCCCGCATGTCGCGCTCGCCCGCGCCACCGCGCCAGTCGTCGCCGAGGTCTGGGGCAAGCCGCTGCCGATGAACGTGTCGATGCCGATCGCGGCGGTGCTGCTCGACCTCGACTTTCCGCCGGCGATCCTGAAGGGCATCCCGATCCTAGCCCGCACCGCCTCGCTGCTTGCGCACCTCGCCGAGGAGAGCGCCAACCCGATCGGCTTCCTGATGGCCGCGAAGGCCGAGGCCGCGATCGCCTACGATCCCGGCGAGGAGCGCTGATGCGCGACCCCGCCGCCGAGACGCTGCCCTGGGAGCGGCAGCTGCAGGCCGACGAGGCGAGCTATCGCGCCCAGGTCGCCTATCTCTACGACCGCTCGCCCTTCTACCGCGCCAAGCTCGCAGCCGCCGGGTTCCCCGATGCCGCCAGCGTCGGCGGGCTGGCCGAGATCGCGCGGCTGCCGCTCACCGAGAAGGACGAACTCCGCGCCGGCCGGTCCGACGACCACCCGCTCGGCACCCACCTGGCCGCGGCGATGGGCGAGGTGGTTCGCATCTATTCGACCAGCGGCACCACCGGCACGCCGAGCTACATCCCGCTGACCCGCGGCGACCTCGCCGGCTGGATCGAGATTTCGGCGCGCTCCTACGCCGCCTCCGGCGTGCGGGCCGGCCAGCGCCTGATCTCGACCTACGGCGCCGGGCCGTTTGTCGCCGGGGCCGCGCTCGACGCTTTCGCCGCCCTCGGTCTCTGCCATATTCCGCTCGGGCCCGGGAACACCGAGAAGCTGATGGCAGCCATCCAGGCGCTGGCGCCCGAAGCGATCGCGCTCACCCCTTCCTACGCTCTGCATCTGGCCGAACGGGCAGCGGAGCGCGGCCTCGATCTGGCGCGGTCCAGCGTCGGCCGCCTGCTGGTCGCCGGCGAGCCTGGCGGCGGCGAGCCGGATATGCGCGCCCGGCTGCAGGCGGCCTGGGGCGCGCAGGTGACCGAGGCCATGGGCATCGGCGACATCGCCGTCTCGCTCTGGGGCGAATGCGAGGCCCGGGCCGGAATGCACTTTTCCGGGCGCGGCCTCGTCCACGTCGAGCTGATCGACCCGGCCTCCGGCGCCGCGCTGGCGCTCGCCGACGGCGCCGAGGGCGAACTGGTCTACACCCACCTGACGCGCCGCGCCGCGCCGCTCCTGCGCTTCCGCAGCCGCGACCACGTCCGGGTCGCGGCCGGCCCCTGCGGCTGCGGCCGCACCGCGCCGCGGGTCCGTTGCATCGGCCGCACCGACGAAATGCTGATCCTGCGCGGCGTCAACGTGTTCCCGACGGCGGTGCGCGAGGTGGTTGCCGCCTTCGCCCCGGCAGTCAGCGGTCTCGTCGCCATTCGGCCGCGCCGCCGCGGCGTCAGGCAGGCGCCGCCGCTGCCGGTGCTGGTCGAGCTCGCCCAGGGCCAGCCGCCGGCTGCCGATCTGGCCGAGGGCATCCGCCGGCGCCTGCGCGACAGGCTGGCGGTCGCGACCGAGGTCGCGCTGGTGCCGTGGGCCAGCCTGCCGCGCAGCGACTACAAGTCGAAGCTCGTCGACTGGTCCGGCGCCGAAACCTGAAGGGGGAGGGAAGACATGCGCAAACTGCAGACCCAGGGCGTCCACCACATCACCCTGGTGGGGGCCGACCGCCAGACCTCGATCGACTTCTGGGAAGGGGTCCTCGGCATGCCCTTCGTCTTCGAGCAGCCGAACCTCGACCGCGCCTCGGAGAGCCATCTCTACTTCGACCCCGGCGACGGGCGCCTCATCACCGTCTTCACCGACGACAGTCGCAAGCCCGACGATCGCCGCACCCCGACCGATCCCGGCTGCGTGCACCACCTGGCGATGGCCGTCTCGGCCGCCACCTTCCGCCAGGCGGTCGAGCGGCTCGACGAGCGCGGCATCCAGCACTCGGGCGTCAAGGACCGCGGCTTCATGGACTCGATCTACTTCAAGGACCCGCTGGGCCTGCTGATCGAGCTGGCCGCCTACCGCTTCGAGCCGCCGTGGGGCTACACCCACGGCCAGGTCCTGCTCGAAGCGCACCGGATCCGTGTCGAGCGCAACGACTACAACATCGGCGAGATCCACCTCGCTGATGCGATCGAACGGTTGAGCGCGCGGAACCGGGACAGCCTGTCGAGCGACCGGGGTCCTAAGGACCCCTATGCGAAAAAATAACGCAAAAACAGAAGTCTGGGAGGAAAAAATGAAGCTCTACATGCATCCGGCCTCGATCACCAGTCGAATTGTCCGGCTCTACATCGCCGAGAAGGGACTGACCGTCGACGAGGAGGTGGTCGACCTCTTCAGCGGCGCCCACCACAAGGAGCCGTACATCTCGATCAACCCCAACCGACTGGTGCCGGTCCTGGAGGACGGCGATTTCCGGCTGACCGAAAGCGCGGCGATCCTGATCTATCTCGCCGAGAAGTTCGACCTGCCGGAATACCCCAAGGAGTTGAAGGAACAGGCCAGGGTCCACGAGGCGATGCACTGGGCGAGCTTCAACTTCTACCGCGACTGGGGCTACAACCTCTGCTATCCGCAGCTCTTTCCGCACCACGAGCGTCCGACCGCGGAGGGCCACCGGGTTGCGGTCGAATGGGGCCGCGACAAGAGTGCCTTCTGGCTGAAGGTGCTCGACGAGCACTGGCTCGGCGATGGGCGGACCTGGCTGACCGGCGAGAAGACGACCGTGGCCGACTACTTCGTCGGGGGCCTGGTGGCGCTCGGGGACATCATCCGCTGGGACTTCGGCAACACCCCGCACGTCGCCGGCTGGCTCGGGCGCGTGAAGGCGCTGCCGCACTGGCGGGAGGTGAGCGAAGGGCTCGACGGTTTCGCCGCCTCGGTGAGGGACCGGAGCTTCGTCAACGCATGATAAGGTTTACGGCGATTCCTTCGATATGCAACGCATGCACAACTCATGCACAATCCATATGCTAAGTAAAAGAGTCGGGATCAAAGTCCTAACGCGGCCCGTCGGTGTCGGCTGAGGGACCGGCGGCTTTCCTTCCCGCCGCGGGCGCGTTATCAGGCCGCGACGCAACCGGGCCCCGCCGATGATCCTCTATCCCGCCATCGACCTGAAGGACGGCCAGTGCGTGCGGCTGCTGCGCGGTGCGATGGACGAGGCCACGGTGTTCGGCGACGATCCCGCCGCCCAGGCGCGCGCCTTCGCCGCCGCCGGCTGCCGCTGGCTGCACCTGGTCGATCTCGACGGCGCCTTCGCCGGCCGGCCGGTGAACGAGGCGGCGGTGGAGGCGATCCTGGCGGCGGTGGCGATCCCGGTCCAGCTCGGCGGCGGCATCCGCGACCGGGCCACCATCGAGGCCTGGCTGGAGAAGGGGGTGGCGCGGGTGATCCTCGGCACCGCCGCGCTGCGCGACCCCGAGCTGGTGCGGGCCGCGGCGCGCGCCCATCCCGGACGCGTCGCCGTCGGCATCGACGCCCGCGACGGCCGCGTCGCCGTCGAGGGTTGGGCCGAGACCACGGCAACGCTGGCCACCGACCTCGCCCGCCGCTTCGAGGACGCCGGGGTCGCCGCCATCGTCTACACCGACATCGAGCGCGATGGCGCGCTGGCCGGCCCCAACGTCGCCGCCACCGCGGCGCTGGCCCGCACCGTGGCGATCCCGGTGATCGCCTCGGGCGGCATCGCCTCGATGGCCGACCTGCGCGCGCTGAAGCAAAGCGGGGCGCCGCTGGACGGTGCGATCTCGGGGCGGGCGCTTTATGAGGGGCGGTTGGACCTCGCCGAAGCCGTTGCCTATCTCGCCGCGCCGGCATGCTGAAGGTCCGCGTCATCCCCTGCCTCGACGTGAAGGCGGGGCGCGTGGTCAAGGGCGTGAACTTCGTCGATCTGCGCGACGCCGGCGATCCGGTCGAGGCGGCGCGGGCCTACGATGCGGCGGGGGCGGACGAGCTCTGCTTCCTCGACATCGCGGCCAGCCAGGAGAACCGCGGGACCTTGCTCGACCTGGTGTCGCGCACGGCGGAACAGTGCTTCATGCCGCTGACGATCGGCGGCGGGCTGCGCAGCCCGGCGGACGTCCGCGAGCTGCTGCTGGCGGGCGCCGACAAGGTCAGCTTCAACACGGCCGCGGTGGCGACGCCCGAGGTGATCTCGCAGAGCGCCGAGAAGTTCGGCAACCAGTGCATCACCGTGGCGCTCGACGCCCGCAGCGTCGCGCCGGGACGCTGGCAGATCTTCACCCACGGCGGTACGCGGGCAACCGGCATCGATGCCGTGGCCTACGCCAGCGAGATGGAGCGCCGCGGGGCCGGCGAGATCCTGCTGACATCGATGGACCGCGACGGCACCCGCGCCGGCTTCGACCTGGCGCTGACCCGAGCCATCGCCGACGCTGTCGGCATCCCGGTGATCGCCTCGGGCGGGGTGGGGACGCTGGCGCACCTGGTCGAGGGCGTCACCAGGGCCACGCCTCGGCGGTGCTCGCCGCCTCGATCTTCCACTTCGGCCAGCATTCCATCGCCGAGGCCAAGGCGGCGATGGCGGCGGCCGGCATCCCGGTGAGGCTCTGATGCCCGACACGCTGGCCCGTCTTTTCGCCACCATCGAGGCCCGTGCCGGCGCCGATCCGTCCGGCTCGCACACCGCGGCGCTGCTGGCGAAGGGAGCGGCGAAATGCGCCGAGAAGTTCGGCGAGGAGGCGGTCGAGGCGATCGTGGCCGCCGCGGCCGGCGACCGCGCCGGCCTGGTCCACGAGGCGGCGGACGCGCTCTACCATCTGCAGGTGATGCTCAGGGCCGGGGGGGTCGACTGGGCCGAGGTGCTGGCCGAGCTCGAGCGCCGCGAAGGGCGATCGGGGCTCGAGGAGAAGGCAGCGCGCGGCAGCTGACGTGCGCGGTCAGGGGCGCCAGGCGAGGAAGTTCGCGATCAGGCGCAGGCCGGTCGCCTGGCTCTTTTCGGGGTGGAACTGGGTGCCGATCAGGTTGTCGCGGGCGACGACCGCGGTGACCGGGCCGCCGTGGTCGACGGTGGCGAGGCGCTGGCCGGGATCCTCGGGCACCAGGTGGAAGGAGTGCACGAAATAGGCGTGGTCGCCGCTGGCGATGCCGGCCAGCACCGGGTGCGGACCGGTGATCTCGAGCGCGTTCCAGCCCATGTGCGGCACCTTCAGCGTCGGGTCGGCGGGGGCGATCCGCACCACGTCGCCGGGGATCCAGCCGAAGCCGGGGGTGTCGCGGCCGTGCTCGAGGCCGCGGGTCGCCATCATCTGCTGGCCGACGCAGATGCCGAGGAACGGCGCGCCCTGGCCGATCACCCGGGCCTCGATCGCCTCGAACAGGCCGGGGATCGCGGCGAGGCCGGCGCGGCAGTCGGCGAAGGCGCCGACGCCGGGCAGCACGATCCGCTCGGCGGCGAGGACGGCCTCGGGGTCGGAGCTGACGGCGACCGGGGCGGCGCCGGTCTCGCTCGCCATGCGCTGGAAACTCTTGAGCGCCGAGTGCAGGTTGCCGCTGGCGTAGTCGACGATGACGGTGGTCATCCCGAGAGCGTGCCCTTGGTCGAGGGGACGGCGTCGGGGCTGCGTGGGTCGGGTTCGACTGCGATTCGAAGGGCCTGGGCGACGGACTTGAAGCAGGCCTCGGCGATGTGGTGGCTGTTGGCGCCGTCGAGCAGGGCGACGTTGAGGCTGATGCCGCCGTTCATCGCCAGCGCGGTGAAGAACTCGCGGACGAGCTCGGTGTCGAAGCTGCCGATCCTGGGGCTCGGGAAGTCGAGCTTCCAGACCAGGAAGGGGCGGCCGGAGAGGTCGAGCGCGACGCGCACCAGCGCCTCGTCCATCGGCAGCAGGCACGACCCGTAGCGGCGGATTCCGCGTTTCTCGCCAAGGGCTTGCGCGAGCGCGCGGCCGAGGGCGATGCCGACGTCCTCGACGGTGTGGTGATCGTCGATGTGCAGATCGCCGGTGGCGCGGACCTCGAGGTCGAAGAGCGCGTGGCGGGCGAGCTGGTCGAGCATGTGGTCGAAGAAGCCGATGCCGGTGGCGTTGTCGTGGCGGCCGCTGCCGTCGAGGTCGAGCTTGACCGAGAGCGCCGTTTCGGCGGTGTTGCGGGTCACTTCGGCGCTGCGCATGGGGATCCCCCGGGGAACTGCTGACGGCTTATATCGGCCCGGGGCCGGCGTGTTAAGGGCGTGCGGAACCGATGCACGAGGCGTGCACAAGCCATGCACAAGGCGTATGCATACCTGTCAAGATGGCGTTAACGCTTGGGGGACCGGCCGATGTTCATGGCGACGCTGAACTTCGCCCTGGGGGAGGACATCGAGGCGCTGCGCGACCTGGTGCGGGGCTGGGCGCAGGAGCGGCTGGCGCCGATGGCGGCGGAGATCGACCGCAGCAACGTCTTTCCGCCGGAGCTCTGGCGGGAGATGGGCGATCTAGGGCTGCTCGGGATCACGGTGCCGGAGGAGTACGGCGGCGCCGGAATGGGGTATCTGGCGCACGTGGTGGCGGTCGAGGAGATCGCCCGGGCGAGCGCGAGCGTGTCGCTGAGCTACGGGGCGCATTCCAACCTGTGCGTGAACCAGATCAAGCTGAACGGGACGCCCGAGCAGAAGGCGAAGTACCTGCCGGGGCTGGTGTCGGGGGAGCATGTGGGCGCGCTGGCGATGTCGGAGGCGGGCGCGGGATCGGACGTGGTGTCGATGCGGCTGCGCGCGGAGAAGAAGAACGACCGCTATCGTGCTGAACGGCACCAAGTACTGGATCACCAACGGGCCGGATGCCGACACGCTGGTGGTCTATGCCAAGACCGATCCTGAGGCCGGGGCAAAGGGGATAACGGCGTTCCTGGTCGAGAAGGCGATGACGGGGTTTTCGACCAGCCCGCATTTCGACAAGCTGGGGATGCGGGGGTCGAACACGGCGGAGCTGATCTTTCAGGACGTCGAGGTGCCGTTCGAGAACGTGCTGGGGCAGGAGGGCAAGGGCGTCAGGGTGCTGATGTCGGGCCTCGACTACGAGCGGGTGGTGCTGTCGGGGATCGGGATCGGGCTGATGCACGCCTGCCTCGACCACCTGATGCCTTACATGCACGAACGGCGGCAGTTCGGCGAGAAGATCGGGGATTTCCAGCTGATGCAGGCCAAGATCGCCGACCTCTACACCGCGATGAACACGGCGCGCGCCTATTGCTACGCGGTGGCGGCGGCCTGCGACCGCGGGCAGGTAACCCGGCAGGACGCCGCGGCCTGCGTGCTCTATTCGAGCGAGCAGGCGATGGAGCAGGCGGTGCAGGCGGTGCAGGCGATGGGGGGCGCGGGGTTCCTCAACGACTCGCCGGTCAGCCGGATCATGCGGGACGCCAAGCTGATGGAGATCGGGGCCGGGACCTCGGAGATCCGGCGGATGCTGATCGGGCGGGAGCTGATGAAGGCGACGGGGTGAGGGAGGGGCGAGATGGCTTTGAACGAACAGCAGGCGGCGCTCTGTGCGGAGAACACCACCGATTTCTCCGACCTTTCGGCGCTGATCGTCAACTGCACGCTGAAGCGGCCGGAGGAGATGTCGCACACCGGCGCTGCTGCTTTCGGTGCCCGAGGAGATCATGCGGCGGAACGGGGTGGCGGTGGAGGTGGTGCGGCCGGCGGGGATGCCGATCGCCTTCGGGGTGCAGCCGGACATGACCGAGCATGGCTGGGCGGAGGATGCCTGGCCGGGGATCTGGGAGAAGGTGAAGGCGGCGGAGATCCTGATCATCGGCACCCCGATCTGGCTGGGCGAGGTGAGCTCGGTCTGCCGGCTGATCATCGAGCGGCTCTATGCGATGTCGGGGATGCTGAACGACAAGGGCCAGAGCATCTACTACGGGCGGACCGGCGGCTGCGTGGTCACCGGCAACGAGGACGGGATCAAGCATTGCGCGATGTCCGTCCTCTATGCGCTGGGGCATCTGGGCTATACGATTCCGCCGCAGGCCGATTGCGGCTGGATCGGCGAGGCGGGGCCGGGGCCGAGCTATGGCGACGATGACGGCAAGGGGGGCGGCTACGGGCTGGACAACGACTTCACCCAGCGCAACACCACCATCATGACCTGGAACCTGCTGCACCTGGCGCGGATGCTGAAGGATTCGGGCGGGCTGCCGAACCACGGCAACGACCGGCGGGCCTGGAAGGCGGGCTGCCGTTTCGACTACGCCAACCCGGAGCATCGGGCGTGAGGGCCTGCGGCTCGGTGATAAAGGCGACGGGTCGGGAATAACGGGGAGATTGCACATGCGATTGCTTGGCGCTCTTTTACTGGCCGCCGCGGCCTTGGCCGGACCCGGCCTCGCCGACGGGATCAAGGGCGATTCGGCCGAGGAGATCCTGTCCGCCTGGACCGAGGCGGTGACGTCGGGCAATGCCGACCGGGTGGCCTCGGTGCTGGCGCCCGAGTTCCAGCTCATGCGTGGCGACGGCACCGGCTACGACAAGGCCGGCTACATCGCCGGCGGCTTCCCGGTCATCGACGCCCCACCCCGGATCGAGGACATCGTGGAGACCGGCGACGGGGACATCCGGGTCATGCGATACTGGCTGGTGCTGGACGCGGTCGTGAAAGGCGGGAAGCTGACGCAGCATGCCCCGCGGCTGACGGTCTTCCGCAAGATCGACGGCGCCTGGTACGTCACCGCCCACGCGAATTTCGCCGCGCCGGGAGGGTGATATCCGATTTGCCACCGGCCGATTCTGACCGAATTGCGATCCCCTCGCGCCGACCCGGGGCTCCGGGCGTCGGAGCGGCGCTCCTCGCGGGGCTGTTCGCCGCCGTTCCGGCGGCGGGGCAGGACATTGCGTTCTCGCCCGGGAAGACCGAGCGCTGCCTGGCCGGCGCGGCGGACCTGCCGGCGCGCGAGGCCTGCGTCGGGCTGTCGGCGGATGCCTGCATCGATACCCCGGGCGGCTACACCACGGTCGGCATGGGGTTCTGCCTGCGCAGCGAAGCCGACTTCTGGGACGCGCGGCTGAACGCGGCCTATGGCGCGCTGATGCAGATGGAGACGGCGGTGGCGGCGGAGCAGAAGCGGCTGGGCTCGGCCGCGCTGTCGCCGGCGCTGGCGCTGCGTGACATGCAGCGGGCCTGGATCGGCTATCGCGACGCGGCCTGCGAATACGAATACAGCCAGTGGGGCGGCGGCACCGGCGCCGGCCCGGCTTCGGCGGAGTGCGCGATGCGGCTGACGGCGCGGCAGGCGCTGGCGCTGGAGGACCGGCTAGCACAGCGGCAGGCGCAATGAGGCTGAGCTCGGCCATCGAGACCGGCAGCGCCGCCTTCCGGGCCAACCGGGAGGCGCATCTGGCGGCGCTCGCCGAGATCGAGGCGGCCGCCGTGGCGGCGGCTGCCGGGGGTGGCCCCGCGGCGGCCGCGCGGCATGCGGCGCGGGGCAAGATGCTGCCGCGGGAGCGGGTGGCCGGGCTGCTCGACCCGGGCAGCCCGTTCCTCGAGATCGGGGCGCTGGCGGCGCACGGGGTCTATGGCGGCGACGCGCCGGCGGCGGGGCTGATTGCCGGGATCGGCCGGGTCGAGGGGCAGGAGGTGATGGTGGTGGCGAACGACGCCACCGTGAAGGGCGGCACCTATTATCCGCTGACCGTGAAGAAGCACCTGCGGGCGCAGGAGATCGCGCAGGAGAACGCGCTGCCCTGCGTCTACCTGGTGGATTCGGGCGGGGCGAATCTGCCGAACCAGGACGAGGTGTTTCCCGACCGCGACCACTTCGGGCGGATCTTCTACAACCAGGCGCAGATGTCGGCCAAGGGCGTGCCGCAGATCGCGGTGGTGATGGGGTCGTGTACCGCGGGCGGGGCTTACGTGCCGGCGATGTCGGACGTGACGATCATCGTGCGCGAGCAGGGCACGATCTTTCTGGCCGGGCCGCCGCTGGTGAAGGCGGCGACCGGCGAGGAGGTGAGCGCGGAGGATCTGGGCGGCGGCGACGTGCATACCCGGCGTCAGCGGGGTGGCGGACTACCTCGCCGAGGACGACGGGCACGCGCTGGCGCTGGCGCGGGCGGCGGTGGCGGGGCTGAACCGGGCGCGGCCGCCGGGGCCGGTGCGACAGGCGCCGGAGGCGCCGGCCTATGATCCCGGAGGAGATCCTCGGGGTGGTGCCGGCGGACCTGCGCACGCCCTACGACATCCGCGAGGTGATCGCGCGGCTGGTGGACGGCTCGCGGTTCGACGAGTTCAAGGCGCGGTTCGGGGCGACGCTGGTCTGCGGCTTCGCGCACGTGATGGGGGTTCCGGTCGGGGTGATCGCCAACAACGGGGTGCTGTTCTCGGAGAGCGCGGTGAAGGGGGCGCATTTCGTGGAGTTGTGCTCGCAGCGGCGGATTCCGCTGGTGTTTTTGCAGAACATCACCGGGTTCATGGTCGGGCGGCGCTACGAGGCGGAGGGGATCGCCCGGCACGGGGCGAAGCTGGTGACGGCGGTGGCGACCACGGCGGTGCCGAAGATCACGCTGCTGGTGGGCGGCTCGTTCGGGGCGGGGAACTACGGCATGGCGGGGCGGGCGTATTCAGCCCGCGGTTTCTCTGGACCTGGCCGAACAGCCGGATCTCGGTGATGGGCGGCGAGCAGGCGGCGGGGGTGCTGGCGACGGTGAAGCGCGAGGGGATCGAGCGGCGGGGCGGGAGCTGGAGCGCGGAGGAGGAGGCGGCGTTCAAGGCGCCGACGCTGGCGATGTTCGCGCGGCAGTCGCATCCGCTCTATGCCACGGCGCGGCTCTGGGACGACGGGGTGATCGATCCGCGCAAGTCGCGGGCGGTGCTGGCGCTGTCGCTCGAGGCGGCGCTGAACGCGGCCGTAGGGGAGACACGCTTCGGCGTGTTCCGGATGTGAGGGCGCGGGTGGGGCTTGCCGGATTTGACCGTCGGCAAATCCGGCCGCGGCCGCCCCTGCCGGGGGCGGACGCGATTCCGCGTCCGCCGGGGCGGCCGCGCCCGGATGGAGACCGACGGTCCAGGCGGCACCCCCCTTCGCCTCCGCCATGGGCTCCGGCGAACGGCCCCGGAAACGCTCCACCGGAGCGTTTCCCTGTCGGGCCGGGACTCGCGGGCCAGAGGCCCGCATCAGTCGGGGCAGGGATTAGCCCTTCATTAGCCTGCGGGCATGCAGGCTCGGGAGCAAATGCGGTATTCGTACTCCAAGTGGGGGCGGCGATACGGCCAGGCGGGCCTTCCCGCGGCGCTGGCGTGGGTCGCGTTGGTCGCGGCGTTGTCGGGCGGCTATACGGTGCTGGCGCCGGTCGTGGACGACTGGCGGTCCGGAATGCGCGCGATGACGCGGGACTGCCGGGTGTCGGGGGTGGTCGACGGGGATACGGTCAACCTCGAATGCGTGGGGCGCGGGACGCTCAGGGCGCGGATCGTGGGGTACGATTCGCCGGAGCTGTTCTCGCCCAGGTGCGAATCGGAGCGGGCGGCGGCGGCAAGGGCGAAGCAGGTGCTGGCGACCTGGGTCTGGTATGCGACGCGGACCGAGGTCGCCTTTCTCGGCCACGACCGCTACGGGCGGACGCTGGTCGACATGCGGCTGAGCGGGCAGCGGGTGGCGACCGGCATGGTCGAGAGCGGCAACGGCCGCCGCTACTTCGGGCATCAGCGCAGCGGCTGGTGCTGAGCCGCCGGGGGCGGCGCTGATGTTCCGCCGGGTGCTGATCGCCAATCGCGGGGAGATCGCCTGCCGGGTGATGGCGACCTGCCATCGGCTGGGGATTTCGACGGTGGCGGTGCATTCCGACGCGGACGCCGACGCGAAGCACGTGGCGATGGCCGACGCGGCGGTGCGGATCGGGCCGGCGCCGGCGGCGGAGAGCTACCTCAGGGGCGATGCGATCGTCGCGGCGGCGCTGGCGAGCGGGGCGGAGGCGATCCATCCCGGCTACGGCTTCCTGTCGGAGAACCCGGACTTCGTGGAGGCGGTGACGGCGGCGGGGCTCGCCTTCATCGGGCCGCCGGCCAGCGCGATCCGGGCGATGGGGCTGAAGGACGCGGCCAAGGCGCTGATGACCGAGGCCGGGGTGCCGGTGGTGCCCGGCTATCACGGGGCGGACCAGGACGACGGGCGTCTCGCCGCCGAGGCGGCGGCGATCGGGTATCCGGTGCTGATCAAGGCGGTGGCCGGCGGCGGCGGCAAGGGGATGCGGCGGGTCGACCGGCCCGGGGCGTTCGCGGCGGCGCTGGCGGCGGCGCGGGGCGAGGCGCGGGCCGCGTTCGGCAACGCGGGCGTGCTGGTGGAGAAGTACGTCACCGCGCCGCGGCACATCGAGATCCAGGTGTTCGGCGACAGCCACGGCCAGGCGGTGCACCTGTTCGAGCGCGACTGCTCGCTGCAGCGGCGGCACCAGAAGGTGATCGAGGAGGCGCCGGCGCCGGGGATGCCGGAGGCGGTGCGGGCGGCGATGGGCGCGGCGGCGGTGCAGGCGGCCAAGGCGATCGGCTATGTCGGCGCCGGGACGGTGGAGTTCATCGCCGACGGGGCGGGGGCGCTCAGGCCGGACGGGTTCTGGTTCATGGAGATGAACACCCGGCTGCAGGTCGAGCATCCGGTGACCGAGGCGATCACCGGGCAGGATCTGGTGGAGTGGCAGTTGCGGGTCGCGGCCGGCGAGCCGCTGCCGCGGCGGCAGGAGGAGCTGGCGATCGCCGGCCACGCGGTCGAGGCTAGGCTCTATGCCGAGGATCCGGCGCGGGGCTTCCTGCCGGCGATCGGCACGCTGAGCCATCTGAGCTTTCCGCCGGAGCTGCGCGCCAATTCCGGGGTGCGGGCCGGGGACGCGATCTCGCCCTACTACGACCCGATGATCGCCAAGCTGATCGCCTGGGGGCCGACGCGGGCGATCGCGTTGGGCAAGCTCGCCCGCGGGCTGGAGGCGACCCGGGTCGCGGGCTGCGTCACCAACCTGGGCTTTCTCGCGCGACTGCTGCGGCAGCCCGACTTCGCCGCCGGGCGGGTCGACACCGGGCTGATCGAGCGGCACCTGGAGGCGCTGACCGCGCCGCGCCCGCCGTCGGCCGACGCGATCGCGGTCGCGGCGCTGGCGGCGGCGGGCCTGCTCGGCCGCGACGATCCGCTGGCGGGCTTCGCGCTCTGGGCGCCGCTGGTCTGGACGGTGCGGCTGGAGGCCGCGGGAGAGGAGCTGGCGGCGCGGCTGGAGATGCTGGGGCCCGGCCGGTTCCGCGTCGACGGCCGGGCAGTCGAGGTGACGGTGTGGCGCGACGGCGAGCTCGAGCTCGCCATCGACGGCCGCGACTGCCGCTTCGGCGTCGCCGTCGCCGGGCGCAGCCTCACCGTCTTCGACGGCGCCGAGGCGCTGGTGCTGCAGCTGCCCGATCCGCTGGCCGGCGCGGCCGAGGCCCATGCCGGCGGCGACGACCTCCGCGCGCCGATGCCGGGGCTGGTGAAGCAGCTCGCCGCCAGCCCCGGCGCGACGGTGGCGAGGGGCGAGGTGCTGGTGGTGCTGGAGGCGATGAAGATGGAGCACGCGCTGACCGCGCCGCGGGACGGCGTGATCGCCGAGGTGCTGGTGGCCGCCGGCGCCCAGGTCACCGACGGCACGCTGCTGCTGACGCTGGAGCCGGCGGATGGATGATCGCGTGACGATCTACGAGGTGAGCCCGCGGGACGGGCTGCAGAACGAAACCCGGCCGATCGCGACGCCGAAGAAGATCGCGCTGGTCGACCGGCTGACCGCCTGCGGCTTCGACCACATCGAGGTCGCGAGCTTCGTCAGCCCGAAATGGGTGCCGCAGATGGCGGACGGCGCGGCGGTGCTGGCCGGCATCGCCCGCGGCCCCGGCGTCGTCTACGGCGCGCTGACCCCGAACCTGAAGGGCTACGCCGCCGCCCGCGCGGCCGGGGCGTCGGAGGTCGCGATCTTCGCCAGCGCCTCCGAAAGCTTCAGCCAGCGCAACATCAACTGCTCGATCGCCGAGAGCCTCGCCCAATTCGCGGCCGTCGCCGAAGCCGCCCGCCGCGACGCCATGCCGCTGCGCGGCTACGTCTCCTGCGTCACCGATTGTCCGTTCGAGGGCGCAATCGAGCCGCAGATGGTCGCTCGCGTGACAGCGCAGCTGTTTTCGCTGGGCTGCCGCGAGGTCAGCCTCGGCGACACCATCGGGCACGGCACGCCTGATTCGGTCGCCTATATGCTGCAGGCGGTGCTCGACGCGGCCGCGCCCGAGCGCCTCGCCGGGCATTTCCACGACACCCGGGGCCGCGCCCTCGACAACATCGTGGTGGCGCTGGACTACGGGCTCCGGGTGTTCGATGCCTCCTGCGGCGGGCTCGGCGGCTGTCCCTACGCGCCGGGCGCTGCGGGAAATGTCGCGACCGAACGGGTGGTTGCGCGGCTTTCGGCGCTGGGCTTCGCCACCGGTCTCGATGCCGGTCGCCTGGCCGAGGCGGCCGAATTCGCCCGCAGTCTACGGTCGCCGACATGACCGGTATCGGCGGAAATCCACCGATGCCGGGCGGGATCGGCAGCCTCGGGAGGCTGCGGCAACGACGACCTAGTCCTGCACCGGAAGTTGAGCTATGGTGGTACCGAAAACAAGAACGCTGTGGGAGGAAGCTGCATGCAGGATCGCACCATCGTCGTTCTCGCGACCGACGCGCGGATCAACGAGCGGCTGATCGCGCGGGGCATGGACCCGATGCGGGGTCCGTGCCTGGCGGAAATTCTCCAGGAGGCCACCGGCGAGCGCCTGAGCTCGAAGGAGGCGCTCAAGCTCTGGGATCCGGAGCGGCTGGCCGGCGACCCGCGGGTGCGGGCGGTGCTGAGCCGCTACGTCGAGCGGCGGGCCTGAAGCCGCGCCGCGGCCGGACCGGCGGGGTGCCGCCGGGTCGGGCCGCAGGATGAACTGGACCACGATCAGTCTCGACGTCGACGACCGCGGGGTCGCGCGGCTGGTGCTGAACCGGCCGGAGAAGCACAACGTGCTCTCGGGCGCGATGTGCGACGAACTGGCGGCCGCCGCCGGCCGGATCGAGAGCGATCCCGGCATCCGGGTCGTGGTTCTGACCGGGGCCGGCGCCAGCTTCTGCGCCGGGGCCGATCTCGGCTGGATGCGCGAACAGTTCGCCGCCACCCGGGCCGGGCGCATGGCCGAGGCCCGCCGGCTGGCCGGAATGCTGCACGCCCTGAACACGCTCGACAGGCCGCTGATCGGGCGGGTGAACGGCGCGGCCTATGGCGGAGGGGTCGGGCTGATGGCGGTCTGCGACGCGGTCGTCGCGGCCGACACCGCCCGCTTCGGGCTGACCGAGACCCGGCTGGGACTGATCCCAGCGACGATCTCGCCCTACGTCCTGGCCAGGATCGGCGAAGGCCGGGCGCGGGCGGTGTTCTTTTCGGCGCGACTGTTTGACGCCATCGAGGCCGAGACGCTGGGGCTGGTCACCCGCGCGGTCGCGCCGGATCGGCTCGACGCGGCGGTGGAGGCCGAGATCGCGCCCTACTTCGCCGCCGCACCGGCCGCGGTGGCGGCCGCCAAGCGGCTGGCGCGCAGCCTCGGCCCGCCCATCGACGCCGAGGTGATCGAGGCGACGATCGCCCGGCTGGCGGACACCTGGGAGACGCCGGAGGCGCAGGCCGGGATCGCCGCCTTCCTGGAGAAGCGTCCGCCGCCCTGGGCGACCTGAGCTGAGGCCCCGGCAGCCGCGCGGGCTGCTGCCGGGGCCGCCAGGGCGCTCATGGGCGCTGGGTCCGCTCGAGGGCGGCGCGGCGCAGGTCGCCGCGGTGAAGACCGATGTCCCGGAGCGTCTGGTCGCTGAGCCGGTCCAGCGAGGCGAGCGTGGCCCGGTCGCGCAGGCTGCGCTGATAGCCGCGCCAGGCGTTGACGGGCAGGGCGGCGAGACGTGAAAGTTCGAGCATTCTGGCTCTCCTCTGAAGGCCTGCGGGCGCCGCGCGCCCGCTTCTGGAGAGCAATATGGAGTACCCCCACTGACAGCATTGTGTCAGGAGCGCCGAGGCCTCCTGACAGCGTGTTGTCAGGAGCGCTAGGATAGCCTGCCGCCTTTCCCCGGAGGGCTCCGTTGCGCCGCGCCGACCGCCTGTTCGAGATCATCCAGCTGCTGCGCCGCAAGCCGACGGTGCGGGCCAGCGACCTGAGCGCGGCGCTGGAGGTCTCCGAGCGCACGATCTACCGCGACGTGCGTGACCTGATGGCAAGCGGGGTGCCGATCGAGGGCGAGGCCGGCGTGGGCTACGTGCTGCGCGCCGGCTTTGATCTGCCGCCGCTGATGTTCAAGGAGACCGAGGTCGAGGCGCTGGTGCTCGGGGCGCGGATCGTCGAATCATGGGCCGACCGCGAGCTCTCGGAGGCGGCGGCCGACGCCATCGCCAAGATCGAGGCGGTGATCCCGGACCGGCTGCGCGGCTACATGGCCAGCACGGCGCTGCTGGCGCCGCCGCTGCATTTCATGGAGCCGATCCGTTTCGACCTTGCCGACCTGCGCCGGGCGGTGCGAAGTCGGATCAAGGTGCATTTCCGCTATACCGACGTGCTGGGGCAGGGAAGCGAGCGGACGGTGCGGCCGCTGTCGCTGGCGTATTTCGGCCCCGTGTGGGTGCTGGCGGCCTGGTGCGAGCTCCGGGTGGACTTCCGGACCTTCCGGCTCGACCGCATCGAGGGGTTCGCGGTGCTCGAGGATCACTTTCGCATCGAGGCGGGCAAGACGCTGCACGATTTCCTGAAGCGGGACGACACCTGGATCCGCGGTGCGCGGACCGGCTACGGCGGGGAGACCTGAATGGCGAGGATACGGCTCGGAGGGCATGGGCTGGAGGTGGCACCGGACGACCCGGAGGCCTTCGCTCGGGCGCATCGTGACTTCGGCTACCGGGCGGCCTATTGCCCGCCGGTGGCGATCGGCGACGGCGAGCGGTTGGCCGCCATCGAGCGCGCCTTCGCGGCGGCCGACGTGGTGCTGGCCGAGATCGGCATCTGGCGCAACCTGATCGCGCCGGAGCCGGAGCTTCGGCGGGCGAACCTGGACCATGCCTGCGACTGCCTGGCGGTCGCCGACGCGGTCGGGGCGCGCTGCGCGGTCAGCTACATCGGGTCGTTCGCGCCGGGCACCGACTATGCACCGGATGCGCGAAACATGGGGCGGGAGTGCTTCGACGCGACGGTCGAGACGGTGCGGGGGATCATCGACCGGGTGAAGCCGCGCCGGGCGCGGTTCGCGCTGGAGATGATGCAGTATTCGCTGCCGGACAGCGTGGACTGCTACGTCGAGCTGATCGCGGCGGTCGACCGGCCGGCCTTCGCCGCGCATGTCGACCCGGTGAACCTGGTGATGACGCCGCGGGTCTATTTCGACACCGGCGCGCTGATCCGCGAGTGCTTCGCCAAGCTCGGGCCGCATATCGTGTCCTGCCATGCCAAGGATATCCTGCTGCACCATCAGGCGGCGCTGCACTTCGACGAGGTGATGATCGGCGACGGCGTGCTGGACTATCGCGCCTATCTGACCGGGCTGGCACGGCTGGGGGAGGTGCCGCTGATGCTGGAGCACCTGGAGGGGGCGGAATACGCGGTGGCGCGGGACCGGCTCGCTGCGATCGGGGCGGCGGCGGGTGTGGAGTTCTGACGTCCGGACTTCTAACGGGACAGCAACGGACGCATGAAGCTGCGGTCGTAGCGCAGCACGCAGCCGCTTTCGTCCCGAATGCGATCGGCTGCGATGAAATCCGGGTCCGAACCGAAGTTCTCGCGATATTTCTCGTAGAGCGCCAGGCTCGGGAAGCTGAAGAGGGCCAGGGCTCGGTCGCTCGCGCCCTCGGAAGGCAGGAAGTATCCGTGGTGAATGCCGCCGCTTTTCTCGACCAGCTCCATCCAGCGCCTGGCGAAGCGCTCGAATGCGTCGATCTTCGAAGGCTCGATCACGTAGTCCAGGACGCAGGTGATCATCTTCGTCCCCGTCCGGCCTAGTGTCGGGAGGGTGTCCTGCCCGGCATGGCGTGCTCCTGGAGCACCTCCAGCGGCACTACGCGCAGGGTGGCGCGGTGGGTGCTGGCGAGGATCACCTTCGGCGCGGCGCCGGCCTCCCAGGCCTCCTTCCAGCGTTCGGCGCAGAGGCACCAGCGGTCGCCGGGGCGCAGGCCCGCGAAGCCGAACTCGGGGTGGGGCGTGACGAGGTCGTTGCCGTGCATGCGCGAGAAGGCCAGGAACGGCTCGGTGACGCGGACGCAGACGGTGTGGCGGCCGCGGTCCTGCGGGCCGGTGTTGCAGCAGCCGTCGCGGAAGAAGCCGGTGACCGGGTCGAAGGAGCAGGGCTTGAGCGGCTCGCCCAGGACGTTGAGGCTGGCGTCGATCTCGACCTTCATGTCAGTACCCCGTCAACTCCTGATAGCCCACGCCGTCGCTGCTGCCGGTGAACCTGATCGGCCCTTCCCAGTAGGCGTAGCCGGTGCCCATCCAGCTTTGCGCGTTCAGCGCCTCGGTGTCCACCGCCAGTCCGAAGTCCGGGATCGCCAGGTGCCAGGCGACGGGCAGCCGGCGCCCGGCCACCTCGGCCGTGGCGCCCGGCGTCATCGTGATCTGCCCGGGCGAAAGCGGCGTCGGGTGGCCGTCGGCGTCGATCCAGGTGCCGGCGAGGTGCGGCGGCGCGTCGCGGCTGCGCAGGCGGTAGAGCATCACCTGGGCGCCGGTCGCGAGGTGGAGCGCGAACCAGTCCCAGCCTTCCTGGCCGGGGCCGAGCGGCTGGCTCGACCATTCGCGGTCGAGCCAGGCCTGGCCGGTCACCGGGACCTGCTCGGCCGTCGAGGGTGAGGGTGCCGGTCACGCGCGTAGAAGGGCTGGCTGTAGTAGTAGGACGCCTGGCCCTGGTCGGACTTGAGGCTGAAGCCGTGGTCGCCCTCGGGCACCGGCGGCCGGTCGGTGGCGAGCGCCAGGTCGTAGGCGAAGCCGGCGCCGTCCGCCTGCAGGCGCAGCCGGGCCAGGGCGTCGCCGGGGCCGGGATCGGCGGTCATGCTCCAGTCGTCGATCCAGGCCCGGAACGGCGCCAGGGTCACGCCGGCCTGGCCGATGCCGCCGCGGGCGAAGCTCTGGGCGAAGCGGTGGCTGGCGGCGGAGGTGACGGCGGCGTGGCCCATCCAGATCTGGGGGTCGTCCCAGCCGGCGCGGTCGGGGCCGGGCGCCATCGCCTGGCGGAACAGCGTCCACTGCGCGCCGTAGGCGACGCCGTCGGGGCCGGTGAGGTTGGCGGTCACGTACCACCATTCCAGCCGGAAGCCCGGATGCGGTCCGTGGTCGCGCGGGAAGGAAAGGTCGGCCGGGGCGGTGACCGGCGTGAAGCCGGCGGCGCCGGTGTCGAGGCCGGCGTAGCCCTGCGCCCCGGCCGCCGCCGGCAGAGCGAGCAGGAAAAGCAGTATCCTAGCGTTCATTGCTGAACCCTTGCAGCAGCTCGAGCGGCGAGACGCGGCGGAGCCGCAGCGCCGGCCAGAGCGCAGCCAGCGCGGCGGTGGCCAGCGCCAGCGCCAGGAGCGCTGCCCAGTGCGCGGGGAAGAGCAGCACCGGCAACCGCCAGCCGAAGGCGCGGACGTTGACCACCGCGGTCAGCACCCAGGCGAGCGCCAGCCCCAGCGGCAGCGCCGCGAGCGCGGTCAGCGCCGCGAGGCCGAGCGCCTTGGCGAGCTCGATCGCGGCCAGCTGCCGGCGGGTCACCCCCATCGCCCAGAGCGGGGCGAGGTTCGTCAGCCGCGCGGCGGAGAGGGTGAGCAGGCTGGTGAGCAGCGCGATCCCGGCCACGGCCAGGGTCAGGCCGTTCAGGGCCACGGTCACCGCGAAGGTCTTGTCGAAGATCCGGCGTGAGACGTCCTTGAGGCCGCGCTGGTCGATCACCTGGCCCGGGGCGAGCGGGAAGGCGGCGTTGAGGTCGGCGATCAGCCGCGGCACCGCGGCGGGGGCGGCGCGGACCGCCAGGCGGCGGCGGTCGAGCTCGGGCCAGCGCGCGGCCAGCGCGTCCGCCGCCAGCATGACCTGGCCCTGCGCGTTGCCGTAGTCGGCGTAGATCGCGGCGACCGGCAGCCGCCAGGGTCCGGCCGGGGTCGGCAGGGCGATGCTGTCGCCGAGGTGCAGGCCGAAGCGGCGCGCCAGCTGTTCGGAGACCAGCGCGGCCTCGCCGCGCGCCACCCGGTCCCAGGCATCGGGCCGGGCGGCGATCAGCGGCCAGTTGTCGCGGTAGGTGGGGCCGTCGCGGAAGCCGTAGAGCTGGACCGGCCAGTCGCGGAACCGGGTGGTGACGTTCCAGACCGGCAGCACCGCGGTGACCTCGGGCCGCGCCCCGAGCCAGGTGGCGATCGCCGCGGCCTGGGCGTCGTCGCGGCCGGAGACGTAGAGCTCGGCGGCGAGGCGCTGGTCGAGATAGGTGAGGAAGGTGCGGCGGAAGCTGTCGACCATGGTGCCGACGCCGACATTTACCGCCAGCGCCAGCAACAGCGCCATCAGCGCCAGCGACAGGCCGCCGAGCTGCTGGCGGGTGTCGGCCCAGGCCCATTGCGCCAGCGGCCGCCGGGCCGCTCGGGCCGCCAGCGCCAGCACCGCGGCCAGCAGTGCCGGCAGGGCCAGCGCCGCCGCCAGCATCAGCCCGCCGATCACCGCGAAGCCGGCCGCCAGCCCGCTGCCGAAGCCGAGCGCCGCCAGCGCCCCGAGGCCGATCGCCGCCGCCGCGACCAGCTGCAAGCGCAGGCCGCGGCGCTGCGCCGCCAGCCAGGCCTGGGGCTGGGCGGGGGCGAGCAGCGGCAGGCGCCAGGCCCGCCACAGGCTGCTGCCGGCGGCGCCCAGCGCGCCGAGCAGGCTGATCGCGACCCCGGCCGCCCACCAGGCCGGGCTGAGGCTGAGGCTGCCCGGCACCCGGGCGCCGTAGAGGCCGCGCAGGCTGGCGGCGACATCGGGCAGGAGCGCCGCGGCGATGGCGTAGCCGGCGGCGGTGCCGAGGAGGCCCGCGAAGAGCGCGAAGCCGCCGAGCTCCAGGAGCATCGCCGCGGCGAGGCCGCCGGCCGAGACGCCGCAGGCGCGCAGGGTGCGGAAAGCCGGGCGGCGCTGCTCGAAGGCGAGGCCGATCGCGGCATAGACGATGAAGAGGCCGACGACGAAGCTGAGGAAGCCGAAGGCGGTCAGGTTGAGGTGGAAGCTCGCGGTCAGCCGGTCGAGGTCGCTGACGCGCTGCGGCGGCTCGAGCTTCAGCCGCGTCGCGAGATCGGGGGGCAGGGCGCGCCCGGCGTCGGCCGCGGGCAGGATCAGCCGCGAGAGCTGGCGCGGGGCGCCGAGGAGCCGCGGCGGCGACGGCGATGTCGACGACGAGGGTGTCGGGGGGCAGCGCGGCGCTGGCCTCCAGCGGCGGCAGGTCGCTGGCGCCGGCGAGCCGGGCCGCGGTTTCCGGCGCCGCCAGCGCCAGGTGCGGCGGCAGCAGGAACGCTTGCAGCCGCTCGGCGCCGGCCTGCAGCGTCAGCGCGCCGGGGGCCGGGGGCAGGGTCACCGGGTCGATGCCGATCAGCCGCAGGCTGTCGTCGCCGCGCCGCAGGTCGCCTTCGAGCACCGGCGAGACCTTCCAGCCGGCGCGGCGGAGCGCGACGTAGTCGGCGAGCGCCAGCCGGCCGCCGTCGCTCGCGACCACCTGCCCGAGCCTGTCGGCGCCGAGCAGCGCCGCGGCACGGGCGTAGCTGGCGCGCGCCTCGGCGTTCAGCGCCTGCACCCCGCTCCAGAGCGCGGTCGCCACCGCGAGGCCGACGATCAGCGTCGCCAGCTCGACCGGGTGCCGGCGCCAGTGGCCGAGGAGCGCCGCGAGCACCACCCTCATGCCAGCCGTCCGGCGCGGAGGGTGGCGCGGGCGTCGGTGCGGGCCGCCAGCCGGGTGCTGTGGGTGACCAGGAGCAGGCTGGCCCCGGCGGCGGCCACCAGCTCGAGCAGCAGCGCCATCACCGCGTCGCCGGTGGCCTCGTCGAGGTTGCCGGTCGGCTCGTCGGCGAGGATCAGGCCGGGCCGGCCGGCCAGCGCCCGGCCGATGGCGACGCGCTGCTGCTGGCCGCCGGAGAGCTGCTCGGGGTAGCGGGGCAGCACCTCGGCGAGGCCGAGGCGCGCCACCAGCTCGGCCTGCCAGCCGGGATCGAAGCGGCCGGCCAGCCGGGCCTGGAAGGCGAGGTTGCCGGCGACGTCGAGGCTGGGGATCAGGTTGAACTGCTGGAAGACGAGCCCGATCGCCTGGCGCCGGAGCCGGGCGCGCGCCGCGTCGCCGGCGGCGGTGACGACCGCCGCGCCGACCCGGATCTCGCCGGCGTCGACCGCGTCGAGGCCGGCGACCAGGTGCAGCAGCGTGCTCTTGCCGCTGCCCGATTCGCCGGTCAGCGCCAGGCTGCGGCCGGCCGGCAGCTCGAGCGAGACGCCGCGGAGCACGGGCAGCGGGCCCTGCGCGGTGGCGTAGGATTTCGAGACGTCGACGATCTTGAGCATGCGTTCTCCGCCACCCCCCGCGCCCGGCAACTAGCACGCCGGCCGGCACAGTCGCGCGATTGTTGCGGACGCCGCCGGGCAAGCTGCTATAAAGCTCCGCATGCCCGATCAGACACCGCCCCCGACCGACCCGCGCGAAGCGATCCGCGCGCTGACCTATGCCGAAGAGGCGCCGCTGGTGCGGGCGCTGGTGGCCGCGCGCCGGCCTCGATGCCGCGGCGCGCGGCGCCATCGTCGCCAGCGCGGCCGATCTGGTGGCGCAGGTGCGCGAGCGCTCGTCGCCGACGGTGATGGAGGCGTTCCTCGCCGAGTACGGCCTCTCGACCGACGAGGGGGTCGGGCTGATGTGCCTGGCCGAGGCGCTGCTGCGGGTGCCCGACGCCGACACCATCGACGAGCTGATCGCCGACAAGATCGAGCCGTCGAACTGGGGCGCGCATCTCGGCCGCTCGACCTCGAGCCTGGTCAACGCCGCGACCTGGGGCGCTGATGCATCACCGGGCGGGTGCTGGACGACGACCCGGGCCGGCCGGCGGCGGCGCTGCGCGGGATGATCCGCCGGCTCGGCGAGCCGGTGGTGCGCACCGCGGTCGGGCGGGCGATGAAGCTGATGGGCCGGCAGTTCGTGCTGGGCGAGAACATCGGCGCGGCGATGGAGCGGGCGCGCACGCTGGAGGCCAAGGGCTACACCTATTCCTACGACATGCTGGGCGAGGCGGCGCGGACCGACGCGCGACGCCGAGCGCTACGCCGCCGCCTACGCCAAGGCGATCGCCGCCATCGGCGCGCGGGCCAAGGGCGACGTGCGCGGCGAGCCCGGGCATCTCGGTCAAGCTGTCGGCGCTGCATCCGCGCTACGAATGGACGCACCGCGGGCACGGTGATGTCGGTGCTGCTGCCGCGTGCCCGGGCGCTGGCGCGGGCGGCGGCGCGGGCCGGGATCGGCTTCAACATCGACGCCGAGGAGGCGGAGCGGCTCGACCTCTCGCTCGACGTGATCGAGGCGCTGCTCGACGGACGCGGAGCTCGCCGGCTGGGACGGCTTCGGCGTGGTGGTGCAGGCCTATGGCCGCCGGGCCGGGGCGGTGATCGACTGGCTGGACGGGCTGGCGCGCCGGCTCGACCGCCGGCTGATGGTGCGGCTGGTCAAGGGCGCCTACTGGGACGCCGAGATCAAGCAGGCGCAGGAGCGCGGGCTGCCGGACTTCCCGGTCTTCACCCGCAAGCCCTCGACCGACGCGAGCTATCATCGGCAACGCGCGGGCGCTGCTGGAGGCGCGCGACCGGCTCTATCCGCAGTTCGCCACCCACAACGCCCACACCGTCGCGGCGGTGCTGGCGCTGGCCGGCGACCGGCAGGGCTTCGAGTTCCAGCGACTGCACGGCATGGGCGAGGCGCTGCACGAGATCGTGCGCGAGCGCGAGGGCACGCGCTGCCGGATCTACGCGCCGGTGGGCGCGCATCGCGATCTGCTGGCCTACCTGGTGCGGCGGCTGCTGGAGAACGGCGCCAACTCGTCCTTCGTCAACCAGATCGTCGACAAGCGGCTGGCGCCGGCGGAGGTCGCCGCCGACCCGCTGGCCGCGGTCGAGAGCCTGGGCGACGCCATCGCCAACCCGGGCATCCGCCGGCCGGCCGCGCTGTTCGCGCCGCGGCTGAACGCCCGCGGCTGGAACGTCAACGAGCCGGCCTCGATCGCCGGGCTCGCCGCCGCCCGCGAGCCGTGGCGGAGCCACCGCTGGCAGGCGGCGCCGATGCCGCGGGCAGGGCGCCGAGCCGCGCCCGGTGGCCAACCCGGCCGATCCCGCGCGACATCGTCGGCGAGGTGCGCGAGGCGACGCGCGGCGGACGTGGCCGCGGCGCTCGCCGCGGCCGCAGGCGGATTTGCGCGACTGGTCGGCGCGGCCGGCGGCCGAGCGCGCGGCGGCGCTGCGCCGGGCGGCCGATCTCTACGAGGAGAACGCCGCCGAGCTGACGGCGCTGGCCACCCGCGAGGCGGGCAAGACCCTGGCCGACGCCATCGCCGAGGTGCGCGAGGCGGTGGATTTCCTGCGCTACTATGCCGACGCCGGCGAGGCCGCCACCGGCACGCCGCGCGGCGTGATGGTCTGCATCAGCCCCTGGAACTTCCCGCTGGCGATCTTCACCGGCCAGGTCGCGGCCTGCCTCGGCGCCGGCAACGCGGTGATCGCCAAGCCCGCCGAGCAGACGCCGCTGATCGCCGCCCGCGCCGTCGAGCTGATGCACGCGGCCGGGGTGCCGGCGGCGGCGCTGCAGCTCCTGCCCGGCGACGGGCCGACGGTCGGCGGGCCGCTGACGTCGGCGCCGGGCATCGCCGGGGTCTGCTTCACCGGCTCGACCGAGGTGGCGCGGCTGATCCACCGGGCGCTGGCGGAGAACGCGGCGCCCGACGCGGTGCTGATCGCCGAGACCGGCGGGCTGAACGCGATGATCGTCGATTCGACCGCGCTGACCGAGCAGGTGGTGCGCGACGTGCTGGCCTCGGCCTTCCAGTCGGCCGGGCAGCGCTGCTCGGCGCTGCGCATCCTCTACGTCCAGGAGGAGGCGCGGGGCCGGGTGATGGAGATGCTGTCGGGCGCCATGGAGGCGCTGAGCCTGGGCGATCCCTGGGATGCCGACCACCGACGTCGGGCCGGTGATCGACGCCGAGGCGCGAGCAGCGGGATCGCCGCCTATCTCGCCGACGAGGCGGCGCGGGGCAAGGTGCTGCAAGACCCTGACCGTGCCCGGGCGCGGCCGCTTCGTGCCGCCGACGGTGGTCGAGGTCGACGGGCATCGGCGCGGTCGAGCCGCGAGATCTTCGGGCCGGTGCTGCACGTGGCGAGC
This sequence comes from uncultured Alphaproteobacteria bacterium, assembly GCA_963847795.1. GTDB lineage: Bacteria > Pseudomonadota > Alphaproteobacteria > Rhodobacterales > Rhodobacteraceae > Amaricoccus. The sequence continues at coordinate 621,853 of CAWKBH010000004.1, forward strand.
TTCCGCGCCGCCGAGCTCGACCGGGTGGTCGACGCGATCAACGCCCGCGGCTTCGGGCTGACCTGCGGCCTGCACAGCCGCATCGACGACCGGGTCGAGCGGGTGACGGCGCGGCTGCACGTCGGCAACGTCTACGTCAACCGCAACCAGATCGGCGCCATCGTCGGCTCGCAGCCGTTCGGCGGCGAGGGGCTGAGCGGCACCGGGCCGAAGGCCGGCGGGCCGTTCTACCTGCCCCGCCTGCAGCGCGGCCCGACCGGACCCGCGCCCGCCGCGCCTGCCGGCCCGGAGATCGCCGCCGGCGACGCTGGCGCGCGGCCTTCGCCGCGCTCGACTCCGGCGCCTGGGCGGCGCGGCCGGACCGCATCGCGACGCTGCGCGCCGCGCTCGGCGCGATCGCCGGGCCGGTGGGGGCGGCGCTGGCCGCCGCCGCGGCGCTGCCGCAGGCGCCGCATCGACCTGCCCGGACCGACCGGCGAGAGCAACCGGCTGAGCCTGCATCCGCGCGGCCGGGTGCTCTGCCTCGGCGCCGGCCTGGAGGTCGTGCTGGCCCAGGCGGTGCAGGCGCTGGCCGCCGGCAACGCCGTGCTGGCGGTGGCCGCCGGCGCGCCCGCCGCGCTCGGCGGCGCTGAAAGGGCTGCCGGTCGCGGCCATCGACGGCCAGGTCGCCGCCGCAAGCCTGGACGAGCTGCCCGAGCTGGCGCTGGTCGCCGCGTCGGGGCCCGAGGACTGGCTGCGGGCGCTGCGGCGGGCGCTCAGCCTGCGCGACGGTCCGATCGTGCCGCTGGAGACGGCGCTCATCGCGCCCGAGCGCTACCTGCTCGAGCGCCACCTCTGCATCGACACCACCGCGGCCGGCGGCAACGCCAGCCTGCTCGCCGCGAGCGCCTGAGCCGATGCCGAGCCAGCCCTACCGCGCATCCGCCGCTGCCGGCGTCGCTGCTGGTGCTGGTCGGCGTCATCGCCCTGATCGAGGTGGTGCTGAGCCTGGCCGACGCCGGGATCCTGTTCGACCCGTCGCTGCGCAGCCGGGTTCTGCTCGCCGGTGCCTTCTGGGGCGGCCTGCTGCACGGCGCCAAGCCGCTCTACGCCGCCCAGCCGGTCACCATGTTCCTCAGCCATGCGCTGCTGCACGGCTCGCTGCTGCACATGGTGATGAACATGACGATCCTGCTGGCGCTCGGCCGCTTCACCGCCGACCGCTACGGGCCGGGGGTGATCCTGCCGGTGTTTTTCCTCAGCGCGATCGCCGGCGGCGCCTGCTTCGGCCTGCTCGCCAGCGACGCCTACCCGATGGTCGGGGCGTCGGGCGCGGTGTTCGGCTTTCTCGGGGTCTGGATCGCCTGGGACTGGCGGCGGCATCGCGCCGCCGGGGTCTCGACCGGCCCAGTGCTGCGCCGGGTGGCGGTGCTGGTGGTAATCAACGTCGTGGTGTTCTTCGGGCTGAAGGGGATGCTGGCCTGGCAGGCGCATCTGGGCGGCTTCCTCGCCGGGCTCGCCTGCGGCGGCTGGCTGGAAGGCCGCCTCGCCCGGGCCAATCGCGCCGCGCATGCCGAGGCGCGGCGGCTGCGCGCCCAAGGCGAGACGCCCGGCGAGTGATCCCGGCGATAACGGGCTTGTGAATACTCGGGATTCGTGCGTTAACTCTTTTGGCGAGTTAGCTTTTTCAGGTCGGATCCCAGCATGGCGAGAACAGTTCTGGCTGCGGCGGCGCTTTGCGGAGTGCTGTTCGGGGCCGCGACGGCGGAGGCCACCACGGTCACCGATTACACCAGCGCCTGGTTCTTCGGCGACAGCCTCACCGACCCGGGGAACCTCTACGCCGACACCCACGGCGCAGTGCCGCATGATCCGCCCTACTACCAGGGCCGCAGCTCGAACGGCCGGGTCTGGGCCGAGCACGTCGCCGACGACTTCGCGGCCAAGGGCCTGCCCTCGCACAACTATGCCTATGCCTACGCCACGGCGGTCGAGACCGACGACGCGGCGTTGGGCCGGCCGTTCAACGCCCCCGACCTGGCCGACCAGCTCGACACCTTCGCGAAATCCGGCGCCGTCCTCGGCCGCCGGCCCGTGGCCACGCTGTGGTTCGGGGCCAACGACCTGCTCACCACCATGGCCGCCACCCCGACGCCCGATGCCGTCGGCGCCGCCGCCGTCGCGGCCGCCGGGGCGGTCGGCGCCGGCATCGGCCGGCTGGCCGATCTCGGGGTCGGCGACATCCTGGTCTTCAACCTGCCGCCGCTCGAGCTGGCGCCGCAGTTCAACACCGCGCCGCCAGAGGTCGCCGCGCTGGCGAAGTTCGGCGCCGACACCTTCAACGCCAGCCTGGCGGAGCTGATCGCCGGGCTCGGCGGCACCGCCCGGGTCACCACCATAGACATCCACACGGCATTCACCGATCTCGTCGCCCACCCGGCGAAGTACGGGGTCAGCGACGTCACCCATCCCTGCTTCGACGGGGTCACGCGCTGCACCGATGCCGAGGCGCTGGAGCGGGCGTTCTTCGACAAGGTGCATCCCAACAGCGTGGTGCACGCCGACATCGCCGAGCTGGTGCGAAAGGACGTGGCACCGGTGCCGCTGCCGGCGCCCGGCCTGCTGCTCTTGGTCGGACTCGCCGGTCTCGCCGCGGCCGGGCGGCCTGAGATCTACTCCATCACCGCGGCTTCTGCCGGGGGGCCGGCGCGGCGCGGCTTGCGCATGAAGGCGAGCAGCGGGATCACCGCCAGAGTCACGAACATCATCAGCTTGAAGTCGTCGATGTAGGAGATGAATGCCGCCTGGGCCTGGACCTGACCGTTGAGCACGGCGAAGAGCGTGGTGGTGTCGAGGCCGGTGCCGGTGATCTGGTCCATGTTGGGATTGTACGCGGTCAGCCCGGAGACCAGGTCGTTGCGGTTGATGACGATGTTGTGCGCGAGCTGCATCGACACGATCGAGATCCCGACCGAAGAGCCGATGTTGCGGATCAGGCTGAACAGCGACGCCGCGTCGGCCCGGAACCGCGGCTCGAGCGTCGCGAAGGCGATGGTCGAGAGCGGCACGAAGACCAGGCCGAGGCCCAGCCCCTGCACCACGCCCGAGACCACGATCGGCGTGCTGTCCATCAGGATCGAGTACTGCGTCATCTGCCAGAGCGAGAACGCGGTCAGCGCAAGCCCGGTCAGGATCAGCACCCGGGAGTCGACCTTGCCGACCAGCCGGCCGACCACGATCATCGAGATCATGGTGCCGACGCCGCGCGGGGCCAGCACCATACCGGTCCTCACCACCGGGTAGCCCATCACCCCTTGCAGCATCGGCGGCAACAGCGCCAGGGCCGCGAGCAGGATCATGCCGACCATGAAGATCATGCAGAGCGCCATCACCAGGTTCGCGTCGCGGAAGATGTGGGGATCGATGAAGGCGTGCTCGCGCCCGGTGATGTGGATCACGAAGGCCCAGAGCCCGGAGACGGTGAGCCCGAGGTAGATCCGAGATCTCCGCCGACGAGAACCAGCCGACCTGCTCGCCGCGATCTAGGAAGAGCTGCAGCGCACCGATGGCCAGCGACAGCATGGCGAAGCCGAAGAAGTCGAAGCTGCGCTGGCGCTTGGTCGATGCCGGCAGGAACACGATCAGCCCGGCCAGCGCCAGCAGGCCCACCGGCAGGTTGACGTAGAAGACGAAGCGCCAGTTGAAGGTCTCGGTCAGGTAGCCGCCGAGCGTCGGGCCGATGATCGGGCCGACCATGATGCCGGCTCCCCAGATCGCCATCGCCTTGCCGTGCTCCTCGCGGCTGTTGATATTGAGGAGCACGGTCTGCGACAGCGGCACCAGCGCGGCGCCGCAGATGCCCTGCAGGGTGCGGAAGACCACCATCTCGCCCAGGCTCGTCGCCGCGCCGCAGGCCATCGAGGTCAGGATGAAGCCGCCGACCGAGACGATGAAGAGCTCGCGCAGCCCGATCCGGTCGGAGAGCCAGCCGGTGACCGGGGTCATGATCGCCGCGGCGACGATGTAGGAGGTCAGCACCCAGGTGATCTGGTCCTGGGCGGCGCCGAGGCTGCCCTGCATCGAGGGCAGCGCCACGTTGGCGATCGTGGTGTCGAGCACCTGCATGATCGTCGCCAGCATGATCGAGACGGTGATCAGCCCCTTGTTCGCGACCGCAGGAGGCGAGCCCGCGGCCGAAGCCGCGGCGCTCATTTCGCGACGGCCGCGGGAGCAGCGACCGCGGACCGGCCGCCGAGGCCGATCGCCGCCAGGGCGTGGTCGACGACCTTGGGCAGGCCGCGGGCGTGGCCGGTGTCGACCGTCACGCTGGCGCTCATGCCGGCGCGCAGCGGCGGCAGGTCCTGGCCGTCCTCGAGCCGGATGCGCAGGGGCACCCGCTGCACCACCTTGACCCAGTTGCCGCTGGCGTTCTGCGCCGGCAGCAGCGCGAATTCCGAGCCGGTCCCGGCGCCGATCGAGCCGACCTCGGCCTTGAGCACGTGGTCGGGGTAGGTGTCGAGCGTCACCTCGACCGGCTGGCCCTGGTGCATGTGCGTGAGGTCGGTCTCCTTGTAGTTCGCCTCGATCCAGGTGCTGTCGGTGGCGACCAGGCTGAGCACCGCCACCGCCGGGGTCACGTACTGCCCCTCCTGCAGCCGGTCGGTCTGGCTGACCACGCCGGCCGTCGGCGCGGTGATCGTGGTGTGCGCCAGGTCGAGCTCGGCCCCGTGCAGCGTCGCCAGCGCCTGCAGCACCTCGGGGTGCTGGTCGGTCGGGATGTCGGGATTGCCGGCCAGCGCCGCCTTGGCGCTCAGCACCTGGCTTTCGGCCTGGGCCAGCGCGCCCTTGGCCTGCTGCAGCTTGAGGGTGCTCTCGTCGGCGACGGCCTGGCTGACCACCCCGGTCTTCAGGAGCGAGCGCTGCCGGTCGTCCTGGGTCTGGGCGGTCGCCAGCGCGTCGCGCGCCGTCTTCGCCTCGGACTGCGCCTCGGCGTAGGCCGCCTTCAGCTTGTCGACCTCGAGGCGGGCGCTTTCGAGCTTGGCCTGATCCTCCTCGACCACGTTGCGGTAGACCGAATCGTCGATCGTGAACAGGGTCTGGCCGGCCTGGACCGTATCGTTCTCGCCGACCATCACGCTGGCGATCTGGCCGGAGACCTGCGGCATCACCGCGACCCGGTCCTGCTTCACGTAGGCATCCTCGGTGGCGATGTAGCGTCCGCCGGTCACCCACATGTATCCGCCGCCCAGTGCCAGGGCGAGCGGCAGGGCGACGATCAGAGCCATGCGCCTGTTGCGCCGCGGCTTTTCCGGCGCGGCCTTCGGTGCTTCGGCGACCGGCTCCGGCGCCAGCGCGGCGGGCGCCTCCTTGGCCTCGGCGGTGCGCAGCGGCGTGACGTCTTCTCTTCGGGCGGGGGCGGTCATGCGAGTTCCTTCTGCGACCTGCGGCGGTCGACTGTCTTTGGCTCCGCTCCGCAGTCGGTCGCGGACAGATTGGCGATGATGGTCTCCAGCGCGGCGTGCAGCACGGCGCGGGTTTCTTCCGAGAGCCCCGCCTGCACCTGCTCGTAGACGGCGGCGGCGCGGCTGCGCATCGGGCTCAGCAGCGCCCGGCTGGTCTCGGTGCTGAAGAGCTGCCGGGCCCGGCGGTCGTGCGGGTCCGGGCGCCGCTCGACGAGGCCGGCGGCCTCCATGCGGTCGACGTGGCGGCTCAGCGTCATCGGCTCGATGTCGAGCAGCGCCGCGAGCGCGGCCTGGCCGATCCCCTCGTTGCGGGTCAGCCGGGCGATGATCTGCAGCTGCGCCGAGGTCATCGGGATGTCCCGGCTCTCCTGCTCGAACCGCCGGCGCAACAGGCGCGCCGCGTCCGAGAGCAGGAAGCCGAGGCTGGGTTGGGTGGCGTTTTTCATGCCGTGGTTATAATAGCCCTGCTTACGAAATGCAAGGCACCGGCGGGAAGTTTCTTGCGGGAAGCTGCCGCGTCGGCCGCGGGCTCAGCCCGGGTACCAGAATCCGACGCGGGTCGTCCGCGGCGCGGTCGTAGCTCCAGGCGGCCTCGATCAGCCGCGCGAGGTCGTAGTCGGGACGCCAGCCGAGCTGGAGGCGCGCCTTGCGGTTGTCGAGCCAGGTCGAATGGAACCCGCTCGGGATGTCGATGGCGCCGAGGCCGCGGGTGCGCTTCAGGTAGGCGGCCACCTCGGCGTAGTCGACGGGCTCGTCCATGGCGATGTTGAAGAGCTGCCGGGCGGCGGCCGGGCTGTCCAGGGCCAGGAGGATCGCGCCGACCAGGTCGTCGACGTGGACGAAGTTCCGCCGCATCGGCCGGCCGTCGGCATCGCGCAGCAGCGGCACGGTGCCTTCGGCCCGGCAGCGCGCCGCGACGTCCGGGGCCACCAGGCTCTTCCAGTCCGGCCCGCCGAAGACGTCGTCGCCGAAGGACAGCGTATAGCGGAAGTCGTCCTTCTCCATGATCCAGGGCGCCCGCAGGCAGCACCAGTCGATGCCGTACTGGATGCCGGCCTGTGCGACCATGACCTCATCGAGCACCTTCGACAGGGCGTAGCACCCCGGATAGGCCCGGTGCGGCGTGCGTTCGGTCACCGGCCCGTCCTGGCGGTAGTGGAAGTGCCCGACCCCGGCGTCGCCGCCGATCAGCACGAAGCGCTCGGCCGCCGGGTTCTCCCGAAACGCCTCGATCAGCCAGAACAGGCCCTTGACCGTCACGTCCATGACGATCTCGGGCGTCTCCTTGCAGGTGGCGAGATGCACGACGTGGCTGACCCCGGCCATGGCGCGCTCGACTCGGCGCGATCGGCGATGTCGCCGCGCAGCACCTCGACGCGGTCGCTGGCGGGCAGGGTCCGGTTGTGGCAGAGCGCCCGGATCCGCACCGCCGCGCAGGCCGGATCGGCGAGCAGGCGCGCGATCAGGGTCTGCCCGACCTTGCCGGTGGCACCGGTGACCAGGATAAGCATGCTCTCCTCCCTCCCGGACAGGCGGTGGCGGCCCCGGCAGGACTCGAACCTGCAGCCATCGACTTAGAAGGTCGGTGCTCTATCCGGTTGAGCTACGGGGCCGATCCCTTGGCGCGACGCGGGGCCGCACGGGCGACGTCAGTGCGTCCAAGCCAGGCGCCGGCCGGAGGCGAAGTTGTCGCCGTAGCCGTTCTGGCGCAGGATGTGGCTGCGGCGCTTCGGCTCGAAGGTCTCGTAGGCGATGCCGTGGCGGTCGGCATAGGCGACCGCCTCGTCGCGGGTCGGGAAGCGCAGCCGCACCTGGCTGTTCATGTCGTCCGAGCCGGTCCAGCCCATCAGCGGGTCGATCCACTTCGCGTCCGCCGGGACGAATTCCAGCACCCAGTCCCGGGTCCTGGCCGCGCCCGACTGCATCGCGCTGCGGCTCGGCTGAAAGATCTTGGCGAGCATTCGGTGCACCGTTCCCCACGAGGTTGCCCGCTTATCGCCAAAACCGGGCGCGGGATCAAGTCAAACGGTGTGGGGGTCTTGCGAGCAGCGGGTCGTCGCCCGGTTGCGAGGGAGCGAGGGGTGGGGTGGGTGTACGCACCCGGACGACGACCACTTTGCTGCTTGCGACTCCTGTTTAACGCGAACGGCGCTCCACACGCAAGGGTTTAGTTAGCTATAAATGTCAACACGTTCGGCGGAAATCCGCCGATCGTGTTCATCTCGACTTAACCTTGCGAACCGCGCCAGGATCGCTACCTGATTCCCGCCCCAGCCACCGAGCCTCCGGATGACCGCCCCGCAACCCGCCCTCGCCGCCGATCCCGCGCCCCGCCTCAAGCTCGAAGGCGGCCAGCGCTTCGTGCTGCGCTCCGATTTCCAGCCGGCCGGCGACCAGCCCACCGCCATCGCCGAGCTGGTCGAGGGCGTCGCCGCCGGCGAGCGAAACCAGGTGCTGCTCGGCGCCACGGGCACCGGCAAGACCTTCACCGTGGCCAAGATCATCGAGGCCACCCAGCGCCCGGCGATCGTCCTCGCCCCGAACAAGACCCTGGCCGCGCAACTATACGGCGAATTCAAGGCCTTCTTTCCCGAGAACGCCGTGGAGTACTTCGTATCGTATTACGATTACTACCAGCCCGAGGCCTACGTCGCGCGCACCGATACCTACATCGAGAAGGAAAGCCAGATCAACGAGCAGATCGACCGGATGCGCCATTCGGCCACCCGGGCGCTGCTGGAGCGCGACGACGTCATCATCGTCGCCTCGGTTTCCTGCATCTACGGCATCGGCTCGGTCGAGACCTATGGCGCGATGACCCAGGACCTGGTCAGCGGCCACGCCTACGACCAGCGCCGGGTGATCGCGCATCTGGTCGAGCAGCAGTACCGGCGCAACGACCAGGGGTTCCAGCGCGGCGCCTTCCGGGTCCGGGGCGATTCGCTGGAGCTCTGGCCGGCGCACCTCGAGGACCGGGCCTGGCGGCTGTCGTTCTTCGGCGAGGAGCTCGAATCGATCCACGAGTTCGACCCGCTCACCGGGGCGCGCACCGACACCCTGCCGCGCGTCCGGGTCTACGCCAACTCGCATTACGTGACGCCGCGCCCGACGCTGCAGCAGGCGGTGAAGAACATCCGGGTCGAGCTGCGCACCCGGCTCGACCAGCTCGTCGCCGAGGGCAAGCTGCTCGAGGCGCAGCGGCTGGAACAGCGCACCGGCTTCGATCTGGAGATGATGGAGGCGACCGGTTCCTGCGCCGGCATCGAGAACTATTCGCGCTACCTCACGGGCCGCAAGCCCGGCGAGCCGCCGCCGACGCTGTTCGAGTACATCCCCGACAACGCCATCGTCTTCGCCGACGAATCGCACGTCTCGGTGCCGCAGATCGGCGGCATGTACCGCGGCGACTACCGGCGCAAGTTCACCCTAGCCGAGCACGGCTTCCGGCTGCCCTCGTGCATGGACAACCGGCCGCTGAAGTTCGAGGAGTGGGACGCGATGCGGCCGCAGTCGGTGTTCGTCTCGGCCACCCCCGCGGCCTGGGAGCTGAACCAGACCGGCGGCGTCTTCGTCGAGCAGGTGATCCGCCCCACCGGCCTGGTCGACCCGCCGGTGGAGATCCGCCCGGTCTCGATGCAGGTCGACGACCTGCTCGACGAGATCCGCCGCGTCGCCGCCGCCGGCAACCGGGTGCTGGTGACCACGCTGACCAAGCGCATGGCCGAGGACCTGACCGAGTACCTGCACGAGCAGGGCATCCGGGTGCGCTACATGCACTCCGACATCGACACGCTGGAGCGCATCGAGATCCTGCGCGACCTGCGCCTCGGCGCCTTCGACGTGCTGGTCGGCATCAACCTGCTGCGCGAGGGCCTCGACATCCCGGAATGCGCGCTGGTCGCCATCCTCGACGCCGACAAGGAGGGGTTTCTGCGCTCCGAGACCTCGCTGGTGCAGACCATCGGCCGCGCCGCCCGCAACGTCGACGGCCGCGTCATCATGTACGCCGACCACGTCACCGGCTCGATGGAGCGCGCCATCGCCGAGACCAGCCGCCGCCGCGAGAAGCAGACCGCCTACAACCTCGCGAACGGCATCACCCCGGCAACCATCCGCAAGAACGTCGCCGACGTGCTCGACGGCCTGTTCCAGGCCGACACCGACCAGTCCCGCATCACCGCCCGCATCGACAAGCCGCTGATCGGCGCCAACCTCGCCGCCCACCTCGACGGCCTGCGCAAGGCGATGCTCAAGGCCGCCGAGAACCTCGAGTTCGAGGAAGCCGCCCGGATCCGCGACGAGATCAAGCGCCTCGAAGCGGTGGAACTCGCCGTCGCCGACGACCCCCTGGCGCGGCAGGCGGCGATCGAGGCCGAAGTCGACGCCGCCGTCCGGCCGCGGTCGAAGGCCGGGCGCGGAGGGACCCGGAGCTACCGAGGGAAAAGCCAAAAGAAAATGCGCTGACGGCGTCTCAGCCTGGCTTCAAGCATTTCGGATTTGACGGCGCGTTGCTTCGGTCCGCGAGTCCTCAAACGCCAGTCTGGATGACAGCCGCCTCGCCGAGGTTCACAATCATCGTCTCGGCCGCGCCGTCGCGGCCGCACTGGCGAACAACCGAGGGGGACAGCCATGTTCGTATTTCGCAGGACCGCCCTTGCGCTCGCGGCCGCAAGCGCTTTTTCCATTCCGGTTGCAGCCGCCGCGGCCGAGGTCAGCGGCAGCGGCACCGTCACCTATATCTTCCGCCACATCGACGACCGGCCGATCGCCGGAGGCCAGTCGCTCGGCCAGGATCAGCCTCAAGGCGATCATCCTCGCCGACGATCCGAGCAATCCGCTGAACCTGACCGAGCACGACTGCCTGGGCGGCTTCATCCTCGGCCCGGACGGCGACACCGGGAACGGCGCCGGCTTCTGCGACGGCATCGACAAGGACGGCGACGTCTATTTCATGTGGTACCGCAACGACGGCGCCGACCGGCGCTGGGGCTTCCTCGGCGGCACCGGCAAGTTCGACGGCGTCGACGGCGGCGGCACCACCGAGGTCATCGGCGGCGCGCCGGATGGCCGCGCCGTCGTCAAGTGGCAAGGCAAATGGACGATGAAGGGCAACTGATCCCGACCTGCCGGGGGAATGCCCGGAGGTCGGCAAAGAATTGCTTGGAGCCCGGCGTTTTCCGCCTGTAGCGTGGCGCGGAAGCAAGCGGATCGGACCGCGAACCACCGAGAGCCGCTGCCGCGGCTCGGCAACCGAAGGGGACAGCCATGAAGACGACCTACGGACTGATCGCCGCGAGTGCGCTCCTGCTCTTGGGCTGTGCCGGCCCGACCGGCACGGCCCCTGCGCCTTCCGGCGGCACCGCGGGCAGCGAGGGGGAGGCCTTCTGCGAGAAGGTTCCCTCGAACCCGGACGACCTGGCGAACTGGAACCAGCTCTGCTCGCCGAACCGGAACTGAGCCGATCTGCGGGCGGACCGCGATACGACCCCGCCGCGGACCGGCGGCGGGCGTCGGCGCTTCAGCCGAAGGTCTCGGCCACCTCGTACATCACCGGCTCGAAGCTCTTGCAGAGCGCCGAGATCTCGCGATTTCGCCGCCGCATCTCCTCCGAGCGCAGCATGGCCAGGAAGTCCTCGCGCTGCCGCCACTGCGAATAGCTGGCGATCCGGGTCTGGGCGTCGTTCACGTGCAGCGCTCCGCCGAGGAAGCCGGGCTGCCGCGAGATGAAGGCCTCGTAGGCCTCGCGCAACAGGTCGTGCAGATCCTGGCAGACCCCCGGCATCACCTCGAAGGTGGTGATCACCGTCTGCAGGCTGGCATCTCGCGTTATGCTGGGCATCGGTACCTCCCTCGGTACCAGTCTATCAGGTCGCGGCGGCTTGCAAAGGACGCCGAGGCCGGCTCAGAGGTCCTCGAAGCCCGGCAGCACCCGGCCCAGCGGCACGAAGCGCCGGGTCACGTCGCGCACCGCGACGGCCTCGACCCGGACCACCCCGCCTTCCGGCCCGAGCAGATCGAGGCCGACATGGGCGTAGAGGGCGCGCGGATCCCAGACCAAGTCCACCCCGGCGCCCGCCTCGAAGCCGATCACCGCCGAGAGCGCGAGCACCGCGCCGTGGCCGGTCGGCTCCGCCAGCGGACCCGCCGCCGCCAGCCCCGGCACCCTGCGTCCCCGGGCGCCCCCCGGCCAGGCGGCGATCCGCGCCAGCGGCAGCGGGCCGCGCAGCACCTTGAGCCGGGCCGACACCTCGAAGTAGCCGCCGGCCCGCAGCGGAACCTCGCCCATGTAGCGCAGCCGCTGCACCGGGGCGACCTTGCGCAGCTCGATACAGCTGCCGAAATCGGGGTCGTTGCGCGCCAGCCGGGCGTTCTCCGCCGCGTCGTAGGTCGGGCCATCCGGCGTGCCCTCGCCCCCGGACCAGTCGTCGAGGCCCTCGGCGAAAGCGGGCGGCATCAGGTCGAGCTCGGGCGGGACGTGGAAGTTCATCGCTACCCCATCGTGGGTGCCGCCTCGCGCCTTCCGGATCGGGTTCGCGGGCACCGTTCTGCAACCTGGCGCCACGATGGGCGCCGAGCTGTTTCGCTAGCACCGGGCGGTTAATGGCGGGTTAACCATTGCCGCAATGGGGCGGGTTCAGGCCCCCGTGCCGCCGTCTTCGAGCAGCCGCACCCCGTCGATGCGCCAGCCGTCGGCGTCGGGCACCATCTCGTATTCCAGGAGATGCAGCGCTCCGGCGCCGTCGGTCACAAGCACCCGCTGGATGGTCCGGCCGTCCCGCTCGACCAGGTCGGCGAAGCGCACGCTGCCCGGATGCCAGACCATCGGGTAGCCCTGGCGCACCATCTGCCCGAAGACGTCGGGGGTGCCGAACATCCGCTGGATTCCCGGCGAGGCGAAGGTGAAGGCGGTGGCGAAGTCGTCGGCCTGGAACGCGGCGATCTGGTCCGAGATCACCGTCCGGATCGCGGCCGCCGCGTCCTCCGCCCGGGCAACCGCGGCCCACGCCAGCAGAACCGCCGCCATCAGCACACCGCGCATGATCCCGTCCTCCCCAGACACCGTTCCAGACAGGTGGATCGCGCTGCGGAGGCGTCAAATCGGCGGATTTCCCGACGGCATTTCCAGCGCCTCCGCAGGATGCTAAGAACGCCGCGGGCCGGGGAGGCGGGGGACGGAAACGCATGGCAAACGGGATCGGGCGTTGACGGTGGCGGAGCCTTTCGCGCTGGCGCTGGTCGGCATCGGCAAGATCGCCCGGGCCCAGCACCTGCCGGCGATCGCGGCCGACGGCGACTTCCGCCTGGTTGCCGCGGTCTCGCGGCACGAGACTGTCGACGGCGTGCCGAATTTCACCGATCTCGACCGTTTCCTGGCCGAAGGCCCGCCCGCCGCGGTTGCGCTCTGCGTGCCGCCGAAGGTGCGCACCGTCATGGCGCTGAAGGCGCTGGCGGCCGGGCGCGACGTGCTGCTCGAGAAGCCGCCGGCCGCCACGCTCGGCGAGGTCGAGCAGATGCTGGACGCGGCCCGGGCCAGCGGCGCCTGCCTGTTCGCGACCTGGCACCTGCGCTTCGCACCGGCGGTCGCACCGGCCCGGGAGTGGCTGGCGGGACGCGACGTCCGCTCCGCGCGCATCGTCTGGAAGGAGGACGTGCGCCGCTGGCATCCGGGGCAGGACTGGATCTGGCAGCCCGGCGGGTTCGGCGTCTTCGATACCGGGATCAACGCGTTGTCGATCCTGACCGAGATCCTGCCGGGGCCGTTTCGGCTCACCCGGGCGACGCTGGTGGTGCCGGAGAACTGCGAGACCCCGATCGCCGCCGAGCTGGCGATGACCGGGGCGGCCGGCTACCCGGTGGCGGTGGAGTTCGACTGGCGGCAACAGGGCGCGGAGAGCTGGGACATCGTCGTCGAGACCGATGGCGGGCGGCTGAAGCTGAGTGAAGGTGGCGCGGCAATGCGGATCGACGGCGCCGAGGTCGTGCGCGCGCCGGAGCGGGAATATCCCGAGATCTACCGGCGTTTCGCCGCGCTGCTGCGGGCGCGGGAGAGCGACGTCGACGCGAGCCCGCTCCGGATCGTGGCCGATGCCTTCCTGCTAGGTCGGCGCGAGACCACCGAGCCGTTCCGGGATTGAGCGGCGGGGAGACTGACGGAGGCGGCGATGGCGGACCGGACGATGCGGCGATGACGGCGCGAGCCTATTCCGGGATCTGGCCGGTTGCCCCGACCCCCTTCGCCGAGGACGGGGCGCTCGACCTCGATGGCATGAAGCGGGTGATCGACTGCATGATCGATCAGGGCGTCGACGGCATCTGCATCCTTGCCAATTTCTCCGAGCAGTTCCTGCTGAGCGACGCCGAGCGGGCGACGCTTACCCGGCTCTGCCTCGAACATACCGCCGGGCGCAAGCCGGTCGTCGTGACGATCTCGCATTTCGCCACCCAGGTCGTCGAGGCCCGGGCGCGTGAGGCGGCGGCGATGGGCGCGGCGATGGTGATGATGATGCCGCCCTATCACGGCACCGGCCTCCGCGCCGACGACGAGGCGGTGTTCGAGCATTTCGCCCGGGCCGGCGCCGCCGGCGGCATCCCGATCATGGTCCAGGACGCACCGCTGTCCGGCGTCACCCTGCCGGTGCCGTTCCTGGTGCGGATGGCGCGCGAGATCGCCGAGGTAAAGCTTTTCAAGATCGAGACCCCGCAGGCGGCGGCGAAGCTCAGGGCGCTGATCGCGGCCGGCGGCGATGCCATCGAGGGCCCGTTCGACGGCGAGGAGGCGATCACGCTGATGGCGGACCTCGACGCCGGCGCCACCGGCACCATGACCTCGGCCACGTTGCCCGACCTGATCCGCCCCGCGGTCGTCGCCTATCTGGAAGGCCGCCGTCCGGAGGCGGCGGCGACCTACGCCCGGCTGCTGCCGCTGATCAATTTCGAGAACCGCCAGTGCGGCTGGCGGTCGTGCAAGGTGGTGATGCGCGAAGGCGGCGTGATCCGCTCCGAGCATGTCCGCCATCCCACGCGGCCGCTGCATCCGGAGACCCGCGCCCAGCTGCTGGAGCTGGCGCGGGAGGTCGACCCGGTGGCGCTGCGCTGGGGCCGCTAGCTCCGGCCAGGGGCGGCGGCGGAAGGCTCCGCCGGCAACGCCTGCCAGAGCGACGGCAGCCCGCGATCGCGCCAGATCGCCTCCAGGCGGCGACGAAACTCCGGCGCGAGGCTCGCGCGGCGGCTGTCGTGCACCGAGAGGGTGCTGGCGGCGCCGCCCTCGACCAACGCCAACACCCGTTCGAGGTCGTCCGCGTCGCTTTTGCGGTGAATGCTGGCTGCCGGAGCCAGGCCGGGATCGAAGACCGCCTGCCAGCCGCCGCAGTGACCGGCCACGTAGGCGTGGATCAGCGCGAATTCCGAGGTGTCGCCGCGGGCGCGGGCAAAGAAGGCTTCCGCCGGGCCGACGCGGCGCTCGAGCACGTCGAGGCAGCCGAGGAGCGTCGCGCGGGGGACGCAGAACGGCGTGACAGTTGGCGGCGCCGGGTCGGACAGGACGGGAGGGGCGACGCCGAGCAACCGGAACGAGCCGGCGATCCAGGTCCGGTGCCTCTCGCTCGGGAGGTCGAGGCGGGAGCGCGCGCGGCCGCGGGGGCTGACGAAGTCGCCGAGACCCACCGGGGCGACGAAGTGGTTCTTGGCGTCGAGCACCAGCAGGAACGGACTGTCGCCGTCGCGGGCGACCGCGAGCTTCAGCGCCTGCTGCACCGACCAGCCGCGGTTGCCGCGCCAGCCGCTCTTGACGCCCGCCGGATAGCGGCGTCGGTTCCGGGTGAGCCAGAGCCGGAAGCGCTGCCGCGGACCGCGCGGGCCGTTCGCGGCCGGGCGCCGCGCCAGGAGCGCGTCCGGGCGCAGCACCTCGAGGCGGTCGGCGAAGCGGCCGTAGTCGGACCGGAGCGCCTCGACGCCGGCGGCGCAGGCGTCTTCGTCGATGTCGTTGACGACGACCAGGATGCGACCGATGCCCTCCGGCGCCAGGAACAGATCGATGGAACGGGCCTGGAGCCGCAGCAGGTCGAGTTCGCGCCGGTAGACCACGGTCGCGAGGTCGAGGACCGGATCCGGCATCACGGCTCCGGGTCGAGGCGGACGATCTTTCCCGGGTTGAGGATGTTCCCCGGGTCGAGGGCGCGCTTCAGCGTGCGCATCAGCCCGAGCGCGGCGCCGTGCTCCTGCTCGAGGTAGGCGATCTTGCCCGAGCCGATGCCGTGCTCGCCGGTGCAGGTGCCGCCCATCGCCAGCGCCCGCTCGACCATCCGGGCGGCGACGGCGTCGGCGCGGGCGAGCTCGTCGGGGTCGTTCGGGTCGAGCAGGAAGGTCATGTGGAAATTGCCGTCGCCGACATGGCCGACGATCGGCGTCAGGAGGCCGGCGGCCTCGGCGTCCGCCTTGCTGGCCAGGATGCAGTCGGCCAGCCGCGAGATCGGCACGCAGACGTCGGTCGCCCGGCCCTCGGCGCCGGGCCGGAGCGCCTTGGCGGCCCAGTAGGCGTCGTGGCGGGCCGCCCAGAGCCGGTTGCGCTCCTCGGCCAGCGTCGCCCAGCGGAAGGCGGCGCCGCCGAAGCCCTCGGCCAGCTCGCCGGCGAGGCGCGCCTGTTCCTCGACCCCGGCGGGCGTGCCGTGGAACTCGAAGAAGAGCGTCGGCGCCTCGGGGAAGTCGAGCTTGGAGTAGCGGTTGCAGGCGCGCATCTGCAGCTCGTCGAGCAGCTCGATCCGCGCCACCGGAATGCCCGCCTGGATCGACCGCGATCACGGTGTCGACCGCGCCGGCGAGGTCGGCGAACGAGCAGACCGCCGCCGAGATCGCCTCCGGGATGCCCTGCAGCCGGAGCTGCAGCTCGGTGATGATGCCGAGCGTGCCCTCCGAGCCGACGAAGAGCCGGGTCAGGTCGTAGCCGGCGGCCGACTTGCGCGCCCGGCCGCCGGTCCTCAGCACCTGGCCGTCGGCGGTGACCACGGTCAGGCCCAGCACGTTCTCGCGCATGGTGCCGTAGCGCACGGCGTTGGTGCCGCTGGCGCGCGTCGCCGCCATGCCGCCCAGCGAGGCGTCGGCGCCGGGGTCGATCGGGAAGAACAGGCCGGTGTCGCGCAGATGGGCGTTCAGCGCCTTGCGCGTCACGCCGGCCTCGACCCGGCAGTCGAGATCGGCGGCGTTGACCTCGAGCACCCGGTCGAGCCCCGAGAGGTCGATCGAGATGCCGCCCTCGAGCGCGGCGATGTGGCCCTCGAGCGAGGTGCCGGTGCCGAAGGCGATGACCGGCGTGCCGTGGCGGGCGCAGATCCGCACCAGCTCGGCCACCTCGGCGGTGCTGGCGGCGAAGGCCACGGCGTCGGGCGGGTGGCCTTCGTGGAAGGTCACGTCCTTGCCGTGTTGTTCCCGCACCGCCGCCGCGGTCGACAGCCGGTCGCCGATCAGCGCCCGCGCCGCGGCGATCGCCGGCGCGGGATCGGGGCGCGTGCGGGTGGCGGTTGCGGCGATGCTCATGGCGGCCCCTCTGCTTGGTCCGGCCCTTGACCGGCTCGGGGTGCCAGCATATGCACGGAAGCGTCGCGGGTGTAGCTCAATGGTAGAGCTTTTGCTTCCCAAGCAAGTGACGAGGGTTCGATTCCCTTCACCCGCTCCACGTCTTCAGCCCAACGTCCTGTCAGCCCGGGCTGTTTGTCGGCCGCTTGATCGGTGGATCGGAGACCGAAAATGAGCCTTCGCGTTCTCTATATCGGCGGAACCGGGCAGATCTCGCTGCCTTGCGTCGAGGCCTCGATCGCCGCGGGCCACAAGGTCACGGTCCTCAACCGCGGCAGGACCACGGTGCCCCTCCCCGACGGCGTCGAGACGCTCGTCGGCGATATGAGTGCCGAGACCTACGGCGCCCTCGGCAACCGCAGCTTCGACGTGGTGGCGCAGTTCCGGCTCTACGCCCCCGCCGAGATGGAGCGGGACATCGCGACCTTCACCGGCAGGACCGGCCAGTACGTCTTCATCTCGTCGGCCTCGGTCTACGAGAAGCCGGTGCGGCACTATCTGCTGACCGAGCGGACGCCGCAGTCCAACCCTTTCTGGGAATACAGCCGCCGCAAGACCCGGTGCGAGACGTTGCTCCGTGACCAGAGCAGGCTCGCCTACACCATCGTGCGCCCCAGCCACACCGTTCGCACCGGCATGCCGATCCAGGTCGGCGATCCGGACAATGCGCTGCGCCGGATGCTGAAGGGCAAGCCGGTGATTGCCGCCGGAGACGGCTCCTCGCTCTGGACGCTGACCCGGTCGGTCGATGTCGCCCGGGCCTTCGTGCGGCTGCTGGGCAACTCCAAGGCGATCGACGAGGACTTCCACATCACCACCGATCGCGGCTTCACCTGGAACCAGATTCACGAGGCCATCGCGCACGGCCTGGGCGTCGAGGCAATTCACGCCCACGTCCCGACCACGGCCCTCGTCGCCTTCAACCGGGAGTGGGAAGGCTCGCTGATGGGCGACAAGACCTGGTCGGTCCTGTTCGACAACTCCAAGGTCAAGGGCGTGGTGGGTCGGTTCGATGCGTCGGAGAACCTCGAAGAGATCCTGCACGACTCCGTCATGCACGCCCGGGAGCGCCTGAAAGCGCCGGCACCGCCCGCGGCAGCCGGGGAAGACGACCTCATGGACCGCATCATCGCCGCGCAGTCAGCCGTCCGGCCCTGAAATCCGCCAGGCTATCGGGGCGCGACGCCCGCTTCGGGTCTCCTCGCTGGGCACGAGGGTGATGCGGCGCTAAGTTAGCGGCGAGATGTCCACGTCGCCGCCAACCGTGCTCGACCTGGCTGACGCGGCTTACCGCCGCCGCGACTGGCGGGATGCCCTGGCGCTCTACAAGTCGACCGAGGACGGCCGGACTCTCGGCGTCGATCGGCTTGAACGCATGGCGGCCTGCGCCGGGATGCTGGCAGAGGACGACAAGTTCCTCGAGGTCACCGAGCGGATTTACGCTCGCGCGCTGGAGCTGGGCCGCATCGACCGTGGCGCACGGGCGGCGTTCTTTCTCGGACTGCGGCTGGGCATCCTCGGCGAGACCGGACGATCGGCGGCCTGGATGCAGCGCGCCGGCGAACTGGTCGACGCGGCGGACACCGAGATTTCCGCCAAGGGGCTGCTGCTCTTCGGCGAGGTGCGCCGGCTGATGGCGATGGGCGAGCTCGCGGCGGCGGAAGACGCCGCCCGGCGGTCGATCGCGATCGGCCTGCGTTGCGACGACGGCGACTGCGTGGCCTTCGCGCGCTGCCTGCTCGGGCAGGTGCTGATCAGGGACGGCCGGGTCGAGGAAGGCCTGGCGGCGCTGGACGAAACCATGCTGGCGGTCAGCGCCGGGCTGCCGTCGCCGGTGCTCACCGGCGTGGTCTATTGCCAGGTGATCGCGGTCTGCCGCCAGGTCTACGCGCACGGGCGGTCACGGGAATGGACGGAGGCGCTGACGCGCTGGTGCGATGCCCAGCCCCAGCTGGTGGAGTTCCACGGCGTTTGTCGGCTCCACCGCGCGGAAATCCTCGAATTGTCGGGTTCATGGGACGAGGCCGTCGCGGAGGCCCGCAGCGCCGCCGCTGCGGCCGGCGACGGTCCCGATCCCATGGTGAAGGCGGGTTCGGCCTATCAGCTGGCCGAGGTGGCGCGGCTGCAGGGCCGCCTCGCCGAAGCCGAGCGGCTCTACACCGACGCCAGCCGGCTCGGGCTGGACCCGCAGCCCGGCCTGGCGCTGTTGCGCGCGGCGCAGGGACATTCCGACCAGGCGCTGCGATCCTTGCGCAGGGCGGTGGAGTCGGCCCCTGACGATCTGGTGCGGGCACGGCTGCTGCCGGCGGCGGTCGAGGTGGCGCTGAGCTGCGGGGCGGAGCCGGATGCGGCGCGCGCGGCGGCTGAGCTCGAAACGATCGCCGCGCGGTACGGGACCGAGCTGCTGCGGGCGATGGCGGACCAGGCTGCGGGATGCGTGGCGCTTGCGGAGCGCCGGGCGGCCGAGGCGATCCCGGCATTCCGCCGTGCCTTCACGACCTGGCAGGCCTTCGGCGCCCCGTACATCGCCGCCCGGATCCGGATGCGGATCGGCGCCGCCTGCGCCGCGCTCGGCGATGCCGAGGGCGCGCGGATGGAGCGGGAGGCGGCGCGCGCCTGTTTCGTCGAACTCGGCGCCGCGCGCGACGTTGCCGAGGCGGATGCGGAGCTCGGAAAGCGCCCCGCCGATGCTCTGACGCCGCGGGAGCGCGAGGTGATGCGCTGGGTCGCCGAGGGCGAGACGAACCGCGCGATCGCCGAGCGCCTGGGGCTGAGCGAGAAGACGGTGGATCGCCACGTGTCGAACATTTTCGACAAGTTCGGGGTCTCCTCCCGCGCGGCCGCGACCGCCCACGCGCTGCGCCACGGCCTCCTCGACCTGGGGGAAACTACCCAGTTGCGCCGCCCGCGGGGCTGAGGGGTCCTGCCGATGCGCCGCCGGCCGCGCGGGCCCATCGTTCCGTCATCCATCGTGCAGCGATGACGGAGGAAGACATGGCACACGACCTGATGACCGAAGGTTTTGCGACGGAGCCGGGAATCGTGTTCCGCCGCCACGAAGAGGATCGGCTGCGCGCCGCCGCCCCGCGCCGGCGCGAATCGGTCGATGTCGCGGTGATCGGCGGCGGCCAGGCGGGGCTGGCGACCAGCTATCAGCTCGCGCGCCGCGGCATCGCCCACGTCGTGCTCGAAGCGGCCCCGAGGATCGGCGACAACTGGCGCCGCCGCTGGGATTCGCTGCGGCTGTTCACGCCGGCCCGGTTCACCGCGCTCGAGGGGATGCGGTTTCCGGCGCCCGGCGACCACTTTCCCACCAAGGACGAGATGGCCGACTACCTGGAGGCCTATGCGGCCCGCTTCGCTCTGCCGGTGCGCACCGGTGCCCGGGTCCGCCGGCTCCGGGCCGAAGCGGACCGCTACCTGCTCGATCTCGGAGACGGCGAGATCCTGGCCCGACAGGTGGTGATCGCCGCGGCCAGCACGCAGGCGCCGAAGCGGCCGCCCTTCGGCGAGCGCCTCGCGCCGTCGATCGTGCAGATGGACGCCCGCGACTACCAGAACCCGGCGGGGATCCCTCCCGGCCGGGTCCTGGTCGTCGGCGCCGGCAACTCCGGCGCCGAGATCGCCCGCGACCTGGCCGGCACCCACGAGGTGCTGCTGTCGGGCAACAGCCCCGGCGAGCTGCCGGTCCGCTACGACAGCCGGTTCGCCACGCAGGTATTCATGCGGGTGCTGTTTCGGGTGGTGTTCCACCGCGTTCTGTCGACGGCCACCCCGATGGGCCGCAAGGTGCAGAAGGCGATGATCGCGCACAGCCACCCGCTGATCCGGGTGCGGCGCGCGGATCTCGATGCGGCCGGCGTGCGGCTGCTGCCGAGGATGTCCGGCGTCAGGAACGCAAGCCCCGAGTTCGAGGACGGCTCGACCGTGGCCGCCGATACCGTGATATGGTGCACCGGATACACACCGGGCCTGGGCTGGGTCGAGCTGCCGGTCCTCGGTGCCGACGGGCGGCCCCGCCAGCGGCGGGGAACGCTCGCCGGTCAGGCGGGGCTCCATGTCGTGGGCATGCACTTCCAGCGCGCAGCCTCATCGATCATGATTCACGGCGTCAGCACCGATGCGCGCATCGTCGCCCGCGAGGTGGCCCGCCGGCTGCGAACGGCCAGCCGCGCCGTCGCGTGAGGATCGCACGCCGTCGTCTGCGCCTGCCGGCCTCAGCCGCGCCGCCGCCGGCGTCCGCCCTCGCCGGCGTTGAAGGTCGGCCGCGGCAGGGTCACCACCCGCGACAGGTTGGGGAAGGGGGCGGTCGCGTGCGGGATCGCGTTCGCGGCGACGAAATGCTCCTGGAAGCGCGGCTCGATCGCGGTCTCGACCTTGTGGATGCGGGTCACCAGGGTCTCGACCTCGCGGCGGGCGGCGACGTTGAGGAGCGCGATCCGGGCGCCGGTGCCGGCGGCGTTCCCGGCTGAGCTGACGCGGGCGAGGTCGCAATCGGGGATCATGCCGAGGATCATCGCGTGCCTGGGCGAGATGTGGGCGCCGAAGGCGCCGGCCAGCACGATGCGGTCGACGGCGTCGACGCCGAGCTCGTCCATCAGCAGCCGGGCGCCGGCGTAGAGGGCCGACTTCGCGAGCTGGATCGCGCGGACGTCGCCCTGGGTGACCAGGATGTCGCCGTGCAGCCGGTAAGCGTGGGTGCGGCCCTCCGGGACGCAGCGGTCGCTGCCGGTCTGCTCGGCCGAGCCGATCAGGCCGGAGGCGTCGACCAGGCCGGCGACGCGCATCTCGGCGATCGCCTCGATGATGCCGGAGCCGCAGATGCCGGTGACCGCGGTGCCGGCGAAGCCGGGCTCGTCGGACCAGAGGGGGGAGCCGATGACGCGGAAGCGGGGCTGCTTGGTCACCGGGTCGATCTCCACGCGCTCGATCGCGCCGGGAGCGGCGCGCTGGCCGGAGGAGATCTGCGCGCCCTCGAAGGCCGGGCCGGTGGGCGAGGAGCAGGCCAGCACCCGCTCGCGGTTGCCGAGCAGGATCTCGGCGTTGGTGCCGACGTCGACCACCAGCATCAGCTCGTCGGAGCGGTTGGGGGCCTCGGAGAGCGCGACCGCGGCGGCGTCGGCGCCGACGTGGCCGGCGATGCAGGGCAGGATGTAGATGCGGGCGTCGGGGTGCAGCCGCAGCTCGATCTCCTCGGCCCAGAGGTGCAGCGCGTCGGCGGTGGCCAGCGCGAACGGGGCCTGGCCGAGCTCGGTCGGGTCGAGGCCGAGCACCAGGTGGTGCATGATCGGGTTGCCGACGATCACCGCCTCGAAGATCAGCCCGGGGTCGATGCCGGCCTCGGCGGCGGCCTGCTGGGCCAGCGCGTTCAGCGCATCGCGGACGGCGCGGGTCATCTCCCGGGCGCCGCCGGGGTTCAGCATCGCGTAGCTGACCCGGCTCATCAGGTCCTCGCCGAAGCGGATCTGCGGGTTCATCAGCCCGGTGGAAGCGAGGACCTCGCCGGTGGCGAGATCGCAGAGGTGGCCGGCGATCGTGGTCGAGCCGACGTCGATGGCCAGGCCGTAGATCGCGCCGTCGTAGAAGCCGGGCCAGACCTGCAGGATCCGCGGCTCGGGGGCGTCGAAGTGGACGGCGCAGGTGACCTTCCAGTCGCCCTTGCGCAGCGCCGGCTGCAGCATCTGCAGGGTGCGCAGGTCGCCGTTGACACCCGAGAGGCCCCATTGCTCCGCCAGCGCCCGCTCGAGGCGCTGCAGGTCGCCCGAGGGCTCGTGCATGTCGGGCTCGGCGACCTCGACGTAGTAGAGCCGGGTGGCGGGGTCCATGACGATGGCGCGGGCCTCGGCGCGCTTGCGCACCACCTGCTTGTGCACCTGCGATTCCGGCGGCACGTCGATGACGACGTCGCCCATCAGCTGCGCCTGGCAGCCGAGTCGGCGGCCGGGGGCGAGCCCGCGGACCCGGTCGTAGCGCGCCTCGACGGCGTTCCAGGGCGAGAGGGCGTCGGGATGGGCGGTGAGGCCGTGCTTGGGGAACTCGCCGAACGCCGGGCTCACCTGGCATTTCGAGCAGATGCCGCGGCCGCCGCAGACCGAGTCGAGATCGACGCCGAGCTGGCGCGCGGCGGTGAGCACGGGGGTGCCGGCGGGGAAGCGGCCGCGCTTGCCGGAGGGGGTGAAGATGACCAGGGGATCGGTCATGCGGGCACGGCAATGGGGAACGGCGCATTGTCGGCGCGCGGCGGAGGCCGCAGTTGCGGCCATGCAGGGCGCGCGATGCGCGCACGGTTTCTTTGCTTGTTTTCCGCCTGTTGGCGGAAAACGACTGCTCTCCAGGTTAGCAAACCTGTATGAAAGCCGGCGTGGAGGCCTCGGAGAGCGCCGGGGATGGCGCGGCGGGGGAGGGGGGAGCTCACCCGCGGCGGCGGCCGCGGCCTTCGCGGCGGCCGCGGGCGCCGGCTTCGACTTCGCCTTCCGCGAGCGGGGCCTTGTTGGCGCGGATCCAGGCGGCGCCGTGCGGGTCGTTGTTGGCGAGGAAGTTGGCGGCGCGGATCGCGGCCATCTCCTGGGGGCTGACCGGGTTCATGATGGCGCTGGTCATGCCCGAGGCGATCGCCATCGGCAGGAAGGCGGCGTTGATGCCGTGGCGGTTCGGCAGGCCGAAGGAGATGTTCGAGGCGCCGCAGGTGGTGTTGACGCCGAGCTCGGCGCGGAGCCGCCGGACCAGCGCGAAGACCTGCAGCCCGGCGGTGGCCATGGCGCCGACCGGCATCACCAGCGGGTCGACGACGATGTCATGCGCCGGGATGCCGAAGTCGGCGGCGCGATTGACGATGCGGCGGGCGACCTCGAAGCGGACGTCGGGGTCCTCGGAGATTCCGGTGTCGTCGTTGGAGATGGCGACGACGGGGACGTTGTACTTCTTCACCAGCGGCAGCACCAGCTCGAGGCGCTCTTCCTCGCCGGTCACGGAATTGACCAGCGGGCGGCCCTGCGCGGCCTCGAGGCCGGCCTGGAGCGCGCCGGGCACGCTCGAGTCGATACTCAAAGGAACGTCCACAAGTCCCTGGACCAGCTCGATCATCCGCCGCATCAGCGGCGGCTCGGTCTCGTTGGGGTTGGGGTTGGAGTTGTAGACGACGCCGGCGTTGACATCGAGCATGGAGGCGCCGCAGGCGACCTGCTCGACGGCATCGTGCTCGACGGTGGAGAAGTCGCCGGCCTCGAGCTCGGCGGCGAGCTTCTTGCGACCGGTGGGATTGATCCGCTCGCCGATGACGCAGAACGGCTGCTCGAAGCCGATGACGACCGTGCGCCGGCGCGATTCGACGACGGTGCGGGTCACGCGACCCGGTCCCCCGCCCGGTCGAGCCAGCGCCAGAGCGCCGGGTCGGTGAAGTCGGCGATCGCCTCGTGGGCGCCGGCCTGCAGCACCGCCGCGGCGGCGAGGCCGGTGGTGATGCCGAAGACGTGGGCGCCGGCGCCGCGCGCCGAGCGCAGGCCCGAGCGGCTGTCCTCGAACGCGGCCGCCCGCGCCGGCGTCGCCCCCAGCGCCGCCATGGCGGCACGGTAGGGGGCCGGGTCGGGCTTGGGCGCCGCGCATTCGTCGCCGATGACGAGCAGCGGCAGCCGCGCGGCCAGGCCGGCGGCGGTGAGCATCGCCTCGGCATTGGCCCGCGGCGCGTTGGTGACCACGGCGCAGCCGGTGCCGGTCGCCTCGGCCCAGTCGAGCACCGCGTGGACGCCGGCGACCGGGGCGACGCTGGCGGCGAGGCTGGCGCGGAACATCGCCTCCTTGCGCTCGACGACCGCGGGGTCCTCGCCGGGGAAGAACCGCGCCAGGATCGCGGCGTTCGGCTGGCCCATGATGTCGCTGCGGTACTCCTCGAGGCTGAGCGCGCGGCCGCGCTCGGCCAGGATCGTCGCATAGGCGGCGTGGTGCAGCAGGTCGGTGTCGACCAGGGTGCCGTCGAGATCGAACAGCAGCGCCGCCCGGGTCATGCCCGGGCTCGCCGCGGTCCCGCCGCCAGCGCGCCGGTGAAATCGGTGGTCGCCGGGATGCCGCCGAGCGGGAAGAAATGCACGCGCTCGATCGCGCAGTCGGGGTGCGCGGCCTTGTGCGCGGCGAGCTCGGCCAGGAACTCGGTCGGCTCGAACGGCAGCATCAGCCGGGTCAGGTCGGCGGCCCGCCGCTGCAGCACGCGCAAGGAGGGGCCGACGCCGCAGGACATGGCGTATTTCAGCAGGGTCTGCAGCTTCGCCGGGCCGGCGACGCCGATATGCACCGGCAGGGTGATGCCGGCGCCGCGCAGGCGGTCGGCCCAGGCGATCACCGGGGCGGCCTCGAAGCAGAACTGGGTGGCGATGGCCATCTCGGCGTCGGTCTCGCGCCGGAAGGCGTCCTTGGCCTTCAGCGCGGCCATGCAGGTGGCGTCGCCGCCGTGCGGGTCGATGTCGCGGTTGCCCTCCGGGTGGCCGGCGACGTGCAGGCGGGTGAAGCCGCGGGCGTCGAAGCGGCCGGTGCGCAGGATCTGCAGCGCCTCGCTGAAGGGGCCGCGGGGGGTGGCGATGCCGCCGGCGATCACCAGCGCCTGGTCGATACCGGCATCGGCGTAGGCGGCGAGGCGGGCGTCGAGCTCGGCAACGCCGGCCAGCCCGCGCGCCGGCACATGCGGCATCACCGCGAAGCCTTCGTCCGCCAGGCGGCGGGCGGTGGCGAGCATCTCGGCGAAGTCGGTGCCGTCGATATGGGCGAGATAGACCCGGGTGCCGGCGGGCAGGATGGCGCGAAAGTCGGGGATCTTCGCGGCGGTGCGGGGCATGACCTCGATCGAGAAGTCCTGCAGCAGCGCGGCCAGGCCGGCATCGCCGCCGGCGGGCGCAGGCTGTCTGCGGACGAAGTCGAGGATTTTCGCCATGCGGGTCGCTCCGGGGCTCAGGATCGCGGGGTGGCCCAGCCGTCGTTGGCGATCAGGGCCTTGATCGCCTCGGGACTTAACTCCGCCTCGAGCCGCGCCGCTTCGCTGGAAGCGACATCCGCCGCTTCGCCTTCGACAAGGTAGGGCTCGCCCTTGCGCCACTCGGCGAGGTAGGCGTCGCTGTCGCGGGCGCCGGCGCGCATGGCGCAGCGGTCGATGGCGGTCTCGAAGCGCTCGGGCATCGGCATCTTGGCCGCCCGGCGACCGCTGCCGACGATGACCTGGGCGGGGATGTCGCGCCAGTAGACGATGGTGACCTCGGGCATGCGTCGCCTCGCTGGAACCGACGCGGATGGCGCGTCAACCAGCGAGTCAGTTATTCGTTGCCCCAATCCAATTCCAGCGGTATTGTCGGGGTCGCAAACTTCATTGTCGGTATGGACCGGTGCACATGGCTACGACCCAAGGGGCTCTCCCGAGCCTGTCGTTCGAATTCTTTCCCCCGCATTCGCCCGAAGCCAGCCTCAGGCTGTGGCGTTCCGTCGAGCGGCTGGCGCCGCTGGCGCCGCGCTTCGTGTCGGTGACCTACGGCGCCGGCGGCACCACGCGCGACCGCACCAACGCCGCGATCCAGACCATCCTCGGGCGGGCGCGGCTGAACGTCGCCGGGCACCTGACCTGCGTCGGCGCCAGCCGCGAGGAGACGCTGGAGGTGGCGCGCGGCTATGCCCGGATGGGGGTGCGGCGGATCGTGGCGCTGCGCGGCGACCCGCCCAAGGGCGAAACCCGCTTCGTGCCGCATCCGCAGGGCTTCGCCAGCGCGGCGGAGCTCGTGGCGGGCCTGCGCACGGTGGGCGATTTCGAGATAGCGGTCGGGGCCTACCCGGAGGTGCATCCCGAGGCGGTGAGCGCCGAGGCGGATATCGAGAACCTAAAGCGCAAGCTGGACGCCGGGGCGAGCCAGGCGCTGACGCAGTTCTTCTTCGAGAACGAGGATTTCCTGCGCTTCCGCGACGCCTGCGCCAAGGCCGGGATCACCGCGCCGATCCATCCGGGCATCCTGCCGGTGGAGAACTTCGCCAAGATGACGAACTTCGCGGCCCGCTGCCGGGCGGCGGTGCCGGAGTGGATGCACAGGGCCTTCGCCCGGGCGGACACGCCCGAGGCGGCCTACACGCTGTCGGTGGCGCTGGCCTGCGAGCAGTGCGACGGGCTGATCGACGAAGGGGTGGAGCACCTGCACGTCTACACGCTGAACAACCCCGATCTGACCTTCGACGTCTGCCGGGCGCTCGGCTACGTGGCCGCACCGCTGGCGGCCGCCGTGGACGGGACCGGCGCCGCCTGAACCGGCCGTTCGCGGGGTGCGCGAACCTGTCAGCTCATGAATTCGGGGTCACGCGGCGCTCTTTCCGGCGCCGCGCGCGTCACCACCAGTTCTCGAGCTGGATGCCTACGGTCGTGCCGCTGGTGTCGTTCCCGAGGGATGCCTGCTCGGTGATCGCGCCCGGATCGCTCCATTTCGCCAGCGTCAGGAAGGCCCGCAACTGCGGGCGGGCGAAGAAGCCGACCTTGCCGAAGCTGTAGAAGGGCGCGACCGTCAGCTTGGCCAGCGACCGGCTGCCCTGGTCTTGCTGGTCGACGTAGTCGAGGCCGAACTCGACGGCCACACCCCAGTCATCGGTGATATTGTACTGCGGACGGAGACCGGCCGAGAGCCAGGTGGTGGCTTTCCCGTCGAGGTCGGTCCGCTGCCAGACTGCCGTCGCCTGGGTCTGGAACGTATCGCTGGTGGTGATCAGCGCCTGGCTCACGAACCGCAGGCGGCTGTCGCCGCCGCCGGCATTGCTCGCGCCCTTCGAGTTGAAGTTGATGCCGAGGCCTTCGCCGTACATCAGCGCGTTGCGCCATTCGCCCCAGGAAAGCGCCGTGTTGTCGGCATGCAGGCGGACCGAGTAGCCGCCATCGGTGCCGGCGGCATCCCCGCTGCCGTCGAGGTAGGCAAGCCCGACCTCCCCGAGCCACGCGCCGCCGATGGGCAGTTCTTCGAACCGCACGTCGAGTGTCCGCGACTGGAAATCGACGTCGTCGTCGTCGTAGTAGAACGCCGCCGCCGAAAAGCCGGTGTCGCCGAACCGCAGGTTCTCGATTCCGGCGCCGTCGCCCGAGAAGTCCTCGTAGTAGAAATCGGTGATGTGGACGTCGCGCCGCCCGTAGTAGCGGCGCCCGGCCCAGAGGAACGCGTCGCGCGCCACGCCGTCGCCGAGCCGCTCGATCCCGACATAGCCCTGCACCACCCCGTTGAAGCCGTCGAAGGGCACGTCATGGATCAGGGCGTTCGAATTGCCCCCTCCGTTGACCATGAACTCGGCAATAACCGTGGACCCGTTGTCGAGCGGCGCCCGGTAGCCGAGCGAGGCCTCGCCGTAGAGATCGCTCTCGTTGCCGAGGCGGTACTTGCTCTCCGCACCGTCGAGCTTGAAGGCGACCATGTCGCTGCCGTCGGTCGCGCCGACCCCGAGCCGGAAATAGCCGACCGAAAAGACACCCTGTTCCGGCCCGCTCTGGACCGGCGCTTCCGGGCCGGCGGTATCACCCGATTCCGGGTCGATCGGCGGAACGACGACCTGCGCAAGGCCAGCATCGGCGATAAGGAATGCGCTGCAGGCCGCCAGCCAACCAAGCCGTCCCATCTGCGTCCCCCGACCATGCGCCCGTTAGCCGGCGTTCGGTCGGGAAGAAGCGTAGCCCGGGTTGCATATCGGATCAACCATGAGATGTAGCCCGCTTCGCGGTCGTGGTGGAGGGATCTCGCCGCGCCGCGGGCCTGCGGAGGCATTTCTTGCCATGAACCGGGCGGTCATGTAACGTTCATACAAATCTGCGGGCTTCGCCGCAGGATCCGAACTGGTTCAATATGGCGCACGACTTGACCGGGTCTGCGCAGGATAGTGTCGCATTGGCGCCGCGACGGCGCGGCCACATCCCGGCGTCGCCGGACGTGGAACTGTATGCGGCTCTCGACCTGGGCACCAACAGCTGCCGGATGCTGATCGCCGCGCCGGAGCAAGGGCGCTTTCGCGTCGTCGATGCCTTCGCAAAATCGGTCAGGCTGGGCTCCGGGCTGGAACGGACCGGGCACCTGTCGCGCGGCGCGATCGGCCGCACTCTGGCGGCGCTGGAGATCTGCGCCGAGAAGCTCGAGCGGTATCACGTGCGCAACATCCGGCTGGTGGCGACCGAGGCCTGCCGCCGGGCCCGCAACGGCAACCATTTCCTGGCCCTGGCGGCGCGCGAGACCGGGCTGAGGCTCGAGGTGATCCGCCCCGAGGAAGAGGCGCGGCTCGCGGTGATCTCCTGTGCGCCGCTGGTGGCGCCGTCGTCGCGGCAGGTGCTGGTCTTCGACATCGGCGGCGGCTCGACCGAGCTGGTCTGGATCGACCTCGGCGCCATCGAGCCGGAGCACCGCGCCAGGGCCATCGTCAACCTGCAGATGAGCGGCGGCGCCGGCGGCCCCGGGGCGGCGCGGATCGTCGATTTCATCTCGGTGCCCCTCGGGGTGGCCACGCTGCACGAGCGCTACGCCGACGTCGCCGATGACAGCGCCCGTTTTGCGCTGATGTCGTGGTTCTTCGAGGAGCAGATCGCCGGCTTCAAGCCGTACCTGGAGACGCTGTCGGCCGAGGACGCCGAGGGCTTCCAGATGATCGGGACCTCGGGGACGGTGACGACGGTCGGCGCGGCGCATCTGGGGCTGAAGCGCTACGACCGGCGCAAGGTGGACGGGATGCGGCTGACCTCGCGGGCCATCGACGAGGTGATCGCGCGCTTCCTGCGGCTGGGGCCGGAGGGCCGGCGCGGCGACATCGGGCTCGGCCGCGACCGCTCCGAGCTGATCATGTCGGGCGCGGCGATCCTGCAGACGCTGCTCCGGATCTGGCCGACCAACTCGATGCGCGTCGCCGACCGCGGCCTGCGCGAGGGCATGCTCTTCGCGATGATGAGCGCGCGCGGCGCCTTCGCCGACGGCGTGCGGCTCGAGTGAGCGGCCCGGACAAGCCGGGCAGCGGGACGGGTTCGGGGCGGGGCAGGCGCGACCTGCGGGTGCGGGTGAAGACCGCCCGCGGGCGCAAGCTCTCGTCGACGCGCTGGCTGGAGCGGCAGCTCAACGACCCCTACGTGGCGCGGGCGCGGGCCGAGGGCTACCGCAGCCGCGCGGCCTTCAAGATCGCCGAGATCGACGACCGGTTCGGGTTCCTCAGGCCCGGGGCTCGGGTGGTCGACCTCGGCTGCGCCCCGGGCGGCTGGGTGCAGGTGGCGGTGGCGCGGACCAACGCGCTGGCGGGCCGTCGCGGCCGGCCGGTCGGGCGGGTCCTCGGCGTCGATCTGCAGCCGGTCGAGGCGATCCCCGGTGCCGAGCTGCACGCGCTCGATTTCCTCGCCGAGGGCGCCGAGGCGCAGGTGCGGGACTGGCTGGGCGGCCAGGCCGACGCGGTGATCTCGGACATGGCGCCGGCGGCCTCCGGACATCCGCCCACCGATCACCTCCGGATCATGGCGCTCTGCGAGGCGGCAGGGGCCTTCGCCATGGACGTGCTGGCGCCGGGCGGGGTCTTCGTGGCCAAGGTGCTGGCGGGCGGCGCCGAGGCCGCGCTGGTCGCGGAGCTGAACCGGGCCTTTGCCAGAGTGGTGCACGTGAAGCCGCCGGCGAGCCGCAAGGACAGCTCGGAGAAGTACCTGGTGGCGACAGGCTTCCGCGGCCGGCCGGAAGACCGCGCGTGACGTCAACGGTTGGCGGAGATTTCTTCGAGATCATACCAGCGGCCGCAGCACCTGACTCCTGCCGCATAGCCGAAAACGCCCATATGGATTCCACATGCGTTCCATACGGAGTCCATACACCGAAATTCACGTCATTTCAGCGCCTTGCGAGCTGACCGCCGGGGCAGTAGGCACTAACGCCCTAGCAGGGACGCGAGCCACTTCTCGATCTCAACCACGACAAGCAGCCCTGCGCCGATGGCGACGACGGCAAGCCCGTGCTGCATCCCCAGGGGCCGTGTCCCGAAGGCGGCCTGCAACGGTGGTGCAAAGGTGAGCGCCACCTGCGCCACCACCACGGTCGCCACGCCGAGCAGCACCGCCGGCGTGCCCATCGCGCCCTGCCAGGTCAGCGACGGCCCCCGCACGTAACGCACGCTGAAGAGATAGGCGATCTCCATCGCGACAAGCGTGTTCAGCGCGAGCGTCCGCGCCGCCTCCACCGGCTCGCCGGCGGCGAGCGCCCAGGCGTAGGAGCCGAAGGTGCCGGCGACCATCAGCGCCGAGACGAAGAGGATCTGCCAGATCAGCCGCCCCGAGAGCAGCGTCTCCCCCGCCGGGCGCGGCGGACGGCGCATGGTCCCGGGCTCGGTCGGCTCGAAGGCCAGCGTCAGGCCCAGCGCGACCGCCGTGATCATGTTGACCCACAGGATCTGCACCGGGGTGACCGGGAGGGCGAGCCCGAACAGGATCGCGAGCACCACGGTGAACGCCTCTCCGCCGCTCGTCGGCAGCGTCCAGGCGATCACCTTGGTGAGGTTGTCGTGCACCGTGCGCCCCTCGCGCACCGCGGCGACGATGGAGGCGAAGTTGTCGTCCGCGAGCACCATCCCGCTCGCCTCCTTGGCGGCCTCGGTCCCCTTGCGTCCCATCGCGACGCCGATGTCGGCCCGCTTCAGGGCCGGCGCGTCGTTCACGCCGTCGCCGGTCATGGCGATGATCGAGCCGTCCGCCTGCAGCGCCTCCACCAGCCTGAGCTTGTGCTCGGGCGTAGTGCGGGCGAAGACGGTCGCCTGCCGCGCCCGGGCGAGAAACCCGGCGTCGTCGAGGGCGTCCAGCTCGCTTCCCGTCACCGCCTTCGGGTCCTCCGCGAGGCGGAGACGCGCCGCGATCGCGCGCGCGGTCGCGGCATGGTCCCCGGTGATCATCTTGACCCCGATCCCGGCTGCGCGGCACTCGGCGACGGCGGCCACCGCGTCCTCGCGGGGCGGGTCGATCAGCCCCGCAAGCCCGAGCAGGACCAGGCCGCGCTCGACCGACTCGGGCGAGATCGTCAGCGCGCCCGGCTCGGCCTCCCGGCGCGCGAGAGCGATGACGCGCTGGCCGTCCGCCGCCAGCGCCTCCATGCGCTCGAGCCAGGCCTTGCCGTCGAGCGGACGCTCGCCCTCCGGCGCAGCAGCGGCGCGGCACATCGCGAGGATCCGCTCCGGCGCGCCCTTCACGTAGACGACAGGGGCGCCGTCCTTGCGGCCGTTCAGGGTCGCCATGTAGCGGTGGCGGGCGTCGAAGGGGATCACGTCGAGGCGGGGATGCCCGGCCCGGACCGCCTCCGTCGGCCGCCCGACCTTGGCCGCGAACGCGGCGAGCGCCCCCTCCATCGGATCGCCGACGACGCTCCAGACGGTGTCCAGCTCGGTGAGGTGGGCGTCGTTGCAGAGCGCTGCCGCGAGCGCCAGCTCTTCCAGCACGGCATCCTCCACCGGGTCGATCGGGCGCCCGTCCCGCAGCAGCGCGCCTTCAGGCCGGTAGCCTTCGCCTTCCGCCTCGACCAGCCCGGCCTCGGTCGCGACCGCGCGCACGGTCATCTCGTTCCGCGTCAGCGTGCCCGTCTTGTCGGAGCAGATCACCGAAACCGAGCCGAGCGTCTCGACGGCAGGCAGGCGACGGATGATGGCGTTGCGGGTCGCCATCCGCTGCACGCCGACGGCGAGCGTGATCGTCATCACCGCTGGCAGGCCTTCCGGGATCGCCGCCACGGCGAGAGCGACCACGCTCATGAAGGCATCGGTGAGCGTATAGCCCTGGACGAACACGGCGTAGGCAAAAACCAGGCCCGAGACCGCGAGCACGGCGGTCGTGACCGTCCGCGCGAAGCGCCCCATCTGGCGCAGGAGCGGCGTCTCGAGCGGCGCCACGCCGCTGATCATCGCGCCGATCCGCCCGAGCTCGGTATCCGAGCCGGTCGCCGCGACGACGCCGACGCCCTGGCCGGCGGCGACGAGCGTGCCGGAATAAGCCATCGACGTGCGATCTCCGAGCGCCGCGCCGGCCGCGACCGGGGACGCCGACTTGTCGACCGGCACCAATTCCCCGGTGAGCGCTGCCTCGTCCACACGCAGGCTTCGCGCGTGAAGCAGCCGGAGGTCGGCCGGAACCCGCTCGCCGGGCTCCAGCGTCACCATGTCTCCGGGCACGACCTGATCGACAGGCAGCGCCGCGCGCCGACCCTCGCGGATGACCAGGGCGGTCGGATCGAGCATGGCACCGATCGCCTTGAGCGCCGACTCGGCCCGCCCTTCCTGCACGAAGCCGATCACCGCGTTGAGGACGACGACGGCGAAGATCACGGCGGCATCCACGAGTTCCCCCAGCGCCGCCGCGAGCGTTCCCGCGGCGATGAGCGCGTAGATGAGCTCGTTGCGGAACTGGAGCAGGAACCGCCGCAGCACCGAGGGCCGCGGCGCTTCGGGCAAGCGGTTCGGCCCGAAGCGCTCCAGCCGCCGCGCCGCCTCGTCCCGCGACAGCCCCTCCCGCCGCGCGTCGAGCCGCGCCAGCGCCTCCTCCACCGGAGTGGCGTGCCATGCCGTCTCTCCGGCCCCGGCCGCGGCGGACGGCTCGGATGTTCCAGCCACGGCTGAGGGGTCCGTCATGCTCTTAGCTGCGGCGGCGCAGGCTGACGCCGTACCGGCGGATGCTGGCGGAGGTCAGCGCCGCCGCGATGGCGAGCGCCAGGAGGGCGAAGGGCATCGCGGCATCCTGCAGCGCGGCGAGGCGGTCGGCTTCGGGCAAGGCGCTCCCATCCGGCAAGGGCTTTCCGGCCATGGCTAGCGGGTGATGGCCCGGGATGCAAACCGAGGCGCGCGGGGCTTTCCATTTCGGCCGCAGCGTGGAATAGCACGGGACCTCACCACGGCTCGGGAATCGACAAGCGATGGAACTGCGCGAGGCCCTCACCTTCGACGACGTGCTGCTGGTGCCGGGGGCCTCGGACGTCCTGCCCGGGACCGCGGACACCCGCACGCAGCTGACGCCGAGCATCGCGCTGAACATCCCGCTGATCAGCGCCGCCATGGACACGGTCACCGAGGCGCGGATGGCGATCGCCATGGCCCAGGCCGGCGGCATCGGCGTGATCCACCGCAACCTCGGCGTCGCCGAGCAGGCCGCCGAGGTGAAGCGGGTCAAGCGCTTCGTCTCTGGCGTGGTCTACGCCCCGGTGACCCTCCGCCCCGACCAGACGCTGAAGGACGCCAAGGCGCTGCAGGAGCGCTTCCGGATCACCGGCTTTCCGGTGGTGGACGCCGATGGCGTCGTGCTCGGGATCGTCACCAACCGCGACATGCGCTTCGCCACCGACGACTGCACCCCGGTGAGCGCGATGATGACCGCGGAGAACCTGGCGATGCTGCGCGAGCCCGCCGATCTCGGCGAGGCCAAGGGGATGATGGAGGCGCGGCGGATCGAGAAGCTGCTGGTGGTCGACAAGGGCGGGCGGCTGACCGGGCTCCTGACCATCAAGGACATCGAGCAGGCGGTGCTGAACCCGCTGGCCGCCAAGGACGAGCTCGGCCGGCTGCGGGTGGCGGCCGCCTCGACGGTGGGCGACGCCGGCTTCGAGCGCTCCTCGGCGCTGGTCGAGGCCGGGGTCGACGTGGTGGTGATCGACACCGCGCACGGCCATTCCCGGGGCGTGGCCGAGGCGGTCAGCCGGCTGAAGGCGCACGCGCCGGGGGTGCAGGTGGTGGCCGGCAACGTGGCGACCGCCGAGGGCACCCGGGCGCTGATCGGCGCCGGCGCCGACGCGGTGAAGGTCGGGATCGGGCCGGGCTCGATCTGCACAACCCGGATCGTCGCCGGCGTCGGGGTGCCGCAGATGACCGCGATCGTCGACTGCGCCGCCGAGGCGGCCCGGACCGGGCACGTGATCATCGCCGACGGCGGCATCAAGTTCTCCGGCGACTTCGCCAAGGCGATCGGCGCCGGTGCCCATTGCGCGATGGTGGGCTCGATGCTCGCGGGCACCGAGGAGGCGCCGGGCGAGGTGATCCTGTTCCAGGGCCGCAGCTTCAAGTCTTACCGCGGTATGGGCTCGATGGGCGCGATGGCCCGCGGCTCGGCCGACCGCTACTTCCAAAAGGAGGCGAGCGCCGACAAGCTGGTGCCCGAGGGCATCGAGGGCCAGGTGCCCTACAAGGGCGCCGTGGCCGCGGTGCTGCACCAGCTGGTGGGGGGCCTGCGCGCGGCGATGGGCTACACCGGCAACGGCAGCATCGCGGCGATGCGCTCGGGCTGCCGCTTCGTGCGGATCACCGGGGCGGGGCTGCGCGAGAGCCACGTGCACGACATCGACGTGGTCCGTGAGGCGCCGAACTACCGCACCCGCTGAGCCCGTGAGCCTGACTTCCGGTGATCGCCCCGGGCACGCACCGGCGGCAGATGCGCCCTGGATCTATCAGTGCGCCTGCCTGGCAGCGACCGACATCCCGCGCCCCCCGCGGCCCTGCGTCGCCCTATTGCATCCGAGCCGGACCATTCCGCAGCGTGAGTGACGATCAGCGCGAGTTAGTGTGACGCCCGAAATGGGAGACTCGGGTGGCTCCCAGAAATGGACAATTCCGCGCGACAGAGGCTCAAAGCCGTTATATTCTGATCATAAACTATGGGGGGTATCATATGCCAGAGACGCGAACTGGTACGGAACGGGTAATCCTGTTTCTTTTGCGATTTACGATGGCCTGGACCTTCCTGTATGCGGCGTCGCATCAGGTCTTCGTTCCAGGCTGGAGCGCCACCGCCTTCCTCGAGCACACTAAGACCTTCCACTGGCTGTTCTCGATCTTCACCGGCCCCGTAATGGGCCCGATCACCAGTTTTCTCGTGGAGTACGGCCACCTGCTCATTGGGCTTTCCCTGCTGCTCGGGCTGTTCACTCGTCTCAGCGCCAGTTTCGGGATCGCGCTCATGATCCTCTACTGGATGGCCCACATGGACTTCCCATACATCACGGACGAGAACAACTTCATCGTCGACAGCCATATTGTCTACGCGCTGGTGCTCTGGCTGGTCATCGTCACCCGGGCCGGGCGGATCTGGGGCCTCGACGGCAAGGTCGCCAGCATGGACTTGGTCAAGAACGTGAAGTTCCTGTCCTGGTCGGCCGGTTGACGCGGCTGCACCGGCTCCGAACCGACACCACGAATACCCGAGGGATCCGCCTCACCCCGCCACCGCCACCCTCACCCCCTCACGCCCCGACCGGGCCACCGCGTGGATCACCCGCTCGAACCCCAGCGCCGCGCCGAAGTCCGGATACGCCCGCTCCCCCGAGGCGATCGCCCTGAGGAGCTCCGCCGCCTCGATCACCTTCAGCTCGTTGAACCCCAGCTGGTGCCCCGGCGCCGGCAGGAAGGCGCCGTAGGGCGGATGCGCCGGCCCGCTCAGGATGGTCTTAAACCCTTGTTCCGCCGCCGGCCGCTCGTTCACGAAGAGCTGGAGCTCGTTCATCCGCTCCTGCTCGAACACGATCATGCCGCGGTCCCCGTGCACCTCGAACCCGAGCCGGTTCTTCCGCCCCCAGGCGCAGCGCGAACTCAGCAGCACCCCCGTCGCCCCGCCCTGGAACCGGACCAGCGCGCTGGCGATGTCCTCGTTCTCCACCCGCCCGCGCCCCGACCCGTCCGCCAGCGGCCGGGTCTCGTGCACCGTCGCCGTCTCCGCCACAAGGCTCTCGACCGGCCCCATCAGCCCCACCGCCAAGCTCACCAGGTGGCAGCCGAGATCCCCCAGAGTCCCCAGCCCCGCCTCGGCAAGCTTCGCCCGCCAGGTCCAGGCCAGCTCCGGGTCCGCCTGGTAGTCCTCGTCCACGAAGCCGCGGAAATGCACCACCCGCCCGATCCGCCCCGCCGCCACCAGCCGCTGCGCATGCGTGAACGCCGGGTTGCGCAGGTAGTTGTACCCCACCATGGTCCGCACCCCCGCCGCCTCCGCGGCCGCCGCCATCTCCTCCGCCTCCTCGAGCGTCAGCGCCAGCGGCTTCTCGCACCAGACGTGCTTGCCCGCTGCGAGCGCCGACCGAGCCATCTCCCGGTGCAGCCGGTTCGGCGTGGTGATCGACACCAGCCCCACCTCTGGGTCCGCCACCAGCTCGCGCCAGTCCGCGCAGCCCCGCGCGAACCCCCACTGCGCCGCCATCGCCTCGGCCCGCTCGCCCGGCGTGTCGCAGACCACCGCCAGCCGCGGCGCCGCCACGTCGCCGAACACCCGCCCCACCGCCGCCAGCGCCAGCGCATGGCATTTGCCCATGAAGCCGGTGCCAATCAGCCCGACGCCGATCCCCGTCATTTTTCGACTCCCGATGTGGCGCGACATGGAATAGAAATTCCACTGCCGGATTGACCGTGATCCAGCGGCTCTGTCAACGGAAAGCCCGTCCGTGGACCAGCCGGCGAGGCGCGCACGCAGGGGAGCCGCCGCATGAAGACAGTGAGAAGGCCGGGTCGATCGCCGAGCTCGACGCCGCGCTCGGGCGCGCCCGCGCTGCCGACCACCGAGGCTGGCGGGCACCGGTGGGACGTCGTCCCCGAAGTGTCGGCGCGCCCCCGGGTCCGGGAAGTCCGGGCCGAGTACGAAACCCGGCGCGAACTGCAGCGCCCAGCGGACTGAGAAGCCATGATCCAGTACGGCACCAATCCCATCGCCTGGTCCAACGACGACGACCAGCGGCTCGGCGCGGACATCTCGCTCGAGCAGTGCCTGCGCGAGGCCGGCGAGATCGGCTTCGACGGCATCGAGAAGGGCCACAAGTTTCCGACCGACCCGGCCCAGCTCAAGGCGGCCCTGGCGCCGCACGGGCTGAAGTTCGTCTCCGGCTGGTATTCGCTGAACCTGCTGGTCCGCTCGGTCGAGGACGAGAAGCGGGCGATGCAGCCGCATCTCGATCTGCTCAAGGCCATGGGCTGCAGCGTCTGCATCGCCTGCGAGACCTCGAACGCCATCCACGGCGACGACAGCCGGCCGCTGGTCGATGGCCCGGAGCTGGCAGGCGAGGATGCCTGGAAGAAGTTCGGCGCGGACGTCGAGGCGATCGCCGCCTTCACCGCCGCCCAGGGCCTGACGCTGGTCTACCACCACCACATGGGAACGGTGGTCGAGGCGCCGCACGAGATCGACCACTTCATGGCCAATACCGGCCCGGCGACCAGGCTTCTGCTCGACACCGGCCACTGCCTGTTCGGCGGCGGCGACCCGACGGAACTGGCGCGCAAGTACATGGACCGGGTCGGCCACATTCACTGCAAGAACGTGCGAATGCCCATCGCGGAGACGGTCGAGATCGACCACCTGTCCTTCCTCGAAGGCGTGCGCCGCGGGGTCTTCACCGTCCCGGGCGATCCCGAGGGCGCGGTCGAGTTCGTACCGGTGCTGAAGATCGCCGCCGAGCACGGCTATTCCGGCTGGCTGGTGATCGAGGCCGAGCAGGATCCGGCGGTACGCAGCCCGCTGCTCTACCAGTCCATGGGGCTGACGGCGCTGAAGGCGATGGCCCGCGAGGCCGGGCTCGACCGATGACGACGCTCCTGCGCCATCCAACCGGCGAGCGCGGCAAGGTCCACGACATCACGCCGGCGACCGCGGGCTGGTCCTATGTCGGCTTCGGGCTCTACCGCCTCGCGCCCGGCGAGACCGTCGCCGAGCCGACCGGCGACACCGAGGTGATCCTGGTGCTGGTCGAGGGCAAGGCGCGGATCGGCGCAGGCGAGCTGGACTTCGGCGAGCTCGGCGACCGGATGGACGTCTTCGAGGCCAAGGCGCCGCACTGCGTCTACGTGCCGAACGACCTCGACTGGTCGGCGACGGCCACCACCGCCTGCACGCTCGCGGTCTGCACCGCGCCGGGCAAGGGCGGCCATGACGCCGCGGTGATCGGCCCGGCCGGGATCGAGCGCGCCACCCGCGGCAAGGGCGCCAATACCCGGCACATCTTCCCGATCGCCATGGAGGAGCGCGACGTCGCCGACAGCCTGCTCGTCACCGAGGTGTTCACGCCGCAGGGCCACTGGTCGTCCTATCCGCCGCACCGCCACGACGAGGACGACTTTCCCGCGGATGACCTATCTCGAAGAGAGCTACTATCACCGGCTGAACCCGGTCGCAGGGCTTCGGGGTGCAGCGGGTGTTCACCGAGGACGGCGCGCTCGACGAGACGATGGCGGTGCAGAACCACGACGTGGTGCTGGTGCCGAAGGGCCACCATCCCTGCGCGGCACCGTACGGCTACGATCTCTACTACCTCAACGTCATGGCCGGGCCGATCCGGAAATGGCGCTTCCAGAACCATCCGGACCACGACTGGATCTTCCAGCGCGACCAGTGACGCCGCCGGTGCACGCGTGCCAGACAGGCTAACCAGCTGGCTTTATTGAAAGTCCTTTCGGGATTCATCATCCGTCACGTTGTCTTCGATCGCTTTGCGGACGTCAGGCCCGCTCGACGTATTCCATGGTCTCGGTCGAGACGATCACCGCTTCGCCCTCGCCGACGAAGGGCGGGATCATGATGCGGACGCCGTTGTCGAGGATCGCCGGCTTGAAGCTGTTGGCGGCGGTCTGGCCCTTCACCGCCGGCTCGGTCTCTACCACGGTGCAGGTGACCTTGTCGGGCAGCTCGGCCGAGAGCGCCTCCTCCTCGTAGTAATCGATCGAGACGGTCATGCCGTCCTGCAGGAACGGGCGGCGCTCGCCGAGGATGTCGGCGGGGAGCTCGATCTGCTCGTAGGTCTCCGAATCCATGAACACCAGCATGCCGTTCTGCTCGTAGAGGAACTGCTGGTCCTTCTGCTCGATCCGGACGCGCTCGACCTTGTCGGCGGAGCGGAAGCGCTCGTTGAGCTTGGTGCCGTTGCGCAGGTTCTTGAGCTCGACCTGGGCGAAGGCGCCGCCCTTGCCGGGCTTGACGTGCGCCACCTTGACCGCGACCCAGAGGCCGCCGTCGTGCTCCAGGATGTTGCCCGGGCGGATTTCGTTGCCGTTGATCTTGGGCATTTGCCTAAAGGTCCATTCATCGATCGGAAAGTTGGCGGTGCTATAGAGAGAGTTTCGGGCGCTGGCAAGTTGCCGGCATTTTGCGCCCCGCCTCCCGGCGAGCGACGGGAGGCTCCGCTCCGGCCGGGGCGGGTGGTTTGTAGTTCGGGGAAACGAGTTCATGATGACCTGCCAAGGGCGCCTGCCGAAGGCGATCGCCCGTACCCTCCTCGCGCGCGGCTTCCGCCGGCTCACGCCGGTGCAGTGGGCCGTGCTGCAGGTCGAGGCGCCGGACGCCGACCTGCTGGTCTCGGCCCGGACCGGCTCGGGCAAGACCATCGCCTTCGGGCTGGCGCTGGCGCGGCGGCTGCTCGGCAGTGACGGGCGCTGCCTGGCGCAGGACGGTCCGCAGGCGCTGGTGGTGACGCCGACCCGGGAGCTGGCCTGGCAGGTCCGCGACGAGCTTGCCTGGCTCTTCGCCGCCACCGGCGCGCGGGTCGGCGCCTGCACCGGCGGCCGGGACCCGCGCCCCGAGCGGGAGATGCTGGGTGCGGGAATCGAGGTGCTGGTCGGCACGCCGGGGCGGCTCAACGACCATATCCGGACCGGGGCGCTGGCGACCGGGCAGGTGGCAAGCCTGGTGCTGGACGAGGCGGACGGCATGCTCGGGCCGGATTTCCGCGCCGAGCTCGAAGCGGTA
Source organism: uncultured Alphaproteobacteria bacterium (assembly GCA_963847795.1). GTDB lineage: Bacteria > Pseudomonadota > Alphaproteobacteria > Rhodobacterales > Rhodobacteraceae > Amaricoccus. The sequence goes on from CAWKBH010000004.1 coordinate 662,539, forward strand.
TTGCATGCGCTGCCGACGCCGCGGCAGACGCTGATGTTCTCCGCCACGATCGGCGCGGCGGCCGAGGCGCTGGCCCGCCGGTTCCAGACCGGCGCGCTCAGGATCGACGCCGGCGGCGCCGGGGCGGCGGGGACACTGCGCCTCCAGGGGGTGGCGGTAACGCCGGGCGATCGCGAGGCGGCGATCGTCAACCTGCTGCGGCTGCACGAGGCGCCTTCTGCGATCGTTTTCTGCGCCCGGAGGGAGGCGGTGGCGCATCTGGCGCAGCGGCTGGCGACCCGGGGTTTCGCGGTGGCGGCGCTCTCGGGCGCGCTCAGCCAGCGCAGCCGCACCGCCGCGCTCGCCGCGATGCGCGACGGGCGGGCGCGGGTCTGCGTCGCCACCGATCTCGCCGCCCGCGGTATCGACCTGCCCGGGCTCGACCTGGTGCTGCATGCCGACCTGCCGCCGAGCGCCGAGATGCTGCTGCACCGCTCGGGCCGCACCGGGCGGGCCGGGCGTGGCGGCCTGGCGATCCTGGTGGCGCCGCGGGCGCTGCAGCGGCGGGCCGAGGCGCTGGCGGCGCGGGCCGGGCTGGCGATCGGCTGGGTGCCGCCGCCGGACCGCGCCGAGGTCCTCGCCCGCGACCTGGAGCGGATGCTGGCCGAACCGGAGCTCGGCGGCGCGCCGAGCGCCGGCGACGCCCTGCTGGCGGCCGGATTGCTCGCCGCGCACGGACCCGAACGGATCGCCGCCGCCTACGGTCGGCTGTGGAGCGCCGGCCGTCCGGCGCCGGAAGAGCTGGGAGCAACGAGCCGGCCGCGGCGGCGCCGCCCGGCCGGCGTCTGGTTCGCGGTCGGGCTGGGGCCGGGCGAGCCGGCCGCCGGCCCGGACCTGCTGCCGCTGATCTGCCGGCTCGGCCGCGTGGCCCCGCACGAGATCCGGGGGCTGCGCGTCCTCGGCGGCGAGGCCCAGGTCGAGGTCAGCCGCGCGGCCTCGCGCAGCTTCCTCGCCGCCGCGGCCGGGAGCGCGGAGGGCAGGGCGGTACGCCGGCTTCCCGATCCGCCGCCGTCGGCCGGCGGTCCGCGCTGAGGCGGCGGCGCCACCACCCCCTTGCGCCGGCCGCGCGGAGCCGCTTTGCTGGCCCGGTCGAGGACCGGGGGACCCGATGCGCTATTCGGCCTGGGCGATCGTTCGCAATGCGCTGACCGGCGGCCGGAACTGGGCGCCGGTCTGGCGCGACCCGGCGCCGAAGCCGGCCTACGACGTCGTGATCATCGGCGGCGGCGGGCACGGGCTGGCGACCGCCTACTACCTGGCGAAGAACCACGGGATCACCGATGTCGCGGTGCTGGAGCGCGGCTGGCTCGGCGGCGGCAACGTCGGCCGTAACACCACGATCGTTCGCGCCAACTACCTGCTGCGCGGCAACTCGGAGTTCTATTCGCATTCGCTGAAGCTCTGGGAGGGGCTGGAGCAGGAGCTCAACTACAACGTGATGATGTCGCAGCGGGGCGTGCTCAACCTCTGTCATTCCGACGGGCAGTTCGACGCCTTCGCCCGGCGCGGCAACGCCATGCGCCTGCAGGGGGACGACGCGGAGTTGCTGACCCGGGAGGAGGTGCGGGCGGGCTGGCCGTTCCTCAACTTCGACGATCTGCGGTTTCCGATCTACGGCGGGCTGCTGCAGCGGCGGGCCGGGACGGCGCGGCACGACGCGGTGGCCTGGGGCTTCGCGCGCGGGGCGGATGCCCGCGGGGTCGACCTGCTCCAGAACTGCGAGGTGACGGGGTTCCGCATCGAGGCCGGGCGGGTGCGGGGGGTGGAGACCATCCGGGGCTACATCGGCGCCGGCAAGGTCGGGATGGCGGTGGCCGGGCGGTCGAGCCAGGTTGGGGCAGATGGCGGGCCTGAGGCTGCCGATCGAGAGCCAGGTGCTGCAGGCCTTCGTCACCGAGGGGCTGAAGCCGGCGATCCCGGGGGTGGTGACCTTCGGGATGGGGCATTTCTACATCAGCCAGTCGGACAAGGGCGGGCTGGTGTTCGGGGGCGATCTCGACCGCTACAACTCCTACGCGGCACGGGGTAACCTGCCGCTGGTCGAGCACGTGATGGAGGCCGGGATGGCGCTGATGCCGATGATCGGCAAGGCGCGGGTGCTGCGGTCCTGGGGCGGGATCGTCGACATGACCATGGACGGCTCGCCGATCATCGACCGCACCCCGGTCGAGGGGCTCTATTTCAACGGCGGCTGGTGCTACGGAGGGTTCAAGGCCACGCCAGCCTCGGGCTGGTGCTTCGCGCACCTGATCGCCACCGGCGCGCCGCACCCGGCGGCCGCGCGGCTCAGGATGGACCGGTTCGAGACCGGGTCGGTGCTGGACGAGGAGGGGACCGGTGCGCAGCCGAACCTGCACTGAGCCGGCGTCAGCGCGAGGCCCCTACCGCCGCGCCGCCGGCGCCCCCGGCCACGGCGCCGACCGGGCCGCCGACTATGAGTCCGGCCGTCCCTCCGGCGAGCCCGCCGGTTGCGGCACGCTCGGTGGTGTTGGAACCGCAGGCGGACAGGGCAAGCAAAGCGGCAAGGCACGCAATCGTCGCGAGAGGTCGCATTTTCCATCTCCGGATATCGCGAAGTTCTCAGTGACAACGCGCCAGCGGCGATTTGGCTCCCGATGCGCCTGACCTGCCCGATCTGCGGCGAGCGAGACCTGCGCGAGTTCGGCGTCCGCGGCTCGGCGAAGCTCCTGGCGCGGCCGGCCGGCGACGCCGGGGCGGCGGCGTTCCACGACTACCTGAACCTGCGCGACAACCCGGCCGGGCTGCACGCGGAACTCTGGCAGCACGAGTGGGGCTGCCGGGCCTGGCTCAGGGTGGTTCGCGATACCCGCAGCCATGCGATCCTCGAGGTGGCGCTGGCCCGCGAGGCGGCGCGGTGAGGCGGCTGGCCGCGGGCGGACGGATCGACCGGTCGCGCGATCTCGACGTGCTGTTCGACGGCCGGCAGCTGGTGGCGCACCCGGGCGACACCCTGGCCTCGGCGCTGCTGGCCAACGGCATCCGGCTGGTCGGGCGCAGCTTCAAGTACCACCGCCCGCGCGGGATCCTGAGCGCGGGATCGGAGGAGCCGAACGCGCTGGTGACAATCGGGCGCGGCGCGGCGGCGACCCCGAATACCCGGGCGACCGTGCAGGAGGTCCACGACGGCTTGGTGGCGTTCAGCCAGAACCGCTGGCCGTCGCTGCGGTTCGACCTGACGGCGGCGAACGACCTCCTGGCGCCGCTGATCGGGGCGGGTTTCTACTACAAGACCTTCATGTGGCCGGCGGCGTTCTGGGAGAAGCTCTACGAGCCGCTGATCCGGCGGGCGGCCGGGCTCGGCGCGCTGTCGCGCCTGCCGGACCCGGACGCCTGCGAGAAGGCCTTCGCCTTCTGCGACCTCTTGGTGATCGGCGCCGGGCCGGCGGGGCTGATGGCGGCGCTGACCGCGGGCCGGGCCGGGGCGCGGGTGATCCTGGCGGACGAGGACTTCCTGCCCGGCGGCCGGCTGAACGCCGAGCGGCTGGAGGTGGGCGGGCAGCCGGGCGGTGACTGGGCGGCGGCGGCGGTGGCGGAGCTGCGGGCGCTGCCCAACCTGCGGCTGATGACCCGCACCACGGTGACCGGGGCCTACGACGGCGGCATCTACGGGGCGTTGGAGCGGGTGGGCGAGCATGTCGGGCTGCGGCCGGAGGGCCTGCCGGTGCAGTGCTTCTGGCGGATCGCGGCGCGACGGGCGGTGCTGGCTGCCGGGGCGCTGGAGCGGCCGATCGCCTTCCCGATGAACGACCGGCCCGGGGTGATGCTGGCCGGGGCAGTGCGGGCCTACCTCAACCGCTGGGCGGTGGCGCCGCGCCGGGCGGCGGTCTTCACCACCTGCGACGACGGCTGGCGGACCGCGGCCGACCTGGCGGCGGCGGGGGTCGAGGTGACGGCGCTGATCGACGCCCGGCGCGGCGTGACGCTGCCGGCGGGACCGTGGCGGGGGTTCGCGGGCGGCGAGGTCGTGGGCACGCGCGGGCGGGCCGGCCTGCGCGAGATCCGGGTGCGGCACGAGGGCCGGGTGCACCAGCTTCCGGCGGACTGCCTGGCGGTCGCTGGTGGCTGGAATCCGGCGCTGCACCTGACCTGCCACCTGGGCGGGCGGCCGGTCTGGGACGAAGCGCGCGTCGCCTTCGTCCCCGAGGCGGGCGCGGTGCCGGGGCTGCGGGCGGCCGGGGCGGCGGCGGGCGATCTTTCGACCCGCGCGGCGCTCGCCGGCGGCGCCGCGGCTGCTGCTGCCGCGCTGGCGGAGCTCGGGGTCGCGGCGCCGGCGGTCGAGCTACCGCAGGCGGAGGACGCGCCCGGTGCCGGCGCGGCGTTCTGGCAGGTGACCGGGGCGAAGGGGCGAGCCTGGCTCGACCTTCAGAACGACGTGACGGTGAAGGACGTGGGCCTCGCGGCCAGGGAGAACTTCCGCTCGGTTGAGCAGATGAAGCGCTACACCACACTGGGCATGGCGACCGACCAGGGCAAGACCGCCGGCATCACCGGGCTGGCGGTGCTGGCCGAGTTGAGCGGGCGCGGCATCGCCGAAACCGGGACCACGACCTTCCGCCCGCCCTATACCCCGGTGCCGATCGCGGCGCTCGGCGCCGGCGGCGCCGGCGAGGGATTCGCGCCGCAGCGCTTCACCCCGGCGCACACCGAGGCGGCGGCGCTGGGGGCCCCGTTCATCGAGGCCGGCCACTGGTATCGCCCGAGCTGGTTTCCGGGCCCTGGCGAAACCGACTGGCGGCAGGGTTGCGACCGCGAGGTGGCGATGGTGCGCGGGGCGGTCGGGGTCTGCGACGTCACCACCCTCGGCAAGATCGACGTGCAGGGTCCGGACGCGGGCCTGTTCCTCGACCGGGTCTACGCCAACACCATCTCGACGCTGGCGGTGGGGCGGGTGCGCTACGGGCTGATGCTGCGCGAGGATGGCTTCGCGATGGACGACGGCACGGTGGCCCGGCTCGGCGAGCGCCGGTTCCTCGCCACCACCACCACCGCGGCGGCGGGGCAGGTGATGGCCCACCTGGAATTCTGCGCCCAGTGCCTCTGGCCCGAGCTCGACGTGCAGGCGATCTCGGTGACCGAGCAGTGGGCGCAGTTTGCGGTGGCGGGGCCGCGGTCGCGCGAGCTGGTGAATGCCGTGCTGGCGGCGCCGATCGACAATGCCGGCTTCCCGTTCATGGCCTGCGGCGAGGTCGAGGTCGGCGGGGTGGCGGCGCGGCTCTTCCGGATCTCGTTCTCCGGCGAGCAGGCCTACGAGCTGGCGATGCCGGCGCGGTTCGGCGCGGCGCTCTACGCCCGGCTGCTGGACGCGGCGCGGCCGCTGGGCGGCGGCCCCTACGGCATGGAGGCGCTGAACGTGCTCCGGATCGAGAAGGGGCTCCTGACCCATGCCGAGCTGCACGGACGCACCACCGCGGACGACCTCGGGCTGGGGCGGATGTTGGCGCCGAACAAGGACTGCATCGGCAAGGCCGGCGCGGCCCGGCCCGCCCTGTCCGGGTCGGAGCGCGATCAGCTGGTCGGCTTTCGGCCGGTCGATCCCGGCGCCCGGCTGGTGGCGGGGGCGCACGTGCTCGACCCGGGGGCCGAGGCCACGGCGGCGAACGACCAAGGCTATCTCACCTCGGCCTGCCATTCACCGACGCTCGGCTACGCCATCGCGCTCGGCTTCGTGAAGAACGGCAGGGCACGGACCGGCGAGACGGTGCGGGCGGTCTGCCTGTTGCGCGACCTCGACGTCGCCTGCGAGATCGTCTACCCGGTGTTCGTCGATCCCGAGGGAGGGCGGCTGCGTGGCTGAGCTCGCCGCCTCGGACGCCTTCGACGGCCTCGACTACCTGCCGCTGGCGGTCGGCGGCTGCGTGCTGGTGGCGCTGCCGCCGGTCCGGCGCGCCTCGATCGCGCCCTTCGCCGGCCGGCAGCAGGCGGTGGCGCAGGCGCTGCAGGCCGAGCTGCCGGCGCCCGGCCGCGCCGCGGGGCCGATCGTCTGGGCCGGGTTCGGGATCTGGTTCCTCGCCGGGCCGGAGGCGGGCGCGGCCGCGGCCCGGATGGCCGGCCTCGCCGCCGTCACCGACCAGTCCGACGCCTGGTCCGGGCTGGCGCTGTCCGGGCCGGACGCGCGCGAGGCGCTGGCGCGACTGGTGCCGCTCGACCTCGATCCGGCGACCTTTCCGCCCGGCGCCGCCGCGCGCAGCATGCTTCGGCACGTGGCGCTCTTGCTGCTGGCGACCGAGGCGGGGTTCGAGCTCCTGGTCCCGCGCTCCTACGCGCGGACCGCGGTGCACGACCTCGACGAGGCTATGCGCAGCGTCGCCGCCCGTGCGGCGCTGCGCGAAATCATGCCCGAATGAACTCAGACACGTGTCGGCTTGCGCGTCCGCAGGCTCACGCCCCGGTGCCGATCGGGCAGCTGACGCCGGTGCCGCCGAGGCCGCAATAGCCGCCGGGGTTCTTCGCGAGGTACTGCTGGTGGTAATCCTCGGCGTAGTAGAACGGCGGCGCGTCGACGATCTCGGTGCTGATCTTCCCGAGGCCGGCCTCCTTCAGCCGCGCCTGGTAGGCGGCCTTCGAGGCTTCGGCGGCGGCGCGCTGCTCGGGGGTGAAGACGTAGATGCCGGAGCGATACTGGGTGCCGACGTCGTTGCCCTGGCGCATGCCCTGGGTCGGGTCGTGGCCCTCCCAGAAAGTACTGAGCAGCGTCTCGTAGCTGACCTGCGCCGGGTCGTAGGTGACCAGCACCACCTCGTTGTGGCCGGTCTGGCCGGAGCAGACCTCGCGGTAGGTCGGGTTCGGCGTCGTGCCCGCGGCGTAGCCGGCGGCGGTCACCCAGACCCCGGGGAGCTTCCAGAACATCCGCTCGACGCCCCAGAAGCAGCCCATGCCGAACATCGCCTGCTGCACGCCCTCGGGATAGGGCCCCTTCAGCGGGCGCTGGCTGACGTAGTGGGTCTCGGCGGTGGCGATCGGCTCGGGCCGCCCGGGCAGGGATGCGCCGGGGCCGGGCATTTCCGTCTTCTTCAGGAGACCGAAAAGCATGTGCACTCCTCTCGCGTGCTGGGGGTTGCCGCAGAATGTAGGATCGCGCCGCAGCCTTTCCAAGGCGGTGGCGGGGTGCACGGGGAATGTCGACGGCCCTTGCAAAGGGTCCGGATCGGGGGGACCCTGACAGAGACATCCCAGCCGCGATTCGCCGTGATCCAGGCACAGCCTGCGATGACGCTTTCGGGGCGGGCCGCGCGAATGCGGCGGGTGCCAGTGGGACAGCCAGTACCGATTGGGAGAGCCGACCATGCGAGAGGTAGTATTGGGCCACACGTCATCGAGGACGTCCTTACCCGCGCGCTGGCACGATCTGTTCGAGGAGCCCTGGAACGACGACGAGGTCGAGGTCGATCTCGGCGACCGACGGGTCTGGCGCGGCGTTCGCTATTCGCGCTCGCGCGAGGCGTTCCTCGACGACGATAGCGGCGCCACCGTTCCGGTCCTGATGTGGCGCTACGCGGCCGTGCACCACTGAACTGAGCCGGCACCCTGGTCGCGGGCCGCCGGCTCAGGTCGCCAGCACGTTCTGGAACTGCCAGGGATCGGTCTCGTCGATCTCCTCGGCGAACTGCGGCCATCGGGTCGAGAGCGGGGTCCAGTCGGTGTAGTGGGCCTCGATCCGGCCGAGGTAGGGCCGCTGGATCCCCAGGCAGAAGGCGTGGTCCATCTCGTCGGTCTCGACGATCCCGGCCGCGGGATGCTGCAGCGCCCAGGCCATGCCGGCGATTACCGCCCCCGTCACCTGCAGGCCGGTGGCATTCTGGAACGGTGCCAGGTCGCGCGCCGCGTCGATGCTCAGCCGCGAGCCGTACCAGAGCGCGTTCCGGGCGTGGCCGTAGACCAGGACCCCGAGATCGTCGGCGCCGGTCAGGATCTCGTTCTCGTCCAGGATCTTCTGCCTGGGCTGGATCGCCCCCGAGCCGAAGGTCTCGTGCAGGCTGAGGATCGCCTGGTTGCAGGGGTGGTAGGCGTAGTGGCAGGTGGGGCGGAACGCGGGCGCGTCGCCTTCGCCGACGGTGTAGTAGTCGGCGATCGAAATCGCCTCGTTGTGGGTGACGAGAAAGCCGTACTGCGGGCCCGCCGCCGGGGTCCAGGTGTGCACCCGGGTCAGCGCGCCGGGGGTGTCGAGCCAGATCGAAGCACGGCAGCCCGTGGCGTGCCGGTGGCCGTTCGGCGGGAACCAGCGCTCGAAGCTGCCCCAGCCGAGCTCGGCCGGCTGGAAGCTCTCGGAGATGAAGCCGTCGACCGACCAGGTGTTGACGAAGGTGCCGACGGGCTTGGTGTCCTGCCGGGCCTGGGTGTCGCGTTCGGCGATGTGCACGCCCTTGACCCCCAGCCGCTGCATCAGCCCGGCCCAGCCGGCGCGGTCGGTTGGCGGCTCGGCCGCGGCGCCGGTGTCCGCGGCGATCCTGAGCAGCGCCTCCTTCAGGAGCCACGACACCATGCCGGGATTGGCGCCGCAGCACGAGACCGCGGTCGGCCCGCCCGGATGCGCCCGCTTCTCGGCGAGCAGGCTCTCGCGCAGCGCGTAGTTGGTGCGCTCGGAGGGGGCGGACTGGTGGTCGAAGTAGAACCCGGGCCAGGGCTCGGTGACGGTGTCGATGTAGAGCACGCCGAGCTCGCGGCAGAGCCGCATGATGTCGAGCGAGCTGGTGTCGACCGAGAGGTTGACGCAAAAGCCGCGCCCATCCGGGAACAGCTGCCCGAGCAGCGCCCGGCAGTTCTCCGGGGTGATCGGGTGGTGGATGAAGTGCACCCCGCGCTGCTCGAGGAAGGTGCGATGGGCGTCCGAGGGCTCGATCACGTGCACCTGGTGCGGGTCGTAGGTGAAGTGCCGCTCGATGAGCGGTAGGGTGCCCTGGCCGATCGAGCCGAAGCCGATGATCACCACCGGGCCGTCGATCCGGCCGTGATTGGGGTAGCTCGGGGCCATGGCGCTCCTCCCGGACGCTCGAACCGGCGCCGCTGGCGCGGCCCGTCGTGCCAGCATAGGGCAGCCGCCGCGCCGCCGACAGGGGCCGGCGACCCGGCGAGGGAATGAAACCGCCGGGGGCTTTGTGTGAGCATCGCGATCACGCAGCTGCGCCGTGCCTGACGGAGACCCGGCTCGCCGCATCGGAGGCCCGCCGTTCCCGCCGGCCGGACACGATCTGGGGGAGGGACATCCCAATGGCCATGCCAACCGCTCACGCCAGGCCCTGGTACCGGCACCTCTACGCCCAGGTGCTCTGCGCCATCCTTCTCGGCGTCCTGCTCGGCTACTTCTATCCGGACCTCGCCGAGAAGATGAAGCCGCTCGGCGACGCCCTCATCAAGCTGATCAAGATGCTGATCGCTCCGATCATCTTCTGCACAGTGGTGCACGCCAGCATGGAGGACATGAAAAAGGTCGGCCGGGTCGGGCTGGAGGCGCTGATCTACTTCGAGGTGATGACCACGGCGGCCCTGGTGATCGGCTCGTGATCGTCGACGTCTGGCGCCCGGGCGTGGGCATGATCATCGAGCCGGCTTATCCGCCGCCGAAACTCTCGGCGTCGAGTTTCAGACGGGTCTCGAAGGCCTGGCTGATGTGGGCGCGGATCGCGGCCTCGGCGGTCGCGGGGGCGCGGGCTTCGATGGCGCGGACGATGGCGTCGTGTTCCTCGAGGGCCCGGGCGCCGCGGCCTTCGGCGGCGAGCGAGGTGGTGGCGACCAGCGCCATCGAGCGATGAACCATCTCAAGCTGTTGAATCAAATAGCGATTGTGGCTGGCCAGGTGGATCTGGCGGTGGAAGCGCTTGTTGGCGCGGGCCAGGAGGTCGGGGCTGGAGACGAGGGCGCGGTCCTTGGCGACCATTTCCCAGAGCACCCGGATTTCTTCGGGGGCGGCGTGCTGGGCGGCGAGGCGGGCGGCGAGGCCCTCGAGCTCGGCGCGCACCACGTAGAGCTCGCCCAACTGGTCGTGGTCGAGCGAGGAGACCACGAGGCTGCGGCCGTCGCGGGAGAGTACGGACTGGGTCTCAAGCCGCTGTAATGCCTCGCGAATCGGGGTTCTGGACATGCCGAAGCGCTCGGCGAGGTCGGCCTCGACCAGCCGGTCGCCGGGGCGGAACTCGCCCTGGTCGATCGCCGCGAGGACGAGGTCGTAGGCGTCCCTGGGGCCGTTGGCGGCGTGCGGCATGGCGGTCTCTGCGGCGGGTCCGGGCAGGCAGACTAGCCTCGCCGCGCCGCGAAATCGAGGGAAACCGGAGGCCTGCAGCGACCATGCACAACCCATGCACAACCTATGCACGGAACATGCACAGCGCGTGCGCATGCTCCTTGACGGTCGGTAGTCCGCGCGGCGGCGGTGGTTGCCGGCGGCGCGCCGGCAGGGTACGGAACCGGGATGACGCGCGCTCTCTTCGCCCATGTCGAGACCTGGGTCTTCGATCTCGACAACACCCTTTACCCGCCCTCGGTCCGGCTGTTCGACCAGATCGAGGCGCGGATGACCGGCTACGTGATGCGGGCGCTCGGGCTCGGCGCCGCGGAGGCCGATGCGCTGCGGGCGCGGTACTGGCGGAGCCACGGCACCACGCTGGCCGGGCTGATGCGCGAGCACGGGGTCGATCCCGAGCCGTACCTGGCGGAGGTGCACGACATCGACCTGTCGGCGGTGCCGCCGCTGCCGGAGCTCTGTGCCGCCATCGGCCGGCTGCCGGGGCGCAAGCTGGTCTACACCAACGGCTCGCGCGAGCACGCGCGGCGGGTGACCCGGGCGGTCGGGCTCGAGGGCTGCTTCGACGCGCTCTACGGCTTCGAGGACGCGGCCTACGTGCCGAAGCCGGAGGCGGCGGCCTTCGCCACGGTGTTCGCGCGCGACGGGCTCGAGCCGGCGCGGGGGGCGATGTTCGAGGACGACCACCGCAACCTCGCGGTGCCGCACGGGCTGGGGATGCGGACGGTGCTGGTGGGCCCGGCGGCGGCGCAGCCGCACGTGCATCACCAGACCGAGGACCTTGCGGGCTTTCTGGCGCTGCTGGTCTGATCTAGGGTCGCGGGCATGGAGCGGATCGAGACGGACGTGCTGGTGGCCGGCGGCGGCGTGGCGGGGCTGACCGCGGCGGCGGCGTTCGCAACCGCGGGGTTCGGGGTGATCTGCGTCGATCCGGTGCCGCCGGTGACCTCGGCCGAGGCCGAGGGGTCGGACCTGCGCAGCACGGCGTTCCTGATGCCGGCGGTCGACCTCTTGCAGCGGGCCGGGATCTGGCAGCGGCTGGCGCCGGAGGCGGCGGCGCTCCGGGTGATGCGGATCGCGGACGCGGGTGGCGCGGAGGGGGTGATCCGCGAGACGGCGGATTTCGAGGCGGAAGAGCTCGGGGCCAGGGTGTTCGGCTGGAACCTGCCGAACTGGCTGCTGAGGCGCGAGATGGTGGCGCGGCTGGACGAGCTGCCCGGGGCGGCGCTGCGCGCCGGGGTGCGGGTCGAGCGGGTGACGCCGCGGACCGAGGCGGCGCTGGTGGCGCTGTCGGACGGAAGCCTGGTGCGCGCGGCGCTGGTGGTGGCGGCGGACGGGCGCGACAGCGCGGTGCGCGAGGGGCTGGGGATCGGGGTGCGGCGCTGGGGCTACGGGCAGAAGGCGGTGGTCTTCAGCGTGGCGCACGAGCTGCCCCACGACGGGGTCTCCACCGAGATCCACCGCTCGGGCGGGCCGTTCACCCTGGTGCCGCTGCCGGATCTCGACGGGGCGCACCGCTCGGCCGTGGTCTGGATGGAGGCCGGGCCGCGGGCGGCCGAGCTGGCCGGGATGCCGGAGGCGGCGTTCGAGACCGAGCTGAACCTGCGCGGCTGCGGCGTGCTCGGGGAGCTGCGGCTGGCGAGCCCGCGGCGGCTCTGGCCGATCGTGGCCCAGCTCGCGGCGCGGCTGGACGGCCCGCGGGCGGCGCTGGTCGCCGAGGCGGCGCACGTGGTGCCGCCGATCGGGGCGCAAGGGCTGAACATGAGCCTGCGCGACATCGCGACGCTGCTCGATCTCGGTCTGGCCGCGCGCGGCGCCGGCGCCGATATCGGCGCACCGGCGCTGCTGGCGCGCTATCAGCGGGCGCGCTACGGCGACCTTGTGCTGCGTATGGCCGGAATCGACGCGCTGAACCGGGCGGCGATGGCCGGGGCGCGGCCGCTGCGCGACCTGCGCCGGGCCGGGCTGAAGGCGCTGCACGGGGTGGCGCCGCTGCGGCGGGCGGTGATGCGGCTGGGGCTCGGGGCGGGCTGACTGGGCTCGCGCGGCCATTGGCCGTGCGGCTCCGCCCCACGCGCATCCTGAACGGCAGCGTTGTGCATGGACGCGGGCCGCTTTCCTTTGCCACCATGCTTAGCGCGCCGGCCCTTTATGATTGTGCCAACTATCCCCCGCTCCCCCTGCTGATGTATCGTACCCGCCCTGGAGGGCGGAGACATGCCAATCATTTACGATTTTCAGGACCGAGTGGCGATCGTCACGGGCGGCTCAAAAGGGATAGGCAAGTGTATCGCTGAGCGGATGCGCGATGCGGGCGCGGACGTATTCGTCTGGGACCTCGTCCCACCTGCTTTCGAAGGGGTGTCCTACTCGGAGGTGAATGTTTCCGACCGGGGATCAATCACGCGAGGCGTCGCGCAGCTCACCGCGGCAGGCCGGTCGGTCCACATCCTGGTCAACAACGCGGGGTTCGCCGGCTCCAGCACTCCCGTACTCCAGTTTGATCCCGACACCTGGCGCCAGATCGTCGAGGTGAATCTCATCAGCATCTTTGAGGTTTGCCGACAGGTCGTGCCTCTCATGAAGCAAGCCGGCTACGGTCGCGTCGTCAACATGGCTTCGCTTGCCGGCAAAGACGGGACGCCTTTGATGTCGGCATATGCAGCGGCGAAAGCGGGCATCATAGCCTTCACCAAGTCGTTCGGCAAAGAGCTGGCCAACACAAACATCCGCGTAAACAGCGTCTCGCCCGCTGCGATCGAAACCGACATCCTTCGTCAACTATCGCCAGAGGCCGTGCGCCGCATGATTGAAATCAGCCCGATGAAGCGTTTGGGCACGGTTGAAGAAGTGTCAGATATTGTCCTGTTCCTCTGCTCTGAGGCGTGCTCCTTCAATACTGGCGCGTCGTTCGACGTGTCTGGAGGGCGTGCCGTCTACTGACCCCAACCGACGTCGGTCTCGGGCCGCATGCGGACCCGTGGCGGCCGCGGCGCCGCCTACTCGGGCGGCGCTCTGGCAGCCCTGTATGTCCTAAGGAACGTAATGCGTCGGCCCCTGCCGGGGGCGGCCGCGATACCGCGGCCACCCGGGGCGCCCGCGGCCGGATGGAGCGCGACGGTCCAGGCCGCACGCCTCTTCGCCTCCGCCATGGGCTCTGGCGAACGGCCCGGCCGAAGCTCCACCGGAGCTTCGGCTTGCCGGGCCGGGACTTGCGGGCCGAGGCCCGCTTCGGTCGGAAGCAGAGGGTGGCGAGCAGTCATCCTACAAGGCCGTTGGCCCGTCAGGCGCCGTGACCTCCACGATAGCCGTTAGGCGGCGGCGAGGTCCATCCCCGCGGCGGCGCGGCCGGGCGGAACACCTCGACGCGCAGCGGGTGGCAGGCGGCGGCGTCGCTGGAGTGCTCGGCGGAGCAGTCGCCGCCCGGACAGGCGGAGAGGGCGCCGAGGAGGTCGATCTCGGCAAAGAATTCCAGGAAGTCGCCAGGACGGACCGGGCTCGCCTTCATGAAGTACTGGCCGGTGTCGCGGGTGAAGCCGGTGCACATGAAGACGTTGAGGACGTCGTGGACGTGCGGCTCGGCCGCAGCCGGGGAGAGGCCGGTATGCTCGGCCAGCGCCCGGACGAGGTTCGAGTGGCAGCAGTGGTGGTAGTCGGCGCCCGACAGCAGGCGGTGGGTGTAGGGGTCGCAGCGGGTGCCGATGACGTCGTGCACGCCGGCGCCGAAGGCGTCGAAGCCGTACCAGTCGAGGGTGTCTTCGGTAATGGTGGCCATCGGGCGGAGATTGGGCAGCGAGGACCAGAGCCGGTCGCCGAACGAGAGGTGGGTGCCGTGCAGCGCCCGGGTCTTGCCGGAGTAGAAGCGCTCGGCGAGGTCGCCGGCGTGCCAGAGGTCGAGATCGCCGACCTGCGGGCCCTCGGTGCAGACGATGCGGAAGAAGTGTCCGGCCGGGACGCTGAAGCAGCGGGCGTCGCGCGGGGGGACGAGGGTCGCGGCGGTCGGCGTCCAGCCGGCACGGGCGGCGCGGTAGCCGGCGAGATCGGGCGGCGGCAGGGCGTCGGTGGGGTAGCAGACGACCGGCGGCACGGCGCGGCGGGCGGCGGCGTCCGCGGGCGCGGCGTGGCTCGGAGGTCATCGGATCAGCCGCGCCGTGAGGTAGAGGCCGATGCCGAAGACCGAGTGGCTGACCAGGCCGAGCGCGCGCACCTTGGCGGGATTGGCGGTGCGCGAGGCGGCCCGGCCCAGCCCCATGCCGGGCTGCAGCAGGAACCAGCCGGCGGCGATCACCAAAAGGCCGAAGATCCAGGCCGGAGCCAGGCGCGGCGCGGCCATCCAGCCCTCGCCGACGATCAGCGCGAAGATCAGGCCGTAGAGGCCGCCGACGACGTAGTGCCCGGTCCAGCCGAGCGCCAGCTCGTGGGCGAAGGGCTCGGCCCGGGCGATGTCGTCGTGGAACACCTTGCCCCGGCGCAGGTGCCAGAACCAGCGGCCGGCCGGCGCCCAGTCGGGCAGGCGCTGGCCGGGGAGCCGGCCGAGGAGCTGCTGCCAGAGGTCCATCAGGAGGGTGGCGCCCAGGCCGAGGAGGATGCCCTGGTAGACGAGGATGGCCATTTGAGACCTGCGGGTCGGAGAGCTGTACCGGGACTTAGCAGCTCCCGCCCCGCAACCCAAGCCCCGCGGACTCGGGGTCGGGGCGCGCCTCGCGGCCGCGTGCAGATTGCATTCCGGGCGGCGGCCGGCTAAGCGCGGGCAGCGCCACTGGGAGCGGACGACTGGAGGGACGACTATGCGGGTTTATTACGACCGCGACTGCGACATCAACCTGATCAAGGACAAGAAGGTGGCCGTGGTCGGCTACGGCAGCCAGGGGCACGCGCATGCGCTGAACCTGAAGGATTCGGGGGTGAAGAACCTGGCGGTGGGGCTGCGGGCCGGCTCGCCTTCGGCGAAGAAGGCCGAGGCCGCGGGCCTGGCGGTGAAGTCGATCGACGAGGCCGCGAAATGGGCCGACGTGCTGATGATGACGATGCCGGACGAGCTGCAGGCCGAGACGTACCGGAAATACATCCACGACAACCTGCGCGAGGGGGCGGCGATCGCCTTCGCCCACGGGCTGAACGTGCATTTCGGGCTGATCCAGCCGAAGCCGGGCGTCGACGTGATCATGATGGCGCCGAAGGGGCCGGGGCACACGGTGCGCGGCGAGTTCGTGAAGGGCGGCGGCGTGCCCTGCCTGGTGGCGGTGGCGGCGGATGCGTCGGGCAACGCGCTGGAGATCGCCAAGAGCTACTGCGCCGGGATCGGCGGCGGGCGCTCGGGAATCATCGAGACCGACTTCCGCCAGGAGTGCGAGACCGATCTGTTCGGTGAGCAGGCGGTGCTCTGCGGCGGGCTGGTCGAGCTGATCCGCATGGGCTTCGAGACGCTGGTGGAGGCGGGCTACGAGCCGGAGATGGCGTATTTCGAGTGCCTGCACGAGGTGAAGCTGATCGTGGACCTGATCTACGAGGGCGGCATCGCCAACATGAACTACTCGATCTCCAATACCGCCGAGTACGGGGAATACGTGTCGGGGCCGCGGATCCTGCCGCGCGAGGAGACCAAGCGGCGGATGAAGGAGGTGCTGGCGGATATCCAGTCCGGGCGGTTCGTCAGCCAGTTCATGGCGGAGAACGCGGTCGGGCAGCCGTACTTCAAGGCGACCCGGCGGATGAACGACGCCCACCAGATCGAGCAGGTGGGCGAGAAGCTGAGGGGGATGATGCCGTGGATCTCGGCGGGCAAGATGGTGGACAAGAGCCGCAACTGACATCGCCGCGCCAGCCTGTCTCTCCCCGTTCCGCCGTCGCAGCACTGACGCGAGAGGTGAGCGAAATGATCCCGTTCTGGAGCCGCAGCCGCGGCCATCCGCCCCCATGGCTAAGCCTCGCGCTGGCGGCGCTCCTTCTCGGGGGGCCGGCGCTGGCCGAGACGGTCGAGGTGCGGCCGGAGCTGGCTTTGCAGGGTGCGGCGCCGCTGCAGACCTCGGTGGCGGCGCACCTCGGCGACACCATCCGGGTCGACCTGCCGGCGCTGGCCGGCACCGGGTACGCCTGGAGCGCGACGGTCCAGGGCGACGCGGTGCAGCCGGGCCGGATCGATAAACGGGAGGCGAAGCGGCCGGGCGGGCCGACGCGGGAGATCCGGAACTATCTTGCGGCAGCGACCGGGACGGCGCGGGTGACCTTCGACTACCAGCGGCCGTGGGAGACCTCGATACAGCCGGCGCGGCAGGTCGTCCTGAGCATCCAGATAACCGAGGCTCCGCCGACGTCGCCCGGGCCCGAGCAGAACCCCTGAGCGAGGTCAGTGCGGGCTGAGGACCCGGTCGATGACGTAGACGACGCCGTTCGAGGCCATCAGATCGGTCTTGGTGACGCTGGCGCCGTTGACCCGCAGGCCGCGGGTGCCGTTGACCTCCAGGGGGCTGCCGGCGGCGGTGGCGTAGTTCACGTCCCTGCCTTCGAGGAAGTCGCTGGTGAACATGCCCGGCACGATGTGGTAGCGCATCAGCGCCCGCAGCTCGCCCGGATCGCGCGGCAGCCGCGCCGCGGCGAAGGCCCGGTCGCTGGGAGCGAAGATCGTGTAGGGGCCGGGGCCGGCAAGCATCTCGGCCAGGCCGGCGGTGTCGATCGCCTGCAGGAACCGGTCGAGCTGGTTGGCGCGGGCGACCGCGAGCACGGTGCCGGACGGACGGGAAGCTCCGGCGCCGCCCGGGCCGCCGCAGGCGGCGAGGCCGAGGGCGGCGGGGGCGAGGCAGAGAATCCGGATCAGGTGTCGGCGCTGCACGCTTTCCTCCTCAACGTGGTTTCTTGGGCCGCGGGGCGGTGCCTCGCGCGGCGCCCCGGTGCGTTTCGCCGGGATCGGGATCAACTTAGCCGTGCGCCGGCTTGCGATCAACGCCGGGATCGGCGGCCGGTTACGGCGTCAGCCCCTCCGGCTCCGGCAGGCCGTTGATCCGGCAGCAGGCGGTGAGGGTGTTGGCCAGCAGGCAGGCGATGGTCATCGGCCCGACCCCGCCCGGCACCGGGGTGATCGCCCCGGCGACGCCGAGACCGCGGCGAAGTCGACGTCGCCGGTGATCATCGCCGTGCCGTCGGGTCCTGCGACCCGGTTGATGCCGACGTCGATCACCGTCGCCCCGGGCTTCACCCAGTCCGCCGTCACCAGCCCGGGCCGGCCGACCGCGGCGACCAGGATGTCGGCCCGGGCGCAGATCGCGGCCAGGTCGCGGCTGCGGGAATGGGCGACGGTGACGGTGCAGTTCTCGCGCAGCAGCAGCTGCGCCATCGGCTTGCCGACGATGTTCGACCGCCCCAGGACCACCGCCTCGCGGCCGGCCAGGGGTTCGGGCCGGGCGCGCAGCAGCATCAGGCAGCCGAGCGGGGTGCAGGGCACCATCGCCGTGCGCCCGCTGGCGAGCCGTCCGACGTTGGCGACGTGGAAGCCGTCCACGTCCTTCTCCGGCGCCACCGCGTCGAGCACGGCGGCGGTGTCGATCTGCGCCGGCAGCGGCAGCTGCACCAGGATGCCGTGGATCGCCGGGTCGCGGTTGAGCCGGTCGAGCAGCGCCAGCAGCTCGGCCTGCCCCGTGTCGGCCGCGAGCCGATGCTCCTCGGAATGCATCCCGGCCTCGCGCATCCGCCGGCCCTTGTTGCGCACGTAGACCTGGCTCGCCGGGTCGTCGCCGACCAGCACCGCGGCGAGGCCCGGGGTGACGCCGTGCCGGGCCTTGATCTCTGCCACCAGCCCGCCCAGCCGGCCGCGCAGGCCCTCGGCGAAAGCCTTGCCGTCGATGATCTCGGCGCTCATGGGCATCCTCCCTGCCGGCTGCCCGGTTCGCTTACCGGCATCGCCGCGCCGGCGCAACGTGCCACGGCCGGGGGTGATCGCACTCAAGCGGGGCTCAGGCCGCCGGCGAGCGGCGGATAGGGGCGCTGGGGCGGCACGTGCAGCCGCGCGAGCTCGCCGAGGCCGATCTCGCCTTCGCGCTCGACCCAGGCGGTGACGCCGCGGCGGTGGCGCGCGGCGGCGCGGAAGCCGGCGCCGTAGCCCGGGTGCTCGCGCTCGATCTCGCGCCCCGTGAAGGTGCAGGGTCCGTTCTCCATGTCGACGGTCAGCGCCGCGCCGGCTTCGAAGATCAGCCGCGACGCCGGCGGCAGCAGCGTCAGCTCCGGCAGGCCTTCGAGCACGATGTTGGCGCCGAGCCATTCCGGGCGGATCTCCGGCAGCCCCATCGCCGCGGCGGTGGCCGCGATCTCCTCGCGCGACAGCAGGGTGATCTGGCGGCTGTTGCGGATCGGGGTGCCGCGCGGATACTGCGCGGTGACCCGGGCGCAGGAGGCGCGGACCAGCCCGGAATGGCTCTCGCCGGCGAGGCCCGCGAAGCGCGCCGCCACCCGTGCCACCGGCACCGAGCGCAGCGAGGCGTCGCGGTCGCCGACCAGGCCCAGCCAGACCACGCGCCCGGTGAGCTCGGTGGGGGTCAGGATCGGCAGCGGCGGGCCCTCAGGCCAGGCCGAGGCCATGCAGGCCCGCCTGGACCTGCGCCTCGACGTCGAGGGCGACGTCGACGACGATGCCGTCCTCGTCGGGCTGCAGCTCCTCGAGCGCGGCGTATTGCGAGTCGAGCAGGTCGGGCGGGAAGAAGTGATCCTTGCGCGCCGCCAGCCGGGCCGCCAGCACCGCCTTCGGCCCGTGCAGGTGCAGGAAGCGCACCCGCGGCGCGCCGCTGCGCAACACGTCGCGATAGGACCGCTTCAGGGCCGAGCAGGACAGCAGCGACGAGGTCCCAGCCCGCTCACGGGCGGCGATCCGCTCGGCGAGGATGCGCAGCCACGGCCAGCGGTCGGCGTCCTGCAGCGGGATATGCGCCGCCATCTTCTCGATGTTGGCCTGCGGATGGTACTGGTCGCCCTCGTCGAACGGCCAGCCGAGTTCCTCCGACATCCGCTCGCCGACCGTGGTCTTGCCGCAGCCCGACACCCCCATCACCACGACGTGCTGCGGCCCGTCCCCGCGTCACCGCTGCGCGCCCGCTGAAGTCAGGCCGCCGGCTCGGGCTCCATGTCGTCGCCGCGGGCCGGGCGGGTCGCCTTGCCGGTCTTCGGGATCGCCGAGATGGCGCCGCCCTCGTCCTTGCTGTCGTCGTCGCCCCCGCCGCGGTTCAGCGGCTGGCCGTGGATCACCCGGGTGATCTCCTTGCCGGTGAGGGTCTCGTACTCCAGGAGGCCGTTGGCCAGCCGGTCGAGGTCGTCGCGCTTCTCGGTCAGGATGCGCTTGGCGGTCTCGTAGCCCTCGTCGACCAGCACCCGCACCTCGGCGTCGATCAGCTCGTGGGTGTCGGGCCCGGCATTCACCCCGCCCGTCTGCGGCCCGAGATAGGTGAACTGCTCGCCGGCATAGTCGATGTTGCCGAGCTTCTGGCTCATGCCGAACTTGGTGACCATGGCGCGGGCGATCCGGCTGACCTGCTGGATGTCGCTGGCGGCGCCGGAGGTGACGTTGTCCGGCCCGAACACCAGCTCCTCGGCGACCTTGCCGCCCATCGCCATCGCGATCATCGACTTGTACTTGGTCATGGTGACGCTGAGCTGGTCGCGCTCCGGCAGGCTGAGAACGAGGCCGAGGGCACGCCCGCGCGGGATGATCGTCGCCTTGTGGATCGGGTCGTGCTGCGGCACGTTCAGCCCGACCACCGCGTGCCCGGCCTCGTGATAGGCGGTGAGCTTGCGCTCCTCGTCGGACATCACCATGGAGCGCCGCTCGGCGCCCATCATCACCTTGTCCTTGGCGTTCTCGAAGTCGTCCATGGTCACAAAGCGCTTGCCGGTCCGTGCCGCCATCAGCGCCGCCTCGTTGACCAGGTTGGCGAGATCGGCACCGGAGAAGCCGGGGCAGCCGCGGGCGATGATCCTGCAGGTCGACGTCGGCCGAGAGCGGCACCCGCCGCGCGTGCACGGCGAGGATCTTCTCGCGGCCCTTGATGTCGGGGTTGGTCACCTGCACCTGCCGGTCGAACCGGCCGGGGCGCAAGCAGCGCCGGGTCGAGCACGTCGGGGCGGTTGGTGGCGGCGATCAGGATCACGCCCTCGTTGGCCTCGAAGCCGTCCATCTCGACCAGGAGCTGGTTCAGGGTCTGCTCGCGCTCGTCGTTGCCGCCGCCGTAGCCGGCGCCGCGGTGGCGGCCGACCGCGTCGATCTCGTCGATGAAGACGATGCAGGGCGCGTTCTTCTTGGCCTGCTCGAACATGTCGCGCACGCGGCTGGCGCCGACGCCCACGAACATCTCCACGAAATCCGAGCCCGAGATCGAGAAGAACGGCACCCCCGCCTCGCCGGCGATGGCGCGGGCGAGCAGGGTCTTGCCGGTGCCCGGGGGGCCGACGAGGAGCGCGCCTTTGGGGATCTTGCCGCCGAGGCGGGAGAATTTCTGCGGGTCGCGCAGGAACTCGACGATCTCTTCGAGCTCCTCCTTGGCCTCGTCGATGCCGGCGACGTCGTTGAAGGTGACCTTGCCCGACTTCTCGGTCAGGAGCTTCGCCTTCGACTTGCCGAAGCCCATGGCGCCGCCGCGGCCGCCGCCCTGCATCCGGTTCATGAAGAAAATCCAGACCCCGATCAGCAGCAGGAACGGCAGCCAGAGGCCGAGTGCAGAGATGAAGCCCGACTGCTCCTGGGGAGCGGCCTGGATCTCGACGCCGTGCTGGCGCAGGTCGGGCAGCACGTCGGTGTTGCGCGGCTGCACGGTCTGGAACGAGACGCCGTCGACGCTGGTCACGTAGACCCGCTCGCCGTCGAGGCGAACCGCCGCCACCTGCCCGGCCTCCACGCGGTTAAGGAAGTCCGAATAGCTGATCTCGCGGCCCATCGAGGTCCGGCTGCCGTTCGAGAAGACGTTGAACAGCGCAACCATCAGCAAAAACAGGATAATCCAGAAGGCGATATTCTTGGTGTTGCCCACGTCGACGTCTCCTAGAGCGACCGGCAAGGCGAACGCACTGGCCCGCGGGTCTTGGCCTCTAACATAAGCCCTGGCGCCCCGGATTCAACGCACTATCTCCGGCTGCCACGGCGGCGGCACGGCAGAGACCCGCCGAAACCCGAACGCCGCCTCGGGCCGGGCCAGCGGCGCCGCCACCAGCACCCCGTCGCGCCAGATCGCCGGGGTGGTCACCAGCGCCTCGCGCGCCAGCCCCGCCGGCCGGGAGGGCACCCGCGCCAGCCCGCCGGGGCCGAGCGCGCCGATGCTCAGGCCCTCGCCCGCGGGCGGCGTGCCCTCGAGCTGCCAGCGACCGTCCCAGCGCCGGCGCGCCAGCGGCACGGCGGGCGCGACCCGGGCCAGCTCGCGGCGGAGGGCGATGCGGCCGCCGTGGGCGCGCAGCACGCAGCCGTGCAGCGTCAGCCCGTGGCCGACGCGGTCGGCTTCGACCGCCGCCAGCGCCGCCTCGAGCCGGACCAGCCGCGGCCGGTAGAGCGCGCCGGACACCCAGCCGAGCGCCCCGGCCAGCAGGCGCAGCCGCAATTCCTCCGGGGCCGCCCGCAGCCGCGCGGGATCGAGCAGCAGGTCGCCGGCGCCGCCGTCGGCAAGGCAGGTCGCGGCCAGCTCCGCCGTCGCCTGCTCCAGCGCCGCGCGGGCGCGCGCCATCGCCTTCGCGGTGGCGGCCAGCCGCGCCGGCCCGAGCCCGAGCGCCGCCAGCGCCGGCAGCGCCGCCCGGGCCCGCACCCGGTCGAAGCGGGCGTCGGCGTTGCTCGGGTCCTCGGCCCAGGCCAGGTCCTGCGCCTCCAGCCAGTGCCTGAGCTCGGCCCGCCGCACCCCGAGCAGCGGTCGCAGCCAGATCAGGCCCTCGGCCGCGACCGCGGGCCGCATCCCGCTCAGCCCGTCCACCCCGGAGCCGCGGGCGAGCCGCATCAGCACCGTCTCGGCCTGGTCGTCGAGGGTGTGCCCGAGCGCCACCGCGCCGATGCCGCGCACCCGGGCCCAGCCGGCGATCAGCTCCCGGCGCGCCTGCCGGGCCCGCGCCTGCAGGTTGCCGCGGCGGTCCCAGCCGTCCCAGCGCAGGATGCTGTGCGGGATGCCGCGGGCGGCGCAGAGCGCGGCGACCGTCGCGGCCTCGCCGGCGCTGCCGGGGCGCAGGCCGTGGTCGACGGTGACCGCCGCGACCGGGCGGCCGGCCGCGGCCTGCATCAGCATGAGCAGCGCAAGCGAATCGCCGCCGCCCGACACCGCGACGCCGATCGGGCCTTCCGGCGCCGCGGCCAGCGCCGCTTCCAGCGCCGGCCCGAGCCCCTGCGGCAGGGTCACTGGCAGGCGAGCGCCTGCCGCTCGGCGGCGACGTCGCCCGCGACCTCCGAGCCCGGGTAGCGGCTGTCGACCTCGGACAGGGTCAGGCAGGCCTCGTTGGTCTGGCCGAGCTTGCCGAGGCTCACCGCCAGCTGGTAGAGCGCATGCGGCGCCCGGGGGTCCTGCGGCGCGCCGCTGAAGGCATCGAGGTAGCTGCGCGCCGCGCCGCGCCAGTCCTCCTGAGCGGCCAGCGCCTCGCCGCGGCGGTACTGCGCCTCGGTCGAGAGCGGCCCGCCCGGATAGTCGTCGAGGAACGAGGCGAAGAGCTCCGCCGCCTTGGCGTTGTCGCCGGCGTCGGCCGCCGCCACGGCGGCATCGAACTCCGACTTCTCGGTGGCGACCAGCGGGCTGGCGCCCTCCGGTGCCACCTGCGGCGCGAGCGGCCGCGGCCGCGGCCGGGTGACGCCGCCGCCGAGCGGCGCCGGGGTCGGCTTGACGCTGGTGTCACCGCCTTCGAGCTCGGTCAGGCGGAACTCGATGTCGCCGACGTGGTTGGTGGCGTCCGCGGTGATCCGGGTCACGTCGTTGGTCAGCACGTCCACCCGGTCGGTCAGCCGCCTGAGTTCGGCCTCGAGCTGGTCGAGCCGGGTCAGTGCCGTGGCCGGGTCGGTTGGCAGCCCGCCGACCGCGCCGCTGCGCACCAGCTCGGCGCGCAGCTGGTCGATCTGGCCGTTCAGGATGGTCAGCTCGGCCTTGATGTCGGCCAGGGTCTCCGCGGCCCCTGCCGGCGCGCCGAAGGCCAGCGCGCCCGCCAGCGCCAGCGCGCCGAGTTTGAACGCCACCCGCATGGCCGGTCCCTCCCCTCGTTCCGGAGGCTAGCGCATCAGGCCCCCGCGCCGCCAGTCACCACCGTGACCGCCCGCCGGTTCTGCGCGAAGCAGCTTTCCTCCGGGCAGGTGGCGATCGGCCGCTCGCGGCCGTAGGTGATGATGGAGATCCGGCTGTCGGGGATGCCCTGGCTGACCATGTAGTTGCGCACGGCGCTGGCGCGGCTGGAGCCCAGCGCCATGTTGTACTCGCCGGTGCCGCGCTCGTCGGCGTGGCCCTCGATCAGGATCGGCGCCGACGGGTTCTGGGACAGCCAGCCGATCTGCTGGTTCAGGGTGCCGATCGCCTCGGCGCTGAGCGTCGACTGGTCGACCGCGAAATGCACCCGGTCGGTGATCGAGGTCCCGGGCAGGGTGCCGTCGCCGGGCATGCCGCCCGTCCCCAGGCCTTCGCCGAGGGTGCCGCTGCCGCCGTAGCCGGGCCCGCCCGGGACGGTCACGTCGGAGTTGCGCGCGCAGGCAGTCGCGAGCAGCGCCATGGCCAGGAGCGCGCCGGTCGTCAGCTTCTTCATCTCTGTCCTACCCTCTGTCTGCGCCCCGTTCGGAGCCGTTGCGTCTCAGGCCAGGAGCCCCGACCACGACGGGTCGGAGGCGAAGCCCGCCGTCGGCACCTTCTTCAGGTTCCGCCCGGTGATGTCCACCGAATAGAGCGTCGGGCCTCCGGTGGCCCCGGGCGTCTCGCGGAAGAACATCAGCACCCGGCCGTTCGGCGCCCAGGTCGGCCCCTCGTCGAGGTAGCTGCCGGTCAGCAGCTTCTCGTCCGAGCCGTCGACGTGCATGACGCCGATGAAGAAGCGGCCGCCGTCGATCTTGGTGAAGGCGATCATGTCGCCGCGCGGCGACCAGACCGGGGTGGCGTAGCGCCCCTCGCCGAAGCTGATCCGCTTCGCGTCGCCGCCGCTCGCCGGCATGATGTAGATCTGCTGGGTGCCGGCCCGGTCGCTCTCGAATACGATCGAGTTGCCGTCGGGCGAGAATGCCGGCCCGGTGTCGATCGAGGAGGTGCGGGTGAGCTGGGTGTGGCCGCGGCCGCCGAGGTCGGTGACGAAGAGGTCCGAGCCGGTGCCGACCGACATCGAGAACACCGCCCGCTTGCCGTCCGGCGAGAACCGCGGCGCGAAGGTCATCCCCGAGGTGTCGTCGATCACCGTGCGGGTGCCGCCGCCGGCCGCCATCAGCATCACCTTGGGCGCGCCCTGCTCGTAGCTGGTGTAGAGCACCTGCTTGGCCGAGGGCGACAGCCGCGGCGTCAGCACCAGCGCGCTGCCGTCGGTCAGCATCACCGGGTTCGCGCCGTCGTAGTCCATGATCGCGAGCTGCTTGCGCCGCGCCTCCTTCGGGCCGCTGGCGGCGATGAAGGCGACCTTGCTGTCGAAATAGCCGCCCTCGCCGGTCAGCCGGGAATAGACCGCGTCGGCCACCTTGTGGCCCAGCCGCCGCCAGGATCCGGCCGCGCCCTCGAACTGCAGCCCCTCGCCGAGACCCGACTGGGCGAAGACGTCCCAGAGCCGGAAGCGCACCTGCGCCTTGTCGCCGCTGAGGCCGACCGCGCCGGTGATCAGCGCCTGGGCGTTGATCGCCTTCCAGTCGGCGAACTCGACCGGGGCGTCGAAGTTCGAGATCCGGCCGATCTGCGCCGCCGGCGGGATCTCGCGGAAGAGCCCGGTGCCGGTCAGATCGTCGATCACCACCTGGGTGATGCGCTGGGCGAGATCCGCGGCCGCCGGGGTATCGGGCACGAACACCGGGGCCGCGAACGGCATCGGCTCGATCACGCCCTGGGTGATCTCGATGCGGAGCGGCGCCTGCGCCGCGGCGGCGAAGGGCCGGACGAGCAGCGCGGCGGGCACGCCGATCATCAGGTTGCGGCGGAGCCGGTCTACCATGACACCATTCCCTCGGGGTTGAAGACGACTTCGATGTTGCGCCACTGCGCGAACTTGTCGCGCGGCAGGTCGGCATAGGGCGAGCAGCGGATCAGCGCCCGCCGCCCGGCCTCGTAGGCCTGCTGGAAGCGGCCGTCCGGCGCCGGGCTGGGGTCGATCAGCCGGATCGAGGCGTTGATCACCTCGCCGTCGGCGGCGAGCTCGGCCGCCAGCGTCACCTTCAGCTCCTGGGCGTCGCGCAGGCCCGCCGGCACGTTCCAGCAGCGCTGCACCGCCAGCTTCAGCCCATCCTTCTCGGCGTTGCTGAGCGGCGGCCCCACCGGCAGCGAGGTCGCCTGAGCCTTGGCCGCAGGCGTGGCCGGCGACGGCTGGGTGGCGGTCGATGCGGTGGCCGGCGTCGGCGGCGTGGCCGGGGTCGGCGGGGTGGCGCGCTGCTGCAGCGCGGCCAGCACCGCCGCGGCGGCGTCGTCGCGCGGCGCGACGTTGCCACGGCGCGGCTTTGGCCGTGCGGAGGTTTCCAGCGCCAGCGGCGCCTCGGGCGCCGGGGCGGCCGCGGGCTCGGGCGCGGCCTCGGGCGGCGCCTGCGGCGGCTCCTCGACCCGCGCCACCGCCGCCGGGGCCGGCGCGGTCACCGGCTTCGCGGTCTCGGCGGGGCGTACCGCCTCGGGCGGCGGCGGCGTCGGCGTCGGGCTTCACCCGCGGCACGCTGCGCGGCTGCGGCGGCACCGCGGCGGCCGGCGGGTCGAGCTTGACGATATGCGGGGCGATGCGCGGCGCCTCCTGCGGCGCGTCGGGCTCGGCCGGCGGCTCGAGCGCGGCCAGCTGCGGCTCCGGCTGGTCCGGCGCCTCGGGCGCGGGGGTGCTGGCCGCGGGCTCGGGCGGCCGCTCCGCCGGCCGCGGCGCCGGCAGCACGGCCGGCGCGTCCTCGGCGCGCGGCGCCTCGGCCGGCGCGGCGGCCTGGGCGGCAGCGAACTCGGCCTCGGTGACGAAGCTCACCTCGGTGACGCGCACCGGGTCGCGCTCGGCCGGGCCGAACCAGGGCAGCCCGAACACGGCCAGCGCGATCAGCACGCCGTGCCCCAGGGCCGACAGTCGGGTTCCGGTCCGCATCGGGCGCAGCCTAGCCGTCCCGGCCGTCGAACCGCGGCCCGCCCTGTTCGGTCACCAGCCCGATATCGTTGAAGCCGCTGGCGTTCAGCGCCCCCATCACCTGCATCACCCCCTCGTAGGGGATGCTGCCGTCGGCGCGCAGGAAGATCTTGCCGCTCTTGCGCTCCTCGGAGACCGCGCGCAGCAGCGGGATCAGCTTGCCGCGCTCGATCGCCTCGTTCTGCACCAGGATCTGGCCGTCGGCGGTCAGCGCGATGGTCAGCGGCTCCTCCTTCTCCGAGGGCAGCGGCGTTGCCGCGGTCTTCGGAAGCTCGATCGGCACGCCCACGGTCAGAAGCGGCGCCGCCACCATGAAGATGATGAGCAGCACCAGCATCACGTCGACCATCGGCGTCACGTTGATCTCGGCCATCGGCCGGTGGCCGCGCCGGCCCCGGCGGCGGCCCGCGGCCGCCTGCACGCTCGCGCCCATCTCAGGCGCCCGCGGTGTCGAGCTGGCGCGACAGGATCATCGCGAACTCGTCGGCGAAGCCCTCGTAGCCGCCGATCACCGTCTCGCTGTCCTGGTTGAGCTTGTTGTAGAAGATCACCGCCGGGATTGCAGCAAGCAGCCCCAGCCCGGTGGCAAGCAGCGCCTCGGCGATGCCGGGGGCGACCACCGCGAGGTTGGTCGACTGCTGCATCGCGATTTCCTCGAAGGCGTGCTTGATGCCCCAGACCGTGCCGAAGAGCCCGACGAAGGGCGCGATCGAGCCGACCGTGGCCAGGAAGCTCAGCCCCTTGGTCAGCCCGTCGGCCTCGCGGCCGATGGCGACGTTCATCGCCCGCTCGATCCGGGCCTGGGTGCCGGCGATCAGGCCGCCGTCCTTGCGGTGTGATCGCCGCCACTCGGTCATGCCGGCGGCAAAGATCCGCGCCGCCGAACCCACCGGCTCGGGGCCGACCCGGTCGTAGACGATGTCGAGCGGCTCTCCCGACCAGAAGGCCTGGTCGAAGCTGCGGGCCTCGTCGCGCACCCGGCGCAGGTCGATCAGCTTCTGGATGATGATCGCCCACGACCAGAACGACGCGGCGATCAGGACGAGCATCACGATCTTGACCGTGAAGGTCGCGCGGAAGAACAGTGCCAGCAGCGAAAAGTCGATGTGCTGCGCGGCGGCGAGGGTGTCGGGTTGCATGTTTGCCTGCTTGACGGATGTGTGCTCGGGGTCGTAGGCCGTGTTCGTCCGGCTCGAGCGGGACCATAGCCCATTTTCGCGGCGTTTTGTCGGAAAACCCGCGTGCTGTCTAGGGGGCGTCGCCGAGCGGCGGCAGCCGGACGAGCGCAGCGCGCAGCTCCGACGGCATCCGCGCCGGCCGCCCGTCCGGACCGAGGCAGGCCAGCGTCACCCGTGCCTTCGCCAGGCAGGCCGCGTCGCGCCAGACCTCCTGCGCCATCACCAGCCGCGCGGCGCCCGGCGGGCCGGCCCGCGTCGTCACGACAAGTTGATCCTCCAGCCGGGCCGGGGCGAGGTAGCGGATCGTGACCTCGTGGACCGCGAAGATCAGGCCGTGCCGCTCGCGGAGCGCGGTCTGGCTGAACCCGGTCGCCAGCAGCGCCTCGCTGCGGGCGCGCTCGATGAACTTCAGGTAGTTGGCATAGTAGACGATGCCGCCGGCGTCGGTGTCCTCGTAGTAGACCCGCAGCCGGTAGTCGAAGCTCATGTCCCCGGATGCGGATGCAGGATCGCCAGCACCCGGCCGGCGGCATCGACCTCGCAGGCGTGGACCCGCTCCGTGACCGCCCCCTGCTCGTCGCTCACCGTGACGGCGGCCACGCCCTCCGAGGACATTCCGCTCCAGGTCGCCGCGACCGCCTCCACCGGCTTGCCGACATGCGCCGCCACCGCCTGCGCGCAGGAGGCCGTCTGCGCCGCGCGGTCGGGGCCGGCCGGCTCCCCGGCCGCGCATCCCGCCTGCGCGACGGCGACGACCCCGAGCTTGCCGTACCGCATTCACCCTCTCCAATTCGCCTGAGCCGATCTTGCGCCGTTCGGCTCTGGAAGGGCCATCCCGCCGGCGATTTCTTTTTGGCGCGCGCCGTATGGGTTATGGCTGTCGGCAAGATGTCCGAGACGCGCCCGCCGCAATCCACCCTCGTCCGCGCGCTGACCACGACGCGGATGGGTCGCTACGTGCTCTGGAACCGGCCGAGCGACCGGGATCACCTCAGGGCTATCGCATTTGGCCGATGATGGTTCTCGCGAAGGCGTCGGACCATCCTGCTCGCTTGCGTTTGCGGCTGACGGACATTCTCGGCCTGGCCTTGTTGATGAGGTTGAGGGTGAGGCGGCGGAGGATGGCGAGGTTCTCGGGTCCGTTGTCGCGTCGGTTGCGGGCGCGGTCCTCGTCGAAGCTGACGTCGAGCACCCAGTGGAGGCTGTTCTCGATCGCCCAGTGGCCGCGGACGGCGCGGGCGAAGCGCTCGGGAGTGAGCGGCGCCGAGGAGAGATAGTAGCGGACCGATCGGCTGGTACGGCCGTCGAGACAGCGTTCCGCCTCGACGCAGGCGAGGGTCGCGAGGCCGGGGAGGCGTGGCTCTCCGGCATAGCGGCGGTCGGAGAAAAGCCAGTCCACGTCATGCGTTACCCGGTGGCGGCGGGTCTCGATCCGGCCGTGGTCGGCGTCGGTGGTCTCGAACGCCGCAAGCGGCGCCGGTGGATCGGCGAAGAAGGCTTCGACCTCGCGCAGCATGGCGGGGCGGTTGGCCTTCAGCGCGAAGAGATCGTCGCCGCCCTGCGCGCGCACGACCTCTGCCGTGGCGGCCTGGGCGTGGATCGCATCCCCGGTCACCAGCATGCCACCCAGGGCCAGCGTTCCGAGCAGGGCGCGGGCAGCGAGGATCTCGCTGCCGCCTTCGGCGACGGCAGCTTGCGCGATGGCGATCCGCGCGCCGGTGCCGAAGGCGGTGACCACATGCAGCGCCGAGCGGCCCGCCGCCCGGTCGAACGAGCGCCGCAGCGTCTTGCCGTCGATGGCGAGCACCCCGTCGCCGCCGGCGCCGAGGTCGTCGAGGAAGGCTTCGAAGGCCTGCCCGAAGGCTGCCGGGTCGAGCAGGCGGAAGATGCGGCTGAAGGTGTCGTGGCTCGGCAAGCCATTCTCCAGCTTGAGGAATTCCCGGAGCAGCGTCTCCCGGTCCTCGGCAAACTCGGCAAAGTCGACGCAACTCTCCGCGCCGCAGACCGACGCCACCAACGCGATCCCCAGAATGTCGAGCAACTCGTGCCGCTGCGCATTCCCACGCCGCGGATCGCGGATCTCTCCAAGCTTGTCCATCAGCGACAACGTCAGCTCCTCTCTTCGGGAGCAAACGAAAAAATCCACATCAGTCTGAAAGGAAAGCCCTATTCTTCAAGTGCGATTCCCCTGGTCCGGAGGGGCGCCCACCCAGCGCGCGATGTCGAGGTCGACGGAGGTGTCGCGCATGAACGTCGGGCAGATCGAGAGTTCAGGCACCACCGTGCCCGGCGGCAGGCTGGCGCAGAGATGAACGGCGCGCGCTACGTCGGCGGGCCGCATCATCACGGCGCGCTCGCCGGCGAGCGGCGGGCGCGCGCGGTGGTTCATGATCGGCGTGTCGGTCTCGCCCGGCAGGATGGTTGTCGCGCGAATGCCCTGGTTGCGGAACGTGTTGTGGGGAAAGCTCATGAAGTTCTTCACGCCCGCCTTCGCCGCGCCGTAGGCCGCGCCACCAAGCAGATTCGGGTTCACGACCGCGAGCGACGATATCGTGATGATCGTGCCCTCGCCCTTGGCGAGCAGTGCGGGAAGGACCGCCTGGGTGAGGTTGAAGACTGCGGTCAGGTTGACGTTTACCGTCGCGTTCCATTCCTCCTCGCTGAGGAAGTGCGGGTTCAGAACCTTCGACGCGCTGCCGGCATTGTTGACCAGGATGTCGACAGGTCCGACGGTCGCGGCAACCTCGGGCACCAGCGCCCTGATCTCGTCGCGGCTCGCGATGTCGATCGTGCGCGCTGTTGCCCGCCCCCCCGCTGCCTCGATGGCTGGGGCGGCCTCGGTAAGGGGGTCCAGCCGGCGGCCGGTGAGCACGACCGTGGCACCGTCCTGCGCCAGGAGGGCAGCCGTCTCGCGGCCGATCCCGGATCCAGCTCCGGTGACCAGCGCAACCTTGCCCGCGAGTTGTCCGGGGGTCATTCCGCCGCTTCCTTCCATCCATAGACCTCGCGCGCCGTGCGCTCGCTGATGAGGCCTTCGGCCAGGTCCGCAGCCACGAGCTCTGCTGAGCGCTCGGCGGCGCGTCCCCAGCCGCCACCGCCAGGGGTCTCGACTTCGAGCCGGCCCCCGGTACGCAGCACCACCTTGCCCTTCGGGAATTGTGGTGCCCCGTTCTTGGCAACCTTGCCGGCAGTGCCGGAGCCACCCTCTACGACTCCGAAACAAGGATGCCGAACCCGCTCGGAGGCGAGATAGACACTCATCGGGGCCTTGCCGCGGTTCCGGAGAACCGCTCGCTGGCCGAGGCCGCCGCGGTGCTTGCCGACGCCGCCGGAGTCGGGGATCAACTCCTTGCACTCGGTCAGGACGGGAACCGCGAGCTCGAACATCTCGATCGCCGTCACCTTGCAGTTCGAGGGGAAGCTCAGGGTGTCGAGGCCGTCGAACTCGGCCCGGGCGCCCTGGCCGCCGTGGAAGTTCTGGACGGAGCCGTACTGGCTTCCGTCGTCACGCTGGCCTACGCAGTTTGCCGCCCGGATCGGTGCGCCGCCGCTGTCGGCCATGACCTTGTCAGGGACCACGCCCTCGAGCGCGCGGAATATCAGCGAGGGGATGACGTGACCTATCAGATTGCGCGAGGGCCGGCGGTCCATGGCTCGGGGTTCAGGATCGAGCCGAGCGGCGCGTCGTCGGTGAAGGGGACAGTGCAGCCCTCGTTGTTGGGCGTGTCCGGGTCGAGCAGGCATTTCAGCGCGTAAACGGTATGAACGTAGCGGTTGGAAACGGCGGTGCAAAAGTCGACCACGGTAGCGGCGGGGTAGGCTCGCTGCGGGCGGCGTAAAAGTCGGCCACTTTGGCCCTTTCTGGCGACAGGGAGGGCGGGGCATTTTCACCGTGGAACTGTATCGGAAGGTGCGTCTCGCCTGTCGGGACGGGATGAGCGAGCGGGCGGCGGCGCGCCATTTCGGGATTTCGCGCGAGAGCGTGAAGAAGATGCTGAGCTTCTCGGTTCCGCCGGGGTATCGGCGGTCTGCACCGGTCAGGCGGCCGAAGCTGGACGGTTTCACCGAGATCATCGACCAGTGGCTGCGCGACGATCTCGGCCAGCGCGCCAAACAGCGGCACACCGCGAAGCGGGTGTTCGAGCGGCTCCGGGACGAGCATACGTTCACCGGCGGCTACACCATCGTGAAGGACTACATCCGCGAGCATCGCCGGCGCGGGCGGGAGATGTTCGTGCCGCTGCATCACCCGCCCGGCCACGCGCAGGCCGATTTCGGCGAAGCGGCAGTGTACATCGGCGGCGTCGAGCTGACGGCGCACTTCTTCGCCTTCGATCTGCCGCACAGCGACGCCAGCTTCGTCCGCGCCTATCCGGCGGCCACCGCCGAGGCCTGGGTCGACGGTCACGTCCACGCCTTCGCGTTCTTCGGGCGGGTGCCGCAGTCGGTGCTCTACGACAACGACCGACGGCGGGCTACATGACCGCGCCGACCTGCCAAGGCACGAACTCGTTGTCGCCGAGGCCGAGCGCCTCGCTCTTGGTGTGCTCGCCGGAGGCTACGGCCAGCACCTTCTCGAGGATCTCGCGGCCCTTCTGCTGGATCGAGACGCCGGCGCTGACGATGTCGCCGCAGTTGATGTCCATGTCGTCGGTCATCTGGGCGTAGAGCCGGTCGTTGGTGGCGACCTTGATGGTCGGCGCGGGCTTGGAGCCGAAGGCCGAGCCGCGGCCGGTGGTGAAGACCACCACCTGGGCGCCGCCGGCGATCTGGCCGGTGGCCGAGACCGGGTCGTAGCCGGGGGTGTCCATGAAGACGAAGCCGGGCTCGGTGACGGTCTCGGCGTAGTGGTAGACCGCGGTCAGCGGCGTGGTGCCGCCCTTGGCGGCGGCGCCGAGGGATTTCTCCAGGATGGTGGTGAGGCCGCCGGCCTTGTTGCCGGGCGAGGGGTTGTTGTCCATCGAGCCGCCGTTGATCTCGGTGTAGCGCTCCCACCAGCGGATGCGCTCGATCAGCTTCTCGGCCACCTCCGGGGTCGCGGCGCGGCGCAGCAGCAGCTGCTCGGCGCCGTAGATCTCGGGGGTCTCGGAGAGGATGGCGGTGCCGCCCATGCCGACCAGGAGGTCGGAGGCGGCGCCGAGGGCGGGGTTGGCGGTGATGCCGGAGAAGCCGTCGGAGCCGCCGCACTGCAGCGCGAGGCGGAGCTCGGAGGCGGGGATGGTCTCGCGGGTGTTGGCGTTGACCTCGGGCAGCAGCGCGTGGATCTGCTCGACGATGCGGGCCACGGTCTTGGTGGTGCCGCCGGTGTCCTGGATGGTCAGGCCGTGGAAGCGATCGGCGCCGCTGCCGCCGAACCGTGACTTCATTCGGGCGATCTGCATCACCTCGCAGCCGAGGCCGACGAACACCGCGGCGCCGACGTTGGGGTGGGTGGCGTGGCCCCAGAGCACGCGCTGCAGGTTGTCGAAGCCCGGGCCTTCGGCGGCCATGCCGCAGCCGGTGCCGTGGGCGAAGGCGACGACGCCGTCGACGTTGGGGTAGTCGGCGAGGATGCCCGAGGCCATCACCTGTTCGGCGGCGCGGCGGATCACCGTCGCCGAGCAGTTCACCGTGGCGCAGACCGCGATCATGTTGCGGGTGCCGGACTGGCCGTTGGCGCGGCGGTAGCCCTCGAAGCTGGCGGTGGCGATCTTAGGGATCGCGGCCCGGGCGGCGGCGAGGTCGGCGCCGATGGCGTAGTTCTGGTCGTGGGCGCCGAAGGCGCAGTTCTGGGTGTGGACGTGCTCGCCGGCGGCGATCGGCCGGGTGGCGTAGCCGATGATCTGGCCGAATTTCACCACGTTGCCGCCCTCGGCGATCGGCTCGCGGGCGATCTTGTGGCCGGAGGCGACCGGGGCGGAAAGCGGCTCGCCGAGGCCGAGCGGACGGGCACCCTCGGGGGCGCGGGCGGTGAGGATCGCCACGTTGTCGGCGGGGTTCAGGAGCAGGGGGGCAGGGCTGTCGAGCATCGGCGTTTCTCCGGGCGCGGGGCCGGGCCTGCGCGTTTGTTCAGCATAGGCCCGGGCCGGCGGGCATCAAGCGGCGATGCGGGCGACCGCGGCGCGGGCGCCGTCGGTCTCGAGCGCGGTGAGCGCGGCGACCAGGTCGTCGCGGAAGCCGCGCGTCGGCGGCGAGCGGGCGCGGGAAGACTTCGGTCACTGCGAGCAGGGCGTCGACGCGGGCGGCGGGGTCGGGGGCGGCGTCGCTCAGCGCCTTGAGACGGGGGGCCAGGGGGTCGCGGACGTCGATGGCGTTGCCGCGTTCGTCGACGCCGCCGACGTAGCGCATCCAGGCGGCGACGGCGAGGGTGAGGCCGGGGCAGGGGCGGCCGGCGGCGCGGTCGTCGGCGATGGTGCCGAGGATGCGCTGCGGCAGCTTCTGGCTGCCGTCCATGGCGATCTGCCAGGTGCGGTGGCGGATCGCCGGGTTGGCGTAGCGGGCGAACAGGGCCTCGGCGTAGGCGAACAAATCCTCGCCGGGCGGGGGCGCGAGGCTGGGGATGATCTCGGCGGCCCAGAGGTGGCGCACGAAGCCGGCGAAGGCCGGGTGGGCGACGGTGTCGGCGATGGTCTCGTGGCCGGCGAGGTAGCCGAGGTAGGCGAGCGAGGAGTGGGTTCCGTTGAGGCAGCGCAGCTTCATCAGCTCGAAGGGGGTGACGTCGGTGACGAGCTGCACGCCGACGGCGCCGAGGTCGGGGCGGGCGCCGTCGACGAAGCGGTCCTCGACCACCCACTGGCGGAACGGCTCGTGCATCACCGGCGAGCGGTCGAGGACGCCGGTTAAAGTCGCGAGGCGCTCGATGTCCTCGGGCTTTGTCGCGGGCACGATGCGGTCGACCATGGTCGAGGGGAACGCGCCCTCGGCGGCGATCCAGTCGGCGAGCCCGGGGTCGACCAGGCGGGCGAGCTCGAGCACGACGCCGCGTACCACGTGGCCGTTCTCCGGCAGGTTGTCGCAGCAGAGCACGGTGAACGGGCGCTGGCCGGCGCCGCGGCGGCGGGCCAGCGCGCGCACCAGGAAGCCCGGGGCGGAGCGCGGTGCGTCGGGGTGGGCGAGGTCGTGGACGATGTCGGGATGCTCGGGGTTCAGGCGGCCGGTCGCGGGCTCGTGGCAGTAGCCCTTCTCGGTCACCGTGAGCGAGACGATGCGGATGGCCGGATCGGCCATGGCGGCGAGGACGGCGCCGGGGTCCTCGCGGGCGACCAGCACGTTCTGGACGACGTCGATCACGCGCGGGGTCTCGCCGCCGGGGCCGAGTTCCAGCGCGGTGTAGGCGAAGTCCTGCGGCGCGAGCAGGTCGCGCTGGGTGGGCGAGACCAGGCTGACGCCGAGGATGCCCCAGTCGCCGCCGGACCTCGCCATCGCCTCGGCGATATAGATGGCGCCGTGGGCGCGGAAGAAGGCGCCGAGGCCGAGGTGGACGATGCCGAGGCCGGGGCGGGGGCCCGGGGCGCGGTGCAGGCGGGGGGGATCAGCGGGCACGGCGGGCTCCGGTGTTGCGGCGGCGGGGCCGGGAGGCCGCCCGTTGGCGGCCGGATCGTGCGCGCAGATGCGCGCAGGGTTTTTTGCTGGGCGTGGGCGTGTCCGCCCACGCCGGCGGGGCGCTCGCCGCCCCCGCACCCCAGGCACTGCTCTCCAGGTTTCTGGCCGGCAGAGGGGAATATGCGGGCGCGGTGGGGTCAGCGGGCAAGCCAGCCTCCGTCGACGGGGATGATGGTGCCGTGGATGTACTTCGCGGCGGGCGAGGCGAGGAAGACGGCGGTGCCGGCGATGTCGGCGGGCTCGCCCCAGCGGCCGGCGGGGATGCGGTCGAGGATCGCTTGGCTGCGCTCGGGATCGGCGCGCAGGGCCTCGGTGTTGCTGGTCTCGATGTAGCCCGGGGCGATGGCGTTGACGTTGATGCCGCGGGCCGCCCATTCGTTGGCGAGCCCTTTGGTCAGGCCGGCGACGCCGTGCTTGGAGGCGGTGTAGGAGGGGATGCGGATGCCGCCCTGGAAGGCCAGCAGCGAGGCGATGTTGACGATGGCGCCGCCGGCCTGCCGGGCGAAGGCGGCGCGGGCGAAGGACTGGCAGAGGAAGAACACCGCCTTGAGGTTGACGTCGATGACGTCGTCCCAGTCGGCCTCGGTGAAGTCGATGGCGTCGGCGCGGCGGATGATGCCGGCGTTGTTCACCAGGATGTCGAGGGGGCCGAGGGCGAGGAGGCTGGCGGCGGCGGCCTTCGGCTCGTCGAGGGCGAGGGTGAGCGGGCGGGCCTTGAGGCCGTCGGCGGCGATGAGATCCAGGGTCCGGTCGAGCGAGGAGCGGCCGGCGCAGATCACCTCGGCGCCGGCATGGGCCATGGCGACGGCGATGGCCTGGCCGATGCCGGTGTTGGCGCCGGTGACCAGCGCCACCTTGCCGTCGAGGCGGAAGGGGTCGCTCACCTGAGGGTGTCCATCGCCACCATGTCCACGTCCTTGTAGTCGACGTTGTCGCCGGCCATCGCCCAGATGAAGGTGTAGGCCGAGGTGCCGGCGCCGGCGTGGATCGACCAGGGCGGCGAGATCGCGCCCTCCTCGTTGGCGAGCACCAGGTGGCGGGTCTCGGTCGGCTCGCCCATCAGGTGGATGGCGCGGGCGGTGTCGGGCAGGTCGATGTAGAGGTAGGCCTCGCTGCGGCGGTCGTGGACGTGCGCGGGCATGGTGTTCCAGATCGAGCCGGGCTCGAGGCGGGTCAGGCCGACCACCAGCTGGCAGGCCGTCATCACGTCGGGGTGGACGAACTGGTAGATGGTGCGGGCGTTGGCGGCCTCGGCGGAGCCGAGCGTGACCTTGGCGGCCTCGGCGATCCTGATCAGCCGGGTCGGGTGGGTGGTGTGCGCCGGGGCGGAGAGGAGGTAGAAGCGGCCCTGCCCGGCGAAGGTGACGGGGCCGGAGCCCATGCCGAGGTAGAGCATGTCGCCCTTGACCATGGCGTGGTCGGCTGCCGGCGGCGGAGACGGTGCCGTCGCCGCCGATGTTGACGACGACCATCTCGCGGCGGTCGAGGAGGCTGGGGGTGCCGGCCTCGGCGACCTTGTCGAGGGTGAGCGACGCGCCGGCGGGCACGGCGCCGCCGACGATCATCCGGTCGTAGTGGGTGTAGAGCAGGCGGATCTCGCCGTCGCGGAAGATGCCGCCGACGTGGAAATGCCGGCGCAGGGTCTCGGTGTCGAAGCCGCGCGCGGTGGCGGGGTCGATGGCGTGGCGGGTCTCGACGGTCAGCATCGGCGGCCCCTCAGAGGAAGTCGTCGCGGCGCGGGGTGAAGGTGTCGATCAGCACCCCCGGCTCGCCGAGCGCGCGGCAGGAGTGCACCGCGCCGGAGGGGATCACGAAGGCGTCGCCGGGGCCGACGGCGAAGGTCTGGCCGGAAATGGTGAACTCGAAGTGGCCGGACTTCACGAAGGTCGACTGCACGTGCGGGTGGCTGTGCGCGGCGCCGATGCCGTTGGCGGCGAAGGCCACCTCGACCAGCA
Source organism: uncultured Alphaproteobacteria bacterium (assembly GCA_963847795.1). Taxonomy (GTDB): domain Bacteria; phylum Pseudomonadota; class Alphaproteobacteria; order Rhodobacterales; family Rhodobacteraceae; genus Amaricoccus. The sequence continues at coordinate 699,792 of CAWKBH010000004.1, forward strand.
TCAGCTGCGGGTTATGCGCCAGGACCCGGCGCATCACGTTGTTGCCGGCATCGACGACGGGGAAGGTCTGGACGTGGTGCGGACATCGGGCGGCTCCTTCAGTGGAAGAGGTGCGGCAGCCAGAGCGAGATCGCCGGAACGTAGGTGACGATGAGCAGCGTGACGACCGCGGCGAGCGTAGAACGGCCAGATGGTGCGCATCGCCGTCCAGATCGAGATCTTGCCGACGGCGCAGCCCACGAACAGCACCGCGCCGACCGGCGGGGTGCAGAGGCCGATGCCGAGGTTCAGGATCAGGATGATGCCGAAATGCACCGGGTCGACGCCGAAGGCGGTGGCGACCGGCAGGAAGATCGGCGTGGTGATCACGATCAGCGGCGACATGTCCATGAAGGTGCCGAGGATCAGCAGCACGATGTTGATCAGCAGCAGGATCACCAGCGGGTTGTCGGAGACGCTCTTCATGTAGTTGACCAGCATCGTCGGCACCTTGAGATAGGCCAGCAGCCAGCCGAAGGCGGCGGCGCAGCCGATCACCAGCAGCACCATCGCCGTGGTGCGCACCGCGCTGAGCGTCGCCTCGACGAACTCGTGCCAGTGCATGGTGCGGTAGGCGAGCACGGTGACGAGCAGCGCGTAGACCACGGCGATGCAGGAGCTCTCCGAGGCGGTGAAGACGCCGGAGCGGACGCCGCCGAAGATGATGCCGATCAGGATCAGGCCCGGGCACGGCGATGACGAAGAGCTGGCCCACCATCGCCCAGCCCGGGAAGGCTCTCGGTGGGGTAGCCGCGGCGGATGGCGACGAACCGGGCGGCGACCATCAGGCAGAGCGCCAGCAGCAGGCCGGGGATCGATGCCGGCGGTGAAGAGGTCGGCGATCGAGATCTGGCCGCCGGCGGAGATCGAGTAGATGATCAGGTTGTGCGACGGCGGGATCATCAGGGCGATGATCGAGCCGACCACGGTGATGTTGACCGCGAAGTCAACGTCGTAGCCGCGGGCCTTCATCTGCGGGATCATCAGGCCGCCGATGGCGGAGGCGTCGGCCGCGGCCGAGCCGGAGACGCCGCCGAACAGCACCGAGGCGGCGATGTTGACCTGGCCGAGGCCGCCGCGGAAGTGGCCGACCAGCGAGCCCGCCAGCGCCACCAGCCGGCGGGCGATGTCGCCGCGGACCATCAGCTCGCCCGCGAAGATGAAGAACGGGATCGCCATCAGCGCGAACACCGAGACCCCGGAGTTCAGCCGCTGGAACACCACCACCGGCGGCAGGCCCATGTAGAGGATGGTGGCGAAGGAGGCGACGCCGAGGCAGAAGGCGACCGGCGTGCCGATCAGGAGCAGCACCACGAAGCTGCCGAACAGGACCCAGAGTTCCATTGGTCTCACTCCACCGGAAGGTCGACTTCGCCGAAGCGGGCGGTGTCCAGCCCGGCCAGCCGCCGGGCGATGCGTTCGAGCGAGAAGATCACCACCAGCAGGCCGCCGATGATCACCGGCAGCAGGGCGAAGCCCTCGGGCAGGCCGATCGCGGGCATGGTCGCGTCCCAGGTGCCGTAGGCGAGCTTGAAGCCGTAGATCACCATGCCGAGGCCGAAGCCGATCACCACCAGGTCGGAGACGGTGTGCATGATGCGCTGGCCGCGCTCGGGCAGCACGTAGAGCAGCACGTCGAAGCTCAGGTGATAGCCCTCGCGGATGCCGACCGCGGCGCCGAGGAAGATGAACCAGCCCATCAGCAGCACCGAGGTCGCCTCGGTCCAGCTGGGGCTGTGGTTGAGCACGTAGCGGCCGAAGACCTGCCAGGCGACCGTGGCGGTCATCGCCACCAGGCCCGCGCCCGAAAGCCAGAGCGCCAGCCGCGCCACCGCGCCCAGCACCCGGGCCATTCCAATCATCCTGTCCTGCACGGCGGTCCCCCCGGGATCGATGCCCGCAGCGCCCGATGCGCTGCGGGCGAGGTTTGGCGGCTTACTCGGTCGCCTGGATGCGGTCGGCGAGGTCCTTCATCTTCGGGTCGGTCAGGTACTTGTCGTAGACCGGCTTCATGGCGTCGATGAACGGCTGCTTGTCGATGTCGGTGACGACCTCGACGCCGGCGGCCCGGACGATCTCCTCGGACTTCTTCTCCTGCGCCGACCCAGAGGTCGCGCATGTAGGGCACCGAGTCCTTGGCCGCCTGCTTGACGATGGCCTGGTCCTCGGGGCTGAGCTTGTCCCAGGCAGCCTTCGACATCACCAGCACCTCGGGCACGATCAGGTGCTCGTCGAGCGTGTAGAACTTCGCCACCTCGTAATGGTGCGAGGATTCGTAGGACGGCCAGTTGTTCTCGGCGCCGTCGATCACCCCGGTCTGCAGCGCCGAGTAGACCTCGCCGTAGGGCATGGGCGTGGCGTTGGCGCCGAGCGCGTTGGTCATGTCGACGAAGACGTCGGACTGGATCACCCGGAACTTCATGCCCTTCATGTCGTCGATGGTCTTGATCGGGTGCTTGGTGTTGTAGAACGACCGCGAGCCCGAATCGTAGAAGGCGAGCCCGACCAGGTCGTAGGGCAGGAAGGCTGCGAGGATCTCGTCGCCGATCGGTCCGTCCATCACGTGATGCATCTGGTCGACCGACTTGAAGATGTAGGGCAGCGAGACCACGTCGGTCTCCTTCACCAGGCCGTTGAACGGCCCGAGGCTGACGCGGTTGAGGTCGATCACGCCGAAGCGGGTCTGCTCGATGGTGTCCTTCTCCTCGCCGAGCTGGGCGCCGAAGGCGACCTCGACGCAGTAGCGGCCGTCGGTGCGCTCGTCGAGCAGCTTGCCCATGTACTTGACCGCCTCGACGGTCGGATAGCCGTCCGGATGGGTGTCGGACGAGCGCAGGGTGGTGTCGCAGGCATTGGCGACGCCGGCGATCATGGTGCCGGCCAGGAGCGCGGCGAAGGTTCCGGTAAGTTTCATAGGTTGTCCTCCCAATGTTGGAACGGCGTCACAGGCGGTATGCCTGCTTGGCGAGCCGGTAGGCGAGGTCGTGGGCGACCTCCGGTGCCTCGTCCTCCGCCAGCCGCCCCGTGGCGACCAGCGTGGCGAGATAGGCGCAATCCACGCGCCGGGCCACGTCATGGCGGGCGGGGATCGAACAGAAGGCGCGGGTGTCGTCGTTGAAGCCGACGGTGTTGTAGAAGCCGGCGGTCTCGGTGGTGAGCTCGCGAAACCGGCGCATGCCTTCGGGGCTGTCGTAGAACCACCAGGCCGGCCCGAGCTTCAGCGCCGGGTAGACCCCGGCCAGCGGCGCCAGCTCGCGCGAGAGGCTGGTCTCGTCGAGCATGAACAGGATGATCGTGAGATCGGGGCGCATGCCCACGGCGTCCAGCAGCGGCTTCAGCGCCCGGACGTAGTCGGTGCGGGTCGGGATGTCGAAGCCCTTGTCGCGGCCGTGCCTGGCGAAGGTCGGGGCGGAGTGGTTGCGCCACGAGCCGGGGTGGATCTGCAGCACCAGCCCGTCGTCGAGGCTCATCCGCGCCATCTCGGTCAGCATCTGGCCGCGGAAGGCATCGGCCTCTTCGGGCGTGGCCTTGCCCGTCAGCGCCTTGGCGAACAGGGCGACGGCATCGGCCTGGGGCAGGTCCTCGGTGCGGGCGGTGAAGTGGCCGTGGTCGGTGCTGGTGGCGCCGTAGATCTTGAAGAAAGCCCGGCGCTTGCGGTGGGCCTCGAGATAGCCGTCCCAGGTCGCGGTGTCGCAGCCGGTGATCTCGCCGAGCCGGGCCACGTTGCCGGCGAAGCCGTCGAACTCCGGGTCCACAACCGAATCGGGGCGGTAGGCGGTGACGACGCGGCCCGACCAGCCGGAGTCGCGGATCATCTTGTGCCACTTGAGGTCGTCGAGCGGGCTCTCGGTGGTGGCGATGGCTTCGAGGTTGAAGCGCTCGAAGAGCGCGCGCGGCAGGTACTCGGGCCGGGCGAGGCAGTTGGCGATGTGATCGTAGTAGAAATCCGCCGTTTCGGCGCTGAGCCGGCGGTCGAGGCCGAACAGCGTCTCGAAGGTGTGGTCGAGCCAGAGCCGCGACGGAGTGCCGCGGAACAGGTGGTAGTTCTCGGCGAAGCGGCGCCAGATCCTGCGGCCGTCGGTCTCGGTGGGGCCGCCGTCGCTGCGCGGCACCCCGAGGTCGGTCAGCGCCACGCCCTGCGAGCAGAGCATGCGGAAGACGTAGTGATCGGGGACGACGAAGAGCTGCGCGGGGTCGGGGAACGGCTGGTTCTCGGCGTACCAGCGCGGGTCGGTGTGGCCGTGCGGGCTGATCAGCGGCAGCTCGCGCACCTGGTCGTAGAGCGCGCGGGCGAGACCGCGGGTGACCGGGTCGGGGGGAACAGCCGGTCCGGATCCAGCAGCGCCATGTGGTCTTTTCCCCCCTGTTGCATCAAAGTGTTTGCACCTGACGCGTTCTCTAATATGCTAGTATGCAGTTGCTGTCAACGGAGGTCGCATGATGGCTGGGGTGAATTTGCCGGCATTCGCGACTGCCCGGGCGCCGACCGCGGCGGACCAGGTGTTCGAGGCGCTCTACCGCCAGGTGGTGACGCTGGTGCTGCCGCCCGGCACGCGGCTGTCCGAGGTCGAGGTCGCGCGCGCCGCCGGGGTGTCGCGGCAGCCGGTGCGCGACGCGTTCTGGCGGCTGTCGAAGCTGGGGTTCCTGACCATCCGGCCGCAGCGCTCGACCGAGGTCAGCGCCATCTCCGAGCGCGCGGTGCTGCAGGCCCGCTTCGTCCGCACCGCGCTGGAGATCGAGACGGTGCGGGTCGCCGTGGCGCGATTCGGGGCGGCGGAATACGCGGCGCTGGACGAGCTGATCGCGGCGCAGACCGCCGCGGTGGCCGCGGAGGATCGCGAGGGGTTCCACGCGCTCGATGACGAATTTCACCGCCGGATCTGCGCGATGAGCGGGCACGAGTTCGCCTGGGCGCTGATCCGCGAGAACAAGGCGCACATGGACCGGGTGCGGTTCCTGAGCCTGAGCTTCGGGGCGCAGACCGCGCTGGACGACCACCTGGAGATCGTGGCGGCGATGAAGGCGGCCGATGTCGGCGCGGCCGTGGCGGCGATGCGGGCCCACCTGGGGCGGATCGAGGACATTCTCGCCCGCATCCGTGTCACCCACGGCGCGCATTTCGCGTCCGATCCCGGAGCGCCTCACCCGGGATAGCCGAACATCCGCGGCAGCCAGAGCACGATCCCGGGCGCCAGGATCATCACCAGCAGCGCCAGCAGCAGCACGCCGAGGAACGGCCAGATCTCGGCGATCATCGCCCGGAGCGAGATGCCGGTGACGGCGTTGATCACGAAGAGCAGCACCCCGTAGGGCGGGGTGATCAGCCCGATCATGCAGTTGACGACCACGACGACGCCGAAGTGCACCAGATCGATCCCGAGCTCGCGGCAGGTGGGGATGAAGAGCGGCACGATCACCAGGATGATCGTGGTGGCGTCGAGCAGGCAGCCGAGCCCCAGCAGCAGGAGGTTGACGATCAGCATGAAGGTGAGGGGTGCGACGTTGAGCCCGACCATCGCGCTCGACACCCGGCCGGGGATGTTCTCCGAGGCCACGATGTAGTTGAAGATCAGCGCGCCGCCGATCACCAGGCCGACCGCCGCCGAGGCGCGGGCGCTGTCGGACATCACCGCGCGCAGCACCCGGAGCGAGACCGCCCGGTAGAAGACCGCGGCCAGGATCAGCGCGTAGGCCGCCGCCACCGCCGCCGCCTCGGTCGGCGTGGTGACGCCGCCGTAGATGCCGTAGAGCAGGATCACCGGCATCAGGAGCGCGGGAAAGGCGTCGAGCGTCAGCCGCGGCAGCTGCCGCAGCGGCACCGGCTCCTCGAGCGCGAAGTGGCGGCGGGTGGCGAGCCAGCTGTTCATCACCATCAGCACGCCGCCCATGAACAGGCCGGGCAGGATGCCGCCGAGGAAGAGGTAGCCGATCGAGGAATCCGAGACCAGCGCGTACATCACCATCGGGATCGACGGCGGGATGATCGGGCCGATGGTGGCCGAGGCGGCGGTGATCGCCGCGGCGTAGCCGGGCGAATAGCGGCCGTTCTTGGTCATCATCTCGATGATGATCTTGCCGATGCCGGCGGCGTCGGCCACCGCCGAGCCCGACATGCCGGAGAAGATCAGGCTGGCGACGATGTTGACGTGGCCGAGGCCGCCGCGGAACCGGCCGACCGCGGCGACGCAGAAGTTCAGCAGCCGCTCGCTGATCGTGCCGGCGTTCATGATGTTGGCGGCGACGATGAAGAGCGGCACCGCCAGCAGGATGAAGCTGTCGTAGAGGCCCTGGATGATCTGCTCGGCGGCGAGGCTCGAGGTCCTGCCCGCGCACCGCGAGATAGACGATCGCCGAGACGATCATCGACAGCGCGATCGGCGTGCCGATCGCCGCGAGCAGGAACAGCGCCGCGAGGCAGAGGGCGAAGGCGACGCTCACGGGGCGTCGACCGGCGGCGCATCGGGCACGCCGCCGCGCAGGAGCCGCACCGCGCGCAGCGCGTAGCGGGCGATCGTCGCGACGGCGAAGATCAGGTAGACGCTGAAGACGTAGTCGAGGCGGATGTGCAGCGTCGAGCTCTTCTTGATCCGGTAGAAGGTGACGTAGTCCCAGGTCGCGGGCAGGGCGGCGAGAAGGCCCGCCACCAGCGCCGCGGCCGAGACCAGCGCGAACACCCGGCGGACCCGGACGCTGCCCGAGGCATAGAGGATGTCGAACTTCACGTGGTCGCGGTCCTCGAGGCAGAAGGCCGAGCCCCAGAACACCAGCCAGAGCCAGGTGGTCAGGCACAGCTCGACCGTCCAGCCGACCGGCGCGTCGAGCACGTAGCGCGAGACGATCTGCACGATGAAGGTGAGGAACATGACGGTGAGCAGCCCCACCGCCACGTCGTCGGCCCGCGCCCGCAGCCAGGCGGAGCATCGGCCGCCTACTCGATGGCGTTGATCTTTTCCACCATGCCCGGGGGCCAGTCCTTGGCGAATTCGGACTCCAGGTAGACCTGCTGCACGTGGGTGCGGAAGGCGTCGACGTCGGGCGTGTAGACGTCGAGCCCCTGGTCCTTGAAGAAGCCCTCGAGCTCGGTTTCGAGCGCCAGCTGCCGCTCGCGGCCGAGCTGGGCGGCGTCGTCGGCCGCCTTCTGCACGATCGCCTGCTGCTCGGGGGTGAAGCCGTCCCAGACCTTCTTGGAGATCGCCAGGTAGTTGAGGTCGACCAGGTGGCTGGTCAGCACGATCTGCTTGGTCACCTCGTAGAACTTGGAGTCCTTGTCGGTCGGCAGCGGGTTGTCCTGGCCGTCGATCGCGCCGGTCTGCAGCGCGGTATAGACCTCGGTGAAGGCCATCGGCACCGGGTTGGCGCCCAGCGCCTTGCCGAGGAACTGCCAGGCGTCGGTGCCGGGCATCCGCAGCTTGACCCCGGCGAGATCGGCCGGCGTCATCACCTTGTTCTCGGTGCGCAGGTCGAGCTGGCGCCGGCCGAGGTACATCACCGTCAGGAGCTTCACGCCCAGCTGCTCCTCGACGTTGGCCTTCATCTCGTCCATCAGGTCGCTCTGGAACACCTTGACCTGGTGCTCGGCGTCGCGGTGCAGGTAGCCGGCGGTGAAGATCGACCACTCGGGGAAGATGGTGGCGAGCTCCTGCGGCGAGGTGATCGACATCTCCAGGTTGCCGCGGGCGATCGCCTCGAGCTCGGTGCCCTGCTTGAAGAGCGTGGCGTTGTAGTGCGGCTCGTAGGTGGCGAACTCGGCGACCGCCGGGCCGAAAACCTCCTCGAGCGCGACCGAGCGCTGGTCGGTCGGGGTCGCCGGCGACGACAGCCGCAGCAGCACCGTGTCATCGGCCCGGGCGCGGCGCGCGAGCGAGGCGGCGAGCGCCGTGGCCGCCGCGCCGGCGAGCACGCCGCGCCGGTTCATCTTCAGGTTCATGGCGATCCCTCCCGTTTTTTCTTCGGTCATTGGGCCGCGTTTTCCTCTCGATGGCAAGGGCATATCGGATGCCGGCCTTGCCAGGCGGCGCGGGCGCGGGCAGTGTCGGCGGCGGGGAGGCCCGAGGGGCGCGGCGATGGATCTTCCGGAAAATCGCTTCAAGCGCGCGCTGGCCGAAGCGCGGCCGCAGATCGGGTTCTGGTGTACCCTGCCGGGGGGATACGCCGCGGAAATCCTGGCTGGGGCGGGGTTCGACTGGCTGCTCTTCGACACCGAGCACTCGCCGTCGGACCCGATCGCGGTGCTGGCGCAGCTGCAGGCTGCCGCGGCCTACCAGGTTTCCTGCGTGGTGCGCGCGGCCTGGAACGACCCGGTGCTGATCAAGCGCTTCCTCGACATCGGCGCGCAGTCGCTGCTGATCCCCTACGTGCAGTCGGCCGCCGAGGCGCGGGCGGCGGTGGCGGCGATCCGCTATCCGCCGGCCGGGATCCGCGGGGTCAGCGGCACCAGCCGCTCCAGCCGCTTCGGTCGCGTGATCGACTATGCCGCCCGGGCGGAGCGCGAGCTCTGCCTGCTGGTGCAGGTCGAGACCGGCGAAGCGCTGGCCGAGATCGAGGCGATCGCCGCGGTGGACGGGATCGACGGCATCTTCGTCGGGCCGGGGGATCTCGCGGCGAGCCTCGGGCATGTCGGCCAGCCCGGGCACCCGCAGGTGGTCGCCGCGATCGAGGACGCCATCGGCCGCATCGGCCGGGCCGGCAAGCCCGCCGGCATCCTCACCCCCGACCGCGCCTTCGCCCGCCGCTGCCTCGAGCTCGGCGCGCTCTTCGTCGCGGTCGGGCTCGATGCCGCGCTGCTGGCCCGCGGCGCCGAGGCGCTCGCGCGGGAGTTCAGGCGGAACTGACGCCGCAGAGCCGGGATGAAATCCGACGTTGCGGAGCCCGCGCCGTTGTGCCAAAATATCTGCAGTTATATTTGCAAATGCGTTTCTTTTCTGACACTAAGGCCGAGACACTCGGGCCTGAGCGCAATAGACGGAGGTTTTATTCGTGGACACGCAGACAATCGTCATGTTAATCAACCTCGCCATTTACAATCTCGCGATCTTGAAGCTCCTGACGTTCACGCTGTCGAAGATCGAGTTCAGGGACGCGCTTTCCGAGAAGGATCCGGCCGTCGTCGCGGCCGCTCGGTCGGCGCCCCGTGCCGTCGCGGTGGACGGTGTGCCTGCGCCGGCGCCGACCGATCCCACCAGCTACAGCCGCGTCTCGGGCCTCATCGGCTCCGTGGTGATGGCCGCGTTCTTCTGGGCCATCGGCAACGTGATCCTCTACAAGGCCTTCTCGGCTGATGGAATCGCGGAAATCAGCACGCTCCTGACCAGCCTCGGCACCTATTTTCTCGCCGGGTCGTCGCTGTTCGTCCCGTATGCGTTCAACCAGCTGAAATCAGCCTTCGGCTAGCGGCGGCAGGGCGGAGCCCGGCGGCTCCGCCAGCGCCGCCGCGGCGTCGCGCAGCGCCTGCATCAGCTGCCCGAGGGCGTCGCTCGGAGCCTGCCCGGAGCGGAGCGTCAGGCCGACCGGCCCCGCCAGCGGCAGGCCGCCGAGGGCGAGCGCCGCGAGGCTGCCGGTGGCGAGCTCCTCAGCGACGACGCCGCGGGAGATGAACCAGACCGCGTCCGAGCGCAGCACCAGCCCGCGGCCGAAGGCGAGCGACACGGTCTCGACCTGCGGACGCGGCAGCTCGCGGCCGTGGCTGAGGAAGAACTGCTCGACGGCCGGCCGGATGATCGCGTCGGGCGGCGGCAGGATCAGCGGGAAGGCGGCGAGGTCCCCGCCCGGCGCGGCGAGCAGCGGGTGGCCGGCGCGGACCACGGCGACCACGGCCTCGGCGTAGAGCTGCTCGAAGACCAGCCCCGCCATCTCGTCGGGCGCGGCGAGCCGGCCGACGACCAGGTCGAGCCGGCCCTCGCGCAGCTGCGCCAAAAGGTACGGGTTGGGGCCGGTCGAGGCGCGCAGGCAGGCGTCGGGCACGGCGCGGGCGAAGGCGAGCGCGGCCTGGGGCAGCACCCGGGTGGCGACGGTCGGCAGCACGCCGACCGTCAGCACCCCGCCTTCGACGCCGGGGTCGCGCAAGGCCCGGATGCCGCGGTCGAGCTCGGTCAGCGACAGGCCGGCGTGCTTCTGGAACAGCCGGCCGGCGGTGGTGAGCCGCAGCCGGCGGCCGACCCGCTCAAACAGCGCCGTGCCGAGCCGGTCCTCGAGCTCGCGCAGGGTCTTGGACACCGCGGGCTGCGAGATCGCCAGCGCCTCGGCGGCCTGGCTGACGCTGGCGAGCCGGGCGACCTCGAGGAAGCAGCGGACGTGGCGGTAGCTGATCGGGGTCATACATACACATCAGGTTATGAATTTCGGCGAAGATATCATTTTACATAACCGGCGCAATGAGCGAACAAGGGCGGCGGGAGGACAATCATGCAGGTAGCTGAGGCAAATTCGGTGCGGCTGCACTATGCCGTGTCGGGCGATCCCGACGGGCTGCCGGTGGTCTTCGCCAATTCCCTCGGCACCGACCTGCGGGTCTGGGACCCGCTGCTGCCGCTGCTGCCGCCGGGGCTGAAGCTCGTCCGCTACGACATGCGCGGCCACGGGCTCAGCGACGCCCCCGAGGGGGACTACTGGATGGGCGATCTGGTCGCCGACGCGGCCGGGCTGATGGACGTGCTGGGCATCCGCGGCGCGGTGTTTGTCGGCCTCTCGATCGGCGGCGCGGTGGCGCAGGGACTGGCGGCCGAGCGGCCGGATCTGCTGCGGGCGGCGGTCTTCTCCAACACCGCCGCCAAGATCGGCACCGAGACGAGCTGGCGCGACCGCATCGCCACCGTGCGCGCCGCGGGGATCGACGCGATCGCCGACGGCATCCTGAAGCTGTGGTTCACCAGGCGCTTCCACGCCGAGCGCGCCGACGAGCTGGCGCTCTGGCGGCACATGCTGACCCGGACGCCGGTCGAGGGCTATGTCGGCTGCTGCGCGGCGCTGGCGGGGACCGACCTGCGCGCCTCGACCGCAGCGCTGCGGCTGCCGGTGCTGGCGGTGGTGGGGTCGGACGACGGCTCGACGCCGCCCGACCTGGTGCGTGAGATGGCCGAGACGATCCCCGGCGCGCGGTTCGAGATCATCCGCGGCGCCGGGCACATCCCCTGCGTCGAGGCGCCGGAGGCGCTGGCGGGGCTGCTGGGGGATTTCCTGAAGGAGCAACGGCGTGGCTGACCATTATGATGCCGGGATGAAGGTCCGCCGCCGGGTGCTCGGCGACGCCCACGTGGACCGGGCGGAGGCCGCCAAGACCGCGCTCGACACCGATTTCCAGGCCTTCATCACCGAGGGCGCCTGGGGCTCGGTCTGGTCGCGGCCGCAGTTCACCCTGCGCGAGCGGTCGATCGTGACGCTGGCGCTGCTGGCGGCGCTGGGCAACTTCGAGGAGCTGGTCCTGCACACCCGGGCCACCGCCAACACCGGGGCGACCCCCGAGGACGTGCGGGAGGCGATGCTGCACGTTGCGGTCTATGCCGGGGTGCCGCGGGCCAACCACGCCTTCAAGATCGTCAAGGAGACCTACAAGGAGATGGGGGTGGAGATATGACCACGGGCGGCACGCTTACCGCGGGCGAGTTCTTCCAGCGCGACCGCACGCTGCATCCGCCGGCGCTGACGCCCGGCTACAAGACCAGCGTCACCCGGTCACCGCGCTATGCGCTGCTGTCGCTGCAGAACTCGCTGAGCGAGATCACCGGGCCGGTGTTCGGGCAGGGCGATCTCGGGCCGCTCGACAACGACCTGATCCTGAACTACGCGCACGACGGCGAGCCGGTCGGGGAGCGCATCGTCGTGCACGGCCGGGTGCTCGACGAGAGCGGCCGTGGCGTCCCCGACACCCTGGTCGAGTTCTGGCAGGCCAATGCCGGCGGGCGCTACCGCCACAAGAAGGACACCTATCTCGCGCCCGATCGACCCCAATTTCGGCGGCTGCGGCCGGGCGCTGACCGACGCGGAAGGCTACTACTACTTCCGCACGGTGAAGCCGGGGGCCTACCCCTGGCGGAACTGGGTCAACAACTGGCGGCCCGCGCACATCCACTTCTCGATCTTCGGCTCGGGCTTCGCGCAACGGCTGATCACCCAGATGTATTTCGAGGGCGACCCGCTGATCCCGCATTGCCCGATCCTGGCGAGCATCCCCGACAAGGACGCGGTCGACCAGCTGATCGCGCCCCTGGATCTCAACGCTGCGATCCCGCTCGACAGCCTCGCCTACAAGTTCGATATCGTGCTGCGCGGCCGGCGCTCGACGCTGTTCGAGAACCGGCTGGAGGGGAACTGACCATGCCGCAACCCTTGAACTATCTCCGCGAGACCGCTTCGCAGACCGCCGGCCCTTATGTGCATATCGGGCTGGCGCCGGGGGCCGCCGGTTTCGAGATCTTCGAAAAGGAACTCGGCACCGACATCGCCGGCCCGAACGCCGAGGGCGAGCGCATCCGCGTCGAGGGCATCGTCTACGACGGCACCGGCACGCCGGTGAAGGACGTGCTGATCGAGGTCTGGCAGGCCGACGCCGCCGGGATCTACGCCCACCCCGACGACCGGCGCTCGGGCGAGGTCGAGGCGGGCTTCCGCGGCTGGGGCCGGGTGATCTCGGACTTCGACAGCGGGCTCTACGCTTTCGATACGGTCAAGCCGGGACCGGTGCCGGGGCGGGCGCACATGGCCGGGCTGCGCCCTGCCACCCAGGAGGAGCAGAAGGACGCGCATGGCCGCGGCCACCAGGGCCTGCGCCCGATGGCACCGCACCTGAACCTCTGGATCGTGGCGCGCGGCATAAACATCGGGCTGAACACCCGGATGTACTTCGCCGACGAGGCCGAGGCCAACGCCGCCGATCCGGTGCTGAACCTGGTCGAGCAGGCGAGCCGGCGGGCAACGCTGATCGCCGCGCGCGAGGAGCGCGACGGCAAGCCGGTCTACCGCTTCGACATCCGATTGCAGGGCGACCGCGAGACGGTCTTCTTCGACATCTAGGGGAGAGAGCCATGGCCGAGCCCTGCATCATCTGCGTGGCGATCACCGGCAGCCTGCCGCGCAAGGCGCACAACCCGGCGGTGCCGATCACGATCGCCGAGCAGGTCGAGAGCACGCATGAAGCCTTCGAGGCCGGGGCGAGCATCGCCCACTGCCACGTCCGCAACGACGACGAGACCCCGACCTCCGATCCCGAACGCTTCGGCCGGCTGCTCGAGGGGCTGCGCAGCCATTGCCCGGGGATGATCGTCCAGTTCTCCACCGGCGGCCGTTCCGGCGCCGGAAAGGACCGCGGCGCCATGCTCAGCCTGCACCCCGACATGGCGAGCCTCGCCGTGGGCTCGAACAACTTCCCGACCCGAGTCTACGAGAACGCGCCGGATCTCGTCGACTGGCTGGCCGCGGAGATGCTGAAGTACGACGTAAAGCCGGAGATCGAAGCCTTTGATCTCTCCCACATCCACCAGGCCGTCGCCATGGTCAGGGACGGGCGGATCAAACCGCCGCTCTACGTCCAGTTCGTGATGGGCGTGAAGAACGCGATGCCGGTCGACAAGCCGACCTTCGATTTCTACGTCGAGACCGTGAAGCGGCTGGCGCCCGACGCCAGGTGGTGCGCGGCGGGGATCGGGCCGAACCAGATCGTGCTCAACGAATGGTCGATCGCGGCCGGCGGCCACACCCGGACCGGGCTCGAGGACAACCTGCGGCTCTCCAAGGAAGTGCTGGCGCCGTCGAACGCCGCGCTGGTGGCGCGCACGGCCGAGCTCTGCGCCAAATACGACCGGCCGGTGGCGAGCGCCGCCGAAGCACGGGCGATCCTGGGGCTGAAGGCGGCGTAATGGCGGTATCGCCCTTCGACAGCGCGGCCTGGGCCGGGTTCTGGGGCGACCCCGAGATCGGACCGCTCTTTTCCGACGCCGCCGAGATCGAGGCCATGCTCGCGGTCGAAGGCGCGCTCGCCCGCGTCGAGGGCGGCCTCGGCATCATCCCGGCCGGCAGCGCCGCAGCGATCGCGGACGCCGCATCCCGCCTGACGATCGCCCCGGGTGATCTCGCGCCGGGCGTCGCCAAGGCGGGAATGCCGGTTCCCGCCCTCGTCGCGGCCCTGCGCCAGACGCTGCCGGCGGAGCACGCCGCCTGGGTGCACTGGGGCGCGACCACCCAGGACGTCATGGACACCGCCCTGGTTCTCCGCCTCGGCCGCGTGCTCGAGCTGCTCGACGCCCGCCTCGCGCGGCTGGTCGCGGCGCTCGGGGCCCAGGCAGCGCGCCATCGCGCCACGGTGCTCCCCGCCCGCACCCGCGGTCAGATCGCGCAGCCAACCACGCTCGGCGCCAAGATCGCGGTCTGGACCATTCCGCTCCTGCGCCACCGCACCCGCCTCGCCGAACTGCGGCCCCGGGTTCTCGTGGTCTCGCAGGCCGGCGCCGCCGGCACCAACGCCGCGCTGGCCGGGCGCGGCGAGGCGGTGATGGCGGGCCTCGCGGCCGAGCTCGGCCTCGCGCCCGCTGCGCTGCCCTGGCACGCCGCCCGCGACGGCATCGCCGAGCTCGGCGGCTGGCTGGCGCTCGTGACCGGCTCGCTCGGCAAGATCGGCCAGGACCTGCTGCAGCTCGGCGCCTCCGAGGTCGGCGAGGTCACCGCCGGCAGCGGCGGCGGCTCCTCGACCATGCCGAACAAGGCCAACCCGGTGGCCGCCGACGCTCTGGTGACCCTGGCCCGGCTGAACGCCCAGGCGCTCGGGGCGCTGCACCAGGCGATGCTGACCACCCAGGAACGCGACGGCGCCGCCTGGGGGCTCGAATGGTTCGCCCTGCCGCCCATGTGCCTCGCGGCCGGCGCCGCCACCCGCCATGCGCTGGGCCTGGCCGAAAGCCTCGCCGCCCACCCCGACCGCATCGCCGCGACTTTCGCCGAGGACCGCGGCATGATGTTCGCCGAAGCCGCCGTCTTCGCCCTGGCCCAGGACATGCCTCGCCCCGAGGCCCAGGCGCTGCTCTACCAGGCGGTCGCCGCGGTGCGCGACGGCGCCGGCAGCCTCGCCGATGCGCTGGCCGCGCGCGCTCCCGGCCGCGACTGGGCGGCGCTGCTCGACCCGGCGCGCCTGACCGGCGACGCGGCGGCGCTGGTCGACCGTCTGGGCGCCGCGATAGCCTCGGGCGAGGGCTGAACGCGGCGAATTTGCTTGCGGCGCGAACCTCCTGACCGTTTGATGCATGGCAGGTGGCCGGTGACATGCCGGCCGAAACCAGAAACGGGAGGATGGAGATGATCACAGCTCGCACGATTAGACGCGCCGCCGCGGGGCTGGCGCTGGCCTGCGTGCTGCCGGGGCTGCCGGCGCTGGCCTTCGAGCCCGAGGCCACCGAGTGCATCGCCCCGGCCGCGCCGGGCGGCGGCTGGGACTTCACCTGCCGCGAGGTCGGCAAGACCATGCAGGACCTCAAGCTGGTGCCCGGCACCATGCAGGTCACCAACATCAACGGCGGCGGCGGCGGCGTGGCCTTCGCCGAGGTGGTCAGCAAGCGCAACGACGACAACAACCTGATCGTCGCCGCCTCCTCGGCCACCTCGACGCGGCTGGCCCAGGGCGCGTTCCCGGGCAACACCATGGACCAGGTGCGCTGGCTCGCCACCGTCGGCGCCGACTACGGCGTCATCGCCGTGGCCAAGGACAGCCCGATCAACACGCTTCCCGAGCTCATGGACAAGATCAAGGCCGACCCCTCCAGCATCGCGATCGCCGGTGGCTCGGCGGTGGGCGGCTGGGACCACCTGAAGGTGCTGATCGTGGCCCGTGCCGCGGGCTTCAACGACGTGCGCAAGATCAAGTACGTGCCCTTCGACGGCGGCGGCGAGGCGGTGACCCAGCTCCTCGCGGGCTCGGTGCAGGCCTTCACCGGCGATGCCTCCGAGGCCAAGGGCTTCGTGGACTCCGGCGACATCAAGGTGATCGCGGTGCTGGCGCCCGAGCGGATGCCCGGCGGGTTCTCCGATTTCCCGACCGCCAAGGAGCAGGGCATCGACGCGGTCGGCGCCAACTGGCGCGGCTTCTACGGCCCGGGCGGCATGTCCGACGACGCCTACAACTACTGGGTGGACGCCATCGGCAAGGTCTACGACAGCGAGGAGTGGAAGGGGATCATGGCCAACAGCGGCATC
Source organism: uncultured Alphaproteobacteria bacterium (assembly GCA_963847795.1). Lineage (GTDB taxonomy): Bacteria > Pseudomonadota > Alphaproteobacteria > Rhodobacterales > Rhodobacteraceae > Amaricoccus. The sequence continues at coordinate 716,001 of CAWKBH010000004.1, forward strand.
GCGCCGCTCGACCTGCGCGGCGAGGACTTCCAGAAGTTCGTGGCCGAGCGGGTGGCCGAGACCGCGGCGCTCTCCAAGGAGATCGGCCTGATCAAGTAGCGCCTCCCGGGCGCGGCGCCGCCCGCGCCCGTCCCCCTCCGGCCCAAGGAATGCGTGATGGCAGATCGGACTACGGCTGACCGGGTCTTCGGCGGCGTCGGCGTGGCTTTGGCCGCGTTCTTCATCTGGCAGGCGACGAGGATCGAGGAGAGCTTCATCCAGGATCCCGTCGGCCCGAAGGGGTTTCCGATCCTTATCGGGGTGCTCCTGGGCGTCTCGAGCCTGGTGATCCTGTTCCGACCGGACAAGGATCCCGAGTGGCCCTCGCTCAGCCGGTTCCTCGAGATCGTCTTCGCGGTCGCGGTGATGATCGCCTACGCGATGGCCTTGCCGAGCGCCGGGTTCGTGGTCGCGACCGCGGTGGCCTCGGCGATCCTGAGCTGGCGGCTCGGGGCGCACCCGCTGCCGGCGGTGCTCGCCGGCATCGCCATCGCCGTCGGCATCTACGTCGTCTTCCACCTGATCCTCGGCCTGTCGCTGGCCAAGGGTCCCCTGGGCTTCTGAGGCGGGATCATGGACACGCTCGTTGCGCTCGGGCACGGCTTCGCCATCGCGATCACCTTCCAGAACATCGGGCTGGCGCTGATCGGCGCCTTCCTCGGCACCATCATCGGCGCGCTGCCCGGCCTCGGGCCCTCGAACGGGGTGGCGATCCTGATCCCGCTCGCCTTCTCGCTGGGCCTCGCGCCGACGCCGGCGCTGATCCTGCTGACCTCGGTCTACTACGGCGCCATGTACGGCGGGCGGATCTCCTCGATCCTGCTCAACATCCCCGGCGACGAGCCGGCGGTGATGACGACGCTCGACGGCTACCCGATGGCCCGGCAGGGCAGGGCCGGCGAGGCGCTGACGCTCTCGGGCATCGCCTCGTTCGTCGGCTCGTTCTTCGCCACCGTCGGCCTCGTCTTCCTGGCGCCGCTCTTGGTCAAGGTGGCGCTGCTGTTCGGGCCGGCGGAATACTTCGCGCTGTTCGCGCTGGCCTTCGCCACGCTCGGCGGCATCTCCTCGACCAACCAGGCCAAGGCGGCCTTCGCCGCGGCGCTCGGGCTCGGCATCGCGATGATCGGGGTCGACGGCCAGACCGGGGTGCCGCGGTTCTCCTTCGGGATGGTGCACCTCTACGACGGGATCAACTTCCTCGTCGCCATCGTCGGCCTCTTCGCGCTCTCGGAGGTCTTCGTCTTCCTCGAGCACCGCGGCGACGGCTCGGGCGAGGGCAAGCACGCCTCGGTCGGCATCGGCCGGCTGACCCCGTCCTGGCCGACGATCCGGTCCTGCATCCCGACGATGGGCCGCTCGACGGTGATCGGCTTCATCGCCGGCGTGCTGCCGGGCGCCGGCGCCTCGCTCGGGTCCTTCCTCGCCTATTCCACCGAAAAGCAGATCTCCAACCGCAACGACACCTTCGGCAAGGGCGACCCCCGGGGCGTCGCGGCGCCGGAGGCCGGCAACAACGCCGCCGCCGGCGGGGCGCTGGTGCCGATGCTGGCGCTGGGCGTGCCCGGGTCGGGGACGACCGCGGTGCTGCTGGCGATGCTGCTCGCGCTCAACATCACCCCCGGACCGCTGCTCTTCACCAAGAACCCCGACGTGGTGTGGGGGCTGATCGCGGCGCTCTTCATCGCCAACTTCATGCTGCTGGCGCTGAACGTGCCGATGGTCGGGATCTTCGTGCGGGTGCTGCTGATCCCGCCGAAATACCTGATGCCGATCGTGGCGATGGTCAGCTTCGTCGGCATCTACGGCATCTCCGGCTCGACCTTCGACCTGGAGGTGATGGTGATCTTCGGGGTGCTCGGCTGGATCTTGCGCAAGTTCGAGGTGCCGCTGGTGCCGGTGATCCTCGGCGTCTTGCTCGGCAACCTGATGGAGGCGAACCTGCGCCGGGCGCTGACGATCTCGAACGGCGACTGGCTGGCGCTCTTCGCCTCGCCGCTGTCGCTGATCCTGTGGGCCATCGCGATCGCCGGCTTCCTGCTGCCGATCGTCGTCGGCAGGGCCCTGAAGGGGCGGATCCAGGAGGCCAAGGCCAAGACCGACGAGCTCGTCGACTAGACGGTCGCGGCGCCGGCGCGCATCGCCGCGCCACCGCCGCCAGCCTCGCGGGCCGGATCACCACCCGGTCTGCCTGCCGCGGTCCAGCACCGGGCCATCACACTTTGGCGGAAACCTCGATTTCCCCGATTGCCACCGGCCGCCGTTGTCCGATTAATGCGCCGCGGGCGGCAAGGACCGCGGCAAGGGGAGCACGAGCAATGACGACGCGGCGCGAATTTCTGGGGGCGGTGCCGGCCGCGGGCGCGGCCTTCGCGGTAGCGGGGGACGTCCTGTTCGAGGGCGGCGCGGTCCGCGCCCAGCAGGCGCCGCTGGCCGGGCATTTCCATCCCCAGGGCAAGGCGCCCTCGGCGCATACGCTCGAGGTGCTGAAGCAGGCGCGCGACGACGCTGCCCTTCGCCGACACCCGCGACTTCGACGAGCAGGCGCGCGGCCTGATCGCGCCGATGACCGAGATGGTCGATCACGGCCGACGCCGGCCACGTCGCCTGGGACATGGCGCGCTTCCAGTTCCTCGACCAGGAGGACGAGTTCGACAGCATCCATCCCTCGCTGCACCGCATCTCGAAGCTCAACAACAATTACGGGCTCTACGAGGTGATCCCCGGCATCTACCAGGTGCGCGGCTTCGACCTCTCCGACATCACCTTCGTCCGCGGCAAGACCGGCTGGATCGTGTTCGACCCGCTGGTCTCGGCCGAGACCGGCGCGCGCCGCCTGGAAGCTGTTCCAGGCGCACAAGGGCGAGGGGCTGCCGGTCTCGGCGGTGATCTACTCCCACACCCACGGCGACCACTGGGGCGGCGTGCGCGGCATCGTCGACGAGGCGGACGTGCGCTCGGGCAAGGTCCAGGTGATCGCGCCGGTCGACTTCATGGAGCTTCACCGTCTCCGAGAACGTCTACGCCGGCAACGCGATGAACCGGCGGCTCTTCTACCAGTACGGCCTGCTGCTGCCGGCCGCGCCGCACGGCTACGTCGGCCAGGGGCTCGGCCAGGGCGTCTCGGCCGGCGCGACCGGGCTGATCGCGCCGACCCGCCTCGTCTCCGAGCCGATCGAGGAGTTCGAGGTCGACGGCGTGCGGATGGTCTTCCAGAACACGCCGAACACCGAGGCGCCGCGGGAGATGAACACCTACATCCCCGACATGAAGGCGCTCTGGATGGCGGAGAACGTCACCGCGACGCTGCACAACATCTACACGCTGCGCGGCGCGCAGGTCCGCGACCCGCTCGCCTGGTCGAAGTACATCGCCGAGGCGCTCTACCGCTTCGGGCTCGAGGCCGAGGTGATGTTCGCCTCGCACCACTGGCCGCGCTGGGGCAACGAGCGCATCCAGGAGGTGCTGCGCGGCCAGCGCGACCTCTACGCCAACATGAACAACCAGGTGCTGCACCTCGCCAACCAGGGCGTGACGATCAACCAGATCCACAACGTCTACGAGGTGCCGAAGGGGCTGCAGGCGAAGTGGTACTGCCGCGGCTACCACGGCTCGCCGCAGCACAACGCCCGCGGCGTGGTCCAGCGCTATCTCGGCTTCTGGGACTGCAACCCGGCGACGCTGATCCCGCTGTCGCCGGCGGACTCGGCGCCGCTCTACGTCGAGATGATGGGCGGCAGCGCCAAGATCCTCGCCCGCGGCCGCGAGCTGCACGACGCGGGCGACTACCTGCTCGCGACCGAGATCGTGAACAAGCTGGTGCAGGCCGAGCCGGACAACGCCGAGGCGCAAGGATCTGCTCGCCGACATCTTCGAGCAACTCGGCTACCAGCAGGAGAACCCGGGGCTGCGCAACAGCTTCCTCGCCGCCGCCTACGAGCTGCGCACCGGCATCCCGCAGGGCGAGACGGCGAGTTCGTCAGCCCCGACGTGATCCGGGCGATGTCGACCGAGCTGTTCCTGAACTTCCTCGGCATCCGCATGGACAGCCGGCAAGGCCGAGGGCCTGCGCTTCACCATCAACCTGGTGACGCCCGACAACGGCGAGAAATTCATCGTCGAGATGGAGAACGCGACGCTGACCAACATCGCGGGCTTCCAGGCGGCGACGCCGGACCTGACGCTGACCATCAACCGCGCCGACCTCGAGCAGACGATGATGGGCGTCAAGACGCTGGAGGCGCAGATCGCCGACGGCACGGCGAAGGTGGAAGGCGACGCGAGCGTGCTGGCGCAGCTCGCCGCCACCATGGTCGACTTCGACCCGCGCTTCGAGATCATGCCCGGGACCAAGGGACAGATCGGCCCCGTCGCCCGCGCCGAGCCCTACCAGGCCGTGCCGGAACAGGTCATCGCGGAATAGCTGGGAACCTGCGCGTGGAGGAACGGGAATTGACCACCCGTCGAGAAGTCATGATCGGAGTTCCGGCCACAGCGGCCGCCTTGTCCTTCGCAGGCGCGATCGGGCTTGGCGCCGGCCCGGCCGGCGCGGAGGAATCGGCTTCCCCCGAGGCGCTCGCGCGCGACCTGTTCGTTCAGCGCGCCATCGCCGCAATGATCTGGGGCATGCCCGCGGTCAACCTGGACCTCATGTACCAGGCGATGCTGAACGGGACCAGGGGCCGCGCCAACCAGATGCTCTACTGGTCGAAGCTCCTCGACTGGAAGAACCAGACGCTGACACCCAACCCGGACGTCATCTATTTCACGCCCTACTTCAACACCGGGAACGAAGGCCCGATGGTTCTCGAGATTCCGCCCGCCGACGACGGCGTGATCAACGGGACCATCATGGACGCCTGGCAGATGCCGCTCGAGGACGTCGGCCCTGCCGGCGTCGACGGCGGCAAGGGCGGGAAATACGTCATCCTGCCGCCCGGCTACGCGGAAGACGTCCCCGAGGGGTTCATCGCACTGCCGTCGGTGACCCACGGCGGGTACGCGCTGCTGCGGTCGATCCTGCGCAGCGGCAGCAACGCCGACCTCGCCAAGGCGGTCGAGTACGGGCGGCGGTGCAAGGTCTATCCGCTCTCCCAGGCGGCGAACCCCCCGCCCACGACCTACGTCGACGCCAACGGGGTGCTCTACGACGCGACGATCCCCTATGACGCGCGCTTCTATCGAATCGCTCGACCGCGTCATCCAGGCCGAACCCTGGCTGCAGCGCGACCGCGCGATGATCGACACGCTCGGGACGATCGGAATCGAGAAAGGCAAGTCCTTCGCCCCCGATGCCGGGACCCGCAAGGCCCTCGACGCCGCCGCCGCGCAGGCCCACGCCCTGCTCGACGCGCGGTACCGGGCGATGTTCGACAGCCACTTTGCCGAAGGCAGCCGCTGGGTCTTCCCCGCCATCCCGGCCTTCGTCGAGGCGGTCCAATCGCACTACGCCGACCCCGAAGTCTATCCGGTCGATGCTCGCGGGCTGCTCTTCACCTACATCTTCTTCACGCCGAAGCGGCTCGGGGAGGGCCAGTTCTATCTGATGCTCCTCGACGACGAGGCTGGCGCGCAGCTCGACGGGGCCAGGTCCTATCGCCTCGTGGTTCCCGCCGATGCGCCGGTCAGGCAATACTGGTCGGCGACGGTCTACGACCGGGCCACCCACGCGCTGATCCGCGACCTGCCCCGTGCCGGTCGCTCGTCGCAGAGCCCGGGGCTCGCATCCAACGCCGACGGCTCGGTGACCCTTTACTTCGGCCCCGAAGCCCCGGCGGGCAAGGACGCGAACTGGGTGCCCACGCGCCCCGACGGTGGCTTCGAGGTGCTGTTTCGTTTCTACGGCCCTGAGAAGGCTCTGTTCGAGAAGACTTGGGTACTGCCGGACATCCAGGAAGCGAGCTGAACCTCAAGGAGGGGAGGCTCAGATCGCCGACGGGGGAGGCGGAGCCGGCCCCGACCACGCCGCAAGGTATGCACACGCGTCGTGCATACTTTGTGCATGATCCGTGCATCAAGAAAAACACGCCTTTTCAGCGGCTTGCGCCGTCAGTCCAGCGTCCGGCGGAATCGCGCCAGCGCCACCGCCGCATAGGCGGCGACGAAGAGCCCGAGCACCAGCATCTGCGTCTCGATCGCCGCCATGCCGGCGCCCTTCAGCATCACCGCCCGGATCGCCCGCAGGAAATGCGTCAGCGGGAACAGCTCGCCCACGACCTGCGCCCAGCCGGGCATGCCGCGGAACGGGAACATGAATCCCGAGAGCAGGATGCGACGGCAGGAAGAAGAAGAAGGTCAGCTGCATCGCCTGCATCTGGGTGCGGGCGAAGGTGGAGATGGCGTAGCCGAGCAGCACCAGCGCCAGCACGAAGACGAAGACCGCCGCGAGCAGCACCGACAGGCGCCCCACGAACGGCACGTGGAAGAGCCCGCGCGCGGCGACGAGCACCGCGGCGACCTGCACCGCGCCCACCGCGAAGAAGGGCAGGATCTTGCTCAGCATCACCTCCGCGGCGGTCGAAGGCATCGCCAGCAGGTTCTCCATGGTGCCGCGCTCGGTCTCGCGGGTCAGCGCGATCGAGGTCATCATCACCATGGTCATCTGCAGGATGACCCCGAGAAGGCCCGGCACGATGTTGTACTGCGAGATGCCCTCGGGGTTGTAGCGGCGGTGGACGACCACCTGCAGCTGGCCCGCGGCGGCTTCCGCCGCGGCGGCCTCGGCGCCGGTGGCGCGCAGCAGCGCCTCGCTCGCGACCGTGCCCAGCGTCGATATCGCGCCGCTCGCGGAGGCCGGGTCGGTGGCGTCGGCCTCGACGAGGATCTGCGGATCGTCGCCGCGGACCACCCGGGCGCCGAAGTCGGACGGGATGGTGACGACGAAGGCGACGTCGCCGCGCTCGATCAGGGCTTCCGCCTCGGCGGCGCTGTCGGTGACGTGGTCGAAGCGGTAGTAGCCGGTGAGCTCCAGCGCCGAGATGATCGCCCGGCTGTACTGGTCGTGGCTGGCGGTGACGAGCGCCGCGGGCAGGCAGCTTGGGGTCGTTGTTGATGGCGAAGCCGAACAGCACCAGCAGGATCACCGGGATGCCGAGCATCATCGCGAAGGTGACGCGGTCGCGCCGCATCTGGATGAACTCCTTGCCGAGCAGCGCGCGCAGCCGGCGGAGGGACAGCGGGGAATTCATGCCATGTTGTCCCGGCTCGCGCCCATGAACTGGATGAAGACGTCCTCGAGGCTGGTCTCGGCCAGGGCGACCACGATGCCGGGGTCTTCCCGCGACGCTCGCGCGAGCGCGGCGTCGAGCGCGGCCGGATCGCGGCCGACGACGTGCAGAGACATGCCGAAGGCCGCCACCTGGTCGACTCCCGGCGTGTCCCGCAGGCGGGGGGCGAGCGACTCGAGGCCGGGGCCGGTGACGACGCGGGTGTGCAGGCCGGACCGCGCGATGACCTCGGCGACCGTGCCGCGGGCGATCAGCCTGCCGTAGGAGATGTAGTTGATGCGGTGGCAGCGCTCGGCCTCGTCCATGTAGTGGGTCGAGACCAGCACGGTCATGCCGCCGGCGCAGAGCCGGTGGATTTCGTCCCAGAACTCGCGCCGGGCCTTGGGATCGACGCCCGCCGTGGGCTCGTCGAGCAGCAGCAGCCGCGGCGCGTGCATGATGCAGGCGGCGAGCGCCAGGCGCTGCTTCCAGCCGCCCGAGAGCGATGCCGGCCAGCTGGCGGCGGCGCGTGGTCAGGCCGAGCGAGGCGAGCGTGTCCGCCACCGTCGCGCGCGGATGCGGCAGGCGGTAGAGGCCGGCGACGAGGTCGAGGTTCTCCTCGATCGTGAGGTCCTCGTAGAGCGAGAAGCGCTGGGTCATGTAGCCGACCTGCGCCTTGATCGCCCGGCTCTCGCGTGCGGAGGTCGTGGCCGAGCACCTCGCCCTCGCCGGCGTCGAGGCGCAGGAGCCCGCACATCAGCCGGATCGTCGTGGTCTTGCCCGAGCCGTTGGGGCCGAGGAATCCGACGATCTCGCCGCGGCGGACCTGCATCGAGACGTCGTCGACCACCGCCCGCCCGCCGAAGCGCTTGGTGAGATGGCGCACGTCGATCACCGTGTCGGCGACGTTGTCGGGAACGGGAACGCCCTCAGGGGACGAGGCTGACATCGACGATCTGTCCCGGCCGCAGGCTGCGGTCGTCGGGCGGCGGCCGGGCCTCGATGCGATAGACGAGCTTCTGGCGGTTCTCGACCGAATAGATCACCGGCGGCGTGAACTCGGGCGAGGAGGCGACGTAGCTGACCGTGGCGGTCAGCCCGTCCGGGCAGCCGTCGCAGCGCACCGCGAGGCGGCTGCCGGGGGCGAGCCCGGCCACCGCGGTCTCGCCGACGAAGACCACCAGCTTGTAGGCGCCGTCCGGCAGGATCGAGACGACCGGCGCGGTCGGCCCGGCGATCTCGCCGGTGCGGCGGAAGACGTCGGCCACTTCGCCGGCGACCGGCGCGGTGACGTCGCGCTTCTCCAGCCGCCAGGCGGCGTCGCGCACCGCGGCCTCGGCGCCCTTCAGCTGGCTCTCGGCGGCCGCCACCACCTGCGGCCGGGCCGGCAGCCGCTCGACTGCCAGCTGCGCCTCCAGTTGGGCGACGTCGCTGCGTGCGGTGTCGCGGTCGGCGATGACCGTGTCGAGGTTGGCCTGCGGCACGACGCCCTGGCGAGCCAGCGCCGTCTGGCGGTCCGCCTGGCGCTCGGCCTCGCGCAGCCGCACCTGCGCGGCCTCGAGCGAGGCCTCGGTGACGCGGATTTCCTCCGGGCGGCTGCCCTCGCGCAGGTTGGCGAGCTCGGCCTCGGCCTGGTCGCGCGCCGCGTCGGCCTGCGCGAGCGCGATCTCGGCGTCGGTGCGCTCCTGGCGGGCGACGACGTCGCCGGCCGCCACCCGGTCGCCGATGCGCACGGCGACCTCGGTCAGCTCGGCCGAAGTCACCGGGGCGAGGTTGACGTAGTCGCCTTCGACGTAGCCGACCGCGAGCACCTCGGGGGAGGGGCAGGCCAGCAGGCGGGCCAGCAGCGGCAGGGCGCAGAGCAGGCCGGTCATGGCGCCCCCCCGGCATCGGCCTCAAGCCGCACCACGAGGTTGCGGGTGATGGTGTCGGCGACGGCGCGCGCCTCGGACGGCCCGATGGCGGGCCAGTCCATCCGCCGCAACACCACCGGCCGGCCGACGTGGAAATAGATGATCTGGCCGATGGTGGCGAAGACGGCGAGGCGCACGGCGTCGGTCTCGGGCTCCTGGCCGGTGGCGGCGCCCCAGATGGCGCAGACCCGGCGGTGCACGCCCTCGAAGAGGCCGTCGTAGATGGTGTCGAGCGCGCTCGAGGGCTGGGCCATCTCGCGCAGCATGAAGCCCGCGACCAGCCGCGCCTGCGGTTCGAGCAGCAGGAAGCGGACCATGTTCTGCACCAGCGCCGCCAGCATCCGCACCGCGGCCTGCGGGTCCTCGGGCAGCGCCTCGTCCGGCCGGGCGGCGGCCAGGACCTCGCCCATCAGCGCGACGATTTGTTCGGCGCAGGCAGCGCGCAGGCCTTCCTTGCCGCCGAAATGATAGGAGATCGACGCGACGTTGCTGCCGGCCAGCGCGGCGATTTCGCGGATGCTGGTCGCCTCCACGCCCTTTTCGGCGAAGCCGCGCATCGCCGCTTCGATGATGGCCGTGCGGGTGTTCTGGCCCCCGCCCTGACTGCGTCGCGTCATCCGAGTCGATCCGAGATTCAATCAAACGTTTGATTAGCAAAAATCGGTCGGCAAAGCAAGCCAGTCCCGGCGGGCCGGTTGCTACGGTGCGAAGCCGCGGGCGGCGACAGAGGGGTGGCGGTCGAAGTCGAGGAAGAACTCGTCGAGTTGCGGTGGCGCCACGGCGGTGCCGGCCAGCATGGCGTGCGCCTGGCCACGGTGGTGAATTTGGTGCTGGAAGAGATGCGCCAGCAGCGCGTCGGTGCGTTCGCGCGGCTGGCCCTGCGCGCCGCGGTCGGTGACGACCCTGCGGTCGAGATCGGCCGCGGTCAGCCGGTCGCAGAGAGCGATCAGCCGCAGGTCGGACGCGGCCTGGGCGCCGCGCAGCGCGGCGGGGTCGGCGAAGTCGGGGGCGGCGGCAAAGGCCGCCGGGCCACGGCCGGCTCGCTCGAGCGCGTCGAGGTAGTACTGGTCGACCGCGTAGGTGTGGTTGAGCGTGGCGCGAAGCGAGGGAAAGAAGCTGACCCGTGTGGCGGCGAAGGCTTCGGGGGTGAGCCGGGCGACTGCCTCGAGCAGCCGATCGTTGGCCCAGGCGTTGTTGCGGGCCATCGCGCGGAAGTGCGCAACCAGGCGGTCGGGGGCAGACAGCGTCATGCGGCGAGCGGCTCCACGGTCTGCTCGATGGCGCCGAAGATCGTATGGCCGGTCGCATCGCGCATTTCGATGCGGACCGTATCGCCGAAGCTGAGGTATGGGGTCAGCGGGGCGCCGGCGGTGAGGGTCTCGACCGTCCGCTGCTCGGCGATCGAGGCGTAGCCGGCGCCGCCCTCGGCGATGGTCTTGCCCGGGCCGCCATCGAGTTTGTTGGAGACGGTTCCGGCGCCGAAAATGCTGCCGGCGCCCAGCCGCCGGGTCTTGGCGGCGTGGGCGATCAGCGTGCCGAAGTCGAAGGTCATGTCGACACCGGCGTCCGGGCGGCCGAAGGGCGCGCCGTTCAGATCGACCATCAGGATGCCGGTCAGCCGGCCGCCGGCCCAGGCGGCGCCGAGTTCGTCCGGGGTGACCGCAACCGGCGAGAAGGCCGAGGCGGGCTTGGACTGGAAGAAGCCGAAGCCCTTGGCGAGCTCGTCCGGGATCAGGTTGCGCAGGGAGACGTCGTTGGCGAGCATCACCAGGCGGACCGCGGCGAGGGCGGTCGCGGGATCGGCGCCCGCCGGGACGTCGCCGGTGATCACCGCCACCTCGGCCTCGAGGTCGATCCCCCAGGCCTCGTCGGCGAGGCGGATCGGCGCGCGGGGATCGAGGAAGCCATCGGAGCCGCCCTGGTAGAGCAGCGGCTCGGTCCAGAACCGTTCCGGCATCGCGGCCCCGCGCGCCATCCGCACCAGCTCGACGTGGTTGACGTAGGCCGAGCCGTCGGCCCACTGGTAGGCGCGGGGCAGCGGCGAATGCGCCTCGCGTTCGTGGAAGCGCTGCACGGGCTGGCCGCCGCTCTCGACGCCGCGGGCGATCAGCTCCAGATGCGGCGCGATGCGGTCCCAGTCGTCGAGCGCCGCCTGCAGCGTCGGGGCGATATGGCGGGCGTCGGAGCAGCGCGTCAGGTCACGGCTGACCACCACCAGCCGCCCGTCGCGGGTGCCGTCCCGCAGCGTGCCGAGCTTCATCAGGCGGTCCTCCCTCCCGGCCTCGACCGCCATCCTTCGCGCCCGGGCGGGCGCAGTCAATGCGTCTCGCGGCGCAAGAAAGCGCGCGAGGACGAAGATGGCAAAGTCGGTTGGTCGGGGGGCCGGTCGCGGCGTCGCTTCGGGGCGATGCGACCGACGGATGGCGGCTCCGGCATCGCCGGGCCGCCTCCGAGGGGTCTGCTTCGGGGGACGTCCTCAGTTCAAGCCTCAAACATCCCGATTTCTGGGTCGAACGCAGCAGGCCGCTTACTTTACGGCGACGAGCCGCGCCATGGCCGGAGCCTTGGTCCTGGCCGGAGCCTTCGGCTTGGCCGGAGTCCGGGGCGCGGCCTTGGCCGAAGTCCTGGACATCCTGGCCGGAGCCTTGGGCGCGGTCTTGGCCGAAGCCGGTCCCTTGGCCGGAGCCTTCGGCTTCGCCTTCGGGGTCGTCTTCTTGGCCGGCGCCTTGGGCTTCGCCTTGGTCGCCGCCTTGGTCTTGGCCTGAGCGTTCTGCTGAGCCAGAAGTTTGGTGGCGGCCGCTTCGAGGGCCCCGATGCGGGCCACGAGGTCCTTCAGGGTAGGGGCGGGCATGCGTAGATACTCCTTCTGGAGTTGGCTGTTCTGCCAGCAGATGCACTGGCCCGCGCACTATTTTCGCCAAATGTTACCAAGCTGTTACTAAGGAATTGAGCAAGTCCATGTGTGGCTTGGTTGGGAAGCACTCGCGGTTCGGACCGTACCAACTGAGCCGAGCAGCATGTGAAGCGCTCGAATATTCGCGCAGAGGGTTCCGCGGCCACGCATTCCGAACCTTTGCCCGAGCGCCGCCGGGCCTGTGTCCGAAGACCCTGCATCAATCCTGAGGCTGGCCGCACCGGGGCGTCGGATAGCTTCCGCAGAGTAGCGACGGCGGACCTTCACGCGGACCTCGGTTCGGGGCGCTTCCCCGGGCAAGCAGATTGCCGATGGCTCGCGGCGTAGAACGATTTCAATGGGTTGTAGATCCTGGCGTGCGCGGATACGCCGTTGCACGCTCCCCGGAAAGCTGGATACATGGCGCTCTCGGGAGCCGCGGAAGGCGGGCGCGACGATGCAGGCGAGACGCACGTTTCCTGTCTGGCTGACCGCCGCCGCGGTCATCGCCGCAGCCCTTGTTCTGCTCGCGATGGGTCGGAACCCGATCTGCACCTGTGGCTACGTCGAGCTCTGGCACGGGGAGGTCAACAGCTCCGGCAACTCGCAGCACCTGAGCGACTGGTACACCCCCTCGCACCTGATCCACGGCTTCCTGTTCTACTGGATATTCTGGCTGATCGCGCCGAAGGCCCCGCTGGGCTGGCGGCTGCTGGCGGCGACGCTGGTGGAGGCGGGGTGGGAGATCCTGGAGAACAGCCCGATGATCATCGACCGCTACCGGGCGGTGACGATCTCGCTCGACTACTACGGCGACAGCGTGATCAACTCGGTGTCGGACATCCTGACGATGATCGTAGGCTTTCTGCTGGCTTCGCGGCTGCCGGTATGGCTGACGGTCGCAATCGCGATCGGGTTCGAGGTGCTGACCACGGTGCTGATCCGCGACGGGCTGACGCTGAACGTGCTGATGCTGATCTGGCCGATCGACGCCGTGCGGGTCTGGCAGGCGGGCGGCTGAGCGACGCGCCGGCGCGAGAGCTACCGGGCCAGGGGACCATCCCAGACCCGCAGCAGCAGGACCTTGAGGCGGGCGAAGTCCCGGGGGCCGAGCTCGGCGCTCCATTCGCGCTCGATGTCCCGCAGGATGTCGTGGATCCGGGCATAGGCGGCGCGGCCGCGCGCGGTGAAGTGGACGGCGCGCGCCCGTCCCTCGTCGGGGGCGTCGGACCGGTCGAGATAGCCGTAGCCTTCGAGGCTGCGGAGCAGTTGGTTCATGGCCTGCTTGCTGATCCCCGCGCGCTCGGCGAGGACGCCCGGGCGAACGCCGTCGGGTCCCGGAAACTGCAGCACCGCCATGTGCGGCAGGCGCAGCTCGGTAAATCCCGCGGCGTTGAGCTCGCCGATGAGGCGGCGGTGGATCGCCTCGGCCGGGACCCGCAGCAGCGCGCCGATCAGCATGTCCTGCGCGCCGGCCGGCGCGCCTGTCCGAGAGGCGGGCATTGACATTTAGTAAATTCCGTTTACTTTGACGAATCGTAAACGGACTTTACCAACGGGGAGCGAAAGATGCTACAGGGTGTGCTTGGGCTCGGCGTGAATCCCGCCGAGGAGACGATCCGGCTCGGGCCGCTGGCGCTGCGGTTCCTTATCACCGGCGCGGAGTCGGGCGGCAGCATCGCCGCCTTCGAGCTGATGGTGCCCGCGGCGCAGCGGCTGGCGGCGCCGGCGCACAGCCACGACCACTTCGAGGAGACGATCTACGGCATCGAGGGCGAGCTCACCTGGAGCGTCGACGGGGCGGCGATCGCGGTCGGGCCGGGGCAGGCGCTCTGCATCCCGCGCGGCGCTGTGCACCGCTTCGACAATGACGGAAGTCGAGACGCGAAGGCGCTCTGCGTGATCACGCCCGCGGCGATCGGTCCCGAGTTCTTCCGCGAGGCCGCGGCGGTGATGGCCGAGGCGGCCGGAGGCCCGCCGGACCCGGCGCGGATGATCGCGGTGATGCGCGCCCACGGCCTGACGCCGGCGGCGCCCGCGCCCCGGCCGTAGCGGGAGGGGCGGATGTACCGGGTCCTGCATCGGGACGATCAGCGCCAGGGCGCCGTCGCTGCCGTCGAGTTCGAGGGCGCGCAGCACGGCGCGGGTGTCTCCTTCTTCACCGGCGATCTCGCGCCGGGCAGGGGGCCGCGGCTGCACCGCCATCCCTACCCCGAGACCTGCATCGTCCGGTCCGGCCGGGCGGCGATGGCCATCGACGGCGAGGAGGTCGTCGCCGGTGCCGGCGACATCGTGGTCATTGCCCCCGGGGCGCCGCACCGCTTCACTGCTGTCGGCGACGAGCCTCTGGTGGCCGTCTGCATCCACGCCTCCGACCGGTTCGTCATCGAGTGGCTGGACGAGGGTTGAGGGCGCGGGCGCCTCACCGCCCGGGGTAAGGCGTGCCGTCCTTGTGCACGAACCGGCCGTCGGCGTTGGCGCTCATCAGGTCGATGTCGGAGCAGGTGGTGACGTCGGCGGGTGCGCGGGTGCCGACCTCGAGGTAGACGGCCATCGCGTCGGACCGGTTGATCAGGTGGTGGCCGTTGCCCGTGCCCTTGGGGAACGCGGCGCAGTCGCCGGCGCGGAGCGGCGTCTCGCCGCCGTCCTCGACCAGCGTCAGTTCGCCCTGCAGGATGTAGACGAACTCGTCCTCGTGCGAATGCCAGTGGCGCTGGCTCGACCAGTTGCCCGGCGGCAGGCGCATGAGGTTGATCCCGTAGTCGGTGAGCCCGCCGGCGTCGCCGAGCCGCTGGCGGATCCGGTCGACGCAGGGGGCGTCGAACGGCGCAGGATAGCCCGAGCCCCGGCGCTCCGGCACGGCGGCGAGGTCGATCTTGGGCATGGCAGTCATCTCCGATCCGTGGCCTGTCCGATCGAGGCCCTGAGGGATGCCGTCGAATGCCCCGGCGAGGTCGGTCCCCCTACGTCACGATCTTCCAGTAGGAGTCCTTGCGGATCACCTTGCCGTCGCGAAAGGTGTAGAAGTCACAGCCCCGCACCTCCGTCCGCGTGCCGTCGCGTGCGGTGCCGGTGAGGGTCCATTTCGAGATGCCGGTCGTGGCGGCCGCATCCACGAAGTGCTCCTCTTCGCCGTAGTGGACGTCGGGCAGGCCCTCGAAGCGGGTTGCCAGCGCTTCCCGGACGTTGCGCCTGCCCACGGCACGGGTACCCCATGGCTCGCTGCCCCGCGGCATCTCCAGGATGCAATCGTCGGCGAAGCACGCCATGATGCGGTCGAGGTCGTGCGCGTTGAAGGCGTCGCACAGCTCCGTGAGTGTGGCTCGAATGTCCATAGCGTCTCCTGCGGCCGAGGCGATCAGCGCCCCTCCGGCGTGCCGTCGAACTTCTTTTCCAGGCCGGTCCAGCAGTCGAGATAGTCGTCCTGCAGCGGCGCCTCGCGGGCGGCGAAGGCGGTGAGCTGCTGCGGGAAGCGGGTTTCGAACATGAAGGCCATGGTGTCGGCGAGCCTCACCGGGCTCAGCTCGGCGGCGGTGGCCCTGGCGAAGGCCTCGGCGTCGGGGCCGTGCGGCAGCATCATGTTGTGCAGGCTCATGCCGCCGGGCACGAACCCCTGGGGCTTGGCGTCGTACTCGCCGTGGACGTTGCCCATGAACTCCGACATCACGTTCTTGTGGTACCAGGGCGGGCGGAACGAGTGCTCGGCCACCAGCCAGCGCTCCGGGAAGATCAGGAAGTCGACGTTGGAGGTGCCGGGCACGCCGGAGGGGGCGGTGAGCACCGAGAAGATCGACGGGTCGGGGTGGTCGAACAGGATGGCGCCGACCGGGGCGAAGGCGCGCAGGTCGTACTTGCAGGGCGCGTAGTTGCCGTGCCAGGCCACCACGTCGAGCGGGGAGTGGCCGATCTCGGTGGCGTAGAACCGGCCGCACCATTTCACCGTCAGCCGCGACGGCGTCTCGCGGTCCTCGAAGGCGGCCACAGGCGTCTTGAAGTCGCGGGCGTTGGCGAGGCAGTTGGCGCCGATCGGGCCGCGCTCGGGCAGGGTGAACTTCTGGCCGTAGACCTCGCAGACGAAGCCGCGCGCCTCGCCGTCGGGCAGCGCGATGCGCACCACCATGCCGCGGGGGATCAGGGCGATCTCCAGCGGCTCCACCGCGATGCGGCCGAGCTCGGTGAAGATGTCGAGGCGGCCGACCTGCGGCACCACCAGGAGCTCGCTGTCGGCGGAGTAGAAGTACTCGTCCGCCATGTCGGCGCTGGCGGCGTAGGCGTGGATGGCGAGGCCGGTCTGGCTGGCCACGTCGCCGGCGGTGGTGATGGTGCGCATGCCGGTGACGAAGGTTTCGGGGCCGGTGGGCATCGGGATCGGATCCCAGCGGAACTGGCCGAGGCTGACCACGTCGGGCAGGATCTCGGGGGCGGAGCGCCAGTGCGGCATCGCGAGCTGGCGGAAGCGGCCGGTGTGGCGCACCGAGGGCCGGATGCGGTAACACCAGGTCCGCTCGTTCTGGCCGCGCGGCGCGGTGAAGGGGGTGCCGGAGAGCTGCTCGGCGTAGAGGCCGTAGGCGCATTTCTGCGGCGAGTTCTGCCCCTGGGGCAGGGCGCCGGGCAGGGCCTCGGTCTCGAAGTCGTTGCCGAAGCCCGGCATGTAGCCGGGCCGGGTGCCGACCGGCGTCCCAGCCATCGGGCCGGGCGCCATCGCGGGCCGTTCGTTCATGGGTTCCTCCCGGGCGCCTCCGGCAGGGGCGCGACAGCTGGTGGTCCCGGGGAGCATATCGCCGCGCAAGGAGCCAGATCAAGCACGGCAGGGCCGATTGCGGGCAGGCCCGCGGGCTCGTAAGCTCGGGCGATGACCACGGCGCTGATCAGCCATTCGGACTGCCTCGGGCACCTGAACCCGCCGGGCCATCCGGAGCGCGTCGAGCGGCTGCGGTCGGTGGGCGCGGCGCTGGAGGCCGAGGAATTCGCCTACCTGGTGCGGGTCGAGGCGCCACTGACCGAGGATGCGCAGCTCCTGCGCGCGCACCCCGCCCGCCACCTGGCGGCGCTGGCGGCGCGCGTGCCGGAGCACGGCTTTGCGGCGATCGACGCCGACACCTTCGTCGGTCCGGGCACGCTGATCGCGGCGCGGCGGGCGGCCGGGGCGGTGGTGAAGGGCGTTGACATGGTGATGGCGGGCGAGGTGCGCAACGCGTTCTGCGCTGTGCGCCCGCCCGGGCATCACGCCGAGACCGCGACAGCGATGGGCTTCTGCTACTTCGACAACGTGGTGGTGGGCGCGCGGCACGCGCTCGAGGCGCACGGGCTGGAACGGGTGGCGATCGTCGATTTCGACGTGCACCACGGCAACGGCACCCAGGATCTGGTCTGGGACGAGCCGCGGATCCTGTTCGCCTCGACCCACCAGATGCCGCTCTACCCCGGCTCGGGCGCGGCGGACGAGCGCGGGGCGCACGGCCAGATCGTCAACGTGCCGCTGCCGCCGGGCGCCGGGGGCGGGGTGTTTCGGGCCGGCATGCTGCAGCGGGTGCTGCCGGCGGTCGAGGCCCATGCGCCGGAGATGATCCTGGTCTCGGCCGGGTTCGACGCCCATGCCCGCGACCCGCTGGCGAACCTCGCCCTGACCGAGGCTGACTTCGCCTGGGCGACGGCCCAGCTCTGCGCGCTGGCCGACCGCGTCTGCGGCGGGCGGATCGTCTCGACTCTCGAGGGCGGATATGATCTTACCGCGCTCGCCGCGTCGGTGGCGGCGCATGTGCGGGTGCTGATGGAGCGAGGGCATGGCTGAGGCGGGCGCGACCCCGGTTGCGGAGATGAGCTTCGAGGCGGCGCTGGCCGAGCTCGAGCAGGTGGTGGCGCGGCTGGAGGCGGGCACGGTGGCCCTGGAGGAATCGATCACGCTCTACGCCCGCGGCGCGGAGCTGCGCGCCTGGTGCGAGGAGCGGCTGAAGGCGGCCGAGGCCCGCGTCGCCGAAATCGCCCAGGCGCCGGACGGCACGGTGCGCGCCCGGCCCGTCGAGATTTCCTGACGCCAATGGACGCCGAGCTGCTGCAGTTTCACGCGGTCCTGAGCCAGGCCGCCACCCGTGCCGAGACCGCGCTGGAAGGCCTGCTGCCCGCCGGCGACACCACGCTGGGCGCGGCGATGCGCCATGCGGTGCTGTCGGGCGGCAAGCGCATCCGCGCCTTCCTCGCGCTGGAGACCGCGGCGGTCTTCCGGGTGCCGCCGGGCCAGGCGCTGCGCGCTGCCGCGGCGGTCGAATGCGTGCACGCCTACAGCCTGGTGCACGACGACCTGCCGTGCATGGATGACGACGCGCTGCGCCGCGGCCAGCCGACCGTGCACGTGAAGTGGGACGAGGCGACGGCGGTGCTGGCCGGCGATGCGCTGCAGGCCCTGGCCTTCGAGCTGCTCGCAGCACCCCAGGCCGGCATCGAGCCGCGGCTGCAGGTGCGGCTGATCCTGGGGCTGGCGCAGGCGGCCGGCGCCATGGGCATGGTCGGCGGCCAGGCGCTCGATCTCGCCGCCGAAAGCGCCGCGGCGCCGCTCGATCTCGGCCAGGTGAGCGATCTGCAGGCGCTCAAGACCGGGGCGCTGTTCGTCTGGGCGGCGGAGTCGGGCGCGATCCTCGGGCGATCCGATCCCGAGCCGCTGCGGCGCTTTGGCGGTGCGCTCGGCCTCGCGTTCCAGATCGGCGACGACCTCCTCGACGTGGAGGGCGACCCCGAGGCCGCGGGCAAGCGGCTGCGCAAGGACGAGGGCCAGGGCAAGGCGACCTTCGTGGCGCTGCTCGGCGTCGACGGCGCGCAGCGGAAAGCGCGTGACCTGGTGGCGGAGGCATGCGACACGTCTGGCGCCCTACGGCTCGGCGGCAGGGAACCTGCGCGCGGCAGCGCGGTTCGCTATAGAGCGCGGCCGCTGAGGGCGCGCCAGGACGCCTTGCGAGGAAGACCCGGCTGATGAGCGATCCCAGACCCGATACCCCGCTGCTCGACCGCATCCAGCTGCCCGCCGACCTGAAGGGCCTGACCGCGGGCGAGCTGCGCCAGGTGGCGGATGAGTTGCGCGCCGAGACCATCTCGGCGGTGTCGGTGACCGGCGGGCATCTCGGGGCGGGCCTCGGGGTGGTCGAGCTGACGGTGGCGATCCACGCCGTCTTCAACACCCCCAAAGACAAGCTGATCTGGGACGTCGGGCACCAGTGCTATCCGCACAAGATCCTGACCGGCCGGCGCGACCGCATCCGGACGCTGCGCGCCGGCGGCGGGCTCAGCGGCTTCACCCGGCGGGCGGAGAGCCCCTACGACGCCTTCGGGGCGGCGCATTCCTCGACCTCGATCTCGGCGGGCCTGGGCTTTGCCGTGGCGCGGGATCTCGGGGCGCCCGACATCGGCGACGTGGTCTGCGTCATCGGCGACGGGGCGATGTCGGCGGGGATGGCCTACGAGGCAATGAACAACGCCGGCCACATGAAGGAACGCCTGTTTGTCATTCTGAACGATAACGAAATGTCGATCGCGCCGCCGGTCGGCGCGATGTCGAAGTACCTGTCGCGGCTTTATACCGGCGAGCCGTTCCAGGATCTCATGGCGGCCGCCAAGGGCGCGGTGCGGCTGCTGCCGTCGCCGCTGCAGGAAGGGGCGCGGCGGGCGCGCGAGCTGGTCAAGGGCATGGCGATCGGCGGCACGCTGTTCGAGGAGCTGGGGTTCTCCTATGTCGGGCCGATCGACGGCCACGACGTCGAGCAGCTGGTCGCGATCCTGCGCGCGGTGAAGGCGCGGGGGCAGGGGCCGGTGCTGATCCACGCCCTGACCCGCAAGGGCAAGGGCTATCCGCCGGCGGAGGCATCGGCGGACAAGTACCACGGTGTCGCCAAGTTCGACGTGATCACCGGGGCGCAGCAGAAGAAGCCCTCGAATGCGCCATCCTACACCAAGGTGTTTGCGCAATCCTGAGTCCGCGAGGCGGAAGCCGACGAGCGGATCGTGGCGGTGACGGCGGCGATGCCGGACGGTACGGGGTTGAATTTGTTCGCGGAACGCTTCCCGAAGCGTTGCTTCGACGTCGGGATCGCCGAGCAGCATGCGGTGACCTTCTGCGCCGGGATGGCGGCGGCGGGAATGCGGCCGTTTGCGGCGATCTACTCGACGTTCCTGCAGCGCGGCTACGACCAGGTGGTGCACGACGTGGCGATCCAGCGGTTGCCGGTGCGCTTCGCCATCGACCGCGCCGGGCTGGTCGGGGCGGACGGGCCGACCCATGCCGGGGCCTTCGACATCACCTACCTCGCCTGCCTGCCGGACTTCGTGGTGATGGCGGCGGCGGACGAGGCGGAGCTGGTGCACATGGTGGCGACCGCCGTGGCGATCGACGACCGGCCGAGCGCGTTCCGCTTCCCGCGCGGCGAAGGCGTGGGGGTGGATCTGCCCGAGCGCGGCGTGCCGCTGGAGATCGGACGCGGGCGGATCGTGCTGGAGGGTCAGGGGGTTGCGATCCTGTCTTTCGGCGCCAGGCTGGCCGAGTGCCTGAAGGCCGCCGAGGCGCTGGGCGCGCGCGGGATCCGGCCGACGGTGGCGGATGCGCGCTTCGCCAAGCCGCTCGACCGGGCGCTGATCCTCGAGCTGGCGGCGAACCACGCGGCGCTGATCACCATCGAGGAAGGCGCCATCGGCGGCTTCGGCAGCCACGTGGCGCAGCTGCTGGCCGAGGCGGGGGTGTTCGACCGCGGGCTGAAGTTCCGCTCGATGGTGCTGCCCGACAGCTTCATCCAGCAGGACAGCCCGGAGAAGATGTATGCGGTCGCGGCGATGAACGCCGAGGACATCGAGGCGAAGGTGCTGGGGCTGCTCGACGTGGCCCAGGTCGGGGTGCGCCGGGCCTGAAAGCGGCCGCAGATGGCATGCACAAGCCATGCACAGAGTATGCACAGCCCGTATGCGTGCGCGTTGAGCGTCGCGCCGAGGCCGGACATATCGTCAGTTTGGATCGGCGGGGATCTCCACCGACAGCACTTCCAGCTCGACCGGCTGGCCGCGAAGCTGGACCGTGACCGAGCTGCCGGCGACGGCGCCGGTCAGGGCGCGGGCGACCGGGGCGGTCCAGGCGATGCGGCCCTCGGTCGGGTCGGCCTCGTCCTCGCCGGTCAGGACCAGCGTGCGTGTCGCTGCCGTCCTCGGCCCGGTAGCTGACCCGGCTGCCGAACTGCACCGCGGGGTCGGCCGGATCGGGCGCGGTCGGGCGGGCGGTGGCGTGGCGCAGCGTCCAGTAGCGCAGGTCGCGGCGCAGGCGCGCCGCGTGCGCGGCGTCGGGCGCCTGGGCGAGCTCCGCCTCGGTGGCGGCGATCCGGGCCTCGATCAGCCTGAGGCCGCGGGCCGTGACCAGGTTCGGCGCCGAGCTGACCGGGATCTCGGGCAGGACCTCCGGGCGCGACCCGTCGTCTTCCTTCACGAATGCCCGGCTCATCTCGGTCCCCTCCCCATCGGCACCAGCCTACCCCGGACAGCGTGGGTCGGCAATGCGGGCCTCGCGGCGGTGGAAAGGCGGGCGGGCCGTGCTAGGTCCGGGGGCAGGGCCGCGTGCCGCGGTCCCGGGGGCGAACGGAGCGACGCGGATGCTGCGCGGGTTGATCCTCGCCATGGCGCTGGCGCTGCCGGCGGCGGCGCAGGAACGCGAGCCGGTGGATCTGGAGCTGATGCTGCTGGCCGACGCCACCGGTTCGATCGACGACGTGGAGAACCGGATGCAGCGGCAGGGCTATGCCGCGGCGATGGTCGATCCGCAGGTGCTCTGGTCGATCAGGAACGGCGGCGAGCTCGGGCGGATCGCCGTCGCCTATGTGGAATGGGCCGGCAGCCGGACGCAGGATCTGGTGGTGGACTGGACGGTGATCGACGACGCTGCCAGCGCCTCGGCCTTCGCGGCGCGGCTGCTGGCGGCGCCGCGGCGGGCGACCGGGACAAATGCCATCGGTGCGGCGATCCTGAAGGGCCTGGCGCTGATCGAGGGCAACCGCTTCGATGGCTGGCGCAAGGTGATCGATCTCTCCGGCGACAGCGCCTGGAACCCGCGGCCGCCGACGATCGCCAGCGCGCGGGATACCGCGATCGGTCAGGGCGTGGTGGTGAACGGGCTGGCGATCCTCTGCAACGACTGCTCGGGCCGCCCCGGCAACGCCGATCTCGAGCAGGAATTCACCGACCAGCTGATCGGCGGTCCCGGCGCCTTCGTGGTCACCGCCGACGGGCCGGACGCCTTCGACGGCGCGGTGCGGCGCAAGCTGATCCTGGAGATCTCCGGCATCGCCCCGGAATACCGGGTCGCGCGGAGCGATGCGGTCGCGCCCATGGGCGTCCCGCGGTAGCACGCGGGGGGAAGGCGCGACCGGCATCGAAGGCCTGACGGTGCGCGCATCGGCTCTGCCCAAGAGTTGATCTGCGACAGATTAGTGACCATGCATTTGCCTATCTGATAGGCAAATTGCGCATGGCGAACAAACCTTGGGCGAATGTACTTGACCACCTCCGCGGGTCGAACGCAGCGTGACGGTCGCTGCGACGGAAAGCGGCGTCCGGCGGCGCTGTCGGTGCGCCCGCGGGCGAGCGCCGGCGGGATGACGATCCGCCGGGGGAACCGACAACGGGTCTGACAGGACAGAGGGAAACGATGAAGAGCTATTTCAACAGGTTGCTTGCCGGCGCTACACTTGCCGGAAGCCTGGTCGCCGGTGCGGCGATGGCCGATGAGGACACGATCAAGGTCGGCATTTTGCACTCGCTCTCGGGGACGATGGCGATCTCGGAGACGACGCTCAAGGACGTGATGCTGATGCTGATCCAGGAGCAGAACGAGAAGGGCGGGCTGCTCGGCAAGAAGCTGGAGCCGGTGGTGGTCGATCCGGCCTCGGACTGGCCGCGCTTCGCCGAACTGGCGCGCGAGCTGATCGCCGGCGACAAGGTGGACGTGGTGTTCGGCTGCTGGACAAGCGTCAGCCGCAAGTCGGTGCTGCCGGTGTTCGAGGAGCTGAACTCGATCCTGTTCTACCCGGTGCAGTACGAGGGCCAGGAGAGCCAGCGGAACGTGTTCTACACAGGCGCGGCGCCGAACCAGCAGGCGATCCCGGCGGTCGACTACCTGATGAACGAGGAAGGCGTGGAGCGCTGGGTGCTGGCGGGCACCGACTACGTCTATCCGCGCACCACCAACCAGATCCTCGAGGCGTACCTGAAGCAGAAGGGCGTGGCAGCCGAAGACATCATGATCAACTACACGCCGTTCGGCCAGTCCGACTGGCAGACGATCGTGAGCGACATCAAGGCCTTCGGCTCCACGGGCAAGAAGACGGCGGTGGTCTCCACCATCAACGGCGACGCCAACGTGCCGTTCTACAAGGAGCTGGGCAACCAGGGGATCAGCGCCGAGGACATCCCGGTGATCGCCTTCTCGGTCGGCGAGGAGGAGCTCGCGGGCCTCGACACCGGGCCGCTGGTCGGCCATCTCGCGGCCTGGAACTACTTCGAGAGCGTCGACACGCCGGAGAACGCCGACTTCATCGACAAGTGGCACGCGTTCATCGGCAACGACCAGCGCACCACCAACGACCCGATGGAGGCGCACTACATCGGCTTCAACATGTGGGTGAAGGCGGTCGAGGCGGCGGGCACCACCGATCCGGACAAGGTGATCGACGCCATGGTCGGCATCGCCGTGCCGAACCTGACCGGCGGCATCAGCTCGATGGGCGCCAACCACCACATCACCAAGCCGGTGCTGATCGGCGAGATCCGCGACGACGGCCAGTTCGACACGGTCTGGGAGACCCCGGGGCTGGTGCTGGGCGACGAGTGGTCGGACTACCTGCCGGAATCGGCGGACCTGATCTCCGACTGGAGGGCGCCGCTGAGCTGCGGCAACTTCAACGTCAAGACCGGCCAGTGCGGCGGCGTGACCAACTGACGACCGGCGCGCGGGGCCGTTCGCGGTCCCGCGCGCGATCAGGAGATGTGCTGATGCGCGTGCTTGCCTGCCTCGTGCTCTGGATCGGCCTCGGCTGCGGGATGGCGACCGCGCAGACGCTCGAGGAGCTGATCGCCCAGCTGCCCGCGGGCAGCTTCAACGACCGGGCCGAGGTGGTGGCCAGGATCGGCGCCAGCGGCGACGACCGGGCGGCGGCGGTGCTCGACGCGCTGCAGGCGGGCGAACTGCAGGCGCGCAAGGAGGACGGGGCGGTGGTCCGGGTGACCGGGCGGGGGTCGAAGGCCGAGGCCTTCGATCCGCTGACCGGCGCGGACCTCGGTCCGGTGCCGGCGCGCTCGACCGAGACGGTGAAGGTGAACAACTCGCTGCGCCGGGCGATCCGCTCGGCGATCTCGACCCTGCGGCTGACCGCGCGCGACCCGGGGCGGCGGCTCGGCGCGGCGGCGGAGGCGTTCCGCACGCCGGACCCCGACCAGCTCGAGGCGATCGAGGCGGCGCTGGCGGTCGAGCAGGACCCGGCGGTGAAGGCGGCGCTCGAGGAGGCGCGGGCGGCGGCGCTGCTCGGCTCCGATGCCGACGTGCCGACCCGGGTGGCGGCGATCGGCGGTGGTGGCCGCCCACGGCGGCAGCGACGCGCTGTCGGCGCTGACCCGCTACCAGGCCTCGGACGAGCCGGAGATCGCCGAGGCGGCGACCAAGGCGGTGGACGGGATCAAGCGCACCCAGGCGATGTGGAACCAGGCGCAGAACGTCTGGTTCGGGCTGTCGCTGGGCTCGGTGCTGCTGCTGGCGGCGGTGGGGCTCGCCATCACCTTCGGGGTGATGGGGGTGATCAACATGGCGCACGGCGAGCTGATCATGCTCGGCGCCTACACCACCTTCGTCACCCAGGAGCTGATCCGGAGCCACGCGCCGGGGCTGTTCGACTGGTCGCTGCTGATCGCGGCGCCGCTGGCGTTCGTGGTGGCGGGCGGGGTCGGGCGTGGCGATCGAGCGCGGCATCGTGCGGTTTCTCTACGGCCGGCCGCTGGAGACGCTGCTCGCCACCTGGGGCGTGAGCCTGATCCTGCAGCAGGCGGTGCGGACGCTGTTCGGGCCGTCGAACCGCGAGGTGGGCAACCCGTCCTGGATGTCGGGCTCGTTCCAGTTCGGCGAGATGCTGGTGACCTGGAACCGGTTCTACATCATCATCTTTTCGCTGCTGGTGTTCGTGGGGCTGCTGACGCTCCTGAAGCGCACGCCGTTCGGGCTGCAGATGCGGGCGGTGACCCAGAACCGGGCGATGGCGGCGGAGATGGGCATCCGCACGGCGCGGGTGGACGCGCTGACCTTCGGGCTCGGCGCCGGGATCGCCGGGCTGGCGGGGGTGGCGCTGAGCCAGATCGACAACGTCTCGCCGAACCTCGGGCAGAGCTACATCATCAACTCGTTCCTGGTGGTGGTGTTCGGCGGGGCCGGGAACCTCTGGGGCACCTTCGCCGCGGCGTTCTCGCTCGGGATCGCCAACAAGTTCCTCGAGCCCGTCGCCGGGGCGGTGCTGGGCAAGATCCTGATCCTGGTCTTCATCATCCTGTTCATCCAGAAGCGGCCGCGGGGGCTGTTCCCGCAGCGCGGCCGGGCGGTCGAGGGCTAGGGCGATGACCGAGACCCTGATCGACCGGCGCACCGGCATCTTCCTCGCCATCCTGTTCGCGGTGATCGTGCTGGTGCCGGCGGGCAACCTGATGGCGGCGCCGGGCAGCACCGGCTACGTGCCGAGCCACATCGTGGCGCTGATGGGCAAGTACCTGACCTATGCGCTGCTGGCGGTGGCGCTGGATCTGTGCTGGGGCTATGCTGGGATCCTCAGCCTCGGGCACGGGGCGTTCTTCGCGCTCGGCGGCTATGCGATGGGCATGCACCTGATGCGCGAGATCGGCGACCGCGGGGTCTACGCCAACCCGGTGCTGCCGGACTTCATGGTGTTCCTGAGCTACACCAAGCTGCCGTGGTTCTGGCACGGGTTCGACATGTTCTGGTTCGCCTGCCTGATGGTGCTGGCGGTGCCGGGGCTGCTCGCCTTCGTGTTCGGCTGGTTCGCCTTCCGCTCGCGGGTCACCGGCGTCTATCTGTCGATCATCACCCAGGCGCTGACCTACGCGCTGCTGCTGGCGTTCTTCCGCAACGAGATGGGCTTCGGCGGCAACAACGGGCTGACCGATTTCCGCGACGTCTTGGGCTTCGATCTCAGCGCCGACCGCACCCGGGCGGCGCTGTTCGTGCTGAGCGGGCTGGCGCTGGCGTTCGGGCTGATCGCTGGGGCGGGCGATCACCGCGTCGAAATACGGCAAGGTGCTGGTGGCGGTGCGCGACGCCGAGAGCCGGACCCGGTTCCTGGGCTACCGGGTGGAGCACTTCAAGCTCTTCGTCTTCGTGGTCTCGGCGATGCTGGCGGGGCTCGCGGGCGCGCTCTACGTGCCGCAGGTCGGCATCATCAACCCCAGCGAGTTCTCGCCGGCCAACTCGATCGAGATCGTGATCTGGGTGGCGCTGGGCGGGCGCGGCACCCTGGTGGGGGCGGCGCTGGGCGCGCTGATCGTGGTGGCGGTGAAGAGCTGGCTGACGGCGGCCTTCCCCGACGCCTGGCTGTTCGCGCTCGGGCGCGATGTTCATCCTGGTGACGATCTTCCTGCCCAAAGGAGTGCTCGGGCTGGTCGAGGACGTCCTGCCCGGGCGGCGGGCGGCGCCGGCGGTGCAGGCCAAGCCCGAGCCGGCGGAGTAGCGCGCGATGGCGAACGAGACCCAGCTCTACATGCAGGACGTGCACCGCAGCTTCGATGGCTACAAGGCGATCGACGGGCTGTCCATCGCCATCGCGAAGGGCGAGCTGCGCGCCGTGGTGGGGCCGAACGGTGCCGGCAAGACCACCATGCTCGACATCATCACCGGCAAGACCCGGCCGGATTCGGGGCGGGTGATCTGGGACGAGGACACCGACCTGATCAAGCTCGACGAGGCCGACACCGCGCGGCTCGGCATCGGGCGCAAGTTCCAGAAGCCCACGGTGTTCGAGACCCTGAGCGTGGAGGCCAACCTGATGCTGGCGCTCGCGGGCAAGCGCGGGGTGATGGCGACGCTGGTGCACCGGCTGAGCGGCGGCGAGCGGCGGCGGATCGACGAGCTCCTGGAGCTGGTCGGGCTGAGCGAGGCGCGGGCGCGGCTGGCGGGAAGCCTCAGCCACGGGCAGAAGCAGTGGCTGGAGATCGGCATGCTGATGGCGCAGGAGCCGCAGCTCCTGCTGGTGGACGAGCCGGCGGCGGGGATGACCGATGCCGAGACCATGCGCACGGCGGAGCTGCTGCGAAAGGTCGCCGGCGAGCGGTCGGTGCTGGTGATCGAGCACGACATGGAGTTCGTGCGGGCGCTGGACTGCAAGGTGACGGTGCTGCACCGCGGCTCGGTGCTGGCGGAGGGGTCGCTCGATCACGTCTCGGCCAACCCCGAGGTGATCGAGGTCTATCTGGGGCGCTGAGATGCTGAACGTCGCGAACATGGATCTCTACTACGGTGCGGCGCAGGCGCTGAAGGACGTGAGCGTGACCGCCGAGCCGGGGCAGGTGACCTGCATCCTGGGCCGGAACGGCGTCGGCAAGACCTCGCTGCTGCGCGCGATCTCCGGGCGGCAGGGGATTTCGGCCGGGCGGATCAGCTGGGAGGGCCGCGAGATCAGCCGGCTCAGGCCCGACGCCCGGGCCAGGCTCGGGGTGGCGACGGTGCCGCAGGGGCGCGAGATCTTTCCGCTGCTGACGGTGCGGGAGAACCTGGAGACCGGCTTCGCGCTGCTGCCGCGGGGCGAGCGCCGGATCCCGGACACCGTGTTCGAGCTCTTCCCGGTGCTGGCGGAGATGATGGGCCGGCGCGGCGGCGATCTCTCGGGCGGCCAGCAGCAGCAGCTCGCCATCGGCCGGGCGATGGTGACGCGGCCGAAGCTCCTCTTGATGGACGAGCCGACCGAGGGCATCCAGCCCTCGATCATCAAGGACATCGGCCGGGCGATCGCCTTCCTGCGCGACCAGGGGCATATCGCGATCGTGCTGGTCGAGCAGTTCTTCGACTTCGCGGTCGAGCTCGCCAGCCGGATCGCGGTGATGGATCGCGGCCGCATCGTGCTGGCGGGCACGCCGGCCGAGCTCGACGAGGCCGAGGTGCGGCGCTGGATGACGGTCTGATCCGGCTATCCCGGTGACGCGGCGCGCGCTATAAGGCCGGCAAGGCCGGTCATTCAAGGACGTCCGGGTCGAATGACCTTTCTCCGCTGGGCTGCCGTGCTGCTGGCGCTCGCTGCTCCGGCCGGCTGCGGGCCGCGCGGGCATCTGAGCCTCGACCCGTCCGCGGCCGCGTTCGGCGATGTCGAGACGCTGTTCGTCGCCACCTCGCGCCGGGCGAGACCGGGTTACGAGATCTTCGGCCGGGAGCGGTCGGAGAAGCTGGCCTACGGGCGCTTCGCGGTATCGGTGCCGCCCGACCGCAAGCCGGGCACGGTGACGTTCCCCAGCGCGCTGCCCGGCAATCCGCGCACCGACTTCCTGACGGTGGCGGCCGCGCGGATCAATGGCAGCGACGGCTTTCCTGGCGGAGGTCGAACGCGGCGCTGCTGAAGCTGCCGGCCGGCCAGCGGCGCCTTTTGGTGTTCGTGCACGGCTACAACAACACCTTCTCCGAAGGGCTCTATCGCCAGGCGCAGATGGAGCACGACTTCAAGACGCCGGCGGTCGAAGTTCACTACTCGTGGCCTTCGGCGGCGGATCCGCGGCTCTACCTCTACGACCGCGACAGCGCGTTCTTCGGCCGCGACGGGCTCGATTCGCTGCTGCGGACGCTCGCGCGGTCGAGGGCGGAGCGGATCGTGCTGGTCGCGCACTCGATGGGAGCGCAGGTCGTCGTCGAGGCGTTGCGGCAGATGGCGCTGACCGGGGCGCCGGCGGTGTTCGGCAAGCTCTCCGCGGTGGTGCTGCTGGCGCCCGACGTCGACGTGGACCTGTTCCACAGCTCGCTGCGGCCGCTGGTGGCGCTCGACCTGCCATGGTTCATCTTCGTGTCGAGCCGGGACCGGGCGCTGCGGATGTCCTCGCTGGTCCGGGGCCAGCGCGAGCGGCTGGGGTCGCTGAGCGACCTCGAGGGGGTGGCGGATCTGCAGGTAACGGTGATCGACCTCAGCGACGTCACGAGCCTCGACCGGCTCGGGCACCAGACCGTGGCCCAGTCGCCGGTGATGATCTCGCTGATCCAGGGCATCGGCGCCTACGGCCCGGCGATCCTGAAGGACGAGGACCGGGACTTCGGCGTCGTCCAGACCACGGTCGAGGCGGTGCGGCAGGCCACCTCGGTGGTGATCGAGCCGCTGGCCCGGTAGTCGGCAGATACGGCTTCCGGCTGCTCGGCCGCCAGAACGGTGTGATTGGTCGCCGAGCGCGGCTGCGCCGCGCGGAGGCCTTTGCCGCCACAAGGAGCGCGCGGTGCGCGCAGGTCTTTGCCTTGCGCGCGCCATTGGCGCGCGCCGACTGCTCTCCAGGTTAGCAAACCTGTATGAAGCCGGGGGGGGCACCGCGTCGGCCGGGGTTATATCAGTCGCCCATCACCGCGCCTTCTCGCCGCTTGTCGGCGGCGCCGGTCAGCGTGCCGTCCTGGATCAGGATCGCCTGAAGTCCGGAGTTCAGGTCGGCGGCCTCGGCCTGCTGGCCGAGGGCGGCCAGCGCGTCGATGGTGGCGGCGGCGTCAGGGCCTTCCTCGACCTGGGTGCTGCCGTTGCGGTTCAGGACGTGCGGCGCGTCGATTGCGGTCTGCGGGTCCTCGCCGAAGTCGAGGATGCCGACCAGCGCCTGGGCGACGAAGGGGATGATGTTGGCGCCGCCGGGCGAGCCGATCAGCAGCATCGGCTTGCCGTCCTTGAGGACCACGGTGGGCGACATCGAGGAGCGCGGGCGCTTGCCGCCTTCGACCCGGTTGGCCACCGGCTTGCCGTCGGCCTCGGGCGCGAAGGTGAAGTCGGTGAGCTCGTTGTTGAGCAGGAAGCCGTCGGTGACGACGCGGCTGCCGAAGTTGGTCTCGATGGTGGTGGTTGCGGTCAGCATGTCGCCGTAGCGGTCGACGATGACGAAATGCGTGGTGCCGTGCTCGGGACGCTCGGCGTCGGGGGCGCGCAGCTCGGCGTGGTCCCAGGGCGGTTCGCCGGGGGCCGCCTTGGCCATCGCATGCGCCGGGGTCGATCAGCGCGGCGCGCGCGGCGAGGTAGCTGGGGTCGAGCAGGCCCTCGGGCATCTTCACGAAATCGCTGTCGGCCATGTAGAGGCCGCGGTCGGCGAAGGCGAGCTTGCTCGCCTCGAGGAAGAGGTTGGTCGCCGGGATCCCCGGACCCATGGCGGCGAGGTCGAAGTGCGACAGGATCCCCAAGGTCTGGCCGACGGTCAGCGCGCCCGAGCTGGGCGGGCCCATGCCGCAGACCTCGTAGGCGCGGTAGTGCATGCAGACCGGGTCGCGCTCCCTGACCTCGTAGCCGGCGAGGTCGTCGAGGGTGAGCAGGCCCGGATTGGTCGGGGTCCTGACCGCGGCGACGATGTCGCGGGCGATGGCGCCGTGGTAGAGCGGCTCGCTGCCTTCCGCGGCGATCAGGCGGAAGCTGCGGGCGAGGTCGGGGTTGGTCAGGATCTCGCCCTCGCGCCTTGGGGCTGCCGTCCTGGTGCAGGTAGAGCGCGCTCGCGGCCGGGAAGTCGTCGAGGCGGTGCGCCTGGGCGTCGACGATGGCGGCGGCGAGGCGCTGCGAGATCGGGAAGCCGCCCTCGGCCAGCGCGATCGCCGGCTCGAACAGCTCGCCCCAGGGCAGGCGGCCATAGCGCTGGTGCAGCGTCTCCATCAGCTTCAGCGTGCCGGGGACGCCGGCGGAGCGGCCGCCGACCACCGCGTCCCAGAACTCGCGCGGCTGGCCGGCGTCGTCGAGCCAGTAGGCGGGGGTGGCGGCGGCGGGGGCGGTCTCGCGGCCGTCGAAGCTGGCGAGCTGGCCGAGGGCGGCGTCCCAGTAGAGCGCGAAGCCGCCGCCGCCGAGGCCGGAGCTCTGCGGCTCGACCAGGTTCAGCACCATCTGCGCCGCGATCGCGGCATCGGCGGCGGAGCCGCCTTCGGCCAGCACGTCGCGGCCGGCCCGGGTCGCCAGCGGGTTGGCGGTGGCGATCATGAAGTCGTGCGCGGTGACGGCGGCGTGCTCGGCGATCGCCGAGGTGGCTTCGGGCGCCGGCGCGTCCTGGGCGAAGGCGGGGGCGGCGAAGACGGGCGCGGCGAGGAGCAGCGCGGCGAGGGTGAAGCGGGACATCGGCACCTCCTTGGCAGGTGTTCAGGCGGGAACGGGCACCACGTCGACGGCGTGCTCGGTCTTCTGCTCGCCGGCGATGCGCAGCACGCCCTTGACCGGCGCCACGTCGCCGTAGTCGCGGCCGCGGGCGACCAGGATGTGGTCGGTGCCGGCGACGCTGGGCGTTGGTCGGGTCGTACTCGATCCAGCCGGTCTGCCAGCCGCACCAGGCCCGGACCCAGGCGTGCATGGCGTCCGCGCCCTCGAGGCGCGGCTGGCCCGGCGGCGGGATGGTGCGCAGGAAGCCCGAGACGTAGCCCGCCGGGATGCCGACGCCGCGCAGGCAGGCGATCATCACCTGGGCGAAATCCTGGCAGACCCCGTGCCGGCGCGGCGAAGGCCTCCGCCGGCGGGGTGTCGACGGTGGTGGCCTCGGGGTCGAAGTTCATGTCGCGATGCAGCGCGAGGCCGATGGCGCGCACCGCGTCGGCGGCGGTCATGCCCGGCGCCAGCTGTTCCCGGGCATAGGCGGTCATCTCCGGCGTCGGGCCGGTGCGCGGGCTGGGGCCGAGGAAGTGGTGCGGGGCGTCGGCGTCGAGGCTGCGGTAGTCGGCGATCTCCTCGGCGAGGCCGTCGAGCGGCGGCGAGATGTCGAGGCCGGGGGTCTCGGCGTAGCGCTCGACCCGGGCGGCGCACCCGGAACAGGATCTCGTCGTGGGCCTCGCGGAAGGCGACCTCGACCGCGGCGTTGCCGAAGAAATCGACGAAGCGGCCGCCGCTCGGCCGGTTCGGGGCGGATGGTGAGCTGGCCCGAGATGCGGCGCTGCGCCCCGGGCAGGTCCGCCGGCATCAGCCGCAGGATGTGCCGCCCCGCCACCGCCGGGCGGTCGTAGTCGTAGGCGATGGTCATGCCGATGTCGTAGATCATCGTCAGCGCAGGTAGGTCTCGGAGATCAGGCTCGACAGCGCCTCGATCTCGAGGATCAGGCTGCGCAGCGCCAGGCCGTCGATGGTCTCCGGGGTCTCGACCGCCAGCGCGGTATGCGCCTGCAGCACGGCGCGCGACAGGTGCGACATCTGGCCGTTGACCACGGCCTCGGGCAGGAAGGCCACGTGGTCGCGGATCTCGGTCAGGTGGTAGAGCACCGAGCGCGGGTTCATCGCGTCGAGCGCCAGCAGGTCGACCACGGTCTCGCGGCTGGTGGTGACGGCGTAGCGGCGGCGGTGCGACATCACGCTGTCGCCGATCTCGACCGCGAGGTCGAGCGCGCCGTCGGGCGCCTCGGGGTCGGCCAGCCAGGCCAGCGCGCCGGCCATCGCGATCGCGCGTTCGAGCGAGCGGCCGATCGAGAGGAACCGCCAGCCGGTGAAGCGGTACATGTTCTCGTGCACCAGGCCCGAGAAGCCGGTGATCTTGCGCAGGAGCACGCCCATGGCGCGGGCGCAGTCGTCGCCGGGCGTGACCCGCTCGGCCATCCGCCGCGCGGTCTTGGCCAGGTCGTTCAGCGCCATCCAGCCGTCGATCGAGAAGCGGTCGCGCACGTTGCCGGCGCTGACGATGGCGCTGTCGAGCATGGCGATGCATCGCCGCCGGCACGCCCTCGGCCGGGTCGATGCCGACGCCGTCGAGGTAGCCGGCGAAATGCGCGATCAGCGGCGTCGTCGGGATCGGCGGTCTCGGCGAGGCGCGACGTGGTAGGCGCGCAGCAGCCGCATCGCGCCCTCGGCGCGCTCGACGTAGCGGCCGAGCCAGTAGAGGTTGTCGGCGGCGCGGCTGGGCAGGACGCCGGGGCGGACGCGGGCGTAGGGCGCGTCGAGCCGGTCGGCAGCATGGTGACGGCCTCGACCGGGCGGTCGCTCACCACCCAGACGTCGGCGGCCGTGCCGCCGCGCTGCATGGCGATGGCGCGTGGCGTCGGCGGCGTTGCCGATGCGGGCGAAGCCGCCGGGCATCACCTGCCAGCCCTGCGGGGTGCGGGCGAGGAAGACGCGCAGGCTCATCGGCCGCGGCACCAGCGCGCCGTCGACATAGGCGGGCGTGGTCGAGAGCGTCACCGCCTCCTGGCCGACCAGCCGGGCGCCGTCGGCCTCGAGCCAGGCGTCGAACGAGGCGCGGGCCTTGTCGCGGAACTGGCGCGCCGAGCACGGTGGTGTCGTCGATCTCGAACGGCAGCCGGGTCGAGAGCGCCGAGCCGATCATCATGCGGTCCGTTGTTGGCGCGGACATGGGCGCGTTCGGCGGGCTGGCCGCACCACCAGGTGGCGATGTTGGGCAGGATCAGCGGCTCGCCGAGCAGCGCCTGGGCGATCCGCGGCAGGAAGGCGAGCAGCGCCCGGGTCTCGAGCACGCCCGAGCCGAGCGCGTTGACCAGCGTCACCGAGCCGTGCGCGGACCGCGCCGACCAGGCCCGGGGTGCCGAGGCGCGAGGTGGCGTCGAGCTCGAGCGGGTCGGCGAAGGTGGCGTCGAGCCGGCGCCAGAGCACGCTGACCGGGCGCTGAGGCCGGCGACGGTGCGCACCATCACCCGGCCGTTCTCGACGGTCAGGTCCTCGCCCTCGAGCAGCGAGAAGCCGAGGTAGCGGGCGATATAGGCGTGCTCGAAATAGGTGTCGTTGAGCGGGCCCGGCGTCAGGATCGCCGACGCGGGCGTCGGGGTCGTGCGAGAGCCCCTGCAGCGCGTCGCGGAAGGTGCGGAAGAAGCCGGCGAGGCGGTGGACGTGGGCCTCGGCGTAGAGGTCGGAGAAGACGCGCGCGGTGGCGACGCGGTTCTCCAGCGCGAAGCCGGCGCCGGACGGCGCCTGGGTGCGGTCGCCGAGCACCCACCAGGTGCCGTCCGGGCCGCGGCCGATCTCGAAGGCGATGAAGTGCAGGAAATGCCCGCCGCGCGGCGCGATCCCGACCAGCGGGCGCAGCCACTCGCGGCTGGCGGCGATCAGCCGCGGCCGGCAGGTGGCCCTCGGCGACCAGCCGGTTGGCGCCGTAGAGGTCGGCGGCGATGGCTTCGAGCAGGTCGGCGCGCTGGACCAGGCCGCGCGGCGATGCGGCTGCCATCCTCCTCCTCGATCAGCACCGGGATGTGGGCGAGCGGCCAGGCGCGCTCG
The DNA here is from genome assembly GCA_963847795.1 of uncultured Alphaproteobacteria bacterium. Taxonomy (GTDB): domain Bacteria; phylum Pseudomonadota; class Alphaproteobacteria; order Rhodobacterales; family Rhodobacteraceae; genus Amaricoccus. The sequence goes on from CAWKBH010000004.1 coordinate 750,448, forward strand.
GTCGGGCCGCTGCTGCCGTACTGGCGGAAGAAGACGCCGGCGTCGCGCAGGTACTGGTCGCCGCGGGCGAAGCGGCGGCGATCTCGTCGGGGCTGAGGGTGGCGAGGTGGTCGATGAACTGGCGCCAGACCGGGCGGATCCGGCCCTGCGGGTCGAGCAGCTCGTCGGAGACGCCCGGGCGGCGGGCGATAGTCGGCGAGCAGCCGCTCCGCCGGATCGCCGCCGATGCTGCGGCGCCTCCATGCTTCAGATCCCGGGCGCCCGGCGCAGGTCGAGGGTCATCGGGAACTCGCGCGGCGGGGTTTCGGCCGCGGGCAGGTAGCCGCCCGGCGGTGTGGCCGTGCGGCTCGAAGCGGGCGAGCCGGCGGGCCTCGGCCTCGTTGCCGTTGACCGGGAAGGTGTCGTAGCTGCGCCCGCCGGGATGGGCGACGTGGTAGGTGCAGCCGCCGATGCGCGCGGCCGGTCCAGGTGTCGAAGATGTCGAAGGTCAGCGGCGCGTGCACCGGGATCACCGGGTGCAGCGCCATCGGCCGGCTGCCAGGCCTTGAAGCGCACGCCGGCGACCGCGACGCCGCCGGTGTCGGTCGGCTGCAGCGGCATCCGGCGCTTGTTGCAGGTGACGAGCGTAGCGCTCCGGGTCGGTGGCGGTCGAGCTTGACCTGCAGGCGCTCGACCGAGCTGAATCGGTGTAGCGCACGGTGCCGCCGATGGCGCCGGTCTCGCCCAGCACGTGCCAGGGCTCCAGCGCCTGGCGGAGCTCGAGGTTGACGCCGTCGACCTCGACCTCGCCGCAGAACGGGAAGCGGAACTCGGCCTGCGCCTCGAACCAGTCGGGGCGCATGTCGAAGCCGTGCTCGCGCAGGTCGCGCAGCACGTCGAGGAAATCCTCCCAGACGAAGTGCGGCAGCATGAAGCGGTCGTGCAGCGTGGTGCCCCAGCGGGTGAGCGTGCCGGTGACGGGGCTGTGCCAGAGCCGGGCGATCAGCGCGCGGATCAGCAGCTGCTGGGCCAGGGACATGCGCGGCGTCGGGCGGCATCTCGAAGCCGCGGAACTCGACGAGGCCGAGCCGGCCGGTCGGGCCGTCGGGCGAATAGAGCTTGTCGATGCAGATCTCGGCGCGGTGGGTGTTGCCGGTGACGTCGATCAGGAGGTTGCGCAGCAGCCGGTCGACCAGCCACGGCGCGGGGGCGTCGCCCTGCGCCGGGCGGCGGGATCTGGGCCAGCGCGATCTCGAGCTCGTAGAGCGCTGTCGTGGCGGGCCTCGTCGATGCGCGGCGCCTGGCAGGTCGGGCCGATGAACAGGCCGGAGAACAGGTAGGAGAGCGACGGGTGGCGCTGCCAGTGCAGGATCAGCGAGCGCAGGAGGTCCGGGCGGCGCAGGAACGGGCTGTCGAGCGTGGTGCGCGCCGCCGACCACCACGTGGTTGCCGCCGCCGGTGCCGGTGTGGCTGCCGTCGATCATGAACTTGTCGGCGCCGAGCCGGCACTGGCGGGCCTCCTCGTAGACGCCGTTGGTGATGGCGACGCAGTCGTCCCAGCTCGGCGGCGGGGTGGATGTTGACCTCGATCACGCCGGGGTCGGGCGCGACGCGGATCACGTTGAGGCGCGGGTCGGGCGGCGGGGCGTAGCCCTCGATGTGGACCGGCAGGCCCATCTTCGCCGCGGCGGCCTCGGCGGCGGCGATCAGCTCGAGGTAGTCCTCGACGCTCTCCACCGGCGGCATGAAGACGCAGAGCCGGCCGTCGCGCGGCTCGACCGAGAGCGCGGTGCGCACCACGCCGCCGGCGTCGCCGAGCTCCTGCTCGACGCGTTCCTGCTGCAGCGTGTCGTCGACGGCGAAATGCGCCATCGGCTGCGCCCGGGCGCCGTGGATCGGCTGCGGCGGCTCTGGCGGCGGCGGCGCGGCGCGGTTGCGGAAGTCGGGCAGCGGGCCGCGCGGCACGGTCGGGATCGACGATGTTGGTATAGGGATAGGCCGACGGCGGCACGTGGGGCAGCGTGCCGAGCGGCAGGCGGAAGCCGACCGGGCTGTCGCCGGGCACGAGGTAGAGAAAGCCGCGGCGCAGCTTCCACTTCTCCGAGCGCCAGCGGTGGCCGTCGGCCTGCGCCTGCCAGCGCTGCACCGGCAGGACGTAGCCCGACGGCGTGGTGAGGCCGCGGTCGAACACCCGGGCGATGCGGTGGCGCTCCTCGGGGTCCTTGAGCTTGGAGTTCTCCGGGGTGACGTTGACCGGCAGGTCGCCTTCCTTGACGATCCACTCCGCCGGGTCCTCGTAGGCCGGCGTCACCATGTCGGGCTCGATCGCCGAGCTCGCTCGGCGATGCCCTGCAGCAGCGCCTCGGCCTCGGCCGGGCCGGCCTCGGTCTCGGCGCCTTCCTCGGCGATCAGGCTCGGCGTCCCGCCAGATCGGCTGCGCCGTCCTTGCGCCAGTAGAGCGAGAAGGTCCAGCGCGGCAGGCTCTCGCCCGGGATACCACTTGCCCTGGCCGTAGTGCAGGAAGCCGCCGGGCGCGAAGCGGTCGCGCAGGCGGCGGATCAGCTGGTCGGCGAGCGCCGCGCTTCGTCGGGCCGACGGCGGCGGTGTTCCACTCGGCCGCTCTCGAAGTCGTCGATCGAGACGAAGGTCGGCTCGCCGCCCATGGTCAGGCGCACGTCGCCGGCGGCGAGCGACGCGTCGACCTCGCGGCCCAGCGCGTCGAGCGCGGTCCAGGCCTCCTCGGAAAACGGCTTGGTGATGCGCGGGTGCTCGGCGACGCGGGTCACCTGCATGTCGAAGCCGAAGTCGACCTCGGCGAAGCTCGCCGACGCCGCGAGATCGGCGCGGCGTTGCGGTAGTGCGGCGTGGCGGCGAGCGGGATGTGGCTCTCGCCGGTCAGCAGGCCGGAGGTCGGGTCGAGGCCGATCCAGCCGGCGCCGGGCAGGTAGACCTCGGCCCAGGCGTGCAGGTCGGTGAAGTCGTGGTCGGTGCCGGGCGGGCCGTCGAGCGAGACCAGGTCGGGCTTGAGCTGGATCAGGTAGCCCGAGACGAAGCGGGCGGCGAGGCCGAGGTTGCGCAGGATCTGCACCAGCAGCCAGCTGGTGTCGCGGCAGGAGCCGGTGCCGCGCTCGAAGGTCTCCTCGGGCGTCTGCACGCCCGGCTCCATGCGGATGACGTAGCCGATCTCGCCGGCGAGCCGGGCGTTCAGGCCGACGACGAAGTCGACGGTGCGGGTGCGCTCGCGCGGGACGCTGCGCGATGAATGTCGGCGAGCCGCGGGCCGACCGGCTCGGGGCGGCTGTAGATCGCGAGGTCGTCGCGGATGTCGTCCGGGTAGTCGAACGGCCAGTGCTCGGCGCTCGTCCTCGACGAAGAAGTCGAAGGGGTTGTAGACGGTCATGTCGGCGACGAGGTCGACCTCGATCTTCAGCTCGTCCACCGGCTCGGGGAAGACGAAGCGCGCCAGCCAGTTGCCGTAGGGGTCCTGCTGGTGGTTCACGAAATGCTCGGCCGGGCCGACCTTCAGCGAATGCGAGAGCACGCGCGTGCGGGAATGCGGCGCCGGGACGGAGGCGGATCACCTGCGGGCCGAGGGTGACCGGCCGGTCGTAGCGGTAATGGGTGAGGTGGTAGATGCTGGCCTTGATCGACATGGCTCCCCCGTTCCAGACGCACGACGCGGCCGCAGGCTTTCACAAAAGAGCGAACCGCACCACGGCTTTGTTGCGCTGCGGCCGCCGACTGCCGGAATAGGGAAGGGATGCGAACCGCTGGTCGGGATGAAGGCCGGCGGCTGCGTCACAGGAAATCCTGTACCTGCAGCGTAGCCCTGCTCTGATGCTTGTGTGATGACCCGTTCCGGATTGCGGGTTTCGAGAGGCCCAGGCCGCGGGCGCGTTCGCCGGACCCGCATCATACCACGAAATCACCAGACAGGCCGCGACTGCCCTCCCAGGGGCAGTCGCGCAAGCGCGACCGCCAGGGCAGCCGCGCCCGGATGGAGTTGTGTCCAGGGACGCGGCACGCCTCTCGCCCTCCGCACTGGCGATCCGCGGCGCCGCATCCTGCGCGGCCGCGAGGCGATCAGCCGGCGACAGATCACGCGGCCTGATCGACGAACGCGCGAAGGGGGGTGCGCGAGCGTTGACGGCTGTCCCAGCCCTCGGCCAGACCCACGGGCGCGTTCGAGGCGGGGAGCAGGGGACGGCCGCGGATCATGTCGGCCGCGCGCTCGGCCAGCATGATGGTCGGCGCGTTCAGGTTGGCGTTCGGCTCGCTCGGGAAGACCGAGGCGTCGACGACGCGGAGGCCGTCGACGCCCCGCACGCGGAGCTCGCTGTCGACGGCGGCCATGGCGTCCTCGCCCATCCGGCAGGTGCCGCAGGGGTGGTAGGTGCTCTCCATGGTCTGCCGCACGAAGGCGTCGATCTCGTCGTCGCTCTGCACGTCACGGCCCGGCGCCATCTCCTCGCCGCGGAACGGATCCATCGCCGGCTGGGCGACGATCTCGCGGGTGAGGCGCACGCAGCGGCGGAAGCCCTCGCGGTCCTCCTCGCGGTCGAGGTAGTTGAAGAGGATCTCCGGATGCTGGTGCGGGTCGGCGGAGCGGACGCGGACATGGCCGCGGCTCTTCGGCTTGTTCGGGCCGGTCAGCACCATGAAGCCGTGGCCCTTCAGCGGCTGCTTGCCGTCGTAGCGCATCGCGGCGGGCAGGAAGTGGAACTGGACGTCCGGCCACTTCACCGAGGCGTCCGAGCGGATGAAGCCGCCGGATTCGAAGTGGTTGGTGACGCCGAGCCCGCGGCGGAACAGCATCCATTCCAGCCCGATCCGGAGCTTGCTCAGCGGGTCCATCCGGCCATTGAGGGTGATCGGCTGCTTGCAGGCGTACTGGATGTAAATCTCCGAGTGGTCCTGCAGGTTCTCGCCGACGCCGGGCAGGTCGTGCAGGACCTCGACGCCCGCGGCCTGCAGGACCGCGCCGGCGCCGATCCCGGAGCGCTGCAGCAGGTGCGGCGAGCCGATCGCGCCGGAAGCGACGATGACCTCGCGGCTGCAGCGGGTGGTCTCGAGCTTGCCGCCGCGCTCGTACTCGACGCCGACGGCGCGGCCCTGCTCGATCAGGATCCGCCGGGTCATGGCGCGTGTCAGGACGTGAAGGTTCGGTCGCGACATCGCCGGCTTGAGATAGGCGTTCGCGGTCGACCAGCGCACGCCGTTCCTGATCGTCATGTGCATCGGGCCGAAGCCTTCCTGCATGTAGCCGTTCGGGTCGTCGGTCCTGGCGTAGCCGGCCTCGTAGCCGGCGTCGACGAAGGCACGGTAGAGCGGGTTCTGCATGTGGTTGCCGGCGGTCACGTGCAGCGGGCCGTCGCCGCCGCGGTACTCGTCGCCGCCGTCGGCGAAGGTCTCGGCCTTGCGGAAGTAGGGCAGGCAGTTGCGGTAGCCCCAGCCCCGGGCCCCGAGCGCCTCCCACTCGTCGAAGTCCAGCGCATGCCCGCGCATGTAGACCAGGCCGTTGATCGAGGAGGAGCCGCCCAGGACCTTGCCGCGGGGGCAGTGCACGCTGCGCCCGTCGAGGCCCGGCTCCGGGGCGGTGTGGTAGCGCCAGTTGTACTTCGAGCCGTTCATCGGGATCGAGAACGCCGAGGGCATCTGGATGAAGATGCTGCGGTCGCTTCCGCCGAACTCGAGGACCAGGACCCGGGTTCCCGGGTCCTCGCTCAGGCGGGCGGCCAGCACGCAGCCCGCCGATCCGGCGCCGACGATGATGTAGTCGTAGTTTGCGGACATCTCTTCCTCCGTCAGCGCGAGATGGCGGGGGTCACGGGTCGGCCCTCCCGCCCCGGGTAGGCGCCCCAGCCGAGGCGCCGCGCGAAGGCCCAGGTCAGGCCGAGGTGGCAGAGGCCGGCCGCGAGGCAGGACGGGATCGACGCGGTCAGGTAGAGGAAGGCCGGCGCGTGGGCGAGCGACAGCGGGTTGAAGACCGCGACGTAGACCAGGAAGCCGACGAGCAGGGCGAAGAGCCCGATCGGGTTGAAGCCGTTCCAGAAGGCGTAGGCGCGGTGGGTCGCCGGCGAATGCAGCGCCCGCAGGTCGAGACGCTGGCGGCGCAGGATGAAGTAGTCGGCGATGCCGATGCCGGCGAGCGCGCTGTTAAGCGCCGAGGTCCACACCAGGAACTTGAAGAAGCCGTCGTAGACACCGGGCGTGAAGACCACGAGCAGCAGCGGCACCACGCAGAACAGGAAGGCGAGCACCTCCCAGCGCAGGGCGCGCAGGCCGTCGGTGCCGACCTGCCGAAGCCCGATCAGCGAGGTGTAGAGGATATTCGCCATGCTGGTGATGTTGGCGAAGGCGACGAAGGCCAGCGCGACGATGCCGATGAAGATGCCGCCGATCTGCGCCATCCAGATGGTCGGATCGCTGTTGCCGAGGGCGACGGCGGCAAGCAGGCCGACGATCTCGCCGAGCACGGCGGCGCCGAAGATGCCGACCAGGTTCGGCCAGGTCGCCACGCGCTCGTTCTTGGTCAGTCGGGCCAGGTTGCCGAGGTAGGGCCACCAGGACATGCCGGCGGCGATGTTGACCTCGATCGCGATGATGAAGTTCGCGGTCGTGTTGTCGAACGGCGGGATCGAGCGGCGGCATCGCCATGAGCTCGGCGAAGGAATGCTCGGACAGGATCAGCGCCATCATCACGACCATCAGGATGACCAGCGCCGGCGCCACGATCATGTTGAAGAACTTGATCGAGGTCGGACCCTTGGCGACGATGAACCAGGTGAGCAGGATCGCGCCGCAGGCGGCGACGCCGACCTTGCCGCCGGTGGCGGGCGCCGAGGGATCGCCGCCGGCCATCAGCGTCTGCAGGCCGCCGATCGAGTGGCCGAACATCAGGCCGAGCACCGCGAGCCAGCCGAGGGTCAGGAAGACCACCGCCAGCAGGTAGACGAGACGCGAGCCGTTGGCGCCGAACATGCTGCGCAGGAAGACGAACTGCTCGACCCCGTAGCGGCCGGTGGCGACGCAGGTGGCGAGCGCGGTGATGACGACGCCGATGATGTTGCCGATGATGATGGCGGCGATGCCCTCCTTGGGGCCGACGAAGAGGCCGACGGCCCCGCCGATCAGGAAGGCCCAGGTGGCGATCGCCAGCGCCGAGTTGGCGTAGGTGAATTCCCAGAAGCCCCAGAGCCGCTCGGCGGGCAGGAGGGGGGCGTCGCCGCGCTCGGCGGCAAGTCGGTAGTCTTGGTTCTCGCTCATGTCAGTGTACCCAAATCCAGGGGCCGAGGGTGCAGACGATCGTCAGCACGGCGATTGCGAAATAGTCGAGGGACGTCAGCCGCCCCGGCCAGTTGCCGGTCGCCTCCATCTGTTCGTAGACGCGGATGCGCCGTTCGAGCTCTTGCTCCCAGGCCGGGTCTTCCATGTTTATGCTCCCTTGTTGGTGGGCTTTTAGGATGCCGCTCAGCGAACGCTGACCGGGGAGGCGTAGTAGGGCAGTCGATCGATGCGGGGCGTGTAGCGGCCGGCGGCGACCAGCGCCTCGAGGTGGGCTGCGATCTCCTCCATCGGCGCGAACCAGACATCGCCGCGCGCGGCGAGCGTTTCGAGGAAGGCGTGCCACACCCGCCAGCGCGCCAGCCGGCCGGTGGCGAAGGGGTGCACGACCGGCACCCAGAGGCCGCCGTAGGCATAGGCGGCCTCGAACTCCTGGCGGAACGCCTCGAGGCCCTGCTCGGGCGCCCGGACCGGCATCATGTAGTCGAGGTCGATCGACTGGACGTATTGCGGCCAGTCGTCGAGGCCCCAGTGCGAGGGCAGCTCGACCAGCCGCCCGCCGGCGGCATCGAGCAGGTAGGGCTGGTCGTCGCCCATCAGCGAGGCGTCGTAGCGGAAGCCGCGCGCGACGAGGAGGTCGGCCGAGCGGTGCGAGAAGTTGTAGAGCGGCGCGCGCCAGCCGCGCGGGCGCTGGCCGGTGGCGCGCTCGATCACCTCGATGCCGCGGTCGAGCCAGTGGGCCTCCGCCTCGGCGTCGAGTTCGCGCGGGTGCTCGTGCAGGAAGCCGTGGTGGGCGATCTCGTGGCCGCCTTCGAGGATCGTCTCGACCGCGGCCGGGTACTGCTCGATGCACCAGGCCGGGACGAAGAAGGTCTGGCGGATGCCGAGCGCGCGGTAGCTGTCGACGATCCGCGGGATCGCCACCTCGGGGCCGTAGCGCAGCATCGAGATGGCCGAGACGCGGCTGTGCCCGTCGGTCGGGTGCGCGATGTGGATCAGGCTGTCCGCGTCCATGTCGAAGGTGACGCAGGCGGCGCAGCGCGCGCCGTTCGGCCAGGGGATCGGGTTGCGGATCATGGCATGACGCTCCCGCCGTTGATGCCGATGCCCTGGCCGGTGACGAAGTGCCGCCAGGCCCGGCGAGGAAGACGGCCATCGCCGCGATCTCCTCGGGCTGGCCGAAGCGGGCGAGCGGAATGTCGAGCTCGCGCGCCCGCCACTCGGCGCTCATCTCGGCGGCGCCGAGCATCTCGGTGTCGATCGGGCCGGGGCAGAGCGCATTGACGAGGATGCGCGGGGCGAACTCCTGCGCCCAGGACCGCATCAGGCCGAGCACGCCGTGCTTGGAGGCGACGTAGGGCGAGAAGGTCTCGCGACCGAGGTAGGCGAGGTCGGAGGCGGTCAGGATCACCCGGCCGCCGCGTCCCTGCATCATCCCGATCGCGCCCTTGCCGACGAGAAAGCTGCCGCGGAGGTTGATGCCGATCACCCGGTCGAAGGCCGCGACGTCGGTCTCGAGCAGCGGCGCCTCGTGGATCACGCCGGCGGCGTGCACGAGGACGTCGAGTCCGCCGAACCGCCGCCCGAGATCGTCGAACATCGCCGCGACCGACCGCTCGTCGGCGACGTCGCAGACGAGTGCGACATGCCCGTTGCCGTTCGCGCGCGGCTGCAGAGACGCCAGGGTCTCCTCCGGCTTGCGGATATCGGCGCAGGCGACCCGGGCGCCGGCCGCCGCGAAGGCGCGGGCGCAGGCGGCGCCGATGCCACGGTAGGCGCCGGTGACGAGGACGAGGCGATCCTGGAGCGCGGTCACGCCATCACCTCGCCGCGGTCGAGCATGTAGGCCTGGCCGGTGATGTCCCTGGCGGCATCCGAGGCGAGAAAGAGGTAGAGCGGCACCATGTCTGCCGGCGCGAGCAGACCCGGCAGCACCTGCGCCGCGACGATCTCGTCGAGCAACGCTCCCTCCGCGCGGCCGGAGCGGTTCGCCATGTCGGCGAGCGAGCGCATCGCCGCCTCGGTGCGGACCCAGCCGGGGCAGACCGCGTTCACGCGGATGCCGCGCGGCCCCAGCTCGTGCGCGATGCTGCGCATGAACCCGAGGTTCGCGTGCTTGCTCGCGACGTAGGCCGAGAACTCGGCGACTGCCGTGCGGCTCCAGATCGAGGCGGTCAGGATGATCCGACCGCCCTCGGCCATCCGCGCGACCGCGTGGCGGGTGACGAGGTAGGTGCCGATGACGTTGATCTCGATGATGCGCCGGAAGGCCGCCTCCGCCTCCGGGTCGGCGAGCGGGGTGATCCGCTCGAGGCCGGCGTTGTTCACCAGCACGTCGATGCGTCCGATCGCGGCCAGCGCGGCCTCGACGGCGGCCGAGTCGGTGATGTCGCATTCGATCGCGTGGCAGGTGGCGCCGGTTGCCGCGGCAACCTCCCGCGAGGCGTCGGCGATGGCCGGGTCGTCCGCAAGCAGGAACACCTCGGCCCCCGCATTCGCGTAGCCCTCGGCGATGGCGCGGCCGATCCCGCGGCTGGCGCCGGTCACGAGCACCCGCTCGCCGCTGAAGTCGTAGCTGACCGCGCCCACCGCTCAGCCCCGCAGACTGCGCTGGTGCATCACGCGCCCGATCAGATTCATCAGCACCTGGGCGGCGAGGATCGCGGTGGTGCCGGTGTGATCGTAGTCGGGCGCCACCTCGACCAGGTCGACGCCGACGATGGTCCCGCGCGCCGCGAGCCCGGCGAGGATCTCGAGCCCCTCGTAGTAGACGAAGCCGCCGTGGCTCGGGGTGCCGGTGCCCGGCGCGATCGAGGGATCGAAGCCGTCGATGTCGATGGTGACGTAGTAGCGCGCGCCCGCCGGGATCGCGGTCGAGCACGCCCTCGATGCCGAGCTTGCGGATCTGGCGGACCGACAGGATGTCGGAGCCCATCGACCGCGCCGCCTCGTAGCCCTCCTTCGCCGTCGAGGAGACGTTGCGGATGCCGAGCTGGGACAGGCCGGAGACATAGGGCTTCTCCGCCGCCCGCCGCATCGGGTTGCCGTGGCCGTAGCGTACGCCGTGGCGCTCGTCGACGAAGTCGAGATGGGCGTCGAGCTGCACGATGTGGATCGGGCCGTTCTTCGCGCAGTCCTCGGCGAAGGCGTTGACACAGGGGATGTTGACCGAATGATCGCCGCCGAGCACCACCGGCAGCGCGCCGGCCGCCAGGATGCGGCGCACCCCCGCCTCGATGTTCGCGTGGCTGTTGGTGGTGTCGGTATGGATGATGTCGGCATCGCCGAGATCGACGATCCGCACCTGGTCGGCGGGGAGATAGGTGACGTCGTCCTCGTGGTCGTAGGCTCCGCCGTGACCGAACGAGAACAGCGTCGAGGCCTCGCGGATCGCCCGCGGGCCGAAACGGGCGCCGGCGCGCCACTGGGTGCCGAAGTCGTAAGGTGCCCCGAGGATCGCCACGTCGGCGTCGATCGCATCCCAGTCCGGCTGGTAGGGGTACTTTCCGAACGTCGAGATGCCGACGAAAGGCAGGTTGAGCCTGCCGCCCTCGTAGCCGTGACCCGCCATGCGCCTATCTCCCGAAGTCAGCCTCGGACCCGACCCTACGGGACCGGATCACATCGAAGAATTCCCTTGATCCAATGTTCACTTATGCGATCTTCAATGTATGAGCCGCGCGCCAGCCCTGTACGACCTCGACCTCAAGCTCCTGCGCATCTTCCAGATGGTCGTCCGCCACAACGGCTTCTCGGCCGCGCAGGAGACCCTCGGGATGACCCAGGCGACGATCAGCTCGCACATGAAGCTGCTCGAGCAGCGGCTCGGGATCAGGCTCTGCGAGCGCGGGCGCGGGGGGTTCTTCCTGACCGACGAGGGCAAGCGGGTACACGCGGCCATGCTGGATCTCTTCGGCTCGATGGAGAGCTTCCAGGGCTCGGTAGCTGCCGCCCGGGGCGAACTCGCCGGCGTCCTGCACTTCGGGACCGTCGATGCGATGCACACCAATCCGGGCGTCGACCTGGCCGCCGCACTCGCCGACTTCGCCCGCATCGCGCCGAAGGTTCGGCTCGAGATCGATATCGCGGCGCCGCAGACGCTGGCTCAGGGCCTGCTGAGTGGCCGCTACCACGTCATCCTTTGCCCTTCGCAACGGTATCAGGGCCAATTGCAGGCGACCGACCTCTTCGACGAGGAGCAGCGCCTCTACTGCGGCGCCGGTCACCCGCTCTTCGACGTGCCGGACGAAACCATCACGCCCGAATGCTGGCGTCGTATCCCTTCGCCGGTCGAACCTATATGGCCGAGGAGCCGATCTGCGGCGTCGACTTCACCTGGGCCGCGGTCACGGCGCACATGGAAGGAACCGCCCTGCTGCTCTGCGGCGGCGCATACCTTTCGTTCCTGCCGACCCACTACGCACGGCAATGGGTCGACACCGGCACCATGCGCGCGCTGGCGCCGGACCGCTTCCGCTTCCTCGACTGGTTCCAGATCGTGCGGCCGCGCAAGGAGCGGGCCCCCGCGGCAGGTGTCCTGACCAGGTGCCTCGCCTCCCACGCTGCCGCCGGGCCGGCAGGACGCTAGATCGGGCAGATCTGGCCAGCTTGCCTCCGGGGCGCGACGGCGGCCCGTGGCGGAAAGCCGATCTTCGTTGCGCGTGTTCCGGTTGTCGGCGCTGACTCCGGCGACGGCTTGGGTAGGTCCGCGCGGTTTTGCGGCGTCTCAGGTCAGATCGGAGACGCCAGATTCGATGCGGACGATCTTTCCGTCCTTCTTCAGGTTGACGATCATCGCCCCTTCGCGCGCGCCGCTGGCGAAGGCGAGCCGGGTATGGACGACTAGGATGTCGTCATTCTCGTAGAGGCAGCGGAGGTCCTCGATCGTCCGGTTGCCGTTGCCCCAGACCTTCCGGAGCAGCTCGGCCATCTGGTCGCGATCCAGGGTGTCGCGGGACTTGTGACGGACATACTCGAACGTCTCGTGCATCAGCGCGACGTAGCGGTCGACGTCGTCGGACCGCATTGCAGCCTCCATTTCGGGATAGAGTTGCAAGATGTGACCTCCTCCGACGCGGCGTCGGTACCTCCGGGGTTTGCTGTTGGAGACAGGTTAGCCGGAGCCGCCCGATGCGTCGATGCTCGTGGGCGCAAGTGGAACATGCAGATTTGCGGGTGGACAAAGCATCGACGCTCGGGCATCCCGAAAGCCACGGCGGCCGGAACGGTGGCCGCCCGCCGGGAGGGGGGATGCGCGCGCGCGAGCCGGTCCGCCACGCCGATAGGGTGAATGCGGCGATCGAAGGCGATGCGCCGGCGCGATCTGCGCTGGCTGCGTCCTGGCGGCGATCCTCGGCGCTGCACCGGCTCGACCCGGCCGAGCGGGGGCCGCCGCGCCGGCTCTCCGACAGCGAGCTTCGGTCATCCCGCGAGCGGATCGAGCCGCTGGTCCGGGTCGCCCAGGCAAGCCTCGACCGGCTGTACCAGGCCGTCGGGGGCGTCGGATGCTGCGTGCTGCTGGCCGACCACGAAGGGGTGCCCGTCGACCGGCGCGGCGCGGTGGCCGACGATCCGACCTTCCGGGACTGGGGGCTCTGGACCGGCACGGTCTGGAGCGAGGCGGCGCAGGGGACCAACGGCATCGGAACCTGCATCGTCGACCAGCGAACCGTCAGCATCCATCGCGACCAGCACTTCTTCACCCGCAACACCGACCTGAGCTGTACCACCACGCCGATTTTCGACCACGAGGCGCGGCTCGCGGCCGCGCTCGACGTGTCGTCGTGTCGGGCCGACCTCACCGAGGCCTTCGCCGGGCTGATCGCGGTCGCGGTTCAGGACGCGGCGCGGCGCATCGAGGCGGAGGCCTTTCGCCTCGCCTTCCCCGACGCCCGCGTCCTGGTGGCGCCGGGGATGGAGAGGGGCGGCGGCGGGCTGATCGCGGTCGACCGCGACGATCTGGTCATCGGGGCGACACGCGCCGCCCGGCAGGCGCTGGGACTGACGGCCGAGGCTCTGGCCAGGCCGCGGCCGGTCGCCGATATCATCGGTGTCCCGGAAGGCGATCTCGACGCCGCCGAGCGCGGCGTGCTGCAGCGGGCGCTGGCGCGCACCGGCGGCAATGCCTCGGCGGCGGCGCAGGCGCTCGGGATCGGCCGCGCCACCCTCTACCGCAAGCTCAGGCGACTCGGGCTGTCGAGTCCCGACTGAGAGCGGTGCCCGGGGCGCGCGGATGCCGCGGGCGCCGACAGCGCCGGCGCGGTTCGGCCGGATACCGCACGAAAGCTCGCCGCACTGTCTCAGATCCGAGACAGTGCCGCCGGGCGACCGCTCCCCCCCGGGCTGACAGGCGCGTCCTCACCGCGCAATTTTATTTCACGGCGCCGCATCCCGCGGCGTCCCCCGGACGGGAGGTACCTATGAACAAGATCGAATTCTTTCGCACCGCCACGGCGCCCTTCGCGGCGCGGTACGGCAACTTCATCGGCGGCAACTGGGTGGAGCCGGCCGCCGGCCGGTATTTCGACAACTTCTCGCCGGTGAACGGCGCGAAGCTGTGCGAGATCGCCCGCTCCGACGCGACCGACGTCGAGGCCGCGCTCGACGCCGCCCACGCGGCGAAGGACGCCTGGGGCCGCACCAGCGCGGCGGAGCGGGCGCTGATCCTGAACCGCATCGCCGACCGGATGGAGGCGAAGCTCGAGCTGCTGGCCCGGGCCGAGACCTGGGACAACGGCAAGCCGATCCGCGAGACCACCGCCGCCGACGTGCCGCTGGCCATCGACCACTTCCGCTACTTCGCCGGCGCGATCCGCGCCCAGGAGGGCGGGTTGTCGCAGCTGGACGAGGACACCGTCGCCTACCACTTCCACGAGCCGCTCGGGGTGGTCGGGCAGATCATCCCCTGGAACTTCCCGCTGCTGATGGCCTGCTGGAAGCTGGCGCCGGCGCTGGCGGCCGGCAACTGCGTGGTGCTGAAGCCCGCCGAGCAGACCCCGGCCTCGATCCTGGTGCTCGCCGAGCTGATCGGCGACCTGCTGCCCCCGGGCGTGCTGAACATCGTCAACGGCTTCGGGCTGGAGGCCGGCAAGCCGCTGGCGTCGTCCCCGCGCATCGCCAAGATCGCCTTCACCGGCGAGACCACCACCGGCCGGCTGATCATGCAGTACGCCAGCCAGAACCTGATCCCGGTGACGCTCGAGCTCGGCGGCAAATCGCCCAACATCTTCTTCAGGGATGTGATGGCCGAGGACGACGACTTCCTCGACAAGGCGATCGAGGGCTTCGTGATGTTCGCCTTCAACCAGGGCGAGGTCTGCACCTGCCCGAGCCGCGCGCTCGTCCACGAAAAGGTCTACGACCGCTTCATGGAGCGCGCGATCGCCCGCACCGAGGCGATCGTCCAGGGCGACCCGCTCGACCCCGCGACGATGGTCGGGGCGCAGGCGTCGGGCGAGCAGCTGGAGAAGATCCTGAGCTACATCGACATCGGCCGCCAGGAGGGCGCCGAGGTGCTGACCGGCGGCGGGCGCAACGAGCTGGCGGGCGAACTCGGCCAGGGCTTCTACGTCACCCCGACGGTGTTCAGAGGCCACAACAAGATGCGGATCTTCCAGGAGGAGATCTTCGGCCCGGTCCTGTCGGTGACGACGTTCAAGGACGACGACGAGGCGCTGGCGATCGCCAATGACACGCTCTACGGGCTCGGCGCCGGCGTCTGGACCCGCGACATGAACCGCGCCTACCGCTTCGGCCGGGCGATCCAGGCCGGCCGGGTCTGGACCAACTGCTACCACGCCTACCCGGCCCACGCCGCCTTCGGCGGCTACAAGCAGTCGGGCATCGGGCGCGAGAACCACAAGATGATGCTCGACCACTACCAGCAGACCAAGAACCTCTTGGTCAGCTACAGCCCCAAAAAGCTCGGGTTCTTCTGAGCCACCGAGCGGGGCGGCGGTTCCGTCCGCCCCGCCAACACCAAGCAACCAGGAGGAATATCGATATGGCCAAGACCATGAAAGCCGCCGTCGTTCGCGAGTTCGGCAAGCCGCTGACCATCGACGAGGTGCCGGTGCCCGAGCCGGGCCCCGGCGAGATCCAGGTGGCGATCCGCGCCTCGGGCGTCTGCCACACCGACCTGCACGCCGCCGAGGGCGACTGGCCGGTGAAGCCGAACCCGCCGTTCATCCCCGGCCACGAGGGCGTGGGCTACGTCTCCGCCGTGGGCCGGGACGTGAAACACGTCAGGGAGGGCGACCGGGTCGGCGTGCCCTGGCTCTACACCGCCTGCGGCCACTGCAAGCACTGCCTCGGCGGCTGGGAGACGCTCTGCGAGAGCCAGCAGAACACCGGCTACTCGGTGAACGGCGGCTTCGCCGAATACGTGGTGGCCGACCCCAACTTCGTCGGCCACCTGCCCGCCAACATCGACTTCGTCGAGATCGCGCCGATCCTCTGCGCCGGCGTCACCGTCTACAAGGGGCTGAAGGTCACCGACACCAAGCCCGGCGACTGGGTGGCGATCTCGGGCATCGGCGGGCTCGGCCACATGGCGGTGCAGTACGCCAAGGCGATGGGGCTGAACGTGGCGGCGGTCGACATCGACGACGCAAAGCTCGACCTCGCCCGTCGGCTCGGCGCCACCCTGACCGTCAACGCGATGCACGAGGACCCCGCCACGGTGATCAAGCGCGAGACCGGCGGCGGCGCCCAGGGCGTGCTGGTGACCGCGGTCAGCCGCAAGGCCTTCGAGCAGGCGATCGGCATGGTCGGCCGCGGCGGCACCGTCGCGCTGAACGGGCTGCCGCCGGGTGACTTCCCGCTCGACATCTTCGGCATGGTGCTGAACGGGATCACCGTGCGCGGCTCGATCGTCGGCACCCGGCTCGACCTGCAGGAGTCGCTCGACTTCGCCGGGGCGGGCAAGGTGAAGGCGACGGTGGCGCGGGCGCGGATCGAGGACATCAACGACATCTTCGTGCGGATGCACAAGGGCCAGATCGAGGGCCGCATCGTCCTCGACCTGGCCGCCTAGGCCGTGCCCGCCGCAGCCGCCGGCAAGGTGAGCGCCACTCCGGCGGCGCTCGCGCTCCTGGCCGAGATCGTCGCCGAGCACGGGCCGGTGATCTTCCACCAGTCCGGCGGCTGCTGCGACGGCTCGTCGCCGATGTGCTACCCGGTGGGCGAGTTCGCCGTGGGCGCCCACGACGTGCTGCTGGGCGAGATCGGCGGTGCGCCGGTCTATATCGGCGGCCCGCAGTACCAGGCCTGGAAACACACCGACCTGATCATCGACGTGGTGCCGGGACGCGGCGGCATGTTCTCGCTCGACAACGGGCGGCCTCCGTCGCGCACTGGTGGTTCACCACCGGCAGCCACCTCTTCGCGAGCAACGCCGGCGGCGGTCAGCACGGCCCGCCGCCCGGCGCCTGGGCGGGGACGCAGAGCTTCATCGACAGCCTCCGCGGCACCGCCCATCCGATCGGGGAATTGGGCTTCTACATCGCCGCCGTCCTGATCGTGATCGCGCTGATCAGGCGCATCCCCTATCGCTGGTTCGCCTATAGCCATATCCTGATCACGCCGGTCTTCCTCGCCCTCGTGTTCCACGGCGTCCTGCTCGCGACCCCGGCCTACTGGTTGCAGCCGATCGGCTGGGCGCTGAGCGCGCTCTGCCTCGCCGGCCTCGCGGGCACCTTCGTCGTGCTGGCGCGTCGCCTCGGCCTGCGCCGGGCCACCCGGGGCACGGTCGAGGCCCAGGTCTGGTATCCCGAGCTGCGCGTGCTCGAGCCCACCGTCGCCCTCGATGAAGGCTGGACGGGACACCGGCCCGGACAATTCGCCTTCGTGACCACCTCCGGGCTAGAAGGCGCGCATCCCTTGTCCATCGCCTCTGACTGGGACCCTGCCGTGCGGCGGATCACCTTCATCGCCAAGGCGCTCGGTGACTACACCGCGCGGCTCGGCGACGAGTTCCGCCCGGGGCAGGCGGTGAGGGTCGAGGGGCCCTACGGCCGCTTCGACTTCGAGGACGGTCGCGCGACCCAGATCTGGGTGGGCGCGGGCGTCGGCATCACCCCGTTCATCGGCCGGATGAAGCAGCTCGCGCGGGCGGGGAGCGGCCAGGCGATCCACCTCTTCCATACCACGGCCGATGTCTCCGAGACCGCGCTCGACAAGATGCGGGCCGATGCCGCCGCCGCCGGGGTGACGCTGCATCTGACGCTTTCAAAGCAGGACCCACTGCTCGACGGCGTACAGATCCGCGCGGCCGTGCCCGGCTGGAAGGCGGCGAGCCTCTGGTTCTGCGGACCCGCGGATTTCGGCGCCGCGCTCAGGCGCGACTTTCTCGCGCACGGCCTCGGCGCGCGCAGCTTCCACCAGGAGCGATTCGCCATGCGCTAAGGCGCGGGCGGATCAGGAAAAGGACACACGCGATGAACGACGGCATCCCTTGTCTCTGGATGCGCGGCGGCACCTCGAAGGGCGCCTACTTCCTGGCGTCCGATCTGCCATCCCAACCGGCCGAGCGCGACGCGCTGCTGCTGCGCATCCTGGGCTCACCCGACCCGCGCCAGATCGACGGCATCGGCGGCGCCGACCCGCTGACCTCAAAGGTGGCGATCCTCGCGTCATCGACCCGGCCGGATGCGGACGTCGACTACCTGTTCCTCCAGGTCTTCATCGACCGGCCGGTCGTCACCGATGCCCAGCCCTGCGGCAACATCCTCGCCGGGGTCGGCCCCGCCGCGATCGAGCGCGGGCTGGTCAAAGTCGCCGGCGACGCCACGCTGGTCCGCATCCACATGCTGAACACCGGCGAGGTGGCGACCGCCCGGGTCTCGACCCCCGGCAGCCGCGTCGACTACGCCGGCGACACCGCGATCGACGGCGTGCCCGGCACCGCTGCAGCGGTTCCGCTGATGTTCCAGGACATCGCCGGCTCGATGACCGGCGCGCTCCTGCCCACCGGTAACGCCGCCGACGCGATCGACGGCGTCGAGGCCACGCTGATCGACAACGGCATGCCCTGCGTCGTGCTGCGCGCCTCCGACTTCGGGCTCACCGGTCGGGAGACCCGCGACGCGCTCGAAGCGGACAGCGAACTGAAGTCCCGACTCGAATCGATCCGGCTCAAGGCCGGGCCGCTGATGAACCTCGGCGACGTGGCGGAGAAGTCGGTGCCGAAGATGACGCTGGTCTCCGCCCCCACGGCCGGCGGCGCCATCGCCACTCGCAGCTTCATCCCCCATCGCGTCCACGCCTCGATCGGCGTTCTCGCCGCCGTCACCGTCGCCACCGCCTGCCTTGTCTTATGGTTTTCCCGGGCCCCTGAGGGAATATGGGGCCGTTGCCGGTGTCACGAGCACCGGCAACGGCGGAGGACGGACCGTCGCCTGCCTTGGGCGCGAGGCCCGTGGGCAGTCTGGTCGCCTTCGTCCGATCACCGACCTGAACGGATACCCGAGCGCGAGGCTCGTATGACAAGACCAGGTGGAGACCGAGACATGAGTATGAGCGTCGGCATCGACATTTCCAAGGACTGGCTGGACGTCGGCTGTTTTCCCGAGGCGCCCGGCGCGCGGTTCGCGAACACCGGCCGCGGCCATGCGGCGCTGATCGCCTGGCTCGAGGGGCCGGGCGCGTCCGCCGGGGGCGCGCCCCCGGCGGACGCGCCGCGGGTGGTGTTCGAGGCGACCGGGGCCTATCACCGGGCGCTGGCCGAGGCGCTCGAGCACGCCGGGCTGCTCTACTGCAAGGTCAACCCGCGCCAGGCCCGGCGCTTCTCCCGGGCGCTGGGGCGGCGGGCCAAGACCGACCGGATCGACGCGGCGATGCTGGCGCGGATGGGGCAGGTGCTGGAGCTGGAGCCGCAGGCGCCCCGGGGCGAAACCCAGTCCGATCTCAATGCCTTGTCGAGCGGCCGCCAGGCGCTGGTCAAGGACCGCACCGCGCTCCTGGCGCAGCGGCAGACCGCGGCGCATGCGCTCGTGCGCCGCCAGATCGAGCGGCGCCTGAAGGCGGTCGAGGCAGACATCGCCGAGCTCGACGCCGCGCTGGCCGCCCTCGTGCGGGCCGACCCGGAGCTCCGCGCCCGGGAGGCGATCCTGGTCTCGATCCCCGGCCTCGGGGCGACCTCCGCCACCACGATCCTGGCCGAGATGCCCGAGCTCGGCGGCATGGAGGGCCGGCAGGCGGCGGCGCTGGCCGGGGTCGCGCCCCTCACCCGCAGCTCCGGTCAGTGGCGCGGCCGCGCCTTCATCGGCGGCGGCCGCGCGGCCCTGCGCCGCGCCCTCTACATGCCCGCCCTCGTCGCCGCCCGCCACAACCCCGACCTGCGCACCGTCTACGAGCGCCTGGTGGCCGCCGGCAAACCGAAGAAGCTGGCGCTCGTGGCGGTGATGCGCAAGCTCCTCGTCCTCGCCAACGCCCTGCTCCGAGACCGCCGGAAATGGACCCCCCATGCCGCTTGACTCAAGACGGATACTGCAGCCGGGCAGCCCCGCCGCCGGCCTGGCGCGGGTGCCGCAGGACGGCCGCTTCCTGATCGAGCACCCGACCGGCGCGGCCGAGGTCTTCCTCGACCTCGCCCCCGACGGAACCCTGCGCGGCGCCGGCACCGTCCGCACGGCACGCAAGCTGTTTGACGGCCGGGTCTTCCCCGGTCCCATCCGCTAACCGAAGAAAGCGAACAGAAATGAGTGAAGCGTTTAACTTCCATAGCATGAGGGCGCGCGCACGGGTGCTCGCCCGGTTCGCCGCCTTGGCGCTGATTGCCTTCGGTCCGATGCCGAGCCCGGCGCGGGCCTGGGAGGCGCTGCCCGTCGTCGCTCCCGTGCGGTCTGCGCGGCGCTGGCCGCGGTGAACCTGAGCGCCATCGGCGGCCCCGGCAGCAAGGTGACGTCCGCGGCGGAGACCGAGCAGAACGGCACCGCCCTCTGCTCGGTGGAGGGGACGCTCGCTCCCGCCATCGGCTTTCAGGTCCTGTTGCCGACCGCGACCTGGGCCCAACGCTACCTGCAGGTCGGCTGCGGCGGCCTCTGCGGCCACATCACCCTGGAGCCCGCCGCCGCCGACGGCTGCCAGCCGCTCACCGACGGTAGTTTCGTTCTCGCCGCGACCGACATGGGCCACCAGGGCAACGACCCCTCCTTCGGCCTCGACCCGCAGAGCCGCGAGGACTTCGCCTTCCGCGCCGAGCATGTCACCGCCGAAGCCGCCAAGGCGCTGATCGCCGCCTTCTACGGCCAGCCGCAGAAGTACGCCTACTTCGACGGCTGCTCCGACGGCGGCCGCGAGGTTCTGATCGAGGCGCAGCGCTTTCCCGACGATTTTCGACGGCGTCATCGCCGGCGCCCCGGCCATGCTCTTCAGCGTCCAGAACAGCCTTTATCACGGCTTCATGGCCCGTGCGAACACCGGCCCGGACGGCAAGCCGGTCCTCACCGCCGATCGCCTGCCGCTGCTGCACGCCGCCGTCATCGCCGCCTGCGACGGCCTCGACGGCCAGGCGGACGGCCTGATCGCCGACCCCCGCGCCTGCACTTTCGATCCGGCCACGATCCAGTGCCCCGACGCTGCCGCCGACACCGCCGCCTGCCTGACCGCCGCCGAGGTCGCCACCGTAACCAGGTTCTACGACGGCCCGCACGACCCGACGACCGGCGCGTGGCTGACCGTCGGCGCCCCGCAGCCCGGCTCCGAGCTCGGCTGGGCCGGCGTCTTCGTCCCGAAGGAGGGCGACCCCGGCATTTTCAGCGAAGTGATCGCCATGGGCGCGCTGAAGAACCTCGTCTTTGAGGATACTCCGCCCGAGACCTACAGGCTTGCCGACCTCCAGTTCGACGCCGCGACCCTCGACCGGCTCCGCCCGCGCCACCCGCTCTTCGACGCGACGAACCCCGATCTTTCGGCCTTCGCGGACAAGGGGGGCAAGCTGATCCTCTGGCACGGCTGGGCCGACGAGCACATCACCCCGCTCGGCACCATCGCCTATCAGCAGGCGGTCGAGCGGCAGATGGGCTCGGACGCCACCGCGGCCTTCGAGCGCCTCTACCTCGTCCCCGGGATGGCCCACTGCCAGGGCGGCGAGGGCCCGCACCTGATCGACCTGCTGACGCCGATGCTGGCCTGGGTCGAGCAGGGCACCGCCCCCGACGCCATTATCGCCTCGGCGCCCGACCGCTCCCGCCCGGTCTTTCCCTACCCGGCGGTGGCGCGCTATGACGGCAAGAGCGACCCGAGCGCCGCCGCGAGCTACGTCCGGGCCGACGATCCGGTCCTTTCCCGGCCAGTCCCCGCGTGGGTAGGCCAGGATTTCTTCCAGCCCTATTGAGAGGAGCTCCATGCAGCACCAGGTCCTGCGCGTCCGCCACGAGCTCAAGCGCCGCCGGCTGACCGTCCGCGAGGTCTTGCGGCTCACCCCCGGCATGATCCGCGTCATCCTCGCCGACGCCTCGCTGGCGGACTTCGTCAGCGCCGGCTTCGATGACCATATCAAGCTGTTCTTCCCCGTGGAGGGCGGCGAGCCGGAGCGGCGCGACTTCACGCCGCGTGCGTTCGACCCCGCCGCCGGGACGCTGACCGTAGATTTCGTTCTGCACGACGCTGGCCCGGCGACCCGCTGGGCGGTTTCGGTGCGGCCGGGCGATACACTGGAGATCGGCGGTCCGCGCGGATCGGTCATCGTGTCCGACAGCTTCGACTGGTGGCTCCTCGTCGGCGACGAGACCGCGCTGCCGGCGATCGGCCGCCGCCTTGAGGAGGCGCCGCCAGGTGCCCGGCTGACCGCCCTTGTCGCCGTCACCGGCCCGGCCGAGGAGCAGAGATTTGCCTCCCGCGCCGACCACCGCACCTGCTGGGTGCACCGGCCGGCCGGGCGGGCCGCCGATCCGGAGCCGCTGCTCGCGGCGCTCTCCGCGCTCGAGCTCCCCGCGGGGGAGGGCTTCGTCTGGATCGCGGCAGAAGCTGGCGTGGCACACGCGCTGCGCGCCCATGTCCTCGAGGCGCTCGGGCACCCCCGGCAATGGCTGCGGGCCAGCGGCTACTGGCAGCAGGGCGCCATCGACGCGCATGTCAGCATCCAGGACTGACCGGAACCCGGGACGGGTCTCGACGGAAGAGCTGTCCCCGGTGCCATCGATTGTAGCGTGCCCGCCGCCGTGCGAGACTGAGAACCATGGAAAGCGTCGACATCCTCGACCGGCTGATCGCCTTCCCGACGGTCAGCCGCGACTCGAACCTCGCGTTGATCGACTGGGTGCGCGCGCGGCTGGCCGAGCGTGGAATCGACTGCTTCCTGGTCGGCGACGCCACCGGGGCGAAGGCCAACCTCTTCGCCACGATCGGGCCCGCCGACCGGCCGGGCGTGATGCTCTCGGGGCATACCGACGTGGTGCCGGTGGATGGGCAGGCATGGACCAGCCCGCCGTTCGCGCTGACGCGTCGGGACGGGCGCCTCTGCGGCCGCGGCGCGGCGGACATGAAGGGGTTCGTCGCCTGTGCCCTCGCGGCCGCCCAGCGCGCCGCGGAACGGCCTCTCCGGGCGCCGCTGCATCTCGCCTTCTCCTACGACGAGGAGGTGGGCTGCCTCGGCGTGCGCCGGCTGATCGACGTCTTGGCGGAGGCGCCGGTCCGGCCGGCGTTCTGCATCGTCGGCGAGCCGACCTCGATGGCGGTGGCGACGGGTCACAAGGGCAAGACCGCCCTCGGCGCGAGGTGCGTCGGCCGGGAGGCGCATTCCGCCCTGGCGCCGCTGGCGCTCAACGCGCTGCATCTCGGCTGCGACCTCGTGGCGGCGGTCCGGGCGCGACAGGCGGAGATCGCCGCCTCGGGGCTGCGCGACGGCGACTACGACGTCCCCTATACCACCCTGCACGTCGGCCGCATGGCCGGCGGCACCGCCCTCAACATCGTGCCGAACCGGTGCGAGATCGAGCTCGAGATCCGCAACATCGCCGCCGACGATCCCCAACCGCTGGTGGAGGCCATCCGCGCCGATGCCGCCCGGATCGCGGAGGCGGCGCGGCGGCAGGCGCCCGAGGCCGACATCCGCATCGAGGTCGCGAACAGCTACCCGGGTCTCGGGACGCCGCCGGACGCCGAGGTGGTCGCCTTCGTCAAGTCGCTGACCGGCGCGAACGGCACGACCAAGGTGGCTTTCGGGACCGAGGGCGGGCTCATCTCCCAGCGGCTCGGGATCCCGACCGTGGTCTGCGGGCCCGGGTCGATGGCGCAGGGGCACCGTCCCGACGAGTACGTCACCGTAGAGCAGATCGCCCGGTGCGACGCGATGCTCGACGCGCTCATCGATCGGCTGGAGGCCGGGCTCTGACCTATTCGTCGCCCGGCACGCCGTAGCTGGGCGCCTGGCGGGGATCGAGGGCGCGGGTGACGTAGGCGTCGAGCTGGGGCGCGTAGAGCGTCCAGAGCGCCGCGAGCCCGGCGATCGGGTCGCCCTCGGTCCAGTCGATGCGGAGATCGGCGACCGGCCAGGCGACCTCGCGCACGAGCTTCATCCCGGCGGAGTGCACCGGGCCGGCCTCGCCGCCGGCGTCGAGGGCGGCCTGCATCGCGGCGAGCAGGCGGTCGCCGAGGTGACCGCGCGCGGCGGTGAAGGCCGCGGCCATGGCCCGGGGCACCCCTGCGTCGGCCAGCAGGTTGCCGCCGCAGGCGACGTCCTCGGCGCTCGCCTCGGCCCAGATGCCGAGGGCGTTCGGGCCGGAGTGGACGGCGGCGCCGCCGGCGGCGTCGACCGCCAGAACCTGGCGGTAGTCGGCGTGGGCGGTACGGCGCAGGATCGCCACCGTCTCGGCGGCGGAGGCGCCGCGGGCCATCAGCTCGAGCCCCCGGGTGCCGAGCGTCGGGTCGGTGACGTTCTGGCTCGCCACCGCTCCGACGCCGGCCTGGGCGTAGGCGCAGCGGGCGGCGACCGCGGGCGAGGAGGAGGCGACGGCGACGCCGAACATGCCGGTGTCGCGGCAGCGGGCGACGAGGGAGAAAGTCATGTCCGTCCCCGCAGGCGCGCGGAGCGCGGAACGGCGGGGCTCGGATGCGAAACGACAGGCTTCATATCGGCCTCCAATGGCTACGTTTGGACGACCCGCGGCCTACGCGTCGGGGATGACTGCGGTCGCGTCGATCTCGACCAGCCAGTCCGGACGGGCCAGCGCGGTGACGACGAGGCCGGTGGAGACCGGATGCACGCCGCGGATGTATTCGCCCATGGTGCGGTAGATCGCCTCACGGTGGCGGACATCGGTCAGGTAGACCACCACCTTGCAGAGGTGCTCCATGCGGCCGCCGCTCTCCTCGATCAGCTGTCGGATGTTCTGCATGACCTTGTGGGTCTGCTCGACCGGGTCATGGCTGTCGAGGTTCTTCGCGGTGTCGAGGTCCTGCGGGCACTGGCCGCGCAAAAAGATGGTGGTGCCGCGCGCTACCACCGCCTGGCACAGGTCGTTGTCGAGCTTCTGCTCGGGGTAGGTGTCCCTGGTGTTGAACTTGCGGATGCGGGTGTGCGTCATCGGATCCTCCATTTGCCTGGTCTTCGAGACGGCCGCCGCCTGCGCTCAGGCGTTCTGGGTCTCGCGTTTCGCCGGCGCTTGGTACGCCAGATAATTGCGCTGCTTGCTGATGTGATCCGCCACGTACCTGGCGTCGTGCCAGACGCCCCAGATAAAGGCGGACCCGCGGCGGGAGAGCCAGGGCAGGCCGAGGAAATACACCCCGGGCTCGGCCGAGACGCCGCGCTGGTGCTTCGGCCGGCCAGCCTCGTCGAAGGCATCGACCTGCAGCCAGCCGAAATCCAGCGCGTAGCCGGTGGCCCAGACTATGGAGGTGATGCCCGCTGCCGCGAGATCGAGCGCCAGGATGGGGTTGGTCACGCAGTCCGGGTCCGGAGCGATGACGCGAGCCTCCGGTTCTTCCGGAAGCTCGAGCCCGTTGCGCGCCACGTAGGCGTCGGCCTCGTCGAGAACCGAGAGGAAGTTGCGGTCGCCGGTCGCGAGATTCTCCGCAAGGCCCGGCTCGAAGCGCATCACGCCATCCCGGAAGGAATCCGCCCGGCCGAGGAGCGTCATGCCGCGGGCTGCGAAGCGTCGGTAGTCGACCGTTGCACCACCGTAGGCGCCGCTCACCGCGAAGGTGACGTGCTTCGTGGTCGGCGCGGCCTCCGCGTCCCACTTGTTGAGGACGCCGAGCCACCAGACATTGTCGCGCCCGCGATAACGCCGCGGCGGTCGGTCATGCGGTCCGATGGAGATGAAGACGCGACGGCCCGCGCGGAGCAGCTCGTCGGCGATCTGCGCGCCCGAGGCGCCGGCGCCCACGACCAGTACCGCGCCTTGCGGCAGCTGGTCCGGGTTGCGGTAGTCGGCGGAATGCATCTGGGTGACCGCGTCCTCGGGGACGATCCTCGGGAAGACCGGGCGCTGGAAGGGGCCGGTGGCGGCGACGACGTAGTTGGCCTCGATCACGCCGGTCGAGGTCTCGGCGCGGAAGCCCGGCCGACCGACGTTGCACTCCACACGCCGCACCTCCACGCCGCAGCGGATCGGGGCGGCGATCTTCTCCGCATATGCGACGAAGTAGTCCGCGACCTCTTCCTTGGGGACGAAGGCGTCGGGATCTCCCGAGAACTCCATGCCCGGGAACCGGTCGTGCCAGGCCGGACCATTGGCGACCAGCGAGTCCCATCTGCCCGTGCGCCAGCGCTCGGCGATGCGGTCCCGCTCCAGGACGAGATGCGATACGCCGTTCCTGCTCAGGTGCTCGCTCATGGCCACGCCGGCCTGCCCCGCGCCGACCACGAGCGCCTCCACCTTCTCGACTGACATCTCGGGTCCTTTCTGGCGCGTGCGAGATTCGGAGCACGGCCCCTCGGGGCTTTACCGGAAAGTGGCTTCGGAACATTGGCAGCACCTTGGCTTCAGAATGTCCGAAGTCGCAACGTCAAATCCGCGGTCTCCCCCTTCGGAGCGGGGAATGCTTGCGAGGAATGCTGTTTCGGCACCATAGTGAGTTTGCCGGGGGTGTGGGGAATGAATGAAATTGCGGTCAGGCGCGCCGACTTCATGATGGTGCTCGCCTATGCCACCGACCTCGCCACGGGACAGTCGCGGGATTTCGCGCTCAGGTCGTGCGTTCTGGCGATGCGACTGGCGGAGGCGATGGGTCTCGACACCCCGGAGCGGCGGAAGGTCTATCACCAGGCCATCCTGAGATACATCGGCTGCAACGCCGATACCCACCTTCTGGCCTCGGCATTCGGCGACGAGATCGCCCTGCGTCAGGATCTGGCGGTCACCGACCTCGGCAGTCATTCCGAGCTTGGAAACGTCTTCGTTCGCGCGTTCACCCGTGCGTTCGCGGACCTGCCGCCGGATCAGTTGAAGCAGGCCGTCGAGCAGGGGCTCGCTGAGGCCATCCAGGTCAGCGTTCCCATCCTCTCCGGCCATTGCGAAGTCGCTCAGAGGATCGGCCAGAGGATCGGTCTCGACGACGAGATGCGCGAGAACCTCGGCCAGCTCTACGAGCGCTGGGACGGGCACGGGCTGCCGCGGGGGCTCAAGGGCACGGATGTCAGGCTGCCGGTCCGCATGGTCACGCTGGCCCAGGACGTGATAGCGCTGAACGAGGCCCGGGGTTTCGACGCCATGATCGACGCGATCGAAGGGCGCAAGGGCGGGGCCTACGAGCCGGAGTTGGCTGACGTTTTCCTCGCCGACGCCGAGCGTTTGCTCGACGGCATCGGCGGCGCGGTCGATCGCGAGGCGATCCTGGCGCTGGAGCCCGAGCCGCACGCCTGCCTGGACGAGGAGGCTTGCGAGGAGGCTTACGTCGCGATCGCCGACATGATCGACATGCGAATGCCTTTCACCTTCGGGCATTCGCGCGCGGTGGCGAAGCTCGCAGGGGCGGCGGGCGCCTGCATGGGCCTGCCCGAGGACGACGTTCGCGCCATCCGCTGGGCCGCCTACACCCACGATATCGGCGAGCTCGCAGTGCCGGTGTCGACATGGCTGAAGGAGGCGCCGTTCTCGACCCGCGAGACCGATGCGGCGCACCTGCATCCCTATCATGGCGAGCGCGCGCTCGCCGCGCTGGGGCCGGATGGCCAGCCGGTCGCGGCGCTGGTCCTTCGGCACCACGAATGCCTGGACGGCAGCGGCTACCACCGGTACGCGAGAGCACCCGATCTGTCGCCCGCGGCCCGGATTCTGGCTGCCGCCGAAGCCTACCAGACCGCGACGGAGGCGCGGCCGCACCGGGCGGCCCTGGGTGACGAGGCCGCCGCACGTCGGCTGCGGACGCTGGTGGCGGCGGGCAAGCTCTGCCCGGACGCCACCGAGGCGGTGCTGACCGCTGCCGGCCAGGCGTCGCGTCGCACCGTGTCGGTTCGGCTCGACGGCATTACCCCGCGCGAAATCGAGGTGCTGCGGCTGATCGCGGCGGGTCAGACGGCGAAGGAAGCCGCGCGGCTCCTGAACATTTCGCCCAAGACCGCCGACAACCACATCCAGAATCTCTACTCGAAGATCGGGGTGTCGACGCGCGCGGGCGCGGCTCTCTATGCGCTCGAGCGGGGCCTCGTCGAAAGGGAACGCTCGGCCGCATAGCGGCCGTCCCCGCGCGCACCGTCCCGAACGCCCTTCGCGTGAGAAGATCGCAAGGCACTGAAATATCCAATTTTCTCTGTATGGATTCCTTATGGAACGCATATGGAATCCATATGGGCGTTTTGGCTCTGCGAGCGGGCAGGAGGGCCGACCGCAGGTCAGGCGTGGATCGCGCCGTCGCCGCAGGCGAGCGCGGCTTCGCGGACCGCTTCGGAGAGGGTCGGGTGAGCGGGGCAGGTGCGAGCGATGTCCGCGGAGGCGGCGCCGAACTCCATGTCGTTGGTCCAGAAGATCGCCGAAGGTTGGCCGATCCTCGGCGAAGGCGGTTCGATCGAAATCGCATCGATCATAGATATGGGGCTAAGGGAGCCTCGCCGGTCCGAGAGCCTTCGGACCGGCGAGGCAATGAACTGACGCTTGCCGCGGTCAGTTGAACAGGAAGTCGTGCGCGTGGAGACTGACAGGGCGCACGTCGTCCAGCGTCACCGTCACGTCAGCGAATTCGACGTAGGTATCCCCGCGTACACGGTGGAGGACAAGATCGCCGAAGTCTTCGGCTCCGGATGCGATGCGGATGTGGTCCGTCCCAGGCACAAAGTCCGTGATCCGGTCGTCGCCGCCGTGGGCACCGACAACGAAGACATCCCGGCCACTGCCTCCGGTCATCCGATCGTCGCCACCGCCACCGCGCAGGTCATCCGCACCGTATCCGCCGCGCAGGGTGTCCCGGCCGTCGCCGCCGATCAGCACGTCGGCACCGGTGCGTCCGACCAGCATGTTCGCCGCGGCGTTGCCGCGCAGCACGTCGTTGCCGCTGCCGCCCCAGGCGTCCTCGATGACCACCCCGTGGGCAATGGTGAAGCCGCCGTGGATGCCGCGGGCATGCGACACCCAACCCGCGCCGCCCGTCACGCCGAGGAGCGTCGCGGCGCGAAGATCGATGACGCAGTCGGCCTTGCCGCCGAACACGATCGAATCGGCGCCGCCCGCGTCCCAGATGCAGGAATAGTAGGTGCCGACGCGATTGGCCTGCGGCAGCCGGTAGACATCGTCGCCGGTGGCATGGTCGAGATTGGCGCCGTATTTCGCCTGCAGGACGGCGATGTCCAAGGCCATCGGCGTCCCCGCGAACCCAAAGCCGGCATCGGGGGTGCCGCCGAGGGGGCCGCCTGGCCAGCCGACATTGTAGCTCATGACGGTGTAGACGCCTTGGTTCAGGTCGCCGATGCCGTAGGATCCCTCGTCCGCGGTCACGCCCTGCAGGATCGCCGAGGTGCCGCCGGTATCGTGGGGATGGGCAAGGCCGAGCCCGTGGCCGAACTCGTGCAAGGCGATCTCGAAGGCATAGCTGCCCTGATCGATGGGGATCGGCAGGTACTTCACGTCGCTGCTGAAGGCGGCGAGCCCGGCCAGCTGCTCGCCGGGCGGCTGCATCATGCCCTCGATGCCAGGCCCAAGGTCGCAAATCGTGAGGAGAAAGTCCGCCCGGTCGACCGAACCGACCTGGCGAAACGTCAGATTGGCGACATCCGAGTACTGCGCGAGGGCGAGCATCGCCGGCTGCTTCTCGTGGGGGGTCCATCCGTAGATGAACTCGCCGAACACCACGCCGCCGGGGGCGAAGTAGACGCCGATCCTGGAATGGTTGACCTTGGTGCCCCAGTCGATGGCGGCAAGCGGATCCGTGGTCACTCTTGCTGGCATCTTCCCCTCCCCGAACCGGTGGGGCAATTCTACCTAAACAAGAGCCATCAGTCACGCAGCTTGCGCGGTGCGATGGAGCCCGCAGTCGTCAGGCGTGGATGGCGCCGTCACCGCAGGCGAGGGCGGCCTCGCGCACCGCCTCGGAGAAGGTCGGGTGGGCGTGACAGGTGCGGGCGATGTCCTCGGCGGCGGCGCCGAACTCCATGCCGACGCAGATCTCGTGGATCAGATCCCCGGCATAGGGGCCGACGATGTGGGCGCCGAGGATGCGGTCGGTCTCGCGGTCGGCGAGGATCTTGACGAAGCCGTCGCCCGCGAAGTGTGACTTGGCCCGGGCGTTGCCGAGGAAGGGGAACTTGCCGACCTTGTAGGCGCGGCCCTGCTCCTTGAGTTGCTCCTCGGTCTGGCCGACGGCGGAGACCTCGGGGCTGGTGTAGATCACCGACGGGATCACGCCGTAGTTCACGTGGCCGTGCTGGCCGGCGATGGTCTCGGCCACCGCCATGCCCTCGTCTTCGGCCTTGTGCGCCAGCATCGGCCCGGCGATGGCGTCGCCGATGGCATAGATGCCGGGCACCGTGGTCTGCCAGCGGGCATCGACCTCGACCTGGCCGCGAGGGCTGAGCACGACGCCGACCTTGTCGAGGTTGAGCCCCTCGGTGTAGGGGCGGCGGCCGGTCGCGACCAGCACCACGTCGGCGTCGAGCGCCTGTTCGCTGTCGTCCTTGCGCAGCTTGTAGGCGATACGGACGCCGCCCTTGCCCGGCTCTGCGCTCTGCACGGCGGCGCCGAGCACGATCTTCAGCCCCTGCCTGGTCAGCAGCTTCTGCAGCGTCCGGCAGACCTCGAGGTCCATGCCGGGGGTGATCTGGTCGAGGAATTCGAGCACCGTGACCTCGGCGCCGAGCCGGGAATAGACCGAGCCGAGTTCCAGGCCGATGACGCCGGCGCCGATTACCGCCAGCCGCTTCGGCACGGCGGCGAGCTCGAGCGCGCCGGTGGAGCTGACGATGGTCTTCTCGTCGATGGTCACGCCCTTGAGCGGGGTGACCTCCGAGCCGCTGGCGATGACGATGTTCTTGGCCATGTGCACGGTGCCGTCCACCTCGACCTGGCCGGCGCGGGGAATGCGGGCCCAACCCTTGAGCCAGTCGATCTTGTTCTTCTTGAACAGGAACTCGATGCCCTTGGTGTTGTTGTCGACGGTCGACTGCTTGTAGGCGATCATCTTCGGCAGATCGACGTTCGGGGCGCCGCCCATGAGCCCCATCTTCTCGAAGTTGGTGTGGGCCTCGTGGAAGCTCTCGGAGGCGTAGAGCATCGCCTTGGACGGGATGCAGCCGACGTTGAGGCAGGTGCCGCCGAGGGTCTCGCGGCCTTCGACGCAGGCGGTCCGGAGGCCGAGCTGGGCGCAGCGGATGGCGCAGACGTAGCCGCCGGGCCCCGCACCGATCACGATCACGTCGTAGTCTGCCATGGCTGTCCCCCGCGTTCCTGTTTGCGCAGATCATAGCCGCCCACGCCGGAATGCCAACCGGCCGCGAGCCACCTGTCCTGGCGCTGTGCGCCGAACCGTATCTGACGTGAAGAGACGTCTACACAGTGCGCAGGTCAGGCCGGCGCTACGGGGAGATCGAGACGTCGTCGAAATCGCCCGCGTCGAATGCGACGATGCCCACATGGCCGGAGCTGTACGTGCTGTCGCTCTTCGTTACCGTGGCGAGGGAAGTGCCGCCCGGTCCGTCCAGAAGTTCGGCCGTGATGCTCCCGCTGGTCCAGGTAACCTCAAGCCAGTACCATGCACCCGAGGTCAAGGAAACTGTTTGCTGATCCCGGGTATCATAGTCGAAATCCTTCCTGAGCTGGAGGCTTCCGCCGGATCTCAGATCCAGCATAGCGGAATAACCGCTCTTTGCATCGTCGCTGCTATTCCCGACCGAAAGGCCGACAAGCGATGCTTGAGGTTCATCGCCCGTAGAAATCGGTTTCACCCAAGCTGAGACTTTTACACCGTCGGCGGCATTGTAGGTGGTGCTTCCATCATAAATCGCAGCGAACGCTCCGTTGCCCGCTGCGTGGAGGCCCAGGCCCCCGCTTTTGGCGGCGGAGGGTTCTAACGAAAAATTTGAGGTGTCGCCCTGAGAGAAAGGATTAGTTGTCTCAAAATCAATTGCACTCTCGGTTGCGACGGCGGGAATAGCGTCGCTGCCGAGGGAAAGCGTCGATTCGGTGCAAGAACCCATTCCAAATAGGCACACGTTCTTTTGAAGCATAAGAAGTGCCGCAGCGCCACACACGAGAAACAGGCCAGCAACAGCCGCAATTAATACTTTACGTTGGCTCTCCGTATTTCGGGCTTCAGCCGCGTTTCCGGCGAAAATTTCCCTGTCGTCCCAGTACAACTTTCCCGTGTCGGGGTCTACCGTGATACGATTTCTGAAATCCGGGTGGAAAAGCGAGATACGCCCATTCGCATCGGGTTCCGGTTGCTGAACCAAGGCAGTACTACTCTTCAATTCCATCTGATTATTCCGCCACTCAACTCGGTCCAGATCCCAATTCCTTACAGCCTAGGACCACATCGCGTGCAGAGACTTACGGCGCATCTTACGGGACAGCCACCGAAGTGGGAGCCACAGGGAGACGATGCCGTCGCGACCACGAGGTGGCTTGACCACTGGGTATCTTGACCGCTTCCCTCTTTACCAGATCGCAGGACGGCGCAGGTTGCCACGCCGAACTGCACCATGCAACAATCGTATTCCGCCGGCGCGGGAGTGGGCGAATTCCCTTGCGGAGCACGTCGCTGCCCGCCGGACGCCGACCCACTCCCGGTCTTCTCAGAGGTCCATCAGCAGGCGGCGGGGGTCCTCCAGCGCCTCCTTGACCCGGACGAGGAAGGTGACCGCGCCCTTGCCGTCGACGATGCGGTGGTCGTAGGAGAGGGCGAGATACATCATCGGTCGGATGACGACCTGGCCTTTGATGGCCATCGGGCGGTCCTGGATCTTGTGCATGCCGAGGATGCCGGATTGCGGCGGGTTCAGGATCGGCGAGGACATCAGCGAGCCGTAGACGCCGCCGTTGGAGATGGTGAAGGTGCCGCCCTGCATCTCGGCCATCGACAGCTTGCCGTCGCGGGCGCGCAGGCCGAGCTCGGCGATCTTCTTCTCGATGGCGGCGAAGGACATCTGGTCGGCGTCGCGCACCACCGGGACCACCAGGCCCGAAGGGGTGCCGACGGCGACGCCCATGTGCACGAAGTTCTTGTAGACCACGTCGGTGCCGTCGATCTCGGCGTTGACCTCGGGCACCTCCTTGAGGGCGTGGCAGCAGGCCTTCACGAAGAAGGACATGAAGCCGAGCTTGACCCCGTGCTTCTTCTCGAAGGCGTCCTTGTACTCGTTGCGGAGGGTCATCACCCCGGTCATGTCCACCTCGTTGTAGGTGGTGAGCATGGCGGCGGTGTTCTGCGCCTCCTTGAGCCGGCGGGCGATGGTCTGGCGCAGCCGGGTCATCTTGACCCGCTCCTCGCGGGCGGCGTCCTCGGCGGGAACCGGCGCGCGCGGGATGGGCGCAGGTTCGGCGGCGGGCGGTGCCACCGGGGCCGGGGCCGGGCGGGTCTCCGCGCGCAGCACGTCCTCCTTCATGATGCGCTCGTCGCGGCCGGTTCCCTTGACATCGGCGGGGGTGAGGCCGCGGTCGGCCATCGCCTTCTTGGCGGAGGGGGCGTCTTCGACGTCGCGGCGGACCGTGGGCGGCTCGGCGGCCTTTTCCGCCGCCGCGGCGGCGCCCGCGGCGGCCACCGGTGCTGCGGCCGCGGTCTTGCCGGCACCGCCGGCGATGCGGCCGAGCCGGCCGCCGGCCTCGACGGTTGCGCCGTCCTTGGCGTAGATCTCGGCCAGCGTGCCGCTGGCGGGCGAGGGCACTTCGACCGAGACCTTGTCGGTCTCGAGCTCGCAGAGCATCTCGTCCTGGGTGACCGGATCGCCGACCTTCTTGAACCAGTTCGAGACCGTGGCCTCGCTGACGCTCTCGCCCAGGGCGGGAACCGGGATCTCGATCGAGCTCTCGTTGGCGGGCGCCGATTCGGCGTCCGCCGGCGCGGCCTTGCCGGCGGTCTCGTCGGAAGGTCGGGCGGGCTTGGCCGCCTTGGTGGCGGCGGCACCGGGCGCGGCGGGTGCGGCTTTTGCGCCGGCCTTCTCGTCGATGGTGGCGAGCAGCGCGTCGACGCCGACGGTCTCGCCTTCCTTGGCGACGATCTCGGCCAGCACGCCGGCGGCGGTCGCGGGCACCTCGACCGTCACCTTGTCGGTCTCGAGCTCGCAGAGCATCTCGTCGAGCTTGACCGCGTCGCCGATCTTCTTGAACCAGGTGGCGACGGTTGCCTCGCTGACGCTCTCGCCGAGCGTGGGCACGCGGATGTCGGCCATGGTCTAGCGGTCCTTCCTGAGGCTGAGCGCGGCGTCGACCAGTGCCGCCTGCTGCGCCTTGTGCTCGCGCGCCAGTCCGGTCGCGGGCGAGGCGGCGGCGGGGCGGCCGACATAGGTGGGCCGGCCGTATTTCGAGCCGATGCGGCCGAGCACCCATTCGAGGTTGGGTTCGACGAAGGTCCAGCCGCCCTGGTTCTTCGGCTCCTCCTGGCACCAGACGATCTGGGCCTGCTTGAAGCGGCCGAGCTCCTTGGTCAGGCTGAGCGCGGGGAACGGATAGAACTGCTCGAGCCGCATCAGGTAAACGTCGTCGATCTCGCGGGCGTCGCGCTCCTCGAGCAGGTCGTAGTAGACCTTGCCGGAGCAGATCACCACGCGCTTGATCTTCTCGTCCGGCGCCAGCTTCGCGGTGGAGAGGGCGTATTCCGGCCCGAGCTCGGCGTCGTCCCAGAGCACGCGGTGGAAGCTGGAGCCCTTGGCGAGGTCCTTGAGCTTGGAGATCGCGAGCTTGTGGCGCAGCAGCGACTTCGGCGTCATCAGGATCAGCGGCTTGCGGAACGTCCGGTGCATCTGCCGGCGCAGGATGTGGAAGTAGTTGGCCGGCGTGGTGCAGTTCGCCACGATCCAGTTGTCGGCGGCGCACATCTGCAGGAAGCGCTCGGGCCGGGCCGAGGAGTGCTCCGGTCCCTGGCCCTCGTAGCCGTGCGGCAGCAGCAGGACCAGGCCCGACATCCGCAGCCACTTGGCCTCGCCGGAGGAGATGAACTGGTCGATCATGATCTGGGCGCCGTTGGCGAAGTCGCCGAACTGCGCCTCCCAGAGGGTGAGCGCGTTCGGCTCGGCCAGCGAATAGCCGTACTCGTAGCCGAGGACGGCGTATTCGGAGAGCATCGAGTTCGACCACCTCGTACGTGGCCTGGCCGCTTTCGATGCCGTTGAGCGGCAGGTAGCGCTCCTCGGTCTCCTGGTCGATGATGCCGGAGTGCCGCTGGCTGAAGGTGCCGCGGGTCGAATCCTGCCCCGACAGCCGCACCGGGTAGCCCTCGCAGAGCAGGGTCCCGAAGGCCAGTGCCTCGGCGGTGGCCCAGTCGATGCCCTCGCCGGTCTCGATCATCCTGGCCTTGGCGTCGAGCATGCGCTGCACCGTCTTGTGCGGCCTGAAGCTCTCGGGCAGGCGGGTGAGCGCCGCGCCGACCTTCTTCAGCTTCGCCATCTCGACGGCGGTCTTGCCGCGCTGGTAGCGGCCCTCGCGGCGGCCGAGGCCCGACCAGCGGCCGTCGAGCCAGTCGGCCTTGTTCGGGCGGTAGTCCTTGCCGGCCTCGAACTCGGCGTTCAGGTAGGACTGGAACGCCGCCTTCATGTCCTCGATCTCGCCCTCGGGGATCAGGCCGTCGGCGACCAGGCGGTCGGTATAGATCTGCAGCGTGGTCTTGTGGCTCTTGATCGCGGTGTACATCAGCGGCTGGGTGAACATCGGCTCGTCACCCTCGTTGTGGCCGAACCGCCGGTAGCAGAAGATGTCGAGGACGACGTCCTTGTGGAACCGCTCCCGGAACTCGATCGCCACGCGCGAGGCGTGCACCACCGCCTCGGGGTCGTCGCCGTTGACGTGGAAGATCGGCGCCTCGACCATCAGCGCGATGTCGGTGGGGTAGGGCGAGGAGCGCGAGTACTGCGGCGCCGTGGTGAAGCCGATCTGGTTGTTGACGATGATGTGGATGGTGCCGCCGGTGCGGTGGCCCTTCAGCCCCGACAGGCCGAAGCACTCGGCCACCACGCCCTGGCCGGCGAATGCCGCATCGCCGTGCAGCAGGATCGGCAGCACCCGGGTGCGTTCGGTGTCGCCCCTCTGGGCCTGCTTGGCGCGGACCTTGCCGAGCACCACCGGGTTGACCGCCTCGAGGTGGCTGGGGTTGGCGGTGAGCGAGAGGTGCACGATGTTGCCGTCGAACTCGCGGTCCGAGGAGGCGCCGAGGTGGTACTTCACGTCGCCGGAGCCCTCGACCTCCTCGGGCTTGAAGCTGCCGCCCTGGAACTCGTTGAAGATGGCCTTGTAGGGCTTCTCCAGCACGTTGGCGAGCACCGAGAGCCGGCCGCGATGCGGCATGCCGATCACGATCTCCTGGACCCCGAGCGCGCCGCCGCGCTTGATGATCTGCTCCATCGCCGGGATCAGCGCCTCGCCGCCGTCGAGGCCGAAGCGCTTGGTGCCGGTGTACTTCACCTGGAGGAACTTCTCGAAGCCCTCGGCCTCGACCAGCTTGTTGAGGATCGCCCGCCGACCCTGGCGGGTGAAGCTGATCTCCTTGCCGTAGCCCTCGATGCGCTCCTTGAGCCAGGCCGACTGCTCGGGGTCGGAGATGTGCATGTACTGGAGCGCGAAGGTGCCGCAGTAGGTGCGCTTCACCAGCGCCAGGATCTCGCGCAAACTCGCGGTCTCGAGGCCGAGCACGTTGTCGATGAAGATCGGCCGGTCGAGGTCGGCTTCGGTGAAGCCGTAGGTCTCGTAGCGCAGTTCGGGATGCGGCAGCATCTCCTCCAGGCCGAGCGGATCGAGGTCGGCCTCGAGGTGGCCGCGGATGCGGTAGGCGCGGATGATCATCAGCGCACGCAAGGAATCGGTGACCGCCTGCCGGATCGCCGCGTCGTTGAGGGCGACGCCCTTCTCCGCGGCCTTGGCCCGGACCTTGTCGCCGACGGTGCGGACCGGGTCAGGCCCCCACTGGCCGTCGAGCGCGGCGGTCAGCTCGTCGGTCGGCGCCGGCGGCCAGTCGGCGCGCGCCCAGCTCGGGCCGCGGGCGTTTCGCGTCACGTCGCCGGCGGCGTCGTCGAGGCCGCGGAAGAACGCCTGCCAGCCGGCGTCGACGCTGGCCGGGTCGTCGGCGTAGCGAGCGTGCAGATGCTCGACGTATTCGGCGTTCTGGCCCTGCAGGAACGAGGAGGAATGGAAGACCGCGTTCTGGGATTGGTCGGTCATGGATGCGACGGGACTGGCCCGCTCCTTTCGATCTGGCCCGCGACGGGCCATGCTACTTCGCCCCGCGGGGCGGAACTCTCTACCGGCCGATGGCCTTCAGCACCGCCTCGCCGAGCCCGGCGGGGCTGTCGGCGACGACGATGCCGGCCGATTTCATCGCCTCGATCTTGTCCTCGGCGCCGCCCTTGCCGCCGGCGACGATGGCGCCGGCGTGGCCCATGCGCCGGCCCGGCGGGCGCGGTGCGCCCGGCGATGAAGCCGGCGGTGGGCTTGCGCCGGCCCTTCTTCGCCTCGTCCTTCAGGAACTGCGCCGCCTCCTCTTCGGCCGCGCCGCCGATCTCGCCGATCATGATGATCGATTCCGTCTCCGGGTCGGCGAGCAGCCATTCCAGCACGTCGATGTGCTCGGTGCCCTTGATCGGGTCGCCGCCGATGCCGACGCAGGTGGACTGCCCGAGGCCGGCGGCGGTGGTCTGGCCGACCGCCTCGTAGGTGAGCGTGCCGGAGCGCGAGACCACGCCGACCGAGCCGCGCTTGTGGATGTGGCCCGGCATGATGCCGATCTTGCAGGCGTCCGGGGTGATGACGCCGGGGCAGTTCGGGCCGATCAGGATCGAGCGCGTGCCCTGCAGCGCCCGCTTGACCTTCATCATGTCGAGCACCGGGATGCCCTCGGTGATGCAGACGATGAGTTCGAGCTCGGCGTCGATCGCCTCGAGGATCGCGTCGGCCGCGAAGGGTGGGGGCACGTAGATCGCGGTGGCGGTGGCGCCGGTCTTCTCGCGCGCCTCGGCGACGGTGTTGAAGACGGGCAGGCCGATATGGGTCTCGCCGCCCTTTCCGGGGGTGACGCCGCCGACCATCTTGGTGCCGTAGGCGATGGCCTGCTCGGAGTGGAATGTGCCTTGGCTGCCGGTCAGGCCCTGGCAGATGACCTTGGTGTTTTCGTCGACGAGAATTGCCATACTTAGGTTCCTGTTTCGTCTCGTGAGGGCAGCGCCTAGTGCGCCGGCTCGCCTTCCATGACGACGTGATACGTTAGATTGGCCACTGCGACCGGTCCACCGAGCGCGTAGGTTTCGCCCGACGGGGTCTGGAGGGAAGTGATCAGTTCGTCTTCCGAGCCGACTTTGTCGCCGAGATCAGAGAGGGACCGGCGAAAACCACCGATCTCGTCGGAGCGGGCGCGATCGATGCCAAACACCATGCTGCAGTTCGGGGTTCCGTCCTCCATCAGGACCTTCACCGAGAGATTCAGCACCTCATGGTAGAATAGCCCCTCGTCCGAGCGAGAGGGGACAGTAACTTTCTCGCCAGCCATCCGGTCCGAGGCCCGTTGGAAGGTAGGGGCCGTTTGGACACAAATCCGGTCGAATAGGCGGCCGGCCTCCGCCGGGTCGACCGGTGCGGCGATCGGGCTTTGAGCCAACGCAGAGCCGGCAAGGCAGGCGCGATTGCCGCCGACGTGGCGCAGGGTGCCGGGACGCGCATCATGCCTTGCCCTTCACCGCCCTCACGATCTTCTCCGCCGCATCGGCGAGGTCGTCGGCGGCGATCACCGCCAGGCCGGATTCGTTGAGGATCTTCTTGCCGAGCTCGACGTTGGTGCCTTCGAGGCGGACCACCAGCGGCATGTGCAGGCCGACCTCCTTGACCGCGGCGATCACCCCCTCGGCGATGACGTCGCAGCGCATGATGCCGCCGAAGATATTGACGAGGATGCCCTTCACCTGCGGGTCGGAGGTAATGATCTTGAAGGCCTCGGTGACCTTCTCGCGGGTGGCGCCGCCGCCGACGTCGAGGAAGTTGGCAGGCTCGGAGCCGTAGAGCTTGATGATGTCCATGGTCGCCATCGCGAGGCCGGCGCCGTTGACCATGCAGCCGATCTCGCCGTCGAGCGCGATGTAGTTAAGGTCGAATTTCGAGGCCGCAAGCTCCTTTGGGTCCTCCTCGGTCTCGTCGCGCAGGCTGAGGATCTCCTTCTGGCGGTAGAGGGCGTTCGAAGTCGAACCCCATCTTGGCGTCGAGGCACTTCAGGTCGCCGTCGGTGGTGACGATCAGCGGGTTGATCTCGAGCATCTCGCAGTCGCGCTCGGTGAAGAGGCGGTAGAGCTTGTTGACCAGGTCGACGCACTGCTTGATCTGCTTGCCCTCGAGCCCGAGCGCGAAGGCGACGCGGCGGCCGTGAAAGCCGGAGATCCCCGAGGCGGGGTCGACCGAGAAGCTTAGGATCTTGTCGGGGGTCTTGGCGGCGACCTCCTCGATGTCCATGCCGCCTTCGGTGGAGCAGACGAAGGCGATGCGGCTGGAGCCGCGGTCGACCAGCAGGGCCAGGTAGAGCTCGCGGGCGATGTCCGAGCCGTCCTCGATGTAGATGCGGTTGACCACCTTGCCGGCCGGGCCCGTCTGGTGGGTGACCAGGGTGCGGCCGAGCATCTTCTGCGCCTCGTGCGCGGCGTCGGAGACCGATCTGGTGATGCGCACGCCGCCCTTGTCGCCGGCGCTCGCCTCCTTGAACTTGCCCTTGCCGCGGCCGCCGGCGTGGATCTGCGCCTTGACCACCCAGATCGGGCCGTCGAGCTCGCCCGCCGCCGCCTTGGCCTCGTCCGATTTCAGCACCACCCGGCCGTCGGAGACAGGCGCGCCGTACTCCTTCAGCAGTTGCTTGGCCTGGTATTCGTGGATGTTCATCTGCGCCGCCCTCGCCTGCGCCGCCCGCGCACGGCGGCCCCAGGGCTTGGTTAGGCCCAGTTTGCGGTGCTTGCAAACGAATTGAACCGCGGCACGCCGCCTCGGCGAGAGAAACCGTCCGGTTGTGATCACGGGCCAAAAGCGCGTGATCACATATACGGGCGGCGCCGGAAAATCCAGCGGCGCCAGCGAATTGCTGGGGTCAGGCCAGGGTGGCGTCGATCGCCTTGCAGGCCTCGACCAGCCCGCGCACCGCCTCGATCGACTTGTCGAACATCGCCCTTTCGCCGCGGTTGAGCGCGATCTCGACCACGCGCTCGATGCCGCCGGCGCCGATCACCGCCGGCACGCCGACGTACATTCCCTTCAGCCCGTAGGCGCTCTCGACGAAGGCCGCGCAGGGCAGCACGCGCTTCTGGTCCTTGAGGTAGGCCTCGGCCATCTCGATCGCGCTGGCCGCCGGGGCGTAGAACGCCGAGCCGGTCTTCAGGAGCCCGACGATCTCGGCGCCGCCGTCGCGGGTGCGCTGGATGATGGCGTCGAGCTTCTCCTGGCTCGACCAGCCCATCGCCACCAGGTCGGGCAGCGGAATCCCGGCGATCGTCGAATAGCGGGCGAGCGGCACCATGCTGTCGCCGTGGCCGCCGAGCACGAAGGCGGTGACGTCCTTGACCGAGACCCCGAACTCCTCGGCGAGGAAGTGCCGGAAGCGGGCACTGTCGAGCACGCCCGCCATGCCGCAGACCTTTTCCGCCGGAAGGCCCGAGAACTCGCGCAGCGCCCAGACCATGGCGTCGAGCGGGTTGGTGATGCAGATCACGAAGGCGTCCGGGGCGTTGGCGCGGATGCCCTCGCCGACCGACTTCATCACCTTGAGGTTGATACCGAGGAGGTCGTCGCGGCTCATTCCGGGCTTGCGCGGCACCCCCGCGGTGACGATGCAGACATCGGCGCCGGCGATGCCCTCGTAGTCGTTGGCGCCCCGCAGCATCGCATCGAAGCCGTCGATCGGCCCGGACTCGGCAATGTCGAGCGCCTTGCCCTGCGGGATGCCCTCGGCGATGTCGAAGAGGACCACGTCGCCCAGTTCCCGCATCGCCGCCAGATGGGCCAGCGTCCCCCCGATCTGCCCGGCACCGATCAGCGCGATCTTCGGTCTTGCCATTGGCCCTGTCTCCCGTTCTGGTGCGAAACCGGCTTGTGGCTAGCCCCTCGGCCGCGCCTTGGCAAGGCGGAATGGAATTGCACCGAGGGGGAGCATCCGTGCATCTGGACGGCGCCTTCTACCTCGTCGCGATTCCCGCGATTCTGATCGCTGCGGTCTCCAAGGGGGGATTCGGTTCCGGCGCCGGCTTCGT
Organism: uncultured Alphaproteobacteria bacterium; assembly: GCA_963847795.1. GTDB lineage: Bacteria > Pseudomonadota > Alphaproteobacteria > Rhodobacterales > Rhodobacteraceae > Amaricoccus. The sequence goes on from CAWKBH010000004.1 coordinate 791,492, forward strand.
CTCGGCGCCGATGCTGGCGCTGGTGATGGAGCCGCGGCAGGCGGTCGGGCTGCTGTTGCCGCTGCTCATGGTGATGGATCTGACCAGCCTGCGCACCTACTGGCGCAAGTGGAGCTGGCCGCACGCCCGACGGCTGATGCTGGGCGGCATCCTCGGCGTCGGCGTCGGCGCCGCGCTCTTCCGCGCCATCAGCCCCGACGGCGTCCGGCTGCTGGTCGGCAGCCTCGCGGTCGCCTTCGTGGTCTTCCAACTCGTGCGGGAGTTCGGCTGGTTGCGTCCCTCGGATCGCCCCGCGGCCCCTTTGTGGGGTTACTTCTGGGGCAGCATCACCGGCTTCACCAGCTTCGTGGGCCACGCCGGCGGGCCGCCGGCGTCGATGTACCTGCTCCGGGCGAAACTGGACAGGACCACCTATCAGGCGAGCACCGTGGTGGTGTTCTGGTGGGTGAACCTGATCAAGTTCCCGCCTTACCTTGCCCTGGGCATGTTCACCGCCCAATCGGCGCGGGCGAACCTGATCCTTGCCCCGGTCGCGGTGGCCGGCGTCTTCCTCGGGGTCTGGGCGCACCGGAGGGTGTCCGAGAAGCTGTTCTTCCGGCTGACTTATGTGCTGCTGGCCATGACCGGCGCCAAGCTGATTTCCGACGTGCTGGCCTGAAGTCAGGCGTCGCTGCCGGGCTTCTCTAGCGGCTGGACGTCCTGCTCCCAGCGCTGGCCGGCGGCGAGCAGGCAGGACATGCCATCGGGGCGGGTCATCAGGATGGTCCAGGTGCCGGTCTTCTCGGAGCTGTAGATCTCGACGACCGCGTCGTCCTGGTGCAGGCCCAGGCTCTTGAGGGTCTCGCCGAAGCGGTCGTGCAGTTTCTGCACCACCAGGGCGCGCTCGGCGCAGGCCTGCCGGCCGTCGGCGTGTGCGCTCGGCGTGGCGGTAAGGAGGCCCAGCGCAGTCGCGGCCCGGGCCAGAAGGGAAAGCTTCGACATCATCCGGCTCCTTGTGACCGACGGGCCTGCTGCCCGTCCGCGGACGTGGCGGCCCGTGCCCGAAGCCGCGTTTCGCGCGGCCGCGATCGCGAACCAGGGTTAATTTGCGTTGAAATGGCGAACTTAAGCTTAACGATGCGCGCGGCGGTTGAGCCGTCCGCGCAACACCCGGGCGGGGCACCACGGCTGCCGAATTCGCCCTTGTGTTTCGCCGGGGCTGGGGTAAGCACCGTTTGCAGTGCAGCAGAACCGGGACGCTCCATGCCGCAGGACGTGCATCCCTATCGCTCGGTCCTCTACATGCCGGGCTCGCGCCCGCGGGCGCTGGAGAAGGCGCGTTCGCTGCCGGCAGACGCACTGATCCTGGATCTGGAGGACGCGGTGGCACCGGCGGAGAAGCCGCGCGCCCGAGACCTGGTGGCGGCGGCGGTCGAGACCGGGGGCTATGGTCGGCGCCGGCTCATCGTCCGCATCAACGGCCTCGATACCGAGTGGGGCGCGGACGACCTGGCGCGCGCCGCGGCGGCTGGCCCGGACGCGATCCTGCTGCCCAAGGTCGAGTTCCCGGCCGACGTGATCCGGGCGGCGGCGCTGCTGGAGGCTGCCGGCGGCCCGGAGCATACCCGGATCTGGGCGATGATGGAGACGCCGCGCGGGGTGCTGAACGCCGCGGCGGTCGCCGGCGCCCATCCGCTGCTCGAGGGCTTCGTCCTCGGCACCAACGACCTGGTGAAGGATCTCGGCGCGGCGCACACCCCCGACCGGCTGCCGCTGATCGCCAGCCTCGGGCTCTGCCTGCTGGCGGCGCGGGCCGAGGGGCTGGTCTGCGTCGACGGCGTCTACAACGCCTTTCAGGACGCCGAGGGACTGCGCGCCGCCTGCCGGCAGGGGCGCGACATGGGCTTCGACGGCAAGACGCTGATACATCCGGACCAGATCGCGGTGGCCAACGAGGTTTTCGCCCCGTCGGCGGACGATCTGGAGCTGGCCGAGGCCCAGGTCGCGGCCTTCGAGGCGGCCGAGGCGCGCGGCGAAGGCGTGGCGGTGGTCGAGGGGCGGATCGTGGAGAACCTGCACGTGGCCAGCGCCCGGCAGTTGCTGGCGCGGGCCGCGGCGATCGGCGCGCTGGAGGCGGCGCAATGACGCTGCTAGTGCTCGGCCTGATCGTCTGGAGCCTCGCGCATTTCCTGAAGCCGGGCGCGCCCGAGGCCCGTGCGGCGCTGACGCGCTCGCTCGGGGAGGGACCGGCCAAGGGGGTGGTGGCGCTGGTGATCCTGGCCGGGCTGGTGCTGATTATCGTAGGCTACCGGCGGGCGCCCTACGTGGCGGTCTACGATCCGCCGTCCTGGGGCATCCACCTCAACAACCTGCTGATGCTCGGCGCGGTCGCGCTGCTCGGCATGGGGCACTCCAAGGGCCGCGCCCGCAGCTGGCTGCGGCACCCGATGCTGACGGCGGTGGTGGTCTGGGCGGTCGCGCATCTGCTGGTGAACGGCGACCGGGCCTCGCTGGTGATGTTCGGCTGGCTCGGGCTCTGGGCGGTGGGCTCGATGCTCATGATCAACGCCCGCGAGCCGGCCTGGGTGCGGCCGGCGCCGGGGCCGGTCTCGGGCGACATCCGGCTGGCGGTGATCACCGTCGTGGTCTTCGCGCTGATCGCCGCCGTCCACACCTGGCTCGGCTACTGGCCATTCCCGCAATGAAGACCGTGCTTGCCTGCGTCGCCGGGGCGGGGGTGAAGGAAGTGGATGCCTGCGACCCGGCGATGAAGCTCGGCGAGATTCTGAAGCCGATGTCGAAGACCCGGGCGGGAAACTTCTTCGAGGACTACCGCATCGGCCAGACCCTGGCTCACGCGGTGCCGCGCACCGTCACCGAGGGCGAGCGTGCGCTCTACACCGCGCTCTACCCGAGCCGGTTCGCGCTCTAGTCGTCGGACGAGTTCGCCCGGTCCTGCGGCCTGCCGCGCAGCCCGCTCGAGGATCTGGCCGCCTTCCACGTCGTCTTCGGCAAGACCGTGCCGGACGTCAGCCTGAACGCGGTCGCCAACCTCGGCTACGCCGAGGCGCGGTTTCTTCGAGCCGGTCTGGCCCGGCGACACGCTGACGGCGACGAGCGAGGTGATCGGTCTGCGCGAGACCTCCAACGGCAGGAGCGGCGTGGTCTGGGTGCGCTCCACCGGCACGAACCAGCGCGGCGAGGCGGTGATGCGCTTCTGCCGCTGGGTGATGGTGCGCAAGCGCGACCCGGCGGCGCCGGCGCCGGAGCCGGTGGTTCCCGAGCTGGCGCCGGCGGTGGCGGCGGCGGACCTGGCGGTGCCGGAGGGGCTGGACTTCACCGCCTACGATTTCGGGCTCGCCGGCGAGCCCTGGCGCTGGGGCGACTACGCGGTCGGCGAGCGCATCGATCATGTCGACCGGGTGACGCATCGAGGAGGCCGAGCACATGCTGGCCACCCGGCTGTGGCAGAACACCTCGAAGGTGCATTTCGACGCCACCCAGCGCGAGGACGGCCGGCGGCTGATCTATGGCGGCCACGTCATCAGCCTGGCGCGGGCGCTGTCCTTCAACGGGCTGGCCAACGCCCAGATCGTCGCCGGCATCAACGCCGGCGCGCACGCCAACCCCTGCTTCGCCGGCGACACGGTCGGGGCCTGGTCGGAGGTGCTCGGACAAGGCCGGGACCGCGGCGCCCGGGGTGGGGGCGCTGCGCCTGCGCACCGTGGCGGTGAAGGCCGGCGCGGCGGCGTTCGCGCTCCGGGACGGCGAGGGGAAGTACCTGCCGGAGGTGCTGCTGGATCTGGACTACTGGGTGCTGGTGCCGCTGTGACGGCCGGCCCGGTCCTGGCCGGAACCACTGGCGGTCCCGGCGATGGCGGGCAGGGCCGCCTTGCATTCGGGGACGGTCTGGTGGCATTACCGTATGACCGACCCAGCGCATCGCGGCGAAATTTTCTTAGGGCAGGGGAAGCGAGGCAGGCATGGCAGACGTGAACCGGGGCAACCGGCCGCTCTCACCCTTCATGATCGGACCGATCTATCGCCCGCAGATCAACTCGATCATGTCGATCTGCCACCGCCTCACCGGGCTCGGGCTGGCGCTGACGGCGATGCTGCTGGTCTGGTGGTTCATGGCGGCGGCGACGCGGCCGGGGTATTTCTACTTCGTGGACGGGCTCCTGACCTCGTGGATCGGCACCCTGGTGATGCTGGTCTCGCTGGCGGCGCTCTGGTACCACTTCTTCAACGGCATCCGGCACCTGGTCTGGGACACCGGCGAGGGGCTGGACAAGGCGATGATCCGCCCGAGCAGCATCGCCGTGCTGGCAGCGGCCGGGGTGATGACCATCCTGACCATCATCATCGCGATCTGAGGGGGAAGCGATGCAGTTCCGCACCGACAGGCAGCGGGTCCAGGGTCTCGGGACCTCGGGACACGGCGTGGCGCACTGGTGGAGCCAGCGGCTGACCTCGATCGCGCTGGTGCCGCTGACGCTGGTCTTCATCTTTCCGTTCGTCAAGGCGCTCGGCGGCAGCTTGGAGGGGGTGCGCGAGGTCTACGGCCATCCCTTCAACGCGGTGGTGGCGATCCTCTTCCTCGCGGTCGGGTTTCGCCACCTGCAGCAGGGCATCCAGGAGGTGATCGAGGACTACGTCCACGACAAGCCGCTGCTGGTGGCGCTGCTTCTCGCCAATACGCTGCTGACGCTCGCCTTCGCGATGACCGGCATCTTCGCCGTCGCCATGATCGCCTTCGCCGCCTGAGGACGGGGATCATGGCCGCATACGAGTTCATCGACCACACCTACGACGTCATCGTGGTGGGCGCCGGCGGGTCGGGCCTGCGCGCCACCCTCGGCATGGCCGAGCAGGGGCTGAAGACCGCCTGCATCACCAAGGTGTTTCCGACCCGCTCGCACACCGTCGCGGCCCAGGGCGGCATCGCCGCCTCGCTCGGCAACATGGGGCCCGACAGCTGGCAGTGGCACATGTACGACACCGTCAAGGGGTCGGACTGGCTCGGCGACACCGACGCGATGGAATACCTGGTGCGCGAGGCGCCGAAGGCGGTCTACGAGCTCGAGCACTACGGCGTGCCGTTCTCGCCGCACCGAGGACGGGCGGATCTACCAGCGGCCGTTCGGCGGGCATACCACCGAGTTCGGCGAGGGGCCGCCGGTGCAGCGCACCTGCGCCGCCGCCGACCGCACCGGGCACGCCATCCTGCACACGCTCTACGGCCAGTCGCTCAAGCACAACGCCGAGTTCTTCATCGAGTTCTTCGCCATCGACCTGATCATGAGCGAGGACGGGGTCTGCCAGGGCGTGCTGGCCTGGAAGCTCGACGACGGCACGCTGCACCGCTTCAACGCCAAGATGACGGTGCTGGCCACCGGCGGCTACGGGCGGGCGTATTTCTCGGCGACCTCGCGCACATACCTGCACCGGCGACGGCGCCGGGATGGTGGCGCGGCAGGGGCTGCCGCTGCAGGACATGGAGTTCGTGCAGTTCCACCCCACCGGCATCTACGGCGCGGGCTGCCTGATCACCGAGGGCGCGCGCGGCGAGGGCGGGTACCTGACCAATTCCGAGGGCGAGCGCTTCATGGAGCGCTACGCCCCCACCTACAAGGATCTCGGCCAGCCGCGACGTGGTGTCGCGCTGCATGACCATCGAGATCCGCGAGGGCCGCGGCGTCGGGCCGCAGAAGGACCACATGCACCTCAACCTCAACCACCTGCCGCCCGAGGCGCTGAAGGAACGGCTGCCCGGCATCAGCGAGTTCGGCCAAGATCTTCGCCGGCGTCGACGTCACCAAGGCGCCGATCCCGGTGCTGCCGACCGTGCACTACAACATGGGCGGGATCCCCACCAACTACTGGGGCGAGGCGCTGAACCCGCGCGAGGGCGAGCCCGACCGCATCCAGCCGGGGCTGATGGCGGTGGGCGAGGCGGGCTGCGCCAGCGTGCACGGCGCCAACCGGCTGGGGTCGAACAGCCTGATCGACCTGGTGGTCTTCGGCCGCGCCGCGGCGATCCGGGCCGGCACCGTGGTCGACAGGGCGAGCGACAACCGGCCGCTGAACGCCGCATCGGTCGATGCGGCGGTGGCGCGGTTCGACGGCCTGCGCCACGCCGACGGCGGCAGCCCGACCGCCGAGCTGAGGCTGGCGATGCAGCGGACGATGCAGGAGGACGCCGCGGTCTTCCGCACCGACAAGACGCTGGCCGAGGGCTGCGAGAAGATGAAGCGGATCGCCGACCGGATCGGCGACCTGCACGTCACCGACCGCTCGATGATCTGGAACTCCGACCTGATGGAGACGCTGGAGCTGACCAACCTGATGCCGAACGCGCTGGCCACCATCGTCTCGGCCGAGGCGCGCAAGGAGAGCCGCGGCGCCCACGCCCAGGAGGACCACCCCGACCGCGATGACGCGAACTGGCGCAGGCACACGCTGGCGGTGGTCAACCCGGACAATACCGTCACCCTGAGCTACCGCCCGGTCCATCTCGAGCCGCTGACGCCGCAGGCCGAGGGCGGGATCGACATGAAGAAGATCGCGCCCAAGGCGCGGGTCTACTGAGGAGAGCGCGATGGTCGAGCTGACGCTGCCCCGCAACAGCCGGATGATCAGCGGCAAGACCTGGCCGCGGCCGGCAGGGACCAACGTGCGGGCCTTCCGGATCTATCGCTACAACCCCGATTCCGGCGGCAACCCGCAGGTCGACACCTACTTCGTCGACATGGACACTTGCGGGCCGATGGTCCTGGACGCGCTGATCAAGATCAAGACCGAGATCGACCCGACGCTGACCTTCCGGCGGTCCTGCCGCGAGGGCATCTGCGGGTCGTGCGCGATGAACATCGACGGGATCAACACGCTCGCCTGCATCTACGGGCTCGACGAGATCGAGGGCGACGTGAAGATCTATCCGCTGCCGCACATGCCGGTGGTCAAGGACCTGGTGGCGGATCTGACGCACTTCTATGCCCAGCATGCCAGCGTGAAGCCGTGGCTGGAGACCGAGACCAACGCCCCGGAGCGCGAGTGGAAGCAGTCGATCGAGGACCGCAAGAAGCTCGACGGGCTCTACGAGTGCGTGATGTGCGCCTGCTGCTCGACCTCGTGCCCGTCGCTACTGGTGGAACGGCGAGCGCTATCTCGGGCCGGCGGCGCTTGCTGCACGCCTACCGTTGGATCATCGACTAGCCGCGACGAGGCCACCGGCGAGCGGCTGGACGACCTCGACGACCCGTTCAAGCTCTACCGCTGCCACACCATCATGAACTGTGCCCAGACCTGCCCGAAGAACCTCAACCCGGCCAAGGCGATCGCCGAGATCAAGAAGCTGATGGTCGAGCGGCGGATGTGACGTCTGGGCCGCGCTAGGGGCGCTGGGCGAGCTCGACCACGATGCCGTCGGGGTCGAGCATGAAGGCGACCCGGGCGAAGACGTCACGGTTGTAGGCCTCGCGGGGCGCCTCCAGCGCGGTGACGCCGGCCGCGACCAGGCGGTCGAATGTGTGGTCCACGTCGTCGAAGGTGAAGGTCAGGTGGCGAAGGCCGGCCTCGTCGGCCGCGACGCGGCGGGCCGGCGTCGCGGCGCCGCCGCCGGGGCAGACCATTTCGAGCTGGCCACTACCAGCGTCGAGGAACGCCACCTCTCTGCCGGGCGAGGACCGCCGCAGCAGCAGCCGCAGGCCGAGCAGGTCGCAATAGAAGGCGAGGCTCGCGTCGAGATCGCTGACCGTCATGCCGACGTGTTCGAAGTTCCGGAGCATCGACGGGGGCCTCACAGGTTGCGGTGCATCACCAGTGCGTCGACATACCCGGCGCCGGGATGGGCGAAGGCGCCGGGCAGGCGCCCGACGATCGCGAAGCCGGCGGATTCCCACAAGGCGATGGCGCGGGTGTTGGTGGCGACCACGAAGTTGAACTGCATGGCGCGGAAGCCCTGGGCGCGGGCGGTGTCGAGCGAGTGGGCGAGGAGGGCGCGGGCAACGCCCTTGCCCTGCGCGGCGGGGGCGGTGGCGTAGCCGGCGTTGGCGACGTGGGCGCCGCCGCCGCTCTGGTTCGGCCGCAGGTACGAGGTGCCGAGAATGACGGCGTCGGTCTCGGCGACGAAGACCTGGCGGGCCGGGCCGGAGAACCAGTAGTCGAAGGCGGCCGTGCGCCCGCCGTCGCGGGGCACGCAGAAGACCTCGCCGGCGGCACAGATCGGCTGCAGGATCGACCAGATCGCGTCGGCGTCTTGCGGCAGGGCGGGGCGGATCAGCATGAGACGATCGTGCCCCGCCGTCCGCCGCCAGTCGAGGGGTCATTGCAGCCGGGTCACCGCGAGGCTCGGGCGGTCGATCGACCAGACGGCGACGCCGGTCGGGCAGCAGCGCGGCTCGCCGGGCAGCGGCATGGTGGTGGTGACCTCGATGTGGTCGGGCAGGAAGCGCGGGGCGCGCGGGCTTTCGCTGAAGAGGTTGTCGAGCGGGCCGACGAAGCCGAAACCCTGCGGTCCGCGGGCGTAGTAGCCGACGGCGAGCGACTCGGCGTTGCCGCCGGTCGGCAGATAGGCGAAGCCGATGGCCTCGCGGGCTTTCGCCGGGTCGGCGCTGTCGGGCAGCCAGTAGAGCCGGTTGGCCCCGCTGCCGAGGGTGTGGGCCAGAAGCTGGCCGACGTCCTGTGCGGCGGCGCTGCCCGCCAGCAGCAGCGCCGCTACGAGCACGCGCAGCATCACGCCGCCTCGCGGGCGTCGGCGCCGGCCAGGGCCACGATGTCGAGCATGATGCGGTTGAGCTCGAAATCCTTGGGCGTGTAGACGCGGGCGACGCCGGCGGCGCGCAGGGCCTCGGCGTCGGCGTCGGGGATGATGCCGCCGACGACCACGGGGATGTCGTCGAGCCCGGCGGCGCGCATGCGCTCCATGATCTCGGTGACCAGCGGCAGGTGCGAGCCGGACAGGATCGAGAGGCCGACGACGTGGACCGATTCCTCGAGCGCGGCGTTGACGATCTGAGCGGGGGTGAGGCGGATGCCCTCGTAGACCACTTCCATGCCGCTGTCGCGGGCGCGGACCGCGATCTGCTCGGCGCCGTTGGAATGGCCGTCGAGGCCGGGCTTGCCGACGAGGAACTTGATGCGGCGGCCGATCCGGGCGCTGGTGGCCTCGACGGCGGCGCGAACCTCGGCGAGGTTGCCGGCCGGCGCGCCGGCGGCCTTGCCGACGCCGGTCGGCGCCCGGTATTCGCCGAAGACCTCGCGCATCGCGGCGCCCCATTCGCCGGTGGTGACGCCGGCCTTGGCCGCCGCGATCGAGGCCGGCATGACGTTGGCGCCGGAGGCGGCGGCAGTGCGCAGATCTTCGAGGGCGGCCGCGACCGCAGCGGCGTCGCGGGCGTCGCGCCAGGCTTCGAGGCGGGCGATCTGCTCCGCCTCGACTTCCGGATCGATCACCAGGATGCCGCCGTCGCCGGCGGTCAGCGGCGACGGCTCGGCCTCGGTGAAGCGGTTGACGCCGACCACGGTGGTGGCGCCGGCCTCGATCCGCGCCAGCCGCGCGGTATTGGCGGCGACGAGCTCGGACTTCATGTAGTCGATGGCCGCGACGGCGCCGCCCATCCCGTCGATCCGGGCGAGCTCCGCCCGGGCGCCTTCCTTCAGCGCCTCGACCTTGGCTGCGACGGCGGGGTTGCCGTCGAAGAGGTCGCCGTATTCGAGCAGGTCGGTCTCGTAGGCCATGATCTGCTGCATCCGGAGCGACCACTGCTGGTCCCAGGGGCGCGGCAGGCCCAGGGCCTCGTTCCAGGCCGGCAGCTGCACGGCGCGGGCGCGGGCGTTCTTCGAGAGGGTGACGGCGAGCATCTCGATCAGGATGCGGTAGACGTTGTTCTCCGGCTGCTGCTCGGTCAGGCCGAGCGAGTTCACCTGCACGCCGTAGCGGAAGCGGCGGAGCTTCGGGTCGGCGATGCCGTAGCGTTCGGCGGTGATCTCGTCCCAGAGATCGACGAAGGCGCGCATCTTGCACATCTCGGTGACGAAGCGGATGCCGGCGTTCACGAAGAAGGAGATCCGGCCGACGACCTCGGGGAAATCGGCGGCGGGCGACCTGGCCGCGCACCTGGTCGAGCACTGCGGTGGCGGTGGCGAGCGCGAAGGCGAGTTCCTGCTCCGGCGTCGCGCCCGCCTCCTGCAGGTGGTAGGAGCAGACGTTCATCGGGTTCCACTTCGGCACCGCGCGGTAGCAGTAGTCGGCCACGTCGGCGATCAGCTTCAGCGACGGCTCGGGCGGGAACACGTAGGTGCCGCGGCTGAGGTACTCCTTGATGATGTCGTTCTGTACCGTGCCCTGGAGCTTCGCCGGGTCCGCCCCCTGCTCCTCGCCGACCGCGACATAGAGCGCCAGCAGCCAGGCCGCCGTGGCGTTGATCGTCATCGAGGTGTTCATGGTCTCGAGCGGGATGCCCTCGAAGAGCGCGCGCATGTCGCCGAGATGACTGACCGGCACCCCGACCTTGCCGACCTCGCCGCGCGCCAGCACGTGGTCGCTGTCGTAGCCGGTCTGGGTCGGCAGGTCGAAGGCGACCGACAGCCCGGTCTGCCCGCGGGCGAGGTTGGCCCGGTAGAGCGCGTTCGAGGCGCTGGCAGTGGAATGTCCGGCGTAGGTGCGGAACAGCCAGGGCTTGTCGCGGATCGTCTCGCTCATGGGTTCGCTCGGGTGCCAATTCGGTGCCCTCAGGTTATGCAGGTTTGCAATGCAGCGCAAATCCCGGAAACTTTCTTGCGCCTGCGAGCCGCGACTGTGAACAAAATTGCGGCAGATGCGCGCCGGGACAGGCGCCGCAAAAGCGATTGCGCGCCTGATCGGATAATGTCATTGATCTAAGGGAACGCGCTAACGCAATAAAGTTGCGCGCCGGTCGTAAATCCCCGGCGTGCCGGCAAGGATCGACCCGATGGCCCCTTTGGACGCTCCCGTCACCCAGCCCGACTATGATGCACCGCAAAAGGAGCTCTACGAGGTCGGGGAGATCCCGCCGCTCGGCTACGTGCCGCCGAAGATGTACGCTTGGGCGATCCGGCGCGAGCGGCACGGCGAGCCCGACATCTCGTTCCAGGTCGAGGTGGTCGACACGCCGAAGGTGGATTCGACCGAGGTGCTGGTCTTCGTGATGGCGGCGGGGGTGAATTACAACGGGGTCTGGGCCGGGCTCGGCATCCCGATCTCGCCGTTCGACGTGCACAAGGCGGCGTATCACATCGCCGGGATCGGACGCCTCGGGAATCGTCTGGGCGGTGGGCGACAAGGTGCGGCGCTGGAAGGTCGGCGACGAGGTGGTGATCCACTGCAACCAGGACGACGGCGACGACGAGCACTGCAACGGCGGCGACCCGATGTATTCGCCCAGCCAGCGGATCTGGGGCTACGAGACGCCGAACGGCAGCTTCGCGCAGTTCACCAACGTGCAGAGCCAGCAGCTGATGGCGCGGCCGCAGCACCTGACCTGGGAGGAGCGCGCCTGCTACACGCTGACGCTGGCGACCGCGTACAGGATGCTGTTCGGCCACGCGCCGCACGAGCTCCGGCCCGGGCAGAACGTGCTGGTCTGGGGGGCCTCGGGCGGGCTGGGGTCGTTCGCGATCCAGCTGATCAACACCGCCGGCGGCAACGCCATCGGGGTGATTTCGGAGGAATCGAAGCGCGACTTCGTGCTGTCGCTCGGGGCGAAAGGAGTCATTAACCGTAAGGACTTCAACTGCTGGGGGCAGATGCCCAAGGTCAACAGCGCCGAGTACAAGGCGTGGCTGGGCGAGGCGCGCAAGTTCGGCAAGGCGATCTGGGACATCACCGGCAAGGGTGTGAACGTCGACATGGTGTTCGAGCACCCCGGCGAGGCGACCTTTCCGGTGTCGGTGCTGGTGGTGAAGAAGGGCGGCATGGTGGTGATCTGCGCCGGGACCACCGGCTACAACCTGACGCTGGACGCGCGTTACCTGTGGATGAACCAGAAGCGGGTGCAGGGCAGCCACTTCGCCAACCTGCGCCAGGCGAGCGCCGCCAACCAGCTGATGCTGGAGCGGCGGCTCGACCCGTGCATGTCGGAGGTGTTCCCCTGGGTGCAGATCCCGGATGCGCACGTCAAGATGCGGCACAACGAGCACAAGCCCGGCAACATGGCGGTGCTGGTCAGCGCCCCGGTAACCGGCCTGCGGACCTTTGCCGACACCATCGAGGCGAGCCAGGCGCGGGGGTGATCGAACTCGGCCCGGAGCGCGGGCGAAGACCGGCGGTTCGTACTGCGGTTGAGCGAATGCCAATAATTTCAATACTTTGGCAACAAGTTCCCCCGCCATTTCGGGGGTATCAATATTGGTGAATTTAACCGATCGGCGGCACGTGGTATCAACCCCTGCAGGAATTTCATTCTTTCGCAGGGGACTACGGATGAAGGCCTACTGGGTGATTGATATTCTGAAGGATATCCGGCAGTTTTCCGAGAAGAACGGGATGGTGGAGCTCGCCGAGCAGCTGGATGACGCGATCTTCGTCGCCGCCAGCGAGATCGGAGCACGGCTCTGCGCTGCAGGAACAGCCGAAGGTGGAAACGGGCACGCTCGAGGCGCTGTTGGAGCGCTTACAGACAACGAAGTCCATTGACGAAGTCCAGGTCTGGGCGCACGAGCTGCGCGACTATTTTGGTGTAACCCACGTCGTCTATCACACCAGGACCCTGAAGTCCGAACAGATCGGCGCCTTCACCTACAGCCTCGACTGGGCGCGGCAGTACCTCGAGAAAGACTACATCAGTATCGATCCGGTGGTGCTGGGGGCGCAGCGGCGCTTTCACCCGATGAACTGGAAGGCGCTCGACTGGTCCAGCCCGCAGGCGAGGGCGTTCATGCGTGACGCGATGGCGCACGGGCTCGGCAACCAGGGGTGGTCGGTGCCGATCTGGGGCCCGCAAGGCGAGTTCGCGCTGTTCGCCGTCAACCACGGCTGCGACGACGCGGAGTGGGAGGAATTTACCACCCGCAACGCCAAGGATCTCCTGCTCGTCTCGCACCTGATGCACCAGCAGGCGATGCGGATCATCAACAAGGAACTCGACCCCCCCACCGCCGACCTGTCGCCGCGGGAACGCGAGGCGCTGAGCCAGCTCAGCACGGGCCAGAGCCGCGCAGCCGTGGCCGACGCGCTGCAGATCTCGGAGAACACCCTCAGGGCCTACATCGATTCAGCGCGGCACAAACTCGGCGCGCTCAACGTGACCCACGCGGTGGCGCTGGCGCTGGCGAGGGGCATCATCGTGCCGCAGGGGGCGTTGCCTAAATACTGAAGCAGCGTACGGTCGGACTTTTTTAATCAAGATAGGAGAAACCTGTCGTCAGCAAAGACGATATGAGGTCAATATGATCCGCTTCATCTACGCTGACCAGTTGTCGGAGTATCCGGTTCTCGCTGACTCTATGTTCAGGGACCGCGCCGTCCAATTCAAGGACCGGCTTGACTGGGATGTTACTGTAGATGAAAACGGCTGGGAGGTCGATCAGTACGATGGCCTCGACCCGCTTTACATCGTCTGGGAGAACGCCGACGGCCAGCACGGCGGGTCGGTGCGCATCATGCCCACGGTCGGGCGGATCATGACCAACGAGCACTTCCTCGACCTGACCGGCGGCGTCACCATCCGCAGCCCGCTGATCTGGGAGTGCACGCGCTTCTGCCTTGCGCCGCAGGCGCCGGTCGGCGTGGCGGCGGCGCTGCTGGCCGCCGGGGTCGAGCTCGGCCTGCGCTTCGGCCTGGAGCAGGCGGTCGGGGTGATCTACGCAAAGACGGTCCCGCTCTACCGGCGCATCGGCTCGGAACCCGATATCATCGGCAGCCGCGGCGAGGGCCGCGACCGCATCAGCGTCGGCCTGTGGCCGATCTCGGTGGAGGCGCGCGACCAGATCTCGCGGCGCTCCGGGATCCCGCTGTCGGTGATCGCCCGCTGGTTCGACGCCAGCTTCCCCGCCCGCTACGACGAGGACCGCATCGCGGCCTGAGGCTGGCCCCCGACTTCGGCTGCCGCTAGAGAGAGGGCGGCGGCAGGCGGAGGCGCATGGACTATTCGGCGGATCAGGCGCGGGCGCGGGACCGGATCGTGGCGGTGCTGCGCGCCGCCGGGGTCGATCTGGCCGAAGCCGCGCTGCTGCCGGACGGCGGCGCCGTGCAGCCGACGCTGGCGGTGATCGGAAAGGCCGGCTCGGGCAAGACCATGCTGCTGGCCGATCTGGTGCGTAGCCTGCTGGGCGCCGGGGTCGAGCCGGTTTCGGCCGACTACGAGAGCCGCCGCACCCGCACCAAGCGAACGCTGGCCGTGCTGGCCCCGACCAACAAGGCGGCGAGCGTGCTGCGCCAGCGCGGGGTGCCGGCGACGACGATTCACCGCATCCTCTACACCCCGCTCTATCATCCCGACTACGAGGCGATCGCGGAGTGGCTGACCGGCAAGGGCGACCGACCGAAGGTCGAGGGCCTGACCGAGGCGGCGCTGGACCGGGCGCTGGCCTTCTACCGCCAGCATCCGTCGATCCCCGGGGCGCTGGCGAGCGCCGGGCTGCGCGGCTCGGACTTCATCAAGGGCTGGAAGCGGCGCGACGAGCCGCTGGATATCGGGCTGATCGACGAGGCCTCGATGCTCGACGCTCGGCAGTATGCCGACCTGCGCGAGCTCTTCCGCACGCTCGTCCTGTTCGGCGACCCGGCGCAGCTGGCGCCGGTGGGCGGGACCGACGGCATGGTGTTCGAAACCCTGCCTGAGGGCGCGAAGCTGGAGCTGCACCGGGTGCACCGGCAGGCCGCCGACAGCCCGATCCTCGATCTCGCGCATGCGCTGGGCGACCCCGAGCTCGGCTTCTCGGGATTCGAGGCGCTGCTGCGGCAGGCGGCGGCGCGCGACGAGCGGGTGGTGATCAGTCCGCGGGTCGACGCCGGCGCGATGGCGCGAGCACCGGTCCTGGTCTGGCGCAACGCCACGCGGGTGCGGCTGATCCACGCCTTCCGCCTGGCGCACGAGGCGCCGCCGGACCTGCTGCTGCCGGGCGAGCCGCTGATCTGCGACGGCATCGAGCTGCCGCTGAAGCACCGCAAGCGGCGGATGGATCTGGAGGCGCGCGGGCTGATCCGGGGGGCGCAGGCGATCTATCTCGGGCCGGGCGCCAGGCCCGGCTTCGCCCGGCTCTACGTGGTAGGCGCCGAGGAGCCGCGGGTCGGGGTCGCCAGCATCATCCAGATCGAGGCGCCGGGACAGGTGGAGCCGATGATCGTCACGGCCGCGAGCATGGGCGCGGTGTTCCTGCACGGGGCGGCGGTGACGATCCACAAGGCCCAGGGTTCGCAGTGGCCGGAGGTGCAGGTCTTCGCTCCCGACCTCTATGCCGCCGCGCAGTCCGGGCGCCAGGAGGCCGGCGTGGCGCTCTGGAAGCGGCTGGCGTATGTCGCGGTGACCCGTGCCGAGGAGCGGCTGGTCTGGGTCACCCGCTACGCGCTGGGCCGGCCGTCCGTGCCGCTCGGCATAGCCGACCTTGCCAGCGAGACGGCGCCGCTGGTGCTGGAGCCGACTTCCTGAGCAGCGTCCGCACATCCGTGCGTCACATCCGCTCCTTGATTCCGGCGCGCAGAAGCCACCAGTTGACCGGATAGCTGGTGGCGAAGCCGAAGAGCATCGCGATCTGCATCATGAACCAGAACTCGACCGAATCGACCGCGAGTTCGGACCCCAGCAGATGGCGGAAGATCCCGAAGGTGGCGACGGCCATGAAGCCGTACATGCCGACCTGCCAGGCGGTCAGCGACAGCGCATCGGCCTTCACCGCGGCCCAGATGCCCTGGGCGACGCCGAGGTCTCGCATCGGCGCGATGGTGAAGTACTGGAACACGATGCCGAACCCGAAGGCGAAGACGAAGTCCAGGACCCAGACTGCGTACATCTTCTCCGCGAAGAGGCTGTGCCAGCCGAGCCAGACCGCGATGGCCGGTATCGCGAAGGCCAGCCACTCGGCGCAGATGTCCCCGAGCGTGCAGCCGCTGCCGCAATGCGAGGCCGCCTCGCCAACGCTGGCGGCGAAGGGCTTGTCGCTGTCCGCGGGGCCGGAGGCGGGGCGGCCGTAGCGGAAGTAGCCCCAGAGCCAGAAGACCGTGCCGAAAAGGGCGGTCACCGGCCAGACCACGTTCATGATCCACATGTGCTGCGGGTGGCGGTATTCATCGGCGACGATCACGACCGCGCAAAGCGCGCCGAGCAGGAGAAAGGCAATCGACGTGGCGTGAAGCCAGAATGGAACCATGAAGAACTCGCTCGGGGTGCGTCTGCCGGGCCAACCCGCCAGGGCGGGCAGGGTTCCACCCGGCCTGGCGGACGCGCTCAGCGCCGGGCGATGCGGAAGGCTTCGGCCGCGAGCCAGCCCGCGAGCAGCGCCAGGAACACCGACATCAGGCCGTAGAGCAGCGGCTGGTTGCGCGAGAGATTGTAAAGCCAGCGCTCGATCCCGGTCTTTTCGACGCGGATGGTGGTGATGCCGGAGTTGATCACCTGGCGGTCGCGCACCAGGAAGAACTGGGCGGCGTAGTCGCCCTCGACCAGGTTGGCCGGCATGTTGATGCGGGTCTGGAACAACGTCTCCTGGGCGAGCGCGACCTTGCCGTCGAGCTGCTGGTAGCTGCCGTCGCGCTCGCGCAGGCGGACCACGGCGTCGGTATAGGGGGTGGTGTCGGCGATGGTGTCGCTGCCGCCGACCCGGCGCACCGCCTGGTCCATGCCGATCTGGTAGCGCAGCCGCTCGGTCTGGGTCAGCAGGTCGGCCAGCGGCCGGGTGGTGGCGATGGCGTAGAAGCTCGGCGCCTGGCGCACCCGCACCGAATCGGTGTTCGCCCAGATCCCGAACCGGCGCTCCTTGTGCCGGACCGTGACCGGCCGGGCCGGGCCCTTGATGGTGATGATGACGTCGAGCGGGCCGGCGTCCTCCGGTGGCGGCGCGTCGCGCCGGACCGCCCCGAAGACGAAGAGCTCGGAGCCGTTGAAGTTCGCGGTCAGCGCGATGTTCTCGGTCGAGAGCCCGGTGACCACGGTTTCCTGGGCGGCCAGCGGGGCAGCGAGGAGGACCAGCAGCGCCAGCAGCCGCAGCACCGCCTCACGAGGCTCCGAGCGAGAATAGCTCGTCGGGGCGGATCACCAGGTCGGCGAAGAGCTTGAGGCAGACGCCGACGACCAGCAGCGCCAGCAGGATGCGCAGCTGCTCGGCCCTGAGCCGGGCCGCCAGGCTGACCCCGATCTGGGCGCCGATCACCCCGCCGATCAGCAGGATCAGCGCGAGCATCACGTCGACGGTGTGGCTCTGGACCGCGTGCATGACGGCGGTGAAGCCGGTGACGAACAGGAACTGGAAGACCGAGGTGCCGACCACGACCTTGGTCGGCATGCCGATGATGTAGATCATCGCCGGCACCATGATGAAGCCGCCGCCGACGCCCATGGTGGCGCCGAGCACGCCGACCAGGAAGCCGATCACGAACGGCGGGATGGCGCTGACGTAGAGGTTGGAGGCGCGGAAGCGCATCTTCAGCGGCAGACCGTGCGCCCAGGTATGGCGCCGGCGCGGGAGCAGCACCGCGTTGGGATCGTTGCGCCGGCGCAGGGTGCGGATGCTCTCGACCAGCATCAGCCCGCCGATGGTGCCGAGCAGCACCACGTAGAGGATGCTGACGACGAGGTCGAACTGGCCGAGATTGCGCAGCCGGGTGAAGATCTGCACCCCGAGCGCCGAGCCGATCAGCCCGCCGACCAAGAGCACCATGCCCATCTTGAAGTCGACGGTCTTGCGCCGCAGATGCGCCAGCAGCGCCGAGAACGACGAGCCGGCGATCTGGTTGGCGGCCGAGGCCACCGCGACCGCCGGCGGGATGCCGACGAAGAACAGCAGCGGGGTCAGGATGAAGCCGCCGCCGACGCCGAACATGCCCGACACCAGCCCGACCATCGCGCCGATCAGGAGCAGGCCCAGGCCGTTGACGGCAACTTCGGCGATCGGGAGGTAGATCTGCATGGGCTGGCGCGACCGATTGATCCTCGGCCGCAGCCTAGCGGAGGCCCCCCGCCGGGGCCAGCGCGAACGCTGGGCGAAAAGCGCCGCGCCGCAACCTGTTACCAGATTGCAGCGCGGGGAGGGGCCCGCCTCAGGCGGCTTCGCGGTTGAGCGCCTTCTCCGCGAGCTCGGTCAGCTTGCGGTCGGCCGCGTATTCCTGCTCGAGATTGGCCCGCAGCAGCTTGACCACGTCGGTCTTGCCGAGCTGCGTGGCCCAGGCGATCAGCGTGCCGTAGCGGGTGATCTCGTAGTGCTCGACCGCCTGCGCGGCGGCGATCATCCCGGCGTCGCGGGTGTCGGCGTCCTCGGCGTCGGTCATGATCTCCTTGCCTTCCTCGAGGATGCCGTCGATGGCCTCGCAGGTGACGCCGCGCGGCCTGAGCTCGAGCATCTCGAACGCCTGCTCGAGATTGGCGACGTGCTGCTGGGTCTCGCCGTGGTGATGCTCGAAGGCCTCGCGCAGCTGGTCGGAATCGGCCTTGCGCGACATCTTCGGCAGGGCCTTCAGGATCTGCTTTTCGGCGTAGTAGATGTCGCGCAGGAAGTGCACGAAGAGATCATCAAGGGATTTCATAGGCATGGGCGGGTTCCTTCTCGCTCGGTGGGTTTCCGGGCGCCGGGCCCGGCTGCCGGGCCGGGGCGGCGCTCGTCCCTCAACGCGATCGAGGCGACAGGGTTTCGTCGCGGCCGCGATTAGTCGGCGGCGTCCTGCAGGTAGCGGCGCAGCAGCCGCTCGAGCTTGGCGGCGCCGATCGGCGCCATCGCCTTGGTATGCTCGTGGCTGATCGCCTCGTCGCTCATCCCGGCGGCCATGTTGGTGATGCTCGAGATCGCCGCGACCCTGAGCCCGAGGAAGCGGGCGAGGATCACCTCGGGCACCGTGGACATGCCGACGGCGTCGGCGCCGAGGATCCTGAGCGCCCGGATCTCGGCGGGCGTCTCGAAGCTCGGGCCGGAATACCAGGCGTAGACGCCCTCGGGCAGGGCGATGCCCTCGGCGGCGGCGGCGGCGGCCAGCGCCTGGCGCAGGGCGGGATCGTAGGCGTCGGTCATGTTGACGAAGCGCGCGTCGGTCGGCTCGCCGATCAGCGGGTTGCGCCCGGAGAAGTTGATGTGGTCGGCGATCAGCATCAGCTCGCCCGGCGGGATGTCGGCGCGGAACGAGCCGGCCGCGTTGGTCAGGATCAGCCGCTCGGCCCCGAGGGCGCGCAGCACCTCGAGCGGCCGGCGCATCACCGCGGCGTCGCCGCTCTCGTAGTAGTGCGCCCGGCCGCCGAGCACGGCCACCCGCACGCCCTCGAGCTGGCCGACGACCAGCTTCGGCTGGTGCCCCGAGACCCCGGCGTGCGGAAAGCCGGGCAGGTCGGCGTAGTCGATCGCGACGCCGTCGACCGCCTCGGTCAGGTGTCCCAGCCCGGATCCGAGCACCAGGGCCGACGGCGACCGGCGCGGCGCCGGCCCGGGCGCGGATGGTCTCGAGAGCTTCCATTCCATCAGCGCTCCTTGACGTAGGGCCGGCCGCCGGCCTTGGGGGGGATCGCCTTGCCGACGAAGCCGGCGAGGATGATCACGGTCAGGATGTAGGGCAGGGCCTGCATGAACTGCACCGGCACGGTGAACTCGCCGATGTGGATGTCCTGGTAGCGGATGCCGATGGCCTCCAGCGCCCCGAAGAGCAGGCAGGCCCCGAGCGCCGGCCAGGGCCGCCACTTGGCGAAGATCAGGGCGGCGAGGGCGATGAAGCCCTTGCCGGCGCGTCATCTCGCGGATGAAGCCCGCCGCCATGCCGGTGGAGAGATAGGCGCCGGCGATGCCGCAGAGCAGGCCCGCGATCATCACCGCGGCGTAGCGGAGCCGCACCACCGAGACGCCGGCGGTATCGACCGCGCCCGGGTTCTCGCCGACCGCGCGCAGGCGCAGCCCGAAGCGGGTGCGGTTCAGCACCCAGGAGGTCGCCGGCACCGCCAGCAGCGCCAGATAGACCAGGATGTTGTGGCCGGAGATCAGGTGCTGGTAGACCGGCCCGAGCACCGGGATCGGCGCCAGCGTGTCGGCCAGCGGCCAGTTCAGCGACAGGAAGCGCTCGGCGCCCTGCAGCTGCGGGGTCTGGCCGCCCATGCTCGAACCAGTTCTGCCCGATCAGCGCGGTCAGGCCGGAGGCCAGGAAGTTGATCGCGACCCCGGAGATGAGCTGGTTGCCCTTGAGCGTGATCGAGGCGAGGCCGTGGATCAGCGACAGCACGCAGGAGGCGAGGATGCCGGCGAGGAGCCCGATCCAGGCCGAGCCGGTGACCGCCGCGAAGGCGCCGGCGGCGAAGGCGGCGGCCAGCATCTTGCCTTCCAGCCCGATGTCGAAGATGCCGGCGCGCTCGGAGAAGAGCCCGGCGAGGCAGGCGAGCAGCAGCGGCGTGCGCGAGCCGGAGGCTCGAGCCGGCCAGCTGCAGGACGGTCTCGAGGTCCATCAGGCCGGCCGCCGTGCGCCAGCGCAGGAAGGCGCGCTCGACCGGGGCGCGCACCAGGTTCTCCAGCGCGCCGGTGAACAGGATCACCAGCGCCTGGATCACCACGATCATGTCGCGGCTGATCTTGGGCATGTCGAAGGCGAGCTCGGCGCCGCCCTGGTAGAGGATGCCGAACAGGATCGCCGCCAGCACCACGCCGACCGGATGCGACCGGCCCATCAGCGACACCGCGATGCCGACGAAGCCGGCGCCGCCGACGTAGTCGAGCACCAGCCGGTGCTGAAAGCCCATGACCACGTTCAGCGCCATCATCCCGGCCATCGCGCCCGAGAGCAGCATGGCGATGATGGTGATCCGGACCGGGTCGATGCCGGCATAGACCGCGGCCGGCTCGGAATGGCCGAAGGCGCGCATCTCGTAGCCGAGCCGGGTGCGCCAGATCAGCACCCAGGTCAGGAACGCGGCGACCAGCGCCAGGATCGAGAGCTCAGGTTCATCGGCGTCTTCGACATCCGGACGCCGACATGGGCCAGCATCTCGTGCATGAAGGGCAGGAAGCGTGCCCTCGGGGAAGCCGCGCGTCTCCGGCGCCATCGAGCCCGGCACCTTCAGCACGTTGACCAGCAGGTAGACCACCAGCGCCGAGGCGATGAAGTTGAACATGATCGTGGTGATCACCACGTGGCTGCCGCGCTTGGCCTGCAGATAGCCGGGGATGAACGCCCAGGCGGCGCCGAAGAGGCCGGCCGCCGAGGATCGCGAAGGGCAGCGCCAGCCACCAGGTGGGCCAGGGCACCGCGAGGCAGACCAGCGTGGCGCCGATGCCACCGAGCGCCGCCTGGCCCTCGCCGCCGATGTTGAAGAGGCCGGCGTGGAAGGCGATGGCGACCGACGAGCCCGGTGAAGACGAAGGTGGTGGCGTAGTAGAGCGTGAAGCCGATGCCGTAGGACTGAGCCGAGCGAGCCGGTGAGCAGGATCTGCACCGCCTGGATCGGGTCCTCGCCGATGAAGATCACCACCAGCCCGGCGACCAGGAACGCCAGCAGCAGGTTCAGCGCCGGGATCAGCACCAGATCCGCCCAGCGGGGCAGGGTGGTGCTCATGCCGCCCGCGCCGCCCGGGTCGATGCCGGCCATCAGCAGGCCGAGCTCGCGCTCGTCGGTCGCGCCGGCCTCGCGCTCGCCGGAGATCGCGGCCGTCGAACATCACCACGATGCGGTCGGCGAGCGCCTGGATCTCGTCGAGTTCGACCGAGACGAGCAGGATCGCCTTGCCCCGGTCGCGCAGCGCGACGATCTGCTGGTGGATGAACTCGATGGCGCCGATGTCGACGCCGCGGGTCGGCTGGCCGACCAGCAGCACCTCCGGGTCGCGCTCCATCTCGCGGGCGATGACGATCTTCTGCTGGTTGCCGCCGGAGAAGTTGGCGGTCTTCAGGTCGCAGGACGGCGGGCGGATGTCGAAGCGCTCGATGCTCGCGCGCGCCAGGTCGCGGATCGCGCTGCGGTCCAGCGTGAAGGCCGGACCCTCGAACCGCTCCTCGCGCTGGTAGCCGAGGCAGGAGTTCTCCCACTCGGCGAACGGCATCACCAGCCCGCGGCGGTGCCGGTCCTCGGGGATGTGCGCGACCCGGGCATCGCGGCGGGCGTCGGCATTGGTGGCGCGGCCGAGATCGAGCGGCTTGCCGTCGAGCCGCACCGTGCCCGCCGCTGGCGGCGCGGATGCCGGCGAGCACCTCCAGCAGTTCCGACTGGCCGTTGCCGGCCACCCCGGCGATGCCGAGGATCTCGCCGGCCCGGACCGCGAAGCTGACCGACTTCAGCCGTGCCACGCCCTTGGCGTCGGTCAGGCTGAGATCGCTCGACCTCGAGCACCACCGGCCCGGGCTTCGCCGGCGTCTTCTCGACCCGGAGCAGCACCCGCCGCCCGACCATCAGCTCGGCGAGCTCGGCCGGGCTGGTCTCGGCGGTCGGTCAGCGTGCGCACCATCTCGCCGCGGCGCATCACGCTGACCTCGTCGGTGACCGCCATGATCTCGCGCAGCTTGTGGGTGATCAGGATGATCGTCTTGCCCTCGGCCTTGAGGTGCTCGAGGATGCGGAAGAGGTGGTCGGCCTCGGCCGGGGTCAGCACGCCGGTCGGCTCGTCGAGGATCAGGATGTCGCACTCCCGGTAGAGCGCCTTGAGGATCTCCACCCGCTGCTGCAAGCCGACCGAGAGCTCGCCCACCACCGCGTCGGGATCGACCTCGAGCTCGTATTCGCTGGCGAGCCGGGTCAGCTCCGCCCGCGCCTTGGCCAGCGACGGCCGCAGCAGCGCGCCCGTCCTCGGCCCCGAGCACGACGTTCTCCAGCACGGTGAAGGGCTCGACCAGCATGAAGTGCTGGTGCACCATGCCGATCCCGGCCGCGATCGCCGCCTGGCTGTCGTGGATCAGGGTGGGCTTGCCGTCGATGCGGATCTCGCCGGCATCGGCGTGGTAGAAGCCGTAGAGGATCGACATCAGCGTCGACTTGCCGGCGCCGTTCTCGCCGACGATGCCGTGGATGGTGCCGCGGTGCACGGCGAGGTGGATGTCCTTGTTGGCCCGGACCGGCCCGAAGTTCTTGGAGATGCCGACGAGTTCGATCGCGAGGGGGGCCTCGGGCGCCCCCCGCGTCGCGGCCTGCGCCCCGGCGGCCATCGGCCTTACGACACCGGGCAGGCGCCGTCGGTGGTGTAGTCGTGCACCTGGATCTCGCCCGAGATGATCTTGGCCTTGGCCTCCTCGACCGCCTTCTGCATCTCCGGGGTGATCAGGCTCTTGTTGTCGTCGTCGAGCGCATAGCCGACGCCGTCCTGGGCGAGGCCCATCACCTGGACCCCCGGGGTGAACGTCGCCGTTCTGCACGTCCATCATCGCGTCGTAGGTGGCGATGATCGACGCGCTTCAGCATCGAGGTCAGCACCTGGCCGGGATGCAGGTAGTTCTGGTCGGAATCGACGCCGATCCCGAGCACGCCCGCGTCCGCCGCCGCCTGCAGCACGCCGACCCCGGTGCCGCCCGCCGCGTGGTAGATCACGTCCGCGCCGCGGTCGATCTGGCTCTTGGCCAGCTCGCCGCCCTTCACCGGGTCGTTCCAGGCCGCGCCGGTGGTGCCGGTCATGTTCTGGAACACCTCGGCGTTCGGGATTGGTCGCCTTGACCCCCTGGACGTAGCCGCAGGCGAACTTCTGGATCAGCGGGATGTCCATGCCGCCGACGAAGCCGACCTTGCCGGTCTTCGACGCCATCGCCGCCAGCACGCCGACCAGGTAGCTGCCCTCGTGCTCGTTGAACACCACCGAGCGCACGTTCGGCTGGTCCACCACCATGTCGACGATCACGAAGTCGGTGTCGGGGAATTCCGGCGCCACCGTGTCCATCGCCGAGCCGAACGAGAAGCCGGTGACGATGATCGGGTTGTAGCCCTGCTCGGCGAATCGGCGCAGCGCCTGCTCGCGCTGGGCGTCGGACTGCAGCTCGAACTCGCGGTAATCGATGCCGGTCTCCTTCTTGAAGCGCTCGGCGCCCTGGTAGGAGGCCTGGTTGAACGAGCGGTCGAACTTGCCGCCGAGGTCGTAGATTATCGCCGGATTGGCGTCCGCGGCCAGCGCGGCCGTCGCCGCCGCCATCAGGAACGCGGCCGCCGCGGCCAGGGTCTTTGCGAACGTCATGGGTCAACCTCCAAGGGATCGGCGCGGGGCTTCGCGCGGCCCCGTCGCGCCTCGGCCCGGCCGATTGCGGGCCGGGCCAAATGTGCCAGATCAGTAAAGGCTTGCGCCCGGATCCGGTCAAATGGTTTTTCCGCAGGCCTCTGGTCCGAGCCGCTTGCGCAGCACCAGCGCATCCACCGGCGGCGCCGCCGCCGCGGACGTAGTAGCCGGCCCGCCGCCCGGCCGGCGCGATAGCCGAGCCGCGCGTAGAGGGCGCGAGCCGGCGCATTGGTCACCGCCACCTCGAGCAGCACCTCCTCCGCCCCGCGTCCGGCCGCGGCGGCCTCGAACCGCCGCAGCAGCTCGGAGGCGAGCCCGCCTCGCCGCGCCTCGGGATGCACCGCCAGCGTCAGGAGCTCCGCCTCGGGTCCGGCGATGCGGCCGAGCGCGAAGCCGCCGGGGCGATGCACGATCAGGGTCGAGGGCTGGTGCAGCAGCGCCTCGAACTCCTGGGCCGACCAGGGGCGCGGCGTGTCGGTGAAGGCGAGCGCATGCAGCGCCGCCAGCGCCTCAGGCGTCATCGAGCAGCGCCGGCAGCGGTTCGGAGGGCGGCAGCGCGTCGGCCGGGCGCAGGTAGAGCGGCGCCGGCGGCGGGGCGCGGTCGAGGCGGCCCGGCGGCGATGCCGGCCAGCACCGCGGGATCGGCGCGCGTACCTGGCGGGCCGGCGGCGAGGCCGTGCCGGGCCGCGATCGCCGCCGACGCGAAGCCGACGCAGAGCGTCGCCGGGTCGAAGGGTCCGAGCGCGGCCGGATCGGCCGCCAGCGGCGGCCCAGCCGGCGTGCCGTCGCGGAAGGCCTGGACGAAGACGCCGCCGCGCCGGTCCTCGGCGCTCGCCAGCACCGGCCCCGGGCGGCCCGCCGCGAGCGCCTCGAACAGGCGTGACGCCGACCGCCGGGACCGCGAGCGCCAGCGCCAGGCCGCGCGCCGCCGCGACCGCGAGGCGCAGGCCGGTGAAGTTGCCCGGCCCGGTGCAGACCGCCACGGCGTCGAGCGCGCTCCAGCCGAGCCCCGCCTCGGCCAGCATCTCCTCGAGCATCGGCAGCAGCCGCTCGGCCTGGCCGCGGTCCATGGCCTCGTCGCGGCGGGCGAGCACGGCGTCGCCCCGAACCAAAGCGGCCGCGCAGTGCGCGGCCGAGGTGTCGAAGGCGAGGATCAGCGGCGGCTCAGAGGCCAACCGGGCGAACCTCGGTGACCTCCGGGATGTAGTGGCGCAGCAGGTTCTCGATGCCCATCTTCAGCGTCATGGTCGAGGACGGGCAGCCGGCGCAGGCGCCCTGCATGTGCAGGTAGACCACGCCGCGGTCGAAGCCGTGGAAGGTGATGTCGCCGCCGTCCTGGGCCACCGCCGGGCGGACCCGGGTGTCGAGCAGCTCCTTGATCTGGCCGACGATCTCGCTGTCCTCGCCGTCGTGCGCGGCGTGGACCGACCGCCCCGGCGGCGCCCTCGATCACCGGCTGGCCCGACTGGAAATGCTCCATGATCGCGCCGAGGATGCCGGGCTTGATGTAGGCCCAGTCGGTGTCCTCGGCCTTGGTCACGGTGACGAAGTCGGGGCCGAAGAACACGCCGGTCACGCCGCCGGTGGCGAAGATCCGCCGCGCCAGCGGCGAGGACTGCGCCGCTTCCTCGCCGGGGAAGTCGGCGGTGCCGACCGGCAGCACGGTCTGGCCGGGCAGGAACTTCAGCGTCGCCGGGTTCGGCGTGGATTCGGTCTGGATGAACATGGCGGTCTCCGGTCGGCTGCACCTTAAGTGCGCCCGCCGAGCGAACGAGTCAAGATTTCCTGGAATGTTTCTAAGGTAGGCCGTGGCGTCACGAGGTCGCGATGATCTCCTCCTTGGTCATCGTGCTCGGGACGATGGTGATCGGGACCCGCAGCTCCGCCAGCCGCCGCCCGGTCAGCGCGCTGACCATCGGCCCGGGGCCGCCCTTGTCGACGCCGGCGCCGAGCACCAGCACCCCGATCTCGGGATCGGACTTGATGTGCTCGATCACCGCATCGACCTTGTCGCCCTCGCGGATGCTGAGCGTGGGGGTGATGCCCTCGCGCTTCTCCATGCGGTCCTTGAAGACCTGGAAATGCGCCTCGACCTTCTCGTGGGCCTCGGCGCGCATCACGTCGGCGACGCCCATGAAGTGCTGGAACTCGTCGGGCGAGATCACCGCCAGCATCTCGACCGCGCCGCCGGTCTTGGACGCCCGGATCGCCGCGTAGCGCATGGCGTTCAGCATCTCGGCCGTGTCGTCGAGGATGATCAGGAACTTGCGCAAGGTCTCCCCCCGTGAATTTGCGCCGATCATCGGGGAAGGCCGGAGCGGGTGCAACGGAATTGTCGGAGGCGGTTGCCGGGGGCAGTTTTGCCAGCGTTAACAGTGATCTGGCAGGTCTGGAGCGCGTATGGAACGCGTCTGGAAGGCGTATGGCGAGCTTTTCGCTCGGGATTGAGCCGTTAACCGTCGCCAGCTCAGGCGATGCCGACCGCGAGCAGCGCCAGCAGGATGGCGGCGGCGTCCTCGATCAGCGCGGCCGGGCGGTCGGCGGCGAAGGCTGCGGCCAGGCGGGCGCGGAGCGCGGCGCCGCCGAGGGTGCCGGCGACGGCGCCGAGGGCGCCGAGGACGAGGCCGGCGACCGTCGCGCCGGCGGCCGCGCCGAGGACGGTGCCGCAGAAGGCGCCGGAGACGATGCGGCCGGCGAACTGCACCGGCACCTTGCGGCTCGGGGTGGTCGGCAGCTGATCGGTGACGAACTCGACCAGCGCGAGCGCCGAGAAGACCAGCACCGCCCAGCCTGCCGCCATGAAGGTCGCCCAGGTCCCGCCGACGCCGATCCAGCCGAGCCGGGCGGCCCAGGCCACCGCGGCCGGCGCGGTCATCGAGCGCGAGCCCGCCACGATGCCGATCAGGAGCGTCGCGACGAGGGTCATGCCGGTCCCCCGCTGCGCAGCAGGCCGACGATGTCGTAGGTCCGGGCCAGGATCGGCGCGGCGATCGCGGCGGCGCGGGCGGCGCCGTCGCCGAGGATGCGGTCGATCTCGGCGGGGTCGGCCATCAGCTCGGCTCATCCGGCCGGTGATCGGCGCGAGGTGGTCGACCGCGAGGTCGGCGAGGCGCGGCTTGAAGACCGAGAACGGCTGGCCGGCGAACTCCGCCACCACCGCCTCGGGCGTGGTCTCGGCGATCGCGGCGTAGATGTTGACGAGGTTCGCGGCCTCGGGGCGGCCGGCGAGGCCGGCGACGGTCGCGGGCAGCGGCTCGGGGTCGGTGCGGGCCTTGCGGATCTTCTGGGCGATGGCGTCGGCGTCGTCGGTCAGGTTGATCCGGCTCATGTCCGAGGGGTCGGACTTCGACATCTTCTTCGTGCCGTCGCGCAGGCTCATCACCCGGGTCGCGGCGCCCTCGATCACCGGCTCGGGCAGCGGGAAGAACTCGACCTCGAAGTCGTGGTTGAACTTGGCGGCGATGTCGCGGGCGAGCTCCACATGCTGCTTCTGGTCCTCGCCGACCGGCACCTGGGTGCCGTGGTAGGCGAGGATGTCGGCCGCCATCAGGTTCGGGATAGGCGTAGAGGCCGACCGAGGAGGCCTCGCGGTCCTTGCCGGCCTTCTCCTTGAACTGGGTCATCCGGTTCAGCCAGCCGAGCCGGGCGACGCAGTTGAAGATCCAGGCGAGCTGGGCGTGCGCCGGCACCTGGCTCTGGTTGAAGAGGATCGAGCGCATCGGGGTCGAGGCCGATGGCGAGAAAGGCCGCCGCCACCTCGCGGGTGGCGCGGCGTCAGCGCCGCGGGGTCCTGCCAGACGGTGATCGCGTGCAGGTCGACCACGCAGTAGAGCGTCGGGATGCCCTGGTCCTGCATCTTCACCCAGCGGCGCAGCGCGCCGAGATAGTTGCCGAGCGTCAGGTTGCCCGAGGGCTGGATGCCGGAAAAGACGCGGGGCTCGAATTTCGCCTCGGCCATGGGTGGTCTCCGCGTTGCGCACTGGACGGGCGCGCATATTGCCGCTGCGGCGGCCGCCGTCAACCGCGGCGCGCGGGGTCGGGGTCAGGGCTCGGGGGCGAAGCGCGGGCCGGTCCAGCGGAAATCCTCGTCGAGCGCCTCGGACCAGCCGTTCTCCCAGGCGAGGTGGTCGGCGCTGTCGGCCGGGAAGGGGTTGTCGGCCGGGATCTCGCCGGTCCAGTAGGCGTAAAAGCCCTGGTCGTAGCCGCCGGCGCGGGGGTCGAGCGGGCCGCGGCGCAGCGCCAGGCCGCGGATGTAGCGGGCGAACTCGGGATAAACCATCAGGTCGGCGGTGTCGAAGCCCTGCGGGTGCTCGGCCAGCGCGGCGCGGCCGCGCTCGGTCAGGGTGAAGCTGGCGTCGGGGCCGGCCGCCAGCAGCCGCGCCTCGGTCAGGTAGCGGATCAGCATCTCGAGCCGGCTGGCCACGTCCGCCGGGCCGAAGGGCGGATGCTCGTCGGCCTGGTCGAGCAGCGCCTGCAGCCGGGCGGCGCAACTGGCCATGCTCGCCGGGGCGCCGGCCGCCTCGCGCAGGATGACGACGACCATGTTCGGGGTGTTGAGGAGCGGGTATTCGCGGAACAGCATCGGCGATCGGCTCCCGTCGAGGCGCTGGGATTCGGATCACTCTATGATGCGCCGCAGCGTAGCGGAAGCCGGATGCCGCCGGGCCTACCCCAGCCGCACCCCCCGCCTGCCCTGCGAGGTCGGTGACGTATTGCCAGGCGACGCGGCCGGAGCGGCCGCCGCGGGTCTGGGACCATTCGATCGCCTCGGCGCGCAGCGTCGCGTCGTCGATCGCCAGGCCGAAGGCGTCGCAGTAGCCGCGGATCATCGCGAGGAAGTCGTCCTGGTTGCAGGCGTGGAAGCCGAGCCAGAGGCCGAAGCGGTCGGAGAGCGAGACCTTTTCCTCGACCGCCTCGGAGGGGTTCACCCCGGTCTGGCGCTCGTTCTCGATCATGTCGCGCGGCATCAGGTGGCGGCGGTTCGAGGTGGCGTAGAGCACGACGTTCTCGGGGCGGCCCTCGATGCCGCCGTCGAGAACCGCCTTCAAGCGACTTGTAATGGCTGTCGTCCTTGTCGAAGCTGAGGTCGTCGCAGAACAGCAGGAACCGCAGCGGCGAGCCGCGCAGCAGGCTGAGCAGCCGGCCGATCGAGGGCAGGTCCTCGCGGTGCAGCTCGATCAGCTTGAGGCCGGGGCGTCTCGGCGGCGGCCTCGGCGTGCGCGGCCTTGACCAGGCTCGACTTGCCCATGCCGCGGGCGCCCCAGAGCAGCACGTTGTTGGCCGGGTAGCCGCGGGCGAACTGGCGGGTGTTGGCCAGCAGCGTGTCGCGGGCGCGGTCGATGCCGACCAGGAGGCCGATCGCGACGCGGGCCACCCGCGGCACCGGCTCGAGCCGGTCGGGGCCGGTGTGCCAGACGAAGGCCTCGGCGGCGGTCGAGATCGGGCGCGGGCTGCGGCGGCGGGCTGATGCGCTCGAGGGCCTCGGCGATCCGCGCCAGCGCCCCGCGGTCGGCATCGCTCACGGGGCGTCCTTGTTCGCGGCGGCGCCGTCGGTCGGCCTCGTCCCAGAGGCCCTGGGCGCGCAGGTCGGCCTCGCGCTGGCGCTCGACCATGCGCACCAGCAGGATCGAGATCTCGTAGAGGCTGTAGACCACCGAGAACAGCACCACCTGGCTGACCACGTCCGGCGGGGTGACGACCGCCGCCAGCGTCAGGATGCCGACGATGGCGTACTTGCGCATCCGGCCCAGGCCCTGCGCGGTGACCAGCTCGACCTTGCCCATCAGCGTCAGCAGCACCGGCAGCTGGAAGCAGAGGCCGAAGGCGATGATGAACTTCATCGTCAGGCCCAGGTATTCGTTGATGGTGCCGAGGAACTGGATGCTGACCTCGCCCGGCGTCACCTCGCCGGCGGGGCCGGGGGCGGGGACGTCGGCGCCGAACTGCTGGAAGCCGAGGAAGAAGTGGAAGGCCATCGGCAGGATCACGTAGTAGGCGAAGGCGGCGCCGAGCAGGAACAGGATCGGCGAGGCCAGCAGGAACGGCAGGAAGGCGCGCTTTTCCTGGCGGTAGAGGCCGGGTGCCACGAAGCGCCAGAGCTGGTAGGCGATGATCGGGAAGGCGATGACGAAGCCGCCGAACACCGAGATCCGCACCTGGGTCATGAAGCCCTGCTGCAGGCCGGTGAAGATCAGCTCGGGCTTCTGGCCCTGGGCCGTCGAGCACGTGGCGAGCGGCACGGCGAGGAAGTTGAAGATCGGCCGGGCCACGGTGAAGCAGAACAGCATGCAGACGGCGAAGGCCAGCACCGAGTAGATCAGCCGCGAGCGCAGCTCGGTCAGGTGCTCGATCAGCGGCGCGGTGGTGTCGTCGATGTCGTCGTCCTTGCTGTCCTTCATGACTTGGACGGGTCCGGGGCGGCCTCCGGCGACGGCGTCGGCGGCGGGAGCCGGCGCGGCGCAGGCGCCGGATCGGCCGGCGCCGCGGCCGCGGGGGCCGCCGGCGGCGCGGGCGCGTCGCCGGTCATCACCGATCCGGCGTATTTGCGCGCTGTGCTGGTGGCGGAGTTGAGGTTGAGGCGGTTCAGCGCGTTGAGGCTCTTG
Source organism: uncultured Alphaproteobacteria bacterium (assembly GCA_963847795.1). Taxonomy (GTDB): domain Bacteria; phylum Pseudomonadota; class Alphaproteobacteria; order Rhodobacterales; family Rhodobacteraceae; genus Amaricoccus. Next base: position 822,394 of record CAWKBH010000004.1, read on the forward strand.
GAGGCCTCGCCGAGCCCGCTCTCGTCGGCGGCCTGCTCCATCGTGCGCTGGAACTCGCGCGCCATCGCCGCGCGCCTTGCCCATGAAGCGGCCGACCGTGCGGAACAGGCCCGGCAACTCCTTGGGGCCGACCACGATCAGCGCCACGATGGCGATCAGCACCAGCTCCGACCAGCCGATGTCGAACATCTCTCGCCCTCGCTCAGACGACAGCCGGGATCAGACCTTGTCCTTCTCCGGGGTGATGTCGTGGGCGCGTTCGGCGGCGGCGGCCTTGGAGGCGTTCTCGATCTCGTCCTGGCCTTCCTTGATGCCGCGCTTGAAGCTGGTGATGCCCTTGCCGACCTCGCCCATCAGGCCGGACACCTTGCCACGGCCGAAGAGGACCAGCACGACGACCGCGATCAGGAGCAGGCCCGCCGGTCCGATATTGTTCAGCATGTCTCATCTCCGTTGCCGGACGGGCCGCGTGATCGACGCCGCCTATCCACGCCCGTTACATATGGCGTCGCGCGGGCGCAAGCAAACCCCAAACCGAGCGGACACACGCTGAATTCAGCCGTGGTACGGGCTGGCCAGCACGGTCTGCGCCCGGCAGGGAAAGACGAAGCAACGGTCGCGGCGCAGCGACAGCCAGAGCGGCGTGCCGGGCCGCGGCAGGAAGACGCCGGGGATCGTCGCCTTCAGCACCGAGCCGTCGTGGTCCATGGTGAGCTCGACGATGGACTGGTTGCCGACGAAGCGGGCCCGGGCGACCTGGCCGCGCGCCGGCACCCCGTCCGAGGGCGTCGGCAGCGGACCGGAGCCGTTGCGGTCGAAGTCCATCTTCAGGTGCTGCGGCCGGATGATGATCTCGACGTCGGCCCGGTCGGCGAGGCCCGGGGTGAGGAACTGGCCGAAGGGCGTCACGGTCTGTGGAGTTGTTAACGACGCCGTGGATCACGTTGACGTCGGAGAAGAACTGCGCCGCGTCCCGGTCGACGGGGTTGTTGTAGATGTTGTAGGGCGCGCCCTGCTGCACGATCCGGCCCTCGCGCATCAGCGCGATCCGGTCGGCCATGCGCATCGCCTCGTCGGGCTCGTGGGTGACGAGCAGGACCGCGGTGCCCTCCTCCTTGAGGATGTCGAGGGTCTCGTCGCGGATGCCGTCGCGCAGCCGGTTGTCGAGGCCGGAGAACGGCTCGTCCATCAGGAGGATCGGCGGCTGCGGCGCCAGCGCGCGGGCCAGCGCCACCCGCTGCTGCTCGCCGCCGGAGAGCTGGTGCGGGAACTTCTCGCCGTGGCGGGCGAGGCCGACCCGGTCGAGCAGCCGCCGCGCCCGCTCGGTGCGGGCGCCGGCGGGGCCGCGCAGCCCGAAGGCGACGTTCCTGGCGACGCTGAGGTGGGGGAAGAGCGCGAAGTCCTGGAACATCAGGCCGATGCCGCGGGCCTCGGGCGGGACGTGGCGGGCGGCGTCGGAGACCACCCGGCCGGCAACCGCCACCGTGCCCGCGTCCTGGCGCTCGACCCCGGCGGCGATCCGCAGCAGCGTGGACTTGCCGCAGCCGGAGGGGCCGAGCAGGCAGGTGACCTCGCCGGCGCCGAGCTCGAGCGAGACATCGTCCAGCACCCGGGTGCCGGCGTAGCCGTGGCCGATATGGCTCAGCGCCAGCCGGACCCCATCCAGTGCCGGACGGATTTCCTTCACCGGCCGCTCCCTTATCCGATCAATTTCATCAGGTATGGGCTGAGATAGCAACGCGGCCGCGCGCTGGCAAGCCTTCAGAGCGTGCTGTTGATCGCGCCGCCGTCGAGCAGCCAGTTCTGCCCGACCACGAAACCCGCATGCACCGAGCAGAGGAAGGCGCAGGCGGCGCCGAACTCCTCCGGCGTGCCGTAGCGGCGGGCGGGGATGGTGGCGGTGCGCCGGGCGCGGGCGTCCGCAACCTCGATGTTGCGGGCCCGGGCCTCGGCCTCGTCGAGCGCGTCGGCCCGGTCGGTGGCGTGGATCCCCGGCAGCAGGTTGTTGATCGTCACGCCGTGCGGCGCGACCTGGCGGCTGGTGCCGGCGACGAAGCCGGTCAGCCCGGTCCGCGCGGTATTGGAGAGCCCGAGCGCCGGGATCGGCGACTTCACCGCGCCGGAGGTGATGTTGACGATCCGCCCCCAGCCGCGCTCGATCATCCCCGGCAGCACCGCCTGCATCAGCGCGATCGGCGTCAGCATGTTGCCGTCGAACGCCCGGATGAAGTCCTCGCGGCTCCAGTCCGACCAGATCCCCGGCGGCGGCCCGGCGGCATTGGTGACGAGGATGTCGGGCGCGGGCTCGGCCGCCAGCACCGCGGCCCGCACCGCCTCGGTGGTGATGTCGCCGGCGACGGCGGTCACCGCGACGCCGTGGCGATCGCGCAGCGCCGCGGCGGTCGCCTCCAGCGCCTCGGCGCCGCGGGCGTTGATGACGAGATCCACGCCCTCGGCGGCCAGCGCCTCGGCGCAGCCGCGGCCGAGGCCCTTGGAGGCGGCGCAGACGATGGCGCGGCGGCCCCTGATCCCGAGATCCATCGCTTCTTCCCTTCAGTCCAGTGCGCCGAGCACCGGCGCCCACTGCGCGCGGATCGGCAGGTAGACCTTCTGCGGCTTGTCGAAGACCGACAGCCCCTGTTCGGCCAGGTCGGCGTAGGCGGCGCGCTCGCCGATCCAGGCCAGCGGCTCCTGACCGAACTTGTCGAAGAACGCGCCGAGCCGGCCCGCGGCCCGGCCGGCGCGCACCCGGTTGGCGATCAGGTGAACCCCGACCTTTCCCTTGCGGACCCGCTTGATGTGCTCGATCTCCTTCAGGAACCGCTTGGTCGAGTCGACGTCGAACCAGGACGGCAGGATCGGGGCGAGCACCGCCTCGGCCTCGGCGACCAGCCGCTCCGCCCGCTCGCCGCTGAGCGCGCCGGGGGCGTCGATCACCAGCCAGTCGGCCTTTTTCGGGGCGTCGCCGAGATCGGCGTCGTCGGTCCAGTCGACGGCGCGGATCGCCGGGACCGTGTCGGGGCGGTGCTTCAGCCAGCGCGAGGCGGATTTCTGCGGATCGGCGTCGGCCAGCGCCACCCGCGCGCCCCGCCCGGCCAGCGCCGAGGCCAGCGTGATCGCGACGATGGTCTTGCCGCAGCCGCCCTTGCGGTTGGCCACGAGAATCGTCTTCATCCGTCCCTCCCGGTCGCGGGCCAGACTAGGGGCATCGCCGGGGCGTTCAACCGCTTTTCGGAAGGCGCGCGTCCTGCGCTATAGGGGAGACATGCTCGACCTGCCGACCCTGCTTCTCTTCGCCGTCGCCCTCGCCTTCGCCTCGGGGTCGCCCGGCCCGTCCGTCGCGGCGCTGGTCGCCCGGGTGGTGGCGCGCGGGCCGCGCTCGGTGCTGCCGTTCCTGGCCGCCATGTGGATCGGCGAGGCGCTGTGGCTCGCCTGCGCGGTCTTCGGGCTCGCGGTGCTGGCGCAGAGCTTCCAGCTGGCCTTTGCGGTGCTCAGGCTCGCCGGCGTGGGCTACCTGCTGTGGCTCGCCTGGAAATGTGGACGGCGCCGGTGACCGGGGCGGCGGCGCTGCCCGCGGCCGGCTCGCCGCTGCGGATGTTCGGCGCGGGCCTCGCGGTGACGCTCGGCAACCCCAAGATCATGGTCTTCTACCTGGCGCTGCTGCCGTCGCTGCTCGACCTCGGCGCCGTCGGCGTCGCCGGCTGGGGCGAGCTGACCGCGGTGATGGCGCTGGTGCTGATCGTCGTCGACCTGAGCTGGGTGCTGGCCGCGTCGCAGGCCCGCCGGCTGTTCCGCACCGCCGCCGGCCGCCGGATCGCCAACCGCCTGTCGGGCGGCATCATGGCCGGGGCGGCGGCGGCGATCGCCGCCAACTGAGGCGCCGTCCGGGGCAGTTCAATTCAGGCGTGGCGCATGACTCTCGGCCAGCCGCCTCGTGCCAGCTGACGCCGGACGAAGGCGCGATAGGAGTCCGGCTCCTTTGGCTGCCGCGCCTTGTGCCGGGTCTGGTTGCAGAACCGGCACGCCGCGACGATGTTCGCGGCACCGTTCCCGCCGCCTGCCGAGCGCGCCGTCAGGTGCTCCGCCGTGCACTGGAAGAGCGCAGCCCTGCGCCGCGTCAGCTTGAACTGGTGGCAGAACGCGCCGTCGCTCCCCTGCCACATCGGCTGACCGCAATAGTAGCAGCATCCCCGCTGCTGCTTCATCCTCGCCCCGCGCAGTCGCGCCAGCGGCTTCGCCATGGACGGCACCTTTCCCAGACCCCACGGCGAACAGCCTGGGAGACCGATCCGCCGCCCGTCAACGGCCGCGGCCGAACATGGTTTCCGCCGCCCCTTCCCACCGCCCTCCGACGCCGGTATAGGCCGGGCCATGTCCGGCCGCCCCTCCAATACCCCCGCCTTGCCCCCCGAGGTCGCCCGCCGCCGGACCTTCGCGATCATCTCGCACCCGGACGCGGGCAAGACGACGCTGACCGAGAAGTTCCTGCTCTATGGCGGGGCGATCCAGCTGGCCGGGCAGGTGCGGGCCAAGGGCGAGGCGCGGCGCACCCGGTCGGATTTCATGAAGATGGAGCAGGACCGCGGCATCAGCGTCAGCGCCTCGGCGATGTCGTTTCCGTTCCGGGACTGGTGGTTCAACCTCGTGGACACGCCGGGGCACTCGGATTTCTCCGAGGACACCTATCGGACGCTGACGGCGGTCGACGCGGCGATCATGGTGATCGACGGGGCGAAGGGGGTGGAGAGCCAGACGCGCAAGCTCTTCGAGGTCTGCCGGATGCGCGACCTGCCGATCCTGACCTTCTGCAACAAGATGGACCGCGAGGCGCGCGACACCTTCGAGATCATCGACGAGATCCAGCACGAGCTGCAGCTCGACGTCTGCCCGGCGAGCTGGCCGATCGGCCAGGGGCGCGAGTTCCTCGGCTGCTACGACATGCTGGGCGACCGGCTGGAGTTGATGGACCGGGCCGACCGCAACCGGCGGGCGGAGAGCGTGGCGATGCAGGGGCTCGACGATCCGCGCATGGCCGAGCACGTCCCGGCGGAGCTGCTGGCGCGGCTGCGCGAGGAGGTCGAGATGGCGCGGGAGTTGCTGCCGCCGTTCGACCACCAGGCCATGCTCGACGGCAACCTCTCGCCGATCTGGTTCGGCTCGGCGATCAATTCGTTCGGGGTGCAGGAGCTGATGGCGGGGATCGGCGCCTACGGGCCGCCGCCGGAAATCCACCCGGCCGAACCGCGGGCGGTCGGGGCCTGGGAGCCGGCGGTCACCGGCTTCGTGTTCAAGGTGCAGGCCAACATGGACCCCAAGCACCGCGACCGGGTGGCGTTCCTCAGGCTCTGCTCGGGGCATTTCGTCCGCGGCATGAAGCTGACCCAGGTCCGCACCGGCAAGCCGATGGCGGTGGCGAACCCGGTGCTGTTCCTGGCGCGGGACCGCGAGCTCGCCGAGGACGCCTGGGCCGGCGACATCATCGGCATCCCCAACCACGGCCAGCTCCGGATCGGCGATGCGCTGACCGAAGGCGAGGCGCTGGTCTTCACCGGCATCCCGAGCTTCGCGCCGGAGCTGCTGCAGGCGGTCCGCGCCGCCGACCCGATGAAGGCCAAGCACCTGGAGAAGGCGCTGAACCAGTTCGCCGAGGAGGGCGCGTCGAAGCTCTTCAAGCCGCAGGTCGGCTCGGGCTGGATCGTCGGCGTGGTCGGGCCGCTGCAGTTCGACGTGCTGGCGAGCCGGATCGAGCAGGAATACGGCCTGCCGGTGCGCTTCGAGCCCACCCAGTTCACCTCCGCGCGCTGGGTGTCGGGACCGCGGGAGCGGATCGACGACTTCGCCAGGGCGAACAAGGGCCACATGGCCGCGGACCATGACGGCGACCCGGTCTACATGACCCGGCTGCAGTGGGACATCGACCGGGTGGCGCGGGACTGGCCGGAAATCCAGCTGACGGCGACCAAGGAGGTGATGGTCTGACGCGGGCGGCGGTCAGCCTCAGGCGATCGGCTCGACCGCACCTCCGGCGTCCTGCCACGCCTTGAACCCGCCGGGGATGTGGGCGACGTTGCGCAGCCCCATTTCGGTCGCGATCTCCACCGCCAGCGTCGAGCGCTCGCCGACGGCGCAGAAGAGCAGCAGCCGCCGGTCCCGGGCGATCCCGGCGAGCGGGCCGCCGATGCCGCAATACTGGTCGAACCGCCCGTAGGGCGCATGGAGCGCACCGGGGATGCTGCCGTAGCGGCGCCGTTCCCCCTCCTCGCGGAGGTCGACGAGCTGGCCGTCGACGCCGGGCCAGGCGGCGAGGAGATCGGCGACCTCGACCGCCGGAACCCGGCGCTGGGCGTCGAGCCGGAGCCCGAGCCGGAGGTTCTCGGGCACGGCGACGTCCATCATCGTGGGATTGGCGAGCTTGAGGTTGTTCATGATCGCGGCGTATTCGTCGGCCGATCGCACCTGCAGCCGCGGATTGTACATCTTCTCTTCCTGGATGGTGCTGACGGTGTCGCCCTTGTAGTCGTGGGCGGGGTAGACCAGCGTCTGGTCGGGCAGTTTGAGCAGGCGGTCGAAGAGCGAGTGGTACTGCTCGTAGGGATCGCCGTTCTGGAAATCGGTTCGGCCGGTGCCCCGGATCAGCAGCGTGTCGCCGGTGAAGACCCGGTCGTCCATCAGGAAGCTGTAGCTCTCCGAGGTATGGCCGGGCGTGTGCAGCGCGGTCAGGGTCACGCCCTCGACGGTCAGCGGGTCGTTGTCGCGGACCCGGAGCGAGACGATGTCGGCGGGCGACTGCTCGCCCATCACGGTGACGCAGCGGGTCGCGTCGCGCAGCGCGCCCATGGCGCTGACGTGGTCGGCGTGGATGTGGGTGTCGACGACCTTGACCAGCCTGAGGTCGAGCTCCTCGAGGATCTTCAGGTAGCGCGCGGTTTGGCCGAAGACCGGGTCGATCAGCAGCGCCTCGCCACCCCTGCGGCTGGCCAGCAGGTAGGTATAGGTCGAGGAGACCTTGTCGAAGAACTGCCGGAACAGCATGGCTTCCTCCCGTCCGGACCTGTGCTGTCGCCGCAGTTGGCCTAGACCGGCGCCGGATTGCAACTCAGCAGTTCGGGAGCACGGCGGCGTGATCGCGCTTGCCAGAGGCGGGCGGCTCGGTGAACGTGCGCCATGAGTTCGATCTTCTCCAGCTGGTATATGGTCGTCCTGCACGTGATGCTGCAGGTGGTCTTCCTGGTCCGGGCGCTGCTCAGGCCGCATCGCGAGCCGGCCTCGCGCATGGCCTGGGTGGTGGTGATCATCGTCGTGCCGGTGGCCGGCATGGTCGCCTACGCCTTCCTGGGCGAGGTGAATATCGGCGCGCGGCGGCTCGCCCGGCTGCACCGCGCGGAGGAACGGCTGCCCCCGGTTTCGGAGATCGGCACCGGCGCAGCGCCCGATCCGGCGCCGGAGATGCCGCCGCGGGTCGCCCAGCTGTTCCGGGTCGGGACCTCGATCAGCGGCTTCGTTCCCGTGAACGGCAACCGGGCGAGGCTGATGGAGAACTCCGACGCGGGCATCGACGCGATGGTCGCCGACATCGACGCCGCGCAGGGCACGGTACACCTGCTTTTCTACATCTGGCTGCCGGACGGCAACGGCGTGAAGGTCGCCGAGGCGCTGAAGCGGGCGGTGGGGCGCGGCGTGACCTGCCGGGCGATGGCCGACGCGCTTGGCTCGCGGCTGATGATCAAGTCGCCGCACTGGCAGGCGATGAAGGACGCCGGGGTCCGTCTGGCCCGGGCGCTGCCGATCAGCATCTCGCCGGTGCAGCCGCTGCGCGGCCGGGTCGACATGCGCAACCACCGCAAGATCGCGGTGATCGACAACCGCATCACCTATTGCGGCAGCCAGAACTGCGCCGATCCCGAGTTCCGCATCAAGGCGAAATACGCCCCCTGGGTCGACATCCTGCTGCGCTTCGAGGGGCCGATCGTGCGCCAGCAGCAGCAGCTGTTCGCCCAGGACTGGATGGCGCACGTGGACGAGGACATCTCCGAGCTGCTGCGCGAGCCGCTGCCGCCGGCGCCGGGCGGGTTCCCGGCCCAGGCGATCGGCACCGGGCCGACGGTGCGCTATTCGGCGATGCCAGAGATGTTCGAGGCGCTGCTCTACACCGCGCGCCGCGAACTCGTCCTCAGCACCCCCTACTACGTGCCCGACGAGCCGATCCAGGCCGCGCTCTGCGCCAGCGCCCGGCGTGGGGTGAAGACGACGGTGATCTTTCCGGCGCGCAACGATTCCTGGATCGTCTCGGCGGCCAGCCGCAGCTACTACGGCGAGCTGCTCGATTCCGGGGTGCGGATCTTCGACTACCTGGGCGGGCTGCTGCACGCCAAGACCCTGACCATGGACGGGGAGATCACGCTGGTCGGCTCTGCCAACATCGACCGCCGCAGCTTCGATCTCAACTTCGAAAACAACATCCTGCTGTTCGACACCGCGCTGACCGCCGAGGTCCGGCAGCGGCAGGAGAGCTACATCGCCGGTTCCCATCAGGTCGACGCCGCGGTCGTCGCCGAGTGGAGCCTGCGGCGGCGGCTCTGGAACAACACGGTGGCCATGTTCGGTCCGGTGCTCTGAGGCCGCGCGGCTCGGACGCCCTTGACTTGCCCGACCGCGGACCCGATCTGCGCACCGCGTCGCGTGATCACCGAGCCTGATACAACCATAAGTTGCTTGCGTTGCGCGCGCTGCTATTCTCGGGGTCGAATCGAGGCCGGAAGATGGAAAAGAAGCCTCGCCGAAAGACCAGGCCGAGCGGAAAAGGCAGGATGAACGTACACCGCGATGTTGCCGCGCCGGCCGGCGCGGGGTCGAGCGAGCTGCCGTCGCACCCGGCGGTGCTGCGGCTGCTAGCCGACGGCGTGCCGGGGGAGCGGGAGATCGCTGCCTTCCTGGCGGCCAGCTTCCCGCTGGTCGAGCCGGGGGCGGCGACCTTCGCCTGGCGCGGCACGGCCGACGAGGTCGAGCTCGTGCCCTTCAGCACCGCCGGCATGAGCCGGGCACCGTTCCGGCAGCTGCCCGGCACCGATCTCTGGCTGCTTCGGCTGCCGGTCGCGGACGTCGGCCGGTTCGAATACAAGCTCGCCGTCAGGCGGGATGGCGGCGAGGAGTGGATCGTCGACCCGCTCAACCCGAATCGTGCCGAGGATCCGTTCGGCCAGAACTCGGTCTGCCGCACCTGGGGCTATGCCCGCCCGGCCTGGAGCGAGCCGCAGGGCGCGCCCTCGGGCCGGGTCGAGAGCTTCGAGCTCGCCAGCGCCGCCTTCGACGCCACCCGGGTCGAGCGCGTCTACCTGCCGGCCGGCTATGACCCCCGCGGGTCCTATCCGCTGCTGATCGTCCATGACGGCGTGGACTATCTCGACTTCGCCGATCTCGCGGTCTCGCTCGACAACCTGATCGCGGCCGGCGACATCCCGCCGCTGGTCACCGCGCTGACCCAGACCGGCGACCGCCCGGGCGAGTATGCCGGTGATCGCCGGCACGCCCGCTACCTCGCCTGCGAGCTCCTGCCCGAGCTGGAGGCGCGCTACGGCCTGTCGCCCCGGCCGGCGGAGCGGGTGCTGCTCGGCGCCAGCCTCGGCGCGGTCGCCTCGCTCACCGCCGCGTTCCGCTACCCCGGCCGCTTCGGCGGCCTGGTGCTGAAATCGGGTTCCTTCGTGTTCGACGAGCGCAAGCTGGCGCACCGCCCGCACGCGGTGTTCTTCCGCATCGCGCGGCTGGTCCGGGCGTTCCGGCGGGCCCCGCCGCTGCCGCCGACCCGAGCGTTCGTGTCGACCGGCGAGCTCGAGGGCCTGGCCAGCGAGAACATGACCCTCGCAAGCTTCTTGCGCGAACGCGGCGTCGATGTTTTGTTCAAGAGCGCCTGGGACGGGCATCACTGGCACAACTGGCGCGACCAGCTCCGCGACGGGCTGCGCTGGGTGCTTCGGCGGGAGAGCACTGAACAAGGCTGACGGGGCCGCCCCCAGGCCCGCCGTCGGCCCCTCGGGGGGAACCGGGATGGGCGAGCGTACCGTCAACATCGGCCTGTCGCTTGGCGCCGACATCTGCTGGCCGATCGCTTACGAAAGCCTGCTGGCCGGGCTGAAGCTCGATTTCGAGCTCGGCGGCGACCGGCTGAAGTTCCACTGCGAACGGGTGACGATCGAGCCGTTCGATCTGCGCCAGCCGGTGAAGTACGACCTCGTGATCGACCGGCTGACCCACTGGTATTCGATCAGCCGCGAGTGGATCAAGAAGGCGATCCTGCTCAACGACCTCTACGTCTACAACAATCCCTGGTCGATCCAGTCGAACGAGAAGCACACCTCCTATGCCGCGATGATGCGGCTCGGCCTGCCGATCCCCGACACCTGGATGCTGCCGGCCAAGGCCTACGAGCACGCCGACGACCTCGAGCCGACGCTGCGCAAGTACGCCAAGCTCTTCTCGCTCGACGAGATCGGCGCAAAGGTCGGCTACCCCGCCTTCATCAAGCCCTACCACGGCGGCGGCTGGAAGGGCGTGACCAAGGTCGACAACGCCGGGGAGCTGAAGCGCGCCTACGACGCCTCCGGCACCGAGCTGATGAACCTGCAGGCCGCGGTTCTGCCCTACGACTGGTTCGTGCGCTGCGTCGGGCTCGGCCCGCAGTTCCGGGTGGTGAACTACGACCCCTCGGCGGCGCTGCACGACCGCTACACCATGGACATCGACTTTCTCGACGCCGAGGACCGCTCGGTGCTCGAGGACATGACCGCGACCATCAACGCCTTCTTCGGCTGGGACTTCAACTCCTGCGAGTCGCTCAGCCGGGGCGGGGTCTGGCACCCGATCGACTTCGCCAACCCCTGTCCCGACAGCCAGGTCACCTCGCTGCACTACCACTTCCCCTGGCTGATCAAGGCGAACCTGCGCTGGTCGATCTTCTGCGCCGCCACCGACAAGCCGATGCAGCGCAACATGGACTGGGCCCCGTTCTACGCCCTTGCCGACCAGGACATGCCGTTCCGCGAGAAGCTGCGCGGCTATGCCGCCATCGCCCACCAGCGCTTCGAGACCGAGAAGTTCCGCGACTTCTGCCGCAAGAACCTCGGCCATCTCGACGAGCTCGCCTACGAGTTCTTCGGCTCCGAGACCATGCGCGACGCCGTGCGCCAGAAGGTGACCGCGCTGTTCCCGGCGCACGAGGTCGACGCGTTCACCGATCTCTTCTTCCTCCGGGTGCAGAAATGGCGCGAGCAGGAAGGAGCACGCGGTGACCAGGACGGGTTCTAGGTGGTACTCGCAGCGGGTCGAGCAGGAGATCAGCCTGGTGCGCTGGGGCCACTGGGGCCAGCCGGTGCTGGTGTTCCCGACCGCCGGCGGCGACGCCGAGGAGATCGAGCGCATGCAGATGATCGGGGCGCTGGCGCCGCTGATCGACGCCGGCCGGATCAAGGTCTATTCCTGCGACAACCTGGCGGGGCGCGCCTTCGCCGACCGCGCCGGGTCGGTGGAGTACCGCTGCGCGCTGCTCGACCGCTTCGAGGACTGCATCGCTCGCGAGGTCGTGCCGGCGATCCGCACCGACTGCAACTCCGGTGACATCGAGGTGCTGGCCGCGGGCGCCTCGCTCGGCGCCTTCATGGCGGTGGCGGTGACCTGCCGCTACCCGTGGCTGTTCCGGGCGGCGGTCGGCATGAGCGGCAACCTTCGACCTCGAGGGCCTGTTCGGCTTCGGCGGCAACGAGGATTACTACTTCTCGGCCCCGCTCAGCTTCCTGCCGAACCTCGGCGAGGGCGCCGCGCTCGACATCCTGCGCCGGCGTTTCATCGTCCTCGCCTACGGCCAGGGCAGGTGGGAGAATCCCGACGAGTTCCTGGAGGCTCGCCGGCGTGCTCGGGTCCAAGGGCGTGCCGAACCGGGTCGATCCCTGGGGCCCGGAGCACGACCACGACTGGCCGGCATGGCGGCAGATGCTGCCGCTCTACCTCGACGACCTGACCGGGTGAAGCACGCGCAGAGGGGGATAGGCGCATGGCTGAGTTCTTCGGCACTTTCTCGCAAGGACCGAGCGGAACCTTCATCTCCGGCAACCCGCGGCCGCTGTTCCAGCTGACCGCCCCGTTCGGCTTCAAGGATCCGGGCGGGCGGGTCTGGGAGGTCCCGGCCGGAGAGAAGGTCGACGGCGCCTCGATCCCCAAGGCCTTCTGGTCCTTCATCGGCGGCCCGTTCGACGGCAACTACCTCGATGCCTCGGTGGTGCACGACTACTACTGCCGGGTGAAGACCCGCAGCGACGAGGACACCCACCGCAATTTCTATTTCGGGATGCGGGCCAAGGGCGTGCCCGAGCCGCAGGCGCAGAAGATGTACTGGGCGGTGGCGACCTTCGGGCCGAAGTGGCAGCTGGTGCCGCGGGCCGGATCACGCGGCCCGGCGGCGTCGGGAGAACCGGAGACCGTGGCCGTTCCGGAAGCTCCGGTCGATCTCGCCGACCCGGCGACCCGGGCGGAGGCGCTGCGGCGGTTCGAGGCGATCGGCGCCGGGCTCGAGGCGAGCGACGGCGCGAGTTTCCCGGGGTCCGCCGGCGCCACCGAGGCCTCGCTCGACAACCTCGCGGCCGACGCTGCGAAGACCCGCGCCGCGATGGCCGGCGGCCAGCCATGAACGTGATCTTCCTCGAGCCGGGCTTCCCCGCCAACCAGCGCGAGTTCGTGCGCGCGCTGGCCTCGGTCGGCGCCTTCGTGGTGGGCGTGGGCGACCGGCCCTACGACTGGCTCGACGACGAGCTCAAGGGCTGGCTCGGCGGCTACCAGCAGATCGGCTCAGTCACCGACGAGGGCGCGCTGGAATGGGCGGTGCGCCAGGTCCAGGGCCGGATGTGGGTCGACCGGCTCGAAGCGGTGATCGAGGCGCACGTGCTGCCCGCCGCGCACGTGCGCGAGCGCTGCGGCATCCCGGGCATCTCGACCCGCACCGCCTATCTCTGCCGCGACAAGGTGGCGATGAAGGAGGTGCTGCGCGACGCCGGCGTGCCGACCGCCGCCTCGGCCGGGGTGACCAGCGTCGCCGAGGGCGTGGCGTTCGTCGAGGCGGTGGGCTTCCCGGTGATCCTGAAGCCGCGCGACGCCGCCGGCGCCTCGGGCACCTTCCGCGCCGACGATCCCGGCGGGTTCGCCGACGCCGCGCGCGCCAGCGGCCTCGCCGACGGCGCGGCGGTGGCGATCGAGGAGTTCGTCGAGGGGCACGAGGGCTTCTACGACACGCTGACCGTCAACGGCCACGCCGCGCACGACTTCGTCAGCCACTACTACCCCAACGTGCTCGAGGCGATGCGCACCCGCTGGATCTCGCCGCAGATCGTCGCCACCAACCGGGTCGACGCCGAAGGTTACGGCGAGATCCGCGAGATGGGCCGGCGGGTCAGCGATGCCCTCGGCATCGGCACCGCCGCCACCCACATGGAGTGGTTCTTCGGCCCCCGCGGCCTGCGCTTCTCCGAGATCGGCTGCCGCCCGCCCGGCGTCGGCCAGTGGGACAGCTACTGCGCCGGCAACGAGTTCGACCTCTACCGCGAATGGGCGCTGGCGGTCTGCCACGGCGTCACCGACCGCGCGCCCTCGCGGCGCTTCGCCTGCGGCATCATCGCGCTGCGCCCCGACCAGGACGGCCGGATCGCGGGCTATGAAGGCGCCGAGGAGATCTTCCACCGCTACGGCGACTTCGTGGTCGGCAGCTACTTCCCCGCGCCGGGCAGCCCGACGCAGCAGGTGGCGGCGGGCTACATGGCCAATGCCTGGATGCGGGTCCGGCATCCGGACTACGACGAGCTCCGCCGGATCCTGAACGAGATCGGCGAGCGGGTGAAGGTCCGCGCGCACTGACCGAGCGCATGCGCGCCCGTGGCAGTCGCCGGTTTGATTGCTTCGGGCAATTTGCGCGGGTGAGGCAGCCTCCGGCGATCGGTTCGCAATGACGCGATCCGGTTCCGCCTGCCGGATTTGGCCGTCGGCAAATCCGGCCGCGACTGCCCTCCCAGGGGCAGTCGCGCAAGCGCGACCGCCAGGGCAGCCGCGCCCGGATGGCACGCTCCGGGTCGCGGCACGCCTCTCGCCCTCCGCGCTGGCGCTCCGGGCGAGCGGATCAAGCGGGGCGCCACTGGCGCCCCGCTCTTGCGATCCGCGGCGCTCATCCTGCACGGCCCCGAAGCGATCAGCCGGAGGCGGTATCAGGCCGGCGGCGGGCCGTCAGGGTTTACCGACTGCGCAATCAGCCAGTCGACCACGGCGACCTGCGCGTCGTGGTCGGGCGTGCCCTCGGCGAGCGCAGCGTTGTAGACCCGGAGCTGGTGATCGGCGCTGGTGCCGCGGCGGGCCATGGTGCGGGCGTGCTCGACCTCGGCGACGCAGTCGAGCGCCTCGGCGTGCGGGCGCAGGATCTCGACCATCTCGTCGACCAGGTCGGGGAACGGCACCAGCACCCGCTTGCCGAAGTCGGCCATCTGCGCCTCGACTCCGTAGCGCTGGGCGCGCCACTTGTTCTCCAGGATCAGGATGCGCCGGTAGTGCCGCCAGCGCTGGTTGTTGGACTTGAGATGCGCGAGGAAGGTCAGGATCGACTGGTAGAGCGCGGCGATGGTCAGCCCGTCCTCGGCCCAGGTGCAGATGTCGCAGATCCGGATCTCCAGCGTCGGGTGCTTGGCCGAAGGGCGCAGGTCCCACCAGATCTTCGAGGGGTCGGTGACCATGCCGGTCTCGGCCAGCACCTGCAGGAGCTCCTGCCAGTCGTTCCAGCTCTCGAAGATCTCGGGCAGCCCGGAGCGCGGCAGGTCGCCGATGATGATCGGCCGGAAGGCCTTGAGCCCGGTGTCGTGGCCCTCCCAGAACGGCGAGGACGACGACAGCGCCAGGAGGTGCGGCATGAAGTAGCTGACCTGGCTCATCAGGTCGACGCGCAGGTCGGGGTCCTCGATGCCGGCGTGGACGTGCATGCCGCAGATCGCCATGCGCCGGGCCAGGGTGCGGTGCTCGGCGCCGAGGATGCGGTAGCGGTCCATGTCGACGGGGACCTGCTGGCTCCAGTGCGCCCAGGGGTGGGTCGAGGCGGCGATCATCCGCATCCCGAACTCCCGCGCCGTGGCGGCGATCGGTGCGCCGCAGCTCGAGCAGCTCGGCGCGGGCCTCGCCGATGGTGGCGCAGACCCCGGTGCCGATCTCGACCTGGCTTTGCAGGAACTCGTGGGTGACGCGGCCGCCGAGCAGCTCCTTGCAGCGGGCCATGAACTCCGGCGGCTGCCGGCTCGCGAGCGAGCGGGTCTCGGGATCGACGAGCAGGTATTCTTCCTCGATGCCGATCGAGAATCCGGTGCCCTTGCTGCTCATGCGATCTCCCCCGATTCTCCGGGCAAGATAGCGGAGATCCGCGGTTGCGGGACACCCTTTCGTCCGTGGCGGATATTGCGCGAGGTCAAGGCACCGCTGCCGGCAGCAGGCGATTGTCCCGTGGGATGGGCACGAATGATTCCTCTCTGCGCGACGATGGAACGGTCTGCCGCGGCTGCCGCCGGGTCGCGCGGTGACGTCGCGCATGGCGCACCTCTGGCGCCTGCACCGGGGAACCGTGCTGGCGTTCGCGCTGGCGGCGGTGCTGACGCTGGCCTTCGGCGTCCGGCTGGGGGTCCACGCGCTCTACTGGAGCCGGCATCGCGAGGCGGCGCTGGCCGAATGGATGACCCTCGGCTACGTGGCGCAGTCCTGGCGGGTCGAACCGGAGGATCTGGCGCAGGCGCTGGGCGTGGCACCCGAGCTGGCGCGGCGACGGACGCTGGCCGATCTCGCGCGCCAGTCGGGTCGACCCGAGGCAGAGGTGGAGGAGACGCTGCGCGCCGCCATCGCCGCGGCACAGGCGCGCCGGAGCGCTGCGCCGTGATCGGGACGCTGCTCGAGCTCATCCCGGTCTACGGCGGGCTGGCGTTGTTTCTGGCCGCGGGTCTCAGCTGTTTCGGCGTCCCGATCCCGGGCTCGCTCGCCCTGCTGGCGTCGGGCGCGTTCGTGGCCGGCGGCGAGATGGCGCTGTCGACCGCGGTTGCGGCCGGGCTCGGCGGCGCGGTGGCCGGCGACCAGGCGGGCTACTGGCTCGGGGTTGGCCTCGGCGGCCGGGCGATGGATGCGCTCTCGAGCCACGGCGCGATGCGGTCGGCGCTGGGCGCCGCGGCGGTGTTCTCCGAGCGGCGCGGGGTGCTGGCGGTGTTCCTGAGCCGCTGGCTAGTGTCGCCCCTCGGCCCGGCGGTGAACCTGGCGAGCGGGACCATCGGCATGCCCTGGTTGCGGTTCAGCGTCCCGGAGGTGCTGGGCGAGGCGGTGTGGGTGGCGCTCTACGTCGGCCTCGGCGCGGCCTTCGGCCGCAGCGTCGTCGGCCTGGCGGAAGTGCTGGGCGACCTCACCTGGTTCCTCGCCGCCGGGGTGGTCGCGGTCGCATTGCTGCTGCGGCTGCGGGCGCACGGCCGGGCAGCCGCACAGGCGCCGGCATGACCTTCGACGGCATGCAGCACGCGGTGCGGCCCTACCTCGTCGCGATCGCGGCGGCGGGGCTGGCGGCGGGCATCGCCGCGCGGCTGGCGGGAGCGCCGGGCTGGGCCGAGCGGTTGTGGGCGGCGGCGACGCTGCCGGTGCTGGCGGCGCTGCTGGCGGAGATCGTCACCAGCCTGCGGCGCGGCGATCTCGGGCTCGACATCGTGGCGGCGCTGTCGATGACCGCAGCGCTGGCCTTCGGCGAGACCCTGGCGGCGGCCGTGGTGGCGCTGATGTATGCCGGCGGGCAGTACCTGGAGCTCTTTGCCGAGCGGCGGGCGCGGCGCGAGATGACCGCGCTGCTGGCGCGCGCGCCGCGGACGGCGATGCGCCACCGCGACGGCGGGCTCGAGGAGGTGGACCTCGAGGTCATCGCGCCCGGCGACCGGCTGCTGATCCGGCAGGGGGACGTGGTCCCGGTGGACGGGACCGCGGAGGGGACGGCGACGCTGGACGAATCGGCGCTGACCGGCGAGGCGCTGCCGGTGCGGCATGCGCCCGGCGCCGCGGTGATGAGCGGGCCGGTGAACGTCGGCGACGCCTTCGACCTGACCGCCGTCCGCCCCGCGGCGGAGAGCACCTTCGCCGGGATCGTGCGGCTGGTCGAGCAGGCCGGACGGTCGAAGGCGCCGATGGTGCGGCTGGCGGACCGGTTCGCGATCTGGTTCCTCGGGCTGACGCTGCTGATCGCTGGGGCGGCCTGGGCGCTGACCGGCGATCCGGTGCGGATGGTGGCGGTGCTGGTGGTGGCGACGCCCTGCCCGCTGATCCTGGCGGTGCCGGTCGCCCTGGTCGCCGGGCTGTCGCGGGCGGCGCGGCAGGGCATCCTGATCAAGGGCGCGCGGCCGCTGGAGGCGATGGCGCGGGTGGCGGTGCTGGTGCTGGACAAGACCGGCACGCTGACCGACGGGCGGCCGCGGCTGGCGGCGACGCGGGTGCGCGAGGGCTTCGCGGCGGCGGAGCTGCTGCGGCTGGCGGCGTCGCTGGACCAGGCCTCCAAGCACACGGTGGCCCGCACCGTGGTGGAGGCGGCCCGTGCTGCCGGGCTGGCCCTGGCGGTCCCCGAGGGCGTCGTCGAGAGCGCCGGCGAAGGGGTCGAGGGACGCGTGGACGGGCGGGCGGTGGTGGTCGGCGGGCGGCGGTACGTGGCGGCGCGGCTCGGTATCGCGGACAGCTCGACGACCGCCGATGCCGGGTCGATCGTCGTGGCCGTGGGGGTGGACGGCGTCCCGGCCGGCGAACTGGTGCTGAGCGATGCCCTGCGCGCGGGCACCGCCGGACTGCTGGCGGAGCTGCGGGGCGCGGGGATCGGGCGGCTGGTGCTGGCGACCGGCGACCGGCAGGACGTCGCGGCAGAGATCACCGCGGGGCTGGCGTTCGACGCGGTGCGGGCGGAGCTGACGCCGGAGGCGAAGGTGATGCTGGTGCTGGCCGAGCGCAAGTTCGGGCCGGTGATGATGGTCGGCGACGGGGTCAACGACGCGCCGGCGCTGGCGGCGGCGGATATCGGGGTCGCCATGGGCGCGCGCGGCGCGGCGGCGGCGGCCGAGGCCGCGGACGTGGTGCTGCTGGTCGACCGGCTCGACCGCATCCTGCCCGGCCTCAGGATCGCGCGGCGGTCGCGGCGGATCGCGCTGGAGAGCGTCGTCGCGGGCATCGGCCTGTCGGTGGCGGGGATGCTCGGTGCGGCCTGGGGGCTGATCACCCCGGTGCAGGGGGCGCTGTTGCAGGAGGCGATCGACGTGGCGGTGATCCTGAACGCCCTGCGGGCGCTCGGCGGCGGGGCGGCCGAAGGCCCTTCCGCGCCGCGCTCCACTACTGTCTCCGGCTGATCGCTTCGCGGCCGCGCAGGATGAGGCGCCGCGGACCGCAAGAGCGGGGCGCCGGTGGCGCGCCGCGCGGTCCGCTCGCCCGGAGCGCCAGCGCGGAGGGCGAGAGGCGTGCCGCGTCCACCGGAGCGTGCCATCCGGGCGCGGCTGTCCTGGCGGTCGCGCTTGCGCGACTGCCCCCTGGGAGGGCAGTCGCGGCCGGATTTGCCTGGGGACAAATCCGGCGGGACGGAACCTGATCGCGTCATTGCGAACCGCTCGGGCGGAAGCCGCCTCGTATCAGTCGGCCCGCGGGAGCGACCGCCTCGGCTTCCGGCCGCCGGGCGGTTCGATCACGGGCGTCCCGTCAGTCGGCAACCCCGGCCATTCCGGATCCAGAACGCGCAGCCGTCGGACCACGAGCTCATCGATCACCAGGTTGCGGATCCGCGCGCGGCGCACCGCCAGTCGCCCGATCGCGACCGCGCCAACCGCTATGGCGCCCAGCGCCAGCGCCCCGACCGCCGCCGTCCCGATGGCGCTCCCCCCGAGCGCTCCCGCCCCGAGGGCCCCGGCTCCGAGCGATCTTGACCCGCGAGCATGGCCCCGCTTCTCCTTCATGGCTCGTCGGCCTCCCGGTTCCGGACCCGTCGCGAGGATCCTAGCACCGCGCCCCGCGGGGAGCCACTGGTCGCAGGACCCGGCGCGCTCGCCTCAGGGGCCGTCCTCGCGGAACTGCTCGGCCCCCTCGACCGCCGCCAGCCACGGCTCCCGCCGCTTCACCCAGATCTCGCGTGACGGCTTCAGCCCCGCCGGAGCCGCGTCAAGCGAGCCCATCAGGATCTCCGCCTGCGTCTCGTCCAGATGGAACAGCCGCGACCCGCAGACCGGGCAGAAGCTCCGGCCGCCCCAGGTCTCGAAGCGCCCCTCCACCGAGAAGCGTTCGATCGGCCAGTCGGCATAGGCGAGGTACAGCCCGCCGGTCTCCTTGCGGCAGTCTGCGCAGTGGCAGAGCCCCACCACCTCCGGCGGCCCCTCGACCGCGTAGCGCACCGCCCCGCAGCGGCATCCTCCGGTGTGACGCATTCTCGCCTCCGTCTCGCTTCCCGCGTTTACTATGCGGACACGATATGCATGGTTGCGCATCGGGAGGTCCGTCGGCCATGTCGGAGCGCAGGAGGATCCGCAGCGGCGGCCACGCCGGCCACGCGCGCAGCGAGGCCGCCCAGGCGATCCGGCAGATGCCCTGGCGCATCCCGCTCAACCCCGACCGGCCCACCGAGCCGCTGCCGCCCGAAGGCGTCGCCGCGATCCACGACGCGGCGATGCGGGTGCTCGAGGAAACCGGCATCGAGTTCCTGAACCCCGAGGCCCGCGACTACCTGGCGGGCGCGGGCTGCCGCATCGAGGGCGACACCGTGCGGATGGACCGCGGCTTCGTGATGGAGCAGGTGGCCCGGGCGCCGCGCGCAGTTCGACATCACCCCGCGCAACCCCGAGCGGCGGGTGACCATGGGCGGCGGGCACATGTGCTTCGTCAACGTCTCCTCGCCGCCGAACTGCATGGATCTCGACCGCGGCCGCCGGGTGGGCAACTTCGAGGACTTCCAGAACTTCATCCGGCTCACCCAGTACTTCAACTGCATCCACGTCGCCGGCGGCTACCCGGTGGAGCCCGTGGACATCCACGCCTCGGTCCGCCACCTCGACTGCCTCTTCGAGAAGCTCACCCTCACCGACAAGGTGGTGCACGCCTACAGCCTCGGCCCCGAGCGGGTCGAGGACGTGATCGCGATGGCCCGCATCGCCTCGGGCCTGCCGGAGGCCGAGTTCGAGAGCCAGCCCCGCCTCTTCACCAACATCAACTCCTCGAGCCCGCTCAAGCACGACTGGCCGATGCTCGACGGCGCCATGCGCTTCGCCCGCCGCGGCCAGCCGGTGATCGTCACCCCCTTCACCCTCGCCGGCGCCATGGCGCCCGGTCACCATGGCCGGCGCGGTGGTGCAGTCGATCGCCGAGGCGCTGGCCGCGATCGCGCTCCTGCAGGTGGTGAGCCCCGGCGTCGCCTGCATGATCGGCACCTTCACCTCGAACGTCGACATGAAGTCCGGCGCCCCGGCCTTCGGCACGCCCGAATACATGCGCGCCACCCAGATGACCGGCCAGATGGCCCGCTTCTACGGCCTGCCGCTGCGCGCCTCCAACGCCTGCGCCTCCAACGCCCCCGACGGCCAGGCGATGTGGGAGAGCCTGAACTCGCTCTGGGCGGCGGTGCAGTCCGGCGTCAACCTCGTCTACCACGCCGCCGGCTGGCTCGAGGGCGGGCTGATCGCCTCCTACGAGAAGTTCGTGATGGACTGCGAGGTGCTGCAGCAGATCCAGCGCTACTTCGAGCCGGCGCTCACCGACACCGAGCCCCGAGCGCGCTGGCGACCGAGGCCATCGCCGAGGTCGGCCCGCACGGCCACTTCTTCGGCGCCGACCACACGCAAAGCCGTTACACCTCGGCCTTCTACGCGCCGTTCCTCAGCGACTGGCGCAACTACGAGGCCTGGGCCGAGGCCGGGGCGCTCACCACCGAGCAGCGCGCCAACCGGGTCTGGAAGGCGATCCTGGCCGAGTACCAGCCGCCGCCGATGGACGACGCCGTCCGCGACGAACTCGCCGACTTCGTCGCCCGCCGCAAGCGCGAGGGCGGCGCGCCGACGGACTACTGAGCGCGCCGCGTCCGGGGTGGCACCGAACCGACACGACCGCCGGAGAGAAATCCCGCCGCGACGCGAAGGACGTTGACAGATCTCGCCGCGAGACCGCCTCTCTGGACGCGAGATTTTTTCACGGGAAGACTGTCATGCGCGCTACCACCTCAGGGCTGTTCTGCGCGGCGGGGCTCGCCCTGCTGGGCCTGGCCCCCTCCGCCGCTTCGGCGCAGGTCGCCGACTGGACCCAGGGCTGGTCCGGCCAGGCCACGCTCTACCTCTGGGTCCCGACGATCAACGGCTCCCAGCAGGGACCCGACGGCCAGCCGCTCGATCGACCTCTCGACCTCGGACGTGCTCTCCGCCCTCGACATGGCCTTCATGGGCGCGGCGGTCTTCCAGAAGGACACGCTTCGGCATCCTGCTCGACGCGGTCTATGCCGACCTCAGCACCGATGGCGAATGGGTCCAGAACCGCGTCAAGACCGACCTCGAAGACCAAGCTCGGCTTCTACACCGCCGCGGCCACCTACCGGGTCTACGACGCCGACCGCTCCTTCGTCGACGTCTACGGCGGCGTCCGCTACTTCAACACCAGCCTCGACTTCAAGCTCAGCACCGCCAACCTCGGCGCCGCCGACCTGACAGAAGAGCCTCGACTGGACCGACGGCATCATCGGCGTCCGCGGCGGCATGCCGCTCAGCGAGCGCTGGTCGGTCGCGGGCTTCGCCGACGTCGGCGGCTTCGACGGCAGCTCCGACCTGAGCTGGGAGCTCTACGGCGGCGCCAACTACGCCTTCACCGACCAGCTGGCAGGGCACGATCGGCTACCGCTACGTGTCGATCCAGAAGCAGGTGACCGACCGCGCCGCGCTCGACATCAACATCCAGGGCCCGCTCCTCGGCATCACCTACAAGTTCTGACGGTGAAGATCACCGTCGACATCGACTGCACCCCCGAGGAGGCCCGCGCCTTCCTCGGGCTGCCGGACGTGCAAGCCGATGCAGGAGCACCTGATGCAGGACATCGAGGAGCGCATGACCGCGAACCTCAAGGCGATGGAGCCCGCCGAGATGCTGAAGCTCTGGCTCCCCGCGAACATGAAGGGCTTCGAGCAGATGTTCGACGCCTTCGCGCGCATGGGCGGGGCCAAGCGCGACTGACGGCCGTGGTGGGCGATGACGGACTCGAACCGCCGACATCCTCGGTGTAAACGAGGCGCTCTACCGACTGAGCTAATCGCCCGCGCCGCCTGATACCCCGCCCCGCCGTCCGCTGGCAAGCGCCGGCCTTCAGCCCTTCACCATCGGGTCGGTCAGCTTGCGGTGCTCCTGCAGCGCGAAGCGGTCGGTCATGCCGGCGATGTAGTCCGCCACCACCCGCGCCCGCGCCGTGGCGTCGAGCGCCGCGCAGGCGTTCCACTCCGCCGGCATCAGCTCCGGCGCCTCGGCGAAGGTGGCGAACAGCTCCTCCACCACCCGCCGCGCCTTGCGCCGCATCCGCTGCACCGCCCAGTGCCGGTACATCCGCACATAGAGGAAGGCCCGGATCTCCTTCAGCTCGGCGAAGGTCGCGTCCGAGAACCGGATCACCGGGGCGCCGAGCCGCCGGATGTCCTCCGCACTCCGCGGCGCCGCCGCCGCGATCCGCGCCCGGCTGGTGGCCAGCACGTCCTCGACCAGCAGCCCGAAGAACCGCCGCAGCGCCTCGTGCTCGCGCCGCGCCGGCTCCAGCCCCGGCCAGCGCGCGTCGACCGCGGCGATGCACGGCCCGATCAGCGGCAGCTGGCGCAGGTCCTCCAGCGTGAACAGCCCGGCCCTGAGCCCGTCCGCCAGGTCGTGGTTGTTGTAGGCGATGTCGTCGGCGATCGCCGCCACCTGCGCCTCGGCGCTGGCGTGGGTGTCGAGCTCCAGGTCGTGCACCGCGTCGTATTCCGCCAGCGCGAACGGCACCTCGCCGGTCACCGGCCCGTTGTGCTTGGCGATGCCCTCCAGCGTCTCCCAGGTCAGGTTCAGCCCGTCGAACTCGGCATAGTGCGCCTCCAGCCGGGTCACGATCTTGATCGCCTGCGCGTTGTGGTCGAACCCGCCGAACGGCGCCATCAGCCCGTGCAGCGCCTCCTCGCCGGTATGCCCGAACGGCGGATGGCCCAGGTCGTGCGCCAGCGCCACCGCCTCGGCCAGCTCCTCGTTCAGCTCGAGCACCCGCGCCAGCGTCCGCGCCACCTGCGCCACCTCGACCGAGTGGGTCAGCCGGGTGCGGTAGTAGTCGCCCTCGTGCTCGACGAAGACCTGGGTCTTGTGCTTCAGCCGCCGGAAGGCGCTGGAATGGATGATCCGGTCGCGGTCGCGCTGGAACGGCGAGCGATGCGCCGAGACCTCCTCCGGCCAGCGGCGGCCCCGGCTCGCCTCGGGCAGGGTCGCGAAGGCTGCGCTCATCCGGGTTCCCTCCGGGGTCCTTGCCTGGCGGCGCCGTCGCGCCTACCTTCCCCTTAACGCATCCGTTCGAGGGCCTAAAGATGCAGCTCGCCATTCCGCCGCGCGTCACCGACCGCGCCTTCGCCCGCCTGCACGAGATCGGCGGCGCCCGGGCGCTGCGCGTCGCCGTCGAGGGCGGCGGCTGCTCGGGCTTTCAGTATGACATCAAGCTCGACGATCCCGCCGCTGACGACCTGGTCCTGGAAAAGGACGGCGCCCGGGTGCTGATCGACCCGATCTCGCTACCCTTCCTCGCCAACGCCGAGATCGACTTCGCCGACGAGCTGATCGGCGCCCGCTTCGTCATCCACAACCCCAACGCCACCTCCAGCTGCGGCTGCGGCACCAGCTTCGCGATCTGAAGCGCCGAGCGGTGCCTGAACCGGCCCGCGGGGCGCGCCTGTCACCAGGGGCAGGGGAATCGCATTTAGCTCAGCATCCGCCCACGGAAGGGCAGCGCCCTCCCCGCCCGGGCTTCAGCCCGGGCAGCGCCCGCCCCGCCCCCTGGCGGGCGCTTCTCGCACGCCGGGTCGGGCGCTACCCTCCGTGATCTGGACCAGCGCGGGGACGAAGCTGATATTTCGGGCCAAATGCGTTAGCCACTCACGAAGGGGCGGGCATCGTGAAATCCGGCCGGAAGCCCTCGTAGACCGGCAGCCCGTCGTGCGGCCGGGGCACCCCGGTCGCCGGATCGTAGAATGCATGATAGGTCGCGGCCGGAAACAAATCGTCGAACCCCATCAGGTTCGGCACGATCGCCCTGATCCGCCCCATCTTGTCGTCCAGCATGATCGGCGCCCCGCACTCCGGGCAGGTGCAGAGCTCCAGCGGCCCGTCGGGGTTCTTCACGTTGAACGGCTGGCGCTTCAGCCCCGCCTCGTTGTCGACCTTCACGTCACCGTGCCGGAAGAACACCACGTGGGTGGTCGGCTGCCCGGTCACCGCCTTGCACACCGAGCAGTGGCAGGTGTGATTGTCGATCGGACCCTGATCCGAATGCGTGTGGACGTGCTGACAGCCGCCGTCGAACTCCTTGGCCATATCGATCCTCCCCTCTCTTTGGTCCGGCCGTTCCGCCCAGGCCGTGACGCCCCAGTCTAGGCCCAGTCCCCCGCGCGCCCAAGCGGATTTCCCACCGCCCGATGACCACCCCAGTGCCCGAGCCCCGGGCCCGACGCCGCGCACGCCGCTGGCCAGAGTTCACATGATCGCCGTCGCGAATTCAGGAGACAAACGAAGCGTCCGGGCCTAGACTCGCGAGCGCATTTCACGCTGCGGGGGACCAGCATGAAGTTACTCGCTTTCGCGACGATTGCTGCCGTCGGCACGACCCTCGCGTCAGATGCGTCCGCTCAATATTACGACGCGGGCTACATGGGCGAGGTTCTCGTCACCGGCGCGAACTTCTGCCCACGCGGAACCATCGTCGCCGACGGACAGATCTTGCCGATCGCGCAGAATACGGCTCTCTTCTCGCTCTACGGCACCAGCTACGGCGGCGATGGTGTCAGCACGTTCGCCGTGCCCGACCTCCGTGCCAAGCAGGGGGATGGCCAGCCGATCCCGTACGGCCAGCCCGGCTCCGCGCTGATGCACTGCGTCGTATCGGAAGGAGTCTATCCTCCTCGGGACTGACGCGGCCCCCCGCCTCCTGGCCGCATAGCCGCCGGGTACGGGCAAAGTGACGGCGCCATCTCGACGCAGACGGCACCGGACGCCGGCGGCGGCAGTCCAGTCCCGCACCGAGGTCGAACGCGCATGTATCTCAACGCCGCGCTGCTCGCGATCTTCGCGCTGCTCTATGCGCTGGTCTCCGGCCGGGTCGAGCGCTCCTGGCTCAGCGGCCCGATCGTGTTCGTGTTCGCCGGGCTCCTGCTCGGACCGGTGAGCGGCAGCCTGTCGCTCCGCCTCTCGCACGAGCATGTGCGCATCCTCGCCGAGCTCACGCTGGCCGCCGTGCTGTTCTGCGACGCGGCGAACGCCGATCTGGCCGGCATCCGCCACAGCCTGTTCCTGCCCCGGCGGCTGCTGCTGATCGGCCTGCCGCTGACCATCCTGCTCGGCTTCGTGCTCGGCTGGGCGCTCTTCCCCGGGCTCACGCTGGTCGAGATCGCGCTCATCGCCGCCATCCTCGCCCCGACCGACGCCGATCTGGGCCAGCCAGTCGTCACCAACCCCGCGGTGCCGGTGTCGACCCGCGAGGCGCTCAACTTCGAGAGCGGTCTGAACGACGGCATCTGCGTGCCGCTGGTGCTCCTGCTGCTCGAGGTCGCGCAGGGCGTCGAGATCACCCGCCAGCCCGTCGTCCACGTGCTCGCGACCGTGGTGGAGGAGATCGGCATCGGCCTCGCTCGTCGGCATCGCGCTGACCGTGCCCGCCGCCTACCTGATCCGCCGCGCCAGCGTCGCCGGCTGGGTCGGCGAGAGCTGGACCGGCCTGCCCGCCGTGGCGCTGGCCATCGCCTGCTTCGCCTCGGCCCAGCACCTCGGCGGCAGCGGCTTCATCGCCTGCTTCGCCGGCGGGCTGATCTTCGGCATCCGCCGCGCCGACAGCCGCCACGCGCTGCTCCGCGACGCCGAAAGCCTCGGCGACGCGCTGGCGCTGCTGACCTGGGTGGTGTTCGGCGCCATCGTGGTCTCCGATGCCTGGGACGCCGTCACCCCGCGGGTGCTCCTCTACGCCGTGCTGAGCCTCACCGTGGTGCGCATGCTCCCGGTGGCGCTCAGCCTCGTCGGCACCCCGCTGCCTGCGGCCGACCGGCTGTTCATCGGCTGGTTCGGCCCCCGCGGCCTCGCCAGCGTCGTCTTCAGCGTCCTGGTCCTCGACGCCGACCTGCCCCGGGGCGAGACCATCGAGGCCACCATCGTCTGCACGGTGCTCCTCAGCATTCTCGCGCACGGGGCCAGCGCCAACCCGCTGATCCACGCCCTCGCCCCGAGGTGGCGGGCGCGCGAAGCGGGCGCCGCCGGCAATACCTGACCGAAACGCTATGTGCATGGTTGGTGCATGCGTTGTGCATGGCCCGTGCATGGTTGTGCATGGCCGCTTGCGGCCCCCGGCGGGCTTGCCTAGGGTCGCGCCCCATGAAGATCGCCTCCTTCAACATCAACGGCATCAAGGCCCGCCTGCCGGCCTTCCTGGACTGGCTGCGCGACGCCGGCGCCGACGTGGTGGTGCTGCAGGAGATCAAGTCCACCGACGACGCCTTCCCGCGCCTCGAGATCGAGGACATGGGCTACAACCTTGAAACCCATGGACAAAAAGGCTTCAACGGTGTGGCGATCCTCTCGAAGCTCCCGCTCGAGGATCTCTCCCGCGGCCTGCCCGGCGACCCCGCCGACGACCAGGCCCGCTGGATCGAGGCCAGCGTCGCCGGCATCCGCATCTGCGGCCTCTACCTGCCGAACGGCAACCCGGCGCCCGGGCCGAAATACGACTACAAGCTCGCCTGGATGGACCGCCTCCAGACCCGCGCCGAGGCCCTGATCGCAGCCGAGGAAACCGCCGTAATCCTCGGCGACTACAACGTAATTCCCCAGGCCGAGGACTGCTGGAACCCCGCCGTCTGGGCCGACGACGCCCTCTACCTGCCCCCCACCCGCGCCGCCTTCCGCCGCCTGGTCAACCTCGGCCTCACCGACGCGCTGCGCGCCGTCGACCGCAGCCCCGGCCTCTACACCTTCTGGGACTACCAGGCCGGCGCCCTGCAGAAGAACTGGGGCCTCAGGATCGACCACGTCCTCCTGACCCCCCAGGCCGCCGACCGCCTGGAGACCTGCGGCATCGACGCCGAGGTCCGCAGCCGCGAGAAGCCCTCCGACCACGTGCCGATCTGGGTCACGCTGGTGCCCTGACCGCGTTTTCGCAAGATTCCAAGCGGTTGGCGTCCGCCGCTGACCTCAGGCCAGGATCTCGTCGATGCCGGCATAGACCATCCCGAGCGCCACATACAGGATGACCAGCAGCCCGGCCCAGGCGATCCAGCGGTGCCGCTCGAGCAGTTTCGCGATCCCGGCCGAGGCGACGCCCATCAGCGCGACCGAGAGGATCAGCCCGAAGACCAAAGCAGTGGGATGGTTCTGCGCCGCCCCGGCCACGGCCAGCACGTTGTCGAGCGACATCGAGACGTCCGCGACGATGATCTGCACCACCGCATCGCGCAGGCTCTTGCGCGGCATGCCCCGGCCTCCGGGCGTGGCTCCCGCCGCGGCGGCGGCCTGCTCGGCCCGCCGGGCGCCGCGGAGCTCGCAATACATCTTCCAGGCCACCCAGAGCAGCAGCAGCCCGCCCGCGAGCAGCAGGCCGGTGAAGGCCAGCAGCCGCGAGGCGATCAGCGCGAAGCCGATCCGCATCACCGTGGCGGCGGCGATGCCGATCATGATCGCCTTGGGACGCAGCTCCGGGGCCACGCCGGCGGCGGCGAGGCCGATGACGACCGCATTGTCGCCGGCCAGCACCAGGTCGATCATCACGACCTGCAGGAAGGACGAGACCATCTGCAGATCGAGGGGCATCGGACCTCCGGGGGTGCGCGGCGGGCCTTGGTAGCAGTCCTGGCGGACGGGTTCTAGGGCGGCTCCGGCCGGGTGACGTCGGCACCGAACAGCCAGTCGAACCTGCCGGCGAGAAGGCCCGGCGCCAGCGCTGGACACCACCCCAACCCCGAGATGCGCGGCCTCGCGCAGCCCCGGGCGCAGGTGGTAGAGCCGGCCGCTGCGCGCCGCCGCCCGCTGCACCCGCGTGGCGCGCGGCAGGCGGGCGGCGGCATAGGCCGCGAGGCCCTGCGCGGGGTCGGCCTCGCGGTCGAGGGCGGCGGCCAGCACCCAGGCATCCTCGAGCGCCATCGTCGCACCCTGGGCCAGAAAGGGCAGCATCGGGTGGCAGGCGTCGCCCAGCAGCGCCAGGCGCCCGGCCGTCCAGCGCGCCAGCGGCGCATGGTCGAAGAGGCCCCAGAGGAAGCAGTCCTCGACCGCGGCGACCAGCGCCCCGGCCTCGTCGCCCCAGCCGGCGAAGGCCCGCCGCAGGTTCTCCGGGTCGTCGGCGGTCCTCCAGCCCTCGGCGGTCCAGGCGCCGCGTTCCTCGACGGCGACCAGGTTAACCAGCCGGCCGCCGCGCAGCGGATAGCTCACCAGGTGCCGCCCAGGCCCCATGGTTACCCGGGTCGTCGGCCGAACCGCGCCCCCGGGCAGGCGCCCGGCATCGACGAGGCCGCGCCAGGCGGCGTGGCCGGTGAAGCGCGGCGGGGCGGCGTCGAAGTGCCGGGCGCGGGTTCCCGAGCGCAGTCCGTCGGCGGCGATCGCGACCGCGGCGCCGTGCCGGTCGCCGTCCGCGGTCCGCACGACGACCCGCGCGTCGGCACCCTCGATCGCGACGACGCTGGCGCCGAGCCGCAGTTCGACCCCCGCCGCGACCGCCGCGCCGGCGAGAACCGCCAGCAGATCCGCGCGGTGGAATTGCCAGTAGGGCCGCCCGTAGCGGGCTGGTTCCAGCGGCAGCCGCGCCACCGGGCGGCCGCGCCGGTAGTCCCGCAGTTCGACCGCCTCGGGCAGGCTGGCATACGGCGCGGCGGCGTCACGCAGCCCCAGCGCCTCCAGCACCGCGACGCCGTTCGGCGCGATCTGGATGCCGGCGCCGATCTCGGTCAGCGCCGGCGCCTCCTCGAGCACCAGTACTTGGGCGCCGTGCCGGGCCAGGGCGACCGCGGCGGCAAGGCCGCCGATGCCGGCGCCGACGACCGCGACCTCCTGGCCGGCGGAACTCATGCCGCTGGCAGACCACGCCTCCCGCCGCGCGCGACCGGCGCGGTCGGGACCGGCGGGCCGCGGAAGCGGACGGCGGCGGTGGGCATCCGGGTCTCCTGCGGCCGCGCCGTCGGCTGCGGCGCGGCCGGGACATCTGACACCTTATCGCAGCGGCCGGGAAGTCCCCGCGCCGCGGGTTCAGGACCCGGCTTCGTCCAGGAGACGGACGACCTCGGCGCGCAACTCGGCCGCCCGCAGCGCGAAGGCCTCGACCGTCGGCGCAGCGTGGCCCGACGTGGGACCGGCGCTCGCGACCGTGCCGCCGCCCGGGCTCGGACGGATCGCGGTGACCATGCCGACCAGCCGGCCGCGGTCGTCGAAGAGCGGTCCGCCGGAGAAGCCCGGCCGGGCGCCGGGCAGCAGCGCGATCAGGCCCGGACCGAAGGCGGGAATATCCTCGCGCGGATCGAGCACCACGCCCTCGACCTCGAGCCGCGGCCCGCTGCTGCCGGCGCTGGCGTCGATGCCGGCCGCGGTCACCGACAGGCCGGCCACCTCGGGCGCGTACTCGACCGCGACCTGGGGCAGGAAGCCATGCGGCACCTCGAGCAGCGCCAGGTCCATCCGCGGGCTCAAAGCGATCACCCGGCCTTCGGCGCGGGCCCGGCCATGTCCGGACGCGAGCAACGTGACGGTCGCGCCGGGCGGCAGGTCGCCGATCACGTGGCGGTTGGTCACCGCGACCCCGTCGGCGATCAGGAACGCCGATCCCACGATATTGCCGTTCAGCACCACCGCATGCTGGTCCAGCGGCCGCAGCCGCGCTTCCGCGCGCATCTGGAAGGCGGGGCCGGCCGCCATCAGCGTCACCACCAGCCCGGTCGCGATCCACCTCGCCAGCCGCGTGCCAAAGGCGCCACGGCCGGTCCCCCACAGGTACCCCATGCTTCACCCCCACCCCGACGCCGGGTCCCCACCGCGACGTCATCGGGAAAGCTAGGCGGGCGCCGTTGCCGAAGTCCTAACTCCTGCTGAAGATCTCCTTCAAATCGTTGGTTAAAGCGACCACCCCGGGCGTCCGGACGAGTATAGGTCAATTTTAGGTTGATTTTAGGCCGATTTTGCCTGATACAACGCCAGGTTGTTTCTCCGGACATTCACATGCGTGTGGCGATACCGTTACTGAAGCGCGGGATGCCGCGGCCGGCGCGCGGGGCCATGCTGCTCGGGGTCTCCCTGCTGGCGCTGTGGAGCGCGGAGGCCGCCCGGGCCGGGGGGCCGCAGGGCGGCGTGGTGAGCCGGGGCGCCGCGCGGATCACCCAGAGCGCCCACGCCACCACGATCCGGCAGACCTCGCAGCGCGCCGTGATCGACTGGCGCGCCTTCGATGTCGGCCGCGGCGGACAGCGTCACCTTCGACCAGCCGGGCCGCAACGCGGCGACGCTCAACCGGGTCCGGACCGCCCGGCCCAGCATCATCGAGGGCGCGATCCGCGCCCCCGGCAAGGTGATCATCGAGAACGCCGCCGGCGTCCTTTTCACCGGAACCGCGCGCATCGACGTCGGCGGGCTGGTGGCGACCAGCCAGGCGGTCGACGCCGCGCGCTTCCTCGGCGACGGCAGGCTCGAGATCGGCGGCGGCGAACGGGCCGGCGCGCGGGTGGTGAACCGCGGCACCATCACCATCGGCGAGGCCGGCCTCGCCGGGCTCGTCGGCAGCGACGTCGAGAACGCCGGGGCGATCGTGGCCGAGCGGGCACGGTGCTGCTGGCCGGCGGCAGCCACAGCGCCATCGACTTCGCCGGCGACGGCATGGTCCGCATCGCGGTCGAGGGCGAGGCCGGACGCGTCGTGAACGGCGGCCGGATCGAGGCCGGCCGCGTCCTGCTGACCGCCGCCGACGCGGCGCGCACGCTCGACGCTGCGATCAACACCACCGGCGTGATCCGGGCGCGCTCGGGCAGCGCCACTGGCGGCCGGATCGAGCTGATCGGACGCGGCAGCGGCGCGGTGCGGATCTCGGGCACCCTCGACGCCTCGGGCGGCCGCCGCGGCGGCGAGGTCACCGTGACCGGCGGCAAGCTGGCGATCGGCCCGCAAGCCAGGATCTCCGCCAGCGGCGGCGAGGACGGAGGAACGGTGCGGCTCGGCGGCGACCGGCAGGGCGGCGGCAGCCTGCGCCGCGCCGGCGAGCTCGCGATCGCGGCCGGCGCGCGGATCGCCGCGGACGGCGCGACCGGCCGCGGCGGCAGCGTCGTCGCCTGGTCGGACGGGGTGACGCGGGTCGACGGCGCGATTTCCGCCACGGGTCCCCTCGCTGGCGGCTTCATCGAGACCTCGGGCGCGGGCGCGCTCGCGCTCGGCCCGCTCGCCGCGGTCTCCGCCGGCGCCGGCGGCCAGTGGCTGCTCGACCCGCGCGACGTCCTGATCGCCAACGGCAGCGCCACGCCGCCGATCGCCGGCGGCACCCAGACGCCGCCGGTCGGCACCGGCGCCTACAGCATCAGCCGGATCGCGCTGCAGAACGCGCTCAACGCCGGCAGCGACGTCACCGTCACCACCGTCCAGCCCGGATCGCACATGCAGGGCGACATCACCGTCGACGGCCCGCTGAGCTGGACCGGCGCCGGCAGCCTGCGGCTGCAGCGCCGAGCGCGACATCGCGATCGACGCCAGCGTGACCACGCGCGACGGCGACTTCAGCGCCGAGGCCGGGCGCACGCTGACCGTCGGGGCGGATGTGCGCGGCACCGGCGCGGCGGCGGTCGCGCTGTCGGCGTTCACCGGCGATCTCAAGCTCGACCGCGAGGCGGCGGGCAGCCTCACCGTCGCGACCGAGACCGGAGCGCTGGCGCTCGGCGCTCCGGACGGGAAGGTGATTTTGCACCGGCTGGACGAGGCGGCCGGCGGCATCCTGCTCGGATCTACTCCGGCGATGTCGACATCGCCGCCGGCGAGAAGATCGTGCTGCGCGGCGCGACCCATGACGGCCAGTGGGTGCGCGTCGGCAGCGAGGACAGCTCCAGCGCGGTGACGCTTGCAGCGCCGCATATCGACGTCCTCGGCGGCAAGGGCGACAACAGCTTCGCCGAGCTGGTCACCGGCGCCGGCGGATCGCTGACGCTCCGCGGCGACGAAATCCACCTGCGCAACATGCCCGGGGGCGCAGAGGCGCGCATCGTGGCACTGGGCGGCGCCGACCTGACGCTCGACGCTGCGCGCCAGACCTGGCGCGGGGCGGTCCAGGCGGGCAGCGGCATCTCGGACGGCGGCGACGTGCGGCTCTCCGGCGCGATCACCGCGACGGTCCGGCCGCTTTTCAGCCTCGCCGACGGCGCGGACTTCGTGCTGGCGGCGGCGACCCCGGGCGGTGCGGCCTCCTCCTACAGCTCCCCGGTGCCGCTGACGGTCTCGACCTCCGGCGCCGGCAGCGTCTCGGTCGCCGCGCCGATCGCCGCCGAGCAGGTGACGCTGGTGTCGCAGGAACGGGTTCGGCTCGACGTCGGTGCCCGGCTCACCGGGACCGGCCACGGCGACGCGGTGGTGGTCGCCGCCGGCCGCAGCTTCGACAACGCCGCCGGCGTCGGCGCGCTCACCGCCGCGGCTGCGGACGGTCGCTGGCTGCTCTACCTCGACAGCTTCGGCAGCCCTACGGGTCCGCTTCCCGGTCCGAGCGGCTTCGACCTCTACGGCCGGACCTTCGCCGCCAACCCCCCGGCGTTGCTCGGCTATGCCGGCAACCGCGTGGTCTACGGCGAGCGCCCGACGCTGACCCTGACCGCCGAGACCCTGCTCAAGACCTACGGCGCGGCCGCCACGCCGGGCTACGGCACCGCCGGCCTGCGCCCCGGCGACAGCCTCGCCACGGCGCTCGCCAGCGGCCCCAACGTCACCAGCCAGGGCACCCCGGCGAAGGCCTCGGTCGGCAGCTACGCCACCCGGGTCACCGCCACCGCCTCCGGCCAGGGCTATGCGCTCACGCTGGTCAATGGGCGGCTCACGGTGGACCCGGCGCCGCTGACCGTCACCGGCAACGACGCCGCCCGCCGCTACGGCGATGCCAATCCCGAGTTCTCCGGCCGCATCGAGGGCTTCCTGCCCGGCGACGACGCCACCCTGCTCGACGGCGCCCTCACCCTGGCCACCACCGCCACCCCCGCGAGCCCGGTCGGCGCCTACGCGATCGTTCCCTCGGGGCTGACCGTGCCCGACGGCAACTACGCCATCAGCTTCGTCCCCGGCAGCCTGCGCATCGACCCCGCACCGCTCACCGTCACCGCCAACGACGCCGCCCGCCGCTACGGCGGGTCCGACCCCGCCTTCTCCGCCCGCTTCGCCGGCTTCGTCCTCGGCGAGGACCCGGGCGTCCTCGACGGCCACCTCGCCATCGCCAGCGCCGCCGCCGCGGCCAGCCCGGTCGGCAGCTACGACCTCACCCCCGGCGGCCTCCACAGCGGCAACTACGCCATCAGCTTCGTCCCCGGCAGCCTGCGCATCGACCCCGCACCGCTCACCGTCACCGCCAACGACGCCGCCCGCCGCTACGGCGGGTCCGACCCCGCCTTCTCCGCCCGCTTCGCCGGCTTCGTGCTCGGCGAGGACGCGGGCGTCCTCGACGGCCACCTCGCCATCGCCAGCGCCGCCGCCGCGGCCAGCCCGGTCGGCAGCTACGACCTCACCCCCGGCGGCCTCCACAGCGGCAACTACGCCATCAGCTTCGTCCCCGGCAGCCTGCGCATCGACCCCGCACCGCTCACCGTCACCGCCAACGACGCCGCCCGCCGCTACGGCGGGTCCGACCCCGCCTTCTCCGCCCGCTTCGCCGGCTTCGTCCTCGGCGAGGACCCGGGCGTCCTCGACGGCCACCTCGCCATCGCCAGCGCCGCCGCCGCGGCCAGCCCGGTCGGCAGCTACGACCTCACCCCCGGCGGCCTCCACAGCGGCAACTACGCCATCAGCTTCCGCCCCGGCAGCCTGACCATCGACCCCGCACCGCTCACCGTCACCGCCAACGACGCCGCCCGCCGCTACGGCGGGTCCGACCCCGCCTTCTCCGCCCGCTTCGCCGGCTTCGTGCTCGGCGAGGACGCGGGCGTCCTCGACGGCCACCTCGCCATCGCCAGCGCCGCCGCCGCGGCCAGCCCGGTCGGCAGCTACGACCTCACCCCCGGCGGCCTCCACAGCGGCAACTACGCCATCAGCTTCCTCCCCGGCAGCCTGCGCATCGACCCCGCACCGCTCACCGTCACCGCCAACGACGCCACCCGCCGCTACGGCGGCGTCCGACCCCGCCTTCTCCGCCCGCTTCGCCGGCTTCGTGCTCGGCGAGGACGCGGGCGTCCTCGACGGCCACCTCGCCATCGCCAGCGCCGCCGCCGCGGCCAGCCCGGTCGGCAGCTACGACCTCACCCCCGGCGGCCTCCACAGCGGCAACTACGCCATCAGCTTCGTCCCCGGCAGCCTGCGCATCGACCCCGCACCGCTCACCGTCACCGCCAACGACGCCGCCCGCCGCTACGGCGGCGCCGACCCCGCCTTCTCCGCCCGCTTCGCCGGCTTCGTGCTCGGCGAGGACGCGGGCGTCCTCGACGGCCACCTCGCCATCGCCAGCGCCGCCGCCGCGGCCAGCCCGGTCGGCAGCTACGACCTCACCCCCGGCGGCCTCAACAGCGGCAACTACGCCATCAGCTTCCGCCCCGGCAGCCTGCGCATCGACCCCGCACCGCTGACGGTCACCGCCAACGACGCCGCCGCCGCTACGGCGGGTCCGACCCCGCCTTCTCCGCCCGCTTCGCCGGCTTCGTGCTCGGCGAGGACCCGGGCGTCCTCGACGGCCACCTCGACTTCCGCACCGATGCCACCCCGACGAGCCCGGCCGGCAGCTACACGATCACGCCCGGCGGGCTGAGCAGCGGCAACTACGCCATCAGCTTCGTCGGCGGCCGGTTCAGTGTCGGCACGGCGCCGACGACCGCAGCCGGTCCGACCGCGGTGGGAATGGGGGTCAGGAAGTTCCGGCGCGGCGTGCCGCCGCTGACGCCGGGCGACGCCAGCTTCCGCACCACCGTGACCGAGGCGCCGCCGGCGCTGGCCAACCCGTTCGGCCTGAGCTATTCGCTCGGCCGGATCGTGCAGCTGACCCCGCCCGGCAGCGCCGCGACCCAGGGCTTCGTCCCGGCGGCGGGCGGGCCGGGGGCCGAACACCGCGACGCGACCTGCAGCGGCACGGTCGGGCGCGGCGCCGACGCCGGCTGCGACCGGCGCACGATAACCGAGAGCTACTGGACGGCAGCCGCCGGCGCGGCGCCGTGACCCGGCGAATCCTGGCCCTCGCCGCAGCGCTCCTGGCCGCTACCGCGCTGGCTGCCGGGGCCCAGCCGGCCTCCGACTACCTGCCGCGCGAACCTTTGCCCGCCGAGCGGCCCCAGCCGCCGGCCAGCCCGGGCCCGGCCGGGCCGGTTGCGCCGCCGCAGAACCCCGGCAAGGAACCCTCGTTCGTGCTGCGAGGCGTCACCCTCGAAGGCGCCACCGCGGTCAGCCGTGACGATCTGGCGCCGCTCTGGGCGCCGCTGATCGGCCAGCCGGTCACGCTCGCAACGCTCGGGGAGCTCGCCGACCGCATCGCCGCCGCCTACCGCGCCCGCGGCTATGTCCTCTCCCAGGCGGTGCTGCCGGCGCAGACGATCGAGGACGGCACAGTCCGGGTGCAGGTGATCGAGGGCTTCATCGACCAGGTCGGCATCGAGGGCGGCACCCCGGGCCAGCAGGCCGCGGCGGCGCGGCTCTTCGCCCCGGTCGCCAGCGACCGGCCGCTGCAACTCAAGACCCTGGAACGCAGCGTGCTGCTCTCCCGCGACACCTTCGGCGGCTCGGTCGAGACCCTGCTGCAGCCTTCGGCCGCGACCTTCGGGGCGGCGGATCTCGGCGTGGCGCTCGACCCCGACCGGTTCACCGGCTTCGCCGCGGCCGACAACCGCGGCTCGCGGCTCTACGGGCCGGTGACCCTGAGCGCGGGCGGAAGCGCCTACAATCTGCTCGGCCAGAACGAGCGGCTCGACGGGCTGGTGGCCTTCGCTCCCTACCAGGCCTCGCTCGCCTACGGCGAGGCGGTGCTCGACCTGCCGCTGCCCTTCCTCACCGGATCGCTGCTCGACGGCGGCCGGCTCGAGCTCAGGGTCGACGCCTCGCGCGGCGAACCCGATCTCGCCAAGAGCGGGTCGCCCGATCTCACCGTCACCACCAACCAGACCGACCTCAGCGCCGGGCTGGTGGTGCCGTTCATCCGCACCCGCTCGCAGAACCTCTACGGACGCGTCGGGCTCGACTGGCAGGACAGCGAGAGCGTGACCGGCTTCGCCGGCAGCGCGGAGAACAGCACCGATCGGCTGCTGGTGCTGCGCGCGCAGGTCAGCTGGGACGTGGCCGACCGCTTCGGCGGGGTCACGCTCATCGACGCCGGCCTGCGCCAGGGGATCGACGCCGGCGGGGCGCGGATCGAAGCGGAAGGCCCGGCTGCCGGCAATCCCGACTTCACCCTCGCAACCCTGACCCTGTCGCGGCTGCAGCGCCTCGGCCGGGGCGACTGGTCGCTCTATGCCGAAGCCATCGGCCAGCTCGCCGCGCAGGTCCTGCCCAATTCCGAGCGCTTCGCGCTCGGCAACTCCACGATCGGCCGCGGCTTCGCCCCGGGCAACACCACGGGCGACTTCGGGCTGGGGCGGAAGGCTCGAACTGCGCCGGCAACTGCCCGCGACCAGGCTCGGCGGCGCGGTGCAGGCGGTCGAGCTCTACGGCTTCACCGACTACGGCCGCGCCTACGACCGCTCGGAGGAGCACGACGGAACCACCAGCGAGAACCTCGGCTCGGTCGGGATCGGCGCCCGCATCGACCTGCGGCCATGGCTGACCATCACCCCCGAGATCGCCCGCCAGACCGACGGCACCGCCACCGACACCACCGATCCCGACCACGAAACCCGGTACTACATCGGCGTCGTCGCCCGCTTCTGAAACGATCTCCGCCCCGTTCGCAATGACGCGATCCCGTTCCGCCGACCCCCCGGATTTGGCCGTCGCCAAATCCGGGCGCGACTGCCCTCCCAGGGGCAGTCGCGCAAGCGCGACCGCCAGGGCACCCGCGCCCGGATGGCACGCTCCGGGGACGCGGCACGCCTCTCGCCCTCCGCGCTGGCGCTCCGGGCGCGCGGGGCGCCACCGGCGCCCCGCTCTTGCGGTCCACGGGCCTCATCCTGCGCGGAAAGACCTCCGATCCGCGCGACTTCTGCCCCAAGGCCACGAGCCGCGCCGAAATGCCCGCTTTCGTCGGCCGGTCGCTGGACGGCGCGCCGCCATGTGCCTAGAAGGGCGTGACGCACGAAGGGACCGGCATGCGCATCCTGCTCACCAACGACGACGGCATCAGCGCGCCGGGGCTCGAGGTCGCCGAGGAGATCGCCCGCGACATCGCCGGCCCGTCCGGCGAGGTCTGGGTGGTGGCACCGGCCTTCGAGCAGTCCGGGGTCTCGCACGCGGTCTCCTACGTCCGGCCGATGCGGCTGGAACGGCTGGAGGCGCGGCGCTTCGCCGTCGAGGGCTCGCCCGCCGATTGCGTGCTGGCCGGCCTGCACGAGATCCTCAAGGACGGCCCCCCCGACCTGGTGCTTTCGGGCGTAAACCGCGGACACAACGTCGCCGAGGACACGCTCTATTCCGGCACCGTCGGCGGGGCGATGGAGGCGGCGCTGCACGGCGTCCGCGCCGTGGCGCTGTCGCAGTACCACGGGCCGGCGAGCGCCGGCACCGGCGATCCCTATGCCGCGGCGCGCGCGCACGGCGCCGGGCTGCTGCGGCGCCTGATCGAGGCCCCGGCCTGGCCGCTCGCGCCCTACGGCGTCTTTTACAACGTGAATTTCCCCGCGGTCGCCGCCGCCGAGGTGCGCGGCACCCGGGCCACCTTCCAGGGCCATCGCGCCAAGCCGACCTTCGGGGTGCTGCAGCACGTGGCGCCGAACGGGCGGACCTTCCTCTGGCTCACCCACGGCCACGGCAACGCCGACACCGCGACCGGGTCGGACTCGCGCGAATGCCACGACGGCTACATCACCGTGACGCCGCTGGTCGCGGATCTCACCGCGCACGATCTCATCGCGCCGCTTGCGCAGGCGCTCGGATAGGGCGAGGTTCGGGCCCATGCTCCCCGCCGAACAGCAGATGCAGTTCGTCTTCTCCCTGCGCTCGCGGGGCGTGACCAACGCCGAGGTGCTGAAGGCGATGGAGGCGACGCCGCGGGTGGACTTCCTCGAGGGCATCTTCCAGGAGCGCTCGTTCGAGGACGTGCCGCTGCCGATCGCCTGCGGCCAGACCATCAGCCAGCCGACCGTGGTCGGGCTGATGACCCAGGCGCTGGAGGTGACCCGGCGCTGCAAGGTGCTCGAGATCGGCACCGGCTCGGGCTACCAGGCGGCGATCCTGTCGCGGCTGGCGCGGCGGGTCTACACCATCGAGCGGCACCGGCGGCTGGCGCGGCGGACGCGCGAGCTGTTCCAGCGGCTCGGCCTGCACAACATCACCGTGGTGCACGCCGACGGCTCGCTCGGGCCTGCCCGAGCAGGCGCCGTTCGACCGCATCATCCTGACCGCCGCGGCGGAGGATCCGCCGCAGGTGCTGATCGACCAGCTCCGGCCGGGCGGCATCATGGTGCTGCCGGTCGGCCAGAGCAACGCGGTGCAGACGCTGATCCGCATCGCCAAGACCGAGCGGGGCTCGAATACACCGACCTCGGGGCCGTGCGGTTCGTTCCCCTTGTCGAAGGGGTGGCCCAGGACGTATTGGATTGACCCGTGGGTGACAGCAAGAAACGATGAGGGAGAGCAGTCATGAGCCAGGCAAGGGACGGCACGCCGACGGCGCTCGGTCGGCCTGCCCCTGACCTCGCCGCGACCCTCGCGCTCGGCCGGTTGCGCCAGGCCTGAAGCCCAACCCCTTCGGCGGCGGCAGAAGAACTGCCACTCCGCCACATCCCGCGGTTCAACGCCCAGCCCGACAGCCGCGGCGTGATCACCTACGCGACCTACCAGGTCGCCGTCGCCCGCAACGGCGACAAGCCTCAGTCGATCGCCAACC
Organism: uncultured Alphaproteobacteria bacterium; assembly: GCA_963847795.1. Lineage (GTDB taxonomy): Bacteria > Pseudomonadota > Alphaproteobacteria > Rhodobacterales > Rhodobacteraceae > Amaricoccus. Next base: position 861,821 of record CAWKBH010000004.1, read on the forward strand.
GCGTCGGAACCACCCCCGAGGCGCTCGCCCGGCGCAACGCCTTGCCCGACGACTACATCGTCCGCGCCGGCGAGGTGCTGCTCCTGCCCGACAGCGTGGCGCGCCCGGCGGCCGGGCTCGACAACGGAACGGTCAGCACCCCGCCGCTGGGCTGGACCCCCGAGCAGGCCTCCGCGGCGATCGACGGCGCCGCCGGCGGGGCACCGCGGCGCCAACGGCCAATCCGTTCCAGAACGGCCAGACCCAGCCGCTGATCGACCCGGTCCGGCACCGGGTCGAGGCCGGCGAGACAGCCTACTCGATCGCCCGGCTCTACGGCGTCTCGGTCACCGCGCTCGCCTCGTGGAACGGACTCGGGCCCGATCTCGCGGTCCGCGAGAACCAGGAGCTCCTGATCCCGATCGTCGGCGACGCCAACCAGATCTCCAGCACCGTCGACACCCAGCCCGGCGAGGGCACGCCGGTGGCGGCGCCGCCGAGCGCGGCCGCGCCGCTGCCGGCCGACATCACCGCCGCGGTCGACCCGGAGTCGCCGAACCTCGGCCAGTACCGCACCCCGCCCGGCGGCCGGCTCGCCCGCCGGTGAGCGGGAGCGTGACGCGGCGCTACAACCCCGCCAATCCCAACGGCGTCGGCTTCGACGTGCCGGCCGGGACCGCCGTCCACGCCGCCGCGCCCGGCGAGGTGGCGCTGGTCTCCGAGGCGCTGGGCGGGCTCGGCACCATCGTGCTCGTCCGCCACAAGGACGACCTCATCACCACCTATTCGACGCTGACCGACGTGCGGGTGAAGGAAGGCGACCGGGTGCAGACCGGCCAGGTGCTCGGCGAGGTCGCGCCGCGCGACAAGCCCGAGCTCCAGTTCGACGTCTTCCGCGGCACCACCAGCGTCGACCCCACCCCCTATCTCGGCGGTGGCGGCTGACCGCGGAACCGAGGGGCTTTCACCCCGAAGCGTCCGCCGTCCGAATTGCGCGCCCGGATATTGCGGGCCAAACGAA